>NZ_PPTR01000001.1 GCF_003339845.1 Gordonibacter sp. 28C
CGTATATGTGGCAACCTGGGAAGAATTGCCGGTTGTATGGACGCGACCATTATCAGCCCAAAGATCCACGGTCAAATGAGAAGACGATATGAAGTAGGGGCTCACAATGTTCTACTCATATCGTCTTCCAAGGGGCTTGCCGTTTCCTCAGTGGAGGCACCGAGCGAAAGGAAGCCCATGGACGGCATCCCGCAAACCACTCTACCCGAAGAGATCGCGGCTGCAATCGTGCAATCGTCGGAGAAGCTGGAAGGCGCCGCCTCCATCCTCGCCATGCTCGAGGACAAGGCCGGGAACCGGCGGATAACCGCATCCGAGCTCTCCGCCGTCCGCTGCATCGTTGAGAAGTGCGCTGCCGATCTGGACGGGGCATGGGAAAGGGCCTAATTCCCCCGGCGTTTATTGATAGACTTCATCCATCGCCTCAATGCGTCGATATCGCTTATGAGATCCTCAACCGTCGGGCACCGCACTGGTGCGGCCATCGGGTCATCATGTGCATCAATCACGGTTGAGCACTTACTCATATTCTGATCGACAACAGCAATATCATTGGCGTCGATATCGCTAATCTTCTTAAGCAGCTGCGTATGAACCGGAGGGCTCATTCTTTCTATTACGCCAGCGAGGAGTACTTCCTCAACAGCGCGCTCCCAAGCCGACCTCAGCCTGCCGTAGCATGTATGGATCTCGCGGTCCAGGACAGAATCGTCTTCGAAATCGCCGCTTTTTTGTTTAGCCTTCAGCGCATCGGCTTCTTCTTGCAGAATTATTACTCTCTGCTTCGTTCTGCATGCTCCCCAGTCTAAACCGTCGACGATAACCCCCGATGCGTTTCCTTTCCTGCGCACCGTCCGGTACTCTATTCCAGCTTCTCTTTGTTCTGCATGAATAGTGAGATAGCTGCAAAACCTAGGGTCATGGGTAAAGACAACCACGGGCCTTTTACGGGCCTCATCAACAATTCGACAAGCGACCGATTCCCTCCATTTGTGGTCAAGGGAAGTTACAGGATCATCTAAAACGATAGTCGATTGGCTAGGCATCACGTCGACTTGAGCGAAAAACCCCGCAAGCGCAATGATCTTTCTCTCACCCTCGCTCAGCACCTTTGCAGCCTTCAGGTTATCAATCGCACCTACAAGTGCAATTTCTTGGATTTCCCGTCCGGCTTTCGTTTTCGCGCCAAATGACACCGGTTGGCCTTCTGCGTTCAACTCGGTGAGCTCTTGAGTGAAACTCGCCTGCATTCTGCCGACTACTTCTGACCGAGATATTTCGGATACAAAAGCAGTAATTGACCGCGTTGTGCAGTCCTTCCTAACTCGTTCGAGTCCGTTTTTAGTATATCGATTCGTTACATCCGCCAGAAGTTGCTGCCTATTCTGCATGGCCCACCTTCTGGACTGAAGGGAACGATATTCCGCCTGCATTCTCGCCAAAGAATCGGGCTTCAGATGCTCCTTAAGGGAGGACATTTTTCTGCTGAGACCGTCCATAGCCCTTCGAACAGATTTCCCGATACCTTTCGTGGACTCAAGAAGCTCCGCCAAGGTCTCGCTGCCAGGAAACGCCTCGATTGAGTTGAGCTTGTCGATCAATCTGTCCATAGCGTCTCTGGCCTCGCCGCTTTCGATTATTGCGATGCCAGCTTTCTCGTCGATCACATTCCTGGCGGCGTTGAGAAATGCCCGTTCCAAAGAAGTCAACGCTGCCGCTTTATTCTGGTAAACAGTCTCTGCGGCACTTGTGACGTATTTTTCAAAGCTCGTTAGCCGGTGTCCCGCTTCTTGCGACAAAGGCTGCTGACACAGTGGGCATATCGCCCCTTCTCCCACAAAAGGAAACGCCTCGGTCGAATATGCATGATCATTCGAGTAAGTTCTCGCCGACTCCCACAAGGCTCTCCAATCATCGCCGCCCACATCCTTTAGTTCCGAAGAGTCGGACAATAACTTGCGTGCAGCATTAACGGCAATCCAAGCCCGATCTCTTTCTTGAACGGCTGTCGCATACTCTTGTTGAAATTTCGCTTCGCAGTGTCTATAGAGCGCCGCAAGCTGTTCACGTAAATTCGAAAGCTGATCAAATCTTCTTTGCAATATCGGCAACTCCACATTTGGATCAGCCTTAATGAGCTCCGGGAGCAATTCCAATCGCTCGATTTCTGGCTCCGAAAGCTCAATCTTTTCAAAAACGCGAAGAGCGGCTTCGGGATCGCTGCTTGCCAGCAGTGAGGCAACAGACGGGTCTGTTTTGGCAAAATCAGGAAGCAGGGATGCCGTTATCAGGGTTGGGAGGTTGTCCGCATACCTTTTCAGGGTATCTGACACTATTGATACAAGCTGCGATAAACGTTCGAACGCGCCAAGAATTGGAGGGGTGTAGAGTACTTCGTTCTGCCTTCCTTCAATTTCTAAGGCTGCGCATGCGGAGTCGAAAAACATCACTTCAGGAAAACTTGCACATTCAGTCTCCCCCGACGTCCATCGAAAAGCAAAAGAACCACCATCTACGATCGCTCTATAGATCGCTACTGGTTTTTCGCTGGGTGCGAAAACGTTCGAAAGGATGTCTTCGGCTCCAGCGCGAGACGTGCATGCATTCCTGATGAGGCGGCAGAATCCAGACTTTCCCGAGCCATTCTCTCCGTAAACCACAGTCAGGCCGTCTGTTTCGAAAGTAAGCGTCGAGTTCTCTGTTAAAGCGTTGACCCCCTTTTCCGCTGTTATCGCAGTTAGTATCACTTCCCTTCCAGAAGTCCCCAAAAGGGCAAGGTCCTCTTCCTGAAACCCCTCCAATTCGACGCCTCTTTGCGCGATATTGACGTTTACTCCTGCCTCGATGCATGCCTTGCCGGCAAGGGTATTTATTTCGGCTTCCGAGGCCAGACCCCTTATCGATAGATGGAGCGCATGAGAGTACCATGGCGGTTGAGATCGAAGCCACTTTTTTATTTGTTTTCCAAGCTCATCTTCTCGATCCTGCATAAAGACCCTCTAATCAATGCAAGGGTTAAGAGCAGCTCTTAACTGCTCTTAACTGCTCTTAACTGCTCTTAACTGCTCTTAACTGCTCTTAACTGCTCTTAACTGCTCGATGCCATTTCATAATACTGGGCGGGATCCGTCTTATTTCTCCCTCGCCAGACAAGAACGTTCTTATCTACCAGCCCTTTCAAGGTGCGAGTCGCGGTTAATTTCGACACTCCGGCCTGAGTTGCCAAAAGGGCGGTTGTAACGCGCCCTTGCTCGGCAACCAAGCGCAAGGCGACTTTCTCGGTGTCGTTCATTTGGGAATACAGCTCAAGTGAAATAGCACGGCTTTTGCCTTGGGCCAAGAAGTCGCCGTTCACCTCGTCGGGAGCCGTTTCACCCGAAAGCGGCAGAAAGATAGTCGAGCGCTCGGGATTTATCTGCTCGCTGAGCACGGGGGTTCCGTATCCTGCCTCTGTCCAGTTCTTCACCATGTTAGGGATGCCGCTGCCGGCGCGCTCCCCGACGTGCACGAGCGTGAACATCTTCATCATCGTCTCGTTACGCGGATCGGAGATGCCTCCTGCGTAGGCGTCCTCCACGCTCACGCGGAACCCTCCCGGGTTCGACAGCTTGAGCCCGTTTTCCTGCCAGAGCAAGACCACGCCGCGACGTTCGTTGTAGTCGGCGTTGGTGAGGCAGTTGGCTATAGCCTCCCTCAGTGCCTCGTGCGCAGAGGTCTCGTCAACACGAAGGCTGTTCTCGTCCAGTTTGAAGGGCACCTTCAGCGCTTGGCGCATCTTCTCGTACGCTCGTTGGTAGAAGCCGAAAACGTTGCCGGGCCACTCGTCAGTCTGAGAGGTGACGCGGTCCTGCCAGCGCGTTTCGGGGCTCGTCTCTTGGCGGTAGTCGAGGAAGTAGTGGGGGAATTCCCCCATGATGCGCCATTCCTCGCCGAACATGAGAAGACCTGCGCTCGTTGGATGCGCCTTGCCATCTTCGCCGATGCACGCGGCACCGATGCGACATAGGAACTCCTCGTTGGGCAGATCCTTCCAAGCGCTACTCTGGTGGTATAGGTCGTATCTCCTGCGGTAGGAGTCCACGGTCTCCGTGCTCAGGTCGGTCACGGAGAGGCTTTCGTGCAGCCTCAGATCGGCTGATTCGTTCGAGGCGTCGCGGTACATCGCCTCTATTTCGCTCATCCCGCACGAATAGTCTCCCGTGTGATCGCGTCGGTAGGTTCCCCTCACTGGGTTGCCGCTGATATACACGGGCCTCTGCTGCCTCTTCGCCCTCGGAACTTCGATGACGAGCACGTCTTTGCCGTCGATACTCTCAATGCGGACGTCCTTGTCGGCAAGCACGCAAGGGCTCAGTTTGTCTGGGCTGTGCGCCGCGTTCCAGAAGTCATCGGCCATCCTGTGGGCATCTTTGAGGCCGACGACTTCGAGTGCCTTGTCCTTCCGCTCGGCCACGCCGAGCAGAATGATCCCGCCGTTCGTGTTGGCAAACGCGGAGACGCTCGCCCAGATGCTCCGGGGCAAGCCTCCCTGAGCCTCCTTCGCCTCCAGGCGGTTGCCCTCTTTGTAGCTATCGAGTTTGCTCAGATCCACATGCGTCCTTTCCCGCGTCTGTTTCATTCTACCAGCAACACGCACACCGTTTCAGCTTGCGGGCGCTTTCGCATCGCATCGACGCAGCGGGCGCGACCGATCCGTCGCTTCCTGCGACCTCCTCCGCGCGCCTCGCCCCGGCGGCCTTGGAACCCGCATGCTCGGCCGGGAACCGGGCACCGCGCAAGGGCCGCGAAAACTTTCCGGCAGGGCGGCGCGCCCGTCCAAGGCCTCCCGAAAACTCGAAGCCCTGGCGGGTTTCGCTTCCTCCCTTGCGCGGTGCCCGAACCCCGGTCGGAGCACGGGCCACAAGGCCCGCCCAGAAGGGGCGAGGCCGAACCGAACAGGAGGTCAAGAAAATGGAAACGACCAAGATCCCGCTCAACCAGTGCATCGAGAGCAAGCTGCAGAACCGCACGAGCCTGGGCGACGTGTCGGGGCTGGCCCGCAGCATCGAAGTGAACGGCCAGATCACCCCGCTCATCGTGGTGGCCGACGGCGAGACCTACCAGCTGGTCGCGGGGCACCGCCGAACCGCGGCCATGAAGAAGCTCGGACTCGAGGAGGCCGACGCCTACGTGATGGACGGCTGGGACGACGCGCGCATCGCGCGGGTGCTCAACGCCGAGAACAACCACCGCAAGGACCTCACCGAGGCCGAGCGCGGCCAGGGCATCCAGACGATGCTCTCGCTCGGAGTCCCGGTGGCCGACGCCGCCGTGAGCGCCGACGTGGACGAGGGCAAGGCCGAGGCGTACGTGCGCGGCTCCAAGCTGGTGCCGGTGGACGCCGTGAACCTGGATTTCGACGCCGTGGCCCTCATCGGCGAGTACGACGACGTCCTCACCGAGGACGACGTGGTGAAGGTGTTCTCCAAGACGAATCCGTGGGATCGCTTGGAGGTCTGCCGCAAGGCGCGCGGCCGCGCGAACAAGGAGGCGCTCGCGGAGAAGCTCTCCACCGAGGGCATCAAGGTGGTGGAGCGCGCCGACGTCGAGGGCATGCACTGGTGCGACGGCGAGTGCGGCCACGACGGGATGGTCGCGGTGGTGAGCACGACCTACTACGGCGAGGCCAGCGCAAGCTACTACTGCGACGACGCGGAGCACGTGCACGAGCCGAGCGCCGAGGAGGTCGCAGCCGAGGAGGCCTTCCAGAAGCGCACGGCGGCGTACGACGAGCTTCGGGAGCACGCCACGGGGTTCGCCAAGTCCATCTACCCGAAGTTCCCCGGCAAGGGCCATACGAAGCTGCGCCAGTGGGCGCACGAGGCCTTCGAGGCGCGCTACGGGTGCGAGGCCGACGACGCCTGGGCCGACGTGAAGGAGCCGCGGGGCAAGGCGCTCGACCAGTTCGTCCTGATGCGCACCGTTCCGGAATGCGTTCCCGAGCTTCCCTGGGGAGCGCTCAGGGACGGGTTCGAACCCTCCTACTACTCGCTCGACGATCTGCTCGGCTTCGTCTCCTTCGTGGACGACATCCTCGTACCCGCAGGCTACGAGCCCACGTCCGACGAGCTCGAGGTGATGGAGCACCTGCACGGCATGTTCTCCGACGAGGACGGCGAGGCGACGGGCGAAGCCTTCGAGCCTGCCGATGCCGAAGCCGACGAGGGCGACGAGCCTCCCTTCGACGCCGACGAGATCGTCGCGCCCGCCGCGATGGCGGCCTGACCGCATATGCCGACAAGGCCGTCCGGCTCCATCCAGGGCCGGTCGGCCTCCTTCCCGCAGAAAGGACTCCTCCCATGAAACCGACTTTGAACGTGATGATCGCGCCCGTGGGGCGCGCGCCCTACGACAAGACGCTCGCGGCAGACGAGCACGGCGGCTTCCTCCGCGCCCTGCAGTCTTGCGTCGGCGGCCACATCGAGCCTATGGATTACCTCTTCGACGACGCCCCGGCCGTCTACTGCAACGCGGAGGGAAAGATCGGATCCTCGCTCTTCGAGGCGAACCGGGCCGTCTACGCGACGAGGGAGATGGCCGAGGCCGGATACGCCAGCCCGAGCGACCCCGACCGCGCCGTCGTCGAAGGCGAGCTCTTCGACGTCGTGTTCGGCGACATGGTATGCGTCGGCTTCGATGCCGAGACGGGCGAGAGCCGCGACGTGACGGAGGCGGAATGCGCGCGCGTCGTCGAACGCTTCGCGTCTCCCGATTCCATCGGGTCCGGCAGGCGCGAGGTTCTCCGCATCCTGCTCGGCGGCGAGAGCCGGTAGAGTGCGAGACGGCATCCCGACCTCCCATACGCCCCCTCCGCGCCCGGCCTCCTTCTCCCGTGCACCGCCTTGGGAGCATGCTGCCCGAACGGCTCCCCGAGGCGCAAGGGACGCGAAAAACCTTCCGCTGACAAACCAAGCTGGCGACCGAAAGCTCAGGCCTGCGGTTTTCGCTTGACCCCTTGCGCCCCGAAGCGCCGTCCGTGCGGACGCGCGACCCAAGGAGGCGCCCCGGAAGAGGAGGGCGCCGCGACTCATAAGGAGGTCACCATGGGAAACTGTGCCGTCATCACCACGCGCGAGCGCGAGATCGGCGTCTACCTGCACTGGAACGGAGGATGCGACACCGTGGAGCCGCTGCTGAAGTACTGCGAGCTGCAAGGCTACCGCTCGCCGAGCTCCGACGGCTACGGCTGGGCGCGCATGTGCCAGGTGATGGGCAACTACTTCGGGGGATCGCTCTCGCTCGGCATCGGCGACTACACGACCGACAAGCGCATGAACCCCGGCGACAACGGCATCTACGTCATCGAAGGCTGGAAGATCGTCGATCGCATCTATGCCTACGGCGATCCTTACGAGCAGCAAGTGTACGACTTCGATGACATGTTGCGCGAGTTCGACAACGCCATGCCCGAGCGTCTGCGGCTCGGCGAGTTCCTCGATTCGGTGGAGGTGCCGGCGGACGAGGTCCGGCTGGGCGACGAGGTGTGGCTTTTCGGAGTCGGCGGCACGTGGGAGGCCTATCCCGTCGTGGGGTTCGGCCAGCCCAAGACCAACCGCATAGCCGTGTGGATCGACGCGCCGGACGGCAGGCGCGAGGTCACCTACCCGGACAGGCCCTACGCCGCCAGGTACGACCACGACGGCGACTTCAGCTGGAACTCGAACAACTACGTGCACGGCGACACCGCGCGCATCAAGCCCCGCGTGTAGGCGAGCGCCCCGCGCGATTCTCTACAGCCCGTCAGCCCAAGCGGCTGGCGGGCTTCTCTTCGCTTCTCTTATCCGTCGGCGCCTGTGCCCCGGCCGCCGTATCGGATGCCGCCGCAATCGCCCCAGGACTTCCGCTCCCGCTTCCGACCTCCCGCGCATCGGCCCGCCCCTGCCGCCTCCGAACCCGCATACTCGCCGAGAACCGCGCACGGCCGCAAGGGCCGCGAAAACTTTCCAGGACGGTCCAAGAGGGCGCCTGGAAACTCGGGCCCTCCGGGTTTCGCTTTTCTCCCTTGCGGCCGTGCGCGAACCTCGGCGGCATCCGGGCCACGAGGCTAAGCCATCGGGGCAGGCCGACAACGATCAGGAGGTCAACCATGAAAGAGCTGAAGACAAGGGCCGTGAAAGCCGCAAGCACGTATCTCGATCACCGGGGCTACACCGTGCTCGAGGTCGGTTGGAGAAGCGAGGCGGGGACGGCCGACGTCATCGCGGAGGACGGGGATGCGCTCGTCTTCGTGAAGGTGCGAGCTCGATCCGGCGCAGAGGCCGGGTTTCCCGCCGAACGACACAGTGCTTCCGAGCGCGCCGTGCGCGAGCGGGTTGTGATGACCTACCTCGCCCAGCACGATGCCGTCGACATCCCCATCCGCTTCGACGACGTGAGCCTCGTCGCCATCTCGCCCGACCGCGCGATGATCCGCCACCACATCAACTCCCTGTGCGCGGATATCGAGCTCCCCGAAGAAGCCCTCCCGGAGGTCGCCTAGACCTCCTGGCCCCTCCGCGAGGGGCGAGCCCTCCGGCCTTTCGGCCGGAGGGCTTTTTGTATCGCGTGTTGAATGCAGGCATTCAAGAAGAAGGGGCTTCGTCTCCCTGAATCATGGAAGCCGTTAGAAAACCGAAAATGGCACGCTCCATTTTTGTCTTCATCGTTCGAATATTATCGTAGCTTCCGGCATGATCAACAAACCAGCTTTCGATGTTTGAAGCTTTGACAGCAGCCTTGTCATCCGCATCGAGATAGCCGAGGATCTTTTCGTAATGACGCTTTACAAGAACGATCTTCTCGGTAGCCGAAAGATCCTCAAACTCGATACAGGCGCTAATGCGTGAAAACATTGCAGGTCCCAACGCGCTTTGAATTTCATCCGTCGAATGGAAGTTGGAGGTTAGGACGAATAGGGCATCCTGCATCTCGACGCGATAATAGGAATCAACAAAGACCCCTTCGTCGAATAACTCGTAGAAGGCGTTGTACAGCCCATGATTCACCTTGTCAAACTCGTCGAGCAGTACAACATTTGACTCGCGCCCCAGAAGGTCTCTCGCGAAGCTCCCTTTCGAATGCTCGGCTCCGAAGATATAGTCGTAGGCCTCGTTGTTCTGAAGCATGGAGAACTGCACCCGAGTCAACTTTCCGCCCAATGCTTCACTCACGCACTTTGCTGTCTCCGTTTTACCTACTCCCGATGGCCCATAAAAAAGCAGGACAATAGGCCTTTCGTCCCGCATAGAAGAAAGTTGGTAAAGGCTCGCCGCTATTTCTTGCTTGCTGGTCGCCTGACCCAAGACCGTCGAAGCCAAGTCCGAGTAGATCCTTTTTATCGAATTCTTTTCCACATGGGGATAGACCGTTCCCACGTATTCTATTTCATCTGGAAAGGCGGCTATAAGCGAATGGAGCGACTGTTTGGGAGGGTTCTGGACGTAAAGCTTGTTAAACGTGCATCCTTGCGTTGCGATCGTGGCGAAATTGCTAATCACATGACTTACCACGGAGCCGAAGTCTGCGGCTCTGACTACAACACTGTCGAACTCGTCTTCAATATGCGGTTCGCCTCCGGCGTATTCTTGCGTCGCTCGGATTTTTGCGTTGTAGAGAAGAATCAATTCGAGAAAGTCAACGGAATTGCAGGGGTCGTCGATCCTGTCCTTAAGGAATGCTTCGTAGTCCTTATCGGAGCCAGTGAAAACTATGATCTTAGGCATCGTGTCCAGCCACCCCCGCAAGGATCACATCGTACATCTCGTAAGGCGTTGTTCTTTCGTCGAGTTGCTCGGTTTTTTCAGAAGGCTTTCCTTTTGACAGGTTAATCGGATAGTCTGGATTTTTCTGGTTGCTCGAAGATGTGAATTTCAGCTCTTTCTCTATATCGAGCGAATCTATTGAAGACTTTCCGACCAATACCGCGTAGATAACGAGATCCATCTTTAGGAGATCCGGCAGCTTGTAGTTGTTCTTGAACGAGCTATGGTTGAATCGCAAGATAATAGGAGCCTCATCTTGTTTCTTGGCTAGAAACTCGTAATACCCTTTTGCCTTCCGTATGGCATCGTCGATTCTGTCGAGCGAGAGATTGAAATCACCAGCGGGAATACCCTTGCCGCTTCGGAGCATCGTAAGGTAGGGTGTTATCAGCATCATGCTCGACATCGCGTTGTCGATCGCGGACACTTCATAGCCTTCGAGCTTTTTGACCGCCCCTCTGCTCTTTTCGACGCAAGCAAGAAAATCAGTCAGTACGGTGTTTGTTATGATGTTTCGAGCAACCTGGTTGGAGCTGAACGAGGAGGATAGGGACGCCTCTCCCTCAACCGACGCCCCGACGCCCATAAGCCCTTGTATGATCTTACCTAGTCCTACTTTCGCTTCGACCTGCATTCCGGCATTGCCGCTTGCGGTGTCTGTGTCGAAAAGCTCCAGCGTTCTTTCCAAGTTGCCGTCATGGGTCATTTGAATCAAATCCGTTGCGGATCCTTCATCGAAGTAGGCGATTTTACTCAGCTTCGCAGAATTCGGGTTTTGATCGTCCTGATCGCTTCGTATTTTCTTGCTGCTCACGATGCCCTCTTTTCTTGATTCTAAGCCATTAAGATCGGACGTAAGAGGAGGCGATCAGTTCGGCCATGTCTTCTGCGGTTACGCGTAATCCTAAGTTCCTCATCATGTTGTCGTCCCAAGGACGCGCTTCGACGAAGCGGAGTACCTCGTCGACGATGCTTGAAGGCAGCTCGACTCGCGTGCCCGGCTCGAAGAGTGCGCAAAGGCGCAAAACATCTCGGCGATGCTTATTGATCTCGTCGCTGTGCACGCTCTTTCCCTCCGTCTTGTCCCTCGTGAGATTCGCCCATGCATGTATCTTGAAGACGGGGAGATAGTGGAGCCCTAACACCGGGAGCCCGTCTATCTCCTCGATTCCCCGCTCAAGAAGCTCGTAGTACTCGTCGTCGAGGAGTATCGCCGAGAGGCTTCCCGCAGCGTCGATGGTTCGAAGCCTCCCCAGGTCGGCTTCTATTCCCTCCAGGTACTCCGGGCGCTTGCTCAGAAGCTCGATCTTGGGAGGAAAGTCCTCCATGTTGGGATTCTCGAAACGGTAGAGAACGTACTTGTCCGCCTTGCTTTTGTTGCGATAGTCGCCCTCTCGTACGAAGGAGACGAACCTTTTGTAGAATTCCTGGTCGAACGCTTCGGCCACGATGACCATGTCGATATCGTGGGTGGCGCGCTCGGGAGCGCCGTATTGAGCGAATACGAGGTTGCATGCCGTGCCGCCGATGACGACGTATCTCGACTGATAGTCCGCGAACCACTTCCTAAAGATGTCTAGTCCTCGTACCATTCGCAATCCTCCAATGCTTTCCGAAGCGCCATCGAGATACGCTCGTCCTTTTCGCCTACGGTTGCAAGCATGGTGAAGGGATCCACCATGCCCGCCAAGGAGAACGGAAGGGGGTCGTAGCGCAGGACTTGGACGTCGATCTTTTCTTCGCCGTCATCCCCTGACTTGCCGAGGTCGCCTGCCGAAGCCGATCCTGCGGCGACGGTCCTCCGCTTCGGAGCCACGAGGTCGCTCCGCATGGCAAGGGCGGACAGCCCGCTGCTCGGACTCGCTGTAGTCAACGGGGAAGCGGACACAGTAAGGATTCTTTTGACGGGGTCTCCAAACAGCTCCCTGCCGCGACGGAAAAACTCTTTTTTGTCTGGCACGAAGTAGTACCGCTTCCGCCCCGTCCTACCGCCTGCCGTGTAATCGACAAGGCCCATGTCAGCCAGCGACGAGAGTGCTCGCGAGGCACCTGCGGCCGACATGCCGGTCGCCTCGCGAAGCCCCTCTTGGGTGAGTGGCTCACGGCCGTAAAGGCAGTAGAGGAACGCCTGCTGCTGCGAGGGGCTGAATCCTCGCGGGCGGAGGCTTTCGGAAGGAGGATTCGCTTGGAGCGCAATGGCGAGCTGAGGCAGATACAGGTCTCCCTCTCGGGTGATGAAGCCCTGGCGGCTCTTCATCAGATCCTTTCTTCGAGCGGGGGTCGCGCTGCGCAGGTAGGCGGCTACGGGTTCGCCGACGGCTTTGGCAAGGGCTTGCAGGCGCTTTTCCGCGCCGTCGGTATCGGCGACATCTTCGGCGACGATGATGTCTTGGCCGAGCACGCGCGCCTGGTACAAGTCGAAACTGGAGGCGAGGAAAGGACTGAGGGGGGCCACGCCGTCCAGCTCGCCAACGACCGCCGCGTCGTCGATGACTCGGTGCAGGATCCTCTCGATGGTCAAAGAGACGCTTTTCATGCTTCCTCCGATATAATATTCCAATATCGCGTTTAATGTTCCATCAATATGGAATATTAGCTCAGTTAGTGAAATATTGAAAGGTGGTTCATCCCTTCAGTCCAAACTCCCAGACAAAGCCAAACAAAGCAAGAGGCCTGCTCTGTGCGCACAGCGCGCGAGCAGCTCTTGGATGCCGGCATTCCACGTCGCGGAAGCCCACGACCCCGCGACATTAGTCGGGTGTCGCGGGGGTTCCGCGGGCGGCATCGCAGCCTAGCGCGAGGCGACGCCTCTGCGCTAGGCTTCATGCGGGGGATTCCCCGCGCCCCTGGCAAAGGGCGATACCCGGCTGCCCGCTTCCACGTCTTTCGGGCGGCCACGATGCAAAGGATGCCGAATGGACAAGTACCCGCGCCGCATCTTCGTGCGGATGACAGACGACGGCCTCGCGCACGCCCGCACTGTCGCGGACTCCGCGAACCTTACCCTCTCGCAGCTCGTGCGCCTCCTTCTGGACGGCGCGGGCGCCGAGGGCGACATGCCGCCGGCCCTCGTCGTGGTGGACCGTGCGACCGCCGTCAAGATCTCCCGCGAGATGCGGCGGTGGGGGCACCACTACAACCAGGCCGTGCATGCCTTGAACGCCATCGCCTACTACCTGCGCTCAAACGACATGGACGCGCCCGACGTCCTTGAAGAGCTCGGACGGGCCTCGGCGAAGCTCGAGGCCATGCAGCCGGGCGTTGCGAAGCTAAGGGCCGAGGCGGAGAGGATCTCCGACCGCACGATAGCGCCGCTCGGCAGGTGAGCCGCATGCCGATGCTCAAGACCATATCGGGCCACACCTCAACGCGCGGGATATGCCGCTATCTCACCAAGAAGAACCGGGCCCTCGCGAGCGACTACCTCAACATCGACAACCCCGATCTGGAGCACCCGGAATCGGCCTTCGACTGGGCGGCCGTCATGGACGGGACGCGCCACTCCTTCGGCAACGACGTTCCCTGGCGGGGACGGCGCGTGCGCACCTACAAGCACTACGTGGTGTCGCCCGACCCGAAGGACCGCATCGAGCTTCCCGCCCTGCGAGAGCTGGCCGTCGCGTGGGCGGCCGAGCACTTCGGCGACTTCGAGATGGCGATCGTCTACCACGACGACAACGAGCACGGCATACCTCACGCCCACTTGATCGTGAACAACACGAACTTGGAGACGGGCAGGCGCCTGCAGGACCCCGATCCGAAGGCACTCGCCGCCTCGCTTCAGAGGATGGCCGAAGAACGCGGGCTGAGCGCCCTCAAGTCCCCCGAGCCGAGCGGCGTGGCCGCCCGAGCTGAAAGGCGCAGCCCAAGGGCGCGGCCCTCCACCTATCGAAGCGAGTACGTGCGCCGCGCCGAGAAGG
Organism: Gordonibacter sp. 28C; assembly: GCF_003339845.1. Taxonomy (GTDB): domain Bacteria; phylum Actinomycetota; class Coriobacteriia; order Coriobacteriales; family Eggerthellaceae; genus Gordonibacter. Next base: position 13,700 of record NZ_PPTR01000001.1, read on the forward strand.
AGCTGCAGGATCGCGGCGAGTACTCGTGGACCGCCGACATCAGGGCGCGCGTGCGCATAGCCCGCTCGGTCTCTCGCAGCGAGCCCGAGTTCCGAAACCTGCTCGGCACCCTGGGCGTGACCGTATCGGACAACTCGCCCCGCACCCCGCGCCGCGACTGGATCTACGCGCTTGCCGACCACCCGACGTGGCGCGTGAGCGGCGAGCGGCTCGGGCTGTCGTACGGGCGCGAAAGGCTCGAGTCCCTGCTGCGTTCGGGCGGCATGGGAAGGATCCCCGAAGAGGGCGAGAGCGCGGTGGTCGACGTCGCGCGGAGGGCCGTCGAAGTCGGAAACCTCGAGGAGCTGAGCCTGCTTTCGAAGGCGGTCGCCCTCATCGAAACCGCGAGGGTGTCGAGCCTCGCCGACCTGGACGTCCTAGCCGCGCGCAATGCTTCTCTAGACGCACGGGACATCGCCGTGGTCGCCAGCTACGCCAGGGCGATGAAGATCCTTCCCGAGCAACGCCCCGCGCTGCAGCCCCGAAAGCCCGCAAGCGCGAGAAACGCCCACCGGGGCGGCGCTGCTTCCGAACGGGACTCAAGAGGAGCCATCGCAGACGAGCGAGCCACCCGAGGCGACGCGCCGCCTGCTTTCAACCGACAGCAGGACAGAAGGGAAGACAAGGGCAGATGATAGTGAAGGCCTACTACGCCGGCGGGCGCATCGACGTGTTCGACACCGACCACATGGTCGACCGCCCGCCGCAACCCGGAAACCTCCTCACCAACTATACGCTCGAACTGGCCGACGTGAACGACGAAAGCCTGTGGCTGCGCTCCTACTACTACGAAGCCGTGCAGGCGTACAAAGACGAGCCAGGACCGAAGGGCCTCCCCGTCGCCCGCAGGCGCGACGGTTGGAGCTTCCTCGTCGCCGATGCCGAAGACATTCAGAAACTCAACCGCCTGACCGTGGACGGCGAGACCGTTCTCGTCAGAATCGCCGACGAACTGGTCGACGTCTCGGCCCTTTCGTGGGTTTACGACGTTGCGGAGGAGTACGTGCCGCAGGCCGTGATCGCGCATGGCTTCCTGATGCGAGCCTTTTACGGGAAGGACGGCGATCTAGCGGAGGCGGCATCGAACGCCGCCGGCTTCTCCGCCGCGCTTGCGCCCTTTCTTCAGAGCATGAACGCATGATGCCGGATTAGAGAACTTCGCGGCGATACGGCTAAACGCCTGTCGCCTCACAGCCCCAAAAGGCGCGCGGTGTTGCCTCCGAGCGCGAGTGCCGTCACTTCCGGCGACGGGCTTGCGAACTCGACGAGCCTGCGTGACAGTTCGGGCTCCCCGAACGGGGCGTCCGAACTGAACAGGCATTGCTCGGGCACCTCGAACAGGGCGGTCTTCACCGAGAGCGGGGTGAACGCCGCGGAGAGGTCCACGTAGGCGTTCGGGTGCCGCTTGGCGAACGCCGTCACATCCATCCAGCTGTACCCGCCGCCGTGGCCGAAGATGACGGGCACCGAGGGGTAGCGCCGGCATAGGTCCATGAGCGCCGCGATGCCGTCGGGCGCGACGGGGTTGAACGTGTGCACCCAGAGGGGCAGGCCCGCGTGGTCCGAGGCGGCGCGGAACACCGGTTCCAGCTGCTCAACCTGCGCGGTCGACCCCGGCGTGAACTCGCCTATTCCCCTGAACGCGTTGCCCACCACCCGATCCTCCACCCACGCGGCCGTGTCGTCGTCGGAAAGTCCCAGCGGGACGGGGCCGAATCCTGCGAACCGGTCGGGTGCCGTCGCGACGGCCTGCTTCAGCTCCTCGATCGTCCCTTCCATCTGCGCTCTGCGCTGCTGCTCCGTGAAGGCACCGCCCAGCAGCCGGTAGAGGGCCTGCATTTCCCGGTCGATGTCGGCCAGCGCGGCGGATTTCGCCCGCTCGACGTGCGGGGTCGTGGCGAACAGGACCGCTTTTCCCACGCCGGCGCGGTCCATGCCCTCAAGCTGCATGCTCGTAGGGAGTATGACGTGTTGGTGGCTGTCGATGATCATCGGTTAATCCTTTCTCGCATAGCGTCTACCATGGCAGTATGAACCTTGACGTCGGCGTCAAGGCAAGCGGAGAAATCAAGGAACGCGGCAGGGAGGGCTCATGAACATCGGCGAGGCGGCGAAGGCTGCGGGGGTCACGCCGCGGGCCCTGCGCTACTACGAGAGCCGCGGGCTGCTTGCGCCGAAGCGAACCGAGGCGGGCTACCGCGTCTACGACGAGGAGGACCTTGCCCGCATCCGCCGCATCAGGCAGCTGCTCGCCGCCGGCCTTTCCACCGAGTCCATCTGCGGCATCGCCCCGTGCTTGAAAGACGGCATCGACGGCGCCGTCCCGCTGTGCCCGAAGGCGGTCGCGTCCCTGAAGCGCGAGCAGCGGCGCATCGCCGAGGCCGTCGACTCGCTGCAAGAGGCGTATACCGCCCTCGACGTCATTCTGGAAGCCACCGAGGCGGCGTGCGAAGATTCCGAGCCTCCGCACGCGCTCGTTCGGGCCCGCCCGGTCGTCTAGGCCGTCCAGGTTCCGAGATCTTGCCGCGCAAGCGGGATCGTCAGCTCGAACACGGCTCCGCCGCCGGGGTTGTCGAGGGCGCGCAGGGAGCCTCCGTGCGCTTCGGCTATCTCCCGCGCTATCGAGAGTCCCAGGCCGTGGTGGGCGCGCGATCCGCGCGACGGATCCGCTCGGTAGAAGCGCTCGAATATGCGTTCCTTGAGCTCGTCAGGGACGCCCGCCCCCTCGTCGGAGACGGAGAACGCCGCCTGCCCGGGCCGGGCGATCAAGGAGAATCCGACGGGAGTCCCCTTCGGGGCGTGGTCAAGGGCGTTCTCGAGGACAGCCCGTAGCGCTTGGGCAACTTTTGCCGGGTCGGCGTCCACGACGATCTCCCGTTCTTCCTCGGGAAGGGAGGGCGTTACGGCCGTGCCCGCAGCGGCTGCCTTGCTCTCGATCTGCTCGAACGCGTCGACGAATATCGCCGCGGCATCGCAGCGCACGCGGTTCAGCGTCCAGCCCGCGGCGTCTCCGGCGGCGAGCGCGAGAAGGTCCTCCACGAGGTCTGCCGTGCGTCTACACTCCGCCATGCCCTCCCTTGCAAGCTCCGCCACGCGACCGGGGTTTGCGGGGGATGTGGAGATCGCTTCCAGGTCGAGCGTTATCACGGAGAGGGGCGATTTCAGCTCGTGCGATGCCGCCGCGATGAACTCCCGCTGACGGGCGAGCGCTTCGTCCACCGGGCCCGTCGCGCGGCGGACCAGCGGACCCCTCGTGGCGAAGGCGAATGCGGCGGCAACGGCGGCTGCGGCGGCGAAGAGCGCGGCGTCGCCTGCGGATACGGCCGCCGGCCGCCGGTAACTCACTTCGGCGGAGAGCGGCGTTCCGTCTGCCGAGGTTCCCTGGATGCCGACGACGACGTCCCAGGGCCTGCTTTCCCCCACGGAGACCAGCACCGTCCCGTCGCTTTTGACGATGCGGACCGAGCACTCCGCCATCCCGTCGCCCTCCATGAGGGAGAGGACCGCGTCGGTGCCGCCGGAGGACATCTCGGTCAGCGCGAGCCGCGCGATGTTCGCGCAGGCCGCCTCGGCCTCGCCCAGGGCTCGCGCGTGCTGGATCACGAGAAACGAGCACGCCGTTATCAGGAACACGACCGCGCATGCGGCGAGGTAGAGCCGCCCGATGCGCCTCTCCAGATCCCGAACCGCGCCGCCCCTCGTCACGGCAGCTCCACGAGGCGGTATCCGAGTCCTCTGACCGATTCTAGGCCCACGGCGCTTTTGGCGGTCTTGAGTTTTCGCCGCAGGAAGTACGCGTAGTTGTCCACGTTCCCCGCCTCGACGGGCCGGTCGATGCCCCAGATCTTGGCAAGCAGCTTGTCGCGGGAGAGGGGGCTTCCTCCCGCAAGGATCAGCGCTTCCAGCATTGAGGACTCCCTGCCGCTCAGGTCGACCCTGCGCTTCCCGCCGACCGTGAGCACTCTCGTCTCGGGGTCGAGAGAGATATCCCCGAACGAGATTTCCGCCGAAGCGATCTCGTGCGGCCTTCTCAACAGCGCTCGGGCGCGGGCGAGCAGCTCCTCGATGGCGAAGGGCTTCGACAGGTAGTCGTCCGCGCCCATGTTGAGCCCCTCGACCCGGTTCTCCACCGAGCCGAGGGCCGTGAGCACGATGACCGGGGTCTCAACGCCTTTTTCGCGCATGCCCCGCACGATGGTGAGGCCGTCCACGACGGGGAGCATGCGATCCACGACGGCGAGGTCGTACCCTTGTCCCACATCGAGGGCGAGCATCAGGCCCTCCTCGCCCGAAAGTGCTGCGTCGACGGTCCATCCGGCCGCCTCGAAGCCCTCTTTGACGAGCCTCGACACGCTTTCGTTGTCCTCTATGACCAATGCTTTCATCGGCTCTCTTCCGCTATTGCCAGCTTCCATGTGCGTTGATACCACTGCTCGCATCGAAAAATCATCTAAACGCTCGGGGAAAATCCCGAACCGCTTTGATGACCGTTCGAGAACGCCCGGCATATTCTCGTGGTGCATACCCGAACCAAGGAAAGGATAGCAGACATGCTGATAAAGAAAACCATGTGGATGCGCCGCCTGACGGCCGCCGTCGCGGCGGCGGCTGTCGCGGCGGCCGTATTCTCGCTGGTCGGTTGCTCGACGCCGACGGGATCCGCTTCAGATGATATGGCCTCCCCCAACGACAAGGCGGCCCCCACGGACAAAAGCGGCCTTTCGGGAGCCGACTTGAACGGGCTCGTCGTCGATTTCGACGAAAGCGGCCTCACCCTGCGCCCTGACGAAGGCGACGACGAGACGGCAAAGATATCCTTGATAGAGACCGGCGCGGAGCAGCGGCTCGAATACGCCGACGGCTGCCAGTTCGTCATCGCGCACGGAAACGTTTCGACGGGCACGGTATCGGAAGAACCCGCGACCGCCGAGACCGTGAAGAAGGACGCTTCGGCGTACGTCTGGCTTGATGCGAGCGGGCTTGTCGAGAAGGTCGCCGTCTTCAGGACCGAGTAGGTGGCGGCATGGGCGCATTTAAGAGGGCGATCCGCTACCTGACGCGCAATCCGGGCAAGACGGCCCTGCTCGTCGCGGTGGTGTTCGCGACGAGCCTCACGGTCATGGCTTCGGCGGGGATCATCGAGGGGGCAAGCGAGCTTTCCGACAAGATAAAAGAGGGCTCGAGGCCGAGCGTCGCGGTTTATCGGGAAGATGACGAGAGCATCTCTGCCGCGACGGCCGGGGATCTTTCGGGCAGAGGCGACGTCGCCGCAGTAAACAGGATGGGGCAGGTGGACGCGCTCCCGGTGGGCTTCAACGCCATCGAGGCGGCAGTGCCCGATCCCGGATGGGACGACGCCGTCCGGGTCCATGCGTTCGATGACCTGTCGCAGGGAAGCCCCTTCGAAGACCAGCTCCTCCGCCTTGCGGAAGGAAGGCTCGTCGAGCCGGGGGACGAGGGCGCCGTCCTCCTCCACTCCGATCTCGCCGAGGTGAACGGGTTGCATGTGGGCGACACGGTGCGCTTCCGATCCGCAACGGGCGAGGAGACGGAGGCGAAGGTGGTCGGGCTTTTCGCTGCCGCCGGCGGAAGCGAGGGCGATCAGGGGCTGTCCACCGCCAGGACGCAATCCTTCAATCAGGTCTACGCCGACTGCGAGACCGCAGTCGCCCTGGGGATGGCGGGCTTCGGCGAGGTGAGGGTTTCGCCTGTTGATCCCGACGGCGCGGCCAAGCTCGCGGACGCCGTCGACGCCGACCTTGGCGCGGGCTACCTGACGGAGGTCCTCTCGTCCGCCTACGACAAGGTCGCGCCTGCGCTCAACTCGACCGTCTCCTCGGCGTCGGCCGTGCTCGCCCTGACCGCCGCAGTTGCGATAGCCGCCGTGTCGTCCATCCTCGCGCTTTGGGGAAAGGGCAGGGTTCACGAGCGGGCGGTGCTCCTGTCGCTCGGTGCGAGCCGGGCGAAGGTGTTCGCCCAAGCGGGTTTCGAGTCGCTCTTCGTCGCCGCCCTCGCCGTCGCCGCGTCGTCGGCCGTCGCGGCGACGATCCTGCCGCCTTTGCTCTCGTCGGCGCTTCCCCAGCAGGCGTCCCAGTCGGGCGTTCCCGCAGTCGCGATAGCCGCTGCGGCCTGCGCCGCCGTCCTCGTGCCGATCGCCGCGTCGGTCGCGGTTGCGGCCGCGACGACCGCCCGCAACCCCGTCGAGCTCTTCTCGGAAAGGAGCTGATCATATGGAGAACAGAGGCAAGCCGCTCGGAGCGTCGTCGAGGGCGCTCCGCTCGGCAGCGCGGCATCCCGCAAGGAGCGTCCTGCTCGCCGGCATCGTCGCGCTGTCCGCGTGCCTGCTCGTCTCATCCCTCTCGACGCTCACTGCGAGCGTCGAGACGCAGGTCGAGGGAGCCGGAGCCGCTTCCGGGAACTATCGCCTTGAGTTCGACGTCGGCAATTTGAGGAAGCGCCTCAACGAACTGCCGCCGGAATTCAACTACATCGACGAGAACGGAAACTACTCTACGAAGATTCCCGACAACGCCTTCCAAAGCGTGCTCATGGGCGACGTGGAGAAGCTCTCCGAGACGGAAGGCGTGACGAGGTGGAACGTCGTGGCGGTTCCCGTCCCCGCCCTTCTCCCCGATATGGCGCGCATCGAGGATCCCAAACGCGACCAAACGCGCGACTTCGGCGGTGTGAACATCGTCGGGGTGAGAGACCAAAGCCAGGAACAAAACGTCGTGTCCGGGAACATCGAGCTCGTAGACGGTGCCTGGGTGGGGCCCGACGATACGGGGTCGGTCGCGATTTCCGAGGAACTCGCCGAGCTCAACGGCCTTTCCGTCGGAGACGAGATGGAGTTCGTCGATGCCAAGGATCCCGAAAGCCATGCGCCCACCGCCGCACGCGTATGCGGCATCTTTCGCATAGTCCACGACATACCGAGCACCATGACGGGCGACACGTACCGCTCCGAGAACACGGTGTTCTCCGACCTGGCATTCTCGCAGGAGGTGGCGGGCTGTCCCGACGATCCGACCTATTCGTACGCAACGTTCGAGGTCGACGATCCTGCGCACTACGAGGCGATCGGCGAGCGGCTCAAGTCTGCCGATATCGATTGGGGCCGGTACCAGCTCGTGGACGACTCGGGAGCCACCGCGCGCATGTCCGGCAACTTCAACGGGCTGGAGCGGACGACGTGGGTGTTTATGGCCTCCGTCGCCGGGTGCAGCATCGTGCTCGTGGCGCTGTCGATGGCCTTCTGGGCGAAGACGCGCAGAAGGGAGGCGGGGATCCTCCTCTCCCTGGGCAACGCTCGCAGGGCGGTGGTCGGCCAAGTCGTCGAGGAGGCCGTCACCCTCGCGCTCGCAGGCTGCATCGCGGGGTGTGCTCTTGCCTGGCCGGTATCGGGAATTGTCGCCGGGACCATCGTCGAAAAGCAGGTGCAGCAGGAGGCCGAGTCCGCCCGGGCAGAGGCCGATCGGGTTGCAGGCGGCGGCGAGGCCGCCGAGAAAAACGTCGTCGGGGCGTCCGCCTCGCCCGACCCCTTGCAGGCTTGCGCGGTGTCGGCGGCGTGCATCGCGGTGGTGGCCGCGTCGTCTGCGGCCGCCGTGGCCCCTGCCGTCGCGCGCGGGCCGAGAAGAGCGCTCGAGAAATCCGAATGAGGAGGCATGGACATGACATATCAAGGTAACAAGGCTTCAGCGTGCGGCGGCTCGACGAGCGCTGCCGGCGCACCTTCCCCTGCGCACGAAGAGGAGACGCTGCTCCTTGACGGCGTGGGCTACGCTTACCGCGGCAAGGATTCGCACGAGGTGCTGAGCGGCATCTGCACGGGCTTCCGCGAAAAAACGATGTACGCGGTGACGGGGCCGAGCGGTTCGGGGAAGACGACGCTCCTCTCGCTCCTCGCCGGCCTGGACGCCCCGACTTCGGGAAGGATCCTCCTCAAAGGGAAGGACATCCGCGAGGGCGGCCTGCTCGCGTACCGCAGGGACGCGATGTCCCTAGTCTTCCAGAGCTACAACCTCATCGACTACCTGACGGTTCGGGAGAACGTGCTGCTCGGAGGGCCCTGCGACCCCGACACCCTCCTCACCCGCGTGGGAATCGACGCGGGTCTTCGCGGAAGGAGCGTGCTTCGGCTCTCGGGCGGCCAGCAGCAGCGCGTGGCCATAGCCCGCGCCTTGGCCGGCACGTCCGAGGTTCTCCTCGCTGACGAGCCGACGGGCAACCTCGACGAAGAGACGGAAGCCTCGATCATCGACGTCCTCAAGCGCTGCGCCCACGAGGACGGCAAGTGCGTGATCGTCGTGACCCACAGCAGCAGGGTGTGCGCTGCCGCGGACGAGGTGGTCGAGCTGTCGCGAATCAACAAAGCTGCAAGCTGACGTGCCGCGTAGGGATGATCCGCTCGCAAGAGCTTGAAGCGCCTTCGGAGGTGTCGGCAGCATGGGCAGCGAAGTTCGCGTACCCACTTTGGTGGAGGAAGCCCGTCAAGAGCGCGGTATCAGCGTGGCCGAGCTCGCTCGACGTATCGGAACCGACCGCAAGCGCCTGTGGTATGTGCTCCACGGGCAGAGGGAGATGAGGGTCGACGAGTTCCTGATGCTGTGCGTCGCCCTCGGAATCGATCCGCGCAGCTTCATCACGAGAGGCATGGTCGAATTCGTTTCGGAGGCTTCGAAGCGGAAGAGAAGAGAGTAGCGCCCCTGCGTTTGCGGGGGCGCTGTCGGCTTAAAGCAGCTATCGTCGGCGTGCTGGGTCACTCGCAGGCACGCTCGGCCTCGGCACCTACTCTGATGCAGGCGTAGCCCGTGAGCGCGGCGGCTCCCATGACGAAGCCTACGAGGTACGCGGCGAGGCCCATGCTATTCACCTCCTTCCTGATCCGCGGCCTTCTCGGCACTCTCGTCGTGCTTCCTGCGGCAGCCGAGCGCCGCAATGGCGACAATGCAGGCCGTCGCCCCCGCGGCGCATGCGAACGGGATCAAGGGAGCGGTGTCACCTGTCTGGGGAAGCCCGGAATTCGGCTCTCCCCTGGAGGGAGGGGCGCCGGCGGGCGGCTCCACGAGCTCGACGCTCTGCCCGGCGTCGTCGATGTCGGCATGGGCCGCGACCTCCGCGCCGTCCAGGGACAGGCTCTCGAAGGCGACCGCCGTATGCCCCGCAAGCGCGCTGCCGTCGAAGCTGAACGTCACCTCGACCGAGCCGTTCGGCTCCTCGGGGACGAACGCCACGACGGAGGCGAGAGGCAGGCCGTCCTTCTCAACGGGCTTCGCGGCTTGCTTGTCGATGAGGGTTCCCGTGAGCACGTACTCCTTTCCGGGAACGAGGTTCTCGTAGCGAACCTCGTCTACGATAGTCACTTCCTCGTCGGCAACCGCTTCGTGGTCGCCGTCGTCGGCGTCGGTGGCGGTGGTGCCGATCTCAGGTGCGGGCTCGCCCAAATGCACCGTCTGGCCCGCGTCGGCGATGTCGGCGTGCTCGCACACCTTCTCGCCCGCGCGGTACAGCGCCTCGAACGCCACGACGTCGTGGCCGCGCAGGGCGCTTCCGTCGAACTCGAAGGTCACCGTCTCGCACCCGGACGGCGCAAGCGGTGCGAACCGGACCTCGCCTTCTACGGTCTTCCCGCCCGAAAGGACGGGCTCGCCCGTCTCGGCGTCCATCAGGATGCCCTCGATGCGGTAGGGCTCTCCGGGCACGAGGCCGCTGTAGAACACCTGGTCCTCGATGCGAACGGTCGAATCGGCCGAGGCCTCGTGGTCGCCGTCGGCGGCGTCGGTGGCCACGGTGCTGATCTCGGGCTTGTCCGCAACCGCCACCGTCTGCCCCTCGTCGTAAATGTCGGCGTGCGCGGCGATCTCGCGGTCCTCGTGCTCCAGGCTCTCGAACGCCACGAGGTCCCGGCCCGCCAGCGTCGACGCGTCGAAGGCGAACTCCACCGCTACCGTGCCAAAAGGCGCGAAGGGGGCGAACCGCTTCTCGGCCGTCACGCCGGCCCCGTCGATTTCGGCGGGCTTGCCGGTGGCCTTGTCCATGAGGGTTCCCCGCACCGTGTAGGTCTTACCGGGAACGAGAGTGGCGTAAGACACCTCGTCTACGACCACGTTGCCGGCTTCGGGTGCCAGCACGTGGTCCCCGTCGGCCTTGTCGGTGCTTTCGGTGGCCACCTTCGGCTCCGGCTGGTCGTCCACCGTTCCGAGGTCGATGTCGAGCGAGGTCTGCGTGGTGTCGCGGCTCACGTTAGACGTGTCCGGCCAGAGCACGTAACCTTGCTGGCCGCGAATGCCGTCACTTGCCTCCGTGTAGCTGCATGGCCAATACGGCTTTCACTCCTACCAAGGTGCAGGCGGCCACGGCCACGGTGCCCGCCGCTGCCGCGCCGACGAGTTTTGCCACGGGTGCGAACGCCATGCTCGATCCCTCTGTCGTGCCCGCCGTCTTTTTCGGCGAAGGTGCGGATTCCTCTCTGTTGATCAAACTGTCTATTCCGCGCCCCAGGGAGCCCGCGCTTGCATTGCTGTTGTCTTCGTATGGCATCATAGATCCTTTCTCCTTGGTTGCTGTTCTTTCGAATAGGACCTCTCCGGTTTGCCTGCGTTTGCTCTCGTACTGGGAGCGTATGGGTTTTTTGGGCGCCGGGTTGGAAAGCCGCCTCGCTTGCATTCACCAGAAACATGCTTTTCGTCGTCTTCGCAGTTGGATTGCGTGTGTTTCCGGGCGATTGTGCGCAACAGCGTCGCGGCTCCGTGCGCAAGCGCTGCCAACAGGAACCCCGTCGAAGCGTATCGTGCGGCTGTCAAGAGGGGCGGTACCGTAGGGTCAACGAATACGAATTGGCTCCGCATCAGCAGGTACGTTGCCAGATCGAGCTGAACGAACGACCATGCTCCGGCACAGGCGACGACGACAGCGGCTGCCCGCACAATCCACGTTATTGCGCCGCTGCGCCGTCTAAACGCGAGGGAGGCGCCAGAGAAGTGCAACCCTGCATGAACCGATGCCAAGGCGAACGCCCAGTACGAGCCCGCCATGTGCACGATACGCGCCCACCATGCGCCGTCGAAAGCAGGAAGCCAGCCCAGTGCGTATTTCGAAAGCACCAGGCACGAGGCGGCCTGCCCGATCATGCAGAGCGCGAGGCACAGGTTCACGATTGTCGTCAGCATGCGCACGGCGTTGTAACGGCCCTTGAAAAGGTGCGCCCACCAACGCCGGTTCAGCGCCTGATGGACGACGAACAGTGCAAAGGCCGCCATTCCAAGCCATTCGTGGGCGAATTCCTCCACAGTTGCCGTGGCCATGAGCGCCACGAACACGCCCGCCAGTCCAAGATCGACCGCGACTTTCAGCACCCGACGAGCCTCGCTGCGTCCGCACCTGCGTTTGTCGGGCATGGAAAAGCGCTTCGGGGCGGTTCGGATGGCCGCCTGAGGTTTTCTGGAGCCCGTCATGCAAGCCCGTTTCGTTCGAGCCAGGCGGAAACGTCGGACGCCAAGCTCGAGCCGCCCGAATAGTGCACCGACAAGCCTTCGCCGAGCGAGGCGCGCTGGGCCAGCTTGGAGATCGCCGATACGCTTTGACCGAACCGACCGCCGCCATGGCTGCAAAACGGCACGATGGCTTTTCCCGAAAAGTCGTAGCTTTCCAAAAAGGATGCGATGGGCATGGGAATAGATGCCCACCAGTTGGGATATCCAAGAAGGACGGCGCTGTAGCGGCCCATATCGTCGATGCGCGAAGCCAGCGCGGGGCGTGCCTGGGAATTTTGGTCGCGCTGCGCCTCTTCGAGAACCGTGTTGTAGTCCGACGAGTACGGATGCTCGCATTCCAGCTCCACGGCGTCGAAGCCCGTCTGACGTACGATCTCCTGCGCGATACCGCGCGTGTTGCCGCCCCAAGAGAAGAAGACAACCAGCGCTTCGCCGCCGAACGTTTGCGCAGTCGTTTCCGCTGATCCTATCGCACCCGCCCGCGCCCGCGCGCTGCGGGCAACGCGGAAGCCGACGCTAGGGCTTGCGCCGTCGGCGGGCAGGGCGGCTCGATAGGCGCTGCGCAGGCTCTTGGCGAAATCGTTCCACCCGCCTCCGCGGTTCACGCGCAAAGCGCCCGACGGGGCACCCGTGGGGTCGATCTGCGGTTCTGCGTCATAGGAGCCGTATCGGTCCCATACCCATTCGGCCACGTTGCCGTGCATGTCGTAGAGCCCCCAGGCGTTCGGAGCAAAGCTCCCCGGCTCGATAGGCGTCTGGCGATACACGCCCGGGTGCGTATCCAGGTTTCCTTGCGAAAAGTAATTCTCCTCGATACCGTAGGGATAGGTGCCGTAGTAGTTCGCTTCGCTGTCGGCGCTGATAGACGTTTGCGTGTTGAAGGGGGTGGCCGTGCCGGCGCGGCAGGCGTACTCCCATTCGGCCTCCGTAGGCAGGCGGTAGCCGTCGGCCGACAGGTCCCATGTCACGGACGCCCCGTCGATGACGTATGCGGGGGAGAGGTTCGCTTCTTCAGAAAGCGCGTTGCAATACGAAACCGCATCATGCCAAGTCACGTTTTCAACGGGCAGGTTCGACCCGACGAAGGCGCTCGGATTCGATCCCATGAGTCTTTCGTAGTCCGATTGCGTTGTCTCGTAGGGAGCCATGAAGAAATCCGATATCGTCGCTTCGTGGACGGTCTCGTCCTCGCCGCGCCAATTCTCGCTTTCCGGACTGCCCATAGCGAACGTTCCTCCAGGGATGGAGACGAACCCGTCTTGCACATCGAATGCCGCTGTGTCGTTCATCGCACCGCCTTCATCTTCCAGGGCTTCGTCGCGGTTTTCCGTCGTCGCTGACCGCGGAATCCACGGAGAGCAGCCTATAAGACCGAATCCGCCCGCAATTGCCGCACTGCCGAGGATGGCTCCCGCCTTCAAGAAAGCTCTTCTGGGGATGGCCGTCTCGCTCACCGCAGCCCCAAATCGCCGAGCCATGCGTCTACGCGATCGAGCTGGGAGGAAACGGTGTCGCCGTCGAGCGTGATGTTTCCGGAGATCGTCACGTTCGGGCACAGCGCCTCGATGTCGGGAACCGTGCCGGCTATGCTGCTTCCGCCGCTCGTGCCGAACACCACCACGTTCTTGCCCGCGAGATCGTGCTCAGTTACGAACGTCTTGATGATCTGGGGCACGTGGTACCACCACACGGGAAATCCCAGGTAGACGGTGCCGTAATCGTCCCAGTTCTCAACCGATGCCGCCAACGCAGGGCGATAGTCGTCGTCCTGCTCCCGCTGGGCGACGTCGAGCACCGCGTTGTAATCGCTCGTGTAAGGTTCTGCGGGCTCGATTCGGAAAAGATCGCTTTCCACCAGTTCGTGGATGCGCTCGGCGACCTGCAGCGTGTGCCCCGACCACGAGAAGACGGCGACAAGCGTTTTGGGGGAGGCGGGGGCATTTGCTTCGGGGGATGTCGCTGCAGTCGAATCTCCCGATTGATCGGATGCGGCGTTCGGGGTGCCGCCGCGCGGTTCTGTGCTTTCGGCCGAGCAGCCGGCAATCGCCCCGCCTGCGAGCAGCGTCGCTCCTGCCGTTGCGGCGAGCCTGAGGAAGCGGCGGCGGTCGAGGCTCGTGACTGTTTGTTCTTGCATGGTGTGTCTCCTATTCATGTGTCCTTCGTTTCGGTGCCTCCGGGTGGGCGGGCGCCTGCTCCTACAGGCCGAGCCCGTCCGCCCACGAGCGCAGCGCCTTGTCCGACTGGCGTCCGTTGAGCATTTTGCCCGGACGCCAGTCGGTCTGCGCCGAGCAGCGCTTTTTCAGGATCGCTTCGGTGCCGCCCATGTCGCTGCCGCCCGATGTGGCGAAGGGCACGACGGTCTTGCCGGAGAAGTCATAGCTTTCCAAGAACGTTTCGATGATGCGCGGGGCAACGTACCACCAGATGGGAAAGCCCACGAAGACAACCTCGTAGTCGTCCATTCCGGCCACCTTGCTTTTGATTTCAGGGCGGGCCGCCGCGTCGTTCATCTCCATCGAGCTGCGGCTTGAGCGATCGTTCCAGTTCAGATCGGCCGTCGAGTAGAGCCGTTCGGGCACGATCTCGTGCAGATCGGCGCCGACGGCTTCGGCAAGCGCCTTGGCCGCCCGCGCCGTCGTTCCGCTTGCCGAAAAGTATGCCACCAGTGTCTTCTTTCGCATGATGTTCCTTTCTTTGTTCGGTTGGCGTATCTTTCTATCCATCGGCTATGTGCTCGCCGTGGGCAGCGCCAGCAGGGGATGGCCGTCAATGCCCTCGTCGTACCCAACGCCGTGCCGTCGTGCCTACCGCCATGGCGAATATGCCGATGAACGCTCCGAGCGTGGGTGCCTGCTAGCCTCGGTTCCGCACGAGCCGCGAGCGGACGACGAGGCTTGCCGCGGACAGCACGACGAACGCGACGGAGGCGCCGACGGTGGCCTGCGGGCCGAAGGCCGCGAGGGCCGCGCCGCCCACCGCGGTTCCCAGGGTGATGCCGATGTTGCCGAACGAGATGAACAGCCCGTTGGCGAAGTCGGGCGCGTCGGGCATGGACGTGGAGGTCGCGAACTGCTGGACGTTGTTGCCGAAGCCGTACGCCAGCCCCCACACGACGACGGCGGCGACGGCGAGCGGGAAGACATCGGCTCCGAAGTACAGAAGCAGGTAGACGGCCAGCACGGCGACGGGGAAGGCGAGCAGCGTCGCCCGCGCCGCCTTCGAGAGCAGCCGCCCGGCCAGGTAGTTGCCCAGCAGGCTCGCCACGCCGAATCCCAGCAGGAGGGCCGACTGCGCGTTCCCCTCTATGCCCATCACGTCGCCCAGGTACTCGGCGACGTAGGCGTACGTCGCGAAGATGGCCGCCTGGATGAAGGCGGTCGCGGCAAGCGACGCCACCGCGAGGGGGCTCTTGACCGACGACACCTGCTGCGCGTAGCTCATCTTCTGGGCGACGGGCATGGAGGGGACGAGCAGAAGCGTGCCGATGAACGTGACGACGTTGATGAGCGCGAACGCGATCATGACCGCTTGCACGGAGAGCGCGTTGGCCAGAAGGCTCGACAACGGCACGCCCACCACCATTCCCAGCGACACGCCCATCATCACCTTCGAAGTGGCCTTGGGCGCCTCGCTTTCCGACACCGACGCCGCGGCCAGCGCGAACGCGGCGGAGCAGTACACCGGGTGGAGGAAGGCCGGCAGAACGCGGGCAGCGAGCGCCACCTCGAAGGTGGGAGCGAACGCGAACACGACGTTGCCGAGGGCGAACGCGCCCAGCACGACGAGCATCATCGTCTTACGGTTCACGCGCGAGAGCGCCGCGGGCAGCGTGGCTCCCGAGACGGCGACCGCGAGCGCGAACAGGCTCACGAGCAGGCCGGCCTGCGCGAGGTCGATGCCGAACCGGGCGGCGATCTGGGGCAGGATGCCGATGATTCCCGTCTCGGTGCAGAGGATGCCGAACGTTCCTAAGAATAGAATGGGAACCAGGTAGTTCTTGTTGGATTTCATGTTGCTGCTTTCCTTTGCCGTGTTCTTTTCAGCTAGTCTATGTCGATGAGGGTGTACGCTTGCGATCCAACGCCTATCGCTTCGGCATGGTCGAGCGCGTATGAGGCATGGCGCGATTCCATGCGCTCGACAAGCGCCTGGCCGTCTTCGGCCGCGTACACGAGATCGGTGCAGGCCCGGTCGAGGGCCACAGGATCGAGGGAAGCGAGGATGCCCACATCGGCCATGGCCGGTTCGGGAGGATACGACTGGCAGTCGCATCCGACCGAGAGCCGGTTCATGACGTTGACGTAGACGATGCGCCCCTCGAAGTAGTCGGCGACGGACAATGCCGATTCCGCCAGCGCCTCGAGAAAGCTGTCCTGCGGCGTTTCGTCGAGCAGCCGGTCGCTGTCGCTGACCCCGGCGCTGTGGATGAGGCACTTGCCGGCTGCCGACGCGATCCCCACCGACATGTTCTTGAGCGCCCCTCCGAAGCCGTCCATGTGATGTCCCTTGAAATGCGACAAGACCATCATCGAGCGGTAGTTCGCCAAGTTCGCGCCCACCAGGTTCTCTTGGAGGCGCACGCCGTTGCGGACGGGCAGGCTCAAAGAGCCGTTTGCGTCCATGATGTCGACGTCGGCGAACGAGGTGAACCCGTGGTCGGCCGCAAGCTGAAGGTGGCTTTCCGTATCGCCGCGCGGCCCGGCGTAGGCGGTGTTGCATTCGGTGATGACGCCGTCGAGGGACTGCACGAAGCTTCCGATAAGCTCGGCGCGCAGGTAGTTGCTGCCCGCCTCGCCGGTGGACACCTTGACGGCCACGGGGCCCTCCAAGCTCGTTTCCAGCGCGCCGAAGGCTCGCGACAGCCCGTCGGGATCGATGCTCCGAGTCAGATAGACCCTGGGCGGCTCTTGTGCGGCTTGCTCGTCCAGAACCGCTTCGTCCTGCTCCGCAGCGTCGGGCGGATTCGGTTCGGAAGGCGCGTCTTCCGAACCATCGAGCTCGTCATCCGTCGTCGAGCAGCCAGCGAGGGTCGCAATGCCCGCTGCAGCCGCCCCCAGGATAAACGTTCGGCGATCGATGAGATTGTCCATGGTGAACCTCGTTTCTTCGCGGTCGGTCGTCGTTTTAGTTTTGGAAGCTTGCTTCAACGCGGCTGCCCATCGCATCGAACGCCGCGAGGTCGGAGGTGACGCGTCCGATGGGGATCACTCCCATGGTGAGGTCGGGGTTGCTCGACTGCGAGAAGAAGAAGGCGACCGTGTTGTTCGTGGGACAGTAGGTGATCGCCCCGTCCTCGAACGAGAGGTCCCCCGTCTCGTCAGTTTCTATCGAGCCCTCGATGCTCCCGTAGTACTCGCGGTCGCCGTAGCGGACCATCGAGATCGTGCAGGGCATCATGGCTTGGAACGCGCGGGCCTCGGGAGTGTCGAACAGCACGCCCTCGATCGCCGTGCCGCCGATGTCGATGGAGACCGGTGTTTCCCCGGCTTGCTGCGAGGGGCTCTCTTCCACGTGCGGTGCGCCGATGCTTTCGAGCCAGGCTACCACGTCGGTCTGCGAGCTTTGCACTTCCGCAGCGGGCACGGCCAGCCCTTCGAGTACCGTCGAAGCGGGGCACAACTCTCCGACGCGTGCAAAGCTCGATCCTTGGCCGTAGCCGTCGTGCGTGCAGAAGGGCACCACGGTCTTGCCCGACAGATCGTTCTCTGCCAGGAACGAGGCAGCGGCGTTGGGCGCGGTGGAGCTCCAGATGGGGAAGCCCAGGAACACCACGTCGTACTGGTCCAGGTTGTCCACCGTATTCTGCAGAGGGGGCAGGTAGGGCGCATCGCGCTCCTCGTGCGCCGCGTCCACCGTTTCGTCGAAGTCCTCGGGATAGAGCTCGGACGTGCGCATCTGGAACAGGTCGCCCCCGGTGTAGGCGGCTACCTGGTCAGCGACGTACTCGGTGGTGCCGGTGATCTCGTCGCCCTGCACCACGACGCTCGCCGATGTCATGGTGTCCACGTCGCCGGTTTGCACGCTGTTCTCCCACCTGCTGAAGTAGGCGACCAGCACTTTGCTGTCCGATGGTAGCTCGTCGGCTTTCCCGACCTGCTCGGCTTGCTCGGGTTCGGGAGCCTGCGTCGTCGGCTCGACAGCCGGGGCTCCGGTCTCCTCGCTTGCGCAGCCGGCAAGGGGCAGCGCGAGGCTGGCGGCGACGAGCAGGGGGAAGGGCTTGAAAGCGGTTGTCTTGCAGTTCATGTTTCTCCTCGTTTCGTTCGTAGGTGGTCGGTTGTCGGCGTTTCTTACGCCCTGTTCAGGAAATATCCAAGCTGGCGATCCAGCTGTCGACGGCTTCCTCGGACGACGACGCGGTCTCGCGGCTTATGCCCAAAGGGTCGAGCACTTGGGCGCCGGGCGCGGCTTCCCGAATCGCCTGCACGCTTCTTGCCAAGCCGCCCGTGCCGTGGACGCAGAAGGGGATCACGCTCTTGCCCGAGAAGTCGTGCTGCTCGAGAAACGAGAGCACGGCCATGGGGCAGGAGTACCACCAGTTGGGAAAGCCCAGGAAAACGACGTCGTATTCTTCCACGTCGATGTCGGTCCCCGTCAGTTCAGGCCGTGTTCCGGCATCGCTTTCCCGGATGGCGCGCTCCAGGCAGGCGTCGTAGTCGCTGGGGTAAGGCTCCTTTGCGACGATGGCGTAGAGGTCGCCGTTGGTCTCGTCCTGAACCTGCCGGGCGACGAGGCCGACGTTTCCGGGCGGCAACACGCTCGCTGTGGTCACGGCGTCGACGTCGAGAGCGCTTGGATCCTCGATGACGGCGTTGTCTGCCCAGGTGAAGTAAGCGACGAGGATGCGCGGCGCTTCGACGGCGACGGTTTGGGGGTCGGGTTGCGTCGTGTCCGAGCCAACGGGAGCGGAAGCGCTCGTCCATGTCGAGCTTTCCGACGACCACGTCGCCTGGCCCTCGCGCGCCGTCGCCAGTCTGCCTCCGACGATGAAGGCCGCAGAGAGGGCGATGAGCGCACCGGCGGCGGCAAGACGCGCTCCTGCGCCGAAGCGGCTCCGCTTGACGGCGATCCGCCGATCCGCTGCGGGCTGTTGCGATGGATCGGCGGCCGAGGGTCGAGGCGAGGCGAGCGCGCCCAGCGTGCATCCGAGGGCTGCGAAGAGCACCATCATCGAGGCGTAATCGAAGGCGAACAACGCAATCGGCGCATTGTAGTCCCAGAACGCGAACTGGCTGCGCAACGTCAGGTAGTCGACGATTCCGTGCTTTCCGAACGCGAAAGCGCCGTAAGCGGCGTCGATCGCGACCAGCGCGCATGCGGCGATGCGAACTGCCGGGCGGGTCTTACCCGATGCCGACGGCTTCCGGAGTCGCGCGATGTTCAGGCCGAGATGCAGCGAGAACAGCACGAACGCCGCATAGGTTCCCGCCAAGTGGATAAGCCGGATGGTCGACATGCCCGCGATCTCGGGCAGGGCGGCAAGCCCTATCGGCGACATGAGGATTCCGCTTGCCGGCACCGCGACCAGCGCGGCCAGCCCGAGGAAGACCGCCGCCGCCCGCACGATGCGCAGGACGAACCAGCGCCCCCGCGCAAGCTGCGCGAACCAAGACCGGTTGAGGACGATGTGGGCGATCGCAAGCGCCGCGAAGGCGATGCCGATCCAGAGATGCAGCGTGTCGCCCGTGAAGGGGTAGCACATTTGCGCCATAAGGGCGCTGGTCATAAGGACGTCGAGCGCGAAGCGCAGGCGACGGAGAGGGGCTGGGCGTGGCTTCGTCATCGCTTTTACCGGTAGTCGAAGCCGATGATGTCTTCGTCGGTGCGGTTGCCGTGGATCTCGATGCGGGAGAGTTCACCTTCGATGCGCGCGATGTCGTCGGAGGACAGCTTGACGTCGCAGGCGCCGAAGTTCTCGTCGAAGCGCGCGATGCTTCTCATGCCCGGGATGGGCACGATGAAGCCTTCCTTGCATAGCATCCAGGCCAGCGCGATCTGCGCGGGCGTCGCCTCGTGCTCGCCGGCGATGCGGTGGAGCAGGTCGAGCAGCGGCTGGTTGGCGCGGATGTTCTCCTTCTTGTAGCGCGTGATGGCCCGTCGCACGTCGTCCCCCACGAACACGTCGCGCTCGGTGTACTTGCCGCTCAGGAATCCTTCGCCGAGCGGCGAGAACGGCACGAAACCGATGCCCAGCTCCTTGCAGGCGGGGATGACGTCGCGCTCGAACATGCGCTCCATCATCGAGTACTCGCTCTGCACGGCGGTCAGCGGCGTGACGGCGTGCGCGCGACGCACTTCGTCCTCGCTGGATTGGGACTGCCCCCACCCCCGGATCTTTCCTTCGGCGATGAGCTCGCCCATGACCACGGCCACGTCTTCAGCTGGGACGGTCTTATTCATGCGGTGCTGGTAGTACACGTCGACGTAGTCGGTTTGCAGACGCTTGAGGGATGCGTCGAGGTGTTGGCGCACGGCCTTGCCCAGGTCGTCGGGGTTTTCTGGGATGTGCAGCTTCGTGGCCAGCACGATGTCGCCGCGGAAGGGCTTCACGGCTTCACCCACCAGCTCCTCGTTCGCTCCCTTCGCGTAGCCCTCGGCCGTATCGAAGAAGGTGCATCCCTTGTCGTGAGCCGCCCTGATCAGCTTGATCGCTTCGTCGTGCTCCGGCGCGGGGCCGTGGCCGTGGCTGAACCCCATGCATCCCAGCCCCATGGCCGATACTTCCAGCGTTCCGATCTTTCTTTTCTCCATGATCACTCCCATCCGTTGGCGTTGCCCAGGGTGCCCTTCGAAGGTTGCCTCCGTCGTGCCTCGCTGCTGCGGACTTTACGAATCCGATGCGACGCGGTACGATACGTCCGTAAGCTTATAGTTGGATGCTAAAACTTAAAGTTAACTTTAAGTCAAGGGGTGTTTTCAAAAAACCGCGAAAGGACTCGCCATGCTCTACACCATCGGGGATGCTGCGAAAAAGATGGGGCTCTCCGCATCGACGCTGCGTTACTACGATAAAGAAGGGCTGTTGCCCCATATGAACCGCAGCGGCAGCGGCATGCGCATGTTCGGGGAGGACGATCTCGAATGGATTCAATTCATCGAGCGCTTGAAGAAATCGGGGCTCACCATCAAGGAAATCAAGCAGTTCGTCGATTGGTACCTCGAAGGGGACGGCACCATCGAGCAGCGTCGGAGCATGTTCCACGCGCGCAAGCAGGCGCTTGAGGAGGAGATGGCGAAGTTGCAGCACACGCTCGACTTCATCACTTACAAGTGTTGGTTCTACGACAAGGCGCTCGAAGCGGGATCCACCGAGGTTCCCCATTCGATGGATCCCGCGGACATGCCACCCGATATCCGCGAAATTAAGGAGCGCTGCGGGGTCAACCGCTATTGATGGCACCGCTTGGTCGGGCTTCTGCTCTTACAGGCCGAACCGTCCACCCACGAGCGCAATGTTTTGTCCGACTGCAAAGAGCACGTACCATTGTTTTCGCTGTAAAACCCCTGCGCTCACGTTAGATACATTCCTTACTGCTTATTCGGCAGTTAGGTACGGCTTTGTTTGTTGGCAAAAATCAACCTGCGCTTACTCTGAGTGATTGCAGCAAGATCGATGTGGCCGCCTTGGCCATTTTGAGAATCTTTCTTCCTCTTTTGACACCATTTCAGCCATCTTCCGCGCAAAGGCTCTAGCGTTGCCTCTGCGGCGTCGTCCATGCTCTCGCGCTACAGGCGAAACATGCGTGTATGGCTCTGCAGCACTTTGACAACCGCATCGAGCGTATCGTCGTTCCATCAATCCCATATTCAGCTCGGTATGCCGTAGCGGCATCTTGGCGGCTTCGCGAACATGCGAGACGCTCTGTCGCATCATAGCGATCATCCCGGGCGAGGACCATCATTAGCGGCGCAAGCCGCCTTTTGAAGAAAGGGGGCAGCTATGGAAAACGAATCTGGCGACATCGGAATCGACGAGGCCAGGCTTCTGGCGGCGGATCCCGACGGGCTCTACCTGTTTATGTTGGAGGACTACCCCTACATGATGACGCCCGACCAGGTGGCGGCGTTCACCGGCGCGACGGGGCAGGAGATCCGCAAGCTGCTTGGTCGCGGGGAGCTGCAGGGGTGCCGGATCGGGGTGCGCTGGCTGGTGCCGAAGCTGGGCCTCCTCAACTACCTCTACCGAGGTCGCCCAAGCGAGGAAGGCTCCAGCCATGAAGAAGCTCAGATGCGACAAGCCCTATGACGTAGACGAGGCGCGCAAGAAGAAAGGGCTGCCGAGGCGGAGGCGCAAGGATTCCCGCGCGACGCAGTACGAGCTCACCATCCGCATCCCCGAGGAGTACCGCGCCTACTTCGACGGCAAGAGGAAGCTGGTCCGGAACGTCTTCGCCCTCAACAAGAGGGACGACCTGAAAACCCAGACGGAGGCGTTCGAAGACGAGAAGAACGCCGAGCTGGAGCGCAAGCTGGAAGAGCGCGGCTGGGTGAAGCAGGAGGAAAGCGGGCGAGAACCCGGCCTATGCACGACGCCTTTGGGCGACTACATCGAGCGCTACATCGCCATCCGCAGCAACGGCTCCGTCTCCGCCGGAACCATCAGGAACGAAACATCCCACGCGAAATACGTGAGCGCCACCATCGGGAGCATCCCCATAAGCGAGGTGACTTCCGAGGACATCGAGGAATGCCTCCTCAAGGTGCCCGAGCTGTCCGAGAAGTGGGCGCTCGAACGGCAGCGCGCGTGGGAGGAGAACCGCAAGACCGCTGAGTGGGCGAAGAAGCACGGCACCCTCGCCAAACCCTACAAACCCATCAAGGTGGCGGGGCCGGACAAGCAGGCGAAGATACTGAAGTTCCTGCGCGAGGTGATGAACTACGCCCTCGAAAAGGACGACATCGCGAAGAACGTCGCGAAGGCGAAGTTCCTCACCCGCGTGTTCAAGAAGAGCAGGCCGCTCATCGACCCCCTCATGGCGGACGAGGCGGCGCGGTTCCTGCACGAGACTGAGGCGCTTTCTCTCGGCTTCATGAAGCTCAGCCTGCTGCTGCTGCTCCTCAACACGGGGATGCGGCCGGAGGAGATGCTCGCGGTGCGCGCTGGCAACATCATCTTCGGGGAGAACGAGACGCTCATCAAGATCACGAGCGTGGTCAGCCGCGACGGGAAGAAGATCGTCGACTACCCCAAGTCCGACGCCTCCAGGCGCTCGATCCCCGTCGACGAGTACACGGCGCAGATCGCGAAGCTCTGGATCGAGCTGAAGTCGCAGGAGATGCGCGAGCTCGGATTCAAGCCCACCATGAGCATGCCGCTCTGCAGCCCGGGGATGAAAGCTTGGTCCTACCAGAACTGGCTGAGAAACTGGCAGCGGTTCGTAGCCAAGGCCGGGTTCGAGGGCATGAGGCCCTACGCCCTGCGCCACACCTTCGCCACCTTGAACCTCGCCAACGGCGAGAACATCAAGACGGTTTCGGTGCTGATGGGCCATGCGAGCTCCGCCTACACCCTGGACCTCTACGCCGGCTACGTGCCCAACACGGGGCTCGGCATCGGAACCAGGTACATGAACTTCCTGAGGCGGACTGCCTGATCCTTTCGATGGATTATTCGATAATTATCTTCAAAGAGAGGGGGATGTAAGGTTATAATCCGTTAGCATGCGGGTGTGGCCAAGTGGTAAGGCAAGAGCTTCCCAAGCTCTCATTCGCGGGTTCGAGTCCCGTCACCCGCTCCATAGATTTCAGTCGAAGGTCGCCGGTTTTGGCGGCCTTCGCTCTTACCGACCCCAAAACGGGAACATTTGAGAATCGCACGAGTTTTCCAGTACTTTGTCCAGTACTTTTGGTAGAATCGAATTCGGTAATAAAAGGATGCGAGGTCAGACAGGGAATTTGGGCAGAAGCGAACCAAGAAGGATAGAGGCTTCCCAAGCTTGTATTCGCGGGTTCGAGTCCCGTCACCCGCTCCATAGCAACCCACGATCCAAGCTTCGGCTTGGATTTTTCGTATCATGAGCCGAGGTAACGCCATGGAAACCGCAATCGCATCCTCAACGCACGCCGGGGCCGGTGCGCCGCCGCGCGTCGACACGTTCGTGTTCGATCTCGACGGCACGCTGCTGAACACGCTGCCCGACTTGGTGGCTCTCACGAACGCCGTGCTGCGCGAGTGCGGGTTTCCCGAGCGGACTACCGACGAGATACTCGGTTTCGTGGGCAACGGCGTGAAGGCGCTCATGTACCAAGCCGTTCCCGCAGATGCGGACGAGGCCGCCGTCGAGGCCGCCATGGGCCGCTGGAAGGAACTCTATCCTCAGTACGGGCACAAGCTGACGAAAGCCTACGCCGGCATTCCCGAGACCGTGGCCGAGCTCAAGCGCCGCGGCGCGAGGCTCGGCGTGCTTTCGAACAAGTTCGATGCAGGTGTGCAGGACGTCATCGGCACGTACCTGCCCGGGCTGTTCGCCGTCGCGCACGGGGAAAGCGCCGACATCCCGCGCAAACCCGACCCCGCCGGACTGCTGCGAACGATCGCCGAGTTGGAATCCGTGCCCGAGCGCACCGCCTATGTGGGCGACTCGACGGGCGACGTCGCCGTGGCCCGCAACGCCGGCACTTTGGCCGTGGCCGTGTCTTGGGGCTACCATGCCGCCGAGCGTTTGCGCGAGGCCTCGGCCGATCTCGTCATCGACGACCCTCGCATGCTCGTCGACTTGATGGGGTAGGCGGCCATGAGCCGAAGCGCCGCCCGGTCGTCGTACAGGACGCTGTCCCTGCCCCTCGATGCGATCGAGCCGCACCCCGACAACGACTACTCCATGGAAGAAGACGAGCTCGAAGAGCTCGTCGCATCCATAGCGAGCGACGGCTTGGCCAGCTTCGTCCCAAGACGCAGGACGGCGCCAGTCGCGCTTTGCACGCAGCCATCAAATGCGTCGAAGATGTACATGCCATGAACTGCGAAAACGTGCCGATACCCCAGGGCCTTGTGCACAAGCTGCGCAGCCTCGTCGACCAGTTGTAGAGAACCGCCGAGAAGGGATTGCCACCATGCCAAGGAAATCGACGGCCTTCGTCGTTGCGAGCTGGGCGCTCGTCGTGCTATGGGCCTGCTTCATATTCTTCATGTCGTCGAACACCGACACCGGCCTCGATCGCGACCTGGGTCCGCTTTCGTATCTGTTCCAAGAGCTGAAGGCCGTGCAAGCCCAATTGCTCGGGCCGGATGCGGACGCGGTGTCTTCCATCGCCCATTTTTGCGAGTATACGCTGTTCGGGGCTTTGCTGGCGAACGCGCTGCGGTGCCATATGCCGCTGCGGCGCGCCTGCCTCGTGGGCGTCGCATGCGCCAGCTTGTACGGCGCTACCGACGAGTTCCACCAGCTGTTCGTGCCGGGGCGCATGTGCGATCCCGTGGATTGGATCGTCGACACTGCAGGCGGGGGACTTGGCGCCGGATTGGCCTACCTGCTGTT
This sequence comes from Gordonibacter sp. 28C, assembly GCF_003339845.1. GTDB lineage: Bacteria > Actinomycetota > Coriobacteriia > Coriobacteriales > Eggerthellaceae > Gordonibacter. Next base: position 38,706 of record NZ_PPTR01000001.1, read on the forward strand.
CAAGCGCCGAGGTCGGGCCGTTCAGCAAGAGAGGGCGTGATCAGCCCAAGCGCGCATGGCGCGTCGAGGCATCGCTTTTCGTGGGGGCTTCGCTTTGGTCGGTCAGCAATTCCTGCGGCGTGGTGTCCAACGCGGCGGCAAGGCGGAGAATGACGGAAAGCCGCGGATCGGCGGTCCCGTTTTCGATGCGATTGAGAAAGGGCCGCCCCACGTTCACCATGAGGGCGAACTTCTGCTTGGTGATCTTGGCCTGCTTGCGCAAGCGCGTGACGTTGCGGCCCAGCACGATGGAATCCTCGTTTCCATAGTCTGGAGCCGCATGCGAAGCGCCTGTCGTCTGTCCGACTTTGTTCACCATGAACAAAAGCCTATCCGCTCTTGCGGCGAACGATGTAACCGCAAGAATACGTTTTGGCGAATTGCCGAGAAATGCTTGGCTGTGAATGGTTTGTCCCTATGCCATGCCATTTTTATGGCGGATTGACCATCGGTGATAGAATATACGGGTATGTTGTGCGGTTTGCGCATACCACCTCGGACGATGAAGCGAACGTCGCCCGGGTGGAATCGCGGCGGCGCGGATCGGCGCTCGTTTTTGACGCGAGCTTCGCCTGCGCGGCCGACGCCATCGGAATAATCGGCGGCGGCGCGCCCGCCGGCCCTGCGTTGCGCCTGCGCGCTGCAAGGCCGAGGCTGTTGAGGAGAAGTACATGGCGTCACGAAACTCTCGCACCAACCGACCGGTTGCGCGCTCGTCGCGCGCACCCCAGTCTGCGCGTGCCGTGCGCTCGGCGAAAGCCGCCCAATCGGGACGCATTGCCTCGAGGGGCGCCGCAGAGCAATTCTCCCGGGGAGGCCAGCAAGCCAGTCCTTCGGCGTACCGATCGGCATATACCCCCGGCAGCCAGGGGCGCAGCGCCAACACCGCCTACTCGCGGCAGTCGGCGGCAAGCCAGTATTCCCGCAACAATCCCCAGTATTCCCGCAACGCGGGCAAGCGCATGGGTCGCGGCAAGAAAATCGCCATCGGCGTGCTCGCCGCCGTTCTCGTGGCCGTCGTGGGCTGCGGCACGGCGTTCGCCCTGTACGTCAATTCCATCAACAGCGAGCTTTCCGGCAACAAAACGTCGGAGGAGATGCAGGCCATCCAAGACGTTCTCGCTCCGAAGAAGAGCTTCGACGAGCCGTTTTACATGCTGCTCGTGGGTTCCGACGCCCGTGCGGGCAGCGACGAAGACGGCGCCCGTTCCGACACGAACATCGTCGTGTACGTGGATCCCACGAAGAACCTGGCCGAACTCGTGTCCATCCCGCGCGATACCATGATCGAGATAGACGGTGTCGGCCGTGCGAAATTCAATGCGGCGTACAACTACGGCGGCGTTTCTTCCACTATCAGGGAAGCCAGCCAGCTTCTCGGTGTGGATATCTCGCATTACGCTGAAGTCAACTTCGAAAGCCTGATTCAGCTCGTTGACGTGGTTGGCGGCGTGGACGTGGAGGTCGACGAGCGCATCGACGACACGGACGCCGACAACACTACGGACAACCCATATGGCGAGCGCATCATCATCGAGGAAGGGCCGCAGCATTTAAATGGGGACCAGGCCCTCGTGTTCGCACGCAGCCGCGCTTACGCCGACGGCGACTTCACCCGCACGGCCAACCAGCGCAAGCTCATCATGGCCTTGGTCAACAAGGTTCTCGAAATGCCCGTCACCGAGCTTCCCGGCATTGTCCAGAGCGCGGCGAAGTGCGTGACGACGGATCTGTCGGTCACCGACATCGTCGCTTTGGCGGAGCAGTTCAAGGGCAAGGGCGATTTGACGGTGTACTCCGCCATGGCGCCCACCGTGTTCATGAACGAGCTGGTAGACGGCCAGTCTTACGTGCTGAACGATCCTACGGCCACGAAGCAGATGATGAAAGTGGTCGAAGAAGGCGGCGATCCCAGCAGCATCGTGGGCGTCACGGGGTCCGGTCCGGGTTATTCGTCCGGGTCGAGCACGTCGAGCTCGTACTCGTCGGGCTCCGGAGGCTCGGGGGGTTACGGATACAGCGCCGATTCGTACGGCAGCGGTTCCGGCTACGATTCGGGCTACGACCCCAACTACGACCCCAATTACGGATACAGCAGCGACTACCTCGATGACGGTGCCGGTTACGACAATGGAGGCGAAGACTACTCCGGCGGTGATTATTCCGGTTACCCGGATGCGCCTGCCGGCGGATACGCCGCCTAGCCTTCAACCCGAAACGCGAACCGCCGCCCGTCCCGCCGGCACGGCAGGGGCGGGCGGCGCCGCGTAACGAAACGAGACCGCTTTTTCGGCGACCTTGTTTTTTCAATCCGCCCGAGGCATACTGACGATTCCGTGATGCAGCCGACGGCTGAAAAACCTTGCGTTTTCGGTCGGCTGTTCGATAGCGAGGAAGAATCCACCGGATGGGAGAACGCGACAACACGTTGGGCGGGCGGCGCGCTCGTCGGCGCTTGTTCGATTCTCCTCGCACCATCGCTGTTTTCGGCGCATCGATCCTTGTCGCGGGCCTCGTCGTGTACGGGGTGTTCGCTGCTTACTCGTTGTCGCTCAGCAACGAGTTCTACAAGATGTCGAGCGAAGGGATGAACGATTTCACCACGGCGCAGAAAGTCGAAGTGGAATCGTCCATGAGCGAGATCCGCAATACGATATCGACTATAAGAACGTTGGCGGAATCGTCGGACATCGACCCTGAAGGAGCGGTGTTCACGGAGTTTTTGGAATCGTGGAACGAGCGTGGATCGTACCGGGTGACGTATTCCTCTATCGCGTCGCTCGAAGCAGGGATCGACGCCTCCTCGGAGCAGGACCTTGAAACGCTGGACAAGATCGAGGCCGGCGACGACGTGGCGTCGGACGTGCGCAAATCAAACCGATTGGGCGGGTATTTCTACAGCATCGCCGAACCGGTGAAGAAGAACGGCGAGGTCGTGGGCGTGCTGCGCAGCGTGGTGAATGCGCACAGCCTCATCGAAACCAAGCAGATCAAGTCCCAGGTCGCGCTTCTGGGGTCCGTGCTCATGAAGGGCAACGGGACTATCATCACCGATTCGGACGAATCGGAGTTGTACGACGGCCTCAACTTGTACGATGTGCTGCGCGATAACGGATTTTCGGATTCTGTCGTGCAGGAGATGCGTGCGAACGTCGAGAACGACAACGACGTCGCCACGGTGCCCATCGGGCAGCGCGACGGCAAGATGCTGTTCTTCACCTCCGTGAGACTCAGCGTGAACGATTGGACCATCGTCAACATCACCCAAGAGAACACGATCGCCGAATACTCCCAGGTTATTCTGCGCGACACCGTGATCGCCGGAGCGGCGCTCGTCGCCGTCAGCGCCGTTGCGTGCATCGCGGTCGCTCTCGTCATAAGCCGCTTCCGCCGACGCGCGTTACGGGAGGCCGAGCGCTACGCCGTGCTTGCGGAGTTTTCCGACACGGTGCTGTTCGAATACTCCTACGTCGACGATGTTTTGGAGCTTACCCCCAACGCCCGCAACGTGTTCTCGCTCGACGGTCTGCGGCGGGAGCGCTACTTGGAGCGGAACCTGACGCTCGTCGACTTCCACGAAGACGATCTTGCCGAGATCGATGAGGTGCTGAAGAATCCGTCGCCGCCGGGAGAGACGCGCGAGGCCACCGTTCGCGTGCGCGTGCTCTCCGGCGAGTACCGTTGGTTCTCCATCACTTTCCGGTACCTGTACGAAGGGCCCGAGCCGTACGCCGTCGTCGGGAAGATGGTCGACGTCACCCAGCAGCACGACCTGGAGGAGCAGCTTACCTTGCGTTCTCAGGTGGACGGCCTGACAAAGGCTTTGAACAAGGTCACCGCCGAGGAGAAGATCGCCGAGGCGCTCGCCCGGTGCGACCGCGGGCTGTTGTTCGTGATCGACGTGGACCGCTTCAAGCAGATCAACGACCGGTGCGGCCACAGCATGGGAGACAGGATGCTCGTCGCCATTGCGCGGGCGCTGTTCGACGTGTTTCGGTGCGACGACCCCGTCGGGCGCGTGGGCGGCGACGAGTTCGTCGCGTTCGTTCCGGGTATCGACGACGAGGACGTCGTGTCGGCGAAGCGGGAGGCCCTTCGCGAGCGTGTCGCGGCCGTATCGCGCGACTTGGGCGTGCCGGTGACTCTGAGCGTCGGCGCGGCGCGCCACCCCTCCGAGGGGTCGACGTACCAGGAGCTGTTCGATGTTGCCGACCGCGCCATGTACCAGGACAAACGGAAACGCCGATAGGCGGAGTTCCTGCGAAAAAGAAAGTCCCGGTCGATTTGGCGGACCGGAGCTTTCCTCGGGGCGGCGCGCGGCGCGCGTTCGGACGCTAGGCCGTTGCGTAGCCGTCCGGATTCTGCGACTGCCAGCGCCAGCCGTCGGCGCACATGCGCTCAAGGTCGTATTGGGCCGTCCAGCCAAGCTCCTCGCGCGCTTTGTCGCAGGCGGCGTAGTTCACCGCGACGTCGCCTGCGCGGCGCGGCTTCACTTCGTAGGGAAGCGTTTTGCCGCACGCGCGCTCGAAGGCGTGGATGACGTCGAGCACGCTCGAGCCCGTGCCCGTGCCCAGGTTGAAGATGCCCACGCCGCGCCGCGTGCCGTCCGCCGCCGGTTCGCCGGCGAGGGTGCCGAGCGTGTCGGCTTTGCCAGTTCCCACTTTGCCGCCCATCCAGTCGAGCGCCGCCACGTGCCCGCGCGCCAAGTCGACCACGTGGATGTAGTCGCGCACGCCCGTGCCGTCATGCGTGGGGTAGTCGTCTCCGAACACGCCCACGCGCTCCAGCTTGCCCACGGCCACCTGCGCCACGTAGGGCAGCAGGTTGTTCGGGATGCCCTTCGGATCCTCGCCGATCAGGCCGCTCTCATGCGCGCCGATGGGGTTGAAGTAGCGCAGCAGCACGACGTTCCACTCGCCGTCACCCACGTACAGGTCGGTGAGCACCTGCTCCAGCATGCTCTTCGTCTGGCCGTAGGGGTTGGTGGCCTCGTGCTTCGGGCAGTCCTCGGTGATGGGGATGAACTCGGGTTCGCCGTACACGGTGGCGCTCGAGGAGAACACGATGTTCTTCACGCCGTGGTCGCGCGCCACGTCGCACAGCACGAGCGTGCCGGCGAAGTTGTTCCAGTAGTACTCGAGCGGTTTCTGCACGCTCTCGCCCACGGCTTTGAAACCCGCGAAGTGGATGATGGCGTCGATGTCGTGCTCTTCGAAAACCTGCGCGAGCGCTTCGCGGTCGAGCACGTTCGCCTCGTAGAAGGCGAGCCGATCATCGTCCACGCCGGTGATGCGCCGCACGCGGTCGAGCGCGACTTCGCTTGAGTTGCTCAGGTCGTCTACCACGACAACGCGGTATCCCTGGTTCAGCAGCTCGACGCACGTGTGGCTGCCGATGAAGCCCGCCCCTCCGGTGACGAGCACGCAGGTGTCGGCATGGTCCTTCGCAAGGCTCTTGTTCGCCATGGCTTTCTCGCTTTCGTTTCCGGCGCCGGCCGCCGCCGCGCCTGAGCTTTTCCGTCGCAGCAATTGTAACGACAACAAGGCGGGGGAGGAACGCTCTCGCCGAAAGCAACATAGTAGTTTACATGGGACGACGCTTGTGCAACACGTGTCAAGAATATCTTTATCCGAATATAAAGATATTCTTGACAAAGTATAATTCATCAGATAAGATATGCGTCGAGCAAGAGAAAAACTCCTCCCTCTTTCTCTCTTCACTCGTCCAGATCGAGGCCGCGCTCCCCCCTGCGGCCTCGATCTGCGTCCAGCCTCGTTTCACGTGAAACATTCCAGCAGCGCGTCAGGCGCTCTGAACCTTTTCGGCCCCGCTCTCGTGGCTCTTCGATTTTTCGGGTGCAGATACCCTGATGGCAATTTTCGATTTTCAATTTCCGGGTACCGGTTTTTCGAAGCGCGGTTTTGGTACCGTAAGAACAACGGCAGATTTTCGAGTGCGCGCTCGAAAAGTGCGCGCTCGAAAAAAGACGGTGAAATCAACAGTCGAAAAACGACGATATTTTTTTGATTGCGGAAAGCGGTTTGAAAAATCGAGTTGTCCCGTTTAGATTCGCTTCGCTTCAGAATAACTCAACCTCTTTTGATAATGCTCGATGATGATCCTGCATCGACTTGGCAAGATTCGGCCGCGTGGCGAAGCCTTTGACTATAATACGAGAGCATGACGGGCGCGCATCATCCGCCCGCCTTCGAAGTTTCCCGTGCGGAAAGGACAACCTGTGGCAGACATACACTTCGGCACCGACGGATGGCGCGCCATCATCGGCGAAGACTTCACGGACGACAACCTGGTGCGCGTCGTCGACGCGGCGGCCCGCATTTTCAAAGAGGATGCGGTCTCGGCCGGGCGCCCGGCCGATGCTCCCGGCACCATCATAGTAGGGCACGACTGTCGTCGGGACGCGCACGCCTACGCGCGGTTGGCGGCCGAAGTCGCGGCGGCCCACGGTTTCAACGTGCGGCTCACGCAGGACTACTGTCCCACGCCCACGCTGTGCTGGTCGGTGGCGCAGGACGCCGACGCGGTGGGCGGCATCATGCTCACGAGCAGCCACAACCCGGCCGAGTACCTGGGTGTGAAGCTGCGCATGGCCGACGGCGGGGCCGCTGGTAAGGACTTCACCGACCGCGTGGAGGCCGTGCTGCCCGAAACCGCCACCGACGCGCGCGGGGCTTGCGAGGAAGTCGACCTCATGACCTCCTACCTCGACACCCTCAAGCAGGGCGTCGACGCGGACGCCATCCGCAAGGCGGGGCTGCGCGTGGTTGTAGACCCGCTGTACGGCGCGGGCCGCAAGCACCTCGCCGGGCTGCTGCGCGATCTGGGCGTGGAGGTGTGCGAGATCAACAACGCCGAGGATCCCACGTTCGACGGCCTGCACCCCGAGCCCATTCCGCCCTGGGTCGACCGCTGCATCGCCAAGGTGCCCGAGCTGGGCTTCGACGCCGGCTTCATCAACGACGGCGACGCCGACCGCATCGGCGCGGTTGACGAGCACGGCAACTTCGTGAACCCGCACCGCATCATCACGCTGCTCGTCTCCCATCTGGCCGAGGACAAGGGCCAGCACGGCCGCGTGGTGTCCACCATCACGGCGTCGGCCATGCTCGCGCGCCAGTGCAAGCGCCTGGGGCTGGAGCTCACCAGCACGCCGGTGGGCTTCAAGTGGATCTACGCCGAGATGGAGAAGGGCGACGTCATGCTGGGCGGCGAGGAGTCCGGCGGCATCGGCATCCCCAGCCACGTCATGGAGCGCGACGGCCTGCTCATGGCGCTGCTTCTGGCCGAGACCATGGCGCAGCGCGGCATGAGCCTGGGCCAGCTGGTGGACGACATGTTCCAGAAGGTGGGCAAGCTGGAGTTCGAGCGCCGCGGCCTCAAGATCACCGAGGAGCAGATGGCGAACTTCCGCGCCAGCGTCGTGCCCGGCTACGCGCCCGACGAGGTGTGCGGCAAGAAGGTCGTGGACGTCGACCGCCGCGACGGCGTGAAGTTCTACCTGGAAGGCGACGCATGGGTGATGATGCGCCCCTCCGGCACCGAGCCGCTCGTGCGCGTGTACGCCGAGGCTGAGACGGTGGACGAAGTGCACGACTTACTGGACGCCGCCGAAAAAGTGGTGACCGCGTAAACGAGCGTATCGGGAAGGCACCGGCGGCGGGGCGGTCCCGCGCCCTCGAAGTGCAGTGGGCGCGAGGTTTTTGCGTAGGGACGGACTTCTGCCCGCCCGGCGCCTGAACGCTTGAAGAAGACTGAACGATGCGGCGAGCGCGCGGTGCGCTCGCCGCATCGTTTTCAAGGGGTCTGCGCCGGTGCCGCGCCGGGCGGGCAACGGCCTGTCCCTACGGTCAACCTGCCGCGGGCCCTAAGCTAGCGCTCGCCGAACCTCGGCAGCTTCTTCAGCAGAGCCCATGCGGCCTGTTTGCTTTGCGCGTCGCCCAACATGCTCTCGAACGACGCGAACGCCACGGCGTCGCGGCCGAACAGGCGGCAGGGCGCGTCGACGGGGACGTCTTGCCGGTACGCTCCGCCGAGCGCCCGAGACGCCACGGCGTCCGCAGCGATAACGACCAGCGGGTCCAGTCCTTCCACCAACAGGAACAGCGCCTGGCCGTCGAGCGCCGCATCTCCATCGGCGCCTTCCGGGTGCAAGATGGCGTACGTGCAGCATGCGTGGCCGTATCCCAACGCCGACGCCGAGCTCTCAAGGGCCCTTCGCGCCTCGTCGCCAAGCGCCCGCATCGCCACGATGCACACCGTGCCGGAGCGTGCGCCCTCGAGGTAGGGCGCGAACAGCTCCCGCGTCTCTTCGAGCGTCGCCTCGTACATGTTACCTTTTGCGGAAATTTTCACACTGTGCCTTGCAGTCGCCGGACTTTCCACGTATAACGATCATGATAACAAGAACGAACGGAAACGGCGATGCGCGCCTCGGCGCCCGCCGTAAAACGATACAGGAGGCAGCTTATGTGCACCAACGGAGTGAACACCGGGCAGTTCGAGCAGATGATCGAACAGATCGACGACCATGTGAAGCTGGAGCGCCGCTGGGCGCACACGCTAGGGCACATGGCGGGCGACGCCGGCTTCGCCACCGTGTCCGAGAAGATGCATGCCGCCCAAGCGATGCTCGACGACGTGCGCGCCCTGCTCGACGAGGCGAAAGACGCGCTGGAAGACGATGCCGACGCCGCCAGCAACGTTACCGTCAACCTGGTCTAGGCAGCGTTCATGAGCAACGACCTCATGCGATTTTCGGTGGCGATGCCCGAGGATCTGCTCGTGCGATTCGATCGGCTCGTCGCGCGTCGCGGCTTGGCGAAGAATCGCAGCGAAGTGGTGCGCGACCTCGTGCGCGACGCGCTCGTGGAGGAAGAGTGCGCGACGCCGGGCACGGAGGTCATGGGCACGCTCACCATCGTGTTCAGCCACCACGCCAGCGACCTGCAGGAAAAGCTGCACGCCATCCAGCACGAATACCTCGACTCCATCGTGTCTTCCATGCACGTGCACCTCGACCAGCACAACTGCCTCGAAGTCATCGTGCTCCGCGGCGAGACGGGCCTCGTGCAGGACATAGCGAACCTCATCCTTGGCACGAAGGGCGTGAAGAACGGCCGTCTGGTGGTCACCACCACCGGACAACATATATAGATGTGGAATCGTCCTGAGCGAACGTCCTAGGTTGTCATCCTGAGCGGAGGCGCGAAGCGCCGGAGTCGAAAGGATCCCGTGCGGCGACAGCAGTAGAGCTTCCCGCTGTCGCCGCACGGGATCCTTCGTCCCCGCTTCGCGGGGCCTCCCTGCGCTCGCTTCGCGTGCTCGGGAGTTCGACAGTCCACCGGACTGTCGAATGCTTCGCTCGCTCAGGATGACAACATGGCGGCTTCGCTCGCTCAGGACGACAACTTGGCGCTAACGTACGTTAAAAGATTGGAGCAATATGGACACCACGGTCATGCTCGGCCACGGCAGCGGCGGTACGATGATGAAGCGCATCATCGACGACGTGTTCTTCGCCGCCTATGCGGGCGACGAGCTTCTGCGCGGCGACGACGCCGCGGTGCTGCCGACGCCCGCCCCGGGCGAGCGGTTGGCGTTTTCCACCGACAGCTTCGTGGTGACGCCCCATTTCTTCCCGGGAGGCGACATCGGCCGCTTGGCCGTGTGCGGCACGGTGAACGACGTGGCCACGAGCGGCGCCACTCCGCGCTACCTCAGCTGCGGCTTCATCCTGGAAGAGGGCTTTCCCATCGACGACCTCAAGCGCATCTGCGCTTCCATGGCCGAATGCGCGCGCGAGGCGGGCGTCGCGCTCGTCACGGGCGACACGAAGGTGGTGAACCGCGGCCACGGCGACGGCGTGTTCGTCAACACGAGCGGAGTGGGCACGCTCGCCCCGGGTGTGGAGTTGGGCGGTGCCCAGTGCCGCCCCGGCGACAAGGTGCTCGTCACCGGCACGTTGGGCGACCACGGCATCACCATCATGAGCTGCCGCGAGTCGCTGTCGTTCTCGTCCGACTTGGAAAGCGACGCCGCCCCGCTCAACCACCTTATCGCCGACGTGCTGGCGGCCGCGCCGCATACGCGCTGCTTCCGCGATCCCACGCGCGGCGGTCTGGCCTCCACGTTGAACGAGCTGGCCGCGCAGTCGGGTACCGACATCACCGTCGACGAGGACGCCGTGCCGGTGAAGCCGGCCGTGCTGGGGGCCTGCGAGATGTTGGGCTACGACCCGCTGCAGGTGGCGAACGAGGGCAAGATGGTGTGCGTGGTTGCCGCCGAAGAGGCCGACGCCGCGCTGGCCGCCATGCGCGCCAATCGTTACGGCGCCGACGCCGCCGTCATCGGCGAGGTGGCCGCCTCGCAGCCCGAGCGCGGTTCGAAGGTGTTCCTGCGCACGGCGTTCGGCGGCACGCGCATTTTGGACATGCTCGTGGGCGAGCAGCTGCCGAGGATTTGCTAGCTCGTTTCAAAGGCTCTCAGCCCGCTCTTGCAGGTGGCCCGCGACTAGCTGGTGAACATTTTTATACCGCACCCTGAAAAATCGTCGTTTTTTCTTGCATTTGCAGGGAACCATGGTATCTTGCGGGCAGTAAGTTTTTGGGGAAGTTACCCGTGTTTCCGCGGGTTTTTCGGACGAGAAGGAGAATGACATGTCTCACCCGGTTATCGATGCCGATGAGTGCATTGGCTGCGGTATTTGCGTTGACGCCTGCCCGCAGGAAGTGCTCGAAGTGGTTGCCGGCACGGCCGACGTCGTGAACGAGGACGCTTGCATCGCATGCGGCGACTGCGTCGAGGAGTGCCCCATGGGCGCCATCCCGGAGGTCGTCGAAGACTAACGCGCCTTGCAGGACATCCTGCGAAACCGAAACGGCCGAAGAGCCCCCGCTCCCAAAAAGAGCGGGGGCTCTTCGCGTTTTCGACGGCACCTGCGATGTGCGGACGATCGTGATTTTGCAACCGTCGCCGAAACAGAAGCTAGCTTTTTCATTATCCAAAAGTCGAAATTCAAAAAATGGTATGCGAAGTCCTTCAGGACGTCTAAAGACGAAGGTCGAGGTGCGATAGACGAAGCTCGGCACGAAGCACAGGAACTGCGCCCGCTCGAATGGCGTACGCATGTTTCACGTGAAACGCACGGCTCCTTTTCATCAAAGTTCTATTCACCCCCACGTGATCCGATGGCTCGTTTCTTCATCCGTCGCACACATAGAAACCGTTCGGGAGTCGTGCGGTAAACGAACGCATGCAGAAGGCGTAACGCTCGCCATCGTGCCGCCCACGCCCCTTCTGCATGAGTATAGTTTTGATTGTTACAAAACATCTACATGGATATGTGAAATAACTTGACAACGAGAGACTTAGATTATATAGTGCAAAACGTCGAAAGAAGATTGAGCGGCAAAGAGGTCAACGCCGTCGCCCGATGTTCGGACGGCGAAAGGTGCGCCCCGGCGCGCCTCTTTGCATAGAAAACGAACCTCAGAGCACGACAAAAAACTAGGTAACAACTCCAACAGAGAGGAACAGGATAATGGCTAAGATTCTCGGCATCGACTTGGGCACCACGAACTCCGCCATGGCGGTCATGGAGGGCTCCGAGCCCGAAATTCTCGTGAACGCGGAAGGCGACCGCACCACGCCGTCCGTGGAAGGTTTCCGCAAGGACGGCGAGCGCGTCGTCGGCAAGGCCGCGAAGAACCAGGCGGTCACCAACCCGGAGAACACCGTGTCCTCCGTGAAGCGCTTCATCGGCCGCTCGTACGACGAGACGCCGGAAGAGCGCAAGACCGTGAGCTACAAGCTGCAGAAGGGCAAGGACGGCCGCGCGGTCGTCGACATCGACGGCAAGGACTACACCCCGGAGGAAATCTCCGCCATGGTGCTGCAGAAGCTGAAGAACGACGCCGAGAAGCAGCTCGGCACCCCGGTGACGCAGGCCGTCATCACGGTGCCCGCGTACTTCAACGACGCGCAGCGCCAGGCCACGAAGGACGCCGGCAAGATCGCGGGCCTCGAAGTGCTCCGCATCATCAACGAGCCCACCGCGGCGGCGCTGGCCTACGGCCTTGACAAGACGAACAAGGACGAGAAGATCCTCGTGTTCGACCTGGGCGGCGGCACGTTCGACGTGTCGGTGCTCGAGCTGGGCGACGGCGTGTTCGAGGTCGCGGCCACCGCGGGCGACAACCACCTGGGCGGCGACGACTGGGACCAGCGCATCATCGACTGGCTGGCCGACAAGTTCAAGGCCGAGAACGGCATCGACCTGCGTCAGGACAAGATGGCCCTGCAGCGTTTGAAGGAAGCTGCCGAGAAGGCGAAGATGGAGCTGTCCTCCACCACGCAGGCCAACATCAACCTGCCGTTCATCACGGCCGACGCCTCCGGCCCGAAGCACCTGGACTACACGCTGACGCGCGCCGAGTTCGAGCGCATCACGAAGGACCTGCTCGACCGCGTGAAGAAGCCCGTCGAGCAGGCGCTCAAGGACGCGGGCCTGGCGGCCGGCGACATCGACGAGGTCATCCTCGTGGGCGGCTCCACCCGCATGCCCGCCGTGCAGGACATCGTGAAGAAGCTCACCGGCAAAGAGCCGAACATGTCCGTGAACCCCGACGAGGTCGTGGCCATGGGTGCGGCTGTCCAGGGCGGCGTTTTGGCCGGCGACGTCGAGGGCATCCTGCTGCTCGACGTGACCCCGCTGTCGCTGGGCGTGGAGACCATGGGCGGCGTCATGACGAAGATGATCGACCGCAACACCACCATCCCCACGCGCAAGACCGAGATCTACTCCACGGCCGCCGACAACCAGACGTCCGTCGAGGTGCACGTGCTGCAAGGCGAGCGCCAGATGGCCGCCGACAACAAGACGCTGGGCAAGTTCCAGCTCACCGGCATCCCGGCCGCGCGCCGCGGCGTGCCGCAAATCGAGGTCACGTTCGACATCGACGCCAACGGCATCGTGAACGTGTCGGCGAAGGACCTGGGCACCGGCAAGCAGCAGCAGATCACCATCTCCGGCTCCACCGCGTTGAACGACGACGAGGTCGAGCGCATGGTGAAGGACGCCGAGCAGCATGCCGAGGAAGACAAGAAGCGCAAGGAAGAGGTCGAGATCCGCAACAACGCCGACGCTCTGGTGAACGCCACCGAGCAGACGCTCGCCGAGGTGGGCGACAAGGCCCCCGAGGACGTGAAGAGCGCCGCGCAGGAGGCCATCACCGAGGCCAAGAGCGCGCTCGAGGGTTCCGACCTGGACGCCATCAAGGCTGCCACCGAGAAGATGCAGCAGGCGGGCTACAAGCTGGCCGAGGTCGTGTACTCCACGCAGGGCGCGGCCGACGGCGCCGCCGCTGCCGCCGCCGAGACGGCTCCTGCCGACGACACCATCGAGGCCGATTACGAGGTCGTCGACGAGAACGACGGCAAGGAAGGGAAGTAACGCCATGGCCAAGCCGAGCACACCCTCGCCGGGGCGCTCGCCGCGCGGCGAAGGCAAGAACATCCCTATCGAAGACACGCGCGGAGGGGCCGAGGAGCCTCGGCCTTCCGCGAACCCCGCAGACACGGGCGCCGGCTCCTCTTCCCCCTCCTCTGAGCCCGGCGCCACCGCCCAGGCGGCCGACCCGAACGGGCCGGCCGCGGGCAGCGACGCCGAGCGCATCGTAGCCGAGGCGGAAGCCGCTCTCGAAGGCGAGCCGATGGATGCCCAGCCGACCGACAGCGAGCAGGTGGCTGCCGCGAAGGCCGAGGCCGCGGAGTGGCAGGACAAGTTCCTTCGGCTGCATGCCGAGTGGGACACGTACCGCCGCCGAACCACGGAGCAGCGCGAGATGGAGAAAGCCCGCGCCGCCGAGAAGCTGGTGTCGAGCCTGCTTCCCGTGCTGGACGACTTCGAGCGAACCATCGACTACGCGACGAAGAACGGCGAGCAGGGCCTGCTGGACGGCGTGAGCGCCGTGCATACGAAGATGGTCGACGTGCTTAAGAAGGACGGCGTGGAGATCATCGACCCGCAGGGCGAGGCGTTCGACGCGCTCGAGGCGCAAGCCGTTGCGACGGTCGACGACGCCGGCGTTCCCGACGAGACGGTGGCCGAGGTTTACCAGAAAGGTTACAAGATGGGATCGAAGGTCTTGCGACCAGCCATGGTGACCGTGACCAGCGGAGGTCCGAAACGCGAAAAGACGCCTGACGAGGGCGGAAACGATAAGAAATAGAGGCAGGCGGAAGCGGGCGGATATAAGGCCCGCTTCTGCTTCATGAGAGTAAAGGAGGTGGAGCGCATGGCGGCGACTCCCGACTATTACAAGACGCTGGGCGTTCCACGCACGGCCACGGCCGACGAGATAAAGAAGGCGTTCCGCAAGCTCGCCCGCACGCACCATCCCGACACCGGCGGCGACGAGGCGAAGTTCAAGGAGCTCAACGAAGCCTACGAGGTTCTGTCCGACGAAAAGAAGCGCAAGCTGTACGACCAGTACGGAACCGCGAACGAGAACCAGATCCCGCACGGATGGGGCGGTGGCGGCAACGTGAACGTCGAGGACATCTTCGGCGGCGGAGGCGGCGGGTTCGGCAGTTGGGCCGACATCCTGGAGAGCATCCGCCACGGCGACGGCGCCTTCGGCAGCGATTGGGACTTCGGAGACATGTCGGGCTTCGGGGGCGGCGCACGTCAGCCGCGCCCGCGCAAGGGCCAGGACATGAACGTGACGCTGAACGTATCGTTCGACGAAGCTTATCAGGGTGCCGAGAAGCTGGTGACCGTGCGCGTTCCCGGCAGAGCCGACAAGGAAACGCTCACCGTTAAGATCCCGGCCGGCGCCGTGGACGGCGGCCGGCTGCGCTTCAAGGGCAAGGGCGGCCCCGGCGAGAACGGCGGCGCGGCGGGCGACCTGCTTATCACGACGAAGATCGAAGAGCATCCCTATTACGCCCGCAAGGGCGCCGACGTGGAGGTGAACGTCCCCGTGACCGTTGCCGAGGCGGCCTTGGGCGCCAGCATCGTGGTGCCCGCGCCCGACGGCACGAAGGTGCGCGTGAAGGTGCCCGCCGGCACGCAGGACGAGACCGTGCTCAACATCAAGGGCAAGGGCGCCCCGCGCGTGAAGGGCGAGGGCTCGGGCGACTTGAAGGTGAAGATAGACGTGCAGGTGCCGAAGAGCATGAACGACGGCCAGAAGAAGGCCATGGAGGACTTCCTGGCGGCCACGACGGACGACGTGAGGAGCTGGCAATGAACGATCGGAACGACCGCAACCGGCCGCTCTACATGATAAGCGTGGCGGCCCAGCTCGCCGGCGTGCATCCGCAGACGCTGCGCACCTACGAGCAAAAGGGCCTCGTCACGCCGCAGCGCACGAGCGGCAACACGCGCATGTACTCGCAGGCCGACATCGAGCGGCTCGAGCTTATCAACGAGCTCACCGGCGAGGGCATCAACCTGGCCGGCGTCATCCGCATCCTCGACCTTCAGGGTCGCCTGGACGAGCGCGACACCGAGTTGGACGACCTGCACAAACGCGTGCGCCGCTTGGCCGACCGCGTGCACGAGCTGGAAACGCGCGAAAGCGTGAACTCCCTCGTGCGCGCGTCCGACATAACCACGGCCCTGCGGCGCTTACCGTAACCACTGCATTCTCGGCTTTTGCCATTGGACGAAAGCGAAGGAGGAACGTTATATGAACATGGGCAATCTGAACAAATTGGCCCTTACCGCGCAGGAGGCCCTGCAGCAAACCATCACCATCGCCTCCGAAGCGGAAGCTTCTCAAGCGGAGCCCATCCACATGTTGAAGGCCCTGCTGGAGTCGAAGGAGAACAACCTGTCCGCCATCATCAAGCGCATCGGCGCCGAGCCGTTCCAGCTGCTTGCCAACGTGGACGACGAGATACTGCACATGCCGAAGGTGAGCGCCAGCGGCGGCATGATGATGAGCGGCGTGCCGGGCCCGGCGCTCATGAACGTGATCGACAATGCCGTGAAGATCGCCGAGAAGCTGGGCGACAGCTACGCCACGAGCGAGCATCTGCTCATCGCCCTTTCCGAGGACAAGGGCGCGGCGGGCAAGATCCTCAACGTGGCCGGCGTGACGCGCAAGACCATCGAAGCGGCCTACGACGAACTGCGCGGCGACACGCGCGTGACCGACCAGCAGAACAAGGTGCAGTTCGAGGCCTTGGAGCAGTACGGCCAGAACCTCACCCAGCAGGCTCGCGAGGGCAAGCTCGACCCGGTCATCGGCCGCGCCGAGGAGATCCGCCGCACCATCCAGGTGCTCAGCCGCCGCACGAAGAACAACCCCGTGCTCATCGGCGAGCCCGGCACCGGCAAGACGGCCATCGTCGAAGGCCTGGCCCAGCGCATCGTGGCCGGCGACGTGCCCTCGTCGCTCAAGGACCGCGACATCGTGGCGCTCGATTTGGCCTCCATGGTGGCCGGCGCGAAGTACCGCGGCGAGTTCGAGGACCGCTTGAAGGCGGTGCTGCGCGAGGTGAGGCAGAGCGAGGGGCAGATCATCCTGTTCATCGACGAGCTGCACACCATCGTGGGCGCCGGCTCCACCGGCGACAGCTCCATGGACGCCGGCAACATGCTCAAGCCCGCCCTCGCGCGCGGCGAGCTGCACGCCATCGGCGCCACCACGCTCGACGAGTACCGCAAGTACATCGAGAAGGACGCCGCCTTGGAGCGCCGTTTCCAGCCCGTGCTGGTGACCGAGCCCACGGTGGAGGACACCATCGCCATCCTGCGCGGTTTGAAGGAGAAGTACGAGATCCACCACGGCGTGCGCATCACCGACGCCGCCATCGTGGCCGCGGCCGAGCTCTCGAACCGCTACATATCCGACCGCTTCCTGCCCGACAAGGCCATCGACCTTATGGACGAGGCCGCCAGCCGCCTGCGCATCGAGATCGACTCCATGCCGGAGGAGGTGGACGCCGCCGACCGCAAGCTCACCCAGATGCAGATAGAGGAGCAGGCTCTCATGAAGGAGAGCGACGAGGCGTCCAAGGAGCGCCTTGAAGCCCTGCGCCGCGACATCGCCGCAGCCCAGGAGGATTTGGACAAGCGCAAGGCGGAGTGGCAGAACGAGAAGGACGTCATCGAGAACGTGCAGGCCCTCAAGTCCGAGCTTGAAGGAGCCCAGCTCGAGGAAGAGCGCGCCACCCGCGAGGGCGACCTGGTGAAGGCGTCCGAGATCCGCTACGCCCGCATTCCCGAGCTGCAGCGCCGCCTCCACGACGCCGAAGAGGCGCTCAACGTGAAGCAGCAGGACGGCGCCATCTTGAAAGAAGAGGTGTCTGACGACGAGATCGCCGAGGTCGTGTCCACGTGGACGGGCATTCCCGTGCAGAAGATGATGCAGGGCGAGATGGCGAAGCTGGTCGACTTGGAAGAGAAGCTGCACGAGCGCGTGGTGGGCCAGGACGAGGCCGTGTCCTCGGTGGCCGGTGCCATCCGGCGCAACCGCGCGGGGCTTTCCGACCCCGACCGCCCCATCGGCTCGTTCCTGTTCCTGGGCCCCACGGGCGTGGGCAAGACGGAGCTGGCGAAGGCGCTCGCGGAGTACCTGTTCGACAGCGAGAAGGCCATGGTGCGCATCGACATGTCCGAGTACATGGAGAAGTTCAGCGTGCAGCGCCTCATCGGCGCGCCTCCGGGATACGTGGGCTACGACGAGGGCGGCCAGCTCACCGAGGCCGTGCGCCGCAAGCCGTACAGCGTCATCCTGCTGGACGAGATCGAGAAGGCGCACCCGGACGTGTTCAACATCCTGCTGCAGGTGCTGGACGACGGCCGCCTGACCGACGGCCAGGGCCGCGTGGTGTCGTTCAAGAACGCCATCATCATCATGACGAGCAACGTGGGCTCGCAGTTCATCCGCGAGTTCGCCGAGCACAACGACGAGAAGGCCATGAAGCAGGCCATCGACGGCGCCCTGCGCGCGACGTTCCGGCCCGAGTTCATCAACCGCATCGACGACGTGGTGGTGTTCAACGCGCTGAACATGACGAACATCGAGCCCATCGTGGACCTTCAGCTCGAAGAGGTGCGCGATCGCCTGGCCGACCGCCGCGTCACGCTCGACGTGACCCCGGCGGCTATGGAGCACCTGTCCATCGACGGTTACGACCCCATCTTCGGTGCCCGTCCGCTCAAGCGCCTCATTCAGAAGGAGATCGTGGACCGCATCGCCCAGAAGGTGGTGGAAGGCAACCTGCGCGACCGCAGCCACGTGCTCATCGACATCGATGTCGACGGCAACTACGAGTGCAAGGTTGAGCAACCGTTGGAGCTCGACGCCACCGCCCTCGACGACCTGCTGTTGGAGCAATAGCATCCGATTCGACCAAACGGCCCGCAATTCTTGCGGGCCGTTTTTCTTCTCGTCACCTCCGTTTAGGAACGTGAGGAGAGCCCCGATCGCCCGTAGCTGCGTCCTCGCACCATCAAACGTTTCGCGCTGTTGCCGTGCCGGGCGTATCGCGCGCGGGTCTTTTGTACTAGAATACCGGCATGCGCACTTCGAAGCAGAGCATACGGCAACGTCTCGCAACCCCGCTGATCGGGTATGGCATCGTGCTGCTGTTTCTCGTGTGCTTCCTGCTGCTGCTGTGGACGCTCATCATCTTGGTGCGGGTCGTGGCGGGATGAATACGGACTGCCGGGTTGCGCTGCGCGGCGACCTTCGACGGAGATAGGTCATGTGGCAGCGATTCTCCCTCTATGACATACGCGTCATCGGGCACTATCTGGGCGTGCTCGTGCTGTTCTCCACCGTCGCGCTGCTCGTGCCGCTGGTCACGGCCATCGCGTGCGGCGAGTGGGTTCCCGCCACGCATTACCTGCTCACCATCGGTATTTCGCTCATTTTAGGATCGGGGCTGCGCTTCCTGCGCATCGAACCGGGTCGGCTCGGCCGCCAGCAGGCGTTGGCCGTCACGGGCTTCGCGTGGATCGTCCTCGCGTTCGTGGCCAGCATCCCGCTGTTCATGTCGGGCCACTACGCCAGCTACCTCGACGCGCTGTTCGACGGCGTGTCCGGCATAACGACCACCGGCGCGAGCGTCATCATCGACCTCGACCACCTGTCGTACGCCGACAATATGTGGCGCTTCATGATGCATCTGCTGGGCGGCTTTGGCCTTATCGTGGTGGCGCTGTCGTTCGGACTGTTCGGCAAGCGCTCCGGCGCGAGCCTGTACTCGTCGGAGGGACGAAGCGAGCACGTCGTGCCCAACGTCGTGCAAACCACGCAGTTCATCGCGAAGATCGGCATGGGCTTCATCATCGCGGCCACGGCCGTTCTCTCCGTCATGTGCTTGACCATCGGCATGGAACCGCTGCGTGCGGTGCTTCAATCGTTTTGGCTGTCCGTCTCAGGGTTCATGACGGGCGGTTTCGCTCCCATGAGCCAAAGCATCATGTACTACCACTCGTTTCCTATCGAGGTGGTGCTTATGCTTCTCATGCTGCTGGGCTCCATCAACTTCGTGCTGCATTCCGAACTGTGGAAGGGCCACGTCGCCGTGTTCTTCCGCGACCTGGAAATACGCACCATGGTGCTGTGGTTGTCCGTGATGACGTGCGTGTTCGCGGCTTCGTTGTCCGCAAGCTTGAACTTCTCGGACCTGCCGGCCATGCTCAGGCGCGGCGCGTTCATGATCGTCTCGGCATTCTCCACCACCGGCTTCCAGAACATCACCACGAACCAGCTCACCGGCGCCTTGTCGTCGGGCGCGTTTCTGGTGGTGGCCATCCTCATGGCCGTAGGCGGCAGCGGCGGGTCCACGTCGGGCGGCGTGAAGTTCAGCCGCATGGGCATTATCGCGAAATCCATCGTGGCCACCATCAAGGAAGCGCTTGCGCCCGACTCGGCGCGCGTGGTGGTGGCGTACAACCACGTCGGCCGCCGTATGATCACCCCCGAGGTGGTGAAGGAGGCCATGACGGTGTTCACGCTGTACGCGCTCACCTACGTCGTCGGAGCGCTCGTGGGCATCGCGCATGGCTACGATGCCACGCAGGCCGTCTTCGAATCGATTTCCATGGCGTCGAACGGCGGCGTGTCCTCGGCTTTGGCCTCGCCCGGCATGCCGGCCACCTTGGAAGTGTTCTACATCATGCAGATGTGGGCCGGCCGTTTGGAGTTCGTGACGCTGCTGGCGCTCATCGTGGAGATATTCGTGTCGTTCAAGCCGCGCCGCCGTGCGCCTCACGAGCGGGAGAGGGCAGCGCGGTGAGAGCGACGCTCGACAGAATGACGAAAGCCCACGGCGACCCTCGCGTCGTCTTCCGCCTGCACCGTGCGGGCTGGATGTTGGCCGCGTTCGTGGTGGCCGCGTTCGTGGTGGTTGCGCTTTCTCCCCCTGCGGCGTTTGCGGACGATGACGAGAACCTGGTAAACCCCCAGCAGCGGCCCGACAGCTCGTTCATTTACGACACGTCCATCGCAGCCCTGGGCGAAGCCGACGCGTACTACGACAATCAAACCGTGCAGGTGGTGGGCGAAGTTGTCGGCGATAGCATCCGTGAAGGCATGGACGGCCGGCATCGGTGGATCACGCTCATGGCCATCGAAAAAGACTCTGACGCCACGGTGTCCGTGTACATGACCGCTGAACAGGCCGCGAAGATCGACACCTACGGAAAGTACGGCACCACGGGCACGAGGCTTCAGGTGCGCGGTACGTTTCATCTGGTGTGCGCGGAGCACGAGGGGCTCACGGACCTGCATGCCGACATCGTGACGGTGGTGGAGAAAGGCAAACTCCATGAGGACGCGTTCGACGTGAACGCGTTCATCCCGGGTGCCGTTGCCGCAGCGCTTGGTTTGGTGCTTTTGGGCGTGTTCTACTATTTGAGGGAACGGCAGCGCTGATGCAGGGACAGGTTGTCAAGTTGGACCGGGGGTATCCGCTCGTGCGGACGGACGAGGGGCGGCTGGTGCGCTGCGAACACGCTACGGCACTGGTGAAGGGCGAGCGGATGCGCGCCGTCATCGGCGATTTCGTGGAGGTGGACGCTCCCGAAGGCCACGACAAGGGTATCATCGAGCGCATCTGCCCGCGCTCGCGGGAGTTCGTTCGCAAGGACCCTACGGAACGGGCGCTTCCCCAGGTGCTGGCCGCCAACTTCGACCGCGTGCTCGTGGCCCAGCCGCTTTCCGACATGAACTTCAAGCGCCTCGAGCGCGAGCTCGTGCTGGCTTACGAGACGGGCGCCGACGTGTCGGTGGTGCTGACGAAGGCCGATCTCGCCGAGAGCGACGAGGCCGTGCGGTCCGTGCGGGACCGCGTGCACGACTTGGCCGGCCCTACTGCGGAAACCGTCGTCGTGTCGGCCGAGGACCCTGCCAGCGTGGAGGCCGTGCGCGCTCTCGTGCCGCCGGGCACCACGGCGGTGTTCATCGGGAAGAGCGGCGTGGGAAAGTCGAGCCTGGTGAACCTGCTGGTGGGCGACGAGGTGCAGGAGACGGCCGAGGTGCGCGAAGGCGACGGCAAGGGCCGCCACACCACGGTGAGCCGCGAGATGATCGGCGTTCCGGGAGGCGGCTACGTGGTCGACATGCCCGGCGTGCGCGGGCTGGGCTTGTGGGACGCCGACGCGGGCATCGAGGCCGCGTTCTCCGACGTGGAGGGAATAGCCGAGAACTGCCGCTTCCGCGATTGCCGCCATGTGGACGAACCCGGCTGCGCCGTGCGCGCCGCCGTGGAGTCCGGCGAGCTAAGCAAGGCGCGCTTCGCTTCTTACCAAGCGTTGCGACAGGAGACCGTGCAGGTGAAGGAGCGTCGCGAGGAGGCTCGCCGCATGCGCGGCGAAAAGGCGTCCAACAGCGGCAAACCGCGCGGAGGCAACGCACGGAGGAAGAGGCGCTAAGCGTCGATTCGAATCACTGACCTTTTTGCGTATCCCTCTCTTTCGTGATAAAGTCTGCGCGAGCGGGGAGGGGCGGCTGCTTGGCCGCGGTCCGCTGGGGGAGATATGAAAAAAGTCAGCTTGAAGACCATCTACCTGGTCGCGCTTTCAGCGGTGTTCGCCGTGTCGTTCCTCATGTTCGTGCTGTTCGACCTGCACTCGCAGCAACGGCAGACCGAAGCGGCCATGTTGGAGGAGGCCCGCACGTTCGCACGTGAGATGGACGCCGTTTGGCAGTTCATGGACAACTCGCAGCCGGTTATCAACACAGCGGAGGACGGGACGTACGAGTTCAAGGGCTTGCACTGCTCGAAGGTGGGCAAGAGCGTGGGCGCGCTGTTCTCGAAGGGCAGCGACTACACCATACGCTACACCAACTTCGATCCGCGCAACATCCAAGACGAGCCCGACGAGTTCGAGGCGAAGGCGCTCGAGAAGTTCAACGCCGACGCCGCGGTCACGGAGCACTACGGGGTGACCGACTTCCAAGGGGTCGAGCGGTTCCGCTACGCGCAGGCGCTCGAGGTGGACAAGAGCTGCTTGGAATGCCATGGAGAGCCGGCGGGCGAGATCGACATCACCGGCAAGGCGAAGGAAGGCTGGACGCTCGATTCCGTGGGCGGTGCCATCAGCATCGTCATCCCGCTTGACCAACAACAGCAGGCCATGCGCGACAACGTGGTGCGCGACGTGGCGTACTTCCTGTTCATCACGCTGCTCATCGGCGCCGTGGTGTACGCGGTGACCACGTTCTTCGTGTTCCGCCCGCTCGACCGCATGAAGCTCGCTTTCGCCGACATGGGCGAAGGCAGGTTGGCCGTGTCGTTGGACGATGCGCAGGCCGCTCGGGAGATCAGCCGGCTCATCGAGCGATTCAACAGCACGGCGGCGGAGCTCCATACGATTTACGACCACTTGGAAGAGCAGGTGGCGAACCGCACGGACGAACTGCGAAAGGCGAACGCCGCGCTCGAGCGGCAGCGCGACATCTTGGAGCGCCTCAACGGCGATCTTGCGAAGGAGACGCAGTTCAAGTCCGACCTGCTGTCCATGGTGAACCACGAGTTGCGCACGCCGCTCACGTCCATCATCACGTTCGCGCAGATATCCCGCGAAGCGTGCCCGCCCGAGCGCGAGAGCGAGCGCCACTCATGGGAGGAGATCGAGAAGAACAGCCAGATCCTGCTGGCCATGATCAACGACATGCTCGATATCGCCCGCTCCGACGCGGGCAGCATCCGCACGGCGTGCGAGCCTATGGATTTGGGCGACATCGTGTCCTCGGTGAGAGGAACCATGACGCCGCTCGCCCAGAAGTACGAGGTGGCGTTCCGCACGCGCGTGGCGTCCGACGTGCCGCTGGTGAACGGCGATTTCGAGAAGACGCAGCGCATGCTGGAGAACCTTGCCAGCAACGCCATCAAGTTCACGCCCGACGGCGGCACCGTGGAGCTGCGCGTGGACGTGGGAGGGGACGGCGACGTTCGCTTGCGTATGATCGACAACGGCATCGGCATCGCGCCCGAGGACCACGAGCGCATATTCGAACGGTTCTTCCAGGTGGACAGCACGTCCACGCGCAAGTACAACGGCAGCGGCCTGGGACTGGCGCTCGTGCGCGAGTACGCGGTCGTGCAGGGTTTCTCGGTGTCGGTGGAAAGCGAGCTGGGACAGGGAAGCACGTTCACGATCATCATACCGTCCGACGCGATAGTCGGCTAAAGGGAGGAGCGCACGCGGCGGCGCATGCGCCCGAAGGGGGAATGCGACATGTACAAGGTCATGCTCATAGACGACGAGGACAATCTGCACGAGGCCATCGAAAAGCTGCTCGTGCAGAACGGCTACGAATTCTGCGGTGCGAAGGACGGGGAGAGCGGTTTGGCGATTCTGGCCGACGAGAAGCCCGACCTGCTGCTGCTCGACGTCATGCTGCCCGGCATCAACGGGTTCGACCTGTGCCACCGTATTCGCGAGGAAGGACGGCGCATTCCCATCATCTTCCTTTCGGCGAAATGCGACATCGTGGACAAGAGCATCGGCTTCAAGGCGGGCGGCGACGACTACGTCACCAAGCCCTTCAACGCCACCGAGCTGTTGCTTCGCATCGAGGCGAACATCCGCCGGCATAAGGACACCATCGAGTTCGCGCGCTGCTGCAACCGCGAGGGCGTGGCGCGCATCGGCGAATTGGAAGTGCATTTCGACGAGTATCAAGTGCTGGTGGGCGGCGAACCCGTGACGCTCACCACGAAGGAGTTCGAGATCGTGGCGTTTCTGGCGTCGAACCCCGGCAAGGTGTTCACGCGCAACCAGATTCAGGAGTACATCTGGGGCAAGGGCGAGGCGGACGTGAAGACGAACAGCATCACCGTGTTCGTGCGCAAGATCCGCGAGAAGATAGAGGAGAACCCCTCCGAGCCGAAATACCTGCTTACCGTGCAGCGGGTTGGTTACAAGATGACCGATGCTCTGTGAGGCTTTCCATGTGGGTGGATGCCTTTAGTTGCACGGGTGCCGACCTCTCGCGGCGACTACCTTTCGGAAAAGCGCATAAACGCCCTCGCATCGGTGCGCAAAATGCTGTGCTAACCGATCATTAATATTGGGTTAACAACTACTTAATCCAAATCTTATTGCCGGTTTATCGTAATTAGCCCTAAAGCTTTATAGAGTGAGATGCAACGAAAAGCTGGGGGAACGAATGGCTTTTCGAACCTTGCCGTGCGGGGGCGGTACACCTTCCCTCCCCGCTCCTCCGCAGGCAAGGCCATTCGAGCTGTCGGACGGGGCGCGCAGCAGGCAACTCGTCCGGCAACATCGGCAAAAGGGAGAGAGGAGCATCGCATGACCGAGACAGCAACATCGCGCGGGTTCTCACGCAGAAGCTTTATCAAGGGGGCCGCGGCCTTGACCGCCGCCGGCGCACTGGTGGGTTGCAGTCCAAAAACGGATGACAAGGACAAAGCGGATCCGGCAGCCGTTGAATCGTCTGATCAAATTTTCTCCGGAACGTGCCGCGGCAACTGCGGCGGGGGATGCTTCCTAAACGTGCATGTGCGCGACGGGCAAGTGGTGCGCACGTCGGCGCGCGATATGCCCGATCCTCAATACAACCGTATTTGCACGAAGGGGCTCACCCATGTCGGGCGCATGTACGGCGCCAACCGCGTTATGTACCCCATGAAACGCGTAGGCGAGCGCGGGTCCGGTGACTTCGAGCGCATCAGCTGGGACGAAGCCCTCGACACCATTGCCGAAAAATGGAAGGGATACACCGAGCAATACGGACCCACCTCCATCATGTTCTTCCTGGGCTCTGGCAACTACGCGGCTCTCAGCGGATCTTGCAACAGCGTGGGTGCGTACCAGCGCTTCGTAAACGTCATGGGCTGCTCGTACTGCAGTCTCGACGTCGACGCAGCCGTGGGCTTCGGCAGCTCGCGCGCCACGGGAGGCATCGACCTGGCCAACGAGCTCACGGATCGCAAAAATGCCAAAACCCAGATTATCTGGGGCAATAACCCCACCATTTCCCTCATGCACACCATGCACTTCTTCTTGGAGGCCAAGGAGAACGGAACGCGGTTCGTCGTCATCGATCCCGTCTACAACGCTACCGTCTCGAAGGCCGATTGGTGGGTTCCCATCAAAGCGGGCACCGACGGCGCTTTGGCCCTGGGCGTGCTGAACGTGCTGCTGGAAAACGGATGGATAGACCAAGGCACGTTGCGCGGCAAAACGAACTGCGGTCTTCTCATCAAGGAGGACGGCGCGTTTCTGCGCATGAGCGATTTGGGAGTGGAGCCCACCAAGGGCGACCCCAACCCGCTGACCGGAGAGCCTACCGTCGTCGATCCGCCGGCAGTGTGGGACGAGGCGGCTGGCAAAGCGGTCGCTTTCAGCGAGACGACCACGCCTGCCCTTGAGGGGGTCCCCGACGTCAACGGCGTCAAGGTGCAGACGGTGTACGAAAACGCCATGGGTTACATTTCCGAGTACCCGCCGGCAACGGCGGCCTCGGTCTGCGGCCTCACGGAAGATCATGTGCGAGAGCTTGCCCGTATATATCATGAGGATGGTCCTGTTACCACTGAGATCATGATGGGCATGAACCATTACCGCAACGGCCACTACAGCGCATGGCCCGTGTACCTGGTTTCCCTGCTTACGGGCAATGCGGGCAAGCCGGGAGCGGCTATCGGCCAATCAGAAGAATATCTTCCGCAGATGCTCTATTCGAATAGCAAAGAGGCATGCAGCCCCACCGACGCCTCGGGCAAACCGTGTCCTGGGCAAGCCAATCTCATTCATACCGTGCAGATCCAAGATGTTCTCGACACAGGCAAGTTCTTGGGCGAGGACCTCGCCATCAAGAGCGCCTACATCCACTGTTCGAATCCGGTGGTCACCATGTGCGATCACGATTACACCACCGGCTGGTTCGACAAGCTCGAATTCGTGGTCGTAGCCGACATGTGCATGACGGAAACGTGCAAGCATGCCGATATCGTCCTGCCTTCTGCACACTGGTTCGAGCAGGTGGATCTGGGATTCTTGTTTTCCACCCACCCCTATCTGCTTTGGCAGGATAAATGCGTCGAACCTCTCGGCGAAGCCAAGCCCGATTTTCAGATATTCAAATTGCTGTGCGAGAAGATGGGCAAAGGCGAATTCTGGGACATTTCCGAAGAGGAGTACCTCGAAACGCTGCTCGATTCCGAATACTGGAAGAGCGTAGGCTGCACGGTGGAGAAACTCAAGAACGACAAGGCGGCCCGCATTTACCCTGAAGGCGACAAGATTGCCTCCGCCGAGGTGTTCGGAACCGAAACCGGTCGCATCAACCTGTATCAGGATACGGTGAAGCGCGCTTACGTGTCCGCCAAGGAAGTCGACGAATCCATCGAGCGCGGTTTGCATTGGGAAACGCCTACGTTTGCGGGCGAGGATCGCGAATACCGCGCCACCTATCCGTATCATCTGCTTTCGGAGCATATGCGCACCCATACCCACACGCAATGGTGGGACTGCGAATACGTGAAGGAGTACGAGCCTGAGCCTATCGTGCGCATCAACCCCGATGACGCGGCCGAGATGGGCATTGCCGAAGGCGACATCGTGAGGCTTTCCAACGATCAAGGTTTCGTTGTCATGAAGGTCGCCATCAACGCGGGTCTTCCGCGCAAGATGATCAGCTCTGCCCGAAGCTGGCAGATAGACGATTTCATCGACGGACACTACGCAAGCCTTCCTTCAAGGGAATACAACCAGGTGTGTGCGAACCAGGCGTTCAACGACGTGGCCGTCGCGATAGAGAAGATGTAGGGAGCGTGGTTGATCATGACGCGTTACGGAATGGCTATCGACATGACCCGCTGCTACGGCTGCCAAACATGCGCCGCAGCATGCAAAGTGGCCAACAATCTGCCGAAAGACCTGGTGTACAATCGCGTGCTCACCGTTGGAGGAACAAGCAACGATTGCGCTGCGGGATCCTACCCCGATTGCACGCTGGATTTCCTGCCAATGCAGTGCCAGCACTGCGATAAGCCGGCGTGCCTCGCTGTATGTCCTACGGGCGCAACACAGCAACGCGACGACGGCATCGTCTGGGTCGACAACGAGCTGTGCATCGGTTGCGAGTCTTGCATCAAAGCTTGTCCCTACGAGGGCGTTCGCACCTTGATCAGCAGTGAGCCCGAATACTACCTCGACGTTGTCGTGGGTGAGTTCGATGCTCCCACGCATAAGGTGGGCACGGTGGAGAAATGCACGTTCTGCCATAACCTCATCGATCGGGGAGAGGTTCCCGCTTGCATGCAGCTATGCCCCGCTCGCGCTCGCTATTGGGGCGATCTCGACGACCCCGAGTCCGACGTTTCGAAGTACCTTGCGAGCCGCGAGGCCACGCTTCTGCAAGAAGAGGATGGAACGAGCCCGAAGGTCAGCTACATTCGTTAAGCCGGCTGTTCATCTGCCCATCTGTGCAAAGTGCGGCAACTGCGGTCGAAGGGCCCCTGCGCTCTGCGGGCCCTTCGACCTGCCTCGCTCAACTGGGATGGCTAGCTGATGATTCGGTAAAGAAGGCAGACGAGGAGGGTCACGTGAACGAGGACGTTTTGCTTCATGCGATAGGCATGGCGGATTCATGCGAGCTTATGTCGGCGGCCTTTGCTTTTCCCGATGAGGATCTGGCAAACGCCTTGTCAAGCGGACTGTTTATGGATGATGCTCTCGCTTGCCTGCTGGATGCCGATGCTGGGGAAACGGCTCTTGGACAAGCTTCGGCGGCCTTGACCGATTTCGCTCGCACGGACGCCGCCGAGCTCATCGAAGTTTTGCGCAAAGGGAACACTATTATGTTCCTAACCCCCGGAAACGACGTACCGGTATGGCCGTACGAGGCCGCGTTTCGCTATACTGCGGAAAACCATCAAGGAGCGCCCTCGTTGTTCCGCTCGGCACGCACGATTGACGTCGAGCGCCACATGCGCGAGGCGGGCGTGCTTCCTAAAAACGCGCGAAGAGAGCCCAGCGACAGCGTTTGGAACGAATTCTCGTTCCTATCGTTTCTCTACGGAAGTCTTGCTGCCGCTCTGCAGGAGGGGCGTGATGGCGATGCCGAGGTTTGGCGTGATCGCATCGCTCGTTTCTGGGACGAGCACGCGTCGTGTTGGCTCTCGGCTTTCATGGAGAAAACGCGAGAAGAGAGTTCTGCTCAAACCTACGGCAAGGAGTACGCTGCGCTAGCTTCGCTGGGCAAAATCGTCCTCTATATGGTTGAAGCCGATGTC
Organism: Gordonibacter sp. 28C; assembly: GCF_003339845.1. Classification (GTDB taxonomy): domain Bacteria; phylum Actinomycetota; class Coriobacteriia; order Coriobacteriales; family Eggerthellaceae; genus Gordonibacter. The sequence continues at coordinate 67,497 of NZ_PPTR01000001.1, forward strand.
TCCCAATGGAAGAACCGAGGGTAACGCATGGAATTCTTTATCGTTCTGGCGGCAACGGTTCTCGGTTGCTTTGTGCTGCGCACTCCCATAAAGCGATGGCCGATGTTGTTTTACGTGTTGGCTGTCGCGCTGGTTGGAGTGTTCGTTCTTGGCGCGTATATCCCGTTGCCGAGGCCCGTGTGGTCGCTCCTGCTTGTGCTTGTGCAGAAGTGCATGCTTCCTTTGGCCTTGTTCGTGGTGGTCATGTATATCGGCGTGTTCGGGCGCGATTCCAAGGTGGGTTCTTGGCTGCGGCCCATTCGCGCCGAGCTATCCATCGTTGCTTGGATACTGTCCTTGGGCCACATGACCATGTACCTCGTTTCCTATGCTCCTCGCTTGTTTGCGGGAAGGGTCGACGGCAGCGTGCTGGCTGCGCTGGTGTTGGCCCTGGTGCTGTTCGCGTTGCTGCTGGTGCTGGGAATCACCTCGTTCAACGTGGTGAAGAAGCATATGAAGACCAGCACATGGAAGCGCGTGCAGCTCTTGGCGTATCCGTTCTTCGGGCTGGTGTACGTGCACTTGCTGCTCATGCTGCTGCCATCCGCCTTGCGCGGCGGCGTGCCCGCGCAGATAAGCGTGGCGGTGTACACGGCGGTGTTCGGGGCCTACGCGGTGCTTCGCGTGGTGCGCGCCGTGCGCGATCGCCGCTCGGGCGCGAAGGTCGAGGCAGGCGAGCCGGCATGATGCGCGCGACCGATACCGCCGATGCCCGGTGTTGCGCCCTCGCAGGCGCCTGCGGCTTGACGCCGCGCGAGTTCGACGTGCTCAGGCTCTTGGCGCGCGGGCGCAGCAGGGCTCGCATCGGCTCCGAGCTCGGCATCGCCGAGGACACGGTCAAAACCCACGTCAAGCACATCTACCGCAAAACGGGAGCCGCCTCCAAACAGCACCTGCTCGACCGTCTTGAGGCGGTGCCCCAAACGCTGTCGGCGTGAAACTTTGCGGGCGCTCGACTTCCCAACCAGGAAGGACCCCTCCCCCGTCGGCTATGGATAGTGTGTCGACCATGCGTTGACGATGTCTTCGGCTACGCGACCGTACATGGTACGCTCTTGCTTGTCGGAATTTTTCGGACCGAACATAAAGTGGTTCTCAATCGGCACGACGATCCTGGCTGCGAGGTTCTCGCCGGTCTTGCTGTTTCGCAGTATCTGAGTTCGCTTGTCCCGTGTGTCGACGGTGCGATCTACGAGTTCTCGTCGAACCAGGGTGTTCGCTACGCTGCTGAGCGTCGACTTTTTCAGCAGAAGGCGCGAACACGCGTCTTTAGGACGCATGCCGTCAGGATATTCCCCCAAAAGCAGCAGCAAGCGAAACCCGTTCAGCGAGCTGTCGAAAGAGCGTGTAATTTCAATGAGTTTTCGTCTGAATCGCAAACAACTTTCCGCATAGGCGGAGTTCCTGTTGAAGCCCCTTTCGTCGCATTCTGCGCGTCTAAGGGAGATAGCGGTTGCAACCATGCCCATATCCAAAAAGCTCCGCTTTCCCACGGCGACGGGCTCAAGGATATCATCTATGCGCTCATCGATAGATTGCTCGCACCTGCTAACGAGGTCGAGTCCGGCGTCGGTGACGTGGCACCGGATTCGTCTGCCGTCGTCTTGCGACCGGTCGAAACGGATCATGCCTTCGCTCGCCATGAAGTTGAGCATGCCCGATGCGCTGCTGACCTGCATGTTCATGCTGTTCGCAATGTTTCGCTCGCTGCTTCCGTCTTTGCGGGCGATACGTTTGAGCAGGAGGTACTCTCGACCCGAGTTTAGCCCCTGTTCGGCCGCGGCGTGCTCCACCGCCTGGCAGAACAACAGGACCATGGTGATCTGGTTGGTGATATTCGGGTATTCGGATATCACGATGCCCTCTTTCCGCTGCGGTGGCCCGCTGCGATTTTCGGCCACCCGACTTGGGTGTTTACCCTGACGGCAACGATCATGCCGTGCCGAATGCTTCACAACTCGTACTAAGGACATTTTACCATGGGGGCTGCAGGGATGGCGCACGTGCAGTCCGGCGCTTTACAAGGGTTTGCTCGATGCTCCATCGACACAGCAGTGCCGAAAGAGAGGAGAAGGAACATGAGCGGTTCGGAAGAGTCCTTCGTCTACACGTCCTGCCCTGGATGGGGTGACCACGAGTACTGCGCGATAAAAACGTTCGTGAAGGACGGGAAGATCGTGCGCTCCGAGCAGGTTGATTACTGCGGCAGTTCTGCCGACGAGGGCTTCATATGCCAGAAGGGCATCATGGGGTGCCGTCAGCCCTACAATCCCGATCGTCTGAAATGGCCGCTCAAGCGCGTGGGGGAACGCGGTAGCGGCAAGTGGGAGCGCATCAGCTGGGATCAGGCGCTCGACGAGATAGCCGCCAAGATGCTGGAGATCCGCGACACGTACGGACCGGAATCGGTGGCCATCTGGAGCCTTTCCGCCAGCATTCCGCCCAGCATGGGCTTGGGCAACGTCCTCCCGGTTCGTCTGCAATCGACGTGGGGAGCAACCGACCCCATCTGCTCGATGGGACTGGACAACGGCCCGCTGTACGCATGCCAATACACGTTCGGCATGCCCGCTTTGTGCTTCTACTGCGACCCGCGCGTGTTCAGGTCGTCCGACTACATCATCGTGTGGGGTGCCAATCCCGTGGAAAACCAGATGCGTATCGCGCGCAGCCTCGTCGATGCTCAGAACGCCGGTGCGAAGATCGTCGATATCGGCCTCATCTTCGACGGCACGGCGGGCATGGCCGATTGGTTTCTGCCCGTGCGCGCCGGCTCCGACCCTGCACTTGCTCTGTGCATGGCGAACGTCATCGTGCAGAACGGCTGGTACGACGCGGCATATCTGGTCGAACACACCAACCTGCCCATGCTCATGTCGAAGGCCTCCGGCACGTTGCTTCGCACCGAGGCGGGCGGATACTTCGTTTGGGACGAGGACAAGGGGGCTGCCGTCGCCACGGAGCCGGGCTGCAAGGAGATCGATGCGACGCCCGCCCTTTCGGGTGACTTCACGGTGAACGGTGAGGAGTGCGAGACGGCGTTCGACGCTCTAAAGCGCCACTTGGCCCAGTACACGGTCGAGTACGCAGCCGAGCTGACCAAGCTGCCCGCAGAGAGCATCGAGAGGTTGACCGACGAGTACGCGCATGCTCATCGCGCCTATATCGTCGGTGCGCTCGGCCTGCGTTATCAGAACCAAGGCGAGAGCTACCGTGCCATGTACTTGCTGGGCCTCCTGACGGGCAACATCGGCGTGGAAGGCGGCGGCGTGACGAGCGAGTTCCTTCCCTCCAGCTCGCCCATCACCTTCAACGACGAGCCGCTTATCCATCCCGACGGCGTTAACAAGGCGAAGTTCGTCGCCAACCGAGAGTTCTTCAAGCAGGTGAAAACGGAAGACCCGTATCCGATCAAGGCCATCATCTTCGCATCGGGCAACCCTCTGCACAATTATTCGAACCGCGGTCGATGGGTCGACGACACGCTTCCCAAGATGGAGCTGGTGGTGGACATCGACGTGTGGATGACCGATACCGGCGAGTACGCCGACTACGTGCTGCCCGATTGCATGCCCTACGAGCGCAAGGATATCGTGTACGCGGCGAATTACGGCCATATCGTGCTGCAAGAGCCCGCTATCGAGCCTCCTCACGAGCAGAAGCCTCCAGCGTGGTTGTACCGCGAACTGGGAAAACGCCTGGGTCTGGAGGAGTACTTCGACATGACCGAGGAAGACTATCTCCGTCTGCGCATCGACTCGTCTCAGGCAATGCCCCCGTTCGACGCGCTCGACCCCAAGCTGACCATGGAGCGCCTCGAAGAGGAAAAGATGATAAAGGTGGTTCCCGAGGATCTGCCGCCGCTCGATATGTTCATGCTTTGCAACATGGTGTTCCCCACGCAATCGGCCCGCGCCGAAGTGTTCAATGAGCGGCTCGATGAGATCGGCTACGGCTTTTCGAAGTACTTCCCACCGTTCGAGGCACCGATGATCGAGCCGAACGAGAAACACCCCTACCAGTTCTTCACGGGACGCCAGAGGTTCTTCATGCAGTCGATGTTCACCGACGATCCCGTGATGCGCGAGTTGTCCGGCGGCGAACCCGCCATTCGCATGAATCCTGCGGACGCGCACCGCGAGGGTTTCGTGGACGGCGACAAGATCGAAGCTTACAACGATCGTGGGCACATGGTTGCCAAGGTGCGCCTAGACGAGTCCGTACAGCCCGGCATGGTGCATGCGTGGTTCGGCTGGCGTCGCAAACATTACGAAGTGGGAACGTACGCCGAGTTGTTGACCGAAAACGGAGGCTTCGCCGAAACGGGCGAACTGGGCGAATTCTGGTGGAAGGATGTCGTGCAGAACGACGGTGTGGGTAGCTTCTTCGCAGGGGCCCTGTCGCTCGTCAGCGGTTCGTTCGACACATTGTGGGATTGCGCGTGCGCCGTGCGCAAATACGAAGGTTAGGAGGCCGACAATGGCTGATACGAACATCCTGGTCAACCTTGACCGCTGCATAGGATGCTGGACGTGCTCGCTTTCCTGCAAGGTGGGCAACCAGCTCGATGACGATGTTTACTACCAAACGGTTCGTACGCTGGGCAACGGCGACGGTATCGATCGTCCGGCGGGAGTGTGGCCGAATCTGACTATGTCGTGGCTGCCGGTGTGGGGCGGTGACTGCACCAAGTGCGCTCCGCTTGTTGCGCGGGGCGAGAACCCGTACTGCGTGCGAAGCTGTCCGTGCGACGCCATCACCTACGGCGAAGCGTTCTATGGAGAGCTGGACCGCTTGCAAGGCGATGGATTCCGCGTTTTCAAGCTGCCCTCATGGGAGAACGCTCGCGATGACGTGACGTACGCTGGCAAGCGCCGTTAACCTTCTCACTCCGCCAAACATGAAATCGAAGCCGGGCTCTCGATCAAGAACCCGGCTTCTTGCTGTTTCGGCGAGGCGGTGCCGAACATAAGAGAACGTTGTCCGGCGTACTCGTGCTATACTTCGCAACGGCTTCGTTCGGGGGAAATCTCGCGTTCCGTTCGGTCGTTGCCCCGTGTTTGCATCGTTGGGCCCTGCACTCGCGGTTTATTCGTTGCCCAAAGCCCGCGGCCGATAGGCCGTGTGGAGACAAGGAGCACCCCATGAACAAGGGAAGATCGTCGTACGTCGCCCAAGCGGGCATGATCGCGGCCGTGTACGCCGCCGCCACGCTCATCGCGCTTCTGCTGCTGCAGGGCCTGGCGTGGGGACCGGTGCAATTCCGCATTTCCGAAGCCGTGTGCGTGCTGGCCGTGCTCACGCCGGCGGCCGTGCCGGGGCTCACGGTGGGCTGCATCGTGGCGAACCTCATCGCGTTGGCCGTGAACGGCACGGGCGCGTTGGGCCTGCTCGATGTGGTGTTCGGCAGCCTGGCCACGCTCCTCGGCGCGCTGTGGTGCTGGAAGATGCGCAAGCGCCCGAAGCTCGCGCTGCTCGGCCCGGTTGTCGCGAACGCGGTCATCGTGCCGGCTTACCTTCCGCTTTTGCTGCAGGGCTTGGGCTTCTACACCATCCCGTTCACCAGCATCGCGCTCGACGGGGCGTACATTCCCATGTACCTGTTCGGCTTGGTTGCCACCGGCCTCGGCGAGGCGCTGGTCATGTACGTGTTGGGCCTGCCGTTGCTCACGGCGCTCAAGCGCTTCGGCGTGGTGAAGCAACCGACGAAAGCGTCCCAAGGCTGACCTGCGCGTGTTCCCTTCGCATATTCGGTGTAATCAGACGGGAGCTGGGCCAAAACGCGGTCGGCGCGGTACAATGAATCAGTTTTGACGGCGGACGCACAGGCGACGCCGTCGGCTCGCCGACCCCGAAGGAAACGCATGAACCCGGTTATCGTCATACCGACTTTCGTCTCTGCCCGTCGCCGCAAGGAAGGCGGCAGCGTGCTCACCACCTACGATCACGCCACCCCCATCTCGGCTCCGGGCGAGCTGCCTCGTTTGCTGCACTCGTTGCAAAAGGTGCGCGGCATCGGGCAGATCGTCGTGCTCGTGGTCAGCGAGCCCTCCATCGAGAACCAGGCGGCCGAGAAGGTCCAGACGCAGGTGTCCCAGTACCCGTCGCTCAACGTGGCCGTGGTCGGGGCGCCCGAACTCGGGCTTATCCAGCAGCGCATGGAGCAGCTGGGCTTGGGCAAGCTGTCGAAGGAGATCGGCCTGTCGGGATACGGAGCCATCCGCAACCTGGGTCTGGTGGTGGCGAACACGCTCGGCTTCGATTCCGTGGTGTTCCTCGACGACGACGAGGTCGTGGACGACGCCGACTTTTTGCAGAAGGCCATGTACGGACTGGGAAAGCTCACGAAGAAGGGCATCCCCATCTTGGCCAAGACCGGCTTCTACTTCAACTCCGAGGGCACGTATTTCTCGAAGAGCCAGGACAAGTGGTACAACCATTTCTGGCAGCAGGGCAAGGCGTTCAACAAGATGATGGCCAAGGCCATGCGCGGCCCGCGCCTGTCTCGCTCGAACCACGTGTGCGGCGGTTGCCTCGCGCTGCACAAAGAGGCGTTCAAACGCCTGTCGTTCGACCCGTGGATCGCGCGCGGCGAGGACCTGGACTACATGCTCGACCTGCGTATGTACGGATCGGACATCTGGCTCGACAACCAGTGGAGCCTGCGCCACTTGCCGCCCGAGACCGAGAGCGAGGGCACGCGCTTCCGCCAAGACATCTTCCGCTGGCTCTACGAGTTCCGCAAGATGGAGTACAGCCGCACGCAGATCGATCTTCTGCAGGTGAAGCCTTCCTCGCTCGAGCCGTATCCGGGGCCGTTCCTCGAACCCGGCATCACGCGGCGCATCCGCCTGACGGCGTTTCTGCGCAGCCTGGCACGACCGGACAAGAAGGCCTACCGCAAGGCCGCGAGGGCCGCCACGGGCGAGGCCACCACGTACGCCCAGCGCAACTGCTCCAAGTACTTCGAGTTCCAATTCGTGTGGCCCGAGCTCATGGCTCGCATGGAGAACGACCAGATCCTGCGCACGGCGTTGGTGAAGTCGGCGGCTCAACGTCAGGCCGGCATGGACGCTCCTCGCCAGGCCATCGCGGCCGGGGCGGCGTCGGCGGGCATCGATCCCGGCGTGACGAGCGAGATCCGTCTCAACATCGCCGAATAGGCACGCGGGCAACGCAAGTCTGACGTTCGCGGAATTGACGTGCCTCTGACGTGCGCGTGCTGCCGGTTCCGCTACACTGAGACGCGTGCATATCGTTGATCTGGTAAGGAACTGGCAGGCGCGTCCATGGACATCTTCACCTCTTTCGTAATACCCGCCATCGTGGGCATCGGCATCGGCATTTTGTCGGGCATGCTGGGCATCGGCGGCGGCACGGTTATGGTACCGATATTTCGGTTGGCGTTCGGCATGAGCCCTATCATGTCGACGGCCACCTCGCTGTTCACCATCATCCCCACGTCGATCTCGGGCGCGGTATCGCATGTGAGGCACAAAACGTGCGTGCCGTCGCTCGGCGTGGCCGCGGGCCTGGGCGGTGCCTGCACCTCGCCCATCGGCGTGTGGCTTTCGACGATCTCGCCTGCATGGATGGTCATGCTGGCCGCTGCGCTCATCATAGGCTACTCCGCCGTGAATATGCTGCTTAAGGCGTGGAAGATGAAGCCTTCCGCGGTTCCGCCGGCCTCTCGGCCGTCGGAACCGGCCGACGCTGCGGCTTCTTCGAGTAACGCGTCGGACGCTGCGTCCACCAAGCTCACGCGCAAGCAGTTGCTCATCGGGGCGGCTATCGGGTTGGGCGCGGGCTTGGCCTCGGGGTATGTGGGCGTCGGCGGCGGGTTCATCATGGTGCCGCTCATGCTCTCGCTTGTGGGCATATCCATGAAGCAGGCGTCCGGCACGTCGCTCATCGCCGTCATGCTCCTCGCCATCCCCGGCACCATCGAGCAGGGGCTGCTGGGCAACATCGACTATCTGGCCGGTATCGCCGTGGCCATCGGCTCCATCCCCGGCGCCGTCATCGGCGCGCGCCTCGTGCGCCTCGTGCCCGAGCGCACGCTGCGCTTCATCTTCGGCGGCTTCCTCATCGTGGCCGCCGCCGTGCTCGCGTTGAACGAGATGGGGGTTTTGGGCTAGAGGCGGCATGCCCTCGCCGACGATGCGTGCGGGAAAGCGCGGTGCCTTCGGCGAAGCCAACTAGGGGGTGCATATCGCGCCGGTTGCTGGTAGGATGGTGCCCTCACCCTCGACGAGGAGGTTCGTCTTGCAACAGGTCCAACAGGACGCGACGGAGGCCAAGCCCGCGCTGCCCCGCTTCTTCACGCTGGAAATGGGCATGTTCACCATCACGGTGCTGTCCGGCCTCGTGCTCATATGGTCGTCCATCTCGCCTTACCGCAGCATCGGCGTGCTCATCGTCGCCGGCATCGTGTTCACGTTTTCCCTGGTCATCGTCATTCGCTTGATCATGGATCCCGATTCGGTGCGCGCGCGTCAATCCGATGCCATGCTGCGTCTGGCCAGCCAGACGCTCGATTGCATGAAGGAGGGCATGACCGAGAAGGCCGCCCAGCGCATCTGCCAGCTGCTGTTGCCGTCGACGGCCGCCATCGCCGTGGCCGTGACCGACAAGGACCACATTCTGGGGTACGCCGGCTACGAGGAGGCGGACAACCCCTCCGGCAGCGTCATCCGCACACACGCCACGCACGCCACGCTCGCCGACGGCCGCGGACGCATCCTGTTCACGCCCGAGGAGATAGGCTTCCCGTCTGGATCGTCCACCATCAAGGCCGCCATCATCGTGCCGCTCGTGGTGGGGCACACCGTGGAGGGAACGCTCAAGTTCTACTATCGCCGCGCGCGCCATATCAGCGAGACGCAGAAGTCCATCGCCGAGGGCTTCGGTCGGCTGCTGTCCACCCAGATGGCGGCGTCGGCGCTGGAAGAGCAGACGAAGCTCGCCACCAGCATGGAACTGAAGGCGCTGCAAAGCCAGATCAACCCCCACTTCCTATTCAACACCATCAACACCATCGCCTCGCTCATCCGCACGAACCCCGAAAAGGCGCGCGTGCTGCTGCGCGAGTTCGCCGTGTTCTACCGCCGCACGCTGGAAGACTCGGCCGATCTTATCCTGTTCGCGCGCGAGATGGAGCAGACGAAGCGCTACTTCACGTTCGAGATCGCGCGCTTCGGCGAGGATCGCGTGGCCATGGAGGTGGACATCGAGCCGGCTGTCGACGACATGATGGTGCCGCCCTTCCTCATCCAGCCTCTGGTTGAGAACGCCGTGCGCCACGCCATGCCCTCGGAAGGCAAGCTCACCATCGGCGTGACGGGCGTGGTGGACGGCGACGACGTCGTGGTGCGCGTGGCGGACGACGGCGTGGGCATGACGGAGGAGGCGCGCCAGAACATCCTGCATCCCGAGTCGTCCACGGGTTGCGGCATCGCCGTGAAGAACGTCCACGATCGCATTTGCGGCTATTTCGGGTCGGGCACGCGCATGGAAGTGGAAAGCGAGCTGGGCGTGGGCACGAAGGTCACCCTCGTGCTGAAGAACGGCGCATTGCGCGAGCATTAGGGCGACATCTTCGGGTTGCCTCCGCCCGCCCTTTGTCGGCGCGTTGCCTCCTGCGCCGGCTTTGGAGTAGTTGACAAATCGATGACAAAATCGCCCTTCGCAACGTCCTGCGCCTTGCTTCCCGCGCAACAAACGGTTGATGGGAGTTAGATCGTTCGTTGTTTGTCCCCCGGGCGGCGTTTTCCTATAGTGAAAAAGCCGAACGACATTCCTCGACGCTGATGCGCGAGGGGGAAAGGGGATTGCCATGTGCTTCAGACCGCCGGATACCACGTCGGGTCCACTCATTTGCCCAGCCTGCGGTAAGAAAATCGTTTCGCCGAACTTCCGTCCGGTTACGTGCCCGTTCTGCAAGGAGCCGCTGCCGGGGCCCGATGCTCCCACGGTGCCCACCATGCCCGGCGCTACTCAAGTGCCCGGGGCTCCTGCGACGCCGCCGCAGCCGAAGCCGCCCACCCCAGGCGCTTAAGGGGGCAACGAGGGAGGGGGAATCGTTAATCTGACGCCCTCTGTCAAGGAATTGCGAGCGTGATGACCGTCGGGTAGACTGGGGAGACTATCCGCGGTCATCGCGTTCGAGCGCTACACACATACGTTTCTGGGGAAGACGAGAAGGTGTGGTCGCAATGCATATCGAGTACCTGTACTATTTCAAAGATTTCTCACGAACACTGTCGATCTCTAAAACAGCCGCGCACTATTTCATGACGCCGCAGGGGCTCAGCCGGGCATTGCACCAGCTTGAGAAAGACTTCGGCGTCACGCTCATGACCTATCGGAACAACATGATCGCGCTCACGCCCGCCGGCGAGGAGCTCAGCCGCCGCATCGACGCCATCGTCGAGCTGTACGACGAGGCACGCGGTTCTTTGACCGAGTACAAGCTGGCCGACATGAAGCCGGCGAAGGGCATCGTGCGCATAACGGTGACGTCGTGCGTGTCGCAGTACCTTATCGCGCTGCTGAGCCTGCAGCGTCCCGGGCAGTTCCCGTTCGAGGTGAAGCTCAACGAGTCGAACATCTACCGCATCGTGCCGCATATCGTGTCGCGCGATAGCGAAGAGTCGTTCGGCATCATCTCGCTGCCCATGACGGAGAAGTACCGCAGCTATATCGACGAGCTCGTCGAGAACGACGGCATGGTGTACGAACCGCTGTTCACCTCGCCGCTTGTGGCCATGGTGTCGTCGTTCTCGCCGCTGGCCAAGCAGGAGGCCGTGCGCCCTCGCGACGTCGATCCCTTCCCGGTCGCCCGCTACAAGGATACCGTGCTAGGTGACGCGCTCGACGACTACATCTTGGAAGACAACGTGAAGACGGTGACGAACGCCGGGGCGATCATCTTCGTGCAGATCTTGGAGCATCAGGCCGTGGGCTTCGCGCCCAAGCTCGTCGAGGGCTTGCGCACGCTGCCCGACCGGGTGGTCACGGTGCCCACCGAAGGATTCTTCAGCACGGAGTTCGGTTTGCTGGCCACGCCGGAGAACCGCGCACGTCCGCATGTGGAGGCGGTGGTGAACTACATCAAGAAGACGGTTGCCGAGAAAAGCCTGCAGCCACGGTACCTCGACACGTACGAGCTGGTGTAGAAGATCTTCCCGGTTGCCCGTAGGGGCGCTCTCCTGAGCGCCCGTTCCGGCGCAGCCGGAAAGCGACCGCGGCTCGCGTTCTCGCGCTTTGCGCGAGCGGGCGCTCAGGAGAGCGCCCCTACAACGGCAACAGGAGAATCACGGCCTCGTTTACCGAGGTCATAGCCTTTCGCATGCTTTTTTCGCCCCTTCTCAATTCGTTTAACCGCCGCAACGAGCCATTGATCGACCGCCGCTTCCGCGCCGCGTATCTTGTGCGAACAAGGTTGACGCGGAACGAGCGGGAAAGGGGGGACGCACGCAACCGCTCCAATTCGGCCGCATCGCACCTGCCGATGCGGCAAGGGGAAATCAAAACTAGAGGAGGTTGATCGTATGGCAGATGCCGTTGCCGCCGGGGGTGCTGCGCCGCCTGCAGCCAAAGGGGAGAGGCATGTCTCGATAGCCGATCGCATGAATCGCATCCCGACATCGCCGCATACGGCGCTTATCATCTTCTTCGTGCTCATGGGCTGGTTCGCCGAGACCATCGATCTGGGCGGCACCAGCTTCCTAATGCCGACCATCCGCGAGTACTTCGGCATGGACGCCACGACGGGCGGGTACTACTCGTCCATCTGCTTCCTGGGCATGTTCTTCGGCGCCATCGCCGCAGGCCGTATCGCCGACAAGGTGGGCCGCAAGAAGACCATCATCGTCTCGATGCTCATCTGGGGGTGCGCGGGCTTCGCGCTCGTGTTCTCGCCCAACATCTACTACCTGTTCACCATGCGCTTCATCCTGGGCCTTGGCCTGGGCGCCCAGTTCCCGGTCGCGCTCAGCTATCTGAGCGAGATCGTGTCGGGCAAGGACCGCCCCCGGTTCATGACGCTCTACCAGCTCATGACGCCGGTCGGCTTCGCCGTGGCGGGCGTGCTCACCGTGCTCATCCTGCCGCACTTCGACTGGCGCGGCGTGTACCTGGCCGAGGCCCTGCCTGCGCTGTTCATCATCGGCATCATCAAGATATGCCCCGAGTCGCCGCTGTGGCTGGAGGCCAAGGGCCGTTACGAGGAGGCCGACGCCATCTGCACGAAGTTCGAGAAAGAGGCCATCGCCCGGCACAAGGAGCTGCCTCCCGTCGAGACCATCGAGCGCACGAACGTCAAGGCGTCGTTCAAGGATCTGTTCAGCTCCAAGTACCTCAAGGTCACCGTGCTGTGCTTCTTCATCTGGTTCATCTCGATGTTCAGTGATTACGGCCTCACCACCTGGCTCACCACCATCCTCATCGAGAAGGGCTTCGACGTGGTGCAGTCCACCGGCTTCGTGACCATCGGTATTCTGGGCGGCATCCCGGCCTGGTTCTTCACCAGCTGGTCCGCCAAGAAGTTCGGGCGTAAAAAGACGTTCCTCATCGCCGGTTTGTGCACGTCCATCTTCGGCATCGCCTACGGCGCGTCCACCACGCTCGTCATGCTGCTGGTCACCGGCGTGCTCTACCAGTTCGGCAAGTACCTGAACGCCATGATGTTGGCGCTGTACACGCCCGAGTTGTACGAAACCAGCATCCGCACCACGGGCAACGGCCTGGCCACCTCGTGGGGGCGCATGGGCTCCATCGTCGGCCCCATCGTGCTGGCGGGCGTCATGACCAGCTTCGGCGTGTACGTGACCATGTACATAGCCGCCGCCATGGTCATCGTTCCCGGCTTGCTGGTGTTCCTGTTCGGTCCCGAAACGAAGGACAAGAAGTTCTAGCCGCGTTTCCTGCCGCGCGCTGCGCCCGTTGACGAGAGGGGAACGCCCTCGGGCGCAGGGCACGGCGCCACGCAAGGTTTTCTTCGCACGGCCCTGCCTGCGAAGCGACGAGAGAGATGAAAACGGAGGTACATCATGGAGAAGAAAGTCAGGACCGTCTGTTTCGACTGCCATTCCAAGTGCGGCGTCATTCTCACGGTCAACGACAACGACGAGATCGTGCGCGTCGAGGGCGATCCGAACAACCCGGTGAACGACGGCATCCTGTGCGTCAAGGCGTTCTCCGCGCAGGAGATCCACGCGCATCCCGACCGCCTCAAGTACCCCATGAAGCGCGCCGGCAAGCGCGGTGAAGGCAAGTGGGAGCGCATCACCTGGGATGAGGCCCTCGACATCATCGAGAAGAAGATCCGCGAGACCATCGACGAGTACGGCCCGCAGTCGGTCATCATCTCGCAGGGCACGGGCCGCGGCTCGAACCACTTTCTCGACCGCCTGAACAACACGTGGAACGGCGGCGGCAAGGTGTGGCCGACGCACGTGTGCCTGCTGCCGAACCTGGCCCAGACGCATGTTACCTACGGCCGCATGTTCCATCCGCACGAGGCGTGCGACTACCGCAACGCCGGCTCCATCGTCATGTGGGGCACGAACCCCATCCGCTCGCGCCAGTACAGCGGCCTGCGCATCATGGACGCCAAGCGCAACGGCTCGCGCGTCGTGGTGGTGGACCCCGTGTTCCGCGACATCGCCGCGAAGGCCGACCTGTGGGTTCCCGTGCGCCCCGGCACCGACGGCGCGCTGGCGCTCGGCCTGACCAACCTCATGTTCCAGAGCGGCAAGTTCCTGGCCGCCGAGGAGATGCTCACCACCTGGACGAACGCCCCGTTCCTCGTGGACAACGAGGCCCGCATGATGCTGCGCGAGTCCGACCTGGTGGAGGACGGCTCCGACGAGCATTACGTGGTGTGGGACAAGAACGCCGGCGGCATCGCCATCTGGCGTCCCGAGAGCGAGAGCTTCGACCGCGACGGCGTGAAGCCCACGCTCATGGGCGCGTTCGAGGTCGAGCTCAAGGACGGCAGCAAGAAAACGTGCAAGACCGCTTTGGAAACCTACAAGGACGAGGTGGCCGTTTGGACGCCCGAGAAGGTTTCGGCCGTCACGTGGACCCCGGTGGAGAAGATCCTGGAGATGTTCGAGATCATCACGAACCCCACCGACGACAAGCCGTCGCTTCTGACCGCCTACCTGGGCGCCTGCATGATGACGTCGAACGCGCTGCAGTCCGGCCGCGCCATCACCATCCTGCAGCTTCTGCTGAACCCGCCGCTGGACGACAAGGGCGGCATCTACTTCAACACGTTCTGGGAGTTCATGCTCGATCCGAAGATCACCGCGTACGACCGCGTGCCCCCCAAGCTGCGCCTGGGCTACGACAAGCACCCCATGTACACGCAGGTGTACGGCAACGCCAACATTCCCAACGACGTGTGGGACGCCATGCTCACCGGCGAGCCGTGGCCCGTCAAGGTCATGATCTCCGTGGCCAACGACCCGCTGGGCTGCTTCGAGAACGCCACGAAGATCCACGAGGCGCTGCTGTCCGACGTGCTGGAGCTCAACGTGAACATGGACTACTTCATGACGCCGGGCGCCGAGTTGGCCGACATCGTGCTGCCGGCCGCGCACTGGTCCGAGCGCGTGGGCAACTTCGACGAGGAGCTCTACCCCGAGCCGTGCCCGTTCAACATCCCGCAGAAGGCCGTGAAGGCCCCCGGCGAGTCGTGGGACGACTGGGACTTCATGCGCAACCTGGGCAAGCGCTTCGACCCCGAGCTCTGGCCGTGGGACAGCTCCGAGGAGATGCAGCTGTGGCGCCTGAACGAGTTCCATCTCATTCCCAACGGCAAGGAGCCCATCACCGACTACGAGGTGGCGGCGAAGCAGGGCTACTTCATCGAGTACGGCGGCGAGAATCGCACGACGCGGCAGCATGAGAAGGGCCTTGTGAAGTTCCAGACGCCCACCATGCGCATCGAGGTGTATTCCGAGCAGATGCCCTCCTACGGTTACGATTCCCCGCTGCCCAGCTACAACGAGCCGTTCGAAAGCCCCTATTCCACGCCCGATCTGTACAAGGAATACGACCTGTGCCTGACCACCGGCGCCCGCGACTACGCGTTCTACCACTCCGCTTGGACGAACATCGCCCACCAGCGCATCCTGGAGCCGTGGCCCTACATCGAGCTCAACGAGGAAGACGCGCGTGAGCGCCAGATCTCCGAGGGCGAGTGGCTGTGGGTGGAGAGCCTGCGCGGCAAGATCAAGGCCAAGGCCCGCATATCCAAGGGCGTTATCAAGGGTGCCGTGAGCATGTGCCGCCCGAACTACAAGCACGCGTGCAAGGAGCTCAACCTGCCCGGCTACAGCTGGAACGAAGCCAACCCGAACGTGCTGACCACGGCCGACGGATCCGACCCCGGGTTCGGCGCCGCCCCCATGCGCAGCAGCCTGTGCAAGATTTCGAAGTTCACCGAATAGTTTGGTTCCGTCGGCCTGACGGCCGCCGGAACGGGTCGACGCTGCGGCTTCCCGTGGCGCCCAATCTCGCGGCGAGTGCGAGGGTTCGCGTACCGAAGTACGCTTCACCCTCGCCCTCCCCACGATCTCGGGCGCCACGGAAACCCTCGCTGACTTTGATGGACCTGTTGCGTTAATAACGAAAGGATGAACCATGGCTAAGAAAATTGGCGTGCTCGTTGAGCTCGACTATTGCGTGGGCTGCTCCGCTTGCCAGCTCGCGTGTCAGGATTACTACCAGCTGCCCGTCACGGAAACGTACATGCGCTGCTTCCTGGGCAAGCCCGACGTGGTGGACGGCCGCCACGAGATGTTCATGTCGCCGTACGCGTACCGCTTGGACAAGTGCGCGAACTGCCTGGAGAAGGAGGAGGGCAACGCGCCGTGCGCGGCCATCTGCATCTCGAAGGCCCTGCATGTCGGCGAGCTCGAGGAAATGAAGCAGTTGGCCGACACCACCGAAGGCCATCTGGCGCTGTACCGATAGCGTTACGTTCTCCGGCGAGCCCGTCCGTCCCCCGCGGGCGGGCCCGCCACCTTTTCGTCGCCGGTGCAACGTGATCGTTGCGCCGGCGATCGCATGTTCTCGCAAACGCGTTAGGAGATGGTGGGTCATGACGTTCGCGTGCACCGATTGCTCGCGCTGCGGCAAGTGTTACGACAAGCACGGCATCTGCGCCGTCTGCGGCGGTGCCATCAACTTGCTCGACGATGCGTGCCCGGCCTGCGGCGCGCCGATCACCGACGACATGCGCGACCGCGCGAAGCAGGCGTATCTGGACAAGAAGAAGGTGGAGCACGACCGCATCCTGGAGTTGGCGGCCGCCGCCAAGGCACGGCGCGTGGAGCGCCCCGCGCCGGTGTACCCGTGGGACGAGCCGAAGAGCTCGTGATCTGCGGCTCTCAGGGGGAGGGGATGGATATGCTGCACGCAGGCGTGGACATAGGGTCGAAAACCGTCAAGCTCGTGGTGCTCGACGATGACCTGACGCTGCTCTACGAGTCGTACGAACGCCATCTGTCGAACGTGCGGGAAACGCTGGGGTACACGCTTGAGCGCGCCCTCGTCCATTTCCCGAGCGAACCTATGACGGTGGGCGTCACGGGGTCTGCGGGCATGCAGTTGGCCGACTTGCTCGACCTCCCGTTCACCCAGGAGGTCGTGGCGGCGCGCACGGCCATCGAGCGGCGCATCCCGCAGGCGGACGTGGCCATCGAGATAGGCGGCGAGGACTCGAAGATCCTGTTTTTGACCGGCGGCGAGGAGCTGCGCATGAACAGCACGTGCGCGGGCGGCACCGGAGGCTTCATCGACACCATCGCCGGCATGCTGGACATGAACGCGGAGAAGCTGAACGTGTGCGCTCACGGCTGCCGCACCGTCCACGCCATAGCCTCGCGTTGCGCGGTGTTCGCCCAGATGGACGTGCGCCCCCTGCTCAACGAGGGCGTGCCGAAGGAGGACATCGCCGGGTCGGTGTTCGACGCGGTGGCGGCGCAGTGCATCGCGGGCCTGGCCTGCGGGCGGCCCATCGGGGGGACCGTCGCGCTGCTGGGAGGCCCTCTGCATTTCCTGTCGGCTTTGCGCGATCGGTTCAAGCTGCGCCTGGGGCTGGACGACGAGCATCTGGTCGTGCCGCCCGACGGCCACCTGTTCGTGGCCGAAGGGGCCGCGTTCGACGCGTGGGACGGCGAGGGCATGACGCTGGCCTCGCTCATCGAACGGCTCGACGCCGCGCAGTGGGACCAGGACGCGACGCTGGAGCGGCTCGACGCGCTGTTCGCCTCGGAGGAGGAGTACGACGCGTTCGTGCAACGCCACGCCGCCCTCGCCGCGCCGCGTGCGGATTTGAGCAGCGCCGAAGGCCGCGTTTTCCTGGGGGTGGACTCGGGTTCGGAGGCCATCAAGTACGTGCTCGCGGACGAGCAGGGCCGTGTGCTGCGCACGTACTACGAGCGCTCGGCGGGAAGCGTGGTGGAGGCCGCGCAGGCGATGCTCGTGGATCTGTGGAAGCACCTGCCGCTGCGCCACGACGGCACGCCAGCCGTGGAGGTGGCGCATGCGTGCGTGACCGGCTACGGGGAGGAGCTGCTGAAACGCGCGTTCGCCCTGGACTCCGGAGAGGTTGAGACGGTGGCCCACGTGCGCGCCGCGCGCGAGCTGGTGCCCGACGCCGACTTCATCCTGGACATCGGCGGGCAGGACATCAAGTGCGTGTGGCTGCGCGACGGGGCGGTGGACGACATCGTGCTGAACGAGGCCTGCTCGAGCGGATGCGGGGCGCTGCTAAGCGGTATGGCCTGGTCTATGAACGTGCGCTTCGACCGGTTCCTCGACGCGGCGGTGCGGGCGCGCCGCCCGGTCGACCTGGGAACGCGCTGCACCGTGTTCATGACGTCGCGCGTGCGCCATGCCCAAAAGGAAGGGGCCGAGCTGGGCGACATCGCCGCTGGGCTCGCGTACTCGGTCGTGCGCAACGCGGTGTACAAAGTCATCAGGGCGCGCGACGTGGCGTCGCTCGGCAGGCGGGTGGTGGTGCAGGGCGGCACGTTCATGAACGACGCCGTGCTGCGGGCGTTCGAGAACCTGTACGGGGCGGAGGTGGCGCGTCCCGCGCTGGCCGCGCACATGGGCGCGTACGGAGCGGCCCTCATCGCGCGCGACCGCGCCGAAGAAGGAGCCCGCTCGGGTCTGCTTTCGCGCAAGAAGGTCGAGCGGCTTGAAAGCAGCAAGCGCACGGAGATATGCGGCCGGTGCGGCAACGCCTGCCGGCTGACGATCACGACCTTCGACGACGGGGACGCGGTGCGCACGTTCACCGTGGGGAACCGTTGCGAGCGCGGGTTGGGCGAGGACGCCCCGGACAACGGCTTGCCCGATCTGTTCGCGTACCGGCTCAAGCGGCTGTTCGCGTACCGTCCGCTGCCGTCGAACGAGGCGCCGCGCGGCGACATGGGCTTGCCGCGGGCGCTGGGCATGTACGACCTCTACCCGTTCTGGCACACGCTGTTCACGCGGTTGGGCTTCCGCGTGGTGCCCTCGCATCTGCCGGATGCGGCGCTGCGCGGGCGTGCGCTCGAGACCATTCCCTCCGAATCGCTGTGCTATCCGGCCAAGCTCATGCACGCCCATCTCGTCGACTTGGCCGAGCGCGGCGTGCCGGCGGCGTTCCTGCCGTACGTGGAGGCCGAAAAGCCGGGCGGTCGGTCGTGTCCGGTGCTCGCCGGCTACCCTTTCGTGCTCGACGCGAACGTGGATTTCGTGCACGAGCGCGGCATGAAGCTGGTCATGCCGCGCGTGAAGGCTCTGCTCGACGGCGACGGGCCGGCCGCGGGGCTCGCCTCGACGCTGCTCGAGGCGCTGGAGCCCCTGGCACCCGGCCTCGCCCTTGCCGAAGTGGAGCGGGCCGCCCGCGAGGCCGCGCGCGAACTGGGGCGCTTCCGTCTGGACGTCGCCGATGCCGGGCGCGACGCCCTGGCGTACATGGCCGAGCACGACGTGCCGGGCGTGGTGTTGGCGGGTCGCCCGTACCATGTCGATCCGGCGACGAACCACGCGGTGCCGGCGCTGCTGCGCTCGTACGGGTTCGCCGTGCTCACCGAAGACGCGCTTCCGTCGCCGAACGTGGAAACGGGGTCGGGCGGGTCGCGCAGCCGTTGGGAGTATCCGGAGCGCATCCTGCGGGCGGCGCGATTCGTCGCCGAACGCGATGACCTGGAGTTCGTGATGCTGTACTCGTTCGGATGCGGGCTGGACGCCGTGACCGTGGATCAGGCACGTGCCGTGCTCAAAAGGCGCGGGCGCTCGCTCACGGCGCTCAAGATAGACGAGATGGTGGATTTGGCCGCCACGCGCATCCGCGTGCGCTCCATGGTGGCGGCGCGCGAGGACCGATTGAGGAAAGGGGGCTCGCGATGATCGTCGTGCCGTTTTTCTCTCCTTGGCACGCGCCGCTCGTCGAGGCCGCGCTTTCCGCCGCCGGCCGGCCGTGCCGCGTGCCTGCGGCGGCGGGCGAGGACGTGGTGCGCGCCGGGTTGGAAACGGTCAACAACGACGCCTGCTATGCGGCGCTGCTGGCCGCCGGCCGCGCGATGTCCTTGCTGCGGGAGCCCCGCAGCGGGGTCGCCGCAGACCCGGTTCGCGTGATCGTGCCGACTCCCTGCGTGTTCTGCCGAGGCGACGACGCGCCGTACCTGGTGGCGCACGCGCTCGACGTGGCCGGGCTGGGGGAGGGCGTGGGCGTCCTCGGCGCTGACGAGGCGCTGGACGCGTTGGCCGGCGACGTTCGGGCGGTCGAGCTCGTCGCCGATGCGGTGGCCTTGGGAGACGTGCTTCTGCAAACGCGTCTGCGGGTTCGGCCGTACCTGGGCGCGGATGGGGTCCGAGGTCTCGACGACCTGCTTTCGTCGTGGCGCGAGAAGTTCTGCAAGGCGCTCTCCTCCGAGGAGCGGATTCCGTTCGAGAGCGTCTTGGACTCCTTCGACGATGCGGTGGCCGGTTTCGGCGTGCCCGAGCGCGACGGCAGGCCCGTCGTGGGCGTGGTGGGAACGGTGCCCGCCGTGTTCGACGAGGGCATGAACGCGGGTTTGGCGGCGTGCGTCGAGCGAGAAGGCTGCGAAGCGGCGCTGCCGTACCTGCTGCCGCTGGCGGCCTACGCGCTGCAGGAGAAGGGCGTCGCCGGGCCGCTGCGCACGGCGTTGGACGATCGATGCGTCGCGCTGCGAAGCCGCGCGGCGAACGGTTTCCCGTGTCCGACCGTGCAGGATTTGGAACATGCCGCCGCAGACGTGGTGCCGGGCCATCTGGTGCAGGGAGCCGGATGGACCATCGCGGGCTACGCGCGGCTGTTCGTCCGCGCGGGCGTGGGCGACCTCGTGTACGTCAGGGCGTTCGGGTGCTTGGCCGGGCACGTGGTGGGCCAAGGCGCTCTCAAGCCCTTGCGCGCGCTATGCGCGGCCGAGGGGGAGGACGTCAACCTCGCCACGATCGAGTTCGACCCCGGCACGAGCGAGGTCAACCAGGTGAACCGCATCAAGCTTTTGACCGCCGTCGCGAAGCGCGCGGCGAAACGAAGGAGGAACCCATGAACCATCGCATGCGCTACCTTGCCACCGGCGTGCTGTCGCTGCTCTTTCTCGGCCTCATATACTCGTGGTCGAACTTCTCCGCGCCCATCGGGGAGGAGTTCGGGTGGGATCGGGAGAGCATGCGGTTCGTGTTCACCCTGTCCATCATCGCGTTCTGCTTCGGAGGCTACTTCGGGGCCAGGCTCAACGGGCGCTTCTCGTTCCGCCCGACCATGCTCATAGCGGGGGTGCTGCTGGTGGGAGGGTTCGCCTCCACCGCGCTCGTGCTGGACGCGGGCGGCCTCCCGGCGTTGTACGTGACCTACGGCGTGCTGTGCGGCGGCGGGTGCGGCATCGCCTACAACGTGATCATCGCCACGGTGAACGCGTGGTTCCCCGAGCGCGTGGGGTTCTCGTCGGGCGCGCTCATGATGGGCTTCGGGTTGGGAGGGCTCGTCTTGGGAACGGCCGCCGCCGCGGGCATCGACCTGGCAGGATGGAGGACGGTGTTCCTGGTGCTGGCGGCGCTCATCGCAATCGTTCTGGGCGTGACCGCGCTCGTCATCAAGCCCGCTCCGATGCTCGCGTCCGGCTCCTCCAACGTTGCTGGCTCGGCCGAGGGCTCAAGCGAACATGCGGCTGCGGGCAAAGCCCTTGGCGCATCTCATGAGACGCCCATGGTGCGCACGCCGTTGTTCTGGGTCTACAGCGTGTGGGCCACCTGCGCCATCTGCGCGGGGCTCATGATCATCGGCGACGCGAAGCCGGCCGCGCTGGCCGTGGGGCTCGAGGCCGGGTTCGCCACGCTGCTCGTGGGTTTGGTGTCCACCACGAACGGGGTCGCGCGCATCGTGATCGGCGTGGTGTTCGACCGGTTCGGGCTGCGCGCGGTCATGGCGTCGGCGTCGTTGGCGGCTTTGCTCGGCGCGGTGGCGCTGGCGTGGTCGTTCGCGCCGGGCACGCGCGTCCCGGGCCTGTTCGTGGCAGGGGCTTTGCTCGTGGGCTTCTCGTACGGCTGCGTGCCGGTGATCGCCTCCGCGTTCGCCCGGAGCCAGTTCGGGCAGAAGCACTACGCCGAGAACCTCGCGCTCGCGAACTTCAACATGGCGAGCGCCGCCCTGCTCAGCTCGTTCGCCGCCGGGGGCGCGCGTGCGCTCGGCGGCGCGGACAACGGGGACTTCGCGGTGTACGCGGCGGTGACGCTCATCGTGGTGGTGGCGCTGGTGGGGTTCGCGGCGTTCTTTCGCCTGCTGCGCCGCAACGAAGCGCGCGCCGCAGAGCAGGGCCGGTAGAGGCGCGCGGCCATGAAGGGCGCGAGAACGCCGCGCGAGGGGCCTGGCGCCGAACGGGGAAGGCGAACCGCGTTGGCGCAAGCCGCGATCTGCTATGTCATCTGGGGCGTCATCCCCGTGTACTGGAAGCTTTTCTCGGCTGTCCCGCCTTTGCAGGCGCTGGCCACGCGCATGGTGTGGTCGTGCGCGTTCTCGATCGTGCTGTGCCTCGCGTTGCGCGTGCGCTTCCTGCCGCTGCTGCGCGATCGCCGCGCGTGGGCGACGTTCGGGGCCTCGAGCGTGCTCATCGCGGCCAACTGGGGCGTCTACATCTGGGCCTCCACGAGCGGTCATCTGCTCGAGACGAGCCTCGGCTTCTTCCTCTGCCCCCTCACGAGCATCGTGCTGGGGCTTGCGTGCTTCCACGAACGGCTCTCGCGCATGCAGAAGCTCGCCACGGCGCTGGCCGCCTGCGGGGCCTCCCTGTTCGCAGCGGCGCACGGCGGGTCGATTTGGATATCGCTCGTGCTGGCTGCGACGTTCAGCGCGTACGGCGCGGTCAAGAAGCGCGGCGGCTACGACGCGCTGCCCGGGATGGCCGTCGAGTCGCTGTTCGCGGCCGTCCTCGGCGCGGGGCTGTTCGCGGCCGGCTGGGTCGACCCCGGCTTCTGGGACATGGCGCGCACGGCGCCCGACGCCTTGGCGGTCACGTCGGCCGTGGGCATGGCCGTGCTGTCCGTGGGCAGCGGGGTGGTGACGGCGGGGCCGCTCGCCCTGTACTCGGCCGCCGCGAACAAGGTGCCGCTTTCGCTGCTGGGTCTGCTGCAGTACATCAGCCCCACGATCGTCATGATGCTGGCCGTGACGTGCTTCGGCGAGCTGCCCGACGTCTGGCAGCTGGCGAGCTTCGTCCTCATCTGGGCGGGGTTGGCCGCCGTGGCTTGGGAGACCCTTCGCGGGCAAGGTGGTCGAGCTGGAGGTGCTCGGCGTTCATCCGGTAAAAATCGAAAAAATAGTGCTTGAAATTTTGAAAAAGCGACCGATATAATACCCAAGGTTTCAATAACTGAATATCGTTCTTGATTGCAAACGACACATGTGGCGCCTGTTCGGCGCGTAAATCTGATCACGGTACAAGATTTGATTTACGTGTACGAGACGGTTCCGAGCGTGTCGTTTTTTATTTGCCCGGAAAAGGTTCCGCTTCGCAAAGCGGGCCGTGAAGGAGGTACCCTGCTTATGATCTCAACTCGGAAACCCCAGACGATCGTTGCCGTTGCGGCTTTCGCCGCGTTCTTGGCCACGTTCAATGAAACGTTCCTCAATGTGGCGTTCGCGCCTATCATGGTTGACCTGCAGGTGGACGTGTCCACGGTGCAATGGCTGGCGACGGCCTATATGCTGGGTGCGGCCGTCATGGTCCCGGTGTCGGCGTTCGCCTACCGAAGCGTACCGACGCGCCCGTTGTTTCTGGTCACGGTGGCGCTGTTGGTGGCGGGCAGCGTTGTGGGGGCGCTGGCGTCTGATTTCGGTGTGCTGCTAACGGGGCGCATCGTGCAGGCGCTCGGCACGGGGATGCTCATCCCCATCGGCATGAACATCACGTTGCAGGTGGCTCCTCGCGAGAAACTGGGCACGTACATGGGCGTCATGGGCACCATGACCACGCTCGGTCCGTCATTGTCGGTTATCGTGGCCGGAACGCTTCTGTCGGCATTCAGCTGGCATGCGTTGTTGTGGGTGTTCGCGGGGCTTGCGGCCGCGTGCTTCCTATTCGGGGCCGTCATGCTGGACGATATCGCCCAGCTCACGCATCCGCGTCTCGATGCGCCGTCGGTGGCGCTGGTGGGCGTTTCGCTCGTGGGGCTTATGTACGGCGTTTCGACGGTGTTCTCGGGAAGCGTTCCCGTGGCCGCTGTTGCGGTTGCGGTCGGCTTGCTGTTCTTGGCGCTGTTCGTACGTCGGCAGCGTCGTCTCGAACAGCCGCTTATAGACCTGCGTCCTCTTTCGGTCCGTCCGTTCGTCGTCGGCGTGGTGGTGAACATGCTGGCGCTGATCACCGTTTTCGCCATGAACATCATCGTTCCCACCTACTTGCAGAGCGTGTTGGGCATGGATTCGCTCGTGGCGTCGCTTGCCCTGTTCCCGGCCATTCTGCTGTCATGCGTCGTTTCCCCTTTGGCAGGACGCGTTTACGACAAGCGGGGAGCGAAAGTGCTGTTGCCGGTGGGGTTCGCGTTCGTCTGCGTGTTCGCCGCGCTCGTGGCGTTGCTCACCCCCAGGGGGTCGGTACCGGTCATCGCCGTGCTGTACGTTCCCGTCATTTGCGGATCGGCGCTCGTCATCGGTCCGGTGCAGAGCTTCGCGCTGTCGCATTTGGACTCCGAGCTGAACCCCCACGGCGTCACCGTTATGAGCATGGGGTTCCAAGTTGCAGGTTGCATAGGGTCGTCGCTGCTCACCGGTGTGTACGCTGCTGTGCTAGCGGGCAGCGAAGCGGCCGGGTTTCCGATTTTCGAGGCGGCGAGCGAAGGCTTCCTTGCGGCCGGGTTGTTGGTGTCGGCGTTCGCGTTCGCGGGCTTCTTGCTCGCGTTGCGCGTGAGGGTGCATGAAAGGAGGCGTGCAGCGCGAATCGGCTCTGCGAAAGCTCCTGTCCCTGCAGCGGAGGCGTCGGGTTTTTAAGGAGCGCGGTAGCACGGGTTTCGAGCGAAAAGACGATCAATGGGTTCTCGATCGGCTTGCTCGACGCCTGGCGAAAAACGTGCTGAGCAGGGTCTGCACGAGCCGTGGGCCGTCGAAAGAGCGAGCGTCGTCCTGGTGCGCGCGGCTCGTCGGAACCGTTGACGGGCCGGCCCTTTCAATTGGCTGGTCCGCGCCGTATAATGGGCCGCTGTGAAAAATCTAGCCGGCATACAGGATCGCATACCCACCGGGGCCTACAAACTCCTGTTGGTCGTGGCCACCGTCATATGGGGCCTCAGCTTCGTCGTCATGAAAGACGCCGTGGACGTGCTGCAGCCGGCCTACCTCATCGGCTTCCGCTTCCTGGCCACGGGCGCCATCCTGCTCGCGCTGTTCCTCCGCCGCCTGCGCATCGCCTTCTCGCATGAGACGGCGAAGGACTACCTGGTGAAGGGTATCATCCTGGGCGTGCTGTGCTACTTGGCGTTCTGGGTGCAAACCATCGGGCTCGATCACACCACGCCGGGCAAGAACGCCTTCCTTACGGCCACGTACTGCGTCATCGTGCCGTTCGCCTGGTGGGTCATCGCGCGCAAGCGGCCCACGGCGTTCAATCTCGTCGCCGCCGTCATGGCCGTGGCCGGCATAGGCCTGGTGTCGCTCACGGGCTCGCTTTCCGAGCTGTCCATGGGCTTCGGCGACGCCATGACGCTGGTGTCGGCGCTGCTGTTCGCCGTGCACATCGTGTACGTGTCGAAGTTCTCCGAGACGAACGACGTGCTCGTGCTCACCACGCTCCAGTTCATCGTGGGCGGCGTGTGCGGCGTGGCGTACGGCGCCTGCTTCGAAACGCTGCCCCCGGCCGAGGCGCTCACGCCTGCCTTCTGGATAAACATGGCCTACCTCGTGGTGTTCGCCTCGTGCGTGGCGCTCGTCATCCAGAACGTGGCGCTCGCGCACGTGCCGCCGGCGCAGGCCTCGTTGTTCCTGAGCTTGGAAAGCGTGTTCGGCGTGCTGTTCAGCGTGCTGCTGTATGGGGAAGAGATAGGGCTTCGCCTCGTGGGCGGCTTCGCCCTCATCTTCGTTGCTATAGTGGTGAGCGAAACGTTTCCGTTGAAACGCAAAGCGGACGACGACGTGCCCGCCGTGGCGCTGGAAACCCCCGGAGGGCCCGTGGTGTCCTTGGAGGCGGCGGTTGCGCTGGACGGCCGGGGCACCTGCGATCTGGCAGCCGTCGATTCGACGCAAGAGGAGGCATCATGGAGCAAGAGCGGAACAACATAGTCCTGATCGGCATGCCCAGTGCGGGCAAGTCCACGTTGGGCATCGTGCTGGCGAAGATACTGAACTACCAGTTCGTCGATGCCGACCTCGTCATTCAGAGCCAGTGCGACAAGACGCTGCAGAAGCTCATCGACGCGTGCGGCCCCGAGGGCTTCATCGAGGTGGAGAACGAGATCCTTCGCGACATCCAGGCCGAGAACTCCATCATAGCCACGGGCGGCTCGGCCGTGTACTCCGACGAGGCCATGAAGCACCTGGCCGAGATCGGACGCGTGGTGTACCTGCAGATATCCTACGAGGAGCTGGTGCGCCGCCTGCACGACTTGCAGGAGCGCGGCGTGGTGCTCAAGGGCGGCATCGGCATGAGCCTGCGCGAGCTTTACGACGAGCGCAAGCCGCTGTACGAGCAGTACGCCGAGATCACCGTGAACATCGACGACCTGTCCATCACCGCCGCCGCCCGCAAAGTGGCCGACGCGCTGCGCTAGGGTGTGCGCCGTGGATCCGATCGAGGTCGCGCCCGTCAAACCGCCGATCACCGTCGACGACTTGGACAAGCTCGACATCCGCGTGGGGCGCATCGTTCGCGTGGACGACGTTGAGAAGTCGAAGAAGCTCATCAAGATGACCGTGGACTTCGGCGCTTTCACGCGCACGATCCTCTCGGGCATGAAGGAGGAGCGCGACGATTGCAAGGCTGAGCTAGAGGGACGCCAGGCTTTGTTCGTGGTGAACATGGAACCTCGCAAGATGGCCGGCGAGGTGTCCGAGGGCATGATCTACGACATCGGCTACGAGGACGGCATCCTCCCCGCCCTCGCCGTCCCCGAGCGCGAAGTTCCCAACGGCGTGAGGCTGGGATAGACCGTCCCGGCTCGTCCTATATTCACGATTGCGAAAATGGCCTGTGTTTCACGTGAAACACAGGCCGTCCCTTGTTTTATCTGGGAAAACGGTATTTTGGTGATACTTCAGCTAGAGCAGCTAGAAGTTAAAATTTCAATTTCGATGCGCGCGATTCGTATGCTCGTCCGCTTCGCCATTCACGTACTCAATTAAATCCCCAGGCTGACATTTCAATATCGAGCACAGCGAGTCAAGCGTCGAGAAACGTATAGACCGAACCTTGCCTGTCTTCATACGGGATAGGTTGACAGCGGTAATGCCGACATGATCGGCGAGCTCGCTAAGAGGCATCCCTCTTTCTTTCATGATGCGATCGAGATGCAGGACGATGGGCATGCTCTATCGGGCTCCTCGACAGGGTAATTAGTCTTAGCTCTCTCGATCTGTAGCGCTTGGCAATAGCGGCAAACCGGCAGAGTCGATCAACGACAAGACCACAATACCATTTCGCAAGAGCAATTGCACACTTAAAGTGTCCAGTTTGCATAGTCAGCAATGATGAAATGAGCGTGTGTCCACTGATCCCAACATACGTGTGCAATTCGGTTTGCGAATGAAAGAGCTTCGCGACGAGCGCGGATGGTCTCAGAGGAAGCTTTCGAGCGTGTGCGGGCTGAGTCACTCTTATATCGGGGATTGCGAAACCGGACGTCGCAATATCAGTTTGGACAATATCAAGAAGATAGCGAACAGTTTCGATATGACGGTGGGCGAGTTTATGAAGGACATCGACTGAGGCTGTCGCTTCGCGAGCGTTCATGTCGTGCGGAATGCTTATCGCGATGGGGCGCTCAGCATGAAAACCGGTTCAACGGGTCGCGGCGTTGGTCTTCGATATAGTAGACGTGCACTTGGCCGATTTCTTCGAGAACTCGATAGTAGATGCCGTAGCGATCTGCGTACACCACTTTGAGCTCGAATGGAGGCGTCGCCGCTTCGTATAGAGGACGGTAGACGCTTCCGATATCAGGAACGGTGTCGAGGACGTCCAGCATCCTGTCGATTCGATTCAGAGCTTTCCCAGAAGGTATTCTTTTGTATGTCTGTTTTGCCCCTTCGGTGAGGAGGACTTGATAAGGTCGGGCTTCCTCACCGGTCATCGCGAGCTTCCTTGCGCACTTCGTCGAGAGGTGTGAGGCGCCCTGCCTGGGCATCCTCGTAGCCGCGCATGATTCCCTGGTAGGTGCTCATCTCTCGTGCAAGGATCCTTCGCTCCAAGCTCATTCGGTCGTCGAACGCCTCTGCATCCATGACCACGAGATTGATCTCTCCGTTCCGCGTAATGTAAACGGGCTCTTTCGTCTCACGGCACAGCTCGTAGATGGATGAGATGTTGCGCTGCAAATCCGACGACGGCTTAACGATAGCCATAAGGCATCCTTTCTCGTTTTGCGTGAATTGTACCATGTATTCAGAATATATTCAGAAAGAGTTTTCGTGCTGCAATATTGCAGGTGAACATGGCCTTTAAACAGTATTTATGAAAAAACAATAAGGAAACTTACAAATAACTTTTCAATTTCAAGCACGGTATATACTAAGGAAACTTACTTATTTCAGTGAACCACGAAGCGTTGGCTTGAAAAAACAAGCAGTTTGGCGATACGGACGAGAGCGAGAGGTTTTGCATGGCGGAGCAGATCGAAGCGACGGAAGGCGCGCGTGCGGCGAGGGGCGCCGATAGGCTGGGGACGGAGCGCGTCGGCAAGCTGCTGCTGGAGTTCTCGATACCGGCCATCATCAGCATGGTGTTCAACTCGCTGTACAACGTGGTGGACACCGCCTTCTTGGGGCAGGCGTTTCCCGACGGCACGGGCGTGGCGGTTACCACGCTTGCGTTGCCGGTCATGACCATCCTCATGGGCTTCTCCATGGTCGCCGGCCAGGGCGGCAATGCGCTCGCCGCCATCCAGCTGGGCGAGGGGCGCAGGGAGCGGGTTGAGAAGACGCTGGGGAACTCGGCGGTGCTGCTGCTCGGGCTCGCCGTGCTCGTGGCCGTGGCCGCCGTTGCGGCTATCGACCCGATTCTCGCGGTCATCGGAACCAGCGCCGAGCTGTGGGAGCCCACCAGAACGTTCGTGCAGATCATCTGCGTGGGTTTCGCGTTCCAATCGCTCGGCATGGGTCTGAACAACTTCCTGCGCACGGCGGGCAAGCCGAACCTGGCGCTGGGCACCATGGTGTTCGGCACCCTGATGTGCATCGTGCTGAACTACCTGTTCGTTCTGGTGCTCGGCTGGGGGGTGGCCGGCAGTGCCGGCGCCACGGTGCTGGGGCAAGCGTGCGGCATGGTGCCGGTGGTGTGGTACTTCGCGGCGTGCAAGAGCGCTCCGTTCCGCCTGCGTCTTTCCTGCTGCCGACCCGACGTGCGCCTTATGGGGAGCATCCTCACGCTGGGCTTGGCATCGTTCGTCATGCAGGTTGCCTCGACGGTGGTAAGCGTTGTGCTGAACCAGGTCATCGGCATCTACGGAGCCCAGGACCCCATCGGCGTGACGGGCGCGCTGGCGGCTATCGGCGTGGCGCAGAAGGCCTCGATGTTCGCCATCACACCGCTCATCGGCCTCATCATGGGCGCGCAGCCCATCATCGGGTACAACTACGGGGCTCGATCGTGGCAGCGCGTGCTCGACACGTTGAAGTGGGCATCGGTGACGGGCGTGGCCATCGGCACGTTCTTCCTCGTGCTCTCGCACGCGATACCGGTGCAGATCGTGGCCTTGTTCGGCGTGACGGGCGACCTTGAGTCGTTCGCCGTGACGGCGTTGCAGATATACACGATCCTGTATCCGCTTGTCGGGTTCCAAATCGTGGGGTCGAGCTACTTCCAATCCAGCGGCCAACCGCTCAAGGCCGCCGTGCTGGAGATGACGCGCCAGGTGATCTTCCTCATCCCGCTGTACCTGCTGTTGCCGCCGGTGCTGACGTCCGTGTTCGGACTGACGGGGTTGCAGGGCGTCGTGGTGAGCGTTCCCGTTTCCGACGGACTTGCCACGCTCACGACCACCGCCTTTGTGTTCTGGGAGGTGCGCAAGCTGCGTCGGCAGCGCGACGGGGGCGCAGCAGCTTCTACTGCGGCACCTGCCATGCCCGAAGCTGCTGCCGCAGGAACGTTTTCTCAGAGGTAGAATCCTGTTTGGCGGGATGTCGACGCAAACGGAACCGACCGAGGGGGAGGCTGTTGAAAGACGATTCGATTATGCGCGAGTTGGCGCATCTCAACCAGGTATTGGAACGCGAGGCGCGAGCCGATGGCGGCGCGACGGGCGTTTCGCTCGCGCTGGCCATCTTGGCGTCGCACGAAGAGGCCATAGCCGAGGGGTTCGCCTCGCGCCTGCTGACCCAGGCTGAGCTGGCCGATATCGTGGGCGTTCGCCCGCAGTCCATGGGAGCGATGATAGCAGCCATGGAGCAAGAGGGCCTGGTGCTCCGCGATCCTTTCGAGCAGGATCGGCGCGTGCATCTGCTCAGGCTCACCGACAAGGGGCGCGCCGCCGCCCAAGAGGCTCGCGACCGACAGCGCGCTTTCGCCGAAAAGAAGCTGTCCGTTCTCAGCGACGAGGAGAAACGGCAGTTCGCGGACATCGTCACCAAACTGAACGCATCGTTGGGGTAGGCCCCGTAGGCTGAAGCCGCACAGGGCCGCTCTCAAAAGCCCCTACGCCTGCGCTCCCGCCGCGTCGGAATCCGGCTGGTTCATGGGGTCGATGGGCGGGATGCCCCAGTCGTCGCCGGGCAGGTGCGGCTCCATGGCGTCCTCGCCCCCGGCGGCTTTCAAACGCTCGAAGTAGTCGCGCGTCTCCTTCATCACCACGCCCGACAGCGCGATGAGCGCGATCATGTTCGGCAGCGCCATCAGGCCGTTGAAGATGTCGGCGATGGTCCACACGGCGGCCACGGTCATGTACGGGCCGATGAACACGGCGGCGATGTAGAGCCAACGGTACACCTTGACGGCCTTCATCGAGCCGTTGCTGAAGTACTCCAGGCACCGCTCGCCGTAGTAGTCCCAGCCCAGGATAGTGGTGAACCCGAACAGCACCAGGCACGCCATGAGCACGAACGACACCACGTCGGCCGGAATGAACGGCAGGCCCGCCTGGAACGCGGCCGTGGTCACGGCGGCTCCCTCAAGGCCGGGGATCTGGTACGCGCCGGTCATGACCAGCGCCAGGCCGGTCATCGTGCACACCACGATGGTGTCGAGGAACGTGCCGGTCATGGACACGAGACCCTGGCGCACCGGCTCTTTCGTCTGCGCTGCCGCAGCGGCGATGGGCGCGGAGCCCAGGCCGGCCTCATTCGAGAAGATGCCGCGGGCGATGCCCTTCTGCATAGCAACGATGATGGCACCCAGCATGCCGCCGGCCGCCGCCTGCAGGCCGAAGGCGCTCTCGAAGATGACGGCGAACGCGCCGGGCACCTTGTCGAGGTTTGTGAAGATGAGCACGAGCGAGAAGCCCACGTACAGCACCACCATGGCGGGGATCACGCGCTCGGACACCTTCGCGATGCGCTTCAGGCCGCCGATGACCACCAGGCCCACGAGCAGCGCCAATATGAGCGAGCCGATGACGGTGAAGACGGAGTAGTCCATGCCCAGGATGTTCACCGTCACGTTCTTGCCGGGATCGAAGAACCCGGTGAACGCCGACGAGATGGAGTTCACCTGCGTGAACGTGCCGATGCCGAACAGGCCCACGCACATGCCGAAGAACGCGAAGATCTTCGCCAGCCAGCGCCAGTTCTTGCCCATGCCGCGCTCGATGTAGTAGAACGGGCCGCCCAGCACGTGGCCGGTCTTCTTGTCGATGCTGCGGTACTTCACGGCCAGCAGGCCCTCGGAGAACTTCGTGGCCATGCCGAACAGCGCGGCCAGCCACATCCAGAACAGCGCGCCCGGGCCGCCGGCCACGATGGCCGTCGCCACGCCCACGATGTTGCCGGTGCCGAT
The DNA here is from genome assembly GCF_003339845.1 of Gordonibacter sp. 28C. Classification (GTDB taxonomy): domain Bacteria; phylum Actinomycetota; class Coriobacteriia; order Coriobacteriales; family Eggerthellaceae; genus Gordonibacter. Next base: position 99,200 of record NZ_PPTR01000001.1, read on the forward strand.
GGTGGCTGACAGCGCCGTGCACAGCGCGCCGAAGCTCGTGACCTCGCCGGTGCCGTCCTTCTCGTTCTTCACCATGTAGCGCAGGGCGCGCGGCAGCTGCCGGAACTGCACCGCGCGCAGGCGCACGGTCAGCAAAATGCCGCCGAACAGGATGAGCACCATGAGCGGCACTCCCCAGATGAAGTCGTCTATGGCGACGAGTCCATCGTTGATAACGTTGAAAAAGCTTTCCACCAGTCTCCTCCTCGATGCGAACGCGAACGTGCAAGTTCGGCGCAACCCGTTGGGATGGGCGGCCGTTCTGGAGGATATGCGGGTGAGGGAAAGCGCAGGCGCGCAACAAGTTGGCAGCTTTGCTCTGTCCTTTTGCCTGAGAGTTTCAGCGGGCCATTCGGCCGCCTTGCCCCTTCGGCACCCGTGAACGGGATTCTCCAGAGGCCCCTCCTCGTTCTGTCTCGTGCGATCCAGAACGTATCAACGGGGTGACGCTATGAAATTGTGCCGGGACATTGTAGCAGGGAACCCGCTGCTTGTGAACGGGCAAACGCGCGCTTTCTTGAGGGATGGCGACGAGCGTCGTCGCGCGACTTGAAAGGTCGTTTGGCGCCGGTCGCGCAGCGCGGCGGGCGGTCCAGTGCGCGAACGCGCAGCGCCCGCGCACCCCCTTCATTCCCCGGAGATGATCTCCGCATTCTTCTTGAGTTCGGCCAGCACGCTCACGAACGTGTCGATGTCTTGCTGGTCAATGCCCTCTATCAGGCGGTTCGCCGTATCGACGGTGAGCGGCAGCACGGTGCGGATAAGCTCGTGGGCCTTCTCGGTGGTGCACACGACGTGCGCTCTGCGGTCGGTTTTGTGCTTGTTGCGCACGATGAGGCCCTTGCGCTCGAGCGTGTCCAGGTAGCGCGTGATGGTGGCCTGCTCCTTGTGCGTGAGCACGGCCAGGTCCTTTTGCGAAAGCTCGCCGGCTTGGTCGAGCTGGTTGATGAGGTTCCACTGGCCAGGCGTGATGTCGTAGGGTTTGAGCGTGGTTTCGAGCGATTTGGTGATGCAGCGCTGTGCGTCGTACACGAGATAGCCTATCAGGCGGTTGTGCTTGCTCTCCATGCTGAACCCTTCTGACGTGCGCCGGACGGCGGCGATGCGCCGTCGCGTAGGTTGTGCGCATCGCGCCGGGCAACGGGCGGACGATCGCGCAAAGGGAAAGCGGGGTCGTTCGGCGCGGCGTTTCGCGTTCTCTCATCGTACAAGAAACCATAAGCGGGCCGCCCCCGTCAAGAAACCAACTGTTTTTCGGTCGAATCTTCTTGCCGACCTCGTTTCGTCAACCGCGGTTCGACGAAGACGGCTTTGCCATTGCGCGGGGCGGGCCGAGCCAGTCGGGTGCGTGCCTGTGCAAGCACAACATGGAAAAGCGTTCGTTTGGCACAATAATCACCGATTCTCTGCGTCCGGGACCGATCCAAAGCGGTTTGGCTGACTTTGCGAATTTCACCAACTGCGGAAACGCGTCTGGCGTGCACATGGTTGGACTTCGAAAGGGTCTGATGACGGTTTCGAGTGCAGAGAATCGGTGATTATTGTGCCAAACGCGATGCATCAAGCGTCGAGCGAGGGACGGTAAAGCCGCGTCTTCGCTTTCCCTTGGCGTCCGTCGCTTGAGCTTTTGTTCCCTTTCGTGTCGTGCGATGGGCCTCGACGCTGTATTTCATTCTGTGCCAAAGCGAAAAACCCCTCGAGGCGGCAGTTCAAGATTATTCTTTGTTTTTACATGTTGAACTAATAATTGCAGTAAATATAATTAGCACTGCAAGTAATTTGCCGCATGGAGGAGAGGGAAGCGCGCGAGGGGCGCGCACACCGCGAGGGGCCGGCACCAGTTTACTTTGCTTGTTCTTCGCATCCCGCTTGCGCGTCGTTCGCGCGCTTTCTCCTGCTCTGTCGCGGCGAATCTTGGCGACGAGATCAAAAGGAGGAGGAGAGATGTCACTTAAGATGAGCCGCCGAGGCTTCGTGAAGGCCTCGGCCGTAGCGACCGCCTCGACGCTGCTGCTGGGTTCGCAGGCTGGGGCTGCCTTCGCGGACGACGCGGTAGACGGCGCGAAAGCGACCTCGTCCGACGACGTGAAGATCATCCCGAGCGCATGCCGGCAATGCTACGGCCGCTGCGCGCTGTTCGGGCACGTCAAGGACGGACGCCTGGTGAAGATCGAGGGCAACCCCGACCTGTTCAGCGAAGGCACGCTGTGCGGGCGCTGCTTCGCCATCCCGCAGGAGCTGTACAACCCGCTGCGCGTGCGCTACCCGCAGAAGCGCGTGGGCGAGAAGGGCTCCGGCCAATGGAAGCGCATCACCTGGGAAGAGGCCTACGAGGAGGCCGCCAAGCGCTACACCGAGATCGGCGAGCAGTACGGCTGGCACACCATCGCCCACCAGTACGGCACCGGCCGCGACATGCTGCAGTTCCAGGCCATCAACAAGCTGTGGCTTGAGCTGGGTTCCACGGCCACGTTCGGCGTGGGCAACCTGTGCTGGGTGGGCTCGTACTTCACCAGCCAGCGCCTGTACGGCGACGAGACGCAGTACACCGGCTGGGACGGCAACAACACCAACTGCATCCTTATCTGGTGCCGCCAGGAGCGTAGCCGCGGCTACTACGACTGGCTGACCGTGAAGCGCGCGCAGGAGCGCGGCGCGAAGGTCATCTGCGTCGACCCGCGCTACACGTGCACGGCCAGCAAGGCCGACATCTGGCTGCCCATCCGCCCCGGCTCCGACATGGCGCTCGTGCTGGCGTTCATCAACGAGATCATCCACTCGGACAAATGCGCCGAGGACTTCGCGCGCTTCTACACCAACGCCCCGTTCTTCATCGACGAGAAGGACGCGAACGGCAACGGCACGGGCTACCAGCTGCGCGAGTCGCTCATGAAGGAAGGCGGCAACGAGGAGTTGTACCCCGCGTGGGACGAGGCTCACGACCAGCTGATTTTCTGGTCCGGCGACTGGCAGAACAAGCAGGGCGTGGGCGGCGAGAAGGCCTTCCAGTGGCTCGACGAGGCCGGCAACATCGTGGCCGACGCGAAGCCGGCGCTCTCCGGCAGCCATGAGATCAACGGCAAGACGTATCGCACGAGCTGGGACATCCTGGTGGAGCACGTCACCCCGTGGACCATCGAGCGCGCTGCCGAGTTCTGCGAGCTGCCCGAGGACAAGATCCGCGAGGCCATCCAAACCTACATCGACGCCAGCCCGCACGCGTGCTTCACGCGCGGCCAGAAGGTGGAGTTCTCCATCAACACGTCCGGCATCTCGCAGGCGTTCACCATCATGATGGCGCTGGCCGGCAACTTCGACACGAAGGGCGGCCAGAACATCGGCCGCGAACCCGCCACCGGCTACGACTCGTTCATGTTCGACGTCGTGCCCAACCAGCAGGGCCGCATGGGACAGCGCCGCAAGGAAACGGCCATGAACATCAAGAAGCTGTCCGTGTGCCAGAACACCGGCTACCAGCAGATCCTCGTGGCCGACGACGCCACGGGCGAGCTGCGCGAGACCACGCAGAACTCCGGCGGCCAGGTCATCTACGGCCAGCAGGGCGGCTTCGGCGCGGCCACGACGAAGGCCATGTCCCAGGGCGACCCGTTCCAGATCCACGGCTACTGGCAGCAGACCTCCGAGCCCATCCTGTCCATCGAGGGCGGCAAGGAGATCATCGAGGGCTTCAAGAACCTGGACTTCTTCGTGAACGTCGATCTGTACATGACCCCCTCGGGCGAGCTCGCCGACATCATCCTGCCGGCCGCGCACCCCAACGAGGTGGACCGCGTGGAGTGGGCGCACTCCGGCCACGGCTACCCCACCAGCCACACGTACCTCATCCGCCAGCCGTTCCACGAGCCGCTGGGCGAGTGCAAGGACGACATGGACATCTGCTTCGAGTTCGCGAAGTACATGGACGTGGACATGTACTGGAAGGACAAGTACGAGTTCTTCGACTACATGGTGAAGGGCCCTGCCACGCTTCCGCCGCAACTTTCCTGCTCGAGCTTCGAGGACTTCCGCGAGCGCATCAGCGTGACCGGCGTGGAAATGGCCACGGTGCGCAACGCGCCGAAGTACGAGACGGGCTTCATGCGCAAGACGAGCGACTTCAAGCCCGGCTTCAACACCATGTACCGCGGCAACAAGATGGGTTCGGTGTACCGCTTCCCCGGCACGAAGACGCCGGACGGCAAGGTCATCCCGGCGCATCCGCAGTCCGACAACGGCAAGATGGAAATGTGGTCCGAGGACCTGCTGCTGTACGGAAACGGCCCGCTGCCCGTGTACATCGAGCCCCCCATCACGAGGCTGTCGCGCCCCGACCTGCTGGACGAGTTCCCCTACACGCTCATCACGGGCGGCCGCTCCCACGCGTTCTTCCACACGGAGTACCGCAACAGCCCGTGGATGCGCGAGGTGCACATGTTCCCCACGGTGGACATCAACCCGGCCACGGCGGCCGAGCACGGCATCGAGCAGGACGACTGGGTGGTCATCGAAACGTACGTGGACAAGATCAAGCAGCGTGCGAACCTCACGGAGGCCATCAAGCCCGGCATGATCCACGTGGAGCACGATTGGTGGTTCCCCGAGCGCGAGGCCACGGACGACCTGCACGGCGCCCTGGACTCGAACTGCAACATCCTGTTCGAGAACAACGGCCCCTACGACCCCGCCGTGGGCACCGACAACTTCGGCGGCCTGTGCAAGATCTACAAGGCCGAGGACGGCGCGCCGAAGAACATCTGCATGAACGAAGACGACCTGAAGATATTCCTGCCTCTGAGCGCCGAGCAGATCTCCGCCGACGACCAGCAGGACGGCGTGTCGCAGGTGACCGTGAAGGGAGGTGCGAAGTAGCATGACGCGCAACATCATCGCAATCGATCTTGACAGCTGCATCGGGTGCCACTCCTGCGCCGTGGTGTGCAAGCAGGAGAACAACGTGGGCTTGGGCACCTACTACAACAAGGTGCTGACGGTGGGCCCGTCCGGCACGTACCCCGACCTGGAAATGTACTATCTGCCCGTGGCGTGCCAGCACTGCGACAACCCGGAGTGCGTGCACGTGTGCCCGACGGGCGCCAGCTACAAGCGCGAGGACGGCGTGGTGCTGGTGGACCACAGCAAGTGCATCGGCTGCCAGTACTGCGTCATGGCCTGCCCCTATGGCGTGCGCACCTACGACGCCGACAAGGATAAGGGCGTCATCGAGAAGTGCACCATGTGCGCGCATCTCATCGACAAGGGCGAGAAGCCGGCGTGTGTGAAGCACTGCCCCGGCCAGGCGCGCCTGTTCGGCGACGCGGACGACCCCGAGTCGGACGTGTCGAAGATGATCGCCCGCAAGAGCACGCACAAGCTCAAGGACGTGGGGAACCATCCGGGCGTGACGTACGGCTTGGACAAGTTCTCTTGGAAAGGGGATGAGTAAGCATGGAAATTCAGTGGCCCCTTCTGATCTTCAGCGTTTTGCTGGGCGTGACTTCGGGATGCTTCGTGTTCTTGGGCGTGGGCGAGCTCAGGGGCAAGTTCAAGGACGTGCGGTTCATGAGCGCGTTGATCGCGTTCGTGTGCCTGGCCGTGGGCGGCTGCGTGTCGGTGCTGCACATGGGCCATCCGGAACGCGCGACGCACCTGCTGGGCAACCTGGGTTCCGGGCTGTCCAAGGAGCTGTTCACCGTCGCCATCATGGGCATCGTTTCGCTGGTGTACCTTATCTTGGCGAAGAAGGAGTACCCCGGCGCGAGCAAGGTGTTCGGCGTGCTGGGCGCGGTGCTGGGCCTGGTGCTGCCGGTGGTGGCCGGCGCCTCGTACCTGATCGCGGCGCGTCCCGCTTGGGATAGCGCGGCGCTGCCCCTCATGTTCCTGGGCGGCGGGCTGGCCATGGGCATGACGCTCATGGCGGGGCTCGTGCTGCTGCGCGGCAAGGCCTCCGAGGAGGGCGGCTTCGCGCTGAAGCTGGCCCTGGCGGGCGTCGTCATCATGGTGGTCACGTCGCTGGCCTACGTGATCTGGATCGCCATGGCGCCGTACCAGGCTCCCTCGCGCTCCATCGAGCGCTTGGTGTCGGGCGACTTGGCCGTGATGTTCTGGCTGGGCGTCGTGCTGGTGGGACTCGTTGCCCCGACGGCGCTTGCGGCTCTGGCCTGCGTGAAGGCTACGAAGGGCGAGGGCGGCACCGGTACGGTGAAGCCGTCGACGCTGGCCGGGTATATGTTCGCGGCGTGCGCTTGCTCGGTGATCGGCGCGGTGGTTTTGCGCGTCATCATGTACGGCGTGGGCACGAGTGTGGAGCAGTTCATTTACCGATAAGACTTGGCGGCGGGCAGGTTGGCGGAGTCAACCTGCCCGCGTCGGGCCCTGTTCGACCGCGCCCCGTGGCGGAATGCAGCCACCCCTCCCCGCTGCGTTCCGCCACGGGGGACGGCCGACGACAACGAAGAAGGAGCGTCAATCATGGAAGAGGTCATGTCAGCCGAATTGGTGGAGAACCTGGTTGATTTCTGCGAGAACCGCGCACGGGTTTACGCGTTGTTGTCGCGTTGCTACGAGAAGGAGCTGGATGCGGCGTTCGCCGCCGAGTTGGCGGATGCGGCGCGCGTGGAGTCGGACGATCCGACGCTTGCCGAGGGCTTTGCGGCTCTGCAGGCCGATGTCGCGGCGTGCGATGACGAGCGGTTGGAGCAGCTGGCCGTGACGTTCGACCGCGTGTTCTTCGGCATGGGGCCGCGCACGGCGCAGAAGGCGTTTCCGTACGAGTCGGTGTACACGAGCGAAGGCGGCCTCATGATGCAGGACGCCTACAGCCAGGTGCTCCGCGTCTACCGCGAGGCGGGCTTTGCGAAGAACCCCGGCTTCACCGAGCCGGAGGACCATCTGGCCGTGGAGCTGGCCTTCATGGCGCTCTTGTGCGGTCGCGCTGTCGAGGCGCTGAGGGCCGGCGACGAGGCGGGCGCCGAGCGGCACCTGCGTGCGCAGCTGTCGTTTCTGCGGGACCATCTGCTGAATTGGATCGAGCGTTTCGCCGGCGACATGCGGAAAGCCGCCGAGGACGGGTTCTATCTCGATTTAGCCGTTTTCACCGAGGCGTACCTGAAAGCCGACGACGCCGCCGTAGCGGAGGTTTTGGAAGACTGAGGTCGACCAGATGGTTGGCTCTGCGCAGGGGCGGGCAGCAGGTCGCCCCTGCGGTGGCTATTGGGGATGGAGGGGTGAACGATGACGGATATCACGCGGCGCGGGTTCTTGGCGGCGGGCGTCGCCAGCGCGGCGCTCGTGGGCGTGGGCGGGTTCGGTGCCGCTACGGGACAGGCCGACCGGCCTTTCGTGCGGCCGCCGGGCGCGGAGTCGAACGCGCGGTTGGCGGCGTCGTGCAACCGCTGCCAGCGGTGCCTGCAAGCGTGCCCGTACGGCATAATAACGCCGGTGCCGCTGAGCGAGAGCCTGGTGGCGTACGGCACTCCCCTGCTCGCGTTCGAGCACGGATACTGCGATTTCTGCATGCAGTGCGTGGACGCCTGCCCGACGGACGCGCTTTCCTACGGCGGCCCGCGGGAGCGCGATCTGGGCGTGGCCGTGGTGGTGAAGGATGCCTGCGTGGCCTGGGATTGGTCGGGCTGCACGGTGTGCAAGGACGAGTGTCCGGTGGAAGGGGCCATCACGTTGGACGATCACGATCGCCCCGTGGTGCATCCCGACTTCTGCGACGGCTGCGGCCGTTGCGAGCAGGTGTGCCCCTCGGCCTCGCTGCGGGCCTACGATTCGAGCGTGCAGAACAAGGGAATCGTGGTGGTTTCGCGCGCGTGCGCGTCGGCGCATGCTGCACGCTCCGTCACCAGCGAAGAATTGGGGACCGGGCGTTACGAGCGCGCGTCTGAGGCGCTCGCCCCTCATTCGCAAGGCGTCCACCCGAACGGCCCGCACGACAAGAAGGAGGCCGGCCATGAAAACGCATAAGCGCACGCTGCGCATCGTCGTGGCGCTGGCGGTGCTCGTGGTGGCGGTGGCATCCGCGCATTTCGGCGGAGCGCTGCCCGTGGGGACGCTCTGCCTGGCGTGTCCGGTGGGCTTTGCCCAGGTGGCGGCGGCGTCGCAAAGCATCCCTTGGCATCTGCTGCCGGGCGTGTTGGCGGTGCTGGCCATCGTGTTTCTGCTCGGGCGCGTGTTCTGCTCGTGGGTGTGCCCGTCGCAACTGCTCAAGAACGTGTTCGGCGGCCATACGCCGCGCGGTCTCTACGGCCGCGGCGGAGCGGCGTGCGAGGATGCGTCCTCCGGTGACGGCGGCGCGCCCGTCGAGCTTTCCGGGCGAACGGACGACGCCTTGTCCGCCGCTGCGGAAAAGGCGGCCCCTTCGCATTCCTGCTCGGCTTGCGCCAAGGGAGCGCCCAGCATCAAGACGCAGGGCGTCGTGCTGGCGGTGCTGTTGGTGGTGTCGTTCGCCGTGGGGTTCCCCGTGTTCTGTCTGCTGTGCCCCATCGGGCTCGTGTTCGGCACGCTGTGGGCCCTCAACCGCGTGTTCGTGCTGCTGCAGCCCGGCTGGGAGCTCATCGTGTTCCCGCTCATGCTGCTGGCCGAGCTGTTCCTGTTCAAGCGCTGGTGCGCGGCCATCTGCCCGCTGGGCTTCTTCTTCGGCCTGATGGAAAAGGCCCGTACGAAGCTGGGCTTCGGCGTGCGCCCGCAGGCGAGCTGCGCCACCTGCGTCTCGAGCGAGGGGTGCCGCACGTGCTCGACCGTGTGCCCCGAGAACATCGACGTGGCGGCGGTGGACGCTCCCACGTTGGAAGCCTGCACCCTCTGCGGCGACTGCCTGGAGAACTGCCCCACGAAGTCGATCAAGCTCGCTTTCGGCGCTCCGAAGAACGCCCCGAAGGCGCCCGAGGCCTCCGTCGCCGTACCGGCGCCCGACGAGGATCTTGCCTCGAAACCCGAGTAGTGCCCTGCTCGTTGCGAGGACTTCGGGAATGCGGCTTGGCGCCGCCCCTGTGCACAGGGGCGGCATGAAGGGAAGCCCGGCGACAACGTCGTCGGGCTTCTGTGCGTCACTCCTGTCGAAGAGCCTCGATGGGCGTGAGGCGCGAGGCCCGGTAGGCGGGGAAGATGCCGAACGCCAGGCCGATGGCGGTGCTGGCGGCCGCAGCCACGGCCACGACGCTCCACGACGCCGCGAACGCCATGCCCAGGCTCTCTGCCAATGCGCCGAAAGCCAATCCCGCTGCAATGCCCACGGCGCCGCCGATCAGGCTGAGCAGCAGCGCTTCCGTCAGGAATTGCCGCAGGATGTCCGACCTCCGCGCGCCGAGCGCCTTCTTGATGCCTATCTCGCGGGTGCGCTCCGTCACCGACACCAGCATCACGTTCATCACGCCGACTCCCGCCACCACGAGCGATATGCTGGCTATGCCGCCCAAAAGCAGCGTCATCGTTTGGTCGATCTGGTCGGAGGCGCCCAGCATCTCGTCTTGCGACATGACGGAGAACTGGTTGGAGGGAATGCCCTTCGCGCCCGACAGGTAGCCGGTCAAAACCGCCTTCGCCAGCGGCACGCCGTCGTCGGCGGCGGGGCGCGCGTACACGGATTCGATCTTCGCGTCGCCGCCCAAGTTCGTTGCGGCGGTCAACGGAACGAGCACGAGCGCGTCGGCGTTCAGGCCCATCGTCTGGCCGGTGCTTTCCAGCACGCCCACCACGGTGAACGGGATGCCGGCTATCTTGAGCGTCTTGCCGACGCAGTCCGTGGTGCCGAACAGGTCGTTCGCCGTGTTCGTGCCGATGACGCACACGTTGGAGCGGTTCTCGCGATCCACGGCCGACAGGTCGCGCCCCGCGGCAAGCTTCAGGTTGCGCACGGACAGGTAGTGCTCGTCGGAGGCTTCGATCACGCCGCGTTGGGTTTTGCGCTCGCCGGCCGTCAAGTCGCCGCCCACGCCCTTCGACGGCGCGACCGAGCCGATGCCGGGCAGAGCGCGCAAGGCTTCCATGTCCTCGTAGGCAAGCCCTTCTTTGTCGAACACGAAGGCCGACAGGACGTCGCCGCCCAGCGCTTTCATGCGCTCCTCCACCTGCCGGTTCGAGCCGTCGCCCATGCCCACGAGCACGATGACCGACGAGATGCCGATAACCAGCCCCAGCATGGTGAGCGCCGTGCGCAGCTTGTTGCGGGAGATGCTGGACAGCGCGGTTCTAACCGTTTGCACGCGTCGCATGGGCTTCTCCTTCCCGTTCCGCCGCCGGGCGCACCGTCGCGGCTGTCGGCTCAGCGTCGCTGCGCCCGGCGGTGCCGCAAATCGCGCGGCGCCTATCCTCGTGCCCGTGCGCGCTCGTGCACAAGCGGCCGTCCGCGATGCGCACCACGCGATCGGCCTGCTCGGCCAGGTCGGGGTTGTGCGTGATGAGGATGACCGTCTGCCCCTCGTGGTGCAGGCTTTTGAACAGCTCCATGATCTCGACGCTCGTGCGCGAGTCCAGCGCGCCGGTGGGCTCGTCGGCCAGGATGATCTTCGGCTCGCCCACGAGCGCCCGCGCGATGGCCACGCGCTGCTGTTGGCCGCCCGAAAGCTGGTTCGGCAGGTGATGATCGCGGCCTTCCAGCCCCACCTTCGCCAAGTAGCGGCGAGCGGTGGCGTCGGCTTCGCGCGATTTCGTGCCGCGATAGGCCAGCGGCAGCTTCACGTTCTCCAGCGCGGTGAGCGAGCCCAGCAGGTTGAAGCTTTGGAACACGAACCCGATCGAGCGGTTGCGCAGGTCGGCCAGATCGTTGTCGGCGAGCAGCGCCACGTCTTGGCCGTCCAGCACGTACGTGCCTTCGTCGGGCACGTCCAGCAGCCCGATGATGTTCATGAGGGTGGACTTCCCCGAACCCGACGGGCCGACGATGGTCACGAACTCCCCCTCGTCCACGGAGAAGTCTATGCCGTCAAGGGCGTGGACCACCTCGTCGCCCATGGGGTAGCGTTTGGCCAGCCGCTCCATGCGGATGGTGGAAGAGGCGACGCTCGTAGCGGACGAGGGGCGTTCCTTCGCGTGCGTCCCCTTGCGCTCCGTCATCATACCGACGCCTCGCTGACCATGGTCGTGATCACGCCCGCCTCGCCGTCGAAAGCGGAAGGGACCTCGTTCAACACCACCAGGTCGCCCTCGTTGAGCTCGCCCGAGACTTCGACCAGCGCGCCGTCGGAGATGCCGGTGGTCACCGGCACGGTGCGCGTTGTGCCGTCGGCATCCTGCACCGTCACGGTTTTCGCGTCGTCGGCGCCCGACACGGCGCTTACGGGCACGGCGAGCACGTTCTCGGCCATGGCCACCTTCACGGAGAGCGTGGCCGACATGCCCAGCCAGATGCTGCCGTCGTTGACCACGTCCACCGTCACCGTGAACTTCGACCCGCTCGCGTTGTACGCGCCCACCTGGTTGATGTTGGAGATGACGCCCGCGCGGGGCGCCTGGTCACCGATGGCGACGTCGACTTCCTGGCCCTCGGCCAAGCTGGCCAAGTCGCTTTCGGACACCGGCATCTCGATATGCACGGTGTCCATGCGCTCCACTTCCACGAAGTGCTCGTCTTGCGAGAGCTCCTCTTTGGCCTTGGGCATGGTGTAGGACTTCACCACCAAGTCGTACGGAGCGACCAGGGGGTCGCCGTACGTGTAGGACACGAGCGGCTCGCCCGCTCGTACGAGCTTGTTCAGAGGCGCGTCGAAGCTGGAGAAGTAGCGCCATTTCGCGGGCTTGAGCTTTTCGGTGGCGCTTCCCTTCACCTCTCCCGCGCCGGTAACGGCCTTCTCGACGGTTTCCCTCGTCACCGGTGCCGTCGGCAAGGGAGCCTCTTCGGCAGGGTCGCTTCCGCCTAAGCCTTTCAAGACGCCGCCGAAAGCCTCGTCTCCCGCGACGAGCCACCAGGCGGCCCCGCCCAGCGCCAAGGCGAGCGCGAAGGCGAGAACGACAAGGCCGACGGAAGGCTTTTTGCGTTGTTGCACGCTGCTGTTAGTCATGGTTCGTCCCTGCCGTCTCTAGTTGCTGCCGTCGATGACGGCGGCGCCGTCTTTGCGGGTCACGACGTCGGCGGTCGTTTCTCCCGTCGATTTGCCGGAAGACAGCTCTCCGCCGCTCTGTAGCTCGAGGTTCTCCTGCCCGCCGCCCAAGCCCCCGATGTTCTTCAACACGGCCAGCCCTCCTACGATCACCAGCGCAACGGCCAGCACGCCGATGACGATCTTCATGGTTCTGGAACTCATTCGTTCTCCTTCCCGTGGCATTCAATGCGGGGGGCATCGTAGCGAAAGCCGCCTTAAAACTTCCTGAAACGCCGGTGGGTTTTCCGCGCCGCTGCCGCGCCTTTGAAACGCCGCTGCCCGTTTCAGCAACTTTTAAGGCGGCCGATGCTAGAATGGCCGCATGAAGATACTCATCATCGAAGACGACCGCGCCATCTCGCGCGCCATAGCCGAGGCGTTCGGCGATCGCTATGCCGTTGACCAGGCGTTTGACGGCGAAGAGGGGTTGTTCTTCGCGCGTCAGAACGTGTACGACCTCGTGGTGCTGGACATCATGCTGCCCGCGCTCGACGGCTACGGCGTCATGGAGCGCCTGCGTGCGGAAGGCGTCGAGACGCCCGTGCTCATGCTCACGGCCAAGAACGCGCGCGACGACCGCGTGCGCGGCCTGCGGCTGGGTGCCGACGACTACTTGGCCAAGCCGTTCGATCGCGACGAACTGGTGTTGCGGGCCCAGGCCATCATGCGGCGCAGCATGGGCGTGCGCACGCTCGACTCCCTGACATTTCGCGGTTTGGTCCTCGATCCCAACACGAAGCGTGCGACGGTGGAGGGCGCCCCGGTCGCGCTCAAAGGCAAGCAATACGATGTGTTGGAGTACCTGGTGAGCCACGAAGGACAGCTCGTTTCCAAAACGCAGCTGTTCGACCGGGTGTGGGGTTTTCTGAACGACACGTCGTCGAACGTGGTGGAAGTGTACGTGAGCGCGTTGCGCAAGGTGCTCAAGGAGCATGGTTTCGACGGCTTTCTCAAAACCATCCGCGGCGCGGGCTACGTGTGGACGGCCGACGATGAAGTTTGAGGAACGGCGCGTCCGCCGCATACTCGCGCGCAACACCTTGTTGTTCTTCGCGGCGTTCGCCGTGCTGTTCTCGTTGTTCGGCGTGCTGGTGTTCCAGCTGGTGAGCGCGAACGTGTACCGGACGGCCGACGCGCAGTTGGGCGAAGTGCGCGATGTGGCAACGGCCGTTGCCGTCGATCCGGCTGTCGGCAGCGTCGGATCCGAGCCGGCCTTGGGCTCGAGCGCCGAGATCCGCGAAGACATCGAGCTCGTTCCTCGACGCGGCGGAGGCGAGGGCGACGCCGATGTTTCCGCCGAAAGCATCATCATCACCAGCGAGGCTTACGTGGCATCGAACCCCCAGCTCATTTACCTTTGGCGCGATGCCGACGGAAAGCCGCTCGATACGGAGGGCCTTTACTCCGTCTATCCCTCGTACTTCAACGACGTTCCCTTCGACCAGGGAAACATCGGCCGGGTGTACGAGGCGCGGGCGGGCGGCCATGCGTACCGGTGCGTCAATTACGCGGTGGACGATTCCGATGGCAGCGGTTATCTGCAGGTGCTCGTGAACGTGGACTCCGAGCTGGCGCTGCTCGACCACTTCACGAAGATGCTCGTCATCTACCTGGTCGCGGCCGTGCTGGGCGCGGCGGCGGCGAGCTATTTCCTGTCGCGCAAGACCATCAAGCCCATCGTGGCCAGCATGAACCGCCAAAACGAATTCGTGCAGAACGCCTCGCACGAGCTGCGCACGCCGCTGGCCATCATCCGCGCCGCGCAGGAACGGCTGCTGGCGGATCCGAACGCCCGCGTCGTGGACAAGTTCGAGGATGTGAGCGCGGTTACGGACGAGACGAAGCGCCTTGCGCGCCTGGTGGACGACCTCATGACGCTGTCGTCGGCCGATGCGCCCGTCGACGACGACAGCGAGGCGGAGCCGGTCGACGTGTCAGGCGTCGTGGCGGACGTGGGCGATCTGTACGCCGACGTGGCGGAGGTGGGCGGCAAAACGCTGACGGTGGTTGCGCAGCCTGCGGGTGAGGCGCTTATCGACGCCGACGCGCTTCGGCAGGTGGTGGGCATCCTGCTGGACAACGCCCTCAAGTACACGGAAGAGGGCGACGCCGTTGAGCTGCGCTGCGAGGAACGCGGCGGACGCGTGGCGGTGTCGGTGGCGGACACCGGCCGCGGCATCGACCCGGCGGATCGAGAGCACGTGTTCGAGCGCTTCTACCGCGCCGACGCGGCGCGCACCACGCCTGGCAGCGGTCTGGGCCTTTCCATAGCCCGCGCCCTCGTCGAGCGCGCCCGCGGCACCATTGCGGTCGAGGGCAACGAGCCGCGGGGAGCTCGCGTCACGGTCATGCTGCCGAAGGCGCGGGCGCGCTGACGGTTTCCGGGGTCTGCTACTTCTGCGACGCCACCATCCACGGCTGCGCCCAGGCCTCGAAGTCGACGTACTCGGGAACGCCGTAGCCCAGCACGTCGAACGACGTGGTGGCACCGGCGGCCAGATTGTCGGCGAAGCCGGTGTAACCGCCCACAATGGCCCCGTCGCCGTTGCGCAGGATGATGCTCACGGCCACCTGGTCCATGTCGGTGTCGGTGAGCAGGCTGGTTATCTCGCCGACGAAGTTCACGGTGCCGTAGCCGCTGTCCTGGGCGGACACCCCGTCGATCTTGAACATGTCGATGTTCGCGTCGGAGTCCTGCCAGCTGTTGGAGCCCACGCTCAGCTCGAACTCCACGGTGGCCGGCGCCGTTCCGTTGCCGGCCTGCCCGCCCCAAGCGACTTCCTGGTCGGGGCGCAGGGACATGAGTGTCTGCTGGTCGGACGACACCACGTTGCCGCCCTCGTCCTTGCCCGTCACCTTGATGGTGGGGAACAGGGCGCCTTGGGAGCCCTCGTTCTTGATGATGATGCCGTAATGGACGTAACCCTGGTCGTCCACGGACCAGCCAGAGTCGGTCACGGTCAGCTTGTTCTCCTTCGCGGGCGCGGCGTTCTCCGCGTCCTGCGAAACGCTCGGTGCGCCTTCGCCGGATTGCTGCTGGTCGGCCGTGCCGCCGGAGCAGCCCGCCAACGTGAGGGCCAGCGCCGCCGCAGCGCCCATGGCCACGATCTTCTTCATGGTGCCTCCTTCTCTTGCCCGCGCCCCTTCGCGCGGACACTCGATGAATGGTTGGAGCCTACCGCATGCGGCCGCTTTCGCAGCTGGCGTTGGTGGCAAGACGGTGAACGGTCGGCCTGCAGCGAAGGATTGACTGGAGGGCGGTGCGTTTCGAGGGCGCTCCCGGCAGCCGGGACGGGCGCTGAAGCGGCGGGGCGGACCTTCCGCGGCTCGCATCCCCGGCTTTCCGGCGTGCTTTCAAGGGCGAGGTGCTTCGCCGCATCCACAGATCGAAGCAAACAAGTTGCCCCGTAGACCTTATGTGAAAAGCTTACGGGGCAAAAGGCGGATACCGGCCTAGCGCCTGCGCGTGCGAAGGCGCAGGGAAAGGACGGTTATGCTTGCGGCGCAGAAAAGCAACAGGGTCACCAAGCCTGCGGTCGGACCGGCGACGTCATCGCCCGTGGCAACGAGGGCGACGGGGGTCTTGCGGTCGTTCACCTTGAGCGAGAACTCCTTAGCAGCATCGGGGGCAAAGCCGTTGGCGACTTGCACGGTGAAGGTTGCCGTCCCCGTGGCGTGCGGCGTGCCGGAGATGATGCCGTCGGCGGAAAGCGAAAGCCCCTCCGGCAGCGTTGATCCCGGCTTGAGGGTCCAGGTGAACGTTTCGGGATAGCCGGCTGCGGACAGCTTTTGGCGGTACGGCAAACCGGTCGTGGCATCGGGAAGCGAGGAGGTGGTTATAACAGGGTGACCGCTCACCGCGAGATGGAACGCCTGCGTGGTGGAGCCGTGTTCGTTGGTCGCCTTGACGGAGAAGGTATAGAAACCTGAATCATGCGGCGTGCCGGAAAGCTTGCCGTCGGGTGCCAGGGAAAGCCCGTCGGGCAGCGCGTCCGTCTCGGCGCTCCACGACGCGCTGTTGTCGTCGGAGGCGAAGCTGAAGCGGTAGGGCTTTCCCGTCTCGCCCGCGGGGAGCGTGTCCGAGACCGTGATGACAGGCGGGCCCACCACGGTGATCGAGAAATCGGCGGTATCGGCACCGTAGTCGTTTGCAGCTTCGACGGCGAAGGAGGATGCGCCTTTAGTGCTCGGCGTGCCGGAGATGATGCCGTCGGCGGAAAGCGAGAGTCCCGCAGGCAGTTCGCCTGAGGCAACGCTCCACGCAACGGGCTCGGTTCCCGAAGCGGCAAGCGCCTGACTATACAGTTCTCCTGTCATTGCGAAGGGAAGATCGGTGGTGGTGATATGCGGAGGCCGGTACTCCTTCCAGACGGCGTAAAGCGTGTTGCCGCCCCTCTCGAAGTCGACCGCTTCGCCGGGTTGGTAGGACGTCCCTGTGCCGTCTGAGGAGGTGTTCCACTCCTTGAACTTGTATTGGGTGGACTCGTATGGCGCGCGCGTGAATGCGCATTCTGGCGCGGGGGCGGTCGAGTCTCCGGGAACCCCTTCGGTGGACGCCATGGTACCCGAGCCGCCGTTGGGGTCGTAGGTTATAAGCCCGCACGTCGTGGCGGAGAGAGGTTTCTCCGAACCGGTCTTGTAGGCGGGGCCTGAGTACCGGACTTTTATTTTGTCGTAGGTTGTGTAGGGAACGAGCCCCGAAAAAGAGGGTTTGGTCTGCCATGTTTTGCCGTCGAGGCTATAGGATACGAAAACGTCGGCGGGTCTCTCCGTCGTGATGGTAATCCCGATCCAAGTGGCGCTCACCGGGGTGACCGCCATAGGCTCAGGCGGCGCGTCCCGTTCGGCATGCTGGCGTACGTAGAACGAATCGGGCCACCCTGCGCTCTTGTAGTCGTCCGGCAGTTTGCTCGGCAGCTTGCCGTCGTCGTAGTCAAGGCTCCGGTCGAGGCGGACCCAGGTGTCGCGGTACCCGTCCCGGGTGTCGGCAGGAACCTGGGCCAGAATGTTCTCGTTGCAGTTTTGTTCCAGGTGTACGGAAAGGAGCGCGGAACCGGTGAACATGTCGTCTGCTTGCATGTTCGTGTCGCCGAAGTTGTCGGGCAGCGTAATGTCATTGAGCTCCGCGCAACCGGAGAACATGTTTTTCGCGTTCACGATAGATCTGCCGAATCCGGAGGTCGCCGTAAAGGAGCCGAGTGCCTTGCAGTCGGAGAACATGCCCTGCGCGTTCGTGATGCCCTGATCGAAGTTCGGGGGCAGTCTTATCGACGTCGCAGCGACCATTCCGGCGAACAGAGATCGCATATCGCCTTGTGCGGTCACGCCAGCCTCGACGGTGATGTTCGTAGCAAGGTTGGCGCAGACCAGCCATCCTCGCTGCGTGCTGCTGTCGTACGGGTCCAGCTTTCCGTTTCCGCCATCCGTCAGCTTTATCGTCAACACATGGGTGTAGTCATCGTATGTCCAGGTGCATCCGCCGTCGGTGCCAAAAATGCAAAACAGCTCCGAAAGCCTGCGACGGCGCTGTCGGAACGAGGCCCGCCGCTAGAACGAGCGTTAGAAGAAGAGCGAGGAAGCCCCTCCCCCGAACACCTCGGACTGCGTCTGAGCCTCCATGCGGCGCACGTGCTATCATGACAGGGAGGTCGAGCGAGTTATGCGGGCGACGGGGGGGGGGGGCGTGATTCCCATGGCTGCCTCTTCCTCAAGCTCAAAGTTAATCGTATCACTTTGATTTAATGCATGGATTATGGCAGGTCGAAACCGCTTTAGCAAGAGATGCGAGGCATTCATGGGCCATCGGCCGATAAAGGCCGATGGCTTGCGAGCTTCAATGGTGCCCCCGGCGCGATTCGAACGCGCGGCACCCGCTTTAGGAGAGCGGTGCTCTGTCCCCTGAGCTACGGAGGCATGGCTGCTATTGTAGCATTACCTTTCAACCTGTGGCGCGAGACGGACGATGCGTGGCGAGACTATGAGATCGCCCGGGCGCTGCCCGGGCGATCGTTGCGTTCTTGGTTGTGCGGCCGATGCTAGAACCGCAGCGCGCAGGTGAATCCCGACCAGGAGAGCGAATCGGTGTCGCGCACGAGCAGCCCCTTGTCGGGTGCGTGCACGTAATGCGTGCCCCCGTTGCTGACGGCGATGCCCACGTGCCCGTAGCGCCAAAGCACGTCGCCGGGGCGAGCTTCGGCGACAGAAACGCGCTGTCGCGCGGCACTGTATTGAGACTCGCTTTGATGGGGCACGTATATGCCAACCTGACGATAGGCCCAGGTGACCAAGCCGGAGCAGTCGAACGAGTTCGGCCCTTCCGCGCCCCATTCGTACGGGCAGCCAATGCGGCTCATGGCGAAATCGGCAACGGATCCCTGCGAGGGTACTTCGACGCCGTTGCCGCCGCCCCCGCTCGGCGTGTTGGGAATATCGGAGCCGCTGTCGTTGTTTCCGCCTTGGCTTTGCTGTGCCTGCTGCGCTTCCAGCTCGGCCTGCTTCTGGGCGGCTGCCGCAGCGGCAGCCGCGCGCTGCTCCTCCTCGAGCAAGGCGCGCGCTTCGGCATCGAGCGAGTTCATGAGCGCGTCGGCCTGCTCGATCTTCGCCTCGACCTCGTCTTTGATGGTCTTGGCTTCGGCGGCCTTGTCGGCGGCGATCTTCTCCTGCTTGGCGTACTCGGCCTTCGATGCTTCCACGCTTTCGCGCAGGTCCTTGGTCTCGGCGACCATCTGCGCGTCGTTCTCGTTGAGCCCGCTCAGAATGTCCCAGTTCTGGGTGAATTCTGAGAACGTCGTGGCTCCCATGAGGAAGTCGAGGAACGTGGCGGATCCCGAGCGGTACATGCTGCGGGCGCGGGTGCCCAGGTGGTCTTGCAAGTCGCCGATGCGGGCGTTCGCCTCGTCGATCTTGACCTGCTCGGCTTCCATGGCCGTGCGTGCGGCGTCCTGCTCGTCGAGCGCTCCGTAATAGCGCTCTGCGGCCGCCTCGAGATCGGCGTTCAGTCCGACCAGCTGGTTGCGCACGGCGTCGGCTTCGGCTTGCTTCTCGGCAGCGGTCACGGCGAACGCGGTCGAGGGGCAAGCGAGGGAAGCGGCGGCTACGACGGCAGCGCCGCCGACGAACGAGCGCCGGGAAAGGGCGGGTGCGGGCTCTTGCATGCGGTACCTCCTTGATGGGCCTGGGGCATGGTTGAGCGAATGTGCCCTATATCATAGCACGCAACCCATGCATGACGAAAATGCACGTCAAAAGTTCAGATACGGGGGAGGGGCGTTGCGGTGTTGGAAGGCTTTGCAGGGGTGGCTTACCCCCTGTCATCCTGAGCGGAGCGCGAAGCGCGGAGTCGAAGGATCTTCGGCGAAAGGGGTCTTGCGCTGTTGAAGATCCTTCGACTCCGGCCTACGGCCTCCGCTCAGGATGACAGAGGGCGGGATCGCTTGTCTGGGTGACAGGGGCGCGCGATGTTCAGGAGTGAGAAAGCGCTGGGAGGTCGTGTGCTAGCGGCGTCGCTCGGCGGTGCGGTCGTCCAGCGCAAGGTCGGCCATGCTGGAGACCCAGAGCATCTGGGGGCTCATGACATGGGGCGACGCGTCGGCGAGCGAGGGGAGGCTTTCGCGAGTCCAGTCGAGCGCGGCGCGTCGGACGGCTGCTTCCGATTCGTAGCGTTCGGGCTCGTTCAACCCCAGGCGCTTGGCGAAGAGCACGGCGGGAAAGGAGCGTCGCGCGTTGGCGGCGATGGTGGCTGTGTTGTTGTATATCTGCTGCTTTTGGGAGATGGCGCTCATGGTGGAATCGAGCTTGGAACTCGCTTGGCGGCTGGTGGTGCCGGCCACGAACGTCGCATCGACCTCCGCCGCCGCGTAGACGCGCTCGATGGCTCGCACGAGCCGGTCGTCGGCAGCTGCGGCACTACGCGGGCCGTCAGCCTGGACGGCGGCCCGCGAGGCGGACTCGACGTCGTTCAGCGCCCGGCGCAGCGGGGTTGGGGCGTTGGACGACGCCCGCGACGCCTCCTCGTCTCGCCCGACGGCGGCGACGAACGAAGGCACGGCTTCGATCCCGCGCTGCCTCAGTTCGTTCAGGTGGCGCCAAGCGGTCTCGACGTCGTGCTGCTGCGACTTCAGGTTCGCTATGGAAACCAGGCAAACGGCGGCGACGATGACGGTTGCGAGGACGAGGGGGATAAGAATGTGGTTCATTCCGAAGGACCTTTCGGATTTGCGGGCAATCCATCCAGTGTACGACGGTGCGGGGCCATGAGACAGAACGTGCAGGCACCTGTTGTTGCGATGGCAACTGCACGATAGGGCGTGTGGGCAGAGTATGTCGTCCGAAAACGAGAAAGCCGCCAACCGGCGGCTTTCTCGTTGCTTGCGCTTGCGGTTAGTTCGTCGTGTCCCCGCTGGGCGTGGGAGTGGGAGTGGGCGTCGACTGCTTGAACACCACGGTGACGGCGATGCTGTTCTTCACGTTGCTCACGGTGAAGCTGCCGCCGCTAGCGGCCACGGTGTAGGTGTTGCCGTTCGTGTCGGTGACGGACGATACCGTGTAGCCGCTGGTGGGCGTGACGGTGAAGGTGACGCTGCCGCCCTCGTCGACGTTCATGGACGTCGGGGACACGTAGCCGCCCTCGCCTGAAACCGAGGCGGTCACGGTGAAGCTGGAGGGTTTGTCCTTGCCGGTGCTGACCACGATGTTGACGGTCTCGCCGTCTTTGAGCGTTTTGCCGCCGGTGGGGTTCTGGCTGATAACCATGTTCTCGGCGACGGTGTCGCTGGAAGCGTAGTCCGTCGTGACGTTGAACCCGGCGTTGTTGAGCGTGGCCACGGCATCGCCTTCGTACTTGCCAACCACGTTGGGCACTTCGCTGCCCTCGGAGCCGAGCGACGGATAGTATTCGACGGTGTCGCCCTTGTTGACCTTGGTTCCTGCTGCGGGATTCGTGCCCATGACCAGGCCCTTGGCAACAGAGTCCGAGTATTTGCCCTCGCCTGCGCTGGGTATAAGCCCCTTGTCCTTCAGGGCCTGTTTCGCCTCTTCCAGCGACTTGCCCGTCAAATCGGGCACCTCGATTTGCTGCACGCCCTGCGACACGGTGACGTTGATCTTCGAGCCCTTCTCGCGCTTGTCGCCGGCCTTGGGATCTTGGCTGATGATCTTGCCCGCTTCGACCTTGTCGTCGTACTTCTGGTCGGTCGTGCCCATTTCGAAGCCGGCGGCTTTCAGCTCGGCCGTGGCCTCCTCGACGGTCTTGCCCGTCACGTCGGGCACGGGGTCGCCCGTGGCGAAGCCGCCCATGAGGGCGAACGCCGCGATGCCCACCACGGCCAACGCGGCGATGATGCCGATCACTATGCCGATGGTCTTCTTGTTGCTCTTCTTCTTGCCGTCGTCCACGCGGAAGTTCTTGCCGCCGTTCGACGTGCCCGCCGGCTTCACGCCGTTGCCGCCCATGGCGGGCATGACGGCGGTGCCGTCGGCCACGGCCATGGGGGGAACCACGCCGCCCATGACGGCCGTTTCGGCGCTGGTGAAGCTGCCCGCGTTCACGGGGCGGCCGGCAAGGTAGTCGTTCAGCGCGTAGCGCATGTCCTGCGCGGTGGCGAACCGCTCGGCGGGGTTCTTCGCCATGGCGCGCATGATGATGGACTCAAGGCCGGGATCGATGTCGGGGTTGATCTCGCGCGGCGGGGCCGGCAGGTCGTTCACTTGCTTCATGGCCACGCTCACGGCGTCGGGACCGTCGAAGGGCAACCTGCCCGTGGCGGCCTCGTACAGCACGATGCCCAGCGAGTAGATATCGCTGGCGGCGGTGAGCTCCTTGCCCTGGGCCTGCTCCGGCGAGATGTAGTGCGCCGTGCCCAGCACCGACGACGTTTGCGTCATCACGGAGTTCTTGGCACGCGCGATGCCGAAGTCCATGACCTTCACGTTGCCGTCGGGCTGCACCATGATGTTCTGCGGCTTGATGTCGCGGTGGATGATGTCCAGGTTGTGCGCCACAGTGAGGGCCTGGCACACCTGCGAGCCTATCTCGGCCACCTTGCGCTGGTTGATGGCGCCGCGCTCGTTGATGGCCGTCTTCAAGTCGCTTCCGCGCACGAATTCCATGACGATGTAGTACGTGCCGTCGTCCTGGCCCCAGTCGTACACGTTCACGATGTACGGGCTCTGCAGGTTGGCGGCTGCGGCGGCCTCCTGCTTGAAGCGCTGGGTGAAGTTGGGGTCGGCGGCGTACTGGGGCAGCATGACCTTCACCGCAACCAGGCGTCCGAGCACGTTGTCCTGCGCTCGATACACCTCGGCCATGCCGCCGATACCGATGCGCTCGGTTATCTGGTAGCGGTTGTTGAACACCCTGCCTGTCATGTTTCCGGTCACGTTTCTGCTCCTTTAGGTCACATGCTCATGGCGGTACTGCGTGTCAAGGTTGATACGATTGCCATAAGCATACCTTATTTACAAAAGCCCTTGCACCTGCAAGGCCGTTTTCAACACATTCTGCGCCCGCTCGGTGCCCATGCCCTCGCCGGCATCCTCGAGGTTGATGGCCACCACCACGCGCGGGTTGTCGGCGGGCGCCATGCCCACGAACCAGCTGTCGTTGCTGTTTTCCTTTTCGGCCGTGCCGGTTTTGCCCGCCACTTCCACGCCGTCGATGGCGGCTGCGGTGCCCGTGCCGTTCGTGACGACGCCCTTGAGCACGTCCTTCACGCGGTTCGCCGTCTCCTTGCTCACGGCTTGCAGGAACTTGTTCGGCGTGGCCGTGAAGCTGCGCTCGCCGTTGGCGTTGTAGACGCCCTCAACCAGGTAGGGGTTCATGATGGTGCCGTCGTTGGCTATGGCGCAACCGACCATGGCCATTTCCAGCACCGTGGCCTGCGGCCCGGCGGGGCTTTTGTGATTCGTGGGGTTCACCGGTTCGCCGGCGGCGGCCCAGGCGGTTTCCCACGTGGTCATCTCGCTGGGGTCTGCCATAAGCGACATGAGGGCGGTGTCCAGCGTGAAGTCGAGTTCTTTGTTGAAGCCGAACTTCTCGGCGCCGTCCACGAGCTTCTGGGCGCCCATCTCGACGCCCAACTGGCCGAACACGGTGTTGCTCGACAACTCGGTCGCGCGGGCGAGCGTGATGTCGCCGTAGGAGTTCTTGTTGAAGTTGGATATGTTCGCATTGCCGATGTCCATGGTGCCCGGCGACGAGAACACGGTGTCCTCCTTCGCCACGCCGTCCTCGAGCGCCGTCGCCAGCGTTACGATCTTGAACGTGGAGCCGGGGGCGTAGCGCGTCTGTATCGCGCGGTTCAGCAGCGTGCTCACGCCGTCGGGGTTGGCGTTGGCCTTCTCGATCTCGGCGGCGAAATCGGCCGCGTTGTAGGTGGGCGACGAGGCCATGGCCAGCACGGCGCCCGTGTCGGGGTCGAGAACCACGCACGCGCCCGCGTATCCGGAAAGCGCGTCCTGCGCGGCCTGCTGTATCTTGGAGTTCAGCGTGAGCGTGACGTCGTTGCCCACGCCGCCGATGCCGGCCAGCGAGTTCAGCACGTCGGTCCAGCTGGCGAAGTTCTGCTGGCCCTTCAGCGTGTCGTTCTCGGCGGCCTCGATACCGGAGGTGCCGAACTGCGTGGACGCGTAGCCCACCACCTGGCTGGCCAGGTCGCCCGCCGGATAGACGCGCTCGTAGGTGCCGTCCTCCTGTTCCACGCTCTGCGCCAGCACCGTGCCGTCGTACGTGGAGATGGTGCCGCGCTCGGTGCGCGCCTCCTTCGCCAGCGTGTGGTTGTTGCCGGGCATGTTCTGGTAGTAGTTCGCCTGCACCACCATGATGAGCGTGAGGTTCGCCACCAGAAGCGCGAACAGCACGGACAGGATGAGTATGGCGTGCGTGAGCCGCTTGCCCAGCGACACGCGCCCCAGCACGCTGTTCGCATGCAGCGAGCTGGTGGCGCTGGCCACTTCGGAGCCCACGCCGGTGGCCTCGTCGCCGCAGCGCAGCAGGAAGCCTACCGCGATGAAGCTGGCCAGAAGCGACGAGCCGCCCTGGCTGATGAAGGGCAGCGTGAGGCCCGTGAGGGGGATGAGCCGGGTGATGCCGCCCACGATGATGAACGCCTGCAGCACGATCATGGTGGTGAGGCCCACGGCGACGAACGAGCTCACGTCGCTCTTCGCGCGCGCCGCCGTCACGAAGCCGCGGATGGCCAGGCACAGGAACAGCAGCAGCACGCCGGCCGCGCCCAGCAGGCCTATCTCCTCGGCGATGGCCGCGAAGATGTAGTCGCTCTCCACCACGGGGATGTTCTCGGCCAAACCGCGCCCGATGCCCACGCCGAACAGGTCGCCGTCGGCTATAGAGTAGATGCCCTGCACCAGCTGGTAGCCGGTGTCCTGCGCGTCGGCGAAGGGGTCGAGCCAGTTCTGCACGCGCACCTGCACGTGGTCGAACCCTATATAGGCTCCCACGCCGCCGATGGCGATGAGTCCCAGGCCCACTACGAGGAAGAACTTCTTGCCGGTGGCCACGTACAGCATGATAAGGAACAGGAAGAAGAACACGAGCGCGCTGCCCAGGTCCTTCTCGAACACCACGATGACCAACGCCACCAGCCACATGAGCAGAAGCGGCAGCAGCACGCGGATGTCGGGCAGCTTGAACGGCCCCACGCGCCACGTGAACACGGAGAGCATCTCGCGGTTCTGCGCCAGATAGCCGGCCAGGAACAGCACGATGACGATCTTCGCGATCTCGCCGGGTTGGAAGGAGTAGCTGCCGATGGACAGCCAGATGCGGCTGCCGTAGATCTCCTGGCCGATTCCCGGCACCAAGGGCGAGAGCAGCAGCAGGAAGCCCACGATCATGAGCGTGTACTTGTACTTGGCCACCTTGTCCAGGTTGCGCACCAGCACCATGACCAGCACCATGCACGCCACGCCCAAGAACAGCCACATGACCTGGCCCAAAGCAAGCTTGGGCGCCAGGCGTTCCACGAAGCAGATGCCTATACCCGACAACGCGAACACGATGGGCAGGATGGCCGGGTCGGCCTTGGGCGCGAATTTGCGCGTGGCCAGGTGCGCGATGACGAACGCCGCGAAGATGCCGATGGGCACCCCCAGCGTGGTGGCGTCCAGGCTCTGCCCTTTGTTGATGGCCAGCATGGCGAACAGCAGCACCACGATGGGCGCTGCCACGCACAGCAGGATGAGCTCGATGTTGCGGCGCGTCATGCGGCGCCGCCTTGGGTGTCGGCAGGAGCGGGCGGGTTCGCGTCGTGCGTGCCGCCGGTGCTGTCGGCCCCTCCGCCTTCTTCGGCGGCTGCTGCGCTGTTGGAAGCTCCGCCGTTCGCAGCGTTGCCGCTCGCTGCACCGTCCTTGTCCTGTTTCGCCTTGGCGTCGATATCCGCTTGGTATTCCTTGACCAGCTCCTCGGCGGCCTCCACGCTGTCGACGCGCCAGCCGTCCTTCAGCCGTTCCTGGAACCCGGGCTGCAAGTCGCTCACCGCCACGTCCGTGGATTTCACCAGCTCGGAGTAGCTCAGACCGAACACGTTGCCCGGCACGCCGCGGTAGATGGCCACCTTGCCGTCCTGATCGACGAGGTAGGCGGCGTTGTGCAGGTACTCGTTCGTGCCCCAGGCCGTGGCGCCCACGATGGCGGCGAACAGCACGAGCACGAGCGCGATGGAGAACTTCGTCTTGCGGGCCATCTTCTTGCGGCGCACTTCGGCGAAGCCCGTGACGTCGGCCACGATCACGGTGACGTTGTCGTGGCCTCCGGCCGCTATGGCTTCGTTCACCAGCTGCGACGCGCAGCGCTGCGGGTCGCGCACGCGGGCCAGCACCGATTCTATGTCTTGGTCGCGCACCATGCTCGAAAGGCCGTCGGAGCATACGAGCAAGCGGTCGCCCGTCTCCACGTTGATCTCGTACAGATCGGGCTGGGTATGCGGGTCGCTGCCCAGCGCGCGGGTGATGACCGAGCGGTTCGGGTGCGTGCGCGCCTCCTCGGGCGTGAGCTGCCCGGCCTCTATCATGTCGGCCATGAGGCTGTGGTCGCGCGTGAGCTGCTGGAGTTTTCCCTGGTGCAGCAAGTAGGCGCGCGAGTCGCCCACCTGGGCTACGATGAGCCGCTCGCCTTCCAGCATGGCGGCGGTCACGGTGGTGCCCATGCCCTCGCGCCCGCGTCCCTCGTGCGCTGCGTGGATGATGGCGCGGTTGGCCTCTTCCACGGCGCGGCCGAGCGCCTCGGGGTCGGGATGCGCCGGCGCGCGTTCGGCCAGCACGTTCACGGCTATCTCGGAGGCCACCTCGCCGGCCGCGTGCCCGCCCATGCCGTCGGCGACGGCGAACAGGGGCGGCGTGACGATGAGGCTGTCCTCGTTGTGGTCGCGCAAGCAGCCGATGTCGGTGCGGCTGCCGAACGTGGTGGTGGCCCCCTTGCGCGTATGGGGGGTCGACTTGTACGAGCGCTCGGCGGCCATCAGGCGAACCTCACGCGGATGGCCACGTCGCCCACGTTGACCACGTCGCCGTTCTTCAGGGCCACCGGCTCGCCGATGAGCTGGCCGTTCACGGCGGTGCCGTTCGTGGAGCCCAGGTCCTCGACGAACAGGTTCTGGCCCATGAGGGAGAAGCGGGCATGGCGGCCCGACACGTATCCCGCGCCCACCACGATGTCGGCACCGGGGCTGCGGCCCACGATGACGGGCCCGCGCACCACGATGGACACGCCGCGCAGCTCCTTGGGGCCGCGCTCCACCGACAGGTTCCAGGTGCGTTCCTTCTTGCGCTGTCCGCGCACCAGGCCGATGCCGGTTTTCATGATGGCGAACAGGAACAGGTACAGCAGGGCCACGAACAGCAGGCGTCCGATCAGCAGTACGACGTCGATCACGAGTGCACTCCTCGCTCTATGCGGTCAGGAACTATCATCCGCGCGTCCTCCTGCGTCACTGCGCCTGGGTGAACACGAAGTTCGTCATGCCGATGGTTATGCGGTCGCCCTCGTACAGCGGCTGGGTGGCTATCTCGGCGCCGTTGACCAGCGTGCCGTTCGTGGAGCCCAGGTCGGTGATGGTCCATACGCCCTGGGGCTCGAAACGCAGCTCGGCGTGGGTGCGGCTGGCGTTGATGTCGTTGACCACGATGTCGTTCTTCGACTCGCGGCCCATGAGCAGGCGCGCCGTCGCCAGCGTGTAGGTGCGGTTGTTCGTGGTGTCGATGAGGCTCGCGCGCACCGCGCGCTGGTCGGGCACGGGGTTGGCCTGCCCGGCTCCGCCCGCGAACACCACCGTGTCGGCGGCGACGGGCGCTCCCGCAGGAGCCTGGGCTGCATAGCCGGCTGCGGCCCCCGCCGCGCCGGCAGCGGCTGCGACGCCGGCTGCGGCGGCGCCGTTGGGAACGGGCGCGCCTTGCGAGCGGCCGTTCTGGCGGTAGTCGTCGAAGTCCTGGCTGTCGAACGTGTACTCGCCGTAGTCGACGGAGTAGTCTATCTCGTCTTCGGGCACGTAGGGCAGGGGCGGCTTGCCGTTCTGGTCGAAGCCGTCGTAGCTCGCGGCCTCGTCGAAGCCTGCGTCGAGGTCCTGATAGGGCTGCGGTTGGGCGTATGCGCCCGCGGCACCCGCTGCCGGATATCCCGCCCCCGGGTGCCCCGCCGGGGCGATCTCCTGGTCGCCCGCCCCGGCGTAGCCGGAGAACGCGGCGCCGTTCGAGCCGTATCCGCCGGCGGGCGCCGCGGGCGCGGGTTGGCCGTAGCCGTAGGGCTGGGCTGGCGCTCCGTATCCCGGCGCGGGGGCCGGTGCGCCGTATCCCGACGGAGCCGCTCCGCCGCCGATGCCGTAGCGCTGCATCTCCTCGGCGCGCAACTGGGCGATGATGGGGGCGGCTACCGGCTCGGCGATGACGTCGAACTTGCCGTGCTTCAGCCCTTCGTCCACGATGAATCGAACGAGGGGCTGCCCGTCCATGACCAGCCCCTCGTCGGCGGCCTTTGCCGCAAGGTACGTTTCCGTCTCGCCGGCCAGCGTGGGATAGTAGCCGAACAGGCGCTGGTCGTCCTCGGGGTTCACGAGCACCGTGTAGAGCGTGGGGGCGTACTGCTTCCCGGCACCCACCATCTTCTCGCGGCGCATCTGCTTCTCGGCCTTCTTGGCAATCTGCACGGGCGAGATGGGGGCGTTGACCATGCGGTCGGCCGCTCCCTCGAACGTGTCTTCCATCTTGCCTTCGAATCTCGAAAGAAAGCCCATCGTAGTTTCTCCTTTTATCGCGCGCGTCTCGACCGGGTGAGATCGCCTTGCGGGGTCGCAGTGTTGTGCGCAAGCGGTCGAACGCCGGCGGGTTTCGCGCGCCCGCATCGCCGGCTCGCGTGCCGTGCGCGCGAGCGTGGTCGTTGTGTGTCCCTGCATATGACTATGCAATGTTCCATCTTGCCATAAAGCCCTCTTATTCTGGGCGTCCTTTACGCAATCGTCATTAATCTTTAAGGGGAATACTCAGGTGCGGGTCTCGTGCGGCGGGGTGCGGACCGCGAGCCGAGCCGGCATGAAAGCCCTGCAGCCGTTTACGGACGGTTTGCCGGGGAGTCCGCGTCGCTCTGCTCTGCTTCCGGCGCATCTTCCGCTTCGCCCGCGGCTTTCTTCGCGGCGCGCTGCGGCAGGTACTCGCTCACCACGATGCCGGCGAAGATGAGGGCGAAGCCGGCGAACAGCGGCGCTGTGAGCAGCTCGCCTAAAAACAGCACGGAGAACAGCACGCCGAACACCGACTCGGTGGCCAAGAACAGCGAGGCGGGCGCCGGGTCCACGTGGGCCACCGCCAGATTCTGCAACAGCAGCGCCACGCACGAGGCGAACACGGCCAGGTAAGCCAGGCTCGTCCATGTGTCCGCGCCGAGTGCGGCGAAGTCCGGCATGGGTTCGAAGGCGAGGCCGGCCGCAAGGCCCAGCACGCCCGCCACGACGAACTGGATGACGGTGAGCAGCGTCATGTCGCATCCGGGCGCGAATTTCGCCGTATAGATAACATGGAAGCTCAGGAACAAGGCGGACAGCAGCGTGACAAGGTCGCCGAACCGCAGCGAGAACCCGACCCCGCTTGCGAACGAGACGCATCCCACGCCCGCCACGCACACCACGGCGGCGGCGATGTTGAAGCGCGTGGGCCTCGGGCCATGCAGCGCCCACCCTAGAAACGGGATGATGACGCAGTACAACGAGGTGAGAAACGAGCTGTTCGAGCCCGTGGTGTCGGTGAGCCCGGTGGAGTTGCTCCAATAGGACAGGAACACCAGCACGCCTAAAATCGCGCCTTTGCGCAGGTGGTCGGCATCGACTTTTTTTCTGAAACGGGGCAGCATGATAATGCCCAGGATGACGCCCGCGGCCGTGAACCGCACGCCCACGATCCAGGCGGGAGGGAACGCGTCGACCGTCGACTTGATGACCACGGTGCCCAGTCCCCAGATGGCCGCAGCCACCAGCAAGAACGCCTTGTACGTCCAAAGCGGCAAAGAGGAGGATGTTTTCACGATGCGGGCCATTGCCGCTGCATCATACCACGCCCTCGCCAGTTTTCAGCTTGCTGTTGAATGAAGGGGCCGGGTAGTGCGCGCGTGCGCCGCATGCTACGATGGGGCGGCTGTAACGACGAGGAGGCGGAGCCATGCCCACATTTCGCGAAGTGCTGCATGCGGCCGAGATCACGCTGCACGACAACACGTCCGGCCATCGCATGCACGAAATCGAGAAGATACTGCGCGAGCATCATGCGTTCTCAGGGTTGACGCCCGAAAAGGCCACGGCCATCTTGGAAGACCTGGGGCCCACGTTCGTGAAGATGGGCCAGATTGCCTCGAACCGCAGCGACGTCATCCCCAAGGCCTACGCCGACGCGTTCAAGACGTTGCGCGCCAACGTGGCTCCCGTGCCGTTCTCGGTGATCGTCGAGACGATCGAGCAATCGCTGGGGCATCCGTGGCGCGAGACGTTCGCCGACATCGAGGAGCAGCCGCTGGGTTCGGCTTCGGTCGCACAGGTGCACCGCGCGCGGCTGGCGCAGGGGCTGGGCGACCCGGTGGCCGCGGGCGCGCAGGAGGAGCGGCCTGCGGCTGGCGGAGCGGTTGGAAGCGGGGGCGGAGGCTCGGAAGAGAACGCGGACGACGATTCCGCCGGCGCCGCGACGGCAGAGGGCGACGTGGTGGCCGTGAAGGTGCGGCGGCCCAACGTGGTGGAGCAGATGGCCGAGGACATCACGCTCATCCGGCATGCGCTGGCCTTGGCCGACCTCACGCACGTGCCCGACGGCATCATGCTCACATTGGGCGATTTGGTGGACGAGCTGGCGCGCACGACGGCCGAGGAGCTGGACTTCTCGGTTGAGATGGGCAACCTGCAGCGCTTCGGCGACGAGTTGGCCGACCAGCCGCACGTGCGCAGCCCGCGCCCGTATCCCGCGTTCAGCACCGACGAGGTGCTGGTCATGGAGTACGTCGACGGCGTGCACATCAACGACGTGCCCGCGCTGCGCGCGCAAGGAGACGATCCGGCGGCGTTGGGGAAGCGGCTGGCCGAGAGCTACGTGACCCAGGTCATCGACGACGGGTTCTTCCACGCCGATCCGCATCCGGGCAACATCCTCGTGCGCGGCCGCGATATCGTGTGGATCGACCTGGGAATGACGGGGTCGCTCTCGTCGTCCGAGCAGGCCATCGTGGGTCGGCTGTTCGCCGCCGTCGCTCAAAACGACGCGTTCGCGCTCAAGGACGCGCTGCTCGCGCTGGCCGAGGCGCACGGTCCGGTGGACCACGGGTTGTTGCTGAGCCAGATAAGCGCGCTTCTGGACTCGTACGCGTCGGCCGACCTGGCCGACATCAACGTGGGCACGGCCCTGCTCGACGTTATCGAGGTCATGCGCACGCAGAACCTCACGCTGCCTCCGTCGCTCACCATGCTCGCGCGCGGCATGATGACCATCGAGGGCGTGTTGGTGGACATCGCGCCCGAAACGAGCGTGGTGGAGATCATCTCGAACCACGTTCGGCGTCGGATGTTCAATCTCGACGCGATGGAGGCGAAGGCGAAAAGCCTGTTCACCGCCACGGCATCATCCGCCGAGGCGGCCACGCGCCTGCCTACGCAGGTGTCGCACACGCTGGACATGCTCGATCGCGGGCAGGTGAAGGTGGGCGCCGACCTGCATGTGCCGAGAGATTTCACCGCGGCGCTCTACTCCGTGAGCGGCATCGTGGCCCTGGCGCTGATCTCGGCCGGCCTGTTCGTGGGCTCCAGCCTCATCGCCCAGACGAACATGGACCCGAAGCTGCTGGGCGTGCCGCTGCTGGGCATCCTGGGGTACCTGGGCGCGTTCGTGCTGGGCGTCTACGTGATCTGGCGCGTCCTGCTCACCCGCCACCAGCAGCGCAACGACGAGAAGGTGGAGTAGGCGGTTCCGTCGGCCTGACGGCCGCCCTCGCTAACTTACTTCGCCAACCGGGGTGGCCGTTTTTTACGCGCAGCACGAATCAGCGCATCATGCAATGTGGATGCTGGAGAACATGCTGTCGAAGTACTCCGGGTCGTTTTCATAGAGTTGTACCGGGAATATCCCTAGTGCGGCGCCGACTATCCTGTCGTCTGCTTCGACGTAGTAGCATACTTCCCTCGTCGTGTCTTTTATAGTGAAGGAAACTGTCAGGGCATCTCGGCCGTTCAGCACGATGCGTTCGGGTTCGCCCAGCACGGTGCCCTCCATCATCTCGCGCATGCCGGGCATCTTCGCGTCTGTCTCCGCGATTTTTTCCTCGCTGGCGAGATTCGCGGCGGCTTCGCGCCAATATTCTTCCAGCGCCTTGATGCCTCGACCGTCGGGGTCATCCACTTCCGCTAGCTCGATCAAGATGGAGGCGTTCCCATTCGTCAACGTGGTCCCCGTCGTGATCGTCATGCCGTCGGGCAGGTACGACACGCTGGCGTCTTCTCGGTGAACCGAAAGATCGTCGGGATACGACATCGTCAGTTTGCCCACGGTCACGATATTGTCCGAAGCGCATCCTGTCAGCAGGTTGACCGACGCTCCCGCAACCGTTATGCATAGAAGCGTCAGGACGATGCGAAGCCATCCCGTTCGGCGAAATGCCTTTTCGTTCATGGCGGTACCTTTCATGCGCTGCAAAACCGACGGTTCCATCGTACTCGCAAAAGAAGCCCCGGCAAATAGGTTCGCATCGAATTGGGCAGAATGAACCCCGCTTTGCGCTTTCGATGTTTCCGAGCTCCCGTCCTTCTCGACTCGCGCCTTCTCGTTGGCTTGCGCCGGTCCGAACGGCTCCCGCGCCGGCGCGCAAAAAGGGACGCCCATTACGGGCGTCCCTTCGATGATCGGTTG
The DNA here is from genome assembly GCF_003339845.1 of Gordonibacter sp. 28C. Classification (GTDB taxonomy): domain Bacteria; phylum Actinomycetota; class Coriobacteriia; order Coriobacteriales; family Eggerthellaceae; genus Gordonibacter. The sequence goes on from NZ_PPTR01000001.1 coordinate 131,695, forward strand.
TTGCGCTGCGCGTTCGGCGCGCGAACCTATGCCAGCACGACGATGGCGGCGGGGTCCTTGACGCGCAGGGCGGCCGTCTCCATGATGCGGAACGTGTGGTTGAAATCCGCCAGCTCCAGGTAGCCCACGGACAGGTCCAGGCCCAGGGCCAGGTCCAGGTACTCAGGCTCGGCGCACACGAGCACGGCCTTGCCGGGGCCCATGACGCTGGTCATGTACACGTTGTCGCCGATGAGCTTTTGCACGCGGTCGATCTCCAGCATGCCGGTGTTCGGCTGCAGGCGCTGCAGGTCCAAGAACAGGTCGGGCGACACGACCAGCGCGTATCGGCCCAGGTAGCCGTTCTTGGCCAGCTGCGACACGGCGGCTGCCACGTCGGAGAAGCCGTTCTCGCCCTTGCTCCAGTCGCCCTTCTTCACCTTCGCGGAGCCCTTGACGGTGAGCAGACCGGAGGTGCCCAACGCGGCGTTGCCGTTCAGCACGAGGTCGTCCTCGCGGCGCGCGGCCTTCTTGGCGGCGGCGATGGCGGGGGCCAGGTCGAGCGGCATGCCGGTTTGCGCGGCCAGCTCCAAGTCGCGGCCGAGCAGGGTGAAGTCCTCGTAGAACAGCGGCAGCTCCAGCTGCGTGCGGCCCACGATACGGCCGATGCCGTCTTCCAGCACCTCGTCCTTGCCCACGCCGTCCACGGCGACGGTGGTTGCACCCGCGCCCAGCGGCCCGTAGGTCTTCAGGAAGCGGCGGCAGGTTAGCTGATTGCGCGCCGTGCCGATAACGGTCTCGTCGATACGGTTCCACAGCTCGACCGACAGGTCTGCTGAATCTCTAGCCAGGTAATCCATGATGAAGTCCTTTCGCTCGATAAATACGATGTGCGAAAAAGCGGTTTTCTGCGCCCCATGCGAACGAATGCTTCACGTGAAACATTCGACGCGCGCTGCGTGCCCCCTGCATTGAAAACGCGAAGCTGGGGAAAGCGCGGCGAGCGCGGGGCGCGGCGATAGTGCTAGGACAGGTCGCCCACGGTGGGGGCTGCGGCGGGCTCGGCCGGTGCCGGCGTGATCTCGCCGTCCGTCGCGATGCCCAGGTCCTCGAGCATCTCCTTCACTTCGCCCTCGCCGTCCAGGAAGAACTCCGTCTCCTTGGGGTCGAGATGGCGCATGAGGGTGATGAGCTCGCCCATATGGGCCTTCTCCTCGTCGCGAATGTCGCCGAGCACGGCTTTGGCGGCGGGGTCGTCGGTGGCCAGGTAGTGGGACTCGTACAGGTAGATGGCCTCGAGCTCGCCGGCGATGTCCAGGCGCAAGGCCTGCATGAGCTCGGCGTTGGTCATCTTGCGGTCGACGTTCCCGGCGAACGGGTTGGCAAAACTGGGCATGGTGTTCCCTCTCTTTCGATGTGCCGTTCTCGGCGCTATCGGCCCGATTCTCGGAGGTGCGACGTGCTTTCCGTGTGCGAGCGACGTGTCGAGCGGCGATTCGTCTCTTACCTTTACGGATATGGTACTCCCGATATCATCGAAAGTCTTGTCAAATCATTCCCCTTATCGATAATTTCTCTCAATAAGCACAATTTAAACTTCACCTTGCTGCTTCGCCAGCCGTCGATAGGCCAGCACGCCGACGCCCACGAGGGCGAGGGTGACCGCCACGGTGACGCCCGCTACGACGTAGTTGCCGTCGCCCAGCGCCCCTGCGGCCAGCGTTGACGAAACCACCGAGGGGATGCGCCCCACCGTGGTGAGGGCGACGATGCGCCACACGGGGCTGGAGCCCAGACCGGCGACGTAGGTGAGCAGGTCCTTCGGCGTGCCGGGAATCAGGAACACCAGGAACAGCAGCAGCTCGAATCGCCGCGCGTCGCGCAGCCAGCGCATCGAGGTTATCTTCTCGGGAGGGAAGAACAACCCCACGACGCGCATGCCGAAGGCGCGCACGAGCAGCATGACGATGGCGGTTCCCAACGCGCTGGCCACGAGGCACCACAACGTGCCCTCCCAAAACCCGAAGGCGTAGCCGGCCGCCAGCTCCAGCGGTTCTCCTGGCAGGAACGCGAACACGACCTGGGCCGTGTTCGCTGCCACGAACAGCGCGCGTCCCAAGACCCCGGTTTCGTCGACCCAGGCGCGGAAGCGCGCGGCGTCGCTCACGAACGCGAGCAGCTCGGGGCCGAAGCGCACGCACAGCGCGGCCAGCACGGCGGTGATGCCCACCAGGCCCACGATGACGGCTGCGCGCTTGCGTACGAGCGAGCGGTGTCCGTCGCCGGGTCGGGCGCTCGCCGCAGACGGCGATCCCGTCGCCGCAGGGCCGTGCGCGGCCTGCGGTGCGCGGGACGCGTGCACCGGGCGCGGTGCGAGAGGCGCACGGGTTGTGGCGGTGTCTTCCATAGGATGCTCCGTTTCTCGGGTGCGTTCGGTACGCTTCCGATGCTACGGGGCAAATATCTACCGCTTGTCAACGGCAGGAAAATTCACGGCAAAGTACGCCGTCGCGCGCGCACCGCCCTCGGCTCGGTTGTCCAGCTTCAGGCTTCCGCCGTGCTTGTCGCAGAGCAGGGCGGCGATGTTGAGACCCAGACCGAAGTGGTCTTTCGACGGCGTCTCGCTGAAGAACGGCGCGCAACCCTGCGCCAGCGCCTCGGGCGAGAACCCGGGTCCGTCGTCTTCCACTGCGAGCACGAGGAAGCCGTCGCGCACGTCCAGCCGAGCGTCGACGCGCCCGGCGGCGTAACGCGCGGCGTTGCCCACGAGGTTTTCCGCGACTTCCTCCACCAGGGAGCGGTCGACGGCGAGGGCCGGTCGGCCGACGTCGCAGCGCGCGCTGACGTAAAGCGCGAAGTCAATGCGTTCTGCCTGCGCTTCGGCGTGGATTGCGTCCGGGTTGCCTGCGCCTTCCGGCGCTTCGCTCTCCCTGCGGCACAGCGCCCGGCCGATGTCGTCCACGGCGCCGGCCACGGCATCGAACGGCTGCACGGTCGGTTCGGCAATGAGGTCCTCCAGCTTCTGCAGCCCGCTCATCGCCGCCACGTAACGCTCCAGGCGTTCCACCTGCACGGAAAGCGAGGCCGCGGAAGACGCCAGCTGCTCGGGAGACGCGTTGCCGGATTGCAGGCGCGCGTCCAGCAGCTCCACCTTGCCCTTCAGGATAGTGAGCGGCGTGCGCAGATCGTGCGCGAACGCGGCGTTGAGACGCTTGCGCTCCTCGGCCGTGCGCCAGAGCGCGCGCTGCGACTCGGCCAGCGACGCGCGCATGGTCTCGAACGAGCGGGCCAACCGACCCAGCTCGTTGTCGCGGTCGTACGAAACGGTGAAGTCGAGGTTCTGGTCGGCTATCTTGGCTGCCGCATCGTCCAGGACGGTCAGGCCGGGAGCCAGACGCATGCGGTAGAACCGGCGCGCTGCGGCGAAGATGCACACGCCGAACCACAGGGGGAACATAAGGAACGACAACAGGCCGAACAGGGTGTTGAGCGCCTGCGCGCCCGGCGAGGGCGGCGTGCTCAGGTAGTAGCCGACGGCCGACGTCATAAGTCCCTCCGTCGAGCCGTCGCCTGCGCTTTCCGACGAGAAGAACGCGGCATAGGGGCTGTCGGGGTTTTCGGCGAGCCACGCGTCGAACTGCTCGCGCGCCCATGCGTCGTAAGCGGGCAGGTTCGATACGGTAACGTCCGAGCCGAAGCCTCCTTCGCTCGACGCTTCGCCGTAACCGGGCCCGAAAGAGCCGGACTCGGAGGAGCTGGAAGAGAACGAATAGTCGCTCGCGTCCGTGACGCCGGTTTCGGCGGACAGGTCTTCCCGGGCGATCGACTCCATGCCGTTGCGCATCGTTTGCACGAACGCCGAGCTGCCGTCGATCGACATCTCGATCGTGCGGGCGGGCACGAGGGCGTCGGCGTCCTTGTCGTAGAGGTAGAGGCCCGAAACCTCGTAGGCATCTGCGGTCACCTCGTTCTGCAAACCGCCGAACAGGGATCCCGTCGCGGTGGAAAGCACGAGCGCGGCCAGCAGGAACGCCAGCATGTACACCATGAACGAGGTTTTGAGCGAGGCGTTGCGCCACCGCTCGCGCAAACGGGCGATGCGCCCGGGGCGCCTACCCGGCGTTCGCCCGACGGGCGCCCCGGCAGGCGGCGTTCCCGCGTTCGGCGTCGTCGGCGGGCTGCTCGCTGCCGTTGCGGCCTGCGGCCCTGCACCCGAGCGGTTCTTTCTCATGCGCGCCACCGGTAGCCCATGCCCCATACCGTTTCCACGGGATCGCGCTCGACGCCGGCCGCGGCCAGCTTGTTGCGGATGCGCCTGATGTGCTCGGTGACCACCTGCGAGTCGCTTTCGCTTTCCCAGCCGCCCACGCGCTCGTGGATGCGGTCGCGGTCGAACACCTGGCCGGGATGCTTCGACAGGAACGCCACGATGTCGAACTCGCGACGCGTGAAGTCTACAGGTGCGCCCGCCACCGCAACCGTGCGGGTGCGGTAGTCGACGGCCACGTCGCCGTCGAAGCGCACTTCGGCTTTCACCTGCTGGCGTTGGTCGCGCGCGAGATGGGCGTCCACGCGCGCGCCCAGCACGGCCAGCGAGAACGGCTTGAGCACGTAATCGTCGGCACCGCAGGCGAAGCCCTCGAGCGCGTCCACGTCCTCCACGCGCGCGGTGAGGAACAGGATGGGGCAGGTGAGGTGCTCGCGCAGACGGCGGCACACCTCGAATCCGTCGAGGAGGGGCATGCCCACGTCCAGCAGCACGAGGTCCGGGGCGTGCGCGGCCTGCTCGAGCGCCTCTTGGCCGCTGCCCGCTTCGAGCACGCGAAAACCCCGACCGGTGAAGTACTCGGCCAGCATCTCAACGATTTCAGGTTCGTCGTCGGCGACGAGCAGCGTCGTTTGGCGCTCGCGCTCGCGTTCGGTCATGGTCGCGCGCTCCTTCGTGGCATCGGTTCGCCCTGCCTGCGGGCGCTCAAAGGCCGAGCATAGCACGAGAATGTCGACAAACCATCAACGCCGTCGCCTTGCACGGATAAGCGAGAATCGGGCCGGCACAGGCGTCGATGGATCTCATGCGTCCCAAAAGGGATCATTCCCTTTTGGGACATGGGTCATCGGGTGCCGAAACGACGGCGGGGACTCCGACTAGCCCTCCGTGCGCTGCTTCACCACCAGCACGGGCGCGTTCGCTTGGCGCAGCACGTGGCTGCTCACGCTGCCCAGCATGCCGCGCAGCGCGCCCAGGCCGCGCGATCCCATGATGATCAGGTCGCAAGCGTGGTCTTCGGCGTAGGCCACGATCTGCTCGCCGGGAACCGTTTCCTCCAGAAGCTCGATGGTTATCTCGTTCATCAGGCCTTTGAGCAGGCGGTCGATCTTCTTGTGCAAGGCCGCGTCGGCCTCGTTCACGGCTTCGTCGTAATGGGCGTGCAGCAGCACGGAGGACAGCTCGTCGGTGGTGTTGCGCCCTTCCTTCTCCAGCCGTTCGATAACCAGCTGCTCCGTGTCGACGATCTGGATGATGCGCAGCGCCGCTCCCGGGTCTTCACGTGCGTAGCGCACGGCCTCCGCGAGCGCGGCCTGCGCCGACTCCGATCCGTCGTAGGGAACCAGGATGTTGTCGTAAAGCATGGACGCAGCCCCTTTCCGCCAGGCGCCGTTGCGGGCGCTCGATCATGTTGCGTCCAGTATAGCAGCAGCGCCTGGTGCCGTGGGCCGCTTCCGATGCGACGGTCGGGGTGCTGCGGTTGGGGCCCGCCGGTGAAGCAGGCGCCGGTTGCCGTGCGCCGCTTCGGGCGCGCCGACGGAGGGAGGGGGCTGCCTAGGGCGTTACCAGCTCGAAGCTTGTGCACGCTTCGGCTTCGAGAAGCGTTCGCCCTCCTTTGACGAAGCGGAAGCGCGCGGGCACGGCGGGGCTTTCCCGGATGGGCCGCTCCATGGAACCCTGAGCTGGTGCCTGCAGACGATGCCCCTCCGCCTTCGGCAGCTCCACCCGCAGGGACATGTCGCCTTGCCTCACTTCCACCAGCGCATCGTTCGCTTCCACGATGCGCACGCCGCGGTACGTGGCGAACCGGTGCTCGGTTCCCGCGATCCACACCACGCCGATGCAGCCGGTGAAGCACACGCCGGCCAGGGGTATCTCGGCCAGCGCGAGCATGACCGAGGCCGCGCAGTCGAAGTCGCAGCTTTGGATCCACGTGTACCCGCGGGGGAAGCTGTGCCCGCGGTCGCCCTCCATGTACCCCTTGCCCTTGTCGAAGCGCAGCATGCGGCCATCGAGCTCCACCTGTCCGTCGACGCGATGCCTCATGCTGAACACGGTGTGCTTCGTCTCCATGGGAAGGAGGGCGAACGGCCCCATGATGTCGGAGCGCAGCGGGGCGAGCTCGCGGTAGAGCAGGCGGCCGGAGAGGCGGATGCCCGGCGCGTCCACGTCCAGCATCATGCCGCGCGGCGAGAACAGGCTTCTTCCCACTCGCATGCTGCGGTTCTTGGTCAGGCGGAAGTCCTCCAGCGCGTAGGGCACGTAACGGGCGCCGCTCGCCGTGACCACCTGGATGAACGCCTCGTCTTGAGCGCGGCCGGGGATGACGGCGAGGACGTCGTCTCCTTGCTGCTGCTTCATGTACCAACCTTCGTAGTACGGTTTCATGCGCGCTCCTCGCATCGGGAAGCGACGATGGTACCATCCCCGACTCCATGACGCAGCGGGCGTCACGTGCCTGTTCTCAAGGCGATGACGCCATGAAATGAACAATGTTCATAAAGCGCTTGCATTCTTCGGCGCCACCGCTATAATGAACGCCGTTCAGAAAAGTGAACAATGTTCATCTTGAAGCAAAGAATCACGACCAAGGCCTGTTCTCCCAGAGCCTGCCCTATGAAAGGAAGCGATCTACCATGTCCATTCAATTGATATTGGCGACGGCCACCATCAGCCTCGCGCTCGTGTTCTACACCATCGGGGTGTTCGACGAGCGTCGGCACTCGCTCACGAAGCGCAACCTCGTCCTGTTCTGGACGGGATTCGCCTTCGACACGACGGGCACCACCATCATGACGCTCATGGCGCAAAACGGCGGCGATGCCGCCTTGGGAATGCACGCCGCCTCCGGCGTGCTCGCCATCGTGCTCATGGCCGCGCACGCCACCTGGGCAACCGTCACCTACGTTCGGGGCAGCGAGCGCGCCAAGCAGCGCTTCCACACGTTCAGCATCGTGGTGTGGCTGTTCTGGCTCATGCCGTACACGCTGGGCGTCCTGCAGGGCGTGCCCATGCTGCACCTGGCCAACCTGCAGGCCGGCATAGGCTCCCTTGCCGTGGTGGGCGCCGCCGGCCTCGCAGTCGCCCTCACCGCCCTGCGCGGCCGCAAGCACCATCATTCGCATCGCGCCTGAAGCGGTGGGCTTTGGAATGCCAGACAAGTTTTTGCCGTGCCGGCCTTCTGGGTTGCGGGACGACGCCCCGGCAATTCGACCAAGCATGCGATCGAGATAGTTTTGAAGAAAGACGGAAGAAGCACTGCCCGGTCTTAGGAGGCGCTGCTGAAGCGCATTATGGCGGGATGCTTCCGAAGCGCGACCGAAGGTTTACAATACGTTGAGAGACCATTCAAGACAACAATCGTCATCCATACGGGCCATGGCAAGCAATTTGGCCTATCTTCACCAACCTCGCGAAGGAGAGCCGCGATGCCTACCGTAGTAATCGCTGGAGTCATAGAAAAGAAAGGGAAAGTGCTCCTTGCCAGGCGTGGGCCTGGAAGACCGCATGCCGGGCTCTGGGAATTCCCCGGTGGAAAGATTGAAGAAGGCGAGACCGAGCAACGATGCCTTGAACGCGAGCTCAAAGAGGAGCTCGGTCTGCTTGGGCGTGCTAGGAGGTTCATTGCCCAATCTCGCTGCGTTTGCGAGGATGGAAGCGAGATCCTTTTGCGCGCTCTTCTATTCGAACCCCACACGCTGGACGACCTTGAGCTGCGCGTCCATGATCGGTATGAATGGACGGACCTGTCTTCGCTGGAGCTCAAGGAGCTAGCTCCTGCGGATATAGAGATAGCCGAAAAAACGAAGGACTTCTTCCTTAACTTTAAAACCACGTTCGAAGTGGGCAAGATCGTGACTGGCGCCGAGATCGAGGAGGAGTTCCTTTGCAGCCTCCAAAGCGGGATGTGCCGCTCGAGGCGTACGGGAACCTTATGTTTGATCAGCAAGCATTCTACTGACGTCGTGTACGAGGATCGTTGGGAAGACGATGTTTTGTATTACACGGGGATGGGCCAAGTCGGCGATCAGAAGATGGACAGGCAGAACCTCACCCTCAAGGAGTCTCAGACAAACGGGGTTCAGGTGCATCTCTTCGAGTTCTTTGAAAACGTTGGTTACCTCTATCGCGGCAGAGTCCATCTGATTGACGAGCCTTTTCGGGAGCATCAAAAGGACCGCGAAGGGAACGTTCGTTTAGTGTGGGTGTTTCCGCTTGAGCTTATGGAAAGCGATGGCGCGGTCCCGGAGAAATTTATCAAAGAAACTTTTGAGAAAAGGGACCGCAGGGCAAGAAAGAAGACGAACGAGGAGCTTGCCTCCCTCGTTTCGGAAGGCACCGGAAAGGCAAGCCGACGCAGGGCTATATCTGAAGAGTACGTTCGCGACCCGCATGTCGCGGAATATGCGAAACGACGGGCGCACGGTGTTTGCCAGCTTTGCGGAAAGGCGGCGCCCTTTAAGAGGCCCAACGGAGAAGCGTATTTGGAATGCCATCATGTGGAGTGGCTTTCCCGAGGAGGAACGGACTCCGTGCAAAACACGGTTGCGTTGTGCCCGAATTGCCACCGCAAGATGCATGTGCTCGACAGCGATGAAGACAGGGCCGCTTTGCTGGAAAAGGCCCAGGAAGATTTATAGCTGTAGGCGCCGTCAATTTACCGTGGTCGTGTTTCGCGCGACCGCAGATATCGCGCTCAGAGGCTTAACGCACCCAGGCGTCAAGCCTCTGAGCGCCTCAGCGGCCTGTAAGGACGTTTCTGTCGTGTGCTTACGGTGGATTTGGTCTTTTCGGAGAATTCGACCCGATTTTTTACCCGGCCGAAAAACCGCCCGAGAACAAAGAAACAGGTCAGACGGCTTTCACCATCTGACCTGCACTTTTTCTGGAGCCAACGAGCGGATTCGAACCGCTGACCTACGCATTACGAGTGCGTTGCTCTACCAGCTGAGCCACGTTGGCAAACGGCTTCTTTACGAAGCGCGAGAATGAAGTATACCGAAAGGCGCTTCCACCTGCAAGAGGTCGACGCGCAATCCTCAGATTTCTTGACCGTCCGATGTGGGATGCCCGACATGCGAGAAGCGCCCGCCGAATACGTGGCGGAAGGGTGATGGCGCTATCGCTGAAGCTGCGTCGACGTCTCGTCGACTGCGCGTGGAAAGCGCTGCCGCCTTAAAACGCCGCTCGACTCGCGTTTTTGCTAAAAAAGAACGTTTGTGCATGATCATATTAGAGGATAATTAAAAAGGTAGCTTGTTCACCAGGAGTTTTATATAATGATGTTATTACATATATATTAATTCAATCAAAAAGTCGTTCACAAACGTCATTTTTTAGCAAAAACTGACGAAATCGAGCGATTTCCCTGAAATAAGGGGCAATCAATCGATTGAATCTAGCAGCCTTGGCGATTCGGGTTTTCGCACGAACCGAAACCCGCGCCGCACGAAGGTATCCGCATCATGGCGAATGACGTCGTGCAAGCTCCGCCAATGACTCTACGCCGGCGGGAAGCGCACCACCAGGTACAGCCCCGCGATAACCACGGTGAGCAGCATGATGGGAAAGCCGGTTTTGAAGAACTGCACGAACGTGATCTCGTGGCCGTGCTTCTTGCTGATGTCGGACAGCACCACGTTGGCGCTCGCGCCGATGAGCGTGCCGTTGCCGCCCAGGCACGCGCCCAGCGACACGGCCCACCACAGCGGCGTGACATCCATACCGGTGGATTCCATGGCTAGCAGGATGGGGATCATGGTGGCGACGAACGGGATGTTGTCCAAGAAGCTGGAGATGACGGCCGACCCTACCAGCAGCACGAGCATGGTGACGAACACGTTGCCGCCCGTCGCGCCGATGAGCGCGTGCGCCAGCATCTCGATGACGCCCGTCTCGGCCATGGCCCCCACGATGACGAACAGGCCGGCGAAGAAGGCGAGCGTCGTCCACTCCACCTGCGAGAGCGCCTCTTCGATGCTCTCGCCTGATATGAGCATGATGATGCCGGCCGCGCCGAGCGCGATGACGCTCGATTCCAGCCCCAGCGCTCCGTGGGCCATGAAGCCCACCACCACGAGCCCGATCATGACGTAGCTCTGCTTGAGCAGGCGCTTGTTCTTGATCATCGCGTGCTCGTCCAGCTCCATGATCTGCGCGCGATGCTCGTCGTTCACGTGCATCTTCCGGCCGTACAGGAAGTAGAACACCACGAGCACCGCGGCAAGGATCACCACGACGGCCGGCGCATCGTACACGATGAAGTCGAAGAACGTGAACCCGGCGGCCGAGCCTATCATGATGTTGGGCGGATCGCCGATGAGCGTGGCGGTGCCGCCGATGTTGGACGCCAGTATCTCGGTCATGAAGAACGGGATGGGGTTCACGTCGAGCAGCTTGCACACGGTGAGCGTCATGGGCCCGATGAGCAGCACCGTGGTCACGTTGTCCAAAAACGCCGACAGCACGGCGGTGAGCAGCACGAACAGGAGCATGACCTTCCACGGGTCGCCCTTGGCGAGGCGCGCGCACTTGATGGCCAGGAACTCGAACATGCCCGACAGCTTCACCACGGACACGAACAGCATCATGCCCAAGAGCACGCCCAGCGTGTTGAAGTCGATGTGCTCCATGGCGGCGTCGAACGAGAGCACGTGCAGCGCCAGCACCACCATGGCGCCCACGATGGCCGCGAGCGAGCGGTGCAGCTTCTCGGTCATAATGGCCGCCATGACCACGACGAACACGGCGACGGATACGATTTGGCTAACGTCCATGGCGCAGCGCCCCCTGCGAACCGAGCTGTGCGATTTCCACTGCGATCCCTTCCGCTCCCGGTCGCTTGCACGCGGCCTCGTGACCCGATCGCTCCACTATAGCAATATCACGTATGGGGGAGTAGGGGAGAATCGCCGAGCAAGGCAACGGTTACGACAGCGGGTATTGCATGAGCTCGTCGATGGTGACGAAGCGGTAGCCTTGCTCCTTCAAGCGGGGCAGGGCGGTTTTGAGCGCCTCGATGGTTTGCGAGCGGTCGCCGCCTCCGTCGTGCATGAGGACGATGGCGCCCGGCCAGGCGCCCATGAGCTCGTCGACGATGGCTTGAGGTCCCGGGCGTCGCCAGTCGCCCGAGTCGATGTTCCAGCCGATCTCGGCCTTGATGAGCGGGCCGATGTTCTTCACCACGTCCTCGCCGAGGTTGCCGCCGGGCGCGCGGAAGATGCGGCTGGCCTCGGTGCCGGTCGCGGCCTCGATGGCGGCGTAGCCCTTCTCTATTTCGGCAACCTGCTCCTGGGGCGTCATGTAGCCCAGGTTCACGCTCTGGCCGCTGCCCGAGGCGTGGTCGTAGGAGTGCGTGCACACCTGATGGCCTTCGGAGGCCGCCCGCTTCACGAACGAGGCGCCGTCGTCTCGTTCGATGCGATCGCCCACGGTGAAGAACGTGGCCTTTGCGCCGTTGGAGGCCAATACATCCAGCACCTCGCCGGTTTGGTTGCCCCACGGGCCGTCGTCGAACGTGAGCGCGATGACCTTGTCGTCGCCGACGTTCGGCGTGACGTTGCGGCGCGCGAGATTGCTTGGTTCCTGCGTGACCTGTTCGGCCGTGATGCCGGACAGGTGGCCGGTCTTCGTGGCTTTGACGCCGTCCTTGCCTTCGCCCTCTATCAGGTGAATAGCCCCCGTGCCCTCGGCGGTCACGGTCCAGGGCACGGCCTGCTCAACGGCGTCGGACGGCTCCTCGATGGGGCCGCCGTTGCCGATCTCCACCACGTCGCCCGAGGCCAGCTTCTTGTCCAAGTCCTCCACCACCGCGCCGTTCACCGTGGCATGGAACGGCTTCCCCTTGCCGGCTTCCAGCACGCTGCCGTCCACGGCGAGGAGGTCGCCCGGTTGGGGCTTGATGCCGCTGGCGGACAGAGCGTCGGCCAGCGTCTTGCCGCCGTGCACCTCGACGCTGGCGCCGTTGAGGGTGATGTTGGCGGGAAGGCTCTGCACGAACAGCACTGCGCCGAGCACGACGGCAGCCACCACGCCCAGGCTGACCAGCACGCCGGCCAAGCGGCGGCCCTTGCGTTCCGGCTTCTGGGAAATGCGCAGGTAGCGGTCGCGGTCTTGGTACGGCGTTTGACCGGGAGCCGGGTGCGCGTCGCGGCTGCGGACGGATGAGGCGTCGTTCGCCCGGCGCGGACGCGCTTGCGCTCCCGACGTCGAGGCGTAGCGCGAGCTCCTGCCTTGCTGGGAGACGCGTCCCGAACCCTGCCGAGGAAGGCGTCCCGAGCTCTGCGGGGGGATTCGCCCAGAGTGGGCGGGCCTGCCTCCACCGCGCGAAGAAGGATAGGACACCGGGCGCCCGGCACCGCGCTCCCCCGGCGCCGCCGCGCCGCCGCGTTCGGAGCTGCGTCCGTTGCCGTTTGCGAAGGCACCGCTCTCGCGACTCCGGCGGCCTCCGGAGGCGCCGCCGCGCCCGTCGTCGGAGCGCGCTCGACCGTCCGGCCGGGGCATCGGCCCGCCGTTTGCGCTGCGCTCAGGGTGTTCACCGTAGTTATCGTGCATTTCCGCCCCCATGGCGATCGAACGTCCACGTGCCTGCCGTTAATCGTCTCCTGCGTATTCTATCGGAAAACGGGTGGTAAAAGGCCCGTGCGGAGCCGTTCCGCTGCGAATGGCCTTATGCTTGTCGGCAATTTAACACCATAGCACTACCAAACCAGCACCAAGAAGGCCTCGAAGGGCGTTCTACTGAAATTTGTATGGAGGGAACGCGGTGGCGGTTCGCGGCGGATTCGGACGCGTCGGGCGAAAGGGTTATACTGGGGCGCGACTCGAACCGAAAGGATTGCTCATGGGCTTGCAGTTCGCCTGCGCGCGCGCCGTCAGCGCTATGTCCACGTGGGGGTTGAAGCACGTGTTCCACCGTCCCGCCGCGAATTTCCCGGGGAAAATCGCCCTGTACGTCGACCCTCGCGTCATCGCCGACCTCGCTCCCCGCTTGCGCAAGGGCTCGGTGTGCGTGGTGGGCACGAACGGCAAGACCACGGTGACGAACCTGCTGGCCGACGCGCTGGAGACGGCCGGACAGCGTGTGGTGTGCAACCGCACGGGCGCGAACCTGGATTCCGGCGTGGCCACGGCGCTTCTGCACGCCAAGGAAGCCGATTGGGGCGTGTTCGAGAGCGACGAGCTGTGGTTGGCGAAGATACTGCCGCACCTGCAGGCGGACTACGTGGTGCTGCTGAACCTGTTCCGCGACCAGCTGGACCGCGTGGGCGAGATCGATCGCATCCAGGAGAGCATCGCGGGCGCGCTGGCGACGTCTCCGAACACCACGCTTGTGTTCAACGCCGACGACCCCCTGTGCGCCGCCATTGCCGAGCGCGTGGGCAACCCCACCGTTGCCTTCGGCGTGGGCGAGGACCTGCGCCTCCCGCAGAACACGGTGGTCGACGCGCAGATGTGCCAACGTTGCGCCACCATGCTCGACTACGACTTCCGCCAGTACGGCCAGCTGGGCTCTTACAGTTGTCCCACGTGCGGGTTCGCGCGCCCCGCGCTGGACTGCGAAGCCGTTGACGTGCGGCTGGGTGCGGACGGGCTGGCGTTCGCCGCGCGGGGCCCGAAGCACGACGCCGGGCTGCAGGCGCCTTTCAGCGGCGCGTACATGGTGTACAACCTGCTGGCCACCTGGGCGGCGGCCGATTTGGTGGGCGTGGAATCCGGGGCGCTGCAGCGTGCCGTCGACGCATTCGACCCGCGCAACGGGCGTTTGCAGGAGTTCTCGGTGGAGGGCCGGCGCACGTTGCTCAACCTGGCGAAGAACCCCACCGGCTTCAACCAGAACATCAAGATCATCCTGCAGGACGAAGGCCCCAAGGCGGTGGCCTTCTTCGTGAACGACAAGGAGGGCGACGGCCGCGACGTGTCGTGGTTGTGGGACATCGACTTCGAGGAGCTCGCCGCCAAGGCCGACCTGCACGTGTTCGCGGGAGGCATCCGCAAAAACGACGTGCAGGTGCGCCTGAAGTACGCAGGGCTGGACGCGGCGCTCGTCGACGACGCGGCCGGCATGTTCGCGCGGTTGGGCGACGCCCCTGTCTCGACGCGCGCCTACGTGATCGCGAACTACACGGCGCTGCCCGCCGTGCACGCGGAGCTGGGAAGGCTCGCCGCCGCAGAGCCCAGCCAGCCTGCAACTCCGACACCCTCCGCGCCTGCGGCATCCAACCAACCTGCAACTCCGGAGGCCTCCGTAGGGGCGGGCTGCTGCCCGCCCGGCGCAACGTCGTCCGACAACGTGGACGATGCGGCGAGCGCATCGAACGCTCCCGACCGGGCGTCCGCCGCGACGAACGCTCCTCTCTCGCATTCCGCGGGCGGCCAGCAGGCCGCCCCTACGGGCGCTCCCGACGGCGTGTCGTCTCCGCGCGCGCAGGCCGACCCGACCGCATCCCCCCTCGTCATCGTGCACTTGTTCCCCGACCTGCTCAACCTGTACGGGGACGGCGGCAACGTGAAGGTGCTCGAGCGCCGCGCGCTCGACCGCGGCATCCCCGTGGAGGTTCGCCGCGTGAACCATGGCGAGCAGGTTGATTTGGCAGAGGCCGACCTGGTGTTCCTGGGAGGCGGCCCCGACCGCGAGCAACGGCTCGCCTCCGAAGGCCTCATGGGCATGCGAGACGACCTGCACGCCTTCGTGGAGGACGACGGCGTGTTGCTGGCCATTTGCGGAGGCTACCAGATACTCGGGCACGAGTGGCTTCTCGGCGAGGAAGTGGTGAAGGGGCTGGGCCTGGTGGACATGACCACCGAGCGCGCTCCGGGCGGGTCGGGCAACCGGCTCATCGACAACATCGTGCTGCGCTCGCCGCTCGCCTCGCGCCCGGTCGTGGGCTATGAGAACCATGCGGGGCGCACGCACCTCGGCGCCGGCGTGCAGGCGTTCGGCGAAGTGGTCTCGTCCTCGGGCCACGGCAACAACGACGACGACAAGCGCGACGGCGTGCTCTATCGAAACGTGGTGGGCACCTATCTGCACGGACCCCTGCTGCCCAAGAACCCCCAAGTGGCCGATGCCCTGCTCGCGCGCGCGCTCGAGCGACGGGCGCGGCGCACAGGGCTGCCCGCCCCCGCCCTCGGCGAACTGGACGATTCCGTGGAGAACGCGGCGAACGGGTACGTTTGCCAGCGGCTGAACGTGGGGTAGCCGGGCTCGTTGCGTCGAGCCGTCCGTGCCATAGACGGCAAAACAACGCCAAAACCCGAGATAGGGAACGAGCCTATGGCTTTTTCTTAGAAACATCGCTCAGCCCTTGCCCCCTTGCGGAACGCTTGTCAGAATAGATGGTTATGAGCAGCAGAAGAAGCAATCAGCGCCGCCCCGTCCGCCGACCGCCCGACTCCATCGGTCTCGACGGTCGTTCCGACGAGGCTTCCCGCAACGGTGCGTACACGCGCCGCGATTCGTTCGACCCGTCGTCTTACGGACGGTCGACCGCGCGCACGCGCGACGAAGCCCGGCGAGAAGCGCGCGACGACGGCAGCCCTTACGCGCGGCGTGTCTCCCAAGCCGAGTACACCCAACGCCGCAAGCGCGCCAAACGCAAGCGCATCGCGCTCGTGGCCGTCGTCGTGGCTCTGGTGCTATGTTTGGGCGGAGCGGGTGCCGCGTTCGCTTACTACCAAACCGTGTCGAACAATTTGCACGCGGGCCTCGACCAAGAGCTGATCGACGCGCTCAACGCGGCCGAAGCCTCTCAACCTTATGACGGCGGCCCGTTCTACATGCTGCTCATGGGAACGGACGGATCCTCCGACCGCGAGGCGTCCGAGGAGTACGCGGGTGACCAGTTCCGCTCCGACAGCATGATGCTCACGCGCATCGATCCCCAAGGCAAGAAGGTCACGCTCGTGTCCCTGCACCGCGACACGTTGGTCGACATGGGCGAGAACGGGCAGCAGAAGCTCAACGCGGCGCACTCCATCGGCGGCGCGGCGTACACGGTGGAGACGGTTTCGAAGCTGGCCGGCGTCCCCATCACCCATTACGCCGAAATCAACTTTGACGGCTTCAAAGACATCGTCGACGCGTTGGGCGGCGTGGAGGTGGACGTGCCCATGACCATCGACGACGAAGACGCGGGCGGTTACGTGGCCCAAGGGCTGCAAACGCTCAACGGCGACCAGGCGCTCATCCTATGCCGCGCGCGCCACGCCTACGACGAGTTCGGCGACGGCGACCGCTACCGCGCGGCGAACCAACGGCTCGTGCTCTCCGCCATCGCGAAGAAGATCCTCTCGTCCGACGCCGCCACCATGGTGAGCTCGGTGCAGGCGCTCTCCCAGTACGTGACCACCGATTTCGAGATCGCCGACATCCTCTCCATCGCGGCGGGCCTGCGCGGCCTCGATCCCGAAAAGGACATCTACACGGCCATGGAGCCCACGACGTCGGCCTACATCAACGGGGGCTGGTACGAGTACCTCGACACGGCCGCATGGAAGACCATGATGTCGCGCGTCGACCAGGGCCTGCCTCCCACCGAGGAGGACGAGGTGGACGAGACGTCCGGCACCGTGCTCGCCACCACCGGATCGGGCGCGGCGAACGCGGAGAAGCAGTCCTCGTCTTCCGATTCCACGACGAAGAAGTCAAGCACGGTTACGGTGAAGAACGGCAACGGCTTGGCAGGAGCAGGGGCCGAGGCGGCCGAGAAGCTGGAAGCGCTGGGCTACACCGTGGATACGGGCAATGCCGAGAGCTTCGACTACTCGCAGACCATCGTGGTGTACGAACGCGGCGACCAGGCCACCGAGGCCAGGGAGATCGCGAACGCCATCGGTGTGGGCAAGGCCCAGCAGAACAACGGCGAGTACGCGTTCGAGGGCGACTTCCTCGTCGTGCTCGGCGCCGACTGGGAAGGGTAGTGCCGTCCCGGGCTGTCCCGGCGTGCGCGGCCGCGATGGCGGCGGCCCTCTTGCAAAGTTCTCCCACGAGGCGGCCGGATGCCGTGAGATCAGCATGATCAACGCTTCGCACCCAGCTTAAAAACGTCCCCGTCCCTTCCCACTGCGTCGTTTTTAACGGGGAGTGCAATAGACGTTGACGCAAGGCCGATCGGGCGTGCGCCAACGGACAGGTTATGCACGCCTTCGGGTCGTCCGCTGCTAAGCCACCATCGACACGCCCCCGCGTCGCGCCTGATGGCGATCCGCCGCCATGCAGCCTCGAACGGGCCTATGTCGATTCCGGTTTGACGGCGGATTCCGGCTTTCGCGGCCGTTTTTGACGGTTGTTCGTCGCCGCGCGGCCTCGCGAGGACGCTCGGCGGCGCCTTGATCCGCGTTTTCCCTGCTCGCGAGATCGTCGGGAATCGGAAGGCGTTGCAAGGGCCGGTGGAGCGACGCAGTTCCGGCGTTTTTGACCGCGATCGACAGAATCCGCCGCCGAACCGGAATCGGCATGCGCCGCCGCGCGCCGCTTTCCCGATCGGACGGCTTGCGATCGGGCGGGATGGGGGCCCGGCCGACGGCCGAAGAGGGCTTCCGAGCCGCCGGCGAGGTTTTCGCGGGACGGGCCGACCTGGGCTATGCCGATTCCGGTTTGACAGCGGACGGTGGTATTCCATGCAGAGCCGCCGTCGACGCACGCCTTCGGGTCGACTTCGGGCTGTCGGGAGCGTTCTGGAATCCGGCTCGAGCAACCCTCTTGGCCGAGCGACGGAGCATCCGGGGCCGCTTCCCCTCGAGGGGCGCAAGGGTGCAAGGGTGCAAGGACGATCGGGTATTGGCCCAGCGGTGGATAAACGTAGGGGTTGCAGATGACGTGCGTTTCGACAGCTTTTGTTGATACGGCTCGGCTTCCAACGAGGTCGAAAGGCCCGTTGGTGAAATTCAGCCTTCTGGACCGATCTGTCGGCACTATTAGACCCTGTGGAAGGAAGCGAGCCCCCGGCCCTCCGCCGTAAAATGACCCTACGATGGCAAGGGGATCGTCGTCGGACCCAAGATGGTAAGGGCCGTGCGGCGTTTGTCGAAAGGGGCGTTAGATGTACGAGGAGCTGTACGAAGATCTGCCAGATGTCGATCGGTACTGGGAAAAGCTGGGCATCGACCGACCGGAGGCGCCCCTCGCCAAAGACGATCTCGACCGGATCATCTTCGCGCACCAGTGTAGCATCCCCTTTGAGAACCTGGATGTTTGCGATTATCACCGACCCATATCGCTTGGCATACCGGACCTGTTCGAGAAGATCATTGCGGGCAAGCGGGGAGGCTACTGTTTCGAGCTCAACGCGCTGTTCGACGCGTTGCTCAAAGACGCGGGGGTCGAGACCATGACGTGCCTGGGGCGCAGCCTGAAGGATCGCGGCTACGTGTACCCCATACTACATCGGGGCATCATCGCGACGGTGGGCGGGCGGCGCTACATCGCCGAGGTCGGCTACGGCGGACCCACGCCAGCCTGCGCCATTCCCCTCGTCGACGGAGCGGAGTTCGAGTCGCGCGGGCAGGTGTTCCGCGTGGAGCTGCACGACTCGTGCTGGTGGCACGTCATCTACTGCGGAACCGCCGCGAAGCTCGCGGCCGCAAAGGAGCGCGGGGAGGCCGTCGCCTCCACGCCGGTGTTCGCCCTTCTGGATGCTCCGGCGGCCCTGACCGATTGCGTGCCGCTTTCCTATTACTGCTCGACGCACCCCGATTCCGTGTTCACGCAGTGGAGGATGGTCAACCGCCGCACGGAGGACGGGAACGTCTCCATCACCAAGGACCAGTTCGTGCGGACGACGCCCGAGGGCAAGGAGACGAGGATCATCGCGTCGGAACAGGAGTTCCGCTCGCTGCTTGAGGAACATTTCGGTATCGTGCTGCCCGACTAGCCCCTGCGGCTGCCGGGGCCCTTCGCCAGGCCCCCTTTGCGCAGGCGGCCGACATGCTGCTTAGGTTTTCCAGGCACGGTAGACGTTGGCCGGGGCTCCGAAACGAAGCCCCGGCCTTCTTGTTCGCTTTGGGCGGTTTGCGCGATGGAGAGGAGCCCTCTCTCTTTTTCGGTATGATGGTGGGACACGCAACGGAAGCGAACGGGGTGTTCATGAAATTCACGGTGGTGGCGGTGGGGAAGCTGAAGGAGCGGTTCTGGGCGGACGCCTGCGCCGAGTATCTCAAGCGTCTGCAGCCGTACGGGAAAACGGTCGTGAAGGAGGTCGCCGACGTCGACCCTGCGCGCGTCGGCGGCATCGATGCCGCACGCGAGCGCGAAGGCGCCGCGATCCTTGCGGTCCTCTCCGACGCAACGCACGTGATACTGCTGGCGATCGATGGCAAAGAGCGTTCGAGCGAGGGCTTCTCGCGGCGCATCGACGCGCTCAAGCTGGGGGGCGCAAGCGACATATCGTTCGTCATCGGCGGCTCCGACGGCGTGAGCGAGGCCGTGCGCGCGCGTGCGGACGAGACCCTTTCATTCGGCCCCATCACGCTTCCGCACAACCTGGCCCGCGTCGTGCTGCTGGAGCAGTTGTACCGCGCCCAGAAGATATCGCGGGGCGAGCCGTATCACAAGTGAGGGAATCGGCGAGACGTGCGGGCATCCTGAACCTTTTCGGTTGGTCGCTTTAGGGAAGCAAGCAGGTTTCCGCGCTGCTATAAGTGGCACGAAGCGGTTACGTTTGCTATAATGCGGGCGGGCCGCAGGGAGCTGTGAACTCCCCACGACCCTCGAATCGCTTCGGCGGTTTGGTCTTGTTTACGGCTCCCTGTCCTTGCGGGCCGGGAGCCGCTCCAGTATCACCGCGGCAAGGTACACCGCACTGGCTATCAGCTGAAGCACTGCCGAAATCAAAACCAAATCGGTCATGGCTGCCACCTCCCTCCGTAAGGCCCCTCAAGAGGGAACATAGGTGGGAAGGGATGTGGCACCGCGCCGCCTCCGCGTCCGTGCATCCATCCTACAGCCGCGACCTTGCAGACCGACCGTAATCGAGCCGTCGCGGAACCGTCCCGACCTTGCCCAGACCTAACGCATTGACCATCTATACCTTGCACGGACATTGCACGCACCCAACGTATTCCCGGCGCGTTTCCATTCCAGGCGGACGCGAGGGGCCTTCCGACCCTTTCGAGATCCGTTTCGCACGCGGCAAACAGGCACCTCAATCCGCTATACTTGGTCGCAAACATGAAGGCGCCGTTTGCGAGCGGCGCATGAAAGGGGGCAGCGCCCATGCGTTTTGTTTCGTGGAACGTGAACGGCCTGCGCGCCGTGATGAAGAAGGGCTTCGAGGACATCGTGTGCGAGCTCGACGCCGACGTGGTTGCCCTGCAGGAGACTAAGCTGCAGGAAGGCCAGGCCACGCTCGACTTGCCGCAGTACCGCGAGTACTGGAGCTACGCCCAGAAAAAGGGCTACTCCGGCACCGCCGTGTTCAGCAAGCAGCAGCCGCTGCAGGTGCTGCACGGCTTGGGCAGCGACTACCTGGACGCCGAGGGCCGCGTCGTGGCGCTCGAGTTCCCCGATTTCTGGTTCGTGGACGTCTACACGCCGAACGCCCAAAACGAGCTGGCACGCATCGCCCACCGCATGGAGTGGGACGACGCCTTCCGCGACTTCTGCAAGGGGCTCGAAGAGGGCGTGCTGCCGGCCGATGTTCCGTTCGAGCAGCCGGCGCCGGGCGAGGGCCATCCCACGATCTCCGAGCTGCCGCTCACCGAGCCCGGCCGGACGGCCGATCCGAAGCCCGTGGTCATGTGCGGCGACTTCAACGTGGCTCACCAGGAGATCGACCTGAAGAACCCCGGCCCCAACCGCGGCAAGGCCGGCTTCTCCGACGAGGAGCGCGGCAAGTTCACCGATTTAGTGGACGCAGGGTTCGTGGACACGTTCCGCCACCTGCATCCCGACGTCACGGGCGCGTACTCGTGGTGGAGCTACCGCTTCAAGGCGCGGCAGACGAACGCCGGCTGGCGCATCGACTACTTCCTGGTGAGCGACGAGTTGGCGCCGAAGATCGAAAGCGCTTGCATCTACGACGAGGTTTACGGAAGCGACCACTGCCCCGTGGGGCTGGAGCTGGCGCTGTAGTCGCGTTCGGGCGCGATCTGCCTCGGCTCGCCTCGCCGCTCCTTGCGCCTTGCGTCGTCGCGTGCGTTTCCGAACGCGGCGATTCCGTGCGCGACGCCCCCTGCGGGCGGGACGGCGCAAGGCGTCGTGCTATCATGCATTCGATCAACGACGAGGAAAGACGGTTATGGACGCAGCGAAAATAGAGGCGGGGGTGCGGCTCATCCTAGAAGGCGTGGGCGAGGACCCCGAGCGCGAGGGCTTGCGCGAGACGCCGGCGCGCGTGGCGCGCATGTACCAAGAGGTGTTCGCGGGCTTGGAGCAAGATCCGGCCGAGCACTTCGCCACCACGTTCGACGAGCATCACGAGGAAATGGTGCTGGTGCGCGACATCCCGTTCTACTCCATGTGCGAGCACCATCTGGTGCCGTTCTTCGGCATGGCTCACGTGGCCTACATCCCGGCGGCCGACGGGCGCATCTGCGGATTGTCGAAGCTCGCGCGCCTCGTGGACGTGTTCGCGAAGCGCCCGCAGGTGCAGGAGCGCCTGACGTCGCAGATCGCCGACACGCTCATCGAGCAGTTGCACCCCCAGGGCGTCATCGTGGTGCTGGAGGCGGAGCATCTGTGCATGAGCATGCGCGGCGTGAAGAAGCCGGGCGCGAAAACCACCACGAGCGCCGTGCGCGGCGTGTTCGAGCGCAGCCAGGCCACCCGCGCCGAGGCCCTGTCGCTCATATTCGCCCGCAGGGATTAACCGAGCAAGAGGAAAGGAACCAACCTATGAAGTGCGTCATCTCCGTTCTGGGCAAGGACCGCAGCGGCGTTGTGGCCGCCGTCGCCACGGCGCTGGCCGACTGCGGCGCGAACATCGACGACATCAGCCAAACCATCCTGGACGACATCTTCTCCATGACGATGCTGACCACGCTCGACACCGAGGTCGCCGACTTCAACACGGTGCAGGAGCGCCTGGAGAAGGTGGGCGAGGACGTGGGGATGCAGATCATCATCCAGCGCGAGGACGTGTTCCAGTACATGTACAAGATCTAGGCTTTGACTGGTAATGCGAAACCCTTAACGGGGCCGCGTGGACGGGGCGAGTCGAGCCGATGCCGGCCCCACCCGCCCCTTGGCTCTTTTGGCTAGAGCCGTCGAGCGGATGCTATCCCGCGTTCTCCACCAGCGGCTTCAGGTCGCTGTAGCCTTCGGCGTCCATGTCGGCGAGAGGAACGAAGCGCAGGGAGGCGCTGTTGATGCAGTAGCGCAGGCCGCCCTTGTCGATGGGTCCGTCGTTGAACACGTGTCCCAGGTGCGAATCGCCCACACGGCTGCTCACCTCGGTGCGGACCATGCCGTAGCTGCCGTCCTCGCGTTTAACCACGACGTCGGGATCGATGGGCTTCGTGAAGCTGGGCCATCCGGTTCCCGAGTCGAATTTGTCGGCCGAAGAGAACAGCGGCTCGCCGGTGGCGATGTCCACGTAGATTCCCTGCTCGTGGTTGTCGTAGTACGCGCCCGTGTACGCCCGCTCCGTGCCCGCGTTCTGCGTTACGTCGTACTGCTCTTTCGTCAGCTGGTAGCGCAGCGCCGGATCGTCGAGCTTCTGGTACCGGGCCGGGTCGAGCGAGCTTGTGCTGCCAGATTCTTCCGCGAACGCTTTCAGGCCAGAGAAGTCGATATGACAGTAGCCGGCGGGGTTCTTGTCGAGATAGTCCTGATGGTACTCCTCGGCTTCGTAGAAGTTCGCCAAGGGCTCGAGTTCCACTGCGATGCCCTGCCCGACTTTCGTCTCCTCGTTCTCGAATGCTTTTTCAAGCGTGGCACGGTCTGCATCGTCCGTGTAGTAGACGCCCGTGCGGTACTGGGTCCCCGCATCGTTTCCCTGTCGGTTTACGCTCAGCGGGTCGATGAGTCCGAAATACTGCTCGACGAGCGTCTCGAGCGACACGGCGGCGGGGTCGAAGCGCACGCGCACCGTTTCTGCGAAACCGGTGTTACCGCGGCATACATCATGGTAGGTGGGGTTCTCGGTGGTGCCGTTGGCGTAGCCCGAAACCGTGCCGGCGACGCCGGGCACGAGCGAGAAGTAGGCGTCGACACCCCAGAAGCAACCTCCGGCGAAGTACACCTCGTGCAGGTTGTCGCGGTCGATGTCCACGTGCTTCAGCGGCAGCGCTTTGGCTTCGCCGTAGGTGAGGTCGTTCCCTAAGTTGGCAAACATGGATCCTGAACCTCCTTCGCTGGAATTCTGAGAGGTGCAGGCAAGGCCGACGAGCGCCAACGCCGCCAAGGCGGCGAAAGAAACAACGAAGCGCCCGATACGTCCCAGCATGGCAGCCTCCTTCAACCTATTAATATAGTGGGATTTTATCGGTATCGAGTTCCCTCGCCGAACGGTTTCCTTAACTGTTACAAAAATAACAGCATTAAAGCATACGATATTTGCCTACTGTTCCCACGGCAACGTCAGAGAAGCAGTTCTTCTTTATGGCAGAATCGTATTCGCTTTCCTATGACCACAATGTCGCCGGCCAATTCCATTTCTTTAAGTTCGCGAGTGAGCGAGTTGCGGTTGACGCACAGGTATTCGGCAAACTCTTTGCGCGAAAAAGGGATGATGGGAGTGTCCGTGCCTTGTTTTTCAGCGAATTTCCGTACCGTCATGAGAATTTTCGACCTCAGGCCGCGTTGACTGAGCACTTCTACTTTGTTGCGGAACAAGATGATCTTCTCGGCAAACGAGGTAACAATATTGCGGAGGACAATTTGATCGATTTCCGGATCGGCACCCCCGGTCGGTCGTATGAACGTACGGAGATCAATGAAAAACACGGTGGTACTGACGCTGGCCTGCACGGTTATAGGAACGCGAGGATATGAAAGCCAGTTGAACGGCTCACCGTAGAACTCGCCGGGCCCGATGTCGGCGATGATCGACTGGTTGCCCTGATAACTCTCGGTCATGATCTTCACCTTGCCTTTGAGCAGAAGACCGCACGTTTCGATGGGGTCTCCGGCAACCAGGAGGATGTCGCCACGTTTATAGCTGCGTGTGTATCCTCGGTTCCGTTCGGCAAGGTAGTCGATTTGCTCGAGCGTGAGGTTCTTGAACAGCGGCGTTTTCGCCA
This sequence comes from Gordonibacter sp. 28C, assembly GCF_003339845.1. Taxonomy (GTDB): domain Bacteria; phylum Actinomycetota; class Coriobacteriia; order Coriobacteriales; family Eggerthellaceae; genus Gordonibacter. The sequence goes on from NZ_PPTR01000001.1 coordinate 156,122, forward strand.
TGAGCTGCAAATCGGCGTACTGCATTGATCGTCCTTTCGCGAAAGCGCTTGGGCTTGGTGGCGCGAGCCCGGGCACGAACGTGGGGGAGGGGTGCTTGCAGGGTGCCCGCCAATTTCGTATCAATCCTATCTGATCGACCCGACAAGGGAGGATGCCGGGCCGATCAGGTTTGCCGGAGCGTTACCGCTCGGTGAGGGGGATGCTAACGCAGGGGGCTGTCTGCCTTCGACGCAGGGGCGCCAACCATGGGGTAGCGTCCTGCGATAAGCGCGAGAACCGACAGCAGGATGCCGAAGGGCAACAGCACAACCGCCACTTCGATAATGTTCGGCACATAGGCGTAGGTTGAGGCGAAAGCCTGCCCCGTCATGAGATATCGACCCGTTGAGAGCGGGTAGAGCCATTCTGTGCCCGTAGCCGTGGTGAATGAGAGACTCGAAGAGGCGAATTCCGGATACAACAGCATAAGGCGATGGATAAGCGTGCCCGCCAACGCTATGATCGATCCGGTTGCAAGCAGAGCCGGCCTGTTCGTTCCTGGTTTGGTGAAGAACAACGCCATGGCAGCTGCCGTGAGCACGATCTCGAGGGCGTAAAGAATCCCGTACGTTCCGGTGAGCGATTGAAGCAAGGCCGCCGATTCCCCGCCTCCCGTCCAAGCGAGCAGCACAAGCTCGACCGCGACGAAGAAGAAGTGGACGGCCAGCGCGACCGCGGATATACGCGCGATGGTGGCAAGCCCGACCATATGCTCGCGCCAATGCGCACGCCCGATGGCGGCCAAGGCGATGAGCAGCACGAGGGCGCCGCCCGAGGCAACGGCCATGGCGATGAAATCGGCAGGCAGCATGGCGGTATGCCACCAAGGATGGCCGTTCTGCGTGGCGAATATGAGCGCGGTGACCGTGTGGATGAGGACGGCCACCGGTAGCGCCACGAGCGCCACGATGCGCGACCAACGGTGCGATACGACATCGACTTCCGCCTCGGTGCGCTTCTCTATCCAGCGGTTGAAGAAGCGTTTTCCCGAACGCTTGCAATCGGGCAGCAACTGGAAGTACACGCTCAGAAACGTGAGGACAAGGTACAGCGTTATAACGACGATGTCCCATACGAGCGGTGACGAGAAGTTCGGGTGGACGAGCATCTGGACGATGTTCTGCGCGCGTCCCAAATCCACGATGACCATGCAGCCGGCGGCCAAGATGCAGGCGAACGCCGAAAGCGACGCTATCTTGCCGAACGGCTTCAGCCGCTGCACGTCGAACAGATAGATGGAAGACGAGATGATCATGCCTCCTGCAGCAACGCCGACGAGAAACACGAAGCAGCCGATGTAGAATCCCCAGCTGAACAGGTTCGACATATTGGTGACCGCCAACCCGCCGATCAGCTGGTAGACCCACGCGGCGGCACCGACCACGACGGCCGCCAATCCGATAACGAGCGGAATTCGCTTCATGAGATCACATCCCCTCTCCGTAGACAAGCTGCGGCTTCTGTTTGGCTCCTGCTTGGACGTAGAGCACCTTCGGATCGTTGCCAAGCTCCTCCCGCAGTCGAGAGGTCGGCCGGCCGTCAAGGTAGCGGCTCACATCCGAGTTCGGGTCGTCCAGATCGCCGAATATGCGGGCATTCGCCGGGCAGCCCCGGACGCACGCGGGCTTCTCCCCCTCGACGCGGTACTGATGGCAGAAGGTGCACTTCTCGGCAACGCCCTGCGGCCGATCGCGCGTGTAGACGAGCCGGCCCTCGTCGAGGCTGTCCAAGGGGTATCCGTAGCAGTACCGGTCCTCGTCCACGCCCTTCGTTTTCGCGGGATCCTCCCAGTTGAACTGCCGGACGCCGTAAGGGCAGGCGGCCAGACAGTAGCGGCAGCCGATGCAGCGTTCGTAGTCGACGAGCACGGTGCCGTCGTCTGCGGTGTAGCTCGCGCCGGTGGGGCACACCTTCACGCACGAGGCGTTCTCGCAATGCTGGCATGAAACGGGCATGAAGGCCATCTCGTAACCGGCGCCCCTCGTGCCTGTTGCCACCTGGTGCTCGTCGCTGCCGATGGTGAACACGCGGTTCCACCAGATGCCCTCCGGCTGGGCGTTATGGTTCTTGCATACGACCATGCAAGTTCTGCAGCCTATGCAGCGGTCGAGGTCGATTGCCATTCCCAACTTCATTTCGCACCTGCCTTCCTCACATCGCAGAGACATTCGTTCCAGGCCATGTTCGTGGACCACGTGGCGCCGATGAAGTAGATCTCATGGATGGGATTGATGAACGGGTAGATGAGCGTGTTGTACGACGAGTCTTCCGTGTAGCGCGCCCACCAGCCCATCTCGAATATGCATTGCTTCGGATAAAGGCCCGGTTCGTACACGAGCTTGCCGTTCACGTGGCCGCGGTCGTTGAACACTTCGACCTCGTCGCCTTCCGCCAAGCCCTTCGCCGCCGCGTCGTCGGGGTTCATCCATACGCGCGGGAGTCCGTCCTGCAACTCGAGCATCATGGGATTGCTCGAGTAGTTCGAGTGAACGCGATAGAGGCTGTTGCGCGTGAGGTAGTTGAAGGGGTACTTCTCACGTGCGGACGGGTCGAGCGCGTACTCGGTGTCTTCGAACAACGGCTTCCAAACGGGCAGCTGCTCGCCCATCTCGAGGAAGCGATCGTGGTCCTTGTAGAACTCGATGCGTCCGGTCGGCACGAAATGGTCGGTCGAGCCCGGCGCGTTCGGCAGCGACGGGGGCGGGAACAGCACGTGGTTGTGAATCTGGTCCCAGAAGGGGATCATCTTCTCTTCCGGGTTCGCGTGCTTCATCTTGACGGGGCCGCGGCGCAGGTCCTCCACCGTGATGCCCGCCACCTTGTCTCCGCCGGTTTCCAGGAACTTCGCCAGCACCGCCTCGATCTGCTTCTCGGAATCCTCGGGCGGGAAGTCGGGGAACTGCTCGCCCCAAGCGGGGTCGATCCGGCGCGCCAGCTCCGAGAATATCCAAATCTCGGCACGCGCTTCGCCCGGTGGATCCGCCGCTTTCTGCTGCAGCTGGATGTAGGGGTGCAGCGGCGTGGTGCACACGTCAGTCTTCTCGTACCAAGCGCAGCCGGGGAGCACGACGTCGGCGTAATCGACGGTGGTGGTGTGCAGGAAGTCGCAGGTCATAATGAACTCCAGCTCCCCGCTTTCCACGCGTTTGCGCAACACGTCGCATACCGCATGCTGGTCGAAGGGGTTGGCCCAACCGGTTACCAAGGCATGGAAGCCGTTTTTCGGGTAGGGCGCCGTCATCGTTTCGGTGGGGCCGTTCACGAAATAATGGTAAGGCGTGGACGTGGCGTTCGCGTTCGCGGGCATGAACCAGGACGCCGGCTTGAAGCGCACCTTGTACTGGCCGATGTAGTCGGAAATGCCGCCGCCCAACGTGCCCACGTTGCCGGTGATCACCGCCAGCAGGGAAAGCGCACGTCCCTTGAGATCGCCGTGATGGTACTGGTGGGCGGATCCGCCCAAGATGATGTGGGCCGGTTTGATGGTGGCCGTCATGCGGGCGAGCCGCTCGATGGTCTCGGCGGGAACGTCGCTGATGTTCTGGGCTTTTGCCGCGGTGTAGTCGCGGTCGAGGAGCTCTTTGAGCAGCTGGAACGCAGGCTTCGCCTCCACGGTTTCCCCGGTTTTGAGCTCGATGCGGTACGAGCCTTCCAGCTCGACGGACGAAGGCGCTTCGAGGCGTGTGGGGTTGATCACGACGGGCGTCCCGTCGACGACGGCGATGTACGCCTCGCGCTTCTCGGGCGTGTCCTGCGGCCGCTCGAGGCCGTTCACGGCGGATGCTGGGATACGCTTCCCCGTGGCGGTGTTCACGAGAAGGGGCAGGTCGGTGTACGTTTTGACGAAGGCTTCATCGTAGAGCTTCTCGTCGATCATGACCTTGGCCATGGCCAGGGCCACTGCCGTGTCGCTGCCGGGGGCGAGCCGTACCCATTCGTCGGCTTTCGAGGCCGTGACCGTGTAGTTCGGGTCGAAGTAGATCACCTTGCCCCCGGCCTCCTGCGATTTCGTGAGGAAATGGGAGTCGGGAAGGCGGGTGGTCATGATGTTGGAGCCGAAATTCAAGGTGAGGCGAGAATCCTCCCAAGCGTAACTCTCGAGCTCCTCGCATTGGCAACCGAACGTTTCCGGGAAGAACATCGGAAGATCGCCGTTCATTTCGTAGCCGGGGAAGTTCGTCCAGCCGCTCATGTTCACCAAGCGGATGAACGTGCCCTTGTTGATGTAATTGAGCGGCGGCACCTGGTAGTCGACGGCGATCGAGTCGGCGCCGTACTTTTCGGTGATCTCGCGGATGCGTTTCGCTGCGAAGTCGAGCGCCTCGTCCCATGTGCACGCGCGCAGTTGGCCGCCGTCCTTGTACGGCGTTTCGCGGATCATGGGATGCAGCAGGCGGTCGTCGCCGTACATCATGGTGTTGAACGAAGTTCCCTTCAGGCAGCCGCGCGGATTGTAGCCGTCATCGCCGTAATCGGCAGCCTGAATGAGCGTTCTCACCTTTCCGTCGTACGTCGCTGCGACCATGCCGCAGGCACCGGTGCAGTTGGGCGAACAGGTGGAACGGACTTGCGACAGCGCCTTTCCGTCGGTCCCCATAGCAGAATCGCCCATCATGTCGTCTGCAAGTGCCTGCGAAAGCGGCGTGATACTGCCGGCTGCGCAGGCGGCTACGCTCGCCGCCGCGGTGGTTTTCAAGAATCCCCTGCGCGTTTGGCGCGGACCGTGTTCGATCCCCTGTGCGCGTGCATTGTGCTCCTTCATGCGGGTCGCACCTTCCTCTCGGTTTGACTTTTTTGCATGGTCCAATATCCCACCAGGCTTTTTGCCTTCGATGGAGTGAATTTGGACACGGGAATGCCAGGGCAATCAGCGCGCGCTTTTGGTTGTATACAGAATTACCTGCCCCCTTGCGAGCGAGTATATGCGGGCTATTTCGACTTCGCAAGAAGTGCAAGTGAGAAATTCAAAAAATTGGAAATCAACACAATTAAATCACAACTATTTCGATTTTTGCTGCATTCATGGCAGACAACCAGGCGTTTTAAGTTTTAAATACAATTTACCTATGCCCTCAGAACAAGCCAAACCTCTTATGCTCCTACGCTTGGCCACGATTCTTTCCGTTTGTTACCTTGTCGTGTTTGGTTCAGAAAATTGTTTTCGTATACTTGCATCATGACCGAGACTTGTAACGATAGGCGCGCGACGCAAGATACAGCCTCCGACGGAGGGCGGCCCCCTCAACAGCCTGCCGACGGTGCCTGCCTGACCGGCGACCCTGCCTGCTCGCCTACCGAGCGCATCCTCGAGCCGGAAGTGCGGCACCATCATCGCCGCAAGCGCAAGTTCCTCGAGTTCACGCACTCGTCCACACGCGCGACCATGCTCATGCTGGCGGCGGCCGTGGCGGCCCTCGTCATCGAGAACACGCCGGTGCTGCCGTACTTCGCCTCGTTCTGGCACGATTTCGACTTGGGCTTCTCGCTGGGAAGCTTCGCGCCGCACCTGTCGTTGGAGCACTTCATCAACGACTTCCTCATGGCCATATTCTTTCTGCTGGTGGGCTTGGAGATCAAGTTCGAGCTCACGGCGGGCGAGCTGCGCAACCCGCGCAAGGCGCTGCTGCCCATCTTGGGCGCGGCCGGCGGCGCCGTAGTGCCCGCTGTCGTGTACACGGCGGTGAACGCGGGCAGCGGTTTCGAACAGGGCTGGGGCGTTCCCATGGCGAACGATATCGCGTTCTGCCTGGGCATCTTGGCGCTGCTGGGCAGCCGCGTCCCGGCGGGGCTGCGCTCGTTTTTGTCCACGCTCACCATTGCCGACGACATGATCGCCATCCTGGTCATCGCGGTGTTCTACACGGCCGACCTCGATATCGCGTGGTTGATGGGCGGTTTGGCGCTGTTCGCCGGCGCGCTCGTCATCAACCGGCTGCACGTGTACGACCTCTGGCCGTACGTGCTCATCGGGTTGGCCATGTGGGTGTGCTTCCTGCTGTCGGGCGTGCACGCCACCATCGCGGGCGTGCTGTTGGCGCTGGCCATCCCGGCGCAATCGCAGGTGAAGCTCGACCGGGCGCCGGGCTGGTTCGCGGCGCGGGCGCGCAAGGCCGACGAGCGCTACGACCCCGGCGAGCCCGACATCGTGCAGAAGGAGTACCTGGCAGAGCTCGACGAGATCGGCCGCGTGTCGCGCATGGCCATCCCTCCCGTCACGCGTCTGGACTACCGCCTGCACATCCCCGTGTACTTCGTCATCCTGCCGCTGTTCGCGTTCTCGAACGCCAGCGTGGTGCTCGTGGGCATGGACCCGCTTGCCGTCATCGCGAACCCCGTGACCATCGGCGTGTTCTGCGGCCTGCTGTTCGGCAAGCCGCTCGGCATCTTCCTGGCCACGTGGCTTACCGTGAAACTGCGCCTGAGCGATCTGCCGAAGGGCGTGAACTGGGGGCACATCGCCGGCGTGTCCGTGCTGGGCGGCGTGGGCTTCACCATGGCTATCTTCGTGACGAACCTGGCGTTCGTCGACCCGAACACCATCGCCGTGGCGAAGGCGGCCATTCTGGCGGCCTCGCTCATCGCCGGCATCGCGGGCTTCTTCGTGCTGCGCCACGTGACCGACGACGGGGAAGAGGCGGTCGCCGACGAGGACGCGGCGCGGGAAAGCAGGGCGTGACGCCGCGAGAAAAAAGAGCGCCTTGGCCGCGGTGGGCCAAGGCGCTTTGCGCGGTGCGATGCGAACGAGGGGCTAGGCCTCGTACACCACTTCGCCGCCGAGCACGGTCGTGGTGACCTGCGCGTCGCGGATGTCCGTCGGATCGTCGGACGCGAAGCAGTCGCGGTCGAGGATGGCGAAGTCGGCGAAGTTGCCCACCTCCACCGAGCCCATCTTGTCGTCGTCGTGGCTGAAGAACGCGGAGTTCTTCGTCCACATGATGAGCGCCTGGATGGGCGTGACCTTCGACTCGTCGCCCTTGGAGAGCGTCTTGCCCGTCGTCTCGTCAAGGCGCGTGACGGCGTAGTACATGCCGAGCATCGGGTTGGGGGACACCACGGGCGAGTCGGAGCTGCCGCCGGCCAGGATGCCGTTCTTGAACATGAGGCCCGGCGACTGGAAGCGCTCGACCTGCTCGGGCCAGAACAGCGGCTCCTCGCCCATCTGGGAGACGAGCGTCGGCTGCAGGCACACGCCCACGCCCAGCTCCTTCATGATAGGCCACTGGTCCTCGTAGGGAAGCTGGTAGTGGATCAAGTAGTGGCGCAGCTCCTTGACCGGGCGGATCTTGTTCGCCTCCTGGAACGCGTGCAGCGCGCGGTCCTCGCTCATGTCGCCGATGGTGTGGATGCCGAACTGCCAACCGAGCTCGGTGGCCTTGCACACCAAGGCGTCGATCTCCTCCTGCGTGTAGATGGTGTCGCCGTAATAGCCCGGGCGCTGGCGGTACTCGCGGCGGTTCATGGCGGCGGTGAAGGCGGCGGTGATGCCGTCGAGCGTCACCTTGCAGCCGTTCAGTTTGAGCATTTCGTCGCCGAAGCCGGTGACGCAGTCCATCTCCTCGAGACGGCGCAGGTTGTCCTCGAAGGAGCCGAACTGCGGGTCGAGGTAGAACATGAGGTTGGCGCGGTAGGTGAGCTTGCCCTGCTTCCTCGCCTCGTTGTAGATGTGCATCTGCTTGTAGTTGAGGTTCGCGTCGATGGCGCTCGTGATGCCGAAGGAGTTGAGGCGCTGTCCGATGAGCACGAGGCTCTCGAGGTGCTCGGCGTCGGTCAGCGGCGGCTTGGTCTTGAGCATGGGTTGGAGCGCGCCGTTCTCGTACAGCAGGCCGTCGAGCTCGCCGTCGTCGTAATGCCCGATCTCGGCGCCCTCGGGCTGCGGCGTGTCCTTCGTGTAGCCGCACGCTTCGAGCGCGAGCGAGTTCGCGGCGATGGTGTGCACGGACATGTGCAGCAGGATGACCGGGTTGTTCGGGGCGACCTCGTCGAGCTCGCGGCGCGTGATGACCTCCTGGCTGTCCTCCCAGATGAGCTCGTTCCAGCCGTCGCCCTCGATCCACACGCCGTCGGGGATGCTCGCGGCCTTCTCGGCCACGGCGTCGAGGATGGCCTGGCGGCTGGTCACGCCGTTGAAGTCGAGGTTGAGCATCTGCTCGCCGGTCCACTTGCAGTGCATGTGGCACTCGACGAAGCCGGGGGTGAGTATCTTGCCGGAGGCGTCGACGACCTTGGTGTGCGCGCCGATGTACTGCTCCACGTCGGCGGCCGTGCCCACGGCGATGACCTTGCCGTCCTTGGCGGCCACGCCGCCGTCTTCGATGATGGGGAAGTCGGTCTTGCCTTCTTTGACCTCGTCGCAGGTGATGGCGACGGTGTAGACCTTCGGGTGCTGGATGACCAGATCGGCCTCGGGATACCATGTTTTCATGATGGGGTTCTCCTCTTCCGTTGTCGCTGTTCGCGAAAAAGCGGAAAGGACGTCAGCCGGCCTGCGGCAGCGAAGCCGCGTTGCTCGGTACCGCCTCGAAACCCTTGTATCATCCCCGTTGCACAGCATAGGAAATAATCGTGCGGCGCACCACCGGTCGGAAGGACGATATCGGACGGGATTATCGTACTTTCGACCGATTCTCAACGGCGGGCGAACTAGGATAGGATGGCTCCAAGCCAATCCTTCCTCGGTCCATCCATAGCGTGCAGAAACGACAGGCGCGATGCGCCGCCCTTTTCGTCGGGGGTTCTGCACGGATCTATTCATCGGATACGAGAGAAGGTGCCCTCGTGGAAAATACGTTTGCCGACGCGGATGCGTCCGTCGTCGCAGAAACACCCGTTTCGTCGAAAGCGTCTTCGACGGCAGGATCGCGCAAGGAGATCTTGCCGGCGTTCTGCATCACCGTCGTTGCCGCCATCGCGCTGTACGCTCTGATGAGCTACGTGCAGCCGATGCTCATGGACAACGACTTCATCTATGATTTCGGCACCATGATGACCGGCTGCATCGAGGGGTCGCCCCTCTACCGCGTGGCCTGGTTCTTCGCCGATTTGACCGAAGGCTCGTTCATCGCGGCGCTTCCGGCCTCCATCGGCATGATCATCATGGGCTTCGTGGCCGCCGCGCTCGAGCGCAAAAAATCGGCCCATGCCGGCACCGGCGTGGCGGGCAACGGCCATATCTTCACCACCATGTTCGTCACGACGTGCCTGTCGCTGATCTTGGGCCAGCTCATCTACGGCGGCCTGTTCGCCAGCGGCTGGATCCCCACGTTCGCCACCGTGCTCACCGTGCAGGTGTTCGTGATCTTCTACGGCGCCGACCTGAAGAAGGTGGCAACGTCGCTCATCCTGGGCACGCTCGTCACTTGCCCGGTGTGCTACGCCCTGCTCTACGGCATCGTCTCCCCGCTGGGGCTTCCGCTGTTCATCGCCGTGTCCGCCGGCGTGGCCGTCGTGGTGCCGCTCTGCTCGCTCATATTCCGCCTCATGCCGTGGATGACCATCCCGGCACCGGCCGAGGCCCCCAACCCCACGGATCAGAACAAGAGCAAGTTCTTCGTGCACCAGATCTTCGGCGACATCGGCCAGCTGACCATCTGGGGCAGCTCGTGGGCGACCATCGGCATGTACGTGGGCGGCATCGTGTCGTGGATCATGAACCCGCTGCACCCCGCCTACGGCTCCGGCAACTTCCCGCTGCTCATTCTGGTGCAGGTGGTCACCGGTGCGCTGGCCATTCTCATCTGGTACCCGAAGTGGAAGAAGACCGGCATGGCCTTCACGTTCGCCGGCATCGTGTTCGCCTCCGCCATCGTGAGCACCTATCCGCCCAGCTGGGCCATCGTCATCCCCACCATCCTCATCGGCGCCGTGGTGTTCGCGCCGCTGGTGGAGTGGGTGCTCAAGGTGTTCCGCTTCAAGGGAACCTACCACCCCATCTGCCTGATCCAGGTTTCCATCTTCACGGTGTGCACCGCATGGTCGTTCGCGGTCATGTACCTGGTCATGCCGATGCTCGCGTAACCACTCGGTCGCGGCGCGTCCGACAGCGCGCTCGACATTCCCACCCCCAAGCCCCCGCCGCATTCAGTCCCCGCGGCGGGGGCTTTTGGCTTTCGGGAAGCGCGCGAGCAGGGCGGGGCAAGCTCCGCCCCTCTACGGGGCGGCCGCCGAACGCAGGTTCCAGTGGCTTCGATGCGGCCTCTTGATCCGCCTTGTCTTGGCAACGAAGTTTAGCGCGCGGTTTCGTGCAGCAGGGCGACGAGCGCCGTGCGGTTCGCAACGCCGGCTTTGGCGAAAATGTTCTGGATATGGGATTTCACGGTGGAGAGGCTGATGCACAGGCGAAGGGCTATCTGCTCGTTCGTGAACCCTTCGGCTATCAGCAGCGCAACGTCGCGTTCGCGCGACGTGAGGTTGGACAGCAAGCCGTTTTGCTGGAAAGAGGAGCGGCTCGCGTCTTGGTCGCTCTGCTCGAACAACGGAGTGACGCGTACGGTGAATGAGCAGGCGTCGACGGGGTCGTCTTCCACCTGCATGCGGAAGCAGAGGCCTTGGGCGTTCGTGAAGTCCAGATAGCGATCTTGTCCTTGTGCGGGGGTCTGGCTTGCCATGTCGAACGACGCCTCCCTTCTTGGGGTTGCCCCTCCTTCGGGAGCGACCCGAAGGAGGGGCAGGGGGTGACACCTTGGTTTCCGCTTTCTTGCGAAACTTCAGCTTAAAACACTAGAAACCTTGGAGTGGTGATGCGCTCATGTTCATGCCCGTCCCCTGTTCACCTCCTTGCCACGTTCCTTCCTCGGAAATGCCGGGCATGGCGCATGTGCTGTTTCGAATCATGCGTTCTCACCCGGTCGAGCGCCATCCTCCACCCGAGGTGGTTTGTCTCGACGGGGCATCTCACCCCTCATGTATTAGATGTTTTCAGGTGAGTATTAGGTATACTCACCGAAGCGCGAAGGGGGCAACGCGTTTGTTTTCGCGATCCTCCGTGCGCGCGCTCATATGAGGCGATTGGTTATCGGGGGACCAATATGGAAGCTGAGAGCGTTCATCGCGGCGGTATACGCAAAGTCGTTCACGACGTGCGCGAGCAGCCGACGCTGTTCATTTGCTTCGTCGGGTACAGGACGTTCGCGGCTCTGTTGTTTATAGAGGGCTTTTTCTTCCCCGACTCGTTCCAGGTGGCCGGCTTCACCTTTTCCACTATCGTTCCGTTCATGTTCGTTTGCGCGGGCGTGTGCCTGTTCTTCGCGTTTCGGTTCAAGAGAATAAAGGTGTTCGACAAGAACGGGTACCTGTGGTTCCTCGTCACGAGCATGACGCTGGGGATATTCTTCCTTTTTATGGAAACGCATGCGGGAATAGCGAACGAGCCGTTCAGGCTCGCGTCGCTGGCGCTGGGCATGGTCATGCTGGCCGTGGGCACGATGGGCATCCACATCGAGCTGGGGCGCATTTTCGGCATGCTCGGCGTGACGCCCACGCTGACGTTCGGCATCGCGGCCGCGCTCGCCACGGCGCTGTTGGCGCTGGGGATCTCGTTTCTCGACCCGTGGGTCAAGTGGGCTATAGCCTTCGTGTCCCCTGCGTTCATCGTGTTGACGTTTTACTTTTCGAAAGAGAAGGCTTTTCCCGATCAAAAGGTGCTGTATCGCGAATCCACCAACGACTTGCTCATTCCGTACCGCTTCATGGCCACGTCCATCACCCAAGGGCTGGCGCTGGGCATCCCCCTGGGTTTCATGAGCTTCTCGGGCCTTCTCGTTCCGATGCCCGATTCCGCAGGCTACTTCCTTGCGGCATTGCTGGCCCTGCTCGTGGCGCTGGTGCTTCAGATGGACTTCAACCGCTCCATCTACCAGATAGGGTTTCCGCTGGCGGGGCTCGGGCTTTTGGCCGTGGGGGTGCTGGGGCCGTCGTCCGTGGTGGCGGGCGTGCTGCAGACGACCGGCTTTCTGTATCTCGACCTGGTGCTGTGGGCGCTGGGATCGTACCTCATCAAGAGCTGCGACCAGCCGGCCACCTGGGTTGCCTCGTGTCCCAGCACGGCGTTGATGACGGGCCGGGCGCTCGGCGTGGTCATAGGCAGCGTGGCCCTGCAGGCTTTCGCGAGCTCGGAGCAGACCATCGTGTTCTTCTGCGTGCTGGCCTTCTTGGTGCTGCTCGCCGCGCTGCTGCTCACCAACAACGCCAACATGCGCACGGGGTGGGGCTTCGTGCGTCCCGGCAACCCCGAAGAGGAGACCGACGTCTTCCGCACCTGCGAGGTCATCGCGCAGGACTACGGGCTGACGCAGCGCGAGTTGGAGATCATGCACAGCGTGATCATGGGCAAGACGCGCAAGGAGATAGCCGAGGACCTGTTCATCACGCAAAACACCATCAAGACGCACCTGCACAACCTCTACGGCAAGATAGACATCCATTCGGAGGGCGACCTCAAGGCGTTCGTGGCCAGGCGCGAGAAGATGTTCTCCACCGAAGAGGAGGCGCCCCTGCCCCCCGAAGAGCTGTGACGCGCGCGGGCCGTTCGACTTGCGGCCCTATGCTTTCGCCGGCGCTTTGACGACGGGCGCGGCCGGGGCGGGCAGCTCGGCCGTGCAGTGCGGGCAGCGCGTGGCGCCCTCTGCAACCTCTTCCAGGCAGTACGGGCAGCGCGGGGCTTCCTTTTCCTCGGACTGCTTGCCGCGCATCGCGAGCGAGCGCGCCTTGTTCAGGGCCTTCACGATGAGGAACACCACGAACGCGATGATGACGAACTGGATGACGGCGTTTATGAAGTTGCCGTAGGCGATGGCGGAGTTGCCGGCGCCCAGCGGCAGGTACAGCTTCATGTCCGAAAAGTCCACGCCGCCGGTGAGCGCGCCGACGAGGGGCATGATGAGGTCGCTCACGGCTGAGTTGACGATGGCGGTGAACGCGGCGCCTATGACCACGGCCACGGCCAAGTCCATCACGTTGCCCTGGTTGATGAAATCCTTGAACTCCTGGAGAAACTTCTTCATGTCGGACCTTTCGCCCTCGGCAAGTTATTTGCCCAGTATAGGAGCCGTAGGGCTTGCGCGCAAAACCTCCACGGAGTTGTTGACTGTCTTGCATCTTGTTCAACCGCGTGCTCGCCGATGCCTTGCGGGGTGGAGGGCTGCGGACGGGTATACTATACGGTCGTGCGTTGGCGACGGGTGCGGGACGGTTCCCGACGATCGGAGGGCGTTCATGAACAAAGTGAAGATCACGGTGCTGAAGACGACGTTCGACGAGGAGCTGGCAGCCGAGTACGGCGCCGACGGCTTGGGTCCGTGCCCCATGTTGAAGGCCGGCCAGGAGTTTCTGGCCGACTACGCGAAGCCCGAGGGCTTTTGCGACGAGGCGTGGAAGGCCGTCTACCAGTACGTGTTCGCGCTGGCCCACGGCGTGGGCGCGGACGGCGGCCTGTTCTACTACGGCGATTGGATCAAGCGGCCGGGCGTGGCCGTTTGCAGCTGCAACGACGGGTTGCGGCCCGTCATCTTCAAACTCGAGGCCACCGACACCGTCTCGACGCTCGATTACGAACCAGTGCGGTAAGCCACGCTGCTTGGACGGCGAAGGAGTGCTATGACCAGGATATTCTCGCATACGCGACCCATCGACGCCGATATCGTCGATGCGTTCTGCATGCTGCAGAAAGGCTTCACCGACCAGTTCGTCTACTACGACAAGCGGCGCGCATGCCGCTATATGGGGCTGGGGCGTTGCATTGCGCTGCCGACGCTCGACGATGCCGAGAGCGAGCTGGAGGGCCCGGTGGGGCAGCCCCCCGTGTACTTCTCGTTCAACCGCTTCGACGCCGAGAACCCCGCGCTCACCGACGAGCTGTTCGAGGCGTTCCCGCGTTTGAAGTTCATGCTGCCGGAAATCGTGCTCATCGAGAACGAGCGCGGCACGCTTCTGCAGGTGAACTCGCTCGGGCCGGTGTACGTGGGACGTATCGAGCGGTTCGCGCGCCAGGCGCTCGCCGCGCCGCCGCGCCGCCGTCAGAGCGTGCCGTACTCCGTCGAGCCCGACTCGCGCGAGGCGTGGCGCGCGGCCGTGGGCGCGGGGCTGGCCGCCATCGAGGCGGGGCGCGTGGACAAGGTGGTGCTGTCGCGCCGCCAGCGGCTGGTGGCCGAGCGCCCGTTCTCGTCGAAGGACCTGCTGGTGAACCTGATCGACGGCCCGGCGCGCGGCACGGTGCTGCTGTACCGCTACGCCGACGTGTTCTTCTGCGGGTGCACGCCCGAGTTGCTCGTGCGCAAGACGGGCAACGAGCTGGAGAGCATGTGCCTGGCGGGCACGTGCCCGGCCGGCGCGTCGGAGATCGAGCGGGAGCGGCTGGCCTCCGAGCTCATGGCCGATCCGAAGAACCGCGCCGAGCACGACTACGTGGTGCGGTTCATCCGCGAGGTGTTCCGCCGCACGTGCTACGACGTGGACGTGCCCGCCGAGCCGGGCATCCTGACGCTCACGCACGTGCAGCACCTGTGCACGCCGGCCCGTGCGCGCATTCTGGAGGGCGTCGATTTGTGGGAGATGAAGGGCGACCTGCATCCCACGCCGGCCGTGGCCGGCACGCCGGTGGGCGAGGCGAAGATGCTCATCCGTTCCATCGAGGCGTACAACCGCGGTTTCTTCGCGGGCGCGTGCGGCTACGTGGACGGCGACGGCGACGGCGAGTTCTCGGTGGCGCTGCGCACGGGCGTGTTCGACGGCGAGATCGGCTGGGTGTACGCGGGCTGCGGCATCGTGGCCGGCAGCGTGGCCGACGACGAGTACGACGAGATAGGCATGAAGTTGAAAACCGTGCTGAGCGCGTTCGACGGGAAGGAAGCTGCGGAAGGAGCCGCTCGATGAACACCGATCCCACCGCCAGCGCCCGCCATCCCGAACCCGGCGCGCAGCCCCCCGCCTGTCATCCTGAGCGGAGCGCGCAGCGCGGAGTCGAAGGATCCCGCGCGGTGCCAACCGGCATGGCCAGCGCCCTGTTCCTGGGAGCGTTCTTCGACGAGTTGGCGCGCTGGGGCGTGCGCGAGGTGGTGGTGAGCCCGGGGTCGCGGTCGACGCCGTTGGCGATGGTGGCCTACGAGCTGGCGCGTCGCTTTCCGGAGCGGTTGCGTCTGTTCGTGGACGTGGACGAGCGTGGCGCGGCGTTTTTCGCACTGGGCCTTGCGAAGGCGAGCGGGCGTCCGGCGGCGCTCGTGTGCACGTCGGGCACGGCGGTGGCGAACTACTATCCGGCGGTGTTGGAGGCCGAATCGTCGCGCGTGCCGCTCGTGGTGCTGACGGGCGACCGCCCGCCGCGCCTGCAGGGCCTCGGCGCGCCGCAAACCTGCGACCAGCTGAAGGCGTACGGCGACCACGCGCGCGCGTTTCGCCAGATGCCGCTGCCGACCGCCGACGACGCGGCGCTCGCGTTCGCCCGCCAAGCGGCCCGCGAGGCGTGCATTGCGGCTGGCGGGGAGGGCGACGCCGGTGCCGGGGTTCGCATCGCGGGCGCTTGCGAGGGCGGGCCCGTGCATCTGAACTTCCCGTTCGACGAGCCGCTCAAACCCGACCTCGCGGTCGAGGGTCTGTTCGAGGCCGGCCGCCGCGCGGGCGCGCCGGCCGGCGCAGGCTGCGTTCGGCCGTGCACGAACCTCGAGCCGCGCGAGGCGGCACGTCTACGCGATGTCGCTGAGGGCGGAAAGGCGCTTGTGCTCGCCGGCGAAGGGTCGTGCGCGACTGCGGAGGAAGCGCACGCCGTGCTGTCGTGGGCGCGTGCGTTCGGTCTGCCGCTTCTGGCCGACCCGCTGTCCGGGCTGCGGCGTTTCGACGACGAGCTCGTGGTGGACAACTACGATACGGTGCTCGGCGATCCGAAGCGTGCGGGCATGCTCGCCCCCGAGGTCGTCGTGCGGTTCGGACGCTACCCCGTGTCGAAGAGGGCCGCGCAGTTCGCGGCGGGGTGTCCGCTCCAGATCGTCGTCGACCCGATCGAGACGCGCGACTTCAACGACGCGACGGATGTTTTCGTCGCCTGCGCCCCCGCCGACTTCGCGCGCTCGCTCCTTCGAGAAAGCGATGGGGCGAACGATGCGGGCGGGACGGGGCAGCGCGCCTTCGCCGCGGCCTGGATCGCCGCGAACGACGCCGCCCGCGCGCGCATCGCGGCGGTGGACGACATGGACGCCGGGTTCGAGGGCGCCTTCGTCCGGCGCGCGGTTGAGCTGGCCCCTGCGGATTCGTGCCTTTTCGCGGCGAATTCCATGAGCGTGCGCGCGCTCGACACGTTCTACCTCAAGGGCGGCCGGCCCCAGATCGTGCTGTGCAATCGCGGCTTGAACGGCATCGACGGCACGGTGTCCACGGCCTTGGGCGCGGCGCAGCGCTTCGCCCAGACCACGCTTCTCACCGGCGACCTCACGCTGCTGCACGATCTGAACGCCCTTGCCCTTCAACGCGAGCTGCGCGTGCAGCGGGAGGCCGCGGCCGTGCGCGGTGCCGGCGCGTCCGACGCGGATCCGAGCATCGTCATCGTGCTGTTCAACAACAACGGCGGCGCCATCTTCGACATGTTGCCCCAGCAATCCGACGATCCGTACTTCGAGCGGCTGTTCCTCACCCCGCAAGACGTGGACTTCGGCGCAGCGGCGCAGGCGTTCGGCGTGCCGTATCGGGCCGTCGGCACGGTGGCGGCGTTCGACGAGGCGTACCGTTCGATGCTGGGAGTTCCCGGCATCAACCTGATCGAGGTTGCCGTGCCGCTGTCCGGGTTGAAGGAACGCTACGCGCCGTACTGGTCGTGATCCGGCGTCGCCGCATGGAGATGTTTTCCGCAAAGCGCCGCTCGCGTCCTGCGGTTTCGTGCTCTGCTGGCCGTGGGTTCCCGGAAACGGGGCGATGCTAATATATAAGTTATATCATCATGGACAAAATCGAAGGATATGGAAAGTTTTTTCAAAGGGAATACACTTAGAATGAGAAGGCAATCCGCTGATCTGGTATTTCATCTTGCTCTGAAACGCCAGGCGGCAAAACTTCGCAAGTATCGCGAGAGTTTTTTACCATAGCCTCGTGTTTTGTCCACTGCCTCTTGTCCGCACGCGCACCGCAGCGAAGAAAGGCCGCATGATGGCGAACCAGGAACGATTCTTCCAACACGACGGCGTGCGCTACCGATTCCTTACCTGGGAGCGCAACGCCGCCAAAGCTGCGCCCGTCGTGCTGCTGCACGGTTTCGCACAGAGCGCCGACAGCTGGGACGGCGTCGCCGGGCTTCTATGCCGCGAGCGCTCCGTTGTCGCGCTCGACCTTGTCGGCCATGGCGGCAGCGATCAGCCGGACGACGTGGCGGCCTACGCGCTTGAAGCCCAAGCCGAGGCGCTGCTCGCATTCCTCGCCTTCGTGGCGTGCGGTGATTCTTGTGCGCTCGACGCGCAGGGCTCCGGCTCGCTCGGCGCTTCTCGCGCGCCTAGCTCGAAGGAAGCGAAAAAGCCCGGCGTGAAAGGCCCGGAGCCATTGGTCGTAGGGTACTCCATGGGCGGCCGCGTCGCGCTTGCCGCAGCCTGCCGCAACCCTCGGGCGTTCGGCGGCCTTGTGCTGGAGAGCGTCGGCTTGGGCCCGACGGACGAGCGCGAGCGGGCGGCATCGGCCGAGCGCGACGCGCGCAATGCGGCGGCCCTGCGCAACGACGGTCTGGATGCCTTCATGGACGCCTGGGAGCGGCTTCCCCTGTTCGCCTCGCAACGCGATCTGCCGAAGGCGACGCGCGCCCGCCTGCGCGCCGGTCGGTTGGACAACGACGCGGAGGCGTTGGCGCTCACGTTCGAGGGTGCCGGCCAGCACGCCATGCCGAATCGCGAGACGGTGCTCGAGGCCTTGGAGTCCCTCGCACGTGGCGGTGCCTCCGTGCTCTACCTCGCTGGGTCGCACGATGAGAAGTACCGCTCCCTCGCAGAGCGGTTGCGCGACGGCGGAACCTGCCCGGTTCGCATCGTCGAAGGCGCCGGCCACAACGTGCATCTCGAAAACCCTGCAACCTACGCGCACATACTCGAGGAGTTTCTCGCCCGCGCGTAGCTTCGAGCCCTTTCGGGGAGCATGTTGAGCCCGGCGAGACGGGGGTGCGGTCGCCGTCTCGGTTCAGGCGCGCGGCGTGGTGAGCTTCATGAGGGAGTCGGCCTGCGCCTTCACCTCTTCGGCATCCATGCCGGGGTGCTTGAACAGCCAGAGCCTGACAATGCCGACCCAGCCCGAGGTTACATAGTGGAAGAGGAATTCCACGTCTTCTTTCGGCATGTCCGGGTTGGCCTGCTCCCAGCTTTCGTGGTACGTGACGTACAGCTGGTCGAGCACGCGGTCGACGAGGTTCCCTTCGCCGCGGTTCTCGAACACCGCCTTCATCACCACGCGATGCTCGGCCACGAAGTCGATGACGGCCGACGAGATGGCGTACACGTTGGGAGGGAGCGTCGCCAAACGCTGCTCGAGGCCCGCGAACAGGTCGTCTTGCATGGCGCGCAGCAGGGAGAAAGGATCGGAGTAGTACTTGTAAAACGTCTTGCGCGAGATGCCCGCGTCGTCGCAGACCTCGCTCACCGTGATGCCGGAAACCGGTTTGTCCTGCAGCGCGCGTTCGAATGATGCGAACAGGCATTGCTTGGTGTAGCGTTGCCGGGAATCCTTCGGTTCGACGTACATCGGGTCTCCTCGCTCGGGCGGTCGCGCTTGCGGTATCGAGCATTATTGTACGGCTTCCCAAGCTTTTTCCTCCAGGCGGCAGTGCAAAAAGCCGACCTTTCTCGCAAGATCGCAGCCTCTGCCTCTGACTGCGTGCCCACTAAGGTCGGGCGATGGAGAAGCGCGGCCGCTTGCGGGCCACGACGTCCCTGCATTGACGGTTCGCCCATGCAAGGAAGCGCAAGACGCGTTCGCGCTCGACAAATTTGAGCGTGAGCGCCGCCGGCGCGCGCCTCTGATGCACAAGTTCGGCGTATTCCGCGAGGGAGAACGCGGCAACCTCGAACCGACCCTCGAGGAACGCCGTCGCCGAGCAGCCGTATGCGACGTGCGCCGCTTCGCCCCGATCGCGACCGCGTTCGGGGCGCCTTCCCCGCGAAGCGATGCGGGGCGCGCAGGGCCGGATGGACGCATGGTTCGCTCCGCAGGCAAAGGCTCGGTCGATGTCTTGTTGCAGCCGCGCGACCGTTTGGGATCGGGCTCCGAACGCGAACGCTGCGGACACGGTTTCGAACGGCACGCTCCCTGCGGTTGCGAGCGCCCGCTCCAGCTCGCGCGCCGTCGAAGCGGAACCGGAACTTGCGTCGTAAATGCCGTTTGCCATGATAACGAGGTGGCGCACGCCCGCGCCGTGCAGCGCGCGCAGGTTGCGCTGCGTCGCGTCGGCAACCTGCAGCTCGAACCCGATGCCCTCGGCGATCTCGAAGTGCCGCTCGGCCGCTTGCACCAGCTCGACCAGGTTGCCGTCGAACAGCTGGGCGGTGCTTCCTCCGAAGTGGAGGGTGGTGATGCGCTTCTTCGTTGCGATTTCCGCACCGCGCGTGCGGAACGAGCCGCTTTCCAAGGTCGACCGCACTGAGAGGCTGATGGGGTTGCGCCAGGAGGTCGAGCCTACGGCCTCGATCTCGCGAACGAGCAGTTCGCGGCAAGCGGCCGCATCGCGTCGGTCCGACGAGGGGAGGCGCCGGTGCCGAGAGCGTTCGGGCGCCTCCTCGGGGACGTGGACGTACAGGCCCAGGTTCCCGACATCCGCATAGTCGAAATACGAACCGCGCTCCTGCGAGAAGCAGCGAAGCTTTATCGATCGGCCAAGGCAGGTACGCGTCAGCGTTGCAGTTGCATCCATCGTCGACCTCCTACGGTCGTCGCCCTGTCTTATATTATAGACTAATGTTACTAAATAAACAAGAGACTATAAAATGTTTCGAAAAGAAGGACGAACCGATCGGCAGCATCGCATTTTCGTTGACTGACCTCGTTTCTTTTCGGGAATATTCTGCGCCCGGTAGCTCTTGGCCGCGCGTCGCGGTAGTATATGCTCATCCTACCGAACATCTTCCATAGCAGGCGTGCTCGGACGTTCGGGCGCGCGATGAAAGGACGGCCATGGGCGAAACCGCGTGGCAGGCGGGCAAAGCGTATCGCGAGATCATGTACGAAACCAGCGACGGCATCGCCAAAATCACCATCAACCGACCCGAGCGACGCAACGCGTTCACGCCGCTCACGGTGAACGAGCTGTACGACGCGTTCACCGTCGCGCGCGACGACGCGGAGATCGGCGTCATCATCCTCACCGGCGCCAACCACGACGGTCAGCCCGAGGACCAGGCGTTCTGCTCCGGCGGCGACCAGAAGATCCGCGGCAACGGCGGCTACGTGGGCGAGGACAACATCCCGCGCCTCAACGTGCTGGATCTGCAGCGCCTCATCCGCGTGGTGCCCAAGCCCGTCATCGCCATGGTGAACGGCTACGCCATCGGCGGGGGCCACGTGCTGCACATCCTGTGCGACCTTTCCATCGCGGCCGAGACGGCCAAGTTCGGCCAGACGGGCCCGAAGGTGGGAAGCTTCGACGCCGGTTACGGCGCGGGCTACCTGGCGAACATCGTCGGCCAGAAGAAGGCGCGCGAGATCTGGTACCTCTGCCGCCAGTACACGGCCGCCGAGGCTCTGGACATGGGCTTGGTGAACAAGGTCGTGCCGTTCGGGCAGCTCGAGGCCGAGTGCGTGAGCTGGGCGCGCGACATGCTGCGGCTGTCGCCCACGGCGCTGCGCTTCATGAAGGCGTCGTTCAACGCCGCCACCGACGGCTTGGCGGGCATCCAGCAACTAGCCGGCGACGCGACGCTCTTGTACTACACCACCGACGAGGCGAAGGAGGGCCGCGACGCGTTCAAAGAGAAGCGTGCGCCCGACTTCACGCAGTTCCCGAAGTTCCCCTAAGGGTTAGATCGCGCGTTCGTTCGAACGGGCGCGCTGGAAGGCAGAAGCAGACAGGCGATGATCAGCGCATTCGAAAGCATGGTTCGCCGATACCCGCAAAGGACGTGCTTCACGTACGTGGACGAAGCGGGCGAGGAGGCGCCGTACTCGTACCGCGAGGTGCGCATGCTCGCGGCGGCGCTCGCCCGCCATCTGCAGGCGAGGGGCGTGCAGCGCGGGGACTGCATTGCGGTCGATCTGCCGAACTGCCCCCTGTACGTGCTGCTCATCCTGGCCGCAGCTTACGGCAGCTTCACCATCGTGGCTGTGAACAACCGACTTACCTCGAACGAGAAGCTCAGCCGGTTGCTGGAGCTGGAGCGTTGCCTGGGCGCGCGTATCGCCGTGCGCGTGGAGGAGCGGGACGCGCAAAGGCTGCTCGAACGTGCCGCCGCGCTGCTCGCGGGCGAGGACCGGTACGACGCCAACGCGGCCCACGCGGCGCGCCCGAGCTTCACCGCGCGGGCAGCGGCCGCAACGGCGGCGCCGCGCTCATCGCGCGGTCTGGGCCGAGTGACCTCCAATCGCGCGGCGCGCCGTCGGCGCGACGAGACGCAGCGACAGGACGCGCTCGAGGAGATCATCCATTTCGCCGAACGTTCCGCGCACGTGTTCGATGCGAAAACGCGGGCGCTGGTCATGTTCACGTCGGGCACGACGGGCAAGCCGAAGGCCGTGCCCCTTTCCTGGGACCAGCTCTGCCGCGCCGCCGAGGCGTCGAACGCCGCGCTCAACAGCCCGGGAGTTGGGATGTGGCAAGCGGCGCTGCCCTTGTACCATATCGGCGGGTTCCAGGTGATCGTGCGCAGCCTGCTGGGATGCGTGCCGTTCATACTCTATCGCCGCTTCGATGCGGCGCGCCTGCTTTCCGACGCGGCGCGCTCCCACGTCACCCACGTGTCGGTGGTCGACAAGATGCTGCAGGACCTGCTGAACGAGGACGATGCGGGCACGCTGAAGGACTATCGCTGCATCCTGCTGGGCGGGGCCGCGTCGAACCCGCACACGCTCGCGCGCGCCACGGCGGTCGGAGCCCGCGTGTACGCGAGCTACGGCATGACGGAGACGTCGAGCCAGATTGCCCACGCGCAGGTCACGGCATCGTTCGACGGCGGTCTGCGGCTGCTGCCAGGCTACGAGGTGCGCATCGTCGACCCCGACGCGCAGGGTTTCGGCCGCCTGGCCGTGAAGGGCCCCGGGGTGTTCGAGGGATACCTGAACGCGCGGGCGGCCTACACGGTGGACGGGTTCTTCCTTACGGGCGACACGGCGGCGCTCGGCGCGGGGCGGCTTTACGTGAAGGAGCGCACGGCCGACATGTTCGTGTCGGGCGGCGAGAACGTCTATCCGGCGGAGATCCGCGACAAGCTCGTGCGGGTGCCCGGCGTGGCCGAGGCCTATGTGTTCGGCGCCCCCGATGCCGTTTGGGGGCGCCGCCCCGTGGCGTTTGTCGAACGGGAGCGCGCCGCCGGGTCGCCCCGTTCGGCGATCGACACGCCGCAGCAGTTCGCCGCCACGGTGCGCGCCAGCTTGGGCACGCGCCTGTCCAAGCTCTACCAGCCCCGCTGCATCTGCGTGCTCGACGAGTTCCCGCGCACGGGCGTCGGGAAGATCGACCGCGCCGCGTTGCAGGCGCTTTACGAGCAGCGGATAGAGGTCGTGCGCGTGACGCTGTACCGCGTACGCCTGCCGTTCACGCGCCCGTTTAAAACGGCGAAGGGCTTCCTGCGCGATCGCGAGTCCGTCATCGTGGAGGTGGAGGACCACGCCGGGCGCGTGGGCTTGGGCGAGTGCGTCGCGTTCTCGACGGACTGGTACCTGCCCGAAACGCTCGACCAAGACGTGCATGCCATCGAAAGCGCGCTCGCGCCCCTGGTGCTGAGCGAGGTCTACCTGCATCCGTCCGAGGTCAGCGCCTCGTTCGCCTCGTGCGCCGAAGCCGCGTCGCTTCCGCTTGCGCAGGGCGCGCTCGAACCGGCGCTGTGGGACTTGTACGGCAAGATCGTGGGCAAACCGCTCTGGCAGCTCATAGGAGGAACGGCTTCGCGGGGTCCTGCGGCCGGACAGGCGTCCGTGTTCGCCGGCGCCGTGGTGGGCATGGGCACCGTGTCCGAGACGGTGGCCGCCGTTCATCGCAGCGTGGAGGCGGGGTACCGGCGCGTGAAGCTCAAGGTCGCCCCCGGAGGTTCGCTGGCCGCCGTGCAGGCGGTGCGCGCCGCCTATCCGCAGCTTATGATCACGCTGGATGCGAACCAGAGCTTTGCGGAACGCGATATGGACGAGCTTCGCGCGCTCGACGAGTGCGGAGCCGCTTGGATCGAGGAGCCGCTCGATCCGCATCGCCCGCCCGGCGTCGGACCGACCGACGTGTTCGACCGTCTTGCCCGTCTGCAGCGCAGCCTGAGCACTCCTATCTGCTTGGACGAGTCCATCGCCCGGCCGCACGACCTGGTCCGCGCGCTGCAACGCCCCGAACTTCGCTGCTACGCGCTCAAAATCGCCAAAATGGGCGGTGTTCAGCCGTCGCTCGACTTTCTGCGTCTTGCACGCTCGCGCGGTTTGGCCGTGTGGATGGGCGGCATGTACGACACCGGCGTGTCCAAGCGCCTGCACGCCGCGTTCGAAACGCTGGAGGGCATCGACGCTCCCGGCGACATCGGGGCCACGGCCCGCTACTTCTTCGTCGACGTCACCGACCCGCCGCACACGGCCGAGCGCGGCGTGGTCACGCTCAACCGCGCAGGCCATGCGCACGGTCTCGGCTGCGACCTCAACCGCGCCTCTCTGGCCGGCGTTCTGGTGGACCGCAGGGTCGTCGAACGGCAACGCTGACGCCCTCGTTAACGGCATTCAAAATATTGCATAACGCTCTGATGTAATGCAGGTCGGTGGGGTATCATGGTGCGGTCAACCCGACGAGGAACGGTGGTTTCATGAGCGCTTCCGCATCGCACCAATCCGCATCGACGGCCCAGGCGGCCCCTGCGGCCATGTCGGCCGCATCGGCGGAAGGCGGTCTTGTCGCCGAACCGGGCTCCGGTTCTCCGGACATTCCCCGCCCCCAGGGCGGTTTGGGCATCTTCCGCCTCGTCACCACCGTTATCACGCTCATCATCGGCGGCGGCGTGTTCACGCTGGCCGGCGACCAGGCGGCGGGCGGTGCCAGCGGAGCGGCCATTCTCACGGCATGGGGCATCTCGGCGGTGGGCGTGCTGTGCCTCGTGCTCACGTTTTTCGCGCTCACGCGCATCAAGCCGCAGCTCAAGGGCGGCATCTACAGCTACGCGAGCACCGGTTTCGGCGACTTTTTGGGCTTCAACAGCGCCTGGGGCTATTGGATCAGCGCCCTTCTGTGCACAGTGAGCTTCTCGGCGCTGCTGTTCGGCGCGCTGTCGTACTTCTTCCCTGTCTTCGGCGGGGGCAACAACCTTCCCTCCATCATCGGGGCCAGCTGCCTTATATGGTTCTACGTGTTCCTCGTGTCGCGCGGCATCAAGGAAGTCACCGGCGTCAACGCCGTCATCACCATCTCGAAGATCGTTCCCATCTTCGTGGCCATCACGGCCATCATCTTACTGCAGAAGTTCGACCTCGGCATTTTCATGGCGAACCTCACCACGGGCGCCGATCCCAGCCTGCCGTTCTGGGATCAGGTGAGCGGCACCATGATGGTCACCATCTGGGTGTTCGTGGGCATCGAGGGCGCGGTGGCCATTTCGGGCCGCGCGAAGAAGGAACGCGACGTGGGCAAGGCCACGGTCATCGCGTTCGTGTGCGTGCTCACCATCTACCTGCTGGTCAGCGTGCTGTCCATGGGCGTTATGCCGCTGTCCGAATTGTCTCAGCTGGGCAATCCGGCGCTGGCGGGCGTCATGGAGGCGGCCGTGGGACAGTGGGGGGCCGTCCTCATCAACTGCGGCGTGGTGCTGTCGCTGGTGGGCGCCATGCTGGGCTATACGGTGCTGTCGAGCGAATCGCCCTACGAGGCGGCCGAGCAGGGCGTGTTCATCAAGGCGTTCGCCAAGACGAACAAGAAGGGCGCGCCCATCGTCACGCTCGTGGTCACGAACATCATCATCGAGGCGTTCCTCGTTGTCATGCTGTTCTCGGACAGCACCTACCAGTTCTTCTACACCATCTCGGCCGGCATGATCTTGCTGCCGTACCTGCTGTCGGCGGCGTACTTCGCCAAGCTCACGTTCACGGAGCCGCAGGCGTTCAAGGGCAAGCTGGGCGGCAGTATCGCGCTCTGGCGCGTGTTCGGCATATTCGGCGTGGTCTACAGCTTCTTCCTGGCGTTCGCCAGCGGCGCGGTGGGGCTCACCATCATGTCGCTGCTGTACGCGCCGGGCATCCTCATGTACGTCAAGGGGAAGAAGGAGCGCAACGAGCCGTACCTTCGCAGCACGCTGGACAAGGTCGTCGTCGCCATCATTCTGATCGCCGCCGTGACGTCGATCGTGCTCATCGCAACCGGACAGGTCGTGCTGTAGGTCGCCGCTATTTCGATGCGCGTCCGCATCTAACTACGTGCGCACCTTCCTCTAGGAAAGACGTTCAGATTCCGTCGACTGATTTCTCTGCATACATCATCAATAGTTCGTACACCTTCAAGGAGCAATCAGCCGATATCGTTCCATTTTCGACGGTCGATGGGATGTCTTGCTTTACAAGCAGATCGTACAGAGTCGTCTGCTCGTTTCTCAGGGTGCGCATCAAATCTGTCCATATTGTATTTTGGGGGCCATGGTAATCGTAGAGCGTCTGATATTTTGCCGCATCCAATTCTAGACAGCACTCCCACATGTTGCGAACGATGTCGAAAGAAGCCCTCTTGTGAGATGCGCGTTCCCATAGCCTCTGCTTGAAAACCTTAGTGACGAGTGTTTCTTCAGAAAACTCCAACATAAACGGTGCCATGATATGATTTACGGGAAGCTCGTTAATTGCCATCTCGAGTCGGATCTTTTTGTCTTTTGTCAAGTCTCCAGACTGCATGAGATCGACTACGTTTTGAACACGTTGCATATTCTCCCGGATGTAGACATCATCTTTTGCCAATTTGCAGGGAGCCTCGATACCCCAGGGAACAGTGTGGTGCCGACCGCCGGCAATGCGGCTTGGTCTGCCGCTTGTGAATGTGACAAGGTTGTCGTAAACGAGTTTGCTTACTCCTACGAACAAGAAAAGGATGGTCTCTCCCCTGATGGGTTCATAGGAGTGGTGGGCGGGTACGATTTTAGTGAGAAAGCGGTCGATATTTTGCATGTCGTCGTATTTCCCATGATACAGGGAAGACTTGAACGCGCTGAACAGACGCCCCTGATCTGTTTGCCTCACTGCGATAACGCGGCCCTTTTGAAGGGGCTCGCAGCCTGTTAGGATGGACAGGTTATCAAGGCTGTTCGACAATGCATCAATATAGGCGTCCGTCCATAACCCTAATTCGACTTTGCCGGTTTTCAGTAATGCTGCCCTATCTATTGAGAAAGCTTTGCGCTGGTTCGAGCCGGACATGCCCTTCCTCTCCTGCGTTCTCTCGTTTGGCGGCGATGCCGCGATCAATCCAAAACAGGCCGCTCTTTCATTTGCGGATCATGCAAATTGCTTTTCGAGCTGCTCAGCCGTTAATGCTAAAAATTAACAATATCGAAAAAACCCTTCCTACGTCACCCAACAGATGACTTCTTTGTGGTAGGTACGGTTAGTAAGCCAGACTCTATACTTCAGTCAAATATCCATGCGTGGTCGTATTCATTTTCTTCGTGGTCGGTCTTAGTAATCGAGGGATTTTGACGAAAGGATGTGCGTTATGGAGTCAGCTCTGCAGGGGTTACGGGCAATCGAGTTCGGCGAAGGTGAGGGATTGGCGCTTGCGGGTCGGTATCTTGCCGAGCTGGGGGTCGAGGTCATTAAGGTCGAGGGCCCAAAAGGGGACGGTCTTCGCCGCATCCCCCCTGTTCTTAAGCCATCGAAAGACGGAGAGGTTGGCACGAGCTATCTTTTCGAGATGCTCAACGTGGGGAAACGCAGCATCACCCTGGATGTCCGCAAAATGGAAGACAACGATAAGCTTATCAAGCTCATCGAATCTGCCGACTTCTTCATCGAGGCCCACCAGCGACTCGATACTGTCGTTGAACTTGGGTTGGACTACCCGACCATCTCCGAGATGTGCCCCGAACTGATCTACACGTCTATAAGCGGTTTCGGCGTGAACAGCGCTTACGCGAACAAACCTTGGAGCGATATCGCCATCCAAGCGCGCGGAGGGTCGATGTACATGATGGGGTACGAGAGCGATCCTCCAACAAAATCGGGTGCCTCCTATTCCGAATACGTGCTTGCGCTCGATGCGGCTCTGGGTAGCGTGATGGCATACTATAGTCGCCTCGATTCCGGGGAGGGACAGTTAGTCGAAGTGTCCGCAATGGATTCGTTCGATTTTACCAATGGGAATACCTGGCAGTGGATGCTGGCGAAGGGCACGCGACCTCTGCGCAGCGGCACGTCGCATCCCACCTCGACGCCCTACGGTGTGTTTCCGACTAAGGATGGCTACATTGCCACGGGGGTTTCAGGCAATCCCCAGTGGGCTCTCATGTGCAAATGCATGAATCGCGAGGACTTGATCGACGATCCTCGAACCGCAGAGGTCTACGATCGTATTAACAATTACCAAGACTTCACAAATCAGCAAGTTATTGACTGGATGGCTGACAAGACCAACGAAGAGCTGGTCCCGATGCTGACGGAGTACAAGCTTGCCGCTGGTTCGGTCAACTATATCGATCAGGTCGTCAACGATGAGCAGCTTATCGGGCGGGGTATGATTACGAAATTCGCGACCGACGAAGGGGAGGTGTACCTGCCCGGATCCATGTTCTCGCTGTCCGAGACGCCCGGTGTGGTGAGGGGGCCTGCCCCGAAATTCGCAGAAGCCAAGGCAGAGGACTTCTTCGGCAATCATGTTCCGGTAGTTCCCGCGGAAAAGCATCCAAAGCGTCCTGGCGAGGGTCCTTTGTCGGGGCTCAACGTTCTGAACTTCGGCCGCTACCTGGCCGCGCCTTTGCTCGGTGTGTACTTGGCCGCTTACGGGGCCAACGTGGTGAAGGTCGAGCCTCCTGCGGGCGACGCTATCACGCTTCAGCCTCCGTATGTCGAAGGCGGAACACGAAATTATATTTTCCACCTCTTGGATGCAGGCATGGGATGCATGTCTTTGAACCTTGCCCACGAAGATGCTCAGCAAATTGTCCATGATTTGGTGAAGAGCACGTTCGACGTTGTCATTGAGAACAACTCCACATCCGTTATGACGAAGTACCACTGCACGTACCGTGAGTTGAAGGAAGAGAATCCCGCTTTGATCTACGCTTCTCTATCCGGCTATGGGCAAACCGGTCCGAAGTCGCATCTACTCGCCATGGACCAGCAAGTTCAGTGCGAGTCCGGCCTTCTAAGCTTGAGTGGGTGGGAGAAGGGGAAGTTTACGAGAACAGCTGATTCGTTCTCTGACACGGTCACTCCTCGCGTAGCGATGATCGGGATACTTTCGGCGCTTTGCTATCGTCGCAAGACCGGTAAAGGTCAGTACATGGACGCGGCAATGCAAGACGTGGATACGTTCTTGACGTATTCCGCTTGGCCCGCGTGGTTCACCGAAGGGAAGGTGCTGAGCCATTATGGGAACACCTACCCGTTCGCGGTTGCTTACAACGGATATCATGCGTTGGACGATATGGTCGTTATCGGTGTCATGAGCGACGATCAATGGCTTGCTCTTCTTGATGTCATGGGGCCGGCTGCTGACGGTCTTCGCGCGGTCATCGAGAAGCCGTCGGATCGCTTTGCTCATCGCGAAATGATTGACGATGCCATCGGTTCATGGGTTGCAGATAAAAAGGCCCAGGACGTTGCCGATTTGTGCGATGAACACGGCGTTCCTGCCGCAGTTCCCGTGGATTTGGTTGCGCACCTCAATGATGAGGCATTTGCGGATAGGGAGATGCACCTCGAGTTTATTCATCCGATTCCCGGCCTGGGCCCTGTCTATACATTGAATACTCCGGTCAAGCTATCTAAAACTCCCGGTCGCGTGAAGAAGCCCGCTCCTGAGCTCGGGGAGGATACCGGGAAGATACTAATTGGCATGATGGGCAAATCCCAAGAAGAGTTCAGTCGTCTTCGAAACGAGAACGCAGTGCTTTAAGGTCGGCCTCGGCGGGGCGCGTAGCGCGCGCATGCGCGCCCCGTTAATGAATGGGAGGGTGAAATGGAGCTGCTGCAGGTTCTAAAAAGCAGGAGAAGCGTAAGGAAGTACAAGTCCGATCCTATTCCGATGGATCAGCTGCACGAGATTATGAGCGCGGCGGTTAGCGCTCCGTCTGCGAAGAATCTTCAACCTTGGTATTTCGTGGTTCTGACTGACGGCGAAGAAATGAATGAGGCTTCCCGAATAATGCAGGGATGTTCTGCAACGATGAAACGGGAGCTCGCTGAAAGATTTGTAAACAATCCGGAAATCGTAGATGAAACGATGACGTTTTTGAGTGCGTTCGGAGGAGCTCCCTGCTTGGTTCTTGTCTTTGCATATTCGGCAGAGTACCGAAAAGATTGGGAATGGGATGTAATCCAGAGTGCTGCCGCAGCATGCGAAAACTTGATCTTGGCTGCCTGGGACAAGGGAATAGGTTCGTGTTGGATGACTGCTCCTTTGCGCGTTTCGGCTGAAATGGAGCATGCTTTCGCTCCCGATCACGGGTTCATGATATCAGCCATCACTTTGGGTTATCCGGAGGAAGCCTCTCGGGATGTTCGAAGAAAAGATGGGCGTGTCACGTTCAGGTAAACGAAAGGCTTGATCCTGCTTTTTAAAGCAGAGGCGTCCATTCAGGCAAGATGAATCTTGGCTTGTGTGGACGCCTTTTATTTGGATTGCGCTGGCCTTGTTTGTTGAGCGCTCAATCAGTTGCGATAAGAGGAGGGGAAAATGTATGCAGGCAAAGACTACTTGAGTCTTTTAAACTATTGGTCGGGTCTCACCCCAAATGCAGAAGCGGTGTTCGATGGTGCGGATAGGCGATTGTCGTATGGCGAGCTATGTCATGAAACGGAAGTACTGCAGACTTTTCTCGTCGATAAAGGCCTTCGAAAAGGCGACAATGTTCTGGTTGTTCTAGGGAACACGGTTGATTTTGTTTCTCTGTTTTTTGCGGTTACTCGGATAGGGGCGGTGTTCATTGCCTGCGATACGGCGATAGAGCCGGAGCTTGTCAAATCGAGAGCTGGGTTTTCGTGTCCCAAAATTGCGGTATTCTCGGAAGCAAATGAGTTGTGCAGAGCCGAAGAGTTCAAAAGCGTATCGGCAACCTTGGTCTTTTCCAAGGAGGGGAGCGAGCCGGTTACTGAAAACACGTTCTTCTTGGAAGATGTTCTTGCTGTTGGGAAAATTGATGCCAGCAGCGTGAGTTGCTGCGAATACGACGCTACGAAAGATCCTGTCCTCATTGCCTTCACATCCGGTTCTACGGGAAATCCCAAGGGCGCGATGTTGACAGCCGAGAACATCTTCCGGGCTGCACGGAATATCGGCTATCGAATGCATGTGAGCTCAGAGGATGTGTTCGTCGTGCCGCTTCCGGTTACACATATGTTCGGGCTTGTCGTAGGCATGTTGTTGCCCTTGTTATTCGGGGCGCGCATCGTCTTGCCTAAACGATATAGTCCTTCTCTAATTTTGCAGCTTATAGAAAAAGAGCATGCTACGGTGATCTACGGTGTGCCGACAATGTTTATTTACGAACTCGATGTTCAAAAGGAAAAGAAAGCGGATATTTCGTCATTGAAGACAGGCATGGTCGCGGGAGCTTTCTGCCCTGAGAATCTCATGATTCGCATTGGCGATGAAATGGGTATCGATGTTTTAGTCGGATACGGTTCAACCGAAGCTGTTTCGATAAGCACTACGTTGCCTGAAGACGATCTGCGAAGTCGTACGTGCACGGTTGGACGGGTGTTCGATGGAAACAAGGTACGTGTCGTAGATGCCAACAACAATCCTGTGCCGCTTGGAGAGAGCGGAGAGTTGGCGTACAAAGGTTATGGCACCATGCTCGGCTACTACCGCATGCCAGAAGAGACGGATCTCGTAATCGATTCAGAGGGTTGGCTTCATATGGGCGATCTGGCTTCCCTGGACGAGCGAGGATATATCACGATACACGGTCGCATAAAAGACTTGATCATTCGAGGAGGCAACAATATTGACCCTCGGGATCTGCAGAAGATTTATTTAGATCGGGCCGATGTCAAAGATGTTTGCGTTGTCGGATATGGCAATGAGAAGTTCGGCGAGGCGATTTGCGTCTACGTTGTTCTCGAGGATCATGTTGAATCGGATTCCGAAGAGCTTCGCGAATATGCGCGAGGTAAGGTTCCTAAATTCGCAGTTCCCGATAAAGTCGTCGTACTTGAAAAAATCCCCGAACTGCCAAGCGGCAAGCACGATATCGTTTCGCTGCGCCAGTCTCTCGAAGCGGAGCAAGCGAATTCGTGACCGGTGGGTATGGGTGGGGCAAAGGCATCGGCAGCCGTTCGACTGTTGATGCCTTTGCGTGCCAAAAGCGCACGCTATAGCATACATGTTCCTCGTGTCCGTTCAGCTTGACCGGATCGACGGACATGGTTCAATTCATGCATGGTCAGGCACCAGACGGTCTTGGTTGCCTCCATTTTTTGCGGCCGCATCCATTAATCCAAAACCGCATAAGCCTGTTCGGACCGTGCAGCGTCGGATCGGCATCAGGCGCTGTGCAGGGGCATGTCGATTTGGCTTAACGGCAGATGGCTGCATCGCTGTCGAGCTTCTCATCCGACGAAACCGCAGTGCTGGTTGTCGACCCTGCCGCGGGTCGACACGGGCGAAGCGTGATGCTTGCGCATCCGCTTTGCGCACGGCAGGCTTTTATTCCAAACCCCTATAAAACAAGGGCGAGGTCGATTTGACCTCGCCCTGTTCAAGTTGCTTTGTTGTAGCCGCTTGAGTAGTTGCCAGCTTGTCAGACCTTGGCGGGATTGCAGCTTAGTCTTCGGGAACGACCCAGAGGCCAAGATCCTTGCCGGTGATGCGCTGCGATGCGAGAATGGCCGAAGAGGCGGCGGAGTCCATGCCTACGCCCCAACCGCGCACGGTGTCGCCGGCGAAGTAAAGGTTGCGGACGAAAGGAGCTTCAACATCGATACGCTGGTTCCAGGCGTTGCCCGGGAACTTCAGCGTGCAATCGGTGCGGGCGATCAGGCCGCCACCGCTCCAGACAATGTCCTCTTCCTTGAAATCGGGGAACATGGTGTAGATCTCTTTCCAAAGATTCGCCTTCTCCTTCTCGAAGATGGAAGGACGCTGACGCAGGAACGAAACATAGGAGCGAGGAGTAACGGGACCGTACTGCCACAGATGCAGTCCATGGCGGGCTTCCTCGGGATACCAGTTCGTCGGACACGCGAGCCAACGGAGATAGCTCGGTGCGGCGGCCATAGTGGTCTCGGTGCCGTCGAGCAGCACAGAGGTCTTGTACTCGTTGAGAGGCTTCTTGCAGACGCAGGTAATGCCGAAGCTGGCACTGGGGGCATCCTGAAGATGGTCCTCAAGGAAGTGCAGGCGCTCAACGAACCAACGCGGGAACACCTCGCTGTTGACAAGACGAAGAACTTCCCAAACGGGGAGCGTGTCGACGACGATGTCGGCGTCGATGTCGAGGATTCCGTTCGCATTGCTTGCAATGATGCCGCAGGCGACATCCTTTTTAATTTTGATCTCCTGCACGGAAGTCTTCAGGAAAATGTCGCCGCCCTTTTCCTGGATGAATTTGCCAAGCGTGCGATGGATCTCGTTGAGAGAGCCGTTCTTCGGATAGACGGACCATTCGCCCACGCGCAGAGCATCGCCGGCGGTACGCAGCGCTTCGCCGGCCGAGATGTTCGAAAGATGCTCCTCGGTCAGGGGAATGTTCGCAAGGATCCCCAGCCAATCCTTAACGGCCTGGCTCTGAGTGCGCTTGTTGACCCAATCATGCCAGCTGGTAAGGTCGTAGGCTTCGCAGTCGCTAAACTTGGTCGCCTTGATCTCTTCGAGGATCTTCATGAGCTCCGGACGGTCGGCTTCGGGGATATAGCCAAAGCTTGCGTAATCCTCGATTTTGCTCGGAGCGTCATAGATCGTGCCGTCGCGATAAATGGCGAAGTTGGGGGAAAGGGTGATCATGGGACACGCTTCGGACAGGCCCAGCGCGTCAAGGACGCGAACGAGGCTGCCCCCGTTGGTAACCCCGTGGAAACCGAACTCGGTTTCAATGTCCATAATGGGGATGGCAACGGCTGCGCCGCCAAGACCCTTCATCTTCTCGACGAGGGCGACCTTGTAGCCCTCGTTTGCGAGGAGTGCGGCGGAAACCAACCCGCCAAGGCCTGCGCCGATAACTACTGCATCGTACTTTTCTGCCATTATAAGCTCCTTTCGATACTTACCCAGTGCTTCATTTGCTTACGCGATGGTGTAGAGCGCTTTGCCGCTTACTTGCCGCTGAATGACGGCTTGCGCTTTTCCAACATTGCGTTGACGCCCTCTTTGGAGTCCTCGGACGAGGAGACCTTTGCGAGGATGGTCGCTTCGAGCTCGCTTTGCTGCTCAAGGTGGATGCCGCTGGAGGCCAGAAAAAGCTCCTTGATTCCGGCATATGCTTGAGTCGGTCCTGATGCAAGACGAGTCGCCACTTCGGTTGCCTTTGCAACGACGTCGTCGTCGGGAACGATCTCGTCGACGAGGCCGGCTTCGGCTGCTTGCGAGCTTGTCAGCATTTCCGCCATAAGCTCGAACCTGCGCGCGCGTGCCGTTCCCATGCGCATGGTGAGGGTCGAACTCGACGCCGTGTCGATGCTGAAGCCCACTCCCGAGAACGCTGCGCCGAGTTTGGTGGACTCTCCTGCAACGACGTAGTCGCACCCTGCCACCAGGCCGATCATTCCGCCCATGCAGAATCCCTGGATACCGACTACCGTCGGAGCGGGAAGCCGGTAGAGACGAGAAAGCGCAACGTTCATGTCAGCCAGCATCGAACGGACGAGCCCAGGAAGCTGGTCGCCGGCTTGCTTGAAACCTACAAGGTCTCCGCCGAAGCTAAAGCTCTTGCCCTCCGCGAGGAGGAGGATGGCGCGTAGCCCTTCGAGATTTGCCAGGCTTTGAACCACCTGGTTCATTTCGGTACAGAATGTTGCATCAATCGGGTTACCACGTTTGGCCTGCGTGAAAGTAATTGTTGCGAGGCCGGATTGGAAGCCGAGCTTCATTGAGGTAAGCTCAAGATCCATAAAACACCGTCTCCTTTCGATTTTCGGTTGCCCGCTATCACAAAGATGGGGCTTGTCTGATAAGCCCGGTAGAGGCAGCCTTAAACTCTTTTGCAGAGATTCAAGGTGTGACCCTGTCGGGTCGTGCAAAGATGGATTTGGAGCAAAAAGCTGATTCTTATTTTACGGATGAGCTTTTAAATGGCACTACCACAAACCCGGCCATTGACGGTATCGAGAGAGGCGGGCTCTCTCAGTGCTATTCCGCTGTGCGCGCGAAGGCTATCGCCTGAATACATAAGGCCCTGTCGAGCCATGTCGACGCCAATTGTTTCGTAGTCTTGCCAGGCGAGTATGCAAATATCTTGTATTTCCTTCTCGGTAAGAGGGCGTTTGGGTTTTGCCGGTACGCCATACGCCATATATCCATCGGGAATGACGGTGCCTTCGGTGACGACCGCGCCTGCGCCAATAACGCAGTGTTTCCCGATGCAGGCATGATCCATAATGATGCTTCCCATGCCGATCAGGGTTTCATCGCCTATCGTGCAGCCGTGGATGATGGCTCCATGTCCTATGGTGACGCCCCATCCTATGACGACCGGAGCGTCGTCCGACACGTGAATGCAGCAATTTTCTTGCAGGTTGCTTTTATCTCCCAGTGTTATGAATGACCCATAATCTCCCCTGATCGTTGCATTGTCGAAGATGGTGCAGTCTTTGCCTATGCGAACGTTTCCCGCGATTGAAGCTCGGGGCGAGATGCGTGCGGATTCTTCAACGGACACCTGGAAATAATCCATGGCAGTCTCCTTTGATGTTGGGAAAGGGAAAGCTATGCTTTTCTGTTTTCGTTGAGCGCGGCTTTCGCGAGTGTGGTGCGCAGTATCTCGCTGGTGCCTTCGAAGATGGTCAAAATGCGCGCATCCCGGTACAGTCTTTCAACGGGATAGTCCTTGCAATAGCCATATCCGCCAAATATCTGGATAGCATCTGCAGTCACCTTGTTGGCTAGCTCCGCGCAAAAGATTTTTGTGCACGACGAGTATGCTCTCAGCTCGGGATCGTTCTTCATATAAAGAGTTGCTGCGTGGTCGATAAGCAGCTCGGCCGCTTTTATGCCAATTTCCATGTCGGCAAGCTTGAGCCTGATTGCCTGGAAGTTTCCAATAGTTTGCGAGAACTGGACACGGCTGTTCGCATAGGCCAAGGCTTCGGCGTAGGCTCTCTTTGAAAGCCCGATGCCAAATGCTGCTGCGCATAGACGCCCGCCGTACAAAGTGCCATATACGATATCGAATCCATCTCCGACTTTCCCTACGACGGCAGATTCCGGCACTTCCATGTTGTCGAAGTAGAGCGGACACGATGCGGATCCTCGCATGCCCATCTTATCCTCGTCTCGCCCTATGGAAAGGCCGTCGGCGTCTCTGTCAACCAAAAAGCAAGTCAGCTTCTTGGTTCCGGATTCCTCGACTTGGGCAAAAATCGTGAAAATGTCGGCAACGGATCCTCCTGTGGCAAATACCTTGCTTCCATTGATGACGTAGCCATCATTCGTTTTTGTGGCCGTGGTGGCGATATTCGCAACATGCGTTCCGGCTTGCGGTTCGGTGAGGGCAAAGCAGGTTCGAACATCTCCGCTGGCAATGTCAGGAATTAATCGGTCTTTCTGGGCTTCGGAGCCGGCCAGCAAAAGGGGCCTCGATCCCATGGTTGCCGTTGTCACGATGGACGCTACCGAACAGGATTCCTGAGAAATGCGTTCTATGCAGCGAAGCCAGCAATTCAGACTTACCCCTGCGCCTCCGTACTTCTCTTCGAACAGCATCGAGATGATGCCGCTTTCGGCCAACAGCTCCTGCAGCTTCCAAGGAAAAGAGTCGCTTTCGTCCACCTCTGCGGCAACAGGGCCGATCCTATCGTGGCAGACATCGTCTACCATACTCAGGATCATCTGCTCTTCTTTTGTGAAATCATACATTTTGACACCTCGTTACGCTCGGTTTTCGTGACAGGCGACTGCACATATTTTCAAATTCTATCGTCCTTCAGACTCCTCGATAAACCAACAGAATCAGAGTATGGGCATGTGCATTCCGGCTGCTAATTTATAAAGTAAATATGGATTTGGGCAAAAAGCCGTTTCGGGGTTCAGTTGAGGACGAGTTACCCTAACGCTTTTGCAGAAGCCGGATCGGCGAACTGCCAGGGTGACGGATAGGAGGGTACGTTGGCTGGAAAAGGCAAGTTCCACTACGGTTTTCTGATCGTTGCTTCATGCATTGCCTGTTGTTTTGGCCCGTGCGCATTGACGTTTAGCTGTGCGGGTATTTTTTACGCGCCTGTGAGCGAGTATCTGGGTGTTGGCAAAGGCGTTTTTGCCATCTATATGACCATTTTGTGCCTGTCGATGACCGTTTCCTTGCCGTTCATGGGCAAGCTCATCGACAAAAGGGATGCACGCGTGGTCTTGTCGGTAGCTGCGTGTCTGGTAGGCGCGGGTTTGATCGCGATGTCGTTTTACGATCAGGTTTGGCAGTTTTATATTTCCGGCGCACTTATGGGATGCGGAGATTCTGCTTTGCTGTACCTCGCTACACCTACTCTGATCAATCGGTGGTTTAAAAAGCGCAACGGCTTCTTTATTGGTCTGAGCATGGCCTTCACTGGCGTTGGCGGTATCGTCTTCAACATGGTGGGCGGG
This sequence comes from Gordonibacter sp. 28C, assembly GCF_003339845.1. Classification (GTDB taxonomy): domain Bacteria; phylum Actinomycetota; class Coriobacteriia; order Coriobacteriales; family Eggerthellaceae; genus Gordonibacter. The sequence goes on from NZ_PPTR01000001.1 coordinate 193,207, forward strand.
AGCTTGATTGCCTCCGGTCCCGAAGGTTGGAGAATGGGCTACCTAGTGTTTGGCATCATTGCCCTCGTCCTTGCGCTTCCGTTCACGGCATTCGTTATTCGTAGCTATCCCGCCGACAAGGGCCTGCTTCCTTACGGGTACGAAGAGTCCCAGACGAATTCTGGTGAAGCGACGCAGCTGGCAGCCCCGACCGGTGTGTCTGCGTCCGTGGCGATGCGTTCTCCCGTTTTCTACGCGATTGCCATCGTGGCGGGCTTCATCGGGTTCGATACGGTGATTTACCAGTTTATTCCTTCGTATGCCGTTTCTTTGGAGGGAATAGCTCCAACGGTCGCCGCGATGGCTGCGACTTTGGCCTCAGCCGCCATGCTTGGACAGACGCTTGGAAAGATAGCCTTGGGCGGGATCAACGACAAGGGCGTTCTTCTGGGATTGAGCGTTGGCGTCATCTCGGGCATCATCGGTTTGGTTCTCATGTGGTTGGTCCCTTCGCAGGTGGTTGTGATGATGATCGGCGCCTTCGTTTTTGGCATCTACTATGCGTCTGCTACCGTGCAAATGCCGATTCTCACCGCGTCGGTGTTCGGTCAGCGTGAATACAGCAGCATCTATTCCCGAATATCGATGGTCTCTTCTCTCGGCGCCGCTTTTGCCGCTACTATCTGGGGCTTCATCATCGATGCGACTGGCTTCTCGTTGGTGTTCATCATTGGCATCGCGCTGGCGATTCTTGTATGGCTGCTCGGTGCTTATGCCATTAAGGCAGGAAAGAAGTTCGAATGGACCGAGTGAACCGCATGTGCGTCATTCACGTTTCATGATGCTGGTGTGGCTCGAGATCTTATTTCTCTGTTTTGAGCATGCCCGATAAGAAGGCTAGGAACCACGGGGAGGTTCCTAGCCTTATGAGAGCACGATTTTAAACGGCAAGTTTTTCTTGGCATTGACGGCTTTTTCCTGATGGGGAGCAATACTATGTCGATCGGTTATTCTACAGCCTACCGGTTCGATGATCGCGCGCTAGCGGAAGACAATGTGGGAGTGTTTAACCTCGAGGTGCTGCCCAATATCTTTAGGACCTCGTTCAAGGCAGGTGCGGAATGGGCTTTCGACGAGCTGGAAGTTTATGCGGTGCGGTCAGACAAGAAGGTTCTGTTCATAGACGCAGGCTGCCCCGAAGTGACGAATTTTCGAGTCTTTCAGGCGATGCTTGATGAATACGGCCTCTCTTGGGATAATGCGGCGCTTTTCGTTACTCATTTTCATCGTGACCACTGCGGGTTCGCGCGAGAATTTTATAAAAAGGGCGTGCCGGTCTACAGCACGGCGGGGCGAATCAAGTATGACGAATCCAATATTGCTCGATTCCATTATTTATCGGGTGCCTGCGCGGCATGCCTGAACGGTTCATATGCTGGTTATCTCGCAACATTCGAAGCGTCATGCAACATTGATTATCCGGCAATCGAGGTCGAAGATGGATTTGTCTTCGATCTCGATTGCTATCAGCTTGAAGTGGTACACCTTCCCGGCCATGCTGCCGAGCATTCTGGTTTGATTGAGAGAAGCCAGAGGATCTTGTTCTGCGGCGATATGGTGCTCGAAAAATACGCTCCAATATGTTGTGCGGACGACATCGACGCCCATGCGATGGTCTCGTATGGAAGATCTCTGAAAAAGATGGCCCAGATGGCTCCCCTATCGCTTTTCTCGAGTCATATGCTTCCACTTTGGGGCGTCGATGCCGCGCGGCGGGCCTTCGAAGATGCGTGGGCATATCAAAATCGACAAATCGAGAACATATTCAAGACGCTTTGCGCCGCATCGGGTGCATGCAGCGTTGTCGATATTGAGAAACTTTACTATAGCGATACGGATTCGAAGAGTATGGATTCTCGAGGAAGGAGGGCTATAAAAATATTCTCGTATTGCGAATATCTGTATGACAATAAACGCGTTTCACGCCGAATTGACGGCATGGGCACGGCGCTTTACTACCATACCTAGAAGAACGCGGGAATCGCGGAGAGCGGCTCCAGGTAGCTGTCAATAATCCTGAATCGACTTTTTACCACATCCGACAAACATTTGAAACGGATTGGGAGCGTGATTGAATGAAGGATTCGAAAGTACATACAAAGGATTTAATTGTAGACGCGTTTCTCGAGATGTTGGAGGATGTGCCGTTCAATAAAATAACCGTACATGATCTTGTAAACCTTGTGGGAATCAATAGAAAAACTTTTTACTATCACTTCTACGGCAAAAGCGATCTGGTGAAATATGTGTTTCGCAGTACGTTTGCACTGCATCTCGAAGCGCGTTTCAATGGTGATCGGTTGATTTGCGATACGCAGATAGAGGACGACAAATACCGTTATATGCCCTTTTTCACCAAGTCTGAAAAGGGCTTCAAGCAAGGTGATTTCTTCGAGTCCATGGGGCAGTATTTCATGGGGTATCGGGAGTTCTATCGAAAGTTGAGCACCGAGGAAGTATATTCAAACTTTAGGCGCTATCTGCTGCTTATTTATCGCCCTGCCCTGCGCAAGGATATCGAAAGCCTTTTTCAGGAAAGCAACTGCTATCTTAATGCCGAAACGCTCAATTGGCTGGCAACGTTTTATACGAACAACTCCGTCTTATGGATATTTGACTGCGTCCTCAACTCGTCAAAAAACGTTCCGAAAGATTTGATGAGCAACTGCTATAACCTTATTTACGATAGCGTTAAAGGAACCGTTAGTGCTATCGTAAATAAATAATCGCAGATCAGATCATAATATTTTTGCGACGCACAATTACTTATCCGATATGAGCCAAGACGATCTCGGCAACATCCTTTACTGGCGTCGGCGCGTCTCTCATGCTCATGCCATCTGAGAGCATGGTGAGGCAATAGGGACATGCCGTGGCGACGATCTCCGGACTCGTTTCAAGCGCCTGCGCTGTACGTAGGGTGCTGACACGCTGCGTTTCCTGCTCGTCTAACCATATACGGCCACCGCCCGCCCCGCAGCAGAGGCTGTCTTGTTGCGACTTCTTCATCTCTACGATATCGAGATGAAGAGATGAGAGTATTTTTCGGGGGGCTTGGTATATGCCGTTATAACGGCCAAGATAGCATGAGTCTTGATAGGTTATCGAAGAGCGCATTTCCGGTTCAAGGGAACGAGGTGCGATTCTACCTTGTTCGATCAGCTCTTTGATGAGCTCGGTGTGGTGCACCGCTTCAAAGCATCCTCCAAGTTGAGGGTAGTCGACTTTGAAGGCGTTGTAGCAATGCGGGCACGTCGTTACTATTTTTTTAAATTTATAGCGCTTTAGCGTTTCTATGTTTTCGTTGGCGAGCGTGTAATAAAGATATTCGTTTCCCAACCTTCTCGCGGCATCGCCGCAGCATCGCTCCTTGTTGCCTAGAATGGCGAAATCGATTTCGGCCCGACTCATAATCTGGGCAAATGCCCTGGAAACCCTTTGGTTTCGAGAGTCGAACGCGCCTGCGCACCCTGTCCAGAACAAGTATTCTGCATTCGGGTTGCCATCGATCAAGGGAAGATCGCAATCGCCCATCCACTCACTTCGCGTTTCCCAGCCAAGCCCCCATGGATTGCCGTTTGTTTCCATGTTGCGAAAAGTTGAATGCAATTCCGACGGAAAAACGCTTTCTGTGCAAACTTGGTACGTGCGCATTTTCACGATTTTAGGCACGTGCTCCAATGATGCCGGGCACTGCTCCATGCAGGAACCGCAGGTGGTGCATGCCCAGAGGGCGTCTGGTTTGACGGTGTCGCCGACCAAGGTTTTGGCCATGATGTCACGTTGCTCATCGGTTGGCTTCCGTGTTGCCTGTTCCTCTTGCGTCAGGGCGCCCTTCTTCTTTGCCCGCATGTCGAGGATAAGCGCACCGCGTTCTTCAAGATGCGCTCCCAGGTCGTCCATAAGCGCCTTTGGGGAGAGCGGCTTACCGCTCAGATAGGCTGGGCAGTTCTCTTGACAGCGGTTGCACCGAATGCATGCTTGGGTGTCGAAAAGGTCTTTCCAGGTAAAATCTTCAAGGCATCCCACACCCAAGGTGTCCAGGTTGTCGTCTTCGAAATCCACGAAAGGAAGCGAGGATGCCGGCTTGAGCGAACGGTGATAGATACTGCTGGGAATCAGCAGAACATGAACCAGTTTCGAATAAGTCCAATATGCGATCAAGGCGAAAGCAAGCGCCATGTGGCTCCACCAGAGGACTCGGTGCGCGGTGGCGATCTGGTTGGCGTCTAGGTTTTCGAAAGCAAGAGCAACGAGGCTGCCGATTGGCGACCAGTCTCGCCAAGGATCTCCTGCCCCAGCGATGCGAAGCCCTTCGACGGCAAAACCGCCCACGCCAACAGTAAGAAGGAGCACGAGCACAACGATATCGCTCGGTTTTGTGTCGAGCTTCTTGTTTGCAATGCGCCGGATAATGCAGAATGCTATTGCCAGGCAAAAGGCAAGGCCGGCAAAATCGGATCCGAGGGCGATGACGATGAGGTAGTAGTAGCCATGGGCAAAGTCGAGGCCCAGATCCACTTGAGCGGCGATGGATGCGGTTGCTATCAGCAATATGACCATGCCCGCGTACATCCCCAAATGAGCGATGCCGATTCCTTTGACGCGCAAGACTTTCAGCTGGAGAAAAGCATCTTTAATCACACCCGACAAACGTTGGCCTCGATGGTCGGAACGGTTTTCCGGCTGTCCGACCTTCCAAAGACGATATCGTCTGTAAAAAAAATAGACGCTGACTGCCAAGGCGAAAACAAAACACGGATACATGATCCATTCTTGGTTGATGTTCCATAGATATTCGCGAGTTGCGCTGGCTGCTTCCATACCATCTCCCGTTGTGTGCTCTGCTTGTAGTCGTGTTTGGTGAATTCTCGATCGGAAAACGAGGAAACGTGGTTTTCCGAAAAGCGCGAAGTCAGTTTTGCAGTCGAAGCTCTTCTATCAAAAGGGGAATTGCAGTGAAGAGATCAGCGACTATGCCGTAGTCGGCAACCTTGAAAATATCTGCCTCCTCGTCTTTGTTGATGGCGACGATGCATTTAGCCGCCGAAGCGCCTGACATATGCTGGATGGTGCCCGATATGCCGCATGCTATGTAAAGATCGGGAGCAATGGATTTTCCGGTCTGTCCTATTTGATATTGACCTTCAATCCACCCCTCGTCGATTGCGGCGCGTGAGCCTCCGACTGCTGCGCCCAAGACGTCGGCTAGATCCTCGATGAGCTTAACCCCTGCTTCGCCCCTAATGCCCCGCCCGCCTCCGACGACGCAACGCGCCTCGGTCAAATCGACGCGTGCAGAGGTTTTTCTGACGACGTCCTTTACAACTTGTCGTATCGTGCCGAAGTCCTCAATCTGTGTTCTGGTGACGTGGACGGGACGAGTCTCGTCGCATTGCGCCGCTTCAAGAGCCCCGGCACGGATCGTGGCTATGAGGGGATGCCGCCCTGGGTCGAGGGCGAACTCTTGGACGATCTTGCCGGAATAGGCTTCGCGAGATAGCAAAAGCTTGGTGCCCTCGACCGTCATATCCATGACGTCGGTCAGTAAAGGCGCTCCGATATTTTGCGCGACGACAGGGGCCATATCGAGGCCGACTGCGTCATTTGCGAAAAAGATAGCCAAGGGTTTGTATTTCTCCGCGAGAGCGGTTAGCGCATTGGCATAGGCGTCTGTCGTATAGGGAGACAGGCTGGGATCCTCGAGAATCAAAACATCGTCGGCACCGTAATAGGCCAAAGGGACGAGGTCGGCTTCATGCACGATGCTGTCGAACACGATTGATGCTGTGCTGCCTCCCAAAGAAGTCGCTAGCTTTCGGGAGCTGGCAATCATTTCATACGAAACCTTATTGAACGTGGAATTCCTATATGTAGAAAAAACCCAGATATCAGACATGCTCCTCCTCCATTCTGGCCATCCCCACGCTTCTTTGCCGTGGAGATATTTGCGACAAGGTCGTTACGAGATAGCACCATCGGATTTCAAGGCGGCAACCACATCTGAAATCACAACAGACAGCTCGCCCTTCATAATGCGTCCCCCCTTGCGTGCTGGTTTCGGGCGACACGGGAGGACGCATGGCTTTGGGTGGTCAAGTTCTGATGGCGAGAGGCCGATATCTTCCAAGTTATATATCTCGACAGGTTTCTTTTTGGATTGCATGATGCCCCGCACGGACGGGTATCGCGGTTCTGCGAGTCCTTGTTGCGCTGCGATGGCCGCCGGAAGTTCCACCTGTATGATTTCAAAGCCGTCATCGGTTTCGTGCGTAGCCTCTACCGCATGTTCGCCGATCTCAAGATGGGTGACGATGCCAACGTAGGGTATCTTCAAAAAAGTGGCTAACCTTGGGATTACTTGTGCTTGGGAGGTGTCGCCAGATTTATAGCCTCCCATGATGAGATCCGGCTGGAGCTTGGTCAGCGCTTTGGCGAGCACGATGGATTTTTCAACAGGGTCGTCCAGGTCTATAGCCGGGTCGTCGACGAGGCAGCCGGAATCTACGCCCATGGCCAATGCGTGGCGGATGGTCGGCATAACTTCCTGGCCGCCAATCGCCAGCGCAATGGTTTCCGCTTCACCGCAGTCTTTTGCCTGCAAGGCTCTTTCTACAGCGAACTCGCTATAGGGGTCGATGACCAGCGACTGGCCTTCCTTAATCACCTGGCCGTGGTCGTCGACTTTCGTGATCGCTTCAGCATCGATGCATTGCTTGATGCAGACAACAATTCTCATACGATAACCTCCTGTCGGCGAACGAGCGTTGAGCGTCAGTCCAATTTCCCTATTCTTTGTTCAACAATGATATTGAGTTGTAGAAGCCGATCGAACCAACACTCTTTCGATGTGAGCAGATTTTGCAGACCCCAGTTTCTATGATTGAGGGTTTACCCCGTCGCATAGCCACACATTCTTGTTTTGAGCATTCTCCCGCTCCGTCCCATTGACTATTTTTAAGAAAATTTAGGGACTGGTGTGAGGACTGCTGCATAAATCGCACTGGATGATGTAAGGAGACGAGGCTTCGTGGCAGAAAAAGATATGCTTTTTGAACCTATCATGATTGGGAATAAGCAGCTACGAAACAGAACGGCATTGCTGCCCATGGGCATGGAGGTGGACGAGTATTACATGTCCGATAAGCTCGTCGATCTATATTCCCAAATGTCCAAGGGCGGTATCGGCATGATCACGGTCGGGGGAGTCATACCGTGCGATTGCAGCAACGTGTCCCATCAGTATCCTGCTGGAAGCCACTCTATTGGCGCTTGGAGCGATGACTTCATTCCGGGACTCAAGAAGCTGACAGACGGCATTCGTGAAGGCGGCGCTTTGTCGTGTGCGCAGCTTGACATTCACTATGAATGGAGGGCCGATGGAAGTAAGCCATTCGAGGCCGTCGGCCCTTCGGATGGACCGGGAGGCCCCTTTGTCAAAAAGCTGCGAGAGCTGACAATTGACGAGATTCATTTAATCGTCGAGCAATTTGGAGACGCTTGCAGAAGATGCAAAGAAGCAGGATTTGACCTGGTGGAGATACATGCAGGTATAGGGTATCTCCTTTGCAGGTTTTTGTCGTCGTTTTCGAATCGTCGGACCGATCAATACGGCGGCTCAATCGAGAACAGGGCGCGCATCGTGTGCGAGGTTATCGAGAACTGTCGAAAGAAGGCGGGTGAAGACTTCCCCATAGTGTGTCGTTTCAACGCGGATGATTACATGCCAGGCGGAAACACCATGGATGATGCCAAGGCTCTTATTTCGATTTTCGAGAAATGCGGCGTGGCGGCGTTCAGTATTCAGGCTGGATTCCATGAAGCAACGCGTCCACTTGTCAACCAGTTCGTGCCTGAGGCCCCTCTTATCGATATGACTTATGAGTTGAAAAAGCTCGCGCACGTTCCCGTGATCGCGGGCTATCGCATTGCAAGGGCGGATACGTGTGAAGAAATCATCGCCTCCGGCAAGGCCGATATCGTCGGCATGGGTCGAGCTCTTTTGGCGGACCCTTGTTTTGTCGGCAAGATGGAGTCGAACAACAAAAAAGATATACGGCCTTGCATATGCTGCTGCCGCTGTTTGGACAGCACGTTCGTGGGGCGAAAGTTGACGTGCTCAATGAACGCCGACATTGCTTCTGATCTGGGTCTTCCGGAAAGGAGTCCGGCTGAGAAAAAGAAGAAGGTCGTTGTTATCGGGGCGGGTCCTGGAGGTATGGAAGCGGCGCGCGTTGCAGCAATAAGAGGGCATGACGTCACGCTCGTTGATAAGGGAAAGCATCTCGGCGGACTTCTCAATCTTGCGGCTGTGTTGAATGAGTTTTTGGAGCCGGTGATTGACTGGTATGCGCTTCAGCTTCGCAATCTTTCTGTTACGACAATGCTCGGAACAGAAGCTTCCGCCGCTCTTGTCGGCAGCCTGAAACCGGATGCTGTCGTTGTGTCTCCCGGCGGTGAAGCGATAGTTCCGGATATTCCCGGTATCGATGGTAAAAATATTATCGGATCGGTCGAGCTAAAAGGTCTTGTTGCCGGAAAGGCTCCGAAAAAGGGACTTATGTGGAAGTGCGCGGCAGTGGGAACCGGTCTGTTCGGCAACAATAAGAAATTCATGAGATGGGGCATGTCCTTGCCCTGGCCGGTAAAGAAGAACGTTGTTGTTATTGGCGGCGGATTTGCGGGCTGCGAGGTGGCGCATTCGATGATGAAAGGTCGACGCGTGACCGTACTCGAACCGAGTTCACGGCCGTTGAGGGATATGGGGCCGGTGACCAAGGGGACGCAGCTGGATTTGCTCAAAAAAGGCGGCGTTACCATCATGACCGACACTGTGGTCAAAGAAGTGCTCCCGACTGGAGTTCTTGCCGTCAATACCAAGACTGGCGAAGAAATTAAAGTCTCCGCCGACACCGTCATGCCGTCGCTTGGCGTGCAGGAGAACACGACGCTTTTCAATGAGCTATCAAAGGAGTTCGAAAGCGTTTACCTCATCGGCGACGGTGCTGGCGCGCAGCCGGCTCCCGAGGCGAAAGAGGGCGAACGCCCTGTTCCGGAGTGGGAGCTCGCGCGTAGAATCCGCGAGGCTGTTCGCGATGGGTTCAATGTGGGGATGGGGCTTTAGGGGCCATAGGCTCCTTTGGCGCGATGCGTCTGAGGAGCTGGCGATAACGCGGAACAACGAGCGGTAAATTCTTTAAGGAGGAACAATGGCACTGGACTATTCGTTTACGGATGAGCAGATTCAACTCAAGAAGGACATTCACGAATGGGCGAAAGAGCACATGCCCGAAGAGAAGGTGATTCGCTGGCATGAAGAACGCGGTATGGACGACGAGGTTTACAAAGCGTGGGCCCAGACAGATTTCGTCCGACTGGGTATTCCAGAGGAATACGGCGGAATTCCCTGCGACTTCGTGACTTTGGGAGTCATGATGGAGGAGCTGTGCCACTCTACGGTTACGACCGTCCCGTTCGTTTCGAGCACCCTGATCATCTTCGATGTTCTCGAATTCGGCAGCCCTGAGCAGATCAAATTCTGCATGGACACCTATTACGAGACCGGTCGTCCGCCCTACGCCCTTGCTATTTCGGAGCCTGTCGGTGGCAGTGACAACTTCGGCATGACCACTTACACCAAGGAGATCGACGGAAAGATCCACCTGTTTGGCGACAAGACGTTTGTGACCAATGGCGAGCATTTCCCTCACCTCATCGTTCTTGCTAAAGAAGAGGATCCTTCTCGCGAAAACAAATCCATTTCGATGTGGACCACCCCCAAGGATGTCCCTGGCATCGAGGTCACTCAACTCAACAAGATCGGCAATCAGATATCTCCTTTTGCTCGCATCCATTTTGACGACGTTGTGCTTGATCCAAGCCAGCATCTCGGTGAGCGCGGCCAAGGCTTCATGAACCTGATGAAGAACTTCGAGTTCGAACGCTGCGTCATCATCGCCATGATTCTCGGAGAGGCTCAAGCCGCCTTGGAGGATGCTGCTGCGTACGCGAATCAGCGCATGGCTTTCGGAAAGAACATCGCGCGCTATCAAGCTGTCCAGGAGATGCTCGTTGATATGGAGATGGGTTTGCGCACGACGCGCGAAATGCTCTATAAGACGCTTTGGAAGATGGACAACAACCTACCTATCAACGCCGATGCGGCTTTGCTCAAGCGCTATGGCTCGGTAACGCTCACGCAGGTCGCGAGCGATGCTCTTGAGATTTTTGGCGGTCATGGGTTTACCACTGAAACGCGCGTTGGCCGTGCGTTCCTCGATTGTCGAGGCTACCAGCTGGGCGGAGGAACTCGTGAGATCATGAGCCATATAGCAAACCGTCCGATCGTCAAGGAGTATGCGCAATTGGCCGAGGACGAAGGCAGGGCGGAGTACGAATTCTGATTCGTTCGCAACGAAAACACAAAGCGAGACGGCTTCGAGGGGTTCGGCAACGGTGCCGGACCCTTCTTTTGCCTGCGATAGCGGAATTGTTTCTCTCGGTGAACGACATTTTGCCGTTTTCAGCAACGCGCGCGTCCTTTACACTGTTCGGCATGGGGTTTTCGCGCGGTTTTGCCGTGCGGCGAAAAAGCATCGAAGGAATCTAACGCAAGCGCAAAGGCCCTTCGGCTTTCTTCGCTCAGGATGATAAAGGGGATGGAGGCAGAACGTGGAATTGCTGGAGGAGCGCATCAGGCGCGACGGGGTGGTGAAGTCGGGAGGCGTTCTAAAGGTTGACAGCTTCCTGAACCACCAGTTGGACATCGACCTGTTCGACGCGATGGGCGCCGAGTTCAAGCGCCTGTTCGCCGACGCGCCTGTCACGAAGATCCTCACCATCGAGGCGTCGGGCATCGGCATCGCCTGTGTGGCCGCCCGCCACTTCGGCGTGCCCGTGGTGTTCGCGAAGAAGGCGCAGAGCATCAACCTGGACGGTGACATGTACACCACGCGCATTCAGTCGTTCACGCACGGCCGCGTGTACGACGTCATCGTGTCCAAGAAGTTCTTGGGGCCGCACGACCATGTGCTCATCGTCGACGACTTCTTGGCGAACGGCTGCGCGCTCAACGGGCTCATCGAGCTCGTCGACGAGGCCGGAGCGACCGTCGAGGGTATCGGCATCGCGGTCGAGAAGGGCTTCCAGCCCGGCGGGGCGGAGCTGCGCGAGCGCGGCTACCGGCTGGAGTCGCTCGCCATCGTGGACGCCATGGATCCGGAAACCGGCGCGATCGAGTTTCGCCGATGAAGCAGTTCAAGCACGAGGAGCTGTTCAAGCTCGACGGCGACATCCCCCTGCTGCGCGCCGTTCCCTACGGCATCCAGCATATCCTGGCCATGTTCGTTGCCAACCTCGCCCCCATCGTCATCGTGGCCGGCGTGGCCGGGCTCGGGGCCGACCAAACGGGCACGCTCATCCAAAGCGCCATGCTCATAGCCGGCATCGGCACGCTCATCCAGTTGTTCCCGCTGTGGCGCATCGGCTCGGGGCTACCCATCGTCATGGGCATCAGCTTCACGTTCGTCACGGTGCTGTGCGGCATCGTGGCCACCTACGGGTATAGCACGGCCATCGGCGCCATTATGGTGGGCGGCGTCATCGAGGGCGTGCTGGGCCTGTTCGCGAAGTACTGGCGACGCATCATATCGCCCATCGTGGCGGCCGTCGTGGTCACGTCCATCGGCTTCTCGCTGCTGGGCGTGGGCGCCACGTCGTTCGGCGGCGGCAGCGGCGTGCCCGACTTCGGATCGCCGCAGAACTTGGTGCTGGGAACTATCTCGCTGGTGTCGTGCCTGGTGTTCCAGGTGCTCGCCAAGGGGAAGACCAAGCAGCTTTCCGTGCTGTTCGGCCTGGTGATAGGTTATGCGGTTGCCTTGTGCCTGGGCGCGGTGGACTTCAGCGGGTTCGCGGGCCTGCAGCTGTTCGCCCTGCCGCAGCTCATGCCGTTCACGCCCGAGTTCAACGTGGGTGCCATCGTGTCGGTAACGCTCATCTTCCTGGTGTCGGCCACCGAGACCATCGGCGACACCTCGGCGCTGGCCATGGTTGGTTTGAACCGCGAGGTGAAGGAGAAGGAGCTCACCGGCTCCATCGCCTGCGACGGTTTCGTCAGCTCGCTGTCCGCGTGCTTCGGCTGCCTGCCCATCACGTCGTTCTCGCAGAACGTGGGCCTGGTGGCCATGACGAAGGTCGTGAACCGCAAGGCCATCGCCACCGGCGCCGTCATCATGGTGCTGGCGGCGTTCCTGCCGGTCATCAGCGTGCTGTTCTCGTCGCTGCCCGAGGCGGTGCTGGGCGGCTGCACCATCATGATGTTCGGCAACATCATCGTGAGCGGCTTCCAGATGATCGCGCGGGCCGGCTTCACGCAGCGCAACATCACCATCGCGGCGTTGTCGCTGGCCGTGGGCATCGGCTTCACGCAGGCGTCGGCCCTGTTCGCCGTGTTCCCCGAGATCGTGCAAAGCGTGTTCGCCGAGAACTGCGTGGCCGTGGTGTTCCTGGTGGCCGTGGTGGCGAACCTCGTGCTGCCGCGCGACGCGGAAGCCGGCGACGCGCCGGCGGAAGCGCACGCGGGCGATCGGGAAGGCGGAGGGCCTGCTGCCGTGTCGGCGAACGACCGCAAGGATCCCGCGCCGTCGACGGACGTTCCCGCGCCGGGGGTCGAAGAGGGCGATCTGGCGCGCGCCTAGGCCCGCTTGCTAGCGGACCTTCTCCAAGCGCGGCGCTTGCAGGGCCACGTAGACGAACAGGCCTCCCATCGCGGCCAGCGTTGCCAAGGTCACGAGCATCTTCTTCATAAAGGGTTCCTTTCGCAGGGGGCTACGTTCGATATCCACCATACCCGCTGCACCTTGCGGCAACCTTGCACGCGCCTTTGCTTTCGCTTACGTTCGCGTCACGTTGGCCTTGTCGTTGGTTTGCCGGGGTTCGATGGCAACGTTGCAAAACGGTGTCAACTTCTGTATATAGAGTAGTTTTTCCCGGCTGTGGCCTTGAGGGATGGTACAAATTACAAGGACAGCCAAAACCTGCCACCTTGTACGCGGCACGGCAATCCGCATCGGCAGGCCTTGACAACCGAACCTAAGGAGACCTGCTTTAATGCACCCTGCGTTAAGCCTTGTACTTGTCCTGTTCTTCCTGCTCATGAACGCCTTTTTCGTTGCCGCCGAGTTCTCGCTCGTGCGCGTGCGAAAGTCCCAAGTGGAGATCCTTGTCGACGAGGGTCGCTCCGGCGCCAAGTACACAAAGCTCGTTGCCGACAACGTCAACGCCTACCTTTCCGCCTGCCAGCTGGGCATCACGCTTGCCTCGCTTGCTCTAGGCTGGCTGGGAGAGCCGGCTGTATCCCAGATTATCGAAGACCCGCTTCTGCTTCTCGGCCTACCCGAGGCGGCTATCCACGGCATCGCCATCGTCATCGGCTTCGTCGTTATCACTGCCCTGCATATCGTGGTGGGCGAGCTGATCCCCAAGTCGCTCGCCATTTTCTCCACCGAGCGCTATGCCCTGTTCACGGCCACGCCGCTTGTGTGGTTCTACCGTATAACGTATCCCATCATGTGGCTGTTCAACTCCATCACGAACGGCGTCATGAAGCTGCTGGGGCACGACATCGCCAACGAGCACGAGGTGTATACCGACGAGGAGATCATGCTGCTCATCGACGAGAGCACCGAAAGCGGTCTCATCGACCCCGAGCAGAACGAGTACGTGGACAACATCTTCGACTTGGGCGACAAGGACGCCGAGGCCATCATGACGCCGCGCACCGACGTCATCTGCCTCGATTTGGAGGACTCGCTCGAAGAGAACATGGCGCTTATCACCCAGTACAAGTACACGCGCTATCCCGTGTGCCGGGGCAACAAAGACCGCATCGTCGGCTTCGTGCACGTGAAGGACCTGTACACCATGCCGCCTGACAGCACGGTGGACGACCTGCGCATCCGCACGATAGAGGCCGTGCCCGAGGGCATTCCCATCGCGAAGCTGCTGCAAACGCTGCAGGCGAAGCACACGAAGATCGCCGTGGTCATCGACGAGCACGGCGGCACGTCGGGCATCGTCACCATGAGCGACATCATGGAGCAGATCGTGGGCCGCATCGACGACGAGTACCTGCACGGCGACGCCAACGACGTGGTGAAGCTGGACGACGGAAGCTACCTGGTGGACGGCTCCATGCCCATCGACGACGTGGAGGAGCTCATCGGCTTCGAGCCCGAGGAAGCTTCCGAGTGCGAGACGACCGGCGGCCTGCTGCTGTCGCTGTTCGACCGCATTCCCGCCGAGGGCGACTCCGTGACCGTCGAGCACGACGACCGCAAGGCAACGTTCACCGTGGTGGACATGGACCGCCACCGCATCGACAAGGTGCGCGTGGTTCTGGAGTCAGAGCCTGAAGGGGAAAGCGCGGACAAGGACCGCTAGTCCCTCGGGATGCCGTCCGAGCGAATCCGAAAGCTTCCGGCTTGTCATCCTGAGCGAAGCGAACGCAGTGAGCGCAGTCGAAGGATCTTCAGCGGCTGTGTTCCTCGCCGGTTTTGCCGGGTCGACGGGTTAGGAAACGCTCACGCCGGTGAAGCGCTCGGCGTTCTTCCAGAGCATCTTCTCCAGGTCGTCGTCGGAGAAGCCGAGCGACGTGAACGTGTCGTACTCGCGCGCGGGATCCCACATGGGGAAGTCGGAGCCGAACATCACACGGTCGGCTCCCCACATGCCCACGAGCTCCTTCGTGCGACGGTTGCCCACGAAGGTCATGGAGCTGGACACGTCGATGAACACGTTCTCGTCGTGCAACACGTCGTAGCCGATCTCGGGAACCGACCAGCCCCCGAAGTGCGCCGCGTCCACCACGAGGTCGGGGAAGGTGTGCAGGATGTTCTTCAGGCGACGCGGGTGCGAGAAGTCGGTGCGATAGTCGCCCGTGTGAACGATGAGCGGCAGGCGTCCCGCGATCGCCTCGTACACGTTCATGAGCCGAGGATCGTCCATGTTCACCTTCTGCGTGTCGGGGTGCAGCTTCACCCCCTTGAGGCCCAGGCCGATGGCGCGCTCGATTTCGGTCTCGGGGTCTTCGAGGTCCTGATGCATGGACATGAAGCCGATGAACTCGGGATGGATGCGGCACTGCTCGGCGATGAAGTCGTTGATGGTGGCCACGGAGCTGGGCTTCGTGGCCACGGAGTGCACGACGAAATGCGTGATGGGCGCCTGCTCCTGCGATGCCAGCAAATGCGCCGCCGTGCCTTCGCCGTACATATCGATTAGATAGAAGTCCCCCACGGCATCGACCGCCCGCTCGGCGATCTTCTCGGGATAGATATGGGCATGCACGTCGATGACGGTCATAGTGGGCGCTCCTCAATTGCTTTCAATGCGCAGTGCGTATGGTTTCGCTTCCGATTGTACTGCATCCCCGTTGCGCATGCGTTAATCAGTCTAAGCAACCTGTTGGGCTAAGCGAGAATTCGTTTTGTTGATATGAGGACGTTTTGTGGAGGGGAAGAAAAATCTTGCACGCGCTGATGAACGCAGGTATTATTCAATCTTGCCGCTTTTCCTGTTTGCTGTATACCGGACAGGAGGGGCAGGCGCAAACGTTGCGGGGTGGAGCAGTCTGGTAGCTCGCCGGGCTCATAACCCGGAGGTCGTAGGTTCAAATCCTGCCCCCGCGACCATGAAACTTACAGGCCGGAAGCATTCGCTTCCGGCCTTTTTCGTTCAAGCAGGTGTTGGAGGCTGATGGGGAAATGCAAGCATGATTTAGCTCGTCGGCGACCAAACCCTTACAAGGCAGTACTTCTTCGGCTCGCCGTCGATGGGCTTGTCGTCGATGTTGGCGTACGTGACCACCAGGTCGTTCGATCCGGTGGATGCCAGGTACTCGCCGTAATCGTCCGAACCGTTTTCGGGCTGCAGGGCGAAGTACTCGCTCGTTGCCAAGTCGATGCCGCACACGGTGCGCTTCGATTTCACGATGAAGTAGCCGCCGCACCAGGCCGGTGCCGCCGTAGGGGACAGCCCGAACGAGAACCACGGCGCGCCGCTGTAGTTTCCGTCCGTCACCCGAGAGGCGGGCGTGTACGTGCCGATGTTGGCGATGCCGTCGCCGTAGGTGTACCAGGCGTCGAACGAGAACGAGAACCCGTTGTCGCCGTATCCTGCTTCGAGCGGCCTCATCGAGCGCGGCAGCACCATGGTGTCCAGAACGTTGCCCGTGGCCGCGTCCATATGCGTGAGCTGATAGTACGTTCCCGTCGTTTCCGCGCGCGGCGTGATGACCACCGAATCGTCCAGCGCGTAGGGCGGCGTGCACAGCCTGCCGTGAGACGTGTAGACGGTTTCGGCTGCCCCCGACGCCATCGTCGCACGCTTCACGAGCGAGTCCTCGGCGCTGTAATCGCCGTCGAGCTTCGGCATGACCTGCCAGAAAGCGTAGGGGCCCGCCGCTGCGATGGTGGGCGTTTCCCATTGACTGTCGCCTTCGTCAACCAGGTGCGGCTCGCCGAGGGTCGCACCGTCCGAGCGCGCGGTGTACACGCGCCAAACGCCGTCGAGGATGTCGGCCTCGGTCCATACGACGCCCGAACCCGTGGCGCGCACGTCGTAGATGTCGAACCCTTCGTCCTGCCCCACGGCTTGCTC
This sequence comes from Gordonibacter sp. 28C, assembly GCF_003339845.1. Classification (GTDB taxonomy): domain Bacteria; phylum Actinomycetota; class Coriobacteriia; order Coriobacteriales; family Eggerthellaceae; genus Gordonibacter. The sequence continues at coordinate 209,902 of NZ_PPTR01000001.1, forward strand.
GAGCACGGTTGCCTGGGTGCCGCTGCCAAGAGACAGCAGGGCCACCTGCGCGAGCGGGCTTCCTTGGTCGGTGGGCAGCAGGCAGGCGGCCACGCTGTCGCCGCTGGCCCAAACGAGCGAACCGTAGGGAAGCTCGAAGCGCGTGACCAGGTTCATGCGGGCGGCGGCGTCTTCGATCAAGGTGAACGAGCTTTCGGTGTCGGCGGTGTTCAACGTGGTCACCGACGACGAGGGAACCTCGAGCACCGTCACGTCGCCGGCGGCCTCTTCCCGTTGCTTGATGATCACGGACGCCGCGCCTCCCGCAGCGGCGAGCGCGGCAACGCCGGCGGCGCCGAACAGGAAGTGGCGGCGGGTGAGGAGCACCTCTCCGCCGCTCGGAGTGGGAACGCGAACGCCGCCGGATCCGCCGTTCGACGCGCCGCGCCGATGCACGCCGCCCGAGTCCAAGACGCTGCCGGGCCCCACGGAGGCTTTCTGCCCGGTCCGCCCTGAACCGGCCGCGCCTCTGCGCGCCGTCGGCCGAGAGGAGCCCGCTCCTCCCAGGTCGCCGCCGAAGCTGCCGACGTTGCCCACGTGCCCGCCGCGCGTGCTCGATTTGCCGCCGACGTACGTGCCGCCTCCCAAGGCGGCGCCGCGCCGCTGTGCGCTGCGCTTGGCCGCGCCACCGGGTTTAGCGTGGTTAGCATGTGTTGATCTGCGGGTTACCATGGTGGATATTGTGTCATTTCCCGCACGGGTTCCAGCTGCTTCGAGGGTAATTGCTACAATAAACGCAAACACGACCTGAACGCTCGGAAGGGAGCGCGTATAGGATACGCGTCCGGGAAAGAATCCGAGCCGGTAACGACCTGAGGTGGTATCCATGAGCAACGAAACGCGACGTATACTGCTTGTTGAAGATGAAAAGGCCATCCGCGACGCGGTGACGGCCTACTTGGAGCGCGAGAACTACTGGGTCACGGCGGTCGGCGACGGCCAAGAGGCGCTCGAAGAGTTCTCGAAGCATCATTTCGACCTGGTCATCCTCGACCTCATGCTGCCCCGCGTGCCGGGCGAGCGCGTGTGCCGCGCCATCCGCGACAACTCCGACGTGCCCATTATCATGCTCACCGCCAAGGGCGAGGTGGAGGATCGCATCATCGGCCTGGAACTGGGTGCCGACGACTATCTGGTGAAGCCCTTCAGCCCCCGCGAGCTCGTGGCTCGCGCCCGTGCGCTGCTGCGCCGCGTGCACGCCGACTCGGAGCCCCAGCGCGAAGTGCTGGAGTTCGGCGAGCTCACCATCGACGTGTCGGGCCACAAGGTGCTCGTCAACGGCGAGGAGATCGACCTCACGGCCAGCGAGTTCAAGCTGCTCACCACGTTGTCGCGCTACCCGGGCCGCGTGTACTCGCGCATGGAGTTGGTGGAGAAGGTGCTCGGTTACGACTTCGAAGGTTACGAGCGCACCATCGACTCGCATGTGAAGAACCTGCGCGCGAAGATCGGCGACAACCCGCGCAGCCCGAAGTGGCTGCACACCGTGCACGGCGTGGGCTATCGCTTCGAAGACCCGACCAAAGTCCAGCAGTAAGCATCGCGTGAACGCCTTGAGCGTGAGCGCGTAACCGTGCAGGAGGATCGAAGCGTGCAAGACTCGGCGACGACCGGACCCATCGGCAAGGCGGGCGCGGACGACGCGGACGCGCGCGCCCACAAGCGGCCGGGCTGGGACAACCTTTCGTACACGACCCGCGTGACGGCGGCGTTCGCCTTCATCGCGGCCATGACCGCGCTGGTTGCCATCGGCGTGGTCTCGTTCGTGTGGGAACAGCACTTCCAAACCTACACGCGCGACAACATGTTGAGCGTGGCCGAGACGACGGCAGAAAAGATCGCGGAGAACTATCAGGAAACGGGAATGTTCGACGAGCAAACGCTCGCACCCGCCCGTTACACCGTGAGCGCCACGCCGAGCATCGGCATGCGCGTCACGAACAACCTCGTGCCCTTCGATCCCGACAGCAAGGAGTCGGTCCCTTACGACTCTTCGCGGATAGAGAACGAAGAGGGCGACGGGGCGGTTGGCGGGCTTTCGCTGGCTCCGAAACAGGCGAAGCCCGAACAAATGGTCACGGTTCCCATCGTCATCAACAACGACGAGCAGGCGGTGGGGTCGGTGAGCGTGTGGGTGCTCGGCTCCGACACGCTGCTGCGCTCGACCGACGAGGAGTTCCGCAACAAATCCTACCAGGCCATGTTCTTCGCGGCGGCCATGGCCATACTCTTGGCGTCGTGCATCGGCTTCCTGTTCGCGCGCAACCTGGTGGGCCCCATCAACCGCATGACGAAAACGGCGAAGGCCATCAAGGAGGGCGACCTGTCCGCCCGCACCGACCTGCACGGCGAGGACGAGATCGCGCGCTTGGGCGAGACGTTCGACGAGATGGCCGACTCGGTGGAGAAGGACCGCGAACTGGAGCGGCGCCTGACCACCGACGTGGCGCACGAGCTGCGCACGCCCCTCATGGCCATCCAGTCCACGGTGGAGGCCATGGTCGACGGCGTGTTCGAGGCCGACCCCGAGCATCTGGAAACCGTGAACTCTGAAGTGCAGCGCCTGAGCCGTTTGGTGGACTCGCTGCTGAAGCTGTCGCGCTTGGAGAACCGCGCGAACCCCATGAAGGAAGAGATCGTGGACGTGGGCCAGCTCATCTCCGGCATCATCGCCACGCACGACGCCTTCGTCACCGACTCGGGCCTCACGCTGGAATACCAGGCGGACGACGACGTGCGCGTGCTGGGCGACGCGGACATGATTCGCCAGGCCACGGCCAACCTCATCTCGAACGCCGTGCGCTACACGCCCGAGGGCGGCCACATCACCGTGCAGGTGAAGCGCGGCGACCTCATGGCGTCCATCGCCGTGCGGGACACGGGCATCGGCCTTTCGCCCGAGGAGGCGAAGATGGTGTTCTCGCGCTTCTGGCGCGCCGACGCCGGCCGCAACCGCGAGAGCGGCGGCCTGGGCATCGGCTTGGCCGTGGTGAAGGAGATCGTGGACCGACACGGCGGTTGGGTGCAGGTGGAGGGCCGCAAGGACGAAGGCGCTTGCTTCACCATCCATATTCCGCTGTACGACGAAGGCCGTCAACCGAAGGTGCGCCAGCAGAAGCAGCAGAAGGTGCCGAGGGCGAAAGAAAAGCCGCAAAAGTCGCGGCCCAAGGGGCGCAAATAGCCAAACTGCGCGATAATGAAGCGCGTATGGAAAACGCCGGCTGCCGGGGGGCGCGCGGCGTGTCGATGAAAGGACAGAGCAGACCATGACCGGAATGGACATCAAGCCCGACGCGCAAGGCAAAGTGCGCGATCTCTACGATTTGGGAGACAGGCTTCTGCTGGTGGCGTCGGACCGCATCTCCGCGTTCGACTACATCTTGGAAGACGAGATCCCGCACAAGGGCGCGGTGCTCACTCAGCTGTCATGCTTCTGGTTCGAGCTTCTGGACGGCGTGGTGGAGAACCACCTGATCTCCGCCGACGTGGCCGACCTGCCCGAGCAGTTCCAGCCGTACGCCGACTACCTGCGCGGGCGCTTCATGCTGGTGAAGAAGGCCGACATGTTCCCCGCCGAGTGCATCGTGCGCGGCTATCTGGCCGGCAGCGGCCTCAAGGAGTACCAGAAGCAGGGCACGGTGTGCGGCATCGAGCTGCCCGAGGGCCTGGTGAACTCGTCGAAGCTGCCCGAGCCCATCTTCACGCCCTCGACGAAGGCCGAGATCGGCGACCATGACGAGAACATCAGCTACGAGCGCCTGGTCGAGATCATAGGCGAGGACGACGCGTCCCAGCTGCGCGACCTGTCCATCAAGGTGTACACCACGGCGCGCGACCATGCCGAGAAGCAGGGCATCATCATCGCCGACACGAAGTTCGAGTTCGGCCGCCTGAACGGTCAGATCATTTTGGCCGACGAGGTGCTGACCCCCGATTCGTCCCGCTTCTGGCCGGGCGACGAGTACGCCGAGGGCAAGGACCAGCCCAGCTTCGACAAGCAGTTCGTGCGCGATTGGCTCATCGCCAACTGGGACCGCCAGGGCAACCCGCCCCGCCTGCCCCAGGACGTCATCGACCGCACGAGCGAGAAGTACATCCAGGCCTACGAGAAGATCACTGGTAGAAAGTTCGCGTACTAATACCAGTGCATGTCAGCGGAATGCGTGCGGCCGAGAGGGCTGCGCGCATTCCGTCGTTGAAGGAGCAATAACCCATGAGCCAACGCAACCCCATGAACGACCGGTACCAGACCGACGAGCACCAGGGCCAGACCCGCAAGAGCGCCGCGTCCATGAAGCCGAAATCGAAGGCGGCCGCGACGGTGCGCGTTCAGCCCAAGGAAAAGACGAAGCAGCAGAAGAAGGCCGAGAAGAAGGTCGTTCGCCAAAAGCAGAACGAGCTCGACCGCAAGTACTACAACCCGCCCACGCCGCAGTACAAGCGCCTGCGCAAGATATGGTGGGCGCTGCTCATCGGCGCCATCGCGGCCACCGCCCTGTCGTGGTTGGGCCGTTCGTGGTTCCCCGATCCGGTGAGCTACGTCATGCTGGGCCTGGCCTACATCTGCATCATCGGCGCGCTCTACGTCGACTTCTCGAAGATCCGCAAGGTGCGCCGCGCCTATCAGGAAGAGATGGAAAGCCGCAAGACCAAGGAGCAGCGCGCCATCGAAAAGCAGCAGAAGGCCGCCCAGAAAACCAAGAAGATCGAGGCCGAGGCTCCCGCCGAAGAGGAGAAGCCGAAGAAGCGCGGCCTGTTCGGCAGCGGTTTCCGCCTGTCGAAGGCGGAGGAGGCCAAGGCCGAGAAGCAGGAGGCGAAAGCCGGCGAAGGCGCCGAGAAGACCGAGAAGGATTCGACGAAGTAAGGTAGGCACCCATGGTTTCTCGCGTGTATGTGGAGAAGAAGCCCGGCTTCGACGTGGAGGCGCAGCAGCTCGCTCACGAGCTGCGCGACATTCTGGGCATCGAAGGGCTCGAAGGCCTGCGTTTGGTGAATCGCTACGACGTGGAGGGCATATCGGACGAGCTGTTCGAGCAATGCGTGCCCACCGTGTTCAGCGAGCCGCAGTCCGACGTGGCCGCGTTCGAGCTGCCGGAGGCCGACGGTGCGGCGGTGTTCGCCGTGGAGTACCTTCCCGGCCAGTTCGACCAGCGTGCCGATTCCGCCAGCGAGTGCATTCAGCTCATCAGCCAAGGCGAGCGCCCCGAGGTGCGCAGCGCGAAGGTGTACCTGCTGAAGGGCACGCTGTCCGACGAGGACGTGGTCGCCGTCAAGCACTACGTCATCAACCCCATCGAGGCGCGCGAGGCCTCCTTGGAGCCGCGCGACACGCTGAAGATGGAGCAGCCGGTGCCGCCCATGGTGGAGACGGTGGAGGGCTTCCTCGATCTGGACGAGGCGGGCTTGGCGTCGTTCATCGCCGAGCGCGGCCTGGCCATGGACGCGGCAGACATCGCGTTCTGCCAGCGCTATTTCGCCGAGGAGGGGCGCAACCCCACCATCACCGAGATCAAGATGATCGACACCTACTGGTCCGACCACTGCCGCCACACCACGTTCGGCACGGAGTTGGAGAACATCGTCATTGACGACGAGGCCGTGCGCGCCGCCTTCGAACAGTACCTGGCCATGCGCCACGAGCTGGGGCGCGACGAGAAACCGGTGTGTCTCATGGACATGGGCACCATCGGCGCGCGCTACCTGAAGGCGAAGGGCGTCCTCACCGGGCTCGACGAGTCCGAGGAGATCAACGCCTGCACGGTGAAGGTGAAGGTGGACGTGGACGGCGAGGAGCAGGACTGGCTGTACCTGTTCAAGAACGAGACGCACAACCATCCCACCGAGATCGAGCCCTTCGGCGGCGCGGCCACGTGCGTGGGCGGCGCCATCCGCGACCCGCTTTCCGGGCGCAGCTACGTGTACCAGGCCATGCGCGTGACCGGCGCGGCCGACCCGCTGGTGCCGGTGAGCGAGACGCTGCCCGGCAAACTGCCGCAGCGCAAGCTGGTGACCACGGCCGCGGCGGGCTATTCGTCTTACGGCAACCAGATAGGCCTGGCCACCGGCCAGGTGAACGAGCTGTACCATCCCGGCTACGCGGCCAAGCGCATGGAGATCGGCGCGGTGGTGGGCGCCACGCCGGCCGACCACGTGCGGCGCGAGACGCCCGCGCCGGGCGACGTGATCGTGCTGCTGGGCGGCCGCACGGGCCGCGACGGCATCGGCGGCGCCACGGGATCGTCTAAGGCGCACAACCTGGACTCGCTGGAAAGCTGCGGCGCCGAGGTGCAGAAGGGCAACGCGCCGGTGGAGCGCAAGATCCAGCGCCTGTTTCGCCGCGGCGACGCGTGCCGCATGATCAAGCGCTGCAACGACTTCGGAGCGGGCGGCGTGTCCGTGGCCGTGGGCGAGCTGGCCGACGGCCTGTTCGTGAACCTGAACAAGGTGCCGAAGAAGTACGAGGGCCTGGACGGCACGGAGCTGGCCATCGCCGAGAGCCAGGAGCGCATGGCCGTGGCGCTGGCGGCCGAGGACGTGGACGCGTTCATCGCGCTCGCGCACGAGGAGAACCTCGAGGCCACGCCCATCGCCGAGGTCACGGAAGAGGCGCGCGTGCGCATGGAGTGGAACGGCACGACCATCGTGGACGTGAGCCGCGAGTTCCTCAACAGCAACGGCGCGGCGAAGCACCAGGACGTGCACGTGCTGCGCGGCGGCTCCTACGAGCGCACGTGGGCGGGCGACACGCTGGGCGAGCGCCTGCACGCGCTGGTCACCGACTTGAACGTGTGCTCGAACAAGGGCCTGTCGGAGCGTTTCGACTCCACCATCGGCGCGGCCACGGCGCTCATGCCGTTCGGCGGCGCCCGCCAGCTCACGCCGGCCATGGCCATGGTGGCGAAGCTCCCCGTGTTCGGCGAGACCACCACGGTGAGCGGCATGGCCTGGGGCTTCAACCCCTACCTCACCGAGGCCAACCAGTTCGACGGCTCGTACGTGGCTGTGGTGGAGAGCGTAGCGAAGCTGGCGGCCGCCGGTTTCAAGCGCGAGGACATGTACCTGACGTTCCAGGAGTACTTCGAGAAGCTGCGCGACGAGCCCGAGCGCTGGGGCAAGCCGGCGGCGGCCATCCTGGGCGCGCTCAAGGCGCAGATCGATCTAGGCGTGGGCTCCATCGGCGGCAAGGACTCCATGTCGGGCAGCTTCGAGCAGCTCGACGTGCCGCCCACGCTGGTGTCGTTCGCCACGGCGGTGGGCCCGGTCGATCGCGTGACGTCTCCCGAGTTCAAGCAGGCGGGCAGCCGCGTGGTGCGCATCGCGCCCGCTGCCTACGACGGCGTGCTGCCCGATGCCGCCGGGCTGCTGGAGGCCCTTGCGGTCGTGGAGCGGCTCATCGGCGGCGGCGACGCGCTGGCCGTGTCTACGCCGGGCTACGGGGCCGCGGCCGAGGCGCTGTTCAAGATGTGCGTGGGCAACGGCATCGGCGTGCGCTTGGACGATGCGGCGCTTTGTCATCCTGAGCGAGCGGAGCGAGCCGAAGGATCCCGTGCGGCGATAGCCGATGGCCTCTTCGCACCCGCGTACGGCAGCTTCCTCGTGGAGCTGGCACCGTGCGTGGAGCCGCCTGCGGCAACCGATGTGCTGCGCGTGGACGAGGTGGGCGAGACCACCGAGGCCTACGAATTCGCCGCCGCCGGCGAGGTTATCGATCTCGCCGAGCTGCAGGAGGCCTGGGAAGCCCAGCTGGAGCCCGTGTTCCCGTATAGGGGTACCGGCGAGAAGGTGGAGGCCGTCGGCTGCGCCGACGCCGTCCCGCTCACGTACAACGGAACCATCGCGCGCCCGCGCGTGGTGATCCCCGTGTTCCCGGGCAACAACTGCGAGTACGATTCCGCCCGCGCCTTCGAAGCCGCCGGCGCGGTGGCCGAGACGTTCGTCATAAACAATCTGTCGCCCGACGCCGTGGCCGAGAGCACGGCCGAGCTGGTGCGGCTCATCAACAACAGCCAGATCGTCATGCTGCCGGGCGGCTTCTCCGGCGGCGACGAGCCCGACGGCTCCGCCAAGTTCATCACGGCGTTCTTCCGCGCCCCGGCGGTGACGGAGGCGGTGCGCGACCTGCTGCAGAACCGCGACGGCCTCATGCTGGGCATCTGCAACGGCTTCCAGGCGCTCGTGAAGCTGGGCCTGGTGCCCTACGGCGACATCCGCTCCATGGACGAGGACTGCCCCACGCTCACGTTCAACAACGTCGGCCGCCACCAGAGCCGCCTCGTGCGCACGCGCGTGGCGTCCAGCCTGTCGCCGTGGCTCAGCCGCTGCGAGGTGGGCGATATCCACACGGTGCCCGTGAGCCACGGCGAGGGCCGCTTCGTCGCATCGCCGGAGCTGCTGGCCGAGCTGAAGGCGAACGGCCAGATCGCCACCCAGTACGTCGACGAGCAGGGCGTGCCGTCCATGGACCTGGACGTGAACCCGAACGGCTCCGCATGGGCTGTCGAGGGCATCACGAGTCCCGACGGCCGTATCTTGGGCAAGATGGGCCACAGCGAGCGCCGCGGCTACGGCCTGTACAAAAACGTCCCCGGCAACCTGTTCCAGCCCCTGTTCGAAGGCGGCGTGGGCTACTTCACGGACTAGGTGAGCATCGCATAGCCCGTTGCCTCCGTGCGGCGCACCTCCGGGTGCGCCGCGTTTTGCGTGGCAGCATGGATGGGGCGCGCTCGCCGCGTCGGCAAGCGCATCGTCGCCCGAAGCGGTCGGAATCTGCGCCGAAAGCGACCGTTCCGGGCGACGATGCTCTGCCTGCCATGGTGCTTGTGCGACAGGTGTTGAAATATTTATCAATAAGGGAACGAATACCACTCTCTTATTTATAAAAATAGCGATTTTTATAAATAAGAGAGTATACTGAAGAACCTACTTGATACTCTTGCCGGATCGGAGCGCGCATGAGCGACTACCTGCCATTGGAAAAGCTCTTTTATTCGGACACGTCGCCCGATCGTGAAGAGCGGGTGAGCGAGGAAGCCGAACATCGTCTCGATAATCCCTCCACCTTCAGAACGGGCATCGAGACGCAGACGGGAGAGCTCTTTCTCGCTACGCCTCGGGAACTGTCCGTGCTCAATGAGAAGATGCTTCGCGTCGAGCGCAAAGTTTCGCGGTTATGGCGCGATTTGCCCGGTATCGCGCAGTGGGCTTACGTGCGAAATCTGATCATGGACGAGATCGTGTCGACCAACGAAATGGAGGGCGTGCACAGTTCCCGGCGACAGATCGAGGAGGCGCTGGAGAGCGCGGAGGCGAAGAGGCCAACGAAAGAGGCAAAGCTGTTTCGGGAATTCGCCAGCCTGTATCTTGAGCTGACGAACGTGCATCGCGTGTATCCCCAGACACCGGCTGATATTCGGAGCATCTACGATAAGGTGGTTGCCGGGGCCATCAACGAAGGCGATCTTCCCGATGGGGCTCTTTTCAGGACTGAACCGGTTGAGGTGAAATCGGCAAGTCAGAGAACGCTCCATAAAGGAGTGTTTCCCGAGGCGCGCATACGAGAGATGATCAACCAAATGATACGCTTGGTGGAGTCTCCCGAGATGCCCCAGGTTTACGCGGCCATCGTCTCGCACTTCTTGTTCGAATACATCCACCCCTTCTACGACGGCAACGGAAGAACGGGGAGGTATCTGCTGGCGCTGTATCTGAGCGAGCCGCTGTCCAAACCAACGGTGCTCTCGTTGTCTCGGGTGATCGCCGAGAACAAGGGGAAATACTACAAAGCGTTCGATGCAACGGAGCGGCCGAAGAACCGTGCGGAGGCGACGTTCTTCGTCATGCAGATCATGGAGTTGATCAGACTTGCCCAAGATTCGCTCATCGATGATCTTGAACTCAAGAAGGTTCAATTGGATGAAGCGCGGGCGCGCATCAAGGGGCTTGCGTCGCAGCACGGGTTTGCCGAAACGGCGATGACCGCACTCTTCATGATGGCTCAAACTTACTTGTTCGGAGCCTTTCCCGAGGTCCCTTTGCAGGACGTGGCAGTGCATGCGGAGGTGAGCGTGCAGACGGCTCGGAAGTATCTGAAAGATCTGGAAGAGGGGGGCCTTGTTGCCATCGTTTCGAAACGGCCCCTCAAGTTCACCTTGAGCGATGCGGCCGTGAAGGATTTGGAACTGCCGATCACGGCTTAGATCGCCGCTGGATGATATGGCTGGTGCGGGCGCTCGCTTATATTGCACCCTGATATCGAATAGGAAACTTCCAATAGGGGGGAAGACGAATTTTCGGAGAAAAGCAACGAACTCGCCAAAGCGAAGATCTCCTCGGCGAGTTCGAACTGTTTGCGGATGGTGCCCGAGGCGGGATTTGAACCCGCACGTCTAGGACAACGGTTTTTGAGACCGCCGCGTCTGCCATTCCGCCACTCGGGCGCAAAAAGAAAGTATACCGGATGCCCCGCGCGCCGTCGAGTACGAAAACGCAGCATCCGCGCTTCGAATCCGATCTTCCGCATGGGAGTTTCCGCCGCATCCGAACTCCGGCCGGACTTTTCGTCCTCGCTTCGCGAAGAAGCGTCCCGGCTCGAGCGCCCCGCACGGGCGACGGCCGGTTAACATATATATGATGATCTGGCGCGCCGATGCCGCTTGGCGCATAATGGATCCAACGTCGCCAAGGGGCGGAAACGCCGCCGCTGCGACCCGCAAACGCACGCTCGAACCGAGAGGCGGGAGTCACGTATGGAAGAAACCGAACTGACCAAGAAAATAGACGCGTACCTCGACGACAACTGGGACGCCATGGTGGAGGACATCGCCACGCTCGTGCGCATTCCCAGCTTCCAAGAAGACGACAAGAAGGCCGACGGCGCCCCGTTCGGCCCCGGCCCCAAGGCCGCGCTCACGGCTGCGCTCAAGATGGCCGAGGACATGGGCTTCGAATCACATGACGCCGAGGGCTATATCGGCTTCGCCGACTTCCCCGGCAAAAGCGACACGCAGATCGGCATCATCGGCCATATGGACGTCGTGCCGGCCGGCCCCGGCTGGACGTTCGAACCCTACGACGTCACGCGCAAGGACGGCTACCTCATGGGCCGCGGCACGCTGGACGACAAGGGTCCCAGCGTCATGGCCCTGCATGCCATGAAGTTCTGGAAGGAACAGGGAGCCGAGTTCCCCTACACCATCCGCTTCCTGTTCGGCGCGAACGAGGAATCGGGCATGGCCGACGTGGCGTACTACCACGAGCACTACGACGACCCTGCCTTCCTGTTCACGCCCGACGCCGAGTTCCCCGTGTGCTACGGCGAGAAGGGCGGCTACGACGGCACGCTCGCCAGCAAGCCCATCGCGGAGTGCGCGCGCGTGGTGGCGGAGTTCGAGGGCGGCGCGGCCACGAACGCGGTGCCCGGCATCGCGCATGCCGTGGTGAAGGCCGACGCCGCGCAGCTGCCGGCCGCCGAGCGCATCACGGTGACCGAGGCCGGCCCTGGTTTGGCGCGCATCGAGGCCGCCGGCAAGGGTGCGCACGCCTCCACGCCCGACGAGGGCATCAACGCCATCGGCCTCATCGTGGACTATCTGTTGGAGAACGGCCTGTGCGGTGCCGACGAGCGCGCCTTCTTCGAGCTCGACCAGAAGCTGCTCAACCACACGGACGGCAGCGGCGTCGGCATCAAAAGCGCCGACGAGTACTTCGGCCCGCTCACCGTGATCGGCGGCACCATCAAGCTGGAGGGCGACCGTTTCGTCCAGACGCTCGACAGCCGCTTCCCCACGTCCATCACGGCCGACGAGATCACGGAGCGCCTGCGGCAGCTCGCCGACGAGATCGGCGGCACGTTCGAGAACACGCTGCTCATGGAGCCGTTCTTGGTGAAGCCGGACAGCCCGGTCATCCAAGCGCTGCTGAACGCCTACAACGAGGCCACCGGCGAGGACGCGAAGCCCTTCACCATGGGCGGCGGCACGTACGCCCGCGAGTTCAAGAGCGGCGCGAGCTTCGGCCCCGAGAAGCCGTGGATCAAGGATCCCGAGTGGGTGGGCATGATGCACGGCCCGGACGAGGGCGTGAGCGAGGATTTGCTGAAGCAGTCCTTCAAGATCTACGCGCTCACCATCGACAAGCTCATGGGGCTCGACCTGAAGTAGGGCTCATCGTTGCGGGGCGTATCCCCGTAGGGGCGGGCTGCTGCCCGCCCGGTGCGCTCGCCTTCGCCAAAGGCAACCGCGCGGCGAGCGCACTCGAACCCGTACGACTATTAGCGCCCGCCGGGAGCACGGCGGGCGCGCCGTTTCCGCACCATCGAAAGGAAGGCCACCATGGTGGACACCGTGCCCGACGATTTCTCGCCTGTCCTCGGCATCGCCGACGCCGAGGGGCTCGAGGATGCGCCCGACGGCCGCATCGAGCTCGAGGGGCTGCCGAACACCCGCGACATCGGCGGCATCCCCGCAGCCGACGGCCGTTACGTGAAGCACGCGCGCCTGCTGCGCTCGGGCGCGCTGGATGGCGCCACGGCGCGCGACCTGGCCGTGCTCGCGGACGATTACAATCTGCGCACGGTGGTCGACCTGCGAACCGAGGAGGAGCGGCGCGAGAAGCCCGACCCCGAGGACGAGCTCATGGGCGTTCGCTTCGAGAACGCGCCGGTGCTCAACACCTCCACGCTGGGCGTCACGCGCGAAGGCGGCATCAAGGGCGCGCTCAAGATGCTGCGCGCCGTGCAGGACAACCCCGCCCAGATCATGATGGACATCTACGAGCGCATGGTGCTGGACGAGGCCAGCCAGCGCGGTTTCGCCTCGTTCTTCGACGACGTGCTGGCCACCGAAGAGGGATCGGTGCTGTGGCACTGCACCATCGGGAAGGATCGCGCGGGTTTGGCCACCATGCTGATGCTGCATGTGCTGGGCGCCTCGCGCGACGACATCATGAAAGACTATCAGGCTACGAACCGCTACGTGGCATCGCGCACCGAGGACATCGCCAACGCGCTTGCCACCTACCATCTGGCGGGCAAGCTGGATGCCAGCATCCAGGTGATAAACTCCGCCGATCCGCGCTTCATGCAGGCGGCGCTTGACGCGATCGAAAAGGAGTACGGGGGGCTGGACGCCTATGTCGAACGGGCAGTCGGCGTCTCCGGCGAGAAAAAGGCTTCGTTGCGGGAGCAGTACTTGACCGACGATCCGCAGGGGTAGTCGAAGCCGTTTTCGATGCTTTTCGTTGCGTTCGCGCAAGAAAACGGTTTGGTTACTTTCTATATTCGGGCTTCTCCGCTGTTTCCGGCTCGCTTGATTTATAATGGCTTCGAATGAGGCTCAAGTATGAGGGGTTCGGAAAAACGAGGAGGTTCACGTGTTGAAAGCCATGATCGTCGATGATGAGGCTCCTGCGCGCTCTGAACTCAAGTTCCTGCTGGACGAGTTGGGGCAAACCGAGGTCGTGGCCGAGGCCGCAAGCGTGCGCGAGGCCATCGAGAAGCTGAAAGAGTATCCGGTCGACGTCATGTTCTTGGACGTCAACATGCCGGAAGCCACCGGCCTGCAGCTTGCCGAGGCGCTGCAGCACCTGAAGTTCCCGCCCGCCGTGGTGTTCGTCACGGCGTACAGCGAGTTCGCGCTTGAGGCGTTCAAGGTCAGCGCCATCGACTACCTGGTGAAGCCGGTGGAGACGGAGCGTCTGTCGCAGGCCATCTCGCGCGTGCGCGAGCACGTGTCGCTGCACGTCGCCGCCCAGAAGTCCGAGCGCATCCCCGTCGAGAAGGGCGGGAAGAAGATACTCATCGGCATCGACAAGATCCGCTTCGTCATGGCGCGCGACGACTACGCGTACCTCCAGACCGACACGGACCGCTACTTCTCCACGGTGAGCCTGGCCCAGCTGGAGAAGCGCTTGGACGGCCACGGGTTCTTCCGCGTGCACCGCGGCTACCTGGTGAACCTGTCCATGGTGGAGGAGATCGAATCGGTGTCCGGCGGCACGCTGCTGCTCACGCTGAACGCCGTGGACGAGAAGATCCCCGTTTCCCGTCGCCGCGTGTCCGCGCTGAAGAAGGCGCTGGGGCTGTAGCTTCGCGTCCAGCATGCGAGCCTGCCTGTATGCTGGGCAGCGAGAAACCCCGTCCCGTGCAAGCGAAAAACGCGCAATGAAAAAACGATCGCCCCGGAATTCGGGGCGATCGTTTTTTCAGTCATGAATTTCGGGCAATCTGTTTCCATGCTTGCCCCAGCAGGCAATCGTTTTCGGGTACAGTCCGTGGCCAATCGTTTCTCGACCTCGGATGTTTCACGTGAAACATCCGTTCGCATGGGAAGGACCGACTGCGCGTTCACGCAGCCGGTCCTTCGAAGGAGAGATCCCGTGGAGGGAATTGAAACGCCTAGTACTCCGTAAACGAAGACTTCGGGGCCAGGCAGATGGGGCAGGCGGTGAAGTTCTCGCCCTTGTGGATGTAGCCGCAGATGGGGCAGAGGTAGTACTTGTCGTCGGTGGGCGTGTCGATGGTGTTGTACGCGTCCAGGTAGCGTTCGGCATGGTACGCCTCGGCCAGCTTGGCGCGGGTGAACACCTGCAGGGCCTCGTTGTTGCCCTCTTCCTGGGCCACTTTGATGAACGAGGGGTACATGTCCGACGTCTCGTAGATCTCGCCGTTCGCGCCGGCGATGAGGTTGAGGTCGACCGTGTGCTCGGGAACCTCGGGCGGTTCGGGCTTCTGGTAGCCCGGCTCCAGCTTCTGGGCCAGCTTGTATTCCAGCTCGATGTGGATCTTCTCGGCATCGGACGTGCAGTTGAAGAGGCGCGCGATGTGGTCGTAACCCGCTTTCTCGGCAACCTTGGCCCAAGCGGCGTACTTCGTGGTGGCGCCCGTCTCGCCCGTGATGGCCGTCTTCAGGTTGTCGAGCGTGGTGCCCACCGTGGTGGCGCTTTCCTCAACCACGTTGAAGTTGCTGGCCGTGGCGGCGTCGGGCATCGTCTTCGGGTCGAGCACGTTCGCTGTCGCGGACATGGTGTCGTCACCCATGGCGGTGTCGGCGTTCGCCTGCGCGGGCTCTTCCTGCTTGGGCGAGCAGCCGGCCAGCAGGCCGAGCGACGTGACGGCGGCAGCGCCCACGACGGCGTTCTTCATGAAATTTCGCCTGGAGATGTCGGACATGGAAACCCCTCCTGTTCCTGCGATGCCCGCCTCGTCGCGCGCATCGGCAATCCGTTCGAGCGTTCGTTTCACGCGCTCGCTTATGTTTTGATACAATATATTAATTAGTAATAAAAATCAATAAGAAATACCAGCAAAATGATGATATTTTTGAAGCGCCGCTTAACGACC
Organism: Gordonibacter sp. 28C; assembly: GCF_003339845.1. Taxonomy (GTDB): domain Bacteria; phylum Actinomycetota; class Coriobacteriia; order Coriobacteriales; family Eggerthellaceae; genus Gordonibacter. Next base: position 225,278 of record NZ_PPTR01000001.1, read on the forward strand.
GCACGTACACAACTCCATCACAAGCTGGGGCAATCGCGGGCGCTTCTTCTCGCCGTTTGCTAGAATGAGCGGAACTACCCTGAAAGAAGGTTCCATGATTTCCGGTGATATGGAAAAACTGTATCCCTCCGCGAAAACGCTCGTGAAGGAATGCGTTGCCAGCCGCGTCCACGCCAAGGACGCGAGCCTGTACGATTTCTCCGAACAAGCGCAGTCGTGCGCCGAGCGCTACATGGGCTGGACGGACCTTGCCAGCAATCCGCCGTATCCGCTGCGCGACATCCAGGCGTTTGCCGATTCGATCATCTCCCAAGGCCTCAACACCGTGGTGCTCATAGGGCAGGGCGGTTCGACCCAGGCGCCCATGACCATCACGAAGTACAACAAGCCCGACTCGTCGAAGATAACGTTCAAGACGCTCGACTCCGACTCGCCCGTCCGCGTGCGCGCAATCTTGGCCGAGGCGAGGCCCGAGAGCACCTTGTTCATCATCTCGTCGAAGAGCGGCGGCACCATCGAGCCGCGTCTCGCCCTGCGCGCCGTGCGCGATGCGGTGGGCGACGCGATGACCGACGAGGAACTCGCCGAGCATTTGGTGGCCATCACCGATCCCGGCTCGGATTTGGAACGGCAGGCGCGCGAGGAAGGCTGGGCGGCCGTGCTGCCCGGCGAGTCGTCCGTGGGCGGCCGTTTCTCCGCGCTGTCGGTGTTCGGCTTGCTGCCTGCCGCGCTCGTGGGCATCGACCTCGAGGAGCTCATGGAGCACGCCGTCGAGGCCGAACGGCGCTGCAGCGAAGACGCCATCGACAATCCCGCCATCGTCTTGGCGGCGTTCCTGTACGACAACTACCTGCAGGGACGCAACAAGTTCTCGTTCCTCACGCAGAAGCGCGGGCGCGTGCTTGGTCTATGGATCGAGCAGCTGGTGGCCGAGAGCCTGGGCAAAGAGGGCCAGGGCATCCTGCCGAACATCGAAGTGGACACGCTGCTGCTCACGAAGGATCCGGGCGATCGCAGCGTCATCACCTACCTCACGAAAACCGACCTATGGGACGAGCGCCGCAACTTCGAGATGAGCCTGTCCTACATCGATCCGGCCATCCCGCGCCAGAACTACCGGATCGACTCCGTCGAGGAGCTGGCCGAGCATTTCGTCATGTGGGAGTACGCCATCGCCATGTGCGGCTACCTCATGCGCGTGTGCCCCTTCGACCAGCCCGACGTGGCATCGGCCAAGGCCGTCGTGCTCGACATCTTGAAGGAGGGCCAGCCTGAGCCCGATTTCGTGCAGGATTTCATCGGCGACGTGCTCATGGGCGAGGCCGAGGTGCGCCTGGCGCCGTGCTTCAAGGATTGCACGGACATCTACGGCGCGTTGCGCGCTCTTCTGGGCAGCATCCAGCCGGGCGATTTCTTCGCGCTCAACGCGTTCCTGCCGTTCACCGGCGAGGGCCGGCGCGAGGCGCTCGAAGCCATCCGCCACGGCGTGGCCGACAAGCGCGGCGTGGTATCGTGCCTGGAGGTGGGGCCGCGGTACCTGCATTCTACGGGACAGCTGCACAAGGGCGGCCCGAACTGCGGCGTGTTCCTCATCCTCTCGGCCGACGAGTTGAAGGACATTCCGCTGGGGCAGGAGGCCGAGAGTTTGGGGTCGTTGGCGAAGGCCCAGGCATCGGGCGACCTCATGACGCTGGCCGAACGCGGGCGGCGCTGCGTGCATCTGCACCTGCCCGACAACTCGGGCGTGACCCTGCGTGCGCTGGCCGAGGTGGTCACCGGCATTCTGGAGGAACTTGACGCGCGATAGGCTCGGGGAGGCGTGTTCATGATAGAAGCGCTCGACATACAGGTCAAAGGTATCGTACAAGGGGTGGGTTTCCGCCCCTTCGTCTATCGTTTGGCGAAGAAGTACCTGGTCAACGGATGGGTGTTGAACGCCACCGACGGCGTGTTCATTCATGCGGAGGCCGAGGCGAAGCTGCTGGACGAGTTCGTCATCGAGCTGTCCGAGAATCCGCCGGCCGCATCGCAGGTGGACGAGATCACGCTCAAAGAGGTGCCCTTGGAGGATTTCGACACCTTCGAGATACGCTTCTCCGACGCGGGCGCCGTGGAGAAGACCACGCTCGTGTCGCCCGACCTGGCCACGTGCGACGACTGCGCCCGCGAGCTGTTCAACCCGAACGACCGACGCTACCGCTACCCGTTCATCAACTGCACGAACTGCGGGCCGCGCTTCACCATCATCGAGAAGCTGCCCTACGACCGCAAAAGCACATCGATGAAGGACTTCCCCATGTGCGAGCGGTGTGCCCGCGAGTACGGCGACCCGCTCGACCGCCGCTTCCACGCGCAGCCCGACGCCTGCTTCGAATGCGGCCCCCATATTAGTTGGAGGGAGCACGAGGGCGGCGATATCGAAGCGCCGCTCGCTCCCACGAGCTGGGGCTCCACTCGCGAGGAAAGTGACGCCATCTTCACCCGCGCCGTGGAGGTGCTGTTGACGGGCGGCATTCTGGCGGTGAAGGGGCTGGGTGGCTTCCATCTGGTGTGCGACGCGGAGAACCCCGAGGCGTTGGCGAAGCTCCGTGCGCGCAAGCGACGCGAGGGCAAGGCGTTCGCGGTGATGATGGCCGACGCGAAGGCGGTGCGTTGCGTGTGCTCGGTGGACGAGATTGAGCGCTCGGTGCTCGAGGCGTCGCAGCGCCCCATCGTGCTGCTGAGGAAGCTTCCCGGCGCCGCGTTCGCGCCCGGACTGGCCGATCGGCTGCCCGAGCTGGGCGTCATGCTGCCCTACACGCCGGTGCAGCACCTTCTGCTGCACGACTTCATTGCGGCCGGGGGCGGCGGCATGCTGGTGATGACCTCGGGGAACATCCACGACGAGCCCATCGTCATCGACGATGAGGATGCGTACGAGAAGCTGGCGGGCGTGGCCGACGCCTTTCTCGGGCACAACCGCGCCATCCGCGCACGCTACGACGATTCGGTCGTGCGCGTCATCGCCGCGGGAAGCGCCGGCGAAGCCGTCCAGTTCGTGCGGCGAGCCCGCGGCTACGCCCCCTTGCCGCTGGCGTTGCCGGTCGCCTGTCACCCTGACCGAGCGGAGCAGTCTGCTTGTCATCCTGAGCGAGTGGAGCAGCCTGCTTGTCATCCTGAGCGAGCGCAGCGAGTCGAAGGATCCCGTGCGGCGCCAGCGGGGGCGCTTTTGGCTGACGCCAAACGGGATCCTTCGACTACGGCGCTTCGCGCCTCCGCTCAGGATGACAGAGACCGATCCTGCGCCTCCGCTCAGGATGACAGGGCCTCTATCTTCGCAACCGGGCCCGAGCAGAAGAACACGTTCGCGCTCACGCGCGACGCCGAGGCGTTCGTCTCTCAGCACATCGGCGATATGGAGAACGCCGAGACCTACGACGCGTGGCTCGACGCGAAGAACCGCTACGAGACCCTGTTCGAAATCAAGCCCGCGTTGGTCGCCTGCGACTTGCATCCGGAGTATCTCACGTCGAAATGGGCCCATGAGCAGGAACTGCCTGTGGCGGAGGTGCAGCACCACCATGCGCACGTCGTCTCGGTCATGGGAGAGCACGGCTTGTCCGGCCCCGCATGCGGCATCGCCTTCGACGGCACGGGCTACGGCGCAGACGGTGCCATCTGGGGCGGCGAGGTGCTTGTCAGCAACCTGCGCGCGTACGAGCGTTTCGCCAACTTCGCCTACGTGCCCATGCCCGGCGGCGCGGCGTGCGTGAAGCACCCGCAGCGCATGGCCTACGGTGCGCTTTGGGCGTTCGATCTGCTGGAGCACCCGGCTGCGGCGGATACGCTGGCGGCTTTGGGCGAGCAGGCCGATGTGTGCGAGCAGATGATAGACCGCGGTTTGAACACGCCCATGACCTCCTCGGTCGGCCGCCTGTTCGACGCGGCCAGCGCGCTTCTGGGCGTGTGCGTCGAACCCACCTACGAAGGCGAGCCCGCCATCCTTTTGGAAGCCGCGATGACGTCCGATGCTTGTTGTCATCCTGAGCGGCCGCAGCTTTCCCCTTGTCATCCTGAGCGACCGAAGGGAGTCGAAGGATCTTCAACACCACCGGATCCTTCGACTCCGGCGCTTCGCGCCTCCGCTCAGGATGACGGCTCTTCGCGCTACGCCATGGACGTGGTCAAGAACACCGCCACGGCCGAGAGCACCGCGCAGGACACGTCCGTCGTGCTGTTCGATGCGGCGCCCACGTTCAAGGCGCTGCTGGACGACAAAGCGGCCGGCGTGCCGGTGCCCGTCGTCGCGCGCCGCTTCCACGACGCGTTCGTCCAGGCCGTCGTCATGGCGGCCGAGCTCGTGCGCACCATGTACGGCATCGAGACCGTGGCGTTGTCGGGCGGCGTGTTCATGAACCGCTACCTGGTGGAGCACGCACTGGCAGCGCTCGAGAACGTCGGCTTCACGGTGGCCGTCAACCGCGATCTACCGCCCAACGACGGGTGCATTTCGTTCGGCCAAGCTGTGGTAGCATGGGCCTCGAACGAAGAGGGCGCCGCCGAGGGCGGTGCGTAAGGCGCATCCGCCGTGGGCGCGCCGCCAATCTGAAAGAAGGCATGAACCATGTGCTTGGCCATACCCGCTAAAATAACCGAGATGAAGGACAACCGCCTGGCGACGGTAGATATCCTGGGCGTGACGCGCGACATATCCGTCGACCTCACGCCGCAGGCCGGCGTCGGCGATTTCGTGCTCGTGCACGCCGGCTTCGCCATCGAGGTGGTGGACGCCGACTACGCGCAGGAGACCATCGACCTTATCATGCAGTTCCCCGAGCTCGCGGGCGAAGACATCCCTACCGGCGAAGGGGTGGCCCGATGACGGTCGACCCCGCCACGATGGAGGCCGAGCTCGCAGCGTTCAAAGATCCGAAGCTCGCGCGCGGGCTCATCGAATCCATCGGCAAGCTGGCGCCGGAAAGCGCCACGCTCATGGAGGTGTGCGGCACGCACACGGTGGCCATCGCGCGCAACGGCATCCGCAACCTCATGCCCGCGGGCATCCGCCTGGCGTCGGGCCCCGGCTGCCCGGTGTGCGTGACGTCGAACCACGACATAGACACCGTCATCGCGCTCGCTCGGGTGGAGAACGTGACCATCGCCACGTTCGGCGACATGACGCGTGTGCCCGGATCGACGTCGAGCCTGCTCAAAGAGCAGGCGGCCGGCCGTTCGGTGGAGATCGTGTACTCGCCGCTCGACGCGCTGCGCCTGGCGCAGGAGCACCCCGAGCGCGAGATCGTGTTCGTGGGCGTGGGCTTCGAAACCACCACGCCGCTCGTGGCCATGGCCATCAAGCGGGCGCGCGAGGCGGGGTTGAAGAACTTCACCGTGTTCGGCGCGCACAAGAACATGCCCGGCGCGCTGGAGGCCATCATCAACGACCCGCAGCTCAAGCTGGACGCGCTCATCCTGCCGGGCCATGTGAGCACCATCATCGGAGCCGCGCCCTACCAATTCCTGGCCGAGAAGTACGGCATTCCCGGCGTCATCACCGGCTTCGAGCCGGTGGACGTGCTGCAGGGCATCGCCATGATCATGCGCCAGCTGCACGAAGGCCGCGCCGAGATCGAGATCGCCTACGCGCGCGGCGTCATGCCCGAAGGCAATCCCGTGGCGCTGGCCGCCATCGACGAGGTGTTCGAGACGTGCCCGGCGCTCTGGCGCGGCTTGGGCGAGATACCCGGCTCGGGCTATCGCATCCGAGAAGAGTTCGCCGAGTTCGACGCCGTGCGCCGCTTCGACCCGCCGGTCGAGCCCACGCAGGATCCGAAGGGCTGCCGGTGCGGCGACGTGCTGCGCGGTATCATGGCCCCGAACGAGTGCCCCCTGTTCCGCAAGGTGTGCACGCCCGAGAACCCGGTGGGCCCCTGCATGGTGTCGAGCGAAGGCAGCTGCGCCGCGTACTTCCGTTACTACTAAGGTTCCGAAGCCGAAGGCGTCGCCGGTTGCTCGTAGGGGGGGCTGCTGTCCGCTCGGGCATTGACGAGCAAGAGCGTTCCACTGCGGCGAGCGCACGGAGGTCTTCAAGGCGGGGCTCGGTAAGGTTTGCCTTATGCGGAAACTCCCGTTCCGCTATCGCGAGCGCCTCCGCTTCCATTGCGTCGTTGCCAGCGCCAGAGCGCCGAGCACGGTTGCCATGACGCCGGCGGCCCCTGCGGCGAGCATCGGGTCGCCGGTGGAAACGAGCTCCTTCGGCGTCGATTTGTCGTCTTCGCCGCCGGGTGCGTTCGGCCCCACGGGGCGGTCGGCGGGGTTCGTGAACGCCTTCACCGCCACGTTGCCCACGGGGGCGCCCGTGCGCTCCGCAAGCGTGTCGGCCACCGCGGCCACGTCGCTCCAAGCTCCGTTCTCGAACACGAAGCTCTGACCGGCGTCGACATGCGGCACGCTGTCGTAGCGAGGCGTGCCGTCGGGGTTCTCACCCAGCTTCTGCGCACCTTCCAACGGCACCGTGGTGCTCATGAGGGGCCATCCGTTCCCGTCGTAGAGCTGCGTTTCGGTTACCACGATGGCGAACGTTCGGTCTTTTTCGAGATCGACTGCGGCGGCCAGCTTGGGCGTTAAATACCCGGCGTACAACGTGTCGAATTCGGTGCGGGCCGCCTCGGCCTTCGTGCCGCTTTCGGGGTTCGCGAGGTCGGTGAGGTCGGTGTACACGTCGACGCTCACGCGCGTGGCAGGCGATGTGACCCATACCCCCACGCCTTCAAGGCGCTCGTCTTCCCGGGCTGTGAACACGTTGGCGGCCCGGGCGGAGTCGTCCGCCCGGGCCTGCAGGCCCACGGCGTGCAGCGAGTCGTACTGGTAGTTGCTCTCGTAGTCGAACGCGCCCGCCTCGCCGTTTTCGGCAGCGAGCGCCACGGGCGCGCGCACGGCCCGCTCCTCATAGGGGACATATAGGTAGCCGTCGTCTCCGAAGCCGGTTCCGCGGTTGTTGCGGAGTATCCACGCCCCGTCGGTCGAGGGGGTGTGTTCGGCACCGTCCTTGTCCACGATGGTGAAGTTCTCTTTGGCGTAGCCGTCGTCCCAGCCTACGAGCGAGAGGGAGTGGTTCACCGAATAGTCTTTCTTGTCGGCATCGTAGAACCAGTGGTTCTTGCGAATCCCCTGCGCCGTGTCGGCGCTCGTCCAGTAGCCGTCGTCTTCGTACGGCTCGTGCATGCCGAAATCGAGCGCCCCGTAGCGCAGCAACGCGGCTTTGATCTTCTCGTAGGCGAGCAGATCGATGGCGCCTGCGCTTTTCCCGGTCGCATCCTCTGCAAAGTAGCGGCTTGCAGGTTTGTTTGCGAAATCGTTCGTGGACGCCTCCGCGCCCTGCGCCGTTTCGCCTAGATCGCCTCCCGCAGGCTCCGATCCTCCGCTGCCGGCAGTGAAGGGGCTGGGCAGCTCGAGGGCGTAGTCCAGGCGCACACCGTCGCTCCCCACGGTCGCGCCGGCCTTCGCGTCCATGGCGTTCGCGGCGCTCTCGTACTCTCCGGGCTCGTTCGGCGGCAGATAGGGACAGGCGCTCTCGTCCGCCGCCCCCTGCCAGCGTGCCAGCGTGCTAACCGCATGGCCCCACGTACCGCCCGTCAGCAATCCGAGCGCGCCCAGACCCTCGTCCTTCGAGGAAACCGTGTAGCGGTCCAGCGTCGACGCGTCCCCGTCGTGCAGCGCGCGATGCTGGTAGGTGAGCATGGCGAGCGACGCTTCCGAAAGGTCGATCGAGCCGTCGGCGCGCCCCTGCGCGATGCGGTTCGATTCCAGCGATGCCAACGCCGCGAACGCCCAGCACGTGCTGTAAACGCCCTGGTCGCGCACGGCCGGAAGCTTGCCTTCCGCACGCAGATCGTAGCTGCTCGGCAGCGTTGCGGTGCTTGCGGCGACTTCCACCGGATCGGAGGCGAACGTCTCCGTCGCTTCGCCCGCTCCTGCGGCACCGGCATCCGCGCTCGTTCCGGCTCCTGTCCCGTCGCCGGGTGAACCGGTGCCGGCCGAGCCCAAGCCGCCGCCTCCGCCTCCGCCCGCAGAAGGCGTCGTCGCGGCCGTTCGAACCTGGAACGTGTAATCGGTCCCGGGCTCCAGGTTCAGGAGCGTGGGCGAGCCCTGCCATCCGCCATCCGCCAAACGATACTCGAGCGCGTACCCGTCGGGCCGGTAGGCGAACGTCACCGAAGTCGTCGTCGTCTCCACAACGGGCGGCGCGGGCGGTGCCGGTGCGCGTTCGGGAACGTCGAGGTAGAGCGCTTCCTGCGAGGAGAAGCGTCCCAACAGGCCCTCGTTCTTCAGATACAGGCTACGTCCCGGTTCCAAGGCGGTTCGCTCGTCCAGGTAGAGGGGGTCGCTCATGTCCGCTTGATACGAGGCTACGACTCTCTTGGTGCTGGTGCCGATGCTCAACGTCTCGGTGTAGCAGTTCACGGTCACTTGGCTCTCGGTGAGGTCCGGTTCGCGGGTGGGCACGGCTATCTGATACAGCAACGAGCCGGCCTCTTCCCCGTCTTTTTGGAACACGGACAGCTGGTGCTGCGGCAGGCCGTCCACCACCGACCACTGCGATACGCTGTCGCCGTTGGCGAGCCGCGTGCCGTCGGGAGCCTGCACGCTCAGGTTCGCGTCATCGAAAACGACGGTTTCCGCAGCGCTGTCGAACGTGACGTCGGACATGCGGAAGCGCAGCACGTAGGTGGTTGGGAGCTTCGAGCCCGTGGGGTCGCTGCTGATCAAGGTGACGGTATGCGGGCCGGTGGCGAGGTCGCCCAGCGCGAACGACGGCCCGAACTTCCCATTCTCCAACGGCTCGAACGGTTCTCCGTCAAGCGATGCCTCCACCCTCTGGTTCGAGGTCGGCAAAACAGCCGCGGAACAGGAGCGGCTCTGTGCAGAGGGGGCCGCGGCCGGCATGAACACGTCGAAACTCGTGCGCAGCCCTCCTTTCTCAAGCGGGCTTCCCAAGTCCAGGTACTCGTAAGAGTCGAGGTTGAACGGGTCCCCGTCGAACGATTCCGCAACGGTTTTCTTGATGGTGATGCCGTTAACCTGCGACGACGTGGGCTCGTTAGGCGGCCATGGCGCGCCGGTGCCGCCCGCTTCCCGGGTGAGCGCTTTGAGGCAGACGTTCGTGGCGTACACGGACGCCCCTCCCGAATCTCTCAGCGACTTTCCCAGCGTCGTCCACGACGTTCCATCGGCCGACACGTAGCTGACCTCGTCGTTGCCGCTGACGTCCTTGCCCACATACGTCGGCAGGAACGCATCGCCGCGCCCGACGACCGCCTCGGCGGGAACGGCGTTGGCGTACACGGGGTTCTCCAACCGCACCACCAGCGAGAACGTGTCGCCTGCGTGCAGGGACGCGCGCAGATCGGGGTCGAGCTCCACGGTGTGGTAGCCTGGGTAGGCCTCGACGCCTTCTTGGGTGCCGCCCACCTTCGTGCCCGATGCGGGATCGCCCTTTGCCGGGTTCAGGTACACGTCGACGGAGTACGTCGTGCCCTCGTCGGTGGTGTAGAACGAAGCGGCCTCCAGCGTCTCGTCGCCCTTGGCCGTGAACACGTTGGCCATGTACGCCGAGCCCCCGGCACCGGTGGAGGGCGCGTCGGGGTTCTCGGCGCTCGAGCCGGTGGAAACGGCGAGGCTCGTGCGCCAGCCCATGGTGTCGAACTGGTAGTTGCCCGTGTAATTGCCCTTCGATTCCAGCTTGAGGGTGGCGCCGTACACGGCCGACCGATCCTCGTAGGAAAGCCAGAAGTAGCCGCTCTCGCCCCAGTCGGCGCCCCAGCTGTTCTTCACGAGCCACGCGCCGTCGCCTGCGGGCAGTTCGCTTTCCGGCGTGCCGAAGTTCGTGCGGCCGAACGCGTCGTCCCAACCCACGATGAGCACGGCGTGGTCGATGCCGGTTTTCTGGCTCGTGTACATGGTCTGGTGGGTCGCGCCGCTGGCCACGTCGGTGGAGTGGAAGTGGTCGCCTTTGGTGGCGATGGACACGGTGACGGCCCCTTCGTCGTGGATGACGCGCTTGATGGCGTCGATGCTCGGTTCGAGCGCGGCGCCTGCGATGCCGTTCAGCGAGGTGGGAAGGTAGTAGGCGTCTTGCAGATGGAAGTCGGAGGCGTAGCGCAGGCCCTCGTCCACGTATTCCGCTTGGAACGGAACGGTCGAGGAAAGCACCGGTCCCTTCCATGCGGCCAGGGAGCCGATGGCCTGCTGGTCCCAGGCGCCGGTTTCGTAGGCTTGCTGGGGGTAGAGCTTCGCCCCGTCCACCTCCTGCTCCTCGTTGCCGTTGAAGGTGAACCAGGCCAGGTGCGAGCGGGAGAACTGCGCGGTGGGGTAGTAGGGCAGCACGCTGCTCTCGGCTGCACCCAAGTTGGCGAACGCCCAGCAGTTCTGCGTGAAAGATTGATCGAGAACCGGCCCCACGATCCCCTTGTCGCGCAGGTCGAATGCCGCGGGGAGAACGTCGTTTGCGAGCGTTGCCGCACCGGCTCCGCTCGCGATGCTGTCGTTGAGGTAGGAGAGGTCGAGCGTCGATGCCCCAACGGCGGTCTCCCCGTTGAGGTAGGCCAGGTAGTCGGGGTTGACGTCGGACGCGGAAAGAACGAGACTGTCGCTATCGCGTTGCGCGTCGGTGTCGTCCGGCTCCGCCGCAAGCGCCTGCGAAGGCGCGAAAGGGGCGAGCCCCCATGCCAATGCGAAGGACAGAAGCAATGAGAACATGCGGCGTGAAATCACGGGAAACCTCCATCGTCGATCTTCGTGCAGTATATCGTGTGCCGCACCCGCGTCTGCAAGATTTCTGACGAGCGACGCGGATGCCCCTTATCGCGCCACCGACGCGGGAGCGTGCGCCTCTCTCGAAGCCGTGTCGGTGAAACGAGGGGCTGTTTCATCAACGTTTTTGTATCGAAAGCCGGCCGCCTCTTCGGAGCCGTTTACAATCGGTCCATGACGCTTCGAAGGGGTCGAAGGAGGCGATGGGGAAAATATAGCTCGCGCTCGTAGCATTTCTGTTTAATTGGTGCTAAAATAGTAGCAATTATAGTGCGCCGCGATGTTTTCGCGGCGCGGAGGGCAAGGCGAGAGATATAAGGGGGTGTGCCATGGATGTCTTTTCCGATCCTGTGATGCTGGCGCGAATTCAGTTCGCCTTGACGGCGGCCTATCACTTCTTCTTCGTGCCTCTGACCATCGGTTTGGGACTGATCCTAGCCATCAACGAAACCAGGTACTACCGCTCGCGCAACGAGAAGGACGCGGCGGCCACCAAATTCTGGGTGAAGATCTTCACCGCGACGTTCGTGATCGGCGTGGCCACGGGCATCACGATGGAGTTCTCCTTCGGGACGAACTGGGCCGACTATTCCCGCTTCGTCGGCGACATCTTCGGAGCGCCGCTGGCGGCCGAGGCCCTGCTGGCCTTCTTCCTGGAATCGGTGTTCTTAGGGATCCTGCTGTTCGGCCGCAAGACCGTGTCGCCGAAGTTCTACCTGGTGAGCGCATGGCTCGTGTGGTTCGGCTCGTGCTTGAGCGCGCTATGGATCCTCATAGCCAACTCGTGGATGCAGACGCCGGCCGGGGCCGAGCTTGCCGCCGACGGCTCGAAAGCCGTCATCACCGACTTCTTGGGCGCGGCGTTCAACCCGTCGCTCATGGCCCGTTACAGCCACGTGGTCGTGGCGCTGCTCATCATGGGCGCGTTCGTGGCCATGGCCGTGGGCGCTTGGTACTTGCTCAAGGGCAAGCATTCCGACTTCGCCATGAAAACGATGCGCATCGGCGCCGTGGTGGGCATCGTCACCAGCTGCGTCATGATCTTCACGGCGCACGCGTCGGCCGTGGTGGTGTCCGAGGAGCAGCCCACGAAGCTGGCCATGATGGAGGGCATGTACGACGACGAGGTCCCGCCGCTCTACCTGTTCGGCTGGGTCGACGAGGAGAACCAGAAGGTCATCACCCCGTTCGCCATTCCCGGCGGCACCAGCTTCCTGGCCACCGGCACGTGGGACACCGAGTTCCAAGGCTTGAACTCGCTTTCCGAAACCGAGCAGTACGGCGCGCTCGACCCCGAGACGGCGCCCGTGGGCTTCGTGTTCCAAACGTATCACCTCATGGTCATGATGTACGGCCTTATCATGATCACGGCCATCCTGGCCATCGTGTTCTCGTTCCGCAAGGGCGGATCCATCAAGAACATGAAGTGGCTGCAGCGGCTCGTGGTCGTATCGCCGGTGTTCCCGCTCGTCGCCATCCAAACCGGTTGGTTCACGGCGGAGATGGGGCGCCAGCCGTGGGTGGTCTACCCGTCGGCCACCGGCCCCGAGGGCGTGGCCCTGGCTACGAACGACGCGGCGTCCACGTCGGTGTCGTCGCCCGAGCTGCTCATCACCATGCTGCTGTTCTTCCTGGTGTACGTGTTCCTGATCTTCGCGTGGGCGCGCGTCATGGGCCGCTTCATCAAGGAAGGCCCCGTCGTGAAGGCGACGGACGCCGAAGCCGCCAACGACGACGAGGCCAAGCGGCGGGAAGCGGTGCCCGGGTTCGCGCCTGTGGACGACGTCGCTACCGCGAAAGGCGGTGAGTAACCGTGGATATGACTTTCTTCAACGTGCTGTGGTTCTTCCTGATCTTCGTGCTCATCGCCGGTTACTTCGTGCTCGACGGGTTCGATCTGGGTGCGGGCGTGCTGTATCCGTTCGTGGCGAAGGACGACCATGACAAAGCCGTGGTGCGCCGGAGCATAGGCCCGGTATGGGATGGCAACGAGGTGTGGCTGCTCACCGCCGGCGGCGCGCTGTTCGCGGCGTTCGCCCCCGCCTACGCCACCACGTTCTCCGGGTTCTACCTCGCGGTTATGCTGGTGCTGTTCGGCCTGATCGTGCGTGCGGTTTCGCTCGAGTACCGCGGACATGACAAAAAGTACGGGAAGGTGTGGGACGGCTGCTTCTTCGTGGGGTCGCTCTTGCCGGCGCTGCTTTTGGGCGTGGCCGTGGGCAACATCTACGCGGGCATCCCCATGGACGCGGCGGGCAACTACAACGGCATGCCGCTGCTGGGCCTCATAACCCCGTTCACGCTGCTGTGCGGCCTGCTGGGGCTGGCCATGTTCATGGCGGCGGGCGCCACGTGGATAGCTCTCAAGGCGCCGAAGCCCTCCGATTTGCAAGCCCGTGCGGCGAAGCTGCGCCTGCCGCTGCAGATCGCAGCGCTCGTGCTGTTCCTGTGCGTGTCGGTGTACGGGCACTTCGTCATCCAGCCCGACATGGAGCCGTTGCTGGGCGTGGCGCGCTGGCTGTTCGCCATCCTGTTCGTCGCCGGCATCGCGGCGTCCATCGTGCTGGCGAAGAAGAAGGACTGCGACAAGGGCGCGTTCCTCGGACAGTCGGTGTCGGCGTTCGTCCTGGTGGGCCTGCTGGCAGCGTCCATGTTCCCGAACCTGGTGGTGGCTTCGGCCGACAGCATCGGCCCCTCCATCACGCTCATGAGCGCCGCGTCGTCCGAGCTCTCGCTCATGTGGATGACCATAATCACGTGCGTGGGCCTGCCGCTGGTGCTGGTGTACCACGTGATCATCTACCGCACGTTCCGCGGCCGCATCAAGGAAGACGATCTGGCCCATTACTAAGCGATCGACGCGGCTCGTCGGCGACGATTCGGCGAGCCGCGCTTACCGCGAACCTCGCAGCGATGCCTCGGGACGCGATCGTTGCAAAAGTAACAAAATACGCGAAACGCCAAGACCGGCTCGATTTTCGAGCCGGCCCTTTTCTTCTCTATAGTATAGTGGCAGGGTGTTGATTAACCGTGAACCTAACCAGAGAGGAACGATCGTGGCAGACAATCAAGATCAGCCCACTCCCGCGCCCGATGCTCCCCAGCCTCAGCAGCCCGAGCCGGTCGGCGCGCCTTACCCGTCGTCTACGCCGCCTCCCCCCGCCCCGGGTCAGGAACCGCCTGCGCAGCCTTATGCGCAGCCTCAGCCGACAGCGCCCGGCCAACCCGTGAACCTCAACGGCCAGCCGGTGAACCCGTACGGCCAGCCCATGCCCGGTTACTACCAGCAGCCTCCGGTGAAAAGCGGCAAGGCCACGGCCGCGTTGGTGTGCGGTATCTTCGCCATCTTGCTAGCCGGGACTATTCTGCCCAGCATCATTTTGGGCATCGTCGCCATCGTGCTTGCGGTGAAGGCCGTGAAGGAGGCCGGCAAGGACGGCAAGGCCACGGGCGGCAAAGTGTGCGGCATCATCGGCATCGTGCTGTCCGTGTTGTCGTTCATCCTGTACATGGTTATCGGTTTCGGCGCGCTTGCCTACGTGGCCGCCCACCCCGATGCGGTCACGGTGACGAACAACGGCTCCTCCTACTCGGATTCGAGTTCGTACTTCGAGAAGACCGAAGACGAGAAGCAGGCGGAAGCGGCGGTTCAAACCGAACTCGACAAGCTGAAGAACGAGGATGCGGCGTTCGTGCAGAAGCTGGCGACCGATCTTGACGCCGAGTTCTCGGCCAGCTCCGGCTACAGCCTCTCCGAGCTGGGCGTCGACCCTGTGGCGTTCGCCCAGTGGCTGCTCGCCGACTTCGATTACGAACTCGACGGCGCATACACGTACAGCGACGATACGGGCGCCGTGTACGCCGACGTGACCATGCGCGACGCGTACGCCTTCGCGTCCACGTTCATGGTCGACGCGCAGGCTTTCGCCAATTCCGTCGAGGCCGGATCTATGGACGAAGCCGCCGTGAAGGCCAAGCTCGGCGAGTTGTTCAAAGCCGCCATGGACAAAACCACGGACATGACCGACAACTACGTCAGCCTCGACCTGACCAAGAAGGACGGTGCATGGACCGTCGACGAGGAGTCGTGGTCCGACGAGATGAGCTATCTGTTCGGCACGATCTAGTTCGTACCGAACCGGCGTCCGCCGGCAAACTGCGTATAAGGGAAAGCGGGTCCATCGCGGCCCGCTTTCTTGCGTTCACGGCAAACCACGAGCAAGCCCATCATTAATAATCGGGAAACATCTTCTTAAGAAACATTCAAGGTAGCGAGCATTGCTATTAATGTTTCAAGTTTGTAATCTCGCAGGTAGACACGGAACGTGTCGATTCTCTAGGGGGAGATTCAAGCAAGAGGAGGAAAGATGGCGAACTACGTGGAGAAGGTTCGGCAGTCTTCGACGATGAGCCGAAGGGGATTCGTCAAAGCGGGCGCCGCGGCCACGGCTGCGCTGGCCGTGGGCGGAGGCTTGGTCGGGTGCGCCGCAAAAGAAAAGCCGGAGAAGAAGGACGACCAACCCGAGGTCGTGACGAGGAACATCACCGAGGGCCAGTGGGTGACGGCGGCGTGCTGGCACAACTGCGGCGGCCGATGCGTTAACAAGGCGCTGGTGAAGGACGGGGTCGTCATTCGCCAGAAGACCGACGACACGCATGAGGATTCTCCCGATTATCCCCAGCAAAGGGCGTGCGTGCGCGGACGCGCGCAGCGCAACCACGTGCTTGCGGCCGACCGGTTGAAGTACCCCATGAAGCGCAAGAGCTGGCAGCCTGGTGGCGGCGAGAACGCCCATGGCGACATGCGCGGCAAAGACGAGTGGGAGCGCATCAGCTGGGACGAAGCCTACGACTACATAGCCGACGAGGTCAAGCGCATCGTCGACCAGCACGGCAACCGCGCGCTGTTCGCCGACGGCGGCGAGGTTTCGAAGTTCCTGAGCCTGTACGGCGGCTACATCGGTCACTGGGGCACCACGTCGCGCGGCGCATGGACCTACACGCCGGGCGTGGTGGGCATTTCGCCGCAACCCGACGAGGGCATCAACGACCGCTTGGACATGCGCAACAGCGACACGGTGGTGATGTTCGGAACGAACCCCGCATGGTCGTCGGCCGGCAATCCGGCGTACCACTTGCTTCAAATCAAGAAGGCGGGCGCGAAGTTCGTGGCCGTCGATCCCTTCTACAACGACTCGTACGCCCTCGTCGATGCCGAATGGATTCCCTGTCGCCCCTCGACCGATATGGCGCTGTTCCTGGGCATTGCGAACGCCATGCTCGAGATGGACGCGGAGAAGCAGCTTGTCGATTGGGACTATCTCAACACCCATACGGTCGGTTTCGACGCGGACCACATGCCCGAGGGCGAGGACCCCAACGGCAACTTCAAGGACTACGTGTTGGGAACGTTCGACGGCACCCCGAAGACGCCGGAATGGGCTTCGAGCATATGCGGCGCCAGCCCTGAGAACATCCGGTATTTGGCCGAGCTCATCGGCAAGAACAACAAGGTCAGCATTTTGCTGGCATGGGCGTCGGCCCGCACGCACAACGCGGACTGCCTGCCCCAGCTCGTCATGACGCTGGGAGCCATGGGCGGGCACTTCGGCAAGTCGGGCCATATGTGCGGTCTTTCGTGCCATTCCCGCTCGTTCAGCGGCGGCGCCTACTTGGTGGGTGCCGGCAAGGACGGCCTCCCCTCGATAAAGAACCCGCTCTCGGGCACGGAGAACATCAACGACACCGAGCTCTGGAACGCCATCTCGGACGGATCGTACACCTACGCCGGCGCTTCCACCAAAAAGGTGCCCGGTGAGGCGCGCGACGTGGATATCAAGCTTATCTACCATGACAGCATGAACGCCAAGCTGCAAACCATCGAGGGGCAGACGAAGGGCATCGAGGCCCATCGCAAGGTCGACCTCGTGGTCACGCACTCGCTGTTCATGACGACGAACGCGAACTACTCCGACATCGTGCTTCCCATCGAATCGTATTGGGAGAAGGAAGGCGGCTTCCTGCAGGGCAACCGCGAAGCCCTGATCTACCACACGAAGGTCATCGACCGTATGTACGAGTGCCTTTCCGACGAGGAGATCGCCACGGAGATCGGGAAGCGTCTGGGCCTCGACCCGCAGGAAGTGTATCCGATAGACGTGAAACAGCGGCTGTTCAACCAGTTCGTGGACGCGTACGTCGTGAACGAGGCGGGCGAGAAGGGCAAGCTGGTCACGATAACCGCCGACGACATCGCCGAGTGGGGCTGCGAGGGCGAGCCGCAAGAAGGCGCCATCGCGATGAAGGAACTCATCGAAACGGGCATCTACCAGATTCCCCGCAGCGAGGGAGACGGCTACGGGTCCATCGCCTACGAGAAGTTCGTGGCAGATCCGGTGGCGAACCCGCTCGAAACCGCAAGCGGAAAGCAGGAAATCTACTCCAAGGCCCTGCGCGATTCCATCAACGCCATCGGTTACAGCAAAATCGAGGCCATTCCCACGTACATTCCGCCGCAAGAGGGCTACGAGGCCACGTTCAAGGACTTCGCCGGAGGCGTCAAGGGCGATTACCCCTTCCAGCTCTACAACCCCCATTACCTCCGCCGCTCCCACACCGTGTTCGACAACGTGTCCTGGCTGAGGGAAACCTGGCACAACCCGGTGTTCCTGAACGCCGAGGACGCGAAGGCGAAGGGAATCGCCGACGGCGACACCGTGCTGCTGACGAGCCCCCATGGCAAGTGCCTGCGCGTGGCCAGCCTCAGCAACCGTTTCATACCCGGCGTTGTCGGCCTGCCCCACGGCGCTTGGGTGGATATGGACGAGTCGACCGGCATCGACCGCGCCGGTTCGGACAACATCCTCACCGGCCAGATCCAGTCGGGCCAAGGCGTTTCGGGTTGGAACACCTGCATCTGCAACATCGAGAAGTACAGCGAAGCCCTGACGCCGGACGCCGAATTGCCCGCGCGCATTCCCGCGGCGCAGAACTAGAGAGGGTGACTGAAGATGAGGCAAGGATTTTACTTCAACATGGAAGCCTGCATCGGCTGCAGGACCTGCCAGGTTGCGTGCAAGGACAAAAACGATCTCGAAGCCGGTATATTTTTCCGTCAGGCGACCGATTACGAGGCGGGAACCTATCCCGACGTGCATCCCTATCATTATTCGGGTTCGTGCAACCACTGCGAGAAGCCGGAATGCGTGGCGGTCTGTCCGAACGCAGCCATGTACATCGACGAGGAAGACGGCACGGTGCAGCATGACGACGAGAAGTGCATCGGGTGCGAGTACTGCGTGAAAGCCTGTCCCTACGGCGTTCCGAAGTACATCCCGTCCCTCAAGCGCACGCACAAGTGCGACGCATGCAAGCCGCTGCGTGAGAACGGCGAGAACCCGGCCTGCGTCGCGGCCTGTCCCATGCGGGCGCTCGAGTTCGGTCCCATCGACGAGCTGCGCGCCGCCCATCCCGACGCGGTGAACCAGATCGCCATCCTGCCCGAGCCCAAGACGGAGCCCTCGGTGGCGATCCAAGCCAAACCGGCGGCGCTCGAAACCGCATACACCCCTCTGACCTTCTGAGTTTCCCGACAAGGGGCCGCAGCAAAACCCTCCCTCCCTTTGCTGCGGCCCTGCGTCCCGGATGAGGAGATGTTTCCCTATGGCTAACGACGAAGCGGTTGCCCTGCTGCTGGTCAATCGCAGTTTTCTCTATGCATACTTGAGCCGTGCGTTTGCGACCGAGCCCGACGAGGCTTTTCTTGCCGTCGTCTCGGACGCCCACACCCAAGAGGAATGCTCGTTGCTGGACGACGAGCGAGGCGAGGGAGCCTTGTTGCAGCGCGGTATCGCCGCATTGGCCGCCGAGGGCTCCGGTGCGCTTGAGCAGCTGCGCGGCGAATACACGAAGCTGCTCATCGGGCCGGGGAAGCTGCCGGCTCCGCCATGGGAGTCGGTGTTCGTCTCCGGCGAGCCGCTTTTGTTCCAGAAAAGCACCTTGGCCGTGCGCGAGGCGTACCGTGCGGCCGGATTCCAGGCGGTCGGCTATCCGCACGAGGCCGACGACCATCTTGCCATCGAACTCGCGTTCATGGAGGCGCTTGCGGACCGCATGGGCGAGGCCTATGCCGAAGCCGACGGTGCCCACGTGGGGGAGCTTGCGCGCATCCAGCTCGATTTCCTGCAGAACCATCTTCTCGTGTGGGTGAAATCGTTCGCTGACCAGCTGCGCGCCTATGGTAAGGTAAGCTCTTTCTACCCGTCGTTCGCGGCGTTGGCCGCGCTGGTGTGCGCGCGCGACGTCGACGTGCTGGAGGAGCTGCTGTCCCTGGAGTGAGGACGCGCCACGACGCCAGAGGGGGAGGGGAGCGTCATGGGGAACATCAAGCTGAAGACGAAGTTCGCGGGACTGATCATCGCGCTGATAGCCATCTCCTTGGTGGCGAACCTCGCATGGACGTCCGAGAACAAGCGCGCCCAGATGGAGAACGAGCTGCGCGAGAAGGGCATGGTGCTCACGCAGCAGATGGACGCCGTGTGGGAGTTCATGGCGTCGAACCAGTACCGCCTCGAGCAGATATCCTATACGGAAGACGGCGTGTACCAAGGGCTGCACTGCGCCATCGTGGGCCGCAGCATCGGCCAGCTGTTCACCTCGCAGTCCTCCTACACCACGCGCTTCGTGAACTTCAACCCGCGCAACGCCTCCGACCAGCCCGACGAGTTCGAGGCCGTCGCGCTCGACGCGTTCTACGCAGACCCCGAATGTCGCGAGTACTACCAGATCACCGAGTTCCAAGGCGAAGAGGTGTTCCGCTATTCGGCCCCCATGCGCATCGAGGAGAACTGCCTCGACTGCCACGGCGAGCCGGCGGGCGAGATCGACGTGACCGGTTACGCCAAGGAAGGGTGGAAGAACGGCGACGTGGGCGGTGCCATCAGCATCGTCATTCCGCTCGACGTGTACATGGACAGCGAGAAGAACGCCGTGGTCCAGGACGTCATCTTCTTCGGCGGCATGCTGGTCGTGTGCCTGGTCATCATCTACCTGGCGCTCACCTACCTCGTCACGCGCCCCCTGCAGAAGATCCAGGCGGGCGTCGAGCGCATCCAGACGGGCGATCTGGACGTGGAGCTCGCGCACACCGAGTCGTCGCGCGAGATGAACACGCTCATGACCGAGTTCAACGAGATGGCCCACGAACTGGCCGGCATCTACAACAACCTCGAAACGCAGGTGCAGGACCGCACCGCCCAGTTGGCCCAGGCGAACGCCGTGCTCGAGCGGCAGCGCGCCCAACTGGAAGAGGCCAACGAGCGGCTGCGCGACGAGAACCGCTACAAGTCGGAGTTCCTAGCCATGATGAGCCACGAGCTGCGCACGCCCCTCACGTCCATCATCGCGTTCACGGAGCTGTTGAACCGCAACAGCGACCCCGCCGACGAGAAGGAAGCGGAAACGCGGCGCGAGATAGAGGCGAACAGCCGCGCGCTGCTGCTCATGATCAACGACATACTGGAAATGAGTCGGCTCGACGCCGGCAGAATAGAGATGAACATGGAAACGGTAGACCTGGGCGACGTCGTCGGCATGGTCCAAGCCGTGGTGCAGCCGCTAGCGAACCGCAAGGACATCGCGTTCGTCTGCGACATCGATCCGGACGTGCCGTTGGTTACGGCCGATTTCGAAAAACTGCGCCACGTGCTCGAGAACCTCTGCGGCAATGCGGTGAAGTTCACGCTGGAGGGCGGTACCGTGCGCCTGTCCATCAGCTACCATCCCGAATGCGGGCAGGTGTGGATGCGCGTGGCGGACACGGGCATCGGCATCGCGAAGAAAGACCAGCGGCGCATCTTCGATCGCTTCGTGCAAGCGGACTCGTCGGCATCGCGCAGCTACAACGGCACGGGCTTGGGGCTGTCGCTGGCGAAGGAGTACGCCGAGATGCACGGGGGCACCATCTCGGTGGAGAGCGAACCGGGGGGCGGCAGCGTGTTCACGGTGCGCATACCGGTGGATGGCGTGGATTGCGGCTGAGCGCGATGAGGTTGCGGGCGGGGCGCGTTGAACGAGGCGAAGGGGGACGTATGGCGAATGCGGCGAAAGTGATGCTCATCGATGACGACGAGAGCCTGCACGTGCTCATGAGGCGCATCGTGGAGGATGCGGGTTACGCGTTTTGCGCGGCGTTCGACGGCGAGGAGGGCCTTGCCGTGCTCGCCGCCGAGAAGCCCGATCTGCTGCTGCTCGACGTGATGATGCCGGGCATGAACGGCTTCGACGTGTGCCGCCGCATGCGCGAGGACGGCCGGCGCATTCCCATCGTGTTCCTGTCGGCGAAGGGCGACATCGTGGACAAGAGCATCGGCTTCAAGGCCGGCGGCGACGACTACGTGGTGAAGCCGTTCAGCCCCGATGAGCTGCTGCTGCGCATCGAAGCGCATCTGCGCCGCCACAAGGAAGACCTCTCGTTCGCGAAGGCCGTGAACCGCGAGGGCAGCTCTTCGACGGGCGATTTGGAGGTGTTCTTCAACCAATACGAGGTGCGTCTGCGCGGGCAGAAGGTCGATCTCACGGCCAAGAAGTTCGAGATCCTGGCGCTTCTGGCGGCCAACCCCGGCCAGGTGTTCACGCGCGCGCAGATATTCGCGCACATCTGGGGCGAGGACAGCGAGGTGGACGAGAGCAGCATCACCGTGTTCATGCGCAAGATACGCGAGAAGATCGAGGACAACCCGTCCCAGCCCCAGTACCTGCTCACCGTGTGGCGCGTGGGCTACAAGTTCGCCGAGCGCCGGTAGGCGCACAGGTTCGGTCGCGTTCGGGCGGAACCTGTGGAGGGAAGCTGTTTTCCCGCCCGCGTTCGCAAAGTTCAGCTACGACCGGCGGTTGGTCGCTTACCCTTTGTTCTTGGGAACGATGCGATCCTCGTCAACGAAGAGCATGCCCAGCTCGATGCCGAGCCCGTCCGCTAGCTTCGATAGCGTGTCGACGGTGGTGTTGAGCCGGCCGAGCTCGATGTCGTTGATGCTGGTGCGGTCGACTCCGGTCATGAGCGCGAGCCTGCGAATCGACAGGCCTTCGCGCGTCCGGTACGCACGAAGTCGACGGCCCATATCAGGCTTGACGTTGGGGGTTCCATCGGTTTTCGAGTTGCGCTCCATGGGATCAGCGTATGTTATGATGAAGAAGCGATGGCGGCATATATCCAGTCATAACCGGGGTGTTGCTCGCGTGGGGGTCTGACGGTAGACGACGATGGCGGTTATCGAAATGCCTATAGTGGTTACTCTGGATAGGGTGATGCGCGAAAAGACGATGTCTTTGAACGATCTCGCTGCTAAAGTGGGAATCACGAACGTCAACCTGTCTCACATGAAAGTCGGCAAGATCAGAGCGGTGAGGTTTTCGACGCTGGATCCGTTATGCGAATGCCTGGGGTGCCAGCCGGGTGATCTGCTGGCGTTCAAGCCGGCCGAGGATTTGACGGAGGGGGATATCGTGTGCTATCCCGTCGAACTGCGTTGAGTCGAGCGGGTGTGACGGGTCGCGTGTTTTGAACTCGGAGGCGGAAGCGGGTTCCACCTCCGGCGTTGGTTCTGCTGTGTCGTGCGGTGAAGGTGCCCGCTGGGGCTACGCGAGACGCTGCCCCAGCGTTTTGGCGGCTGCCGCCTTGTCGAAATTTCCGGCGGTTTTCTGCGTGAGGGCGCCCATGACGCGTCCCATGTCCTTCTTCGTCGCAGCGCCCGTTTCGGCGAGCACCTCGTCGATGAGCGCGTCAAGCTCTTCGCCTGTCACCTGCTTGGGCAGGTAGCTTTCCAGAATGGACACCTGGGCGGCCAGCGTGTCGGTGCGCTCTTGATCGTTGGCGGCCTTGATAGAGCCGTCCAGCGTCTCCTTCGTCTGCTTGATCAGGCGCTTGAGCATGGCGTCGACATCGGCGTCGACGATGTCGCGCCGCTCGTTCACCTCGATGTTCTTTATCTCCCCATGCACTTGCCTCAAAATGGACAACCGGGGCTTGTCCTTGGCCTTCATAGCGGCCTTGATCTCGTCTTTGAGCTCGTCGTACTTCATGCTGGCCTCGCTTTCGTCGTTGCGTCGTCGGTCGGTGTCTTGCGTTCGAGTATACCTTACGGCGCAAGCCGGCCGACAAGGCGAGGCAGGCGTTTTTCACATCTGTCGTGCGCTGCAGGCGAACAGGCGGGTGGAGCATGCAAAAACATTGTTACAAGTATGTCGGCCGCAACGGGAATATCCCAACGCTTTGATATGATGGTTTGGCATATCCTTCGAGCAAAGGACATTTATGAGAGATTTGCCCGTCAACCAGCTCAATCCGAAGATCAAGCGCGTGTGGCGCATCAACGACGCCATATGGCTCACCCTGCTTTTTCTGATTTGCTTTGTGCCGTTCGCCATCGCGATGGCGGTCGAGCCTGCGGGCTGGCTGCTCGCGATATTGGCGATCGTCGCCGGACTGTATGCGCTGTGCCTGATCATTTGGTTGGTTGTGCTTCCTCCCATTCGTTTTGCCCGTTGGCGCTACGAGCTTTCGGACGACTACCTGGACATCGCGCGCGGCATCGTGTGGCGCAAGCGCTTCATCATCCCGTTCATCCGCGTGCAGAACACCGACACGCGCCAAGGACCCATCCTGCGCGCGTTCGGCCTGTCGAGCGTGACGGTGGCCACGGCCGCCGGCGAGCACGAGATCCCCGGCTTGGACGTGCAGACCGCCGAGCAGCTGCGCGACAAGGCAGCCGAGCTCGCTCGCCTCGCGCAGGAGGACGTGTGATGACCCAGAGTCCTCAGCAGCCCCCGCAGCCGGCCCAGCCGCAGCCGCAACCTTACGGTCAGCCGCAGTACGGCCAGCCTCCCTACGGCCAAAACCCGTACGCCGCGCAGCAGCCGCCGTATCCCGACCCCTACGCGCCCGGCCCGGGGCAGCAGCCCGCATCTTACGGCCAACCCTATCCTCAGCAGCCGGCGCAAGACCCGCAGGAGCCACGGCGGTACCACGTGCATCACAGCTACATTTGGCTCGGAAGCATGCAGGCGGGTATCGCCATCTTCGTCGTGATGCTCATTTCGGGCTTCTCCAGCATCATGGGGGCCCTGGCGGAGGGGGATCGCATCGGAAGCGACCTGCCCATCCTCTTGTTGGTGATCGGCGTCGCCGTGGGAAGCCTTGTGCTCATCGTGGCTGTGATCGCCCTTTTCCAGTGGTTGTCGTACAAGCACTTGTACTACGAGCTGGGTGCCGAGGAGTTCAACCTGTACTCGGGCATCTTCAACAAGAAGCGCGTGCACGTGCCCTACCAACGCATCCAGTCGGTCGACCAGCGCGCCTCGCTGCTCCAGCGCGTGTTCGGCGTGTGCTCGGTGAGCATCGATACGGCAGGCGGCTCGTCGAACAAGGCCGTGACGGTGCCGTACGTGCAGAAAGCGCAGGCCGAGCAGCTGCGCGCGGAGCTGTTCGCGCGCAAGCAGTACGCCGCGGCCGTGCAGGGCGGCATGGCGCCCCAAGAGGCGGCCGTGGCCGTGGCGGCGGCGAGCGGCGTGGTGCTGCCGCAGGCCGGCGCCGCCGCGCAGGCGGTCGCCGCGGGAGCGCAGGCTCCCCGCAACGTGCTGGACGCGCCTGCCGAGATATGGACGGACGTGCGCGGTGTGTTCGGCGGCTCGGCCGTGGACACGGGGCAGGTGACGTACGAGTACGGGCTGAGCAACAAGGAGCTCGTGTTCACGGGCCTGTCCAACAACACGGCGTTCGTGCTTATCGTCATCGGTCTTCTGGGCGGCGCCGCCCAAATCGCGGGCCAGATGGCCCCTCTGGTGGCCGGGCGCTTCGATCCGTTTGTCGGCCAGCTGCTTTCAGCAGGGTCGCAGCTGTTCGGTGGCAACCTCATCGCCGCCGGAGCCGTGCTGCTGCTTGCGGTGACGGCGGTGGTGTGGCTGTTCTCCATCGTCGGCACCTGCCTCTCGTTCGGCGGCTTCCGCGCCTGCCGACGCGACAACCGCATCGAGGTGGAGCACGGTTTGCTGCAGCACCGCTTCCAGGGCGTCAGCGTGGACCGCGTGCAGTCCGTCATCGTCAAGCAGAGCTTCATCCGCCGTTTGCTGGGCTACTGCGAGCTTTCGCTCGGCAAGATCGACGCGGTGGCCGAGAACTCGGAGGAGCAGCAGAAGAGCCTGAGCCCGGGGCTGGTCGTGCACCCGTTCGTGAAGATGAGCCGCGTGCCCGAAATCCTGGCGGGACTGGTGCCCGAGTTCGCCGACGTGCCGGTCGAGAGCACGCCCGTCGCGCCGGTGGCTTTGCGCCGCGCGCTCATCCGGCGCGGAATCATCCAAGGCAGCGGCTTTTGGCTTGCAATCCTCATCATCGTCGGCCAATTGTGCGCCAACGCGTTCATTCCGCCGAACGCAGACGGACTGACGGCGCTGTTCTATCTCAACACGGGTGCCTTCATCGGCTATGCCCTGTGCATCGTGCTGTTCGCGCTGGACATCGTGGGCGCGATCCTGTGGTTCCGCGGGTCCGGCTTCGCGTACAACGAGAGGTTCATGCAGGTGAGCAACGGCGGTTTCGCGCGCGAGACCGTGAGCTTCCCGCGCAAGAAGATACAGTACGGCTTTGCGAGGACGAACCCGTTCCAGCGACGCGCCCGCACGGTCACGGTCAACGCCCGCACGGCGGCGGGCGTGGGCGGCACGACCGTCCGTCTGATCGACGTCTGTGAAGAAGATGCCCGCAGATGGCTCGAATGGCTCAAGCCGCGAGGAAATGTGGTAGAGTAATGCACCATGAACGTGCCTGCGACATCTGACGCCCGGGACGGTCGAAGTACCACCCCCGACTCGTCCTCCTCGGCGGCTTCCTTGGACGAAGCCGCTCCTCATCATGCGTCGAATCCTGCCCCCGAGCGAACGCCGTCGCAGCCCATAACGCCTGACTCTGCCGAAGCCCATACGCGTCGCAACCGAGTGTCGCGCGCGTCGGCCAGCGCTGCGAACAAGCACCGCAACGTGCGCGAGTACACGACGGGCGAGGAGATCGCCAACTCCGTGACGCACGGCGCCGGTGCCGTGTTGGCCATCGCGGCCATTTTCATGCTCGTCACCAGGGCCATGGACGACGGGGGCGGCGTGTACCTGTTCGCCGCGCTCGTGTACACGCTTACGATGCTGCTCGAGTACACCATGTCCACGCTCTACCATGCCGTCACCGACGAACGGGCGAAGCGCATCTTCAAGATACTTGATCACAGCTGCATCTACCTGTTCATAGCCGGCTCCTACACGCCGTTCTGCCTGATCTCGCTTGCCGATTCGGGCGGCCTGTGGCTGTGCGCGTTCGTGTGGATCGTCGCGCTCGCGGGCGTGGCCTGCGAGGCGTTCTGGGTGTTCCGCCCGCGCTGGATATCCGCCGTGCTCTACCTGCTGCTGGGATGGAGCGTCGTGTGGTTTCTTCCCGCGCTGATCGCCGCGTTGCCCGCACCGGGCCTTTGGCTGCTGGTGGGCGGCGGCGTGTGCTACACGGTGGGATGCGTATTCTACGTGCTGAAGAAGATCCCGTACATGCACTCGATCTTCCATCTGTGGGTGCTTGCCGGCAGCGTGTGCCAATTTCTCGCCATCGCGTTCTACATTATGTAACCGTTGCGTGCACGAGCGCGCGGGCATGACAGCCCCACGGTTGCCGGAGATGGAAGCGGCCTCCGTACCGCATTCCTCCGGCGAGGCGCGTAAGCGCGAACGCGGGACCGCAAAGGCGGGCCCGCACGCATCCGCAACGCTTAAGGAGTGAGCTTCGCTTACATGGACATAGGTATCAGCATCGTCGTCACCTTCCTGCTCGTTTTGGTAAACGGCTACTTTTCGATGTCGGAGATGGCGCTGGTCAACGCCAAGCACGTGCTGCTGCAAAAGGATGCCGACGAAGGCGACAAGAAGGCCCAACGCGCGCTTGGCCTGGCCAGCGATTCGGGACAGTTCCTGGCCACCATCCAGGTGGCCATCACGCTCGTGGGCTTCTTCGCCTCCGCCGCGGCCGCCACGAACCTTTCCGACCCGCTTGCCCGCTGGATGTCCGGCTTCGGCATCGATTGGATCACGCTCATCGCCCCCGGTTTGGCTCCGGTGCTCATCACGCTCGCCGTATCGTATTTGAGCATCGTCGTGGGCGAGCTCGTGCCGAAGCGCATGGCGCTCGCCGACGCCGAGCGCGTGAGCAAGGCGGTGGCCGGCCCCCTGATGGTGTTCCAGAAAGTTGCTCGTCCGCTCGTGGCGCTGACCTCGGCTTCTGCGAACGGCTTGTCGCGCCTGCTACGCATTAAAGACGCCGACGAACGGCAGAACGTGTCCGAGGAAGAGATCAAGTACATGGTCACGGACAACGACGAGCTGCTGGACGACGAGAAGCGCATGATCCACGACATCCTGGACTTGGGCGACATGACCGTGCACGAGGTCATGCAGCCGCGCGTGGACATGATCTTGGTGGAGGACGTCGAGACCGTGCGCCAGGCGGTGGAGCGCATGCGGGGCACCGGCTACTCGCGCCTGCCCGTGTACCATGAGGACATCGACCGCATCGTGGGCATCGTGCACTACAAGGACTTGCTGGCTCCTCTCATGGACGGCAAGGAGAACGAGCCGGTGGAGGCTTACGCTTACGAGGCCATGTTCGTGCCGGAGACGAAAGACCTCTTTCCCTTGCTCTCCGAGATGCAGACGAACCGGCAGCAGATGGCCATCGTGGTCGACGAGTACGGCGGCACCGACGGCTTGATCACCGTCGAGGACATCGTCGAGGAGATCGTGGGCGAGATAATCGACGAGTCGGATATCGAGAACAAGTTCATCACGCCGCTGTCGGACGGGACGTGGCTCGTGGACGGCCGCTTCCCCGTGGAAGACGCGCTCAAGCTGGGCTGGCCCGTCACCGAGTCGGACGACTACGAGACGATAGCGGGATGGCTCATGGGCGTGATAGACATTGTGCCCCAGGTGGGGGACGAGTTCGAGCTCGGTGGATACCGGTTCAAGATCCAGGCCATGCGACGCAGGCGCATTTCGAACATCCGGGTGACGCGCGAAGCTGGACCGGGCGTCTCTCAGGAGTTCGGAACCGGCGAACCAGGAGACGTGCGCGACGAGGAGCCCGCTTTCGGAAGCGCTTTGCGCCACGGAGCGTAACCTGGTGCGGCGCATATCGTTCGTTCAGGAGGCAGCATGAAGTCGGAGAGGAGGCTCTATCGCTCGCGTCACGCGCTCATCGGAGGCGTGTGCGCCGGTGCGGCCGAGTGCTTCGACCTCGACCCGGTGATCGTCCGCATCCTTGCGGTGGCGCTCACGCTGCTCACGGCGGGATTGTTCGCCGTGGCGTACGTGGTGCTGTGGCTCGCTTTGCCCGTTGCCCCCCACGAACCCGGCCCCGTGGAGGTGGAGCCGCAATCCGTGAGATCCGACACGTACGGTTCCGTCGATTACGATGCCGCGCGCAGTCGTGCCGACGATGCCGCGCGCGCCGCCTCGGAGGTGGCGGCCGCTTGCCAGCATTTGCCTTACGACGCCTACGCCGGCACAGGGCACGTTCCCCCCGAGCCGCCTACGGCCGAGGCCGCCGCGTGGGCGCGCCGCGCGCAGCGACAGACCCCGCCGGGCTGGCAAGCCCCCGGTTGGCGGGTTCCGGGCGAAGACCGGGAAAGCGCGTCGCAGGGCACGCCTTCCGCAAGCGCTTTCTCGCAGCAGTCGGAACCGACTGTGGACGGGCAACGGGGCCTTGGGTTTGAATCCGGTCCCCGTTCGGCACCGCAACAGGTGGAAGGTGCGTCGGGTCCCGCAGGCTCGCCGTCAGCAGATCCTCAATTTCCCTTGTCGCAGTTCACGCCGAACCTTGCGGCGTCTCCTCGCCCCGAGCGCAGGGACGGCGTGAAGGCTGCCGTGCTCATAGGGGCGTTCTTGCTGTTCTTCGGCGTTGCCGCGGTTTTGTCCGAGAACATCGACGGTGTGTCGTGGTGGCAGTTCTGGCCGCTCCTGCTCATCATCATCGGCATTCTGCAGATGGCCGTACCGGCGGAGCGCGGGCGTCGCACGGAGCGGTTCGCGGGCGGTCTCGTGTTCTTTTCCTTAGGGGCCACGCTGCTCAGCATGAGCCTGGGGGTGGTGGGCTGGGCCACCGTGCCGCGCATGCTCGCGAGCCTGTGGCCGCTGCTGCTGGTGGCGATAGGACTCTTCATCGCGGGCAGGGCGTTGCGCTCTCCTCGGTGGACGCTCGTGGCGGGCTTGTGCCTCGCCTTGTTCTGCGTGGCGGGCCTCATGTGGTTCTCCGTTCCCGGTCCGTTCGATTTCCTGGTGGTGGATCTGCCTTTCGGCTACGAGCTTTCCTTCCCCTTTGAAGTGAGTGCGATACCCGCTCGCTAGCTTCGCGGCCACCGGTCCCCGCCGTTCGCCTGACTACGTTTCACAACCGGTTGATATGTTCGAAAAACAGGCTGAAGCCGACGATGCGTACCGACCTGCGCATCTGCGGTTTCTCCGTTTGTCAAGCGAACAAAACGTGGAGGCCTTCTCCATACTTTTTTGCCCCCAAGGGGCCCGATGGTCTAAAATAAGCCTCGACAAAACAGCATATCGGCCTTTCGGCAGCAACCACCCACCACAATCTACTACGCTGTCACCGCTTCGGCGGCTTGGTCGTGCGCTGTCAATGAAAGGTAACCGAGGTTTTGGCTGACATACGATACAAGCAGCGGAAGTCGGGCATCGTCGCGAAAATAGCGGCGGTCGGGTGCGCATCCATCGTGCTCGCAGGATGCATCGGCTTCGGCATCGCCTCCGCAGGCGGCAGCGCGCAGGAAGTCGATGCGTTCGGCATCGACGCCATGAGCGCGCCGGCGTCCGATGCGGATTCAACGACGTTCTCCGAGAGCGCTTCCGACTCTTCCGCGCGCGAAACGACGGTGCTTGCCAGCACGGCGAAGCGCGACATCTCCAAGGGCATCCAGGCTATCGAGGCGCAGGAAGAGGCCGAGCGCCTTGCCGCCGAAGAGGCCGCCCGTGCCGAGGAGGCCGCTCGCGTGGCCGCCGCCGAGGCCGCGAAGGCCGAGCAGCAGGCGAGGGCCGCCCAAGACGGTGCCGCTTCGGCGCTGGCCAGCTTGCCCGACGTGGACTTCTCCGTGGGCAAGGAAGCCTTCATCGCCGAGTGGACCCAGCGCATCGACGCCTATCTGGCCGGCTCGCCGTTGGCGGGACAGGGCGCGACGTTCGCCACGGCCGCTTGGAACAACGGCGTGGACCCGCGCTGGTCGCCCGCTATCTCCAACACCGAAAGCTCGAAGGGCGTGAATTGCTTTAGGGATTACAACGCTTGGGGCTGGGGCGACAGAAGCTGGTCGAGCTGGGAAGAGGCCATCAACGCCCATGTGGCGGGCTTGGCGCAGGGTTACGGCTACTCCATCACGTATGCGAACGCGGCGAAGTACTGCCCGCCGAACACCGACCACTGGTTCAACGCCACGTTGGGCCAAATGCAGATGATCTAAACGTTCCGGTGGCCATGGGTCTCCGGAACTTGGTAGAGAACATGAAGAAAGCGCCTGCTCGGGCGCTTTCTGCTTTCCGAGCCGGACCATCTATTTTTATTGCCAAACGGTGTCGATGCCGGACGGGCGCGGGACGCTTGCAGTATGCTATGGCGCAAGCGGAAAACGGTGCCTTCGGGCACGGTGGGAAAGGACTCTCATGAGCAACGTCATCGTGGTCGGTTGCGGCCGCGTGGGCTCGCAGCTGGCCAACATGCTGTCGGACAACGGCAGCAACGTGTGCGTCATCGACCGCAGCGCCGACGCGTTCGCCAACTTGGGCCGCAACTTCAACGGCTCGACGGTGCAGGGCCTCGGCTTCGACGAGGAGACGCTGGTCAAGGCAGGCGTTGAGGACTGCGACGTCATCGCTGCCGTCACGCAGTTCGACAACACGAACCTCATGGTGGCCGAGGTGGGCAGCCGCCTGTTCGGCGTTCCGCACGTCATCGCTCGCCTGTACAACCCCGACCACGAGCGCGCCTACATGCAGCTGGGCATCGACCACGTGTGCGGCACGTCGCTGGTGGCCGAGGACGTGTTCAGCAAGATCGTGTCGGGCCATGGCGCCCATATCGACACGTTCGGCGAGTTCGAGCTGCTGCGTTTCTCGCTCGACCTCAGCTGGCGCGACACCGACCACCGCACCATCCGCGTGTCGGAGATGGAGCGCGACCACGACGTGCGCATCATCGCGTTCGAGCGCGGCGACGGCTCGGCATCGTCCATCCCCACGCGCGATTCGATCCTCTACCACGGCGATTCCGTGCTCGTCTGCGTCCGCCACGAGCTCATCGCGCAGTTCTCTCGCTACATTCAAGATTAGGAGAAGCCCATGTACATCGTTATCGCGGGTGGCGGCAAGATCGGCGAGTACCTTGCCTCGGTGCTGCTGCAAAGCGGCAACGACGTCGCCGTTATCGAGGAGAACCTGCAGACGGCGGACCACCTGTCCATCGTGTTGGAGGGGCGCTACCTCGTCATCCACGGCGACGGATGCGACTCGAAGTTCCAAGAGGA
The DNA here is from genome assembly GCF_003339845.1 of Gordonibacter sp. 28C. GTDB lineage: Bacteria > Actinomycetota > Coriobacteriia > Coriobacteriales > Eggerthellaceae > Gordonibacter. The sequence goes on from NZ_PPTR01000001.1 coordinate 256,675, forward strand.
CGCTGGCGTCCGCAAGGCCGACGTGTTCGTGGCCACCACGGGGCAGGACGACGATAACCTGGTGTCGTGCGAGATCGCCCAGCGCGTGTTCAACGTGCCGCGCTGCATCGCGCGCGTGAACAACCCCAAGAACCTGCGCATCTTCCGCGAGGTGGGCATCGAAAGCGTGTCGTCCACCACGCTCATCGCGAACCTCATCGAAGAGGAAACGCTGCTGGGCAGCGTGAGCGTGGCTTCGTCGCTCACGCACGGCAACGTGCTGCTCACCGAGATCACCGTGCCGCGCATGCGCTACCACTCCAACGAGGCGGGCATCCTGGCCTCTTCCGTGCCTATGCCGGAGAACAGCCTGATAGCAGCCGTGTCTCCCAAAGACGACGACAACGTCGAGGTTGCCGGCGAGGAAACCGTGCTGTACCCCGGCGACAAGGCCGTCGTGGTGGCCGACACCGAAGTGCTCGACGAGGTGCGCGCGCTTTTCAAGGGGTTGTAGGGTTCCGCGGGCCTAGGGGTTCCGGCGGCCTGTCGGCCGCCGGAACCCGCCGACGCTGCGAAGCCCCCTCGCGCCGATCCTCGGCCCTTTCTCGCTTGCCCTCGCGTGCCAAAGCACGCTCGGCCGCGAGACGGGCCGATTATCGGCGCGAGGGGGCTTCTCGCTGTCTTGCTACGCCAACCTGGGCGGTTGTTTTCGCGCTTGCGCGCGAAGCGCGGGTCGCTTCGCTCCCGCGCGGCCGACTTACGCGTCCCTTCGCCATGGCGAGCTAACGTGCACGTTGCCTACCGCTCGCGTGCCGCGCGCAGTTCCTCCAGGGCTTCAGGAGGAGTGTAGGCGCACATGCCGTCGCCAAGCTCGACCACCTCGATGGAATCGCCGGGCTTCACCTCGCCGTCTTCCAGCGCTACGAAGAACACGCCCTCGCGGGGGAAGATGCAATCGCCGGCCAAATGGTAGATGGCGCATTTCGTGTGGCACACCTTGCCGATCTGCGACAGCTCCAAAAGCGCGCTGTCGCCGACGCGCAGGCGGCTGCCAAGCGGCAGAGCTAGCAGGTCGATGCCCTCGGTGGTCACGTTCTCTGCGAAGTCGCCTTCGGCCACGTCTAAACCCATGGCCTGCGCCTTCTCGATGGACTCCCAAGCCAGAAGCGACACTTGCCGGTGCCAGTCGCCGGCATGCGCGTCGCCCGCCACGCCGAAGTGCGCCTCAACGGTGCCGCCGCCTTCACACGGCGTCTTGCGTCCGCCCTTGCGCTTCGACACGTTCACGGACCGAACGCGCCCACGTGCGCATTCCTCGCTCAACCGTACCTGCTCCACGTTCGACGCCTCCTAATAGCCTAGTGAAATGATAGGAAATATACTACTCGAACAAAGATAAAGAAGTCAAGAGATAACGCACACGCCAGATCGCCTCAGCACGAATGACGGCTGTGAACGATTTTGAGCCTTTGTTTTCAGGCGATTGCAGTATTATCCCAGGTCGCACTTTTCTCGAATAAGCGAAAATCGTTCACAGCCGTCATTCGTGCTGAGGCTCTTGCAGGACGTCTATGTCTTTCGGCGTACATTCCCTCGGCGCTTTCCATGGAAAACGGCGCGCTTCACCTGCAGTGCGGTATGCTGATTGCCATCAGGTACGACGTGGGAAAGGGACCGGCGTGATCAACCGCTACACGCGCCCCGCGATGGGCGCCATCTGGGAGCTTGAGAACAAGTTCTCCATCTGGAAGGAAATCGAAGTGCTGGCGTGCGAGGCGCAGGCCGAGCTGGGCAAGTCCGGCATCACGAAGGAAGAGGCCGCGTGGATCCGCGCGCATGCCGACTTCACCGTGGAGCGCATCGACGAGATCGAGAAGGTGACGAACCACGACGTCATCGCGTTCACCACGAACATGGCCGAGTACATCGACGCCGACGTGCCGGAGGGGCAGGAGCCGCCCAGCCGCTGGGTGCACTACGGCATGACGTCGTCCGACCTGGGCGACACCGCGCTGTCCTACCAGATCACGCAGGCTATCGACATCATCCTGGAAGACATCAAGCAGCTGGGCGAGACGTGCAAGCGCCGCGCCTTCGAGTTCCAGGAGACGCTATGCGTGGGCCGCACGCACGGCATCCACGCCGAGCCCATGACGTTCGGCATGAAGTTCGGCAGCTGGGCGTGGGCGCTCAAGCGCGCCCAGACGCGCATGGAGGAGGCCCGCAAGGTGGCCGCCACGGGCGCCATCAGCGGCGCGGTGGGCACGTACTCCAGCATCGACCCGTTCGTCGAGCAATACGTGTGCGAGCGCCTGGGCCTTACGGCCGACCCGCTGTCCACGCAGGTGCTGGCGCGCGATCGCCACGCGCAGGTGATGGCCGGCTTGGCCGTGACGGCCTCCACGCTTGAGTCCATCGCCATGCAGGTGCGCCTGCTGCAGCAGTCCGACGTCATCGAGGTCGAAGAGCCGTTCGCGAAGGGGCAGAAGGGCTCCAGCGCCATGCCTCACAAGCGCAACCCCATCACGGCCGAGCGCGTCTGCGGCCTGGCCCGCACGGTCAAGAGCAACGCGCAAGTGGCGTTCGACAACGTGGCGCTGTGGTACGAGCGCGACATCAGCCACTCCGGCGCCGAGCGCGTGGCGCTGGCCGATAGCTTCATCGCGCTGGACTACATGTTCGGCAAAATGCAGTGGATGCTGGACGGCCTGCAGACCTACCCTGCCAAGATGGAGCACAACCTGTGGCGCACGAAGGGCCTCATCTTCAGCTCGAAGGTGCTGCTGGCCCTGGTGGACACCGGCATCAGCCGCGAGGACGCCTACGTCATCGTGCAGCGCAACGCCATGAAGGTATGGGAGGACATCCAGAACGCCGTGGACGGTCCCACCTACCGCGAGAATCTCGAGGCCGACCCCGAGGCGAACCTCAGCGCCGAAGTGCTGGACGAGATCTTCGACCCCTGGGACTTCCTCACCCGCAAGGACGTGGTGTTCGACCGCTTGAAGGAGCTGGAGTTCTAAGAGGCGCGCAAAAACCTAGATACGAGCGACGCCTCCGAACCGTTCGGTGCGGCAGGACTTCGCGACAGACGAGGGGCCGGCGGCTTTTGCTGCCGGCCCCTCGTCTGTCGGCGACATTGGCACGCCGGGTTTGCGAAAGCCTTTTGCTTGCCGAAAGGCCGCATTAATCAGGTCGAATGGCTGTTATGCAACTGCGATGGTGGCATCCCATCCTATACCGTAAAAACAATATCGAAAAATGGATGTTGTTACGGTATGCGAAAAACATGGTGGAGCGAAGGATGGGAGAGTCATGGGGGAGTGTGCTAAGCCTGTGCATGGCAGCGTAGGGATCGGACGCGTGTTGAGGGTTCTGCTCGCGTTCGCGCTGGCGATTCTGCTCGTGCCCGCGTTGGGAGCACGGCAGGCCGTCGCCGCGGCAAGCGAGCCGGTTTACTACGGGTATGTGTACGATGTCCAAGCGAAGGACGAGAACGGATACCCGCTCTTCCATGAAGACGGCACGCCGGTTACCTATCATCAAGCAGATATCTCGTACGCTGAGAATCTTCCCAAGAACATTGTCGTAGGCGACCGAATGACGGTGACGCAGATCAGCTACGATATGGGCGAAATGGTCAAGGGCGAGACGTACGAGGACGTGCTCGTGCAGGGTTTCACGCTCGATCAGCGCAGCGAGGTTTCCCATGTCGAGTCGATCGACGTATCCGCCTGTTCGAGCCTCGTCTCGTTGTACCTGACCAACATGGAAAACCTTACGTCGGTCTCTTTTGGTAGCGAGCTCAAAAACCTGAGTGTGCAATACTGCAAGGCTTTCAAGAGCGTCGACGTTTCAGCGTGCACTGATTTGCGATCGCTCAACCTCGATGGATGCGGGTTCACGGAACTCGACGTAGATTCGATACCGCAAACGGTCATGCTCTTCAACTGCAGGTACAACAAGATCTCGGACACCTCCGCTTTGGTGGAGCGCTTCGGCGAGTCGGAGGTGCTACCTCAGGCGTCCGACGACCTTGTTGTGCTTTCCGAGGAGGTGGCGAACGGCTATTTCGTGGCAGGTCAAGAACAGGTCACTATCCCGTCCATTCGATTTGCAAACTCCGTCGAAAGCTCGAACTTCTATCGAGAAGACCGCGAGGCGGCTTACGCGGCGAGGAACTTCACGGTGACGTCCTCCGACGAGTCGGTTGTGACAGCGGAAGTGTTCACCCCCGAAGCTATTCCGGGCCTAAGCAGCTCGTCCGCTGCTGAAATTCGCTACTCATTCAAGAAGGCTGGCGATGCCGTTATTTCGGCAACGTATGACTTCCCAGGAAAATTCGATCATTACCAGATAAAAAGCACGGTAAAAGTGACCGTTGCCGCCAAAGCTAACAAAGTGACCGGTCTGTCGGTCGATCCTGCCGATTTGACGATCGATTATGTGGAGAAGTGTCCGGTGTGCGATCAGTCCCACAGCGGAAGGGCCACGGCGACGGTGGCTTACGCCACCGAGAATCCCGATCTGCCAAAAACCGGCGGTTACGGTGAATGGGTGGAAAAGGACCACGACAGTCTCGATTGCACGACGTCTGCCAGTGGCATCAACAAGATGGATTACACGTTTTGGGCGCATGCGGCGGGAAGATATCCGGTAACGTTCAGGATGATGGAGAACGGGACGTCGAATTCGTTCGAGACTTCGATGAGCGTGTCGGCAGTTGAACCGGACACACCAGAGCTGATCGTAGATCAAAAGAGAACGCTTGCGCCAGGCGTCGTTCAAATCGTGCCGCCGAGCGCCGGGCAAGGTGGTTCCGGCATGGCGAACGAGCCGCTCGGGCGCTTCGACAATACCGACTACCTTGGTTTCGCCTGGCACGGCTACAGCGCGTTCATCAAGTCCGTCGAATCGAGCGATCCCGAGGTCGCCGCTTCGGCTGCGGAGAGCAAGTACCTGCTCAATCTGAACAAAGCGGGCACGGCTACCATCACTATCACCGACGTGTTCGGCAATTCGAAGTCGTGCGAGATCACGGTTGAGAGCCCGCAGGTCGATCCGGAGGACGTTGTCTGCGACACGTCGGATATCACTCTGGAGCAAGGAGGTGAATTCCAGCTGCTCAGTCGCGTATCGGGTTCGAATTGGAAGCCGTCCATGGTGCGCTTCACCAGCGCGAACGGTTACATCGCTCCGATCAAGGCGAGCCCCGACGAGGATCAGAACCCTCTGTTCACCTTGCTGGGCAAGAACGTTGGCGATACGACGGTGAAGGTCGAGTATTTCCTTGGCGTCGACTACGAGACGCACGAGTACATCATGAAGGATCTCGGCACCATCAAGGTGCACGTCGGACCTGGGGAGGCACCGGCTGTTCCCGTGGAAAGCGTTGCGATCTCGGGCGGTGTGAAGACCGCTATGGAAGTTGGAACCGTCCAGAAACTGTCCGCAGAGGTGCTTCCTGCGAATGCGACCGACAGGACGATTGCTTGGTCGTCGTCCGACGAGAACGTGTTGACGGTGGGAGCCGACGGTCTGGTCACCGCTGTCGGGAACGGCACGGCGTCGATCACTGCCAAGGCGGGCGAGAAGGCGGCCACGACGCCCGACATCGAGGTCACGACTCCGGTCGCAGGGGTTTCCTTGAGCGCTTCCGAACTGTCGCTGTTCGTTGGCGGCGAGGCGTCGGAGCTCACGGCCAGCGTCGAGCCCGTCACTGCGACGAACAAACAGATGATTTGGAGTTCGTCAGATCCTACCGTTGCCACCGTCGATGCCGACGGCACTGTTGCACCCGTTGCTGCGGGAGTTACGGATATAACCGTCGAAACGTTGGATGGCGGTTTCACGGCGACATGCAAGGTCACGGTTGCCCAGCATGCCGAAGGCGTCACGTTAGACAAGGTATCGCTTGTTTTAACTGGCAAGGTTTCGGAATCCTTGAAGGCCGTGGTGGAACCCGATAACGCCACGAACAAGAACGTTGTTTGGGAGTCGTCGGCTCCGGAGGTGGCTTCCGTCGACCAGAACGGATTGGTCACGGCGGTGTCAAAGGGGTCGGCAACGCTCACGGTTACCACCGAAGACGGTCAGCATGCCGCTACGTGCGCCGTCGAGGTGAGGAATCCCGCGACCGCCATAGCGCTTGGCGCGAAGCGCTTAGACCTGACGAAGGGACAGACGGCCCAGCTTTCTGCCGTCGTGTCCGGCGAGCTGCCCGGCGCGGTGGACGACGACGCGCTGGCGTGGTCATCGTCCGATAACGAGGTGGCCACGGTGTCCAACGTCGGTTTGGTGACCGCTTTGAAAACCGGGACGGCGACCGTCACGGCTAAACTTGCCGGTGGGCAGTCTGCAACGGCCGAGGTGACGGCCACCTCCGAGGTGTTCGTCAGCAATCCGGCAACGGAAATCACGCTCGACCGCACTGCGATATCAACCCGGATCGGCGAGAGAAGTCAGTTCGGGCTTAAAGCCACGGTGACGCCATTCGATGCCGACGATGCTTCCGTTGCTTGGTCCAGCACCGATGCGTCTGTGGCAAGCGTTGACGTCTTTGGCGTTGTGACGGTGCACCGGGCCGGAAGCGCAACCATCATGGCCAGCACGGTAAACGGCTTAACGGCCGCATGCATGGTAAACGTCGCGGCAGCTCCCCTCGCCGCAGTCGGGGACGGTTCGGCCGCCGTCGAAGCTGATGATGCGGCCGCGCTTGCCGCGGTGAAAGCCAAAGAAGACGAGGTAGGCCCCATCACGTTGGTGGTCGAGCCGCAAAATGCGCTCGATGCGGTTACTCAGGCCGTCGTAGACAAGGTGGTCGTTGGCACAGCTCAGGTGGCCGGCGTTTTCGATATTCGCTTTGCCGACGCGAGCGGCGATACGGTTTCTTGGGGCGAGGACGAGGCTTCCGGCATGCTGCGCGTCAAGCTGAGGATTCAAGGAGACATGGCCGACTTGGACGCGTCTACATTGAGGGTGCACTACCTTGACAAAAAGACGGGCGTTCCCGTTGAAATGGAGTCGTGGATCGAGGACGGCTATCTGGTGTTCTTGACGCCGCACTTCTCGGATTACTTGGTGACGGGGCAGCCTCCTGTTGCGCCCGAACCCGAGGACGAAGACGATGGGGCCGCGCTCGTTTCGATAGACATCCAGGATGACAATGCGAAGAAACTTGCATCTACGGGAGATCCGCTCGCCTTTGCCGTCGTTTGCCTGGCTCTCTGCGCGGTTGCCGCCGGTGCGGCAGCGTTTACTGCGCGCAAGCGTGATGATCTGGCGTAGCGATCGGCTCGAATATTTGCGACGTCGCTAATCGCTCATTCAGCCTGCCGCCCTTTCAAAAGGGCGGCAGGCTTTTTGCAAGCTAACGATGCGATCCGGCTCACGGCGGTGTCGCCGAACAGCAGTAGAAGTTTCACGAGAAGAGCTCCTCTCCCTTGTCTCTCAAGCGCCCATCCAACCCGAGCAGAAGGTCGCGCAGGTCGGACAACGACGATGCCAGGAAGGTCGGTTCAGCTGCTTCCAACTCGCCTTCGGGGGCGTAGCCCCAGGTTACTCCTATCGCGTCGATGCCCTCGCGGCGCGCGCCCTCCACGTCGTGCTTGCGGTCGCCCACCATGACAACCTCGTGCTTGTCCGGCTGGCCGAGGCGGGCTAGGGCCTCGCGAATGACGTCTCCCTTGTCGGTTCGGGAGCCGTCCATGTTGCTGCCGGCCACCACGTCGAAGTAACGGGCAAGATCGAAGTGGTCGAGGATGCGCACTGCGTAAGGTTCGGGTTTCGAAGTGGCCACGGCCGCGACGATGCCCGCCTCCGCCAGCTTCCCCAAAAGCTCAGGCATCCCTTCGTACACGCGGTTTTCGAATATGCCCAACGTGCCGAAGCGCTCCCGGTACACGCGCACCGCCTCGGTTGCCTCGGCGTCGGTGAAGCCGTAGCATTCCATGAACGAGCGATGCAGTGGCGGGCCGATGAAGTGGGTGAGCTGGTCGGCCGCCTCGTCGATGCCGAACGCGGCGAGCGCGTGCTGGACGCAGGCGGTGATGCCCTCTTGCGGGTCGGTCAAAGTGCCGTCGAGGTCGAAAAGCACGTAGCGGTACATGGCGATGCTCCGTTTCCTGAAATGCGCGAGCGAGTCTCGCCTATATAGTAACAGTCGAAGCTTTCGCGCGTTACGCGTGATCGCGGCCGGCCGCCTGTCATTGAGCGCCGTATAAGCCGCGGAGAGGTATAATGCTGCGGATGCATCGAGAGCGAGGAGCGGGTTTGTGAGCGAGCAGGCATTGGCGGAGGGCGAAAGCGAACAGCGGACCGATCGGACGGGATTCTTGCAAGGGCTGGGATGCTACCTGCTGTGGGGCGTCATGCCCGTGTACTGGAAGCTGCTTTCGGCCATTCCCGCCTTCGAGGTGCTGGCGTGGCGCATGGTGTGGTCGTGCGCGGCGGTTATCGCCCTGTGCGTGCTGGTGAAGCGGACGCGCTTCCTCTATCTGTTCCGCGATCCGCGCGCGGTGCGCACGTTTTTGGCCTCGGGGCTCATCGTTTCGTGCAACTGGGGCGTGTACATCTGGGCGGCCAACAGCGGGCACCTGCTGCAGACGAGCATCGGGTATTACCTGTGCCCGCTGTGCAGCATCGCGCTGGGAATGATTGTTTTCAAAGAGCGGCTGACTCCCATGCAGAAGGTCGCCACGGCGCTTGCCGCGCTGGGCGTGGGGTACTTCATCGTCGCGAACGGCGGCGACATCTGGATAGCCTTTGCGCTGGCGCTCACGTTCAGCGTGTACGGCGCGGTGAAGAAGAAGGGCGGCTACCCGGCCCTGCCCGGCATGGCGTTCGAGTCGCTGCTGACGGGCCTTATCGGCGCCGTGGCGCTGGGCGTGGGGGCGGTCGCTCCGTGGATCTGGCAGATCGCGCCGGCCACGCCCGATGCCATGGCCGTTACCGGGCCGGTGGCGGACATGGCGCTGCTCGCGGGATGCGGCGTGCTGACGGCCGTTCCACTGCTGCTGTTCTCCGCCGCGGCTAACCGCGTGTCGCTCACGGTGATCGGCTTCATCCAGTACGTGAGCCCCACCATCGCGCTGGTGCTGGCCGTGGCGTTCTACGGCGAGCAGTTCACGTTCGCCCACGGCATCTGCTTCGCGCTCATCTGGCTGGGCATAGCGGCCATCGGCGTGGAAGCGGCCCTGAACAGCAGGAGGAAGAAGGCGGTCGCCAGCCGGGTGGCCGACGGAACGACGTAGGCAGAATCTACTTCTTTGCGCTTTTAACGCACGTCACAACGGCAAGTGACCCGACGATAAGAGAGAACGTCGCGGCTGAAATGAACCACGCTCCTACCGTATCCTCGATCGTCCTCCAGTCGGCTTGAGAAGCGCTCTCACAGAGCATCCAGATGATTGACACGAGCACCGCGAGAGATCCTATGAGGGAAAGGCAGAGCAAGATCATTCGCGAAGAGTTTTTCTTGCAAAGAAAGGCGCCGGCTATCTGCCCCACGATAACCATTCCGGCAAGAATCACGATCAAATAAGAGACGGCAACCATGGGCAATGCCTAACTGGCGCAAGCGGAGTCGTTGTGATATGCCAAGGCCTCAAATCCCGCTCTCCAAGCTATGACTGGGTGCAAGACGCCCAGCTCGGGTAGCAAAACTATTTTTTCATCATACCAGCATTTTGCTTTTGCTTCTTATGATCGATTCTCGAAACTCTATACATGCGAAGAATTTTTTGGCATATGGCCTTAGCCGTGGCGAGGTTCCTGCTGATCTGGTTACTTTTCTGAAATCGAAAATCCTTCTATCTTCGAGCCGTAAAACGAGTTCAGCGTGCCGCCCTTTTCGGCATATCGGCTTCGGACAATCCGGGGGGTTCGTTCTTTCTTCGGCCGCTTAGTGGTATAACGGAAAACGACAAGATGCGAACCGCTTGGGACAACGCCTGGGCGGTGGCCTCAATCGGCATCTGGGTATCGTGCCGCCAAGCGGCGCAGACGAAAGGCGATGATCGAGCATGAAAATCCAAAGCGTGCGGGCTATTCCGGTGAACCTTCCTTTGCCCCATCCCATGGAATGGGCCACCGGGCGCATGACCAGCCAAGCCCATGTGCTGGTACGGATCATGACCGACGAGGGCGTCGAGGGCATCGCCGAGGCCATTCCCCGCGAGAACATCTACGGCGAGACGCAAGTGGGCATGGTGCACGTGATCAACGACCTGTTGGCCCCGCTGGTGGCGGGCCTCGACCCGTTCGATGTTGAGAAGGCCCACGAGAAGATGGCGTTCATCAAGGGCAACCTCGCCGCGAAGGGCGGCATCGACGTGGCGCTGTGGGATATCATGGGCAAGGCGTGCGGGCAGCCGTGCCACAAGCTGCTCGGCGGTTATCGCGACAGCATCGAACCGAGCCGCATTCTGTGGCTGACCAGCGACGAGGCCATGCTCGCCCAAGCGCGCGAGCTGAACGGCAAAGGGTATAGGGCCTTCAAGGTGAAGGGCGGCGTCGACGCGGACGCCGATATCCGCCGCGTGCACGCGCTGCGCCAGGTTATCACGCGCGATACGAAGCTCTACATCGACGGCAACCAGAGCTACACGTACTTCGAGGCGAAGCGGGTGCACGATGCCCTGCGCGGCGAACTGGACTATTTCGAAGAGCCGATGGCCGCGACGAACGAGAAGGACCGCGTGCGTCTGGCGCACGCCATCGACATCCCCATCGCGGGGGACGAGAGCAACTTCACCCTGTACGACATCGCGCACCAGATAGACATAGACGCGCTCTCGGTGATGATGATCAAGATACCCCGCAGCGGCTACACCTACGGTCGCAAGATCGCGGCTTTGTGCGAGGCGTACCACCGCCCGATGATGATAGGCAGCCAATCCGAGAGCGATCTGGGCATGACCGCCATCGTGCACATGGGTTGCGCTCTGAAAACCATCAGCTACCCCTGCGAGTTCATGGACTACGAGGATCCCGCGCGCCCCAGCCTGATCAACGAGCAGATACGCATGGAGGACGGCCGCGTCTACCCGCCCGCCGGGCCGGGCCTCGGCGTGACGCTGAACGAGGACGCCGTCGAGAAGTACGCGGTGCGGTAGGCGCGGCGCGAAAAATCATACCGAGCGGGCGGCGCTCGATGATAGAGGGCGTATCAATTTGACCTGACCAAAACTATCATTGAAACGCTCGCAGCCGATCATAATCCTAAAGAAACACCTGTTCAGGCATGTATGCGCATATTTTCGCGCACCCTGTTTCCCTGCGCAGTATGAGTCGCAACAGATTATGAATCCCTAGCGGATTCGTTGTTTATGGTTTCGGACGCCCTCCTTTGACACTATATCCTTGCGCGGTCGAACGGTCGGACGACGGGTTCGATTCGAACAAGGACCATCGTCCCTTCTGCCGGAGCAATCCCTGCTCCCAACCGTCCCCCGCTGCGATAAGGGGAATGCGTTTTGAAGGAGGAGGGGGCTTATGGAGTCATCGGTGGCGAAGTACGGGGTTCAAGACAGGCAGCTGAACTCGAGAGAGCGGTGGATATGCTTCGCGGCTCTGTTCTTCCTGGGGTTCACCGCAACGTTCAACCAGTTCAAGGCTGCACCGGCCATTCAATACATCGGCGCCGACCTGGGAATGTCCGTGGACATGCTCAGCCAGATCATGGGCGTGTACTCGATAGCCGGCATGCTGCTCGCGTTTCCCGGCATGCTGGTCATGCAGCGGCTGGGCGTCAAGTTCTCTATCGTCGTGACCTCGGTGCTGCAGTTGGTGGGATCGCTCGTGTGCGTGTTCGCAACGGACACCGCGCTGTTCTTGGCGGGCCGCACGCTCGAGGGCATATCCTACGGCCTTATCTGCGTTATCGGGCCGAACATCATGCCGCGTCTGTTCCCTTTGAAGAACCAGGGGCTTTGCATGGGCATCTGGTCGCAGTGGACGCCGGTGGGCGTGGTCATCGCGTTCTTCACGGCTCCGATGATCTTCGAGGCCGCGGGCGGCGCGGCGGTTCCGTTCTCGTGGCACCCCGTTTGGTACGTGTCCATAGCCATGGAGCTCGTGTCCATCGTCTGGCTGCTGGTCAGCTGCAAGATGCCGGCCGTTCCGGAGAACGAGCTTTTGGACGGCGACCCGTCGAAGCGCAAGCGCCCCGGTAAGAACTTCATGGTGGCCGGCATCGTGGTGTGCGCGTTCTTCTTCGTGTGGGTGTTCGACTACGTGGCGAACATCAACACGCTGTACCCGACGTTCCTGCAGAACGTCAAGGGGCTGAGCGTATTCGACTCGTCGATGCTGCCCAACTGGACGGCCCTCATCTCCATCCCCCTGGGCATCGGCTTCGGCGTGGCGGCCGACAAGCTCAACTTCCGCAAGTGGATGATCGCCGTAGGGTACCTGCTGGTGGCCGTTTGCATGGGCTTCCTGTACTTCACGCCGGGATCGGACATGACCGGCCCTTGGGCGGCCAGCATCGTCATGGGCCTGTGCGGCGCGCTCGTTCCCACGGGAACCCGCGCCATCACGCCGGTGCTCGTGCCCGAGCCGAAGAAGACGGACCTTGCGCTCGCCACCATGGCGTTCGCCACGGGCGTGGCCCAGGTGGTGGGAGGCTACGTGGTCTCGCCCACGGTTTCCTCCATCGGCTGGCAGGCGAACGGCCAGTTCGTCCTTGCCCCGCTTGCGGTTCTGGCGGCCGTCGCCGTCGTCGTTTTCGTGAAATCGGACAAGAAGGTCCACGAGGTGCGCGTGGCCGAGCGCGCTGCCCAAGACGCGGAGGAGGCTCGGTAACCAAGACTTGCTAGACGAGACGAAGAGTGAGAGGAAGAGGCATGAAGATAGCAGATACGACCGTCGTTCACAATTTGGGGTTGGAAGCCTGCGGAGGCGGGGCGAACATGGTCGCCGCCGACGTGAAGGACGGGAAGCTCGTGCGCATCAGGCCGGTGCACTACGACGAGCAGTACACGAAGGACGAGTTGAATTACTGGACGCTGACCGGCCGCAACGGCACGACGTTCGAGCCGGGCATGAAGTCGTACACGCCGCCCTTCCCGCTGGTGTACAAGCGGCGCACGTACTCCAAGAACCGCGTCGCCCATCCCATGAAGCGCGTCGACTGGGACCCGCAAGGCGAGCGCCATCCCGAGACGCGCGGCACGAGCAAGTACGTGCGCATCTCGTGGGACGAGGCCACCGAGATCATCGCCGCCGAGATCAAGCGCGTTCACGACGAGTACGGCCCGTACTCCATCCTGTGCCAGGCCGACGGCCACGGCGAGAGCAAGGCGGTGCATGCGCCCCACGGCTGCATGACGCGCCTGTTGGAGCTGTGCGGCGGCTACACGGTGCAGGCGCGCAACCCCGACAGCTGGGAAGGCTGGTACTGGGGCGCCAAGCACGCTTGGGGCATGGACCCCGTCGGGCAGAACACCCATTCCACGAACACAGCTCAGGACATCGCCCAGAACTGCGACGCCATGCTGTACTGGGGGTGCGACCTGGAGACCACGACGTCGGCGTGGGGCGGCCAGCTCGCCTCGAAGCTGGCGTACTGGTTCGACGACTGCGGCATCAAGCACATCGCCATCGCGCCCGACTGCAACTACACCGCGGCGGTGCACGCCGACAAGTGGTTCCCCGTGCTTCCCAACACCGACGCGGCCCTGCAGCTGGCCATCGCGTACGTGTGGCTGACCGAGGGAACCTACGAGAAGGAATACGTCGAGACCCACGCCATCGGCTTCGACTGGTTGGAATACTACGTGCTGGGCAACGAGGACGGCGTGCCGAAGACGCCCGAATGGGCCGAGCCCATCTGCGGCATACCCGCCTACCGCATCAAAGCGCTCGCCCGTTACTGGGCGCGTCACAACGTGTCCATCGCCCACTGCAACGGCGGCTCCTTCATCCGCGCCGCGTTCGCGCACGAGCCGGCCCGTCTCGAGGTCTACCTGCTGGGCATGCAGGGCGTGGGCATGCCGGGGCGCATCTCCATCAAGTTCATCGAATGGACGCTGTTCGGCATGACGTCGTGCAGCCCCATCCCGCCCTCGAAGCTCGCGCCGAGCACGGCTGCTGCCTACAACGGGTGGATCATCGGCAGCAACGCCGACCATATGATCGCCAAGTGCCACGTGCACAAGGCCCTGCGCGGCGAGTCGTTCAGCTGGTACGGCCACGGCACGGCGGCGAACGACCGCCCCGACCAGTTCGTCAAGCTGGAGTTCCCCACGGACGGCAACGCCGGCATCAAGATGCTCTGGTCGGACAACCCCGCGTTCTCCACGAGCCTGAACGGCGGCTACGAGTACCAAGACGCCCTGAAGAGCGACAACCTGGAGTTCTACCTGGTGCAGGCTCCCTGGTTCGAGGACGACGCGCGCTTCGCCGACATCGTGCTGCCCATCTGCACGAAGTTCGAGACGAGCGATTTCGGCACCGACTGCGACAGCGGCCAGTGGAACGCCGTCATCTACGAGCAGGCCGCCATCGACCCCGTGGGCGAGGCCCGGTCCGACTGGGAGGCCGTGCAGGCCGTGGCCGAGAAGCTCGAGCGCTACGGCGGCGTCTACGAGGACGTCAAGCACCGCATGACCGGTGGGAAAACGGTCGAGCAGCAGATCAGGGAAGGCTACGAGGCGTGCGGCATCCCGGCCGACGAGTTGGACTTCGAGGCGTTCAAGCGCAACCGCTACCAGCTCATCCCCACGGTGGAGGGCTGGGAGAACCAAATGGTGGGTCTGAGCGGCTTCGCGCAGAACCCCGAGATGTTCCCGCTGGAAACGCCGTCCGGCAAGATCGAGTACTACTCGCCCACGCTCGCCGAGCACTTCCCCGACGACCACGTCCGCGGCCCGGTGGCCCACTGGATCGAGGCGGGCGACGGCCACGACGACCGCCTGAACAGCGAGCGCGCGAAGAAGTACCCGTTCCTCGTGGAGTCGAACCACCCGCGCTGGCGCGTGCACGCGGAGTTCGACGACGTGGAGTGGTTCCGCGAGATCGAGACGTGCAAGGTCGTCGGCCCCGACGGCTACGCCTACGAGCCCGTGTGGCTGAACCCCTCCGACGCGGCGAAGCTCGGCATACAGAGCGGCGACGTGGTGAGCGTGTTCAACGAGCGCGGGGCCGTGCTGGGCGGCGCGCGGGTCACCGAGCGCGTGCGCGACGGCGTGGTGTACATGGACCACGGGGCGAACAGCGACGTCATCGTGTCGGGCATCGGAGGTTTGGATCGCGGCGGCGACATCAACCTCATCTGCCCCACGCACACGTCTTCTAAAAACGCCAGCGGCGAGGTGACGTCCGGCTATCTGGCCGGCGTGGAGAAGGTCGACGTGTTCGAGCTGGCCGCGCGGTATCCGGAGGAATTCGGTCGCAAGAACTACTCGCCGGAGTACGGCGCCGACGTTCGCGACTACCTGATAGGGGAGGAGTAGGGACATGAAAGCCCTCGTAGTTGATTTGGACAGGTGCAACGGCTGCTTCAACTGCCAGTTGGCCTGCAAAGACGAGCATTGCGACAACGACTGGAGCCCGTACGCGCTGCCGCAGCCGACCACCGGCCAGTTCTGGTGCAAGGTCGAGCAGAAAGAGCGCGGGCGCGTGCCGGTGGTGCGCGTGGCCTACACGCCCACGTTCTGCGGCATGTGCGACGACGCGGCCTGCATGAAGGCGGCCGAGGACGGCGCGGTCTACCGCCGCGAGGACGGCGTGGTGATCGTCGACCCCGTGAAGGCGAAGGGACAGCGGCAGATCGCCGAGGCCTGCCCCCTGGGGATGGTCTACTGGAACGAGGCCCTGGACGTTCCCCAGAAGTGCACGGGGTGCTCCCACCTGATGGACAACGGTTGGAGCGAGCCGCGCTGCGTGGACGTGTGCGCCACGGGCGCCCTGCGCTACGGCGACTTGGAGGACTTCGCGGGCGAGCTCGACGCGGCCTCGGTTGCCGAGGAGCTGGAGGGTGCGGGCTCGCACGTGTACTACCTGAACCGCCCGAAGCGCTGGATTGCCGGCACGGTGGCGAACCGCGGCGAGAACGAGGTCGTCATCGGCGCGCGCGTGGGCATCTTCGACGACGGCGGCTCGTGCGTGGCAAGCCTGAAGACCGATGAGTTCGGCGATTTCAAATACGACGAATGCGGTAAGCGGCGCTACCGGGTGCGCATCGAGGCGGACGGCTTCGCGCCGATCGAGCTCGAGGCGGATTGCACGCACGCCGACGTCGTGCTCGACGACGTGCTCGTCGACCAGCCGCGATAAAGGAGCTGTAGCATGAGCAAGAAATCACCTCTCGTCCGTTTCGTCATCATCCTGGCCGGCATCGCCGCCATGACGGCCGTCGCCCTCGCGCCGAGCCCCGAGGGCCTGACGTTCGGCGGCAAGATGTCGCTGGTCATCTTCGTCGTGGCCATCCTGTTCTGGGTGACCGAGGTCATGCCCATCGCCATAACCGGCTGGGCGATGGTCGGCCTCATACCGCTGCTCGGCATCATGGACGCGGCCAGCGCCTGGACCGCCTCCATCAACAACGCCATCATCTTCTACCTGTGCTGCTTCGCGTTCGCCTGCTTCATCGCGCGATCGACGCTGGCCGTGCGCCTGACGGGGAAGATCCTGTCGTGGGCGGGCACGAGCTCGCCGCGCGTGCTCCTGGGCTTCATGGTGGGCACCGCGCTCATCTCCACGCTCATGGACAACCTGCCGCTGTGCGCCGTCATGCTGCCCATCGCCTACACGGTGCTCGACGCCAACGACACCCCCACGGGCGGGAAGTCGGCGTTCGCCAAGTGCATTGCCATCGGCATTCCGTGGGCCGCCGCCATCGGCGGCGCCATGACGCCCTCCGGCTGCATCATCAACGTGCTGGCCATGACGCTTATCGAGCAGAACTTCGGCGTTTCCATCAGCTTCGTCCAGTGGTTCGCCATGGGCTTCCCCATGGCGCTCATCACCATCCCCGCCGGCTGGTTCGCGCTGGTCAAGATTTTCAAGCCCGAGCCGCTGGCCCAGAGCGCCGTGGACTCCGGCATCGCGCGCGCCCAGTCGCTCGGCAAGATCCCCCGCCACGAGATAGCCGGCCTTGCGGTCATGCTCGTCACCATGGTCGTGTGGATTCTCAGCTCGTGGATCCCCTTCATCGACATCACCGTGGTCAGCCTCATCGCGCTGGGCTTCATGTTCTTCCCGGGCGTCGACGCCATCCAGTTCAACGACTTTCTGGAGGACAGCCCGTGGGGCATGATGCTGCTCATGATGGCCGTGAACGTTTTGGTGGCCGCCCTTATGGGCACAGGCGCCACGCAATGGCTGGTCGACGTGGTCATGGCGCCGATGACCGCCTGGCCGCTCCTCGCGACCATGATCGCGCTCTCCGTCATCGCCTGCCTGCTGCACAACGTCATACCCGCCGGCCCCGCGTGCGCCGGCCTGATAGCGGTGCCGTTCGCGAGCATCATCGCGAGCATGGGCGGCAGCATCGCCGCAACGTGCGTCATGGTGGCATGGTGGTCGGCCATCGCCCTCATGCTGCCGTTGGACGGCGTGCCGCTGCTGTCGTACTCGAGCAACCGGAAGTACTTCTCGTTCGGCGACATGGTGAAGACGGGCTGGGCGCCCAGCCTGGTGATGGTGGTGATATCGGTTTCCATCACCCCGCTCATCGCCGGGGCGCTCGGGTTGGCGTAAGTTCACGGACTCGAGGCGCCGCACGCGGGCATGCTATCATGGCAAAAAAGCATTTTTGATTTCACGGCCGTGCCGCCAGGTTGAGCTTGGCGGCACGGCTCGGTGATCGCGGCCGGCGCTCGTGCTCGCACGGCGACCGCGCGCGACGAGGGCGGTGAGGCAATGCAGACGAACTACCTGAAGTACTTCGTCGACGTGGCGAAGCTCGGGTCGATAGCCGCGGCGTCGAACGAGGATTTCATCACGCCCCAGGGTATGAGCCGCTCGCTGTCCGCGCTCGAATCGAGCCTGGGGTGCCAGCTGTTCAAGCGGACGCAGGGCAAGGTGGTTCTGAGCGCGTACGGCGAGGCCCTGCTCGACGACGCGAAGGAGCTGCTGCGCATCCAGCAGCGCATGATCGACCGGGTGGCCGACATCCGCTCCAGCGAATCGGGCATCTCCGAGAAAACCGTGCTGGTGTACCTGAACAACGTCGCGTTCGACGTGGCGCTGTTCAACCCGCTGATAGACAGCTTCGACCAGATATTCGCGAACGCGCGCTACTTCCAGTGCGACAACGCGGAGGTGGTCGACAACCTTCTGGAGCAGGCCGAGGGGGACGATTGCGTCGCCCTCGGCCTGCTCTGCCTGTTCAGCCCCGACGACGAGCGGAACGCGGCGCTCGTCGAGAAGCTGCAGTCGAACGGCTTCGAGTACCAGCCGTACCTCATCTCCTACGACCAGGTGCTCGTGTCCAAGAAGTCGGAATTGGCTTCGAAGCGGGCGCTCAGCCACGCCGACATCCTGTCGCGTCCTATCGTATCGTCCGACGGCGACATCAAGCGCGTGGCCGAGAAGGTGTTCGGGAAGAACGCCATCTACATGGTCACGAGCGACAGCGCCTTCCGTTTCCGCGTCGTGGCCAACGACGAGGCCATCACGTTCGTCCCGGCCTTTCACAAGCTGGTGGACTCGAGCGACGACGCCACGGTGGCCGTGCAGATGAAGGAGCCGTATTACTTGGAAGTGGGGTTCGCGGCCAAGAAGGAGGTCTTGGACAGCCCGTACATCAAAAGCCTCATCGCAAAGCTGAACGCCTACTATTCGAAGCTCGCGGCGTCGCCCTATCTCTCGCTCGTGCCGAGCGACATCACCTCGTTCAAACCTACCGAGGAAGAGGGCGCCGGCTTCGACGAGAAGGGGCTGGCGGACATCGAGGCGCGCTACGGCATATCCTCGCGCGAGCGGGAGGTGCTCGGCCACCTGGTAGGCGGGCTGACGGCCCGCGCCATCGCGGAGCGCATGTACCTTTCCGTCCCCACCGTCAAAAGCCACATCTACCGCATTTACAAGAAGATGGGCATCCATTCGCAAGAAGAGCTCCTCGCCCTCGTCGAAGAGGAGCTCGTCGAAGGCGATTGAGCCGAGGTGTCGGCGATTCTCTCCCGCAACGTCGTTCTTGCTGTACAATTGCAACGTTTTGCCACGGGGCAATATCGTACAAGACTTTTTCGGAGGGGTGTGGCATGGCCGAGGCCAAGCGAGAGCGGTTCGGGTCGCGACTGGGATTCATCTTGATATCGGCGGGGTGCGCCATCGGGCTGGGAAACGTGTGGCGTTTCCCCTATATCACGGGCGAGTACGGCGGTGCTGCCTTCGTGCTCATGTACTTGGTGTTCTTGGTCATCTTGGGCCTGCCCGTCATGGTGATGGAATTCGCCGTGGGGCGCGCCAGCCAGAAGAGCGCCGCGCTGGCGTTCGACACGCTGCAACCGTCGCGGAAGTGGCACTGGTTCTCGTGGTGGGGCTACATCGGGTGCATGGTGCTCATGATGTTCTACACCACGGTGGGCGGCTGGATGCTGTCGTTCGTAGTGAAGATGGGAACGGGCGCGTTCAACGGTCTGGACAGCGCAGGCGTGGGCGTCGTGTTCAACGACATGCTGGCGAACCCCACGGAGCTGGTGGGCTGGATGCTCGTGGTCATCGTGCTGGGCTTTTTGGTGTGCAGCCTGGGGTTGCAGAAGGGCGTCGAGCGCGTCACGAAGGTGATGATGCTGTGCCTCTTGGGCATCATGGTGGTGTTGGTGGTGCGCGCGGTCACCCTGCCAGGAGGCCTTGCCGGCCTTGAGTTCTACCTCGTTCCCGACTTCGGCAAGCTGTTCGCCGGCGCGACGGCCGCCGAGCAGTGGGCCACCTTCGGCGACGCCGTGTACGCGGCTATGGGCCAGGCGTTCTTCACGCTGTCGCTGGGCATTGCGGCCATGGAGATATTCGGCAGCTACATCGGCAAGGAGCGCTCGCTCACGGGCGAGGCGCTGCGCATCTGCGGATTGGACACGGCCGTGGCGCTGGTGGCCGGCCTCATTATCTTCCCGGCATGCTTCGCGTTTTCGGTGCAGCCGGACAGCGGTCCCGGCCTCGTGTTCGTCACGCTGCCCAGCGTGTTCAACCAGATGCCGTTCGGGCAGATGTGGGGCGCGCTGTTCTTCGTGTTCATGAGCTTCGCCGCACTGTCCACCATCATCGCGGTGTTCGAGAACCTCATCAGCTGGTCCATGGACAAGTGGGGTTGGTCGCGCAAGACGGCCGTCGCGCGCACGGCCGTTATCGTGTGCGTGCTCAGCTTGCCGTGCGCGCTCGGGTTCAACGTGCTGGCAGGCGTGCAGATCCCCGCCATCGGCGACATCCAGTCCATCGAAGACTTCGTCGTGTCGAACAACCTGCTGCCGCTGGGCAGCTTGTTCTTCGTGCTGTTCTGCGTGACGAAGGGCGGTTGGGGTTGGGAAAACTTCCTGGCCGAGGCCGACACGGGCAAGGGTGCGCGTTTCCCCGCCTGGTCGAAGCCCTGGCTGAAGTTCGGCATCCCGGCGCTGATCATCGTGATATTCGTGATGGGATACGTGCCGAAGGTGGCGGTTTGGTTGGGGATGGCGTAACGACGCGCTCCCTGTGCAGCTTGCGGGCGCCTACCGGTTGTCCGCAGCCCGGTTCGCCAGGCTTCCCAGAAGCTCCTGCATTTTTACGATGACGGGCATATCGCCGAGCCCGTAGCGGGCTGCGAGTTCTTTCATCTGGGGGAACGCGAGCAAAGTCTGGCCGGATTCGTCTTCCCAAACGGCGATGCGCAGGGGCAGTTCGAGAGATATGCGCTGTTCAGCCTGCATAAGAACGGTGCCGACTTGGGGTGAGCCGAACACCACAACCGTTGTGGGTCGCAGGTCGAGGCCTGCTTTTTCGGCGTTCTCGGCGTGGTTGAACGTGGCGAACACGGGGATGTCGTGCGCTGCCAGTTCGGTTTTGAGGCGGCGAACCGTCTCGTCTGCGGGTAGGCGTCCCTCGATCAGACACAGGTTGCCGACTTCCGATTCACCCATGGGGGGCTCCTTCGACGTGGTTTCCGCCGCTGTGCGCGACGACCATGTTCTACCATAGCGCCTTTGGGGTCGCAATGCGGGCTGAAAACCCGTCGCCGGACCCAGCGGTGCGCGTTCTGCACGGCTGACGCGTCGATTCGGCACGGCGCCGTGGCGGGCGCGCGACAGGTCTAGTATCATGGTCGCCGAACCGCCGCGCGCTGCCGTGCGCGGCCGGACATGACGAGGCGACGAAGGGCAAACGATGGCGGAAAAGCGGCTGTTCTCCATTCTGGGCGATTCCATCAGCACGTTCGAGGGGTGCAACCCGGAGGGCTTCCGCGTGTTCTACGAAGGCGAACGGCAGGAGGCCACCGGCGTGCTCGCGCCGCAGGACACGTGGTGGGCGCAGGTGGTGGGCGCGCTGGACGGCGAGTTGCTGGCAAACGGGTCGTATTCGGGCAGTATGGTGGAGGGCGCGGGCTTTCCGGCCGGCAACAGCGCGGAGCGCATCGCGGCGCTCGCGCGCGACGGTCGGGCCCCCGACGCCGTCCTCGTGTTCATCGGTATCAACGATTACGGCTGGGGCGGGGCGGACGCTCAGGCGGTCGGCCGCGGCAGCGCGATGCCCGTGTGCCTGGACGCTGCCGCGCTGGGCGAGGAACGCGAACCCGGTCTGGCGCCCGCCGACGCGGCCGATCGGTTCGGGGCCGCCTACGAGGCCATGCTCGCGCGGATGCGCGTCGCCTACCCGCGCGCCGAAATCTGGTGCTGCACCCTGTGCCCGGGCCGCGTGGTCGGCCGTGACGGCTCCACGTTCGCGTACCGCTTGCGCGGCGTGCACCTCGACGCCTACAACGATGCTATCCGCGGCGCCGCCACCCGCCAGGGCTGCCGCGTTGCCGACGTGCGCGCGCTCGGCTGCGACTACGAGGGCCTGGAAGGCACGCACCCCACGGCGCGCGGCATGCGCCAGTTCGCCGCGCTGGTGCTGCGCGCGATGGAGGCTGAACGCACCGCCGGAGCTCCCACGGTGCTGGCCGAGAGCATTGCCGAAGCTGCAACATTGCCTGCGGCTGCCTTTGACGCCCTGCCCTCCGCCGAAACCTGCAAGGAGCCTTCCTGCATCGGCTGCCCCCACGCCGGCGCCACCGGCAGCCAATGGTTGCTCGCATGCAACAAGGGCGGGGAGTAAGAGCCGAGTATTTTCGCCTCGATGCCTCATCCGCCGAAACCTCCGCCGACGCTTCGGAAGGCCCTACCGTCTGACAGGACGACTCCCCGTCTCGCCCGATCGCTGGGTTTGCCTCAAAAACGCAGCGTGCGTTTGTGTGCATCTACGGCGGTTCAACATGGAGTGCATGCCAAGATGGCAGAGATTTCGAGGTATGTGATTTTCTTTCGAGCGCACGCCCTCTTGAAAGCATGAGGAAACTTCCCGAACAGGCAAAACGCCGTCGCCTGTTCGCGCACAGCCGGTTTCTGCACGAGAATTAATCACGTACCTCGAAATCTCTGCCGTGAAGTCGTACCGCTCCATGTCGAACCGCTGCCGGCATGGCCCATGTCGACCCGTCCGCCACGAAGCAACCGGCTCCTCAATTGGCGTTCGCGACATCCGCGTGTTTCAGCAACTGGGCTGTCAACGGGTTGTGCGGTACAACCCGCCAACTTCTCCAGCATCAAGATCGCCCGCTTTCCCACCAGCGGGTTTACTTGACGTAATACTCGAAGCCTACAACACGATCCTTCGGATATAGCCGAAACGCCAACAGGGTGCGCGGCGATTACTGCTTCTGGCTCATTGTTGCCGATCTTCCCCGCATGACACACTCCCCCAACGGGGACAGACCTTGTCCGAACTCGGATCCAACGGCGATTTTCGTCCACAGTCGACGCATCGTTGCAGTCGTCGGAGAAAGGAGGGAGGCGCGCTTGGCCAGTGGGGGACTTTCGCATCGGAACAATCATGTCGATGGAAAGAAGTGAGCTATGAGGCGAGAGAGCTTATCTGAAGGGAGAAGAGGATGACGAGAGAGAAAGTATACGGCCATTGCCGGGCTTGCACGCTAACCTGTCCGGCGTACATCGTTTCGGAGGACGGCCGCGTCGTGTCGATGGAGGCCGTGCCGCCGGAGGAAGGCGGCGTCCCGCTTTGCGGCCGCGGCGTTGCGACCGTGCAGCTCGAGTACAGTCCCACCCGCGTTCGCTACCCGTTGAAGCGCGCGGGCAAGCGCGGCGAGGGCAAGTGGGAGCGCATTTCCTGGGACCAGGCCATCCAGGAGGTCGCTGAGAAAATATACGACATGTCCAAGAAGTACGGCCCGGAGACCTTCGTGTTCCCCGGCCGAACCGGCCGCCAGGACATGGGCTGGATCGCGAACAAGATCGCCCGCACGATCGGCACGCCGAACAACTACGTGGGCGTGACCCAGCACTGCCTACTGCCCCAGACGCACCATCAGGTGAACTTCGGCATGATGCTGAACTCCGCCTTCGCCACGCAGCCCGACACGAACTTCCACATCTCGTGCGGCAACAACATGGAGTACTCGCTTCCGCTTCTGGCTTCCGCGCAGGTCGAGGCCGAGAAGTCGGGCTTCCCGCGCGTCACGCTGGACCCGGTTTGCGGCGCGTTCCCCTCCCGTAGCACCGAGTGGCTGCCCGTGCGCCCCGGCACCGACATGGCCTACGCGCTGTGCGTGCTGCGCGAGCTGATCGAGCAGGACAAGTACGACAAGGCCTTCGTCAAAGAATGGTCCAACGCCGCCTTCCTCGTGCGCGAGGACACGGGCGGGCTGCTCATGGAGAGCGACTACATCGAGGGCGGCTCCCCGCATCGCTACATGGTGTGGGACGCCATCGAGAACCGTCCCAAGTGGTGGGACGCCGAGGAGATCCAGTGGGAGGGCGGCGAGAGCGGCAAGGCCCACTACGAGGCCTGCGTCGAGCGCTTCGAGCAGAACATCCCCTCCACGGAGTACTCGCCCGCCGTGCTGCCCGACACGTTCGACCCCGAGCTGTTCGGCACCTACACGATCGAGATCGGCAAGCACAAGCAGCCCACCAAGTGCACCCCCGCCTTCCAGCTTCTGGCCGACAAGGTGCGGGAGTGGACGTACGAGAAGACGTCGGAAGTCACCTGGATTCCCGCCGACCAGATCGAGCGCACTGTGAACATGCTGGTCAACTCCAAGTTCCCCATCGACTTCGGCTGGGACACCAACCACATGTCCACCAACGCCTCGCAGCACTTCCTCTCGGTTGCCTGCATGCGCATCCTCACGGGCTCCGTCGACGCGTCTGCGAACACCGTGTTTTTGCAGTTCTACCCGGTGACGCCCCTGCCGTTCCCCGGCGAGTGGGACATCAGCTACGGCGACGGCCTGTCCCTCGACCAGAAGCGCAAGCGCCTGGGGTACTACACCCACCGCATCGCCTGCGGCAACTCGTGGGAGGATTGGACCAGCTGGCACCCCGCGCGTCCCGAGAACGCCGACGCCACGCTCAACGTGCCCGACGTGGGAACCACCATCCAGGCCATGGAGACCGGCATCCCGTACCCGGTTCACGGCATCGTCACCATCAGCTCCAACTTCCTGCTGCACGACCCCTCCACCGCGCGCTGGCTGCGCGTTCTGGAGGACGAGAGCAAGATCGAGCTGCACGTGTGCGTGGACTTCGTCATGACGCCGACCGCCGAGTGGGCGGACTACGTGTTCCCGGCGCAAACGTGGATGGAGCGCAACTACCTGGAGTTCTCCACGCTGTTCTCGCCGCCGTACAAGAACGCGTACCGTCGCGGCTGCGAGCCCATCTGCGAGGCGAAGCACGACTACGACTTCGGCGCGCTCCTGGCGCACAAGCTGGAGGAGTTCGACCCGCGTTACAACAACGACCGCCTGCTGAACCCCGACAACACCCGTTACTGGGCCGGCAAGGTGGGCAAGCTTTGGGAGAACGACACCATCGACGAGGAGCGCGACCGCTGGTGCCGCGAGTTCACGAACCATACGTGGGAAGAGTGCCTGGAGATGCGCAAGGTCCCGTATCCCTCGGGCGATTTGGAGCGCAGCCTGTTCCGCTACAAGATAGCGGGCAAGTTCCCCAACGACACCGGCAAGGCCAACCTGTTCTCCACGTTGCACCACAAGTACGGCTACCCGCCGCTGCCCACGTACGCCGAGCCCGCCGAGTCCCCCTACAGCCAGCCGGAAAAGGCCAAGGAGTACCCGCTGGTGCTGACCACCGGCAAGCGCCAGGTGGGCTGGTTCCACTCCGAGTTCCGCCAGATCCCCTGGCTGCGCGAGTGCAACCCCACGCCCGAGGTGTTCATCAACCCCGAGACGGCCAAGGAGTTCGGCGTCACCCACGGCGACTGGGTGTGGGTCGAGTCGGCCCCCGACCACGGTCGCGCGCCGTACAACCGCGTCATGGGGCGCGTGAGCTTCAGGTTCATGGTGACCCCCGGCGTCGTGTCCTACTCGCAGCACGGCTGGTGGCGCCCCGAGCGCGCCGCGTCGGAAGGCCAGCACGGCGGCCTCGAGTGGAACTGCGAGAACCTCTTGGAATGCGACAACCGCACCCCCGAGACGGGCACGTGCGGCCTGCGTTCCCAGCTGTGCAAGGTGTACAAGTGCAGCGACGAAGATATCGAGAAGTACCGTCCCATGATCACGCGAGAAGAGCTTGAGGCTCTTATGCCGCAGGCTGAGAAGGTGATGTAGCATGACAAGGCTTGGTTTCGTTTTCAACCTCGACACGTGCTCCGACTTGCGCGGCTGCATGATCGCCTGCAAGAACAAGACGCACTCGTTCCTGGGCTCCCATTACATGGAGACCTTCACCAACATGAGCTTGGATTTCCCGAATCCGAACACGTACTTCGTGCCCGTTTCGTGCCAGCACTGCGAGCACCCCACCTGCGTTTCCGTGTGCCCCGAGAACGTGTTTTCCAAGCGCGAGGACGGCATCGTGGCGGTGGGCGACACCGCCGTGTGCGCGAAGTGCGCCGACAAGCCCTGCGTGGAGGCCTGCCCGTACCACGCCATCGACCTGGATCCCGTCGACGGCAAGATCGGCAAGTGCGACCTGTGCGCCGATCTGATCGACCAGGGCGAGGCGCCCGTGTGCGCTGCCGGCTGCCTGACCAAATCGATCCTGTTCGGCGATTTCGACGACCCCGAGAGCGTGGTGGCGCAAACCGTGGCGGCTTGGAGCGCCGTGGGCTGTGACCACCAGCTGAAGCCCGAGACGGGCAACGGTCCCGCGATGCACTACCTGCTGTCGAAGAAGACCTGGGAGGACATGGACCGTCTGTACAGCCCGGCTTGGCACAACGAGTAGACCGTAGCGCAAACCCGGACACCGAGGGCGCCCGTCTTCGGTGTCCTGAAAGGGGACCGTCCCCTTTCAGGACAAAGGCGCCCGCCTTCGGGATCCGCGAACCGAGGAGTCTGCATCATGGACAAAGACAAGCTAGAAGGCTGCCGGCAGCTGGCGTCATGGCTGTCCGACCTGTACTGGACGGCCCCCTCCCGCGCGACCGTGGCGGCTTTGGAGCCGCTGCGCGCGGAATCGGCCAAGCTCGGCATCGAGGAGGCGGAGGCACTGGGCCGCGTGGCGGAAGGCATGGACGACGCCGGGCTCAAGGACGTCGCCGTGGACCATACCGATTTGTTCTACGGCGTGAAGCCCGACGCCCCGTTCCCCTACGAGTCCATCTACCGCGGGGAGCAGCGGCTGCTCATGCAAGCGCCCGCCGGCGAGGTGAAGAAGGTCTACGAGGCCGAAGGCTACGCGCCCGACCAAGGCGACAGCAGGGAGCCGGAGGACCACATCAGCTACGAGCTGGGATACCTTGCGTTTTTGCTGGAGGCCGCGCGCGACGCGCATGAGAGGGGCGACGCCGTCCGCGCGGGCGAGCTGATGGATAAGAAGGACGCCTTCGTTCAAGAGCACGTCCTGCGCTGGATCCCCCGGTTCTGCGACGACGTGAGGCGAAGGTCGAGCACGGAGTTCTTGAAGCTGACGTCTTCGCTCACCGAACGCACGGTTGCCGCGATCGCGGATCTGTAAGCCCGCCGCACGATACGGTCGAGAACGACAAAAGGAGAAAGAGATGGCGAAGCACATCAACAAAGAGATCGACGAGGACGGGATCCAATGGACCCAGAACCGTTGCTTCTTCTGCCATATGAACTGCTCCCTGTACGTGGGAGTCGACACGAAAACGGGTCAGATCGTCAAGATCGAGCCGAACGAAGAGCAGGGCACGGAGCTCTGCGAGCGCATCGGAGCGCATGGCGAGAACGCCATCCGCTTCCACTACCACCCCCAGCGCATCAACCACGCCCTGAAGCGGGTGGGGGAGCGCGGCGAGGACAAGTGGGAGGAGATTCCCTACGAGCAGGCGCTCGACGAGATCGCCGCGAAGCTGACCGAATTGAAGGAGAAGTACGGCCCTGAGACGCTCGTGGTTTCCGAGGGCACCTACCGCAGCGACCACCTGTGGGCCCGCAGCCGCTTCTCCAACCTGTTCGGCAACCCCGGCAACATCATCGACCCCGGCTCCATTTGCTGGTGCTGGACGTACACCATCAACCTGTCGATGTGCGGCTGGCCGCTTGAGCTGGCCATGCCGGTTACGCCCGAGTACGCCAAGACCATCGTTTTGTGGGGCACGCGCCGTCCGGGCGAGGTGTACGGTCCCCAGTCGCCCCTTTCGCGGCAGTTCAAGGGACTGCTGTCGCGCGACGGCTGGAAGCCCCGCATCATCTGCGTCGACCCGGTATGCGCCGGTTTGGCCCCCGTCTCGGAGCCATGGCTGAACATCTATCCGGGAACCGACGTCTACCTGGCCCTCACGTGGATCAACCTGGTTATCCAGAACAAGTGGTACGACGAGGACTTCCTCAAGTACTGGAGCAACGCCGTTTTCCTGGTTCGCAAGGACGACAACCACATCCTGCGCACGGAAGACGTGGTGGAAGACGGGAACAACGACGATTTCGTCGCCTGGGACGCCATCACGAACGGCCCCGTGTTCTGGAACTCCGATGAGAACCGCTACTTCAACGCCGAGGTCGACGCCGCGCTGACCGGCGACTTCGAGGTGACGCTCAAGGACGGCACGACAGCCGCGTGCTACACGGCGTTCGACGCCCTGACCGAGCGCATGAAGCAGTACACGCTCGACGAGTGCGAGAAGATCACCGGCCTCGAGCGCGGCAAGATCGTCGAGGCCATCCGCGCTTACGCTTGCGACGGACCGGCCACGATGGTGTGGGGCGTGGGAGCTTCCGACGCGCATGGCGTGAACTCGGTTTACGGCGGCGTGGCCCGCACCATCCTGCGCATCCTCACGGGCAACGTGGACAACCTGGGCGGCGACTACATCGGCGAGCCCGGCCCCGTGCCCGTTCCCGGCAAGGGCAAGGAGTTCCCCGTGCGCGACTCCGAGTTCGAGATGGCCGAGGTCGTCACCCCCGAAACGCGCAAGAAGCTTCTGGGCAACGACATATTCAAGGTCATGAGCTGGGAGGGATTCGAGCCGGTCGACAAGAACTACCGCAAGATGTGGGACATCCCCCGTCCGCAGGTGCACCAGCTGCTCGCGTCCACGCCGCTCGCCTACGACGCCATCCTCAAGGGCGACCCGTACAAGGTGAGCGCCTGGATCGCCTGGGGGTCGAACCCGCTGTCGTGGGCTCCCGACACGAAGAAGCTCTACCAGGCGCTGAAGGCGCTGGATTTGCTGGTGGTGGTGGACTACTGGAAGACGCCGACCGCCGCCTTGGCCGACTACATCATGCCCGCCGCCGACTGCTTCGAGCGGCCCATGGCCACGTCGTTGGAGGACGGCAACGACTTCACGCTCTACGGCGACCGCGCCGTCCAGCCCGAGTTCGACCGCCACATGGACTTCGACTTCTTCCGGGGCCTGGGCGTGCGCCTGGGCCAGGAGGAGTACTGGCCGTGGGAGACCTACGAGGAGACCATCGACGAGCGGCTCGACCGCGTGCCCGACATGGACTACCAGAAGGCCATGAACCAGGGCAGCATCTACCCGTGCGGCGCCGTGCAGCCCGACAAGTACCGCCAGACGCTGCCGAACGGCCAGATCCGAGGCTTCGCCACCCGCTCTCGCAAGTGCGAGCTGTTCGTGTCCATGCTGGAGGACATCGGGTACGACCCGCTGCCGTACTGGTCTCCCATGTTCGAAAGCCCCATCGACACGCCGGAAGTGGCCAAGGAGTACCCGCTGCGCCTGACGGTGGGCGGGCGCTGGAGCCCCATGTACCACTCGGAGTGGCGCGTTCCCGGCCAGGGCACCCGCTCCATGTTCCCGTGGCCCACGTTCAACATCCACTACAACGATGCCCGCGACCTGGGCATCCGCGACAACGAGTGGTGCTGGATAGAGAGCCCGCGCGGCCGCATCCGCCAGCGCGCGAAGATCGGATGGGACATCAAGGAGGGCTGCATAGCCGTTCAGTCCCACTGGTGGTATCCCGAGCTGCCGGCCGAGGAGCCGTGGAGCCAGGGCATCTTCGAATCGAACGGAAACCTGCTCTGCCCGTCCGACTTCGAATCGCTCGACCCGCTGGGCGGCAACTGGGTGACGCGCGGGCTGCTGTGCAAGGTGTACCCCTGTATCGACCCGAAGGACCGCAGCGAGAAGGAGATACCCGTCGAAGAGTTCTTGAAGGGCGACACCTTCTACCACCGGGAGTACGAGCACCTGGGGGCCGTCGAGGTCGATAAGTTGGACGACGAGCGCAGCTACGGCGCCAACACGCTCAAGGCGCCTGCCGAGCCGCACACGATGAAGCCCGACTTCAAGCCCGGCGTGGTCGACCGCAAGGCGTAAGACCGGCGTTTGCGCGACGTCGCGCGGCCGGCCTCGGTACCGGGTCGCGCGGCGGGCGCGCCGATGAGGGAGGCGAGGCGCCCGACTGCGCGGAGGTTCGGTCGGGTGCCGCGTTGAGAGGGGGACGTCTTCTACGGGCCACCGAGACAGTTCGTGCAAGGCGCACGGAACGCGATCCGCGCGCATCCGGAGCGGTGCGTGTCCTGCGGGCGCTGCCTGCTCGCATGCCGCAAGCAGGGCGTTCTCGAATTCGACGGAGACGGGCGGGTTCGCGTGGCCGATGCGGCGCGATGCTCGGCCTGCTATCGATGCGTCGACGTTTGCGCGCACCGGGCGCTGACATCCGGGCTTCCCGGAGGGTTCGAGGGGGAGATGCGCTCCGAATGAAGGGCCCCCTGCAAGGGGCGTCACGAGAAATTCTCTGTATCATGGGATCGAGAAGGGGGAAATATGGTTAGTGCAACTATGCCCAAGCAGAAAACTCCAGTTCCGAAATACTCTTGGGCCGTTCTGGTTATGCTGTACCTGACGGCGGCGGCAGCCGCCCTCAACATGTTCAAAGTGTCCAGCTTGGCGACGGTGCTCATGGATCCCGTGGGCGGGCTCGGCATTCCGGTCACCGACATCGGCACGCTGATGTCCGTGTTCTCCGTGGCCGGTTTGATCCTGGCCATTCCGGGCGGCCTGCTGGTGCAGCGGGCCGGCATCAAGGCGTCGCTGCTCATCGCCCTCGGGTTCCTTGCGGTGGGCTCCGTGGTGGGCGTCTTCGCTTCGTCGTACGAGATACTGGCCGCCACGCGCCTCGTCGAAGGCGTCGGGTTCGGCCTGCTCGGCGTGGCCATCCCCTCCGGCCTGGCCGCCTGGTTCCCCAAAGACCGCCGCGGCCTTCCGCTGGGCATCTTCACCACGTGGGTTCCGTTCGGAACGCTCATCATGCTGGTGGTGGCCCCCGCGCTCGCTGCGGCCTTCGGGTGGCAGGGCGCCTGGTGGTTCGGCCTGATCTGCGCGGTTGCGGCCTTCGCGGTCGTGCTCTTCGCGTTCCACCTGCCCTCGGAAGAGGAGTACGTCGCGCTGCACGGGGAGAAGCCGTTCGTCGAGGGGGCTTCCAAGGAAGAGGTCACGGCCTCCTTCAAGGCGTCCCTCAGGGTTCTCAAGGACCTGCGCATCTGGATGCTCGCCCTGGTGTTCGCCATCTTCAACGCCGTCTCTCCCGGCGGCACCACGAACTTCTTGCCCACGTACCTGGTAGAGGGCGTGGGGATGGACCTGGCCATGTCCAACTGGACGGTGGCCGCCATGATGATAGGCGTGTGCCTGTGCGAGCCTTTGTGCGGCATGCTGTCCGACAAGATCGGATCGAGGAAGAAGGTCATCGTCATTCCGTTGATGGGCCTGATCGTCACCTCGTTCTTCATCTTCAACCCCGTTCTGGGCTTCGCCGGGCTCGTGGTGTGCATCTTCATCCACGTGTCGATATTCTCGTCCGGCGTTTCCACGGGCACGTACGCCGCCGCGCCCGAGCTGGCCGGCAAGCCCGAGCATGCCGGCATCGCGAACGGCATGGTGGCGGTGGGCCAGAACCTCGGCCTTCTCGTGGGCCCCTTGGTGTTCTCGAACATCTTGGCGGCGACGGGGAACGACTGGCTGAGCGTGGGTTGGTTCTGGCTCGTTCCCGCAGCCGTCGTCGCGGCCGTTCTCTCGCTGTTCATCAAGGCGCGGTAACGGTTCGAGCGGTAAAGGAGCTTCTGTTCGAGTCGGGGCCCCTCGGGCCCCGACTTTTCTTTCGGGTGTCATACGGTTTGCGGGCGGCAGCGGCCCCGCCGTTGCGGCATGCTACCATGATGCCCGCAGCAACCTACATCCAAAGGGGGAGGATATGGGCGACGTGCGAAAGCTGGACGGGGCGGGAGTTGGAGAGGACAGGCGAGGGCCTTCGGTCGTCATCAAGATCGACTGCGCGGTTGTCTTGGGCACCCTCGCGCATGCATGCTGTCTCGCCGCGATTGCCGTGGCGTTCCTATCGCCCCAGATGATGGGGCAGGGCGACACGGGCGTTTTCGATCAAGGGTGCCGTGCCGCATCCGTGGCGGCCTGCGTCGTGAGCTTTCTGTGCGCGCTGCTTTTGGCGAAGAAGGTGCTCGCCCGCCTTTCGCGCATCGTCACCATCCTGTTCAGCGTGGTGGGGTGCCTGCCCCTGGCGGCGATGATCTGGACGGGGGACCATCCTCTGTCTCTGTGGTTGGTCGTTTGGGCCCTGAGCGGCGTCGCCCTGGCGGTGCTGGTGTATCGATCCAGCCTGTTCTATTCCATGGCCGGCTCGTCGAAGACGGTCATCATCGTGGTGGCGGTGTCCCTGGCGCTCGCTGCCGGCATCTTCGGCCTGTCCGCTTTCGCGTTGAACGCCGTGGGCGTTTCTGTCGTTCTGGCGGTTTTGCCGATCGCATCCACGGTGCTGTTCGAGATGGGCAAGAGCATCGTACCGCGCGAAGAGGGCTTCGACGACATGGAGTCGGAGCGGCTATTCTTCGAAGGCCGGCTGCGGCAGGGTCTTGTCGACGGCCTGTGGGGCATGGCTGCGGGGTTCGTGCTGGGCCTGTTCGTGGGCACGGGCGAGGCGTCCGTCTTCCCGGCGGGGTCGCTTGCGGCCCTGATCGCCGCCGCGGTGTTGTGTGCGGTTATCGCGTTCGCGCACAACGCGCGGCATCTGTTCCTGGGGGACGTCGAGGGAATGCTCCTTCCTGTCTGCGTCGCGTCTCTGCTGCTGCTCGCGGGGCTTCCCCAGGACATGCTGGGCGTGGCGAGCCTGTTGATGCTGGCGAGTTTCGTGCTGTACGTGGAGATTCGCCTGCTGGACATCGCCGATTTCGTGCGAGAGCTCAAAACCCATGCCGTGTCGCTCGTCAGCTTGGCTATGATCGCCCAGGGGGCGGGCGTCGCGTGCGGATGGCTCGGCGCGATGGCCGTGCTGTACTGGCACGTCGAGTCGCCGTTTATTCCCGTTATCGCTTCGGCCATCATCTTGGCCGCGGTCGTGCTGCTGGTCGCGGAGGGACAATGCGCGCGGGCGGACGCTCAGGCTGCGCCGGTGGGGGGTCTGCTGTCGGAAGACGCCTCGGAGGGGAAGTGGCGGCGGCGCGTCACCGAGATATCCCAGGAGGCGAAGCTCTCGCCGCGGCAGCACGAGGTGTTCGTGTTCTTGGCCAAGGGGCGCAACGCCCAGTACATCGCCAACGAGCTGTTCATCGCCGTCCATACGGCGAAGGCCCACATTTACCGGATCTATCAGAAAGTGGGCGTGCACACGCAGCAAGAGCTGCTGGATTTCATCGAGAACCATCCGAGCTGAGTTTTCGTTCTTTACCGCGGGGCGCCGATCGGTAGGCTCAGGGGCCCACGGTGTAGTCCGCAAGCATTACACGTCCGAGAACGGGGAAATCAGTCCGTGGGCCGCTGCCCTTTTCCGCGCCGTTTCGATAGGGTTGGCATCGTTTCGCGCGATCCCGACCATAAGCGGTCAGCTTCGCGTTCTGCGACGGAAAAGGAGAAAGCTATGTGTTTCAGACCAGCAGCGGCAAGTACGGAGAACCTCGTGTGCCCCAAATGCGGCACGTCGAATCCGCCCGGCTCGACGAAGTGCCAGGGGTGCGGGGCCTCGGCGCAGGATCTCGCCGGAGCCGTGCCCGCCCCCGGCGTCCCCCAGGCCCCGGGAGCGCCGAAGGCCCCCGGAGCGCCCGGGGCTCCCGGCATGCCGAAGCCTTCCGGAGCGCCTCGAGCCTAGGGTTGGGTTTTGCGCCGCGCAAAGCAGTTTGCGGTGCGGACGGCGGCGGCGCTCATCGAGCGCCGCCGCTTCGCTTCCCTCGGTAGTTCTTCGGGTTGTTTCCGTAATCGCGCGGCCTCCTTCTTGACAATGAAACGCGTCGTACTACAATCTCGTTTTAGCACTCGAAGGTTGAGACTGCTAAGACAGGTCGATGCGCGCCGCGCGTCGGGGGCGGCCCGTCCGGCGGTCTTGCCGTGGAAGCAACTGTTCCAGACGAAGGAGAGGCACGCCACCATGCGCAAGTTCAAAACAGAGAGCAAGAAGCTACTCGACCTCATGATCAATTCCATCTACACGAACCGCGAGATATTCCTGCGCGAGCTCGTCTCGAACGCGTCGGACGCGGTGGACAAGCTCTACTTCAAGAGCCTCACCGACAAGTCCATCGAGCTTTCGAAGGACGAGCTGGGCATCAACGTGGCGTTCGACAAAGACGCCCGCACCGTCACCGTGTCGGACAGCGGCATCGGCATGACGAAGGACGAGCTCGACCGCAACCTGGGCACCATCGCGCATTCCGACTCCATGGCCTTCAAGATGGAGAACGACGAGGTGCAGGGCGACGACGTGGACATCATCGGCCAGTTCGGCGTGGGCTTCTACTCGTCGTTCATGGTGGGCAAGAGCGTGCGCGTGGTGTCGAGGGCCTACGGCAGCGACGAGGCTTGGGCCTGGGAGAGCGACGGCGTGGAGGGCTACACCATCGAACCGGCCGAGCGCGCCGAGCACGGCACCGACGTCGTCATCACGCTCAAGGACAACACCGACGAGGACAACTACGACACCTATCTGTCCGAGTACGGCCTGAAGGACCTGGTGAAACGCTACAGCAACTACGTGCGCTACCCCATCCGCATGGAGGTAACGAAGTCGCGCGAGCTGCCCAAGCCCGAGGACGCCGGCGACGACTACGTGCCGCAGTACGAGAACTACACCGAGCTCGACACCGTGAACTCCATGATCCCCATCTGGAAGCGACGAAAGTCCGAGGTCGACCAGGAGGAGTACAACGAGTTCTACAAGACCGACTTCCACGACTTCGCCGACCCGGCCCGCACCATCTCCGTGCACGCCGAGGGCGCGCTGTCCTACGACGCGCTGCTGTTCGTGCCGAGCCGCGCGCCGTTCGACCTGTACAGCCGCGACTACCAAAAAGGCCTGGCGCTCTACAGCTCCAACGTGCTCATCATGGAGAAGTGCGAGGAGCTGCTGCCCGACTACTACAACTTCGTGCGCGGCGTGGTGGACAGCCAGGACCTGCAGCTGAACATCTCCCGCGAGACGCTGCAGCACAACAGCCAACTGCGCGCCATCGCGAAGAAGATCGAGAAGAAGATCACGTCCGACTTGGAGAACATGCGCGACAACGACCGCGAGGGCTACGAGGCGTTCTTCGAGAACTTCGGACGCGGCTTGAAGTACGGCATCTACGCCAGCTACGGTGCGCAGAAGGACCCGTTGGCCGACCTGCTGCTGTTCTACTCCGCCAAGCAGGACAAGCTGGTGACGCTGGCCGAGTACGTGGAGGCCATGCCCGCCGACCAGCAGGCCATCTACTACGCCGCCGGCGAGTCGGTCGAGCGTTTGAACAAGATGCCCATCGTGAAAACGGTGCTGGGCAAGGGCTTCGACGTGCTGCTGTGCACGCAGGACGTCGATGAGTTCTGCTTCACCGCCATGCGCGACTACGGTGCGAACGAGGACGGCGAGGGCGCCAAGGAGCTCAAGAACGTGGCGTCGGGCGACCTCGACTTCGTCACCGAGGACGAGAAGAAGGAAGCCGAGGAGGCCACGAAGGAGAACGAAGACCTGTTCAAGGCCCTGAAAGACGCGCTCGGCGACGCCGTGACGAAGGTGGCCGTGTCCGCGCGCCTCACCGACGCCCCCGCCTGCATCACCGCCGAGGGCCCCGTTTCGCTGGAGATGGAGAAGATCCTGTCGAAGGGCCCCGAAGGTCCCGACGGCGTGAAGTCGCAGCGCGTGCTGGAGATCAACGCCAAGCATCCCGTGTTCGACACGCTGAAAGCCGCCCACGAGGCCGGCGACGCCGACAAGGTGCGCCTCTACGCCGATTTGCTGTACAACCAGGCGCTTCTGGTGGAGGGCATGCCCATCGACGACCCCGTCGCCTTCGCTCAGAACGTGGCGAAGCTGATGTAATCTGGTTCCGGCGGCTTCCAGCCGCCGGAACCCCTCGACGCTGCGGCCCGCCCTCGCACCCGATCTCGCGGCGATGCCGAAGGCTCGCGTACCAAAGTACGCCACGCCTCCGCCATCCCCACGATCTCGGGCACGAGAACGGGCCTCGCTGGCTTACTACGCCAACCCGTGCGGTTGTTTTCGCGCTGCGCGCGAAGCGCGGGTCGCTTCATTTCCGCGCCGTCCACCTGGGCGTTCGTTATGCGGCCTGCGGCCGCATGGCAGGCACCGCTTCGCTTGCCTGTCGAGGCAACCTGGGCGGTGGATTACTCGCTTCGCGCGAACGCTAGCGCCTGCAGAGAAGTCCGCATGTTCCATGGACCCCGTAGGGGCGATCTCCTGATCGCCCGTTCGCGCTTCGCGCGAAAACGCGAGCCTCGGATGCTTGCTGCGCCGAAACCGTTGCTGCATCAAAAGCCGTCGTTACGCGCGCTCCGCGATCGCCACGTTAGGGCGGGGCAAGCCTGGCTCTACGAAGGGCGTTTTCGACGTCTTTTGATGCGGTCTCCCCTATGGTCTGCCCAGGCATCCCTTCACTTCGCGATTGATCCCCGTTTCATTCCGCGCTCTCGAAGGCTTATAGGTTTGAGGCGGTGCCCGACGCCCTCGTCGATTCGGCGAGTGGCTATCGCTCAATGATGTCGGTAACGGATTTCCCCTTGAAAACAGGGTATTCGTGGCTCCTGATGCAATCGATGAGAACTTGCAAAGCGGGGTTGTCGTTATCTTTCATAAACGCAAGGTAAAGAATGTTTTTCAGGTCGTTATCTTCGAATGGCCTCAAAGCAAGGTTTGATTGCAGTTCGAAGACGGGGTCGCCCATAGTTGCTTCTGACGTGAGAACCATGATGCCGTGTTTGAGGTTGGTATTCATGAGTTCGTACATATCGTTCACATCCCTGTAGGCAAGCAAGGGTTTGAAACCCGCTTTAGCGCAGAGAAAGGTGTACCATTCGTGTAGGTCCATGTAGATTCTGCTTGCAGGTACGAGTATCGGAACGTCTATCAGGTCTCTCACATACAGGTGCTCTTTCGTTATCAGCTCTGAATCCTTCTGCGCCCAAACGTAGACATCGTCTTCGAGCAAGGGAATAAGGCTGACGTTCTTTGCTTCTAACTCTGCCTTCTGCATAGGTGAAACGATATGGGATGTCGTGCAATCAACGCGCCCCATGGTAAGGTTTTCGATCATGGAGTAGCCGCCCATTTGCAAAAGGCTGACGGAGATATCGTCGTGATCCTTTTGCATGTTGCGATAGACCTCGTAAATGAGCTCTGAGCTTGCGTCTATAGTGCAAGGTCTCAAAATCGAGATCTTCTTTGGGCTGCGCGAGAGCTTATGGCAATTCTCAAGCGCAACATCGTAGGAATGCGAAATGAGGCTGCAGGCATCCAAGAACACTTTGCCCGCCTCGGTAAGCCTCAATCCTGAAGCGGGCGATCTGTCGATAAGCTGGGCTCCGACCTCTTCTTCCAGGGCCTTCAAATGCTTGCTGAGAGTTGATTGGGACACGAAGAGGCTCTTTGCTGCGGCGCTGACGTTGAGGCTCTTCGAGAACTCAATAAACTCATTCATTAAATCGATGTTCATAGCTACCCCTCTACCCCTTTGCAGTATAAACGCCCGTTCTTTGGTTTGGAGGCAGTGCTTATTCGAAATCATCATAGCCCAATGAAGATCAGTGAGTAGTCCGTGCAGGCGTATTCCTGGTTTGCGAGAGGGGTATTCCAAAACGGTGCTAGGGCAATTCCAGTCCGCGCTCGTATATTCCAAGTGAAAGCCCAGCGTGCAAGCAATCATGCAACCGGGCAGGAAAAGCAGATGAGAGAGGGAGGGGGAACATGGATCAGAACGAGATTGTCCAAAAGTTGGCGAAACGGCACGAAGGTGAAGAGGTGCGTTACACGACGTGCTATCAGAACGGCTGCTGGGATGCAGTGTGCATCTTGAAGTGCCGGACGAAGGATGGCAAGATTACCGCTATTGAGCCGGACGATTCGATCAATGCGGGAATGGGGCGCGAAAACGTCGGGGATGACGCAGTCAGAGCGGGCATGCTCCAGGCCCGGCCTTGCGTTCAGGGTCATGCATGGAAGAAGTCGCTCGACGATCCCGATCGCATTTTGTATCCGATGCGGCGCAAGGGGAAGAAGGGTGAGTCGGCCGATTTCGAAAGGGTCAGCTGGGACGAGGCTCTCGACACCATCGCCGCCCAGATAAAGGAGGTCATAGAACGATTTGGCCCGCACAGCATCCTGCATCTCGATTCGTTTTGGGATCGCTGCTTCTTTCCTTTCGCACCCTACCTTCATGCAGGGGTGGGCGCATGGGGCGAAAATTCCGCCCCGGCGCAAGCGACGGCCGAGTATAGGCATCTTGGCTACGATGTCGGAAAGATGTTTTCCGGAAAAGGCTACATCGGCGAGGTCGGGTTCGAGGCGCCGGATCTTTTCAATTCCAAGCTCATCATTCTATGGGGCATGGATCCTCTTGTGAGCTGGTACGGCTATGTTGCCTATTATCTTAAGCTCGCACGTGAAAAGGGTATTCCCATCATTCTGATAGATCCTCGCTACACGACGAGCGCCGAGGTTCTTGCGGATCAATGGATCCCCATTCGGCCCGGCACGGATATGGCGATGATGTTGGCAATGGCGCAAGTTCTTTTCGAAGAGAACCTCTATGACGCGGATTACGTAGCCGAGCATGTCGAGCCCGAGGGTTTTGCCCAATTTCGCGCATACGTCATGGGGGGCGAGGACGGCGTTTGCAGGAATCCGGAATGGGCAGAGGGCATTTGCGCCGTGCCTGCGGAAACCATACGAGATATTGCGCGGCTATACGGTGCGACGAAGCCGACTCACCTGCAGCTTCAATACTCGGTCTCGAAACGGCACGGGGGAGAGTACGTCGCTTCCATGGTGATGCTTTTGCAGAGCATGACGGGAAACATCGACGTTGCCGGTGGGTGCGAAAGCGGCATCTGCATTTGGACGCCCGAACGCATGCCTGTGCCGGAGCCTGAATTCGGCCAGCAGCCAGGCGACTACGAAGCGCCCATCTGCCTCAATCACAACAAGCTTGCAGACGCGATCCTCATGCGCAAAGATATGGAATCAGGCGCACTCTCCGAGGAAGAATATCGGGCAGCTATCGGCTGTCCGCCCGAAAGCCCTGTTCCGAATATACAAATGCTCATCGGTCTCAATAATTTCGCGAATGGCATACCCGATACGAACAAATGCATCCGAGCTTTGAAGGAGACTCACTTCAGCTGGGGTTGGCTCTGGAACAAAAAGCAGCAGACAATGGACGCTTACGACATCGTGCTTCCGGCGCCTGTTCACATGTTCGAATCGACCGACGAGTACCTGCTAGGCCAAAATAGGTTCATGCAAGGTCCCGGGGGCATGCACAATTACTTCATGTACGCGCAAAAAGTGGTTGATCCGCCTGGCGAAATACGTTCCGTCGATTGGGTATGGTCGGCGTTGGCAAGTCGACTTGGCATTGCGGATCGGTATTGCCCCCGTCTCAAGAACGTTCCTTGGAACGAGTGGGACGCGAGGGTGGATGACATCTATCATGAAGCCTACGACAAGTGGTACGCTGATTACCGGCTCGCAATGGAGAATCTCGGAGCCGAAATCAAACCTTGGGACGAGTTCCTCGAAATGCCCATCGTCCGCATTCCCATAGAGGTGCCTTTTCACGCTTTCATGGATTACCAATGGGCCGACAGAAACCCCTATGAGAACACCAAATCAGGGAAGATCGAATTCGTCTCGCAAACCCTGGTCGAATCGAACGGAAAAGACACGAGATTCGGTGGCTACATGGATCCGATGCCGCGTTGGGAGCTTGCCTATATGCCCGACGGAAAGCCTCTCGATTCATTCTACGATAAAAAAGCCGAGCGTTATCCGCTTGTGTTGACCACGGCCGTTTCCATGTTCAGGCAGCAATCGTGCAATGACAAGAACCCTTTGCTGAACGACTGCTACGAACA
The DNA here is from genome assembly GCF_003339845.1 of Gordonibacter sp. 28C. Lineage (GTDB taxonomy): Bacteria > Actinomycetota > Coriobacteriia > Coriobacteriales > Eggerthellaceae > Gordonibacter. The sequence continues at coordinate 296,593 of NZ_PPTR01000001.1, forward strand.
CGCGGTTTGGATCAATCCCGCCGATGCTGCGAAACGAAACATCGAAAAGAGCGACATGGTTCGCATATTCAACCATAAAGGAGAGATGAGGCTGCCCGTCTACATCACCCAACGCATGTCGCCTGGGACGGTTTTGGTTTATCACGGTCGCTGGTACGAAGGCGGCCGGGAGAAAACGAGCCTCATGCCCGAAGGAGTCGACTATGCGGGATCGACAAATGTGATGACGGACGATGTCCATCTGCCGCATGCCGTGGGAGTCAATATCAAGCATGGGCTTGTGCAGGTGGAGAAGCTTGTCGAGGGAGAGAGGCGATAGAGATGGGCCAGTACGCGTTCTATTTCGATCAAAGTCGCTGTTATTCGTGCCATGCCTGCTCGGTCGCTTGCAAAGACTGGAATGGGATTGAGGCTGGACCCGAGAAATGGATGTCGGTTTACGAATGGGAGGAAGGCGCGTTTCCCGACATAAGGCTTCGCAGTTTGGCTTTCCCCTGCGCGCACTGCGACGATCCCGCTTGCGTAAAAGCTTGCACTGTCGGGGCGGTTGCGAAAGAAGGCGAATACGGCGCCGTTCTTGTTGACCAAGATGCGTGCACGGGTTGTCGAGCCTGCTACGAGGCATGCCCTTACGGCTCCCCGAAATTCGCGGACGACGGTTCCGATACCAAAATGAGCAAATGCACCATGTGCGTCGACCGGCTCAACGAGGGGCATATTCCTGTGTGCGTGGCATCCTGTCCGCTCAGGGCTCTCGATTTCGGCCCGGTGGACGAAATGACCGCAAAGTACGGCACGTCGCGATGGCTCGATCAGATGCCCGAGCCGGTTACGTCGCCTAATTTCATTGTAAAAGCCGCTGCCGACAGAAAGCGAATTGTTTCGTACGACGCAGAAAAGGCCGTTGAGCTTATGAAAAAGAGAGAAGGGCTCGACGATCTCTTTGACAGCGCGCAGGACGTGACGGAGGTGCCTCGTGAAGCTTTGCGGAGCCCCGAGCTTCGCATGAAGCATGAATCATGCGAAACGCGCTTGCGCTCAACCCATAACTTTGCAGGTTAGCTTGTATCAAGAAAGGGGAAGATCGTGGAAGACTCGCGTTTGAATAGCAAAAAATCCTGGGCGGTTACCGCCATCGTTTGTCTCTGTTTTTTCGTCGTTGAAACTTCCGAGCAGAGGGTGCCTCCAATTCTCCCGATTTTATCTGAGAATATGGGCTTGAGCGTGGTCGACGGAGGCTGGCTCATGAGCGCGTTGGGATGGGCCTCTCTCTTGGCGGCGCTTCCGGCAGCTTGGCTCCTTACGAAAATCAAGCCAAAACTTACCATGGCCTTGGCGGTCGCCCTGCCGCTTGTTTCTGGCATCCTTGGGGGAGTGACGGAATCCTTCGCCGTGCTGTGCTTTGCTCGCGTTCTGAGCGGTGCGGGCATTGGTATCCTCGGAGTCATTTGCGCCTTCATTATCGATGAGTGGTTTACGCCGGACAAAAGAGGCTTACCGACTGCGATCATGGTTTGCATGTATCCGATCGCGTGCTTTTTCATGCTTAACGTGTCTCCGCTCCTCACCGAGTCTTTTTCGTGGCATGCCGTTTGGTGGCTTGGCGCGGTGTTGAGCGCAATCACGCTCGTCGTTGTTTTTGCTCGGCTTTCCAACAAGCGTCCCTATACGGAATCGCACACCGCAAAGTTGAAAGAATCCAATGAGACGGCCGAGAAGGTGAGCGTGAAAAAGCTTGTGAAAACTCCGAGTTTGTGGTGCGTCCTCGTTGCTTTCCTCTGCTTCGACATCACGTTTTACGGTTTGACTACCTACATGCCAACGGCTTTGGTGGAGACGTATGGCGCCACTCTCGATTTCTCGACTCTTATAGTCAGCTTGTTGAGCGCAGTGATGATTCCCGCCATCGTTTTGAACGGCGTCCTACTCAATAAAGTTGGTATAAAAAACCGTAAATATCTCCCCGCCATCGGTCTCGCCGGCCTCGGATTCGGAGCTGCCCTCGCGTTTTTCGCTCCTTCTCTGATGGTCGCTGCTCTTGCGATGGTAGTAGCGGGCTTCTTCGTGGGATTTATCTCGAGTTCGCTGTTCACAATCGGTCCGGATACTATTCCAAGGCCCGTTTACATCGGCATTGTCGTGGCGTTGGTCACCTTGTTCCAAAACGCGGGTATCGCAGTGGGCCCTTTGGTCATCGGAACCGTCGTTGAAGCCGCCGGCAACGTTTGGTCGGCGGCCGGACTACCGTGTTTGATAATCGGCTTGCTCGGCGCGCTCTGTTGTTTGCTCATCAATAACAAAGAAGCCGCGGCAATCGAAAAGAAAGAAAAGGTTGCAAAAACCAAGTGATTGCGTATTGAAGAAGGGGAACGTCGGGCGACTTTTCCGACGTTCCCCTTTGCTATCGGAAGGGAGATCTGATTTTTTGAATGGGAACGAAAACGATGTGCAGGCTAAGGGCGGTACCCTTCGATATTTGCTGATCCCTACGGTCCTCATGCTGCTTGCCACTTTTTTCGCCGCGGTTCAATACAAGGTTCCAACGGTTCTTTCGAGCCTGATCGTCGACAAGGGATTAACCGGAGAATCGGGCCCTTGGCTCATTACCATGTTCACGCTTTCGGGTGCGATGATGGCGCTTGCCTCCGGCCCGTTGACTGGCAAGATAGGAGTCAAGAAGGCAATCTTCGTAGCTTCGTTCTTCAGCGTTGCCGGATCTCTGCTGGGGCTCGCTTTCGAGCAACCGCTTCCTCTTGTTTTGTCTCGCGGGGTTGAAGGCGTGGGGTTCGCGATTATTTGCGTGGCGGGGCCTATAGCGATCAAACAAGTGGTTCCAGAAGAAAAGCAAGGCTTGGCGAATGGCATTTGGGGGGCGTGGATTCCCCTCGGAGCATTTATCGGCGAGGTTTTGGCTCCTGCGATTTATTTCGGGCCAATGGGATTTGCGGGCCTATGGCTTGCTTTCGTCGTTCCCCTTGCGATTGTTGCGGGTTTAGTTCTGGCGTTCGTTCCGCTTCCGAAAAGCGTGCCTGCGACGAAGAGGGAAACGGGGGGCGCAAAGGCTCGAGCTGGAAAAATCAAGCCAAGTCGCAACTTCGTGCTTTTCTTGGTTGCTTGGCTGAGTTTCAATCTTCTCAATTTCACAATTATGAGCTACGCGCCAAGCTACATGCAAAGCACGGGAATGGACGCATCCGTTTCGGGCTTCGTCACTACGATACCCATGCTCCTCTCCATGGCGACAGGTCCTATCGGTGGTGCTCTGATGGACAGATTCGGGTGTGCGAAACAAATTCTTGTGCTCGCTCTTTTTGCCAATATGATTACCACGGTGATGCTCTTCACCTCGCAAGGTGCGATGCTTTGGGTCGCGGCAACGGCAATGGGCTTGTTTGCTACGCCTGTTTTTGTATCCACTTTGGCGTCGATTACGAGGGTGATTGATAACCAGCGTTTTTACACGATGGCCGTTTCCATTTACATGTTCGTTCAATGCTTTGGAGAGTTGTTTTCAGGGCTGGCTGCGCCCTTCTTTTTGGGTGTTCGGCTAAACAATTGGGGTCTGCTGGCGTTTGCGTGCGGTGTTATGGGCTTGGTCGGTGTCGCAAGTGCTATTGCGACGAAGTTCAAATAGCATCGTAATCGCTCGTTGTCTAAGCGAGGGCGATCCGAATGGGGTCGGCAAGTGCGGTTTAGAAAAGGCATGAAGCCAAACCCGAAATGATTATGAGGAAACAAAAAGCAAGGGCGAGCTCGGCGAGCGATATCATTGACCCCTCAGCCGTTCGACAGAAGGAGGCACCACATGGTGGACGCGATTTTCAAGCGGGCGAGCGTGCGGAAGTTCACGGACGACCCGACGACCGACGACGAGGTGCGCGCTCTGCTGCGCGCGGGCATGGCGGCTCCTTCGGGCGGCAACCAGCAGCCGTGGGAGTTCTACGTGGCGCGCGACCGGGCCACGCTGCAGCTGCTTTCGGAGGCGAGCCCCTACGCGAAGCCGGCCGCCGGCGCCGCATGCGCCATCGTGCCGTGCATGCGCACGGAGGGCCTGCGCTTCCCCGAGATAGCCGTGCAGGACATGAGCGCCTGCGTGGAGAACATCCTGCTGGAGGCCGTCGACCTGGGTCTGGGGGCCGTGTGGATGGGCATCGCGCCCGAGCCCGATCGCATGGCCGCCGTGTCCGAGATCGTGGGCGCCCCGGCGGGCCTCGAGCCGTTCGCCGTCATCGCGCTCGGCCGACCGGAGACCGAGCCGGTCGCGAAGGGCAAGGACCGCTACGAGGAAGACCGCGTGCACTGGTTGAACTGCTAGCGATGTTTTCGATGCGCCCGCTGCACGGGCAACGGTGCTGCGGGCGCTACGCCGGGCGGGTTAGGAGTTCCCTGCCTTCACGGCCCCCTGGTCGCAGCGGTTGCCCCAGGAGTCTATGAGCTCGTCGTCGCGGTAGACGCAGATGATCTCGCAATGGTTCGCGCATTTGGAGCATTCGATCTCGCGTGTTTTGAAGGCGAAGTCGCCGATGGCGTCGAAATCGAACGCGTCGTCGCGGGAAGGCTCGCCGCCGCACGCTTCCGTCCCGCGCCCCGCGCCCGTCTCGGCGGCCAGCAGCGCCACGCCGAACGCGCCCATGAGGTGGCCGTCGGGATCCACGAGCACGTCCATGCCCAGCATGTCCTCGAACGCGCGCACCACGCCTGCGTTCTTGCTCACGCCGCCCTGGAACACCACCGGGGCGGTTATCTTCTTGCCCTTGCCTACGTTGTTCAGGTAGTTCGACGCCACGGCGCGGCAGAGTCCCGCGATGATGTCTTCGCGCGCGTAGCCCACTTGTATCTTGTGCACCAGGTCGCTCTCGGCGAACACGGTGCAGCGTGCCGCGATGTTCGCCGGTCGCTTGGCCGTGAGCGCTATCTCGCCGAACTCCTCCACCTCCACGCCCAGGCGGTGCGCCTGGCTGGACAGAAACGCGCCCGTGCCGGCGGCGCACAGCGTGTTCATGGCGTAATCCACGGCGATGCCGCCCTCCACGCAGATGATCTTCGAGTCCTGCCCGCCTATCTCCAGGATGGTGCGCACGTCGGGGTGCAGGTACGTCGTGCCCACGGCATGCGCGGTTATCTCGTTCTTCACCACGGCTGCGCCCAGCATGGCGCCCACGAGCCGTCGTGCGCTGCCGGTGGTCCCCACGGCGCGCACGCGCACCTCGTCGCGATCGATCTGCGCGCCCAAGTCGGCCACCACGCGCCGCGCGGCGTCCGCCGGGTTGCCCTCCGTCCACAGGTACGACCGGGCGACGATGGTGCGGTCGGCATCCACGACGACGCCCTTCGTGGAAATGGATCCGATGTCGATGCCCAGGTAGGCGTCCGTCATCTCGCTCTCTCCTTCTTCATGGCCAGCATGTCGTAGAACGCTTCGAGCCGGGTGTCCAGACCCGTGTCGCTGGTTTGCGAATCGTAGCTCAAGTACAGAATAGGCACGCCGGTGTCACGGCTGACCTGCTGCAAGACGGGTATGCAGTCCACTTCCGGCGTGCATCCCGACGATTTCAGGTGCACGATGCCGTCGAAGCCCTCCTGCGCGTACTTGAGCGCGGCCGCGATGGTCATGCTCGACGTGGGGCCCATGTCGTAGCGCACGTAGTCGGCGATGCTCGCGCGCAGGTTCTTCTCGTGGTAGCGCAGGTTGCGGTTCGTCATGTTCAGCATCCGGTGCACTCCCACGCCCATGTCCAGCAGCTTGCGCTCGAGACCCAGGTTGGAATGCGGGTCGGCCGCCGTGAAGTACTCGCCCACCACGCCCACGCGCAGCGGTCGGGCGGGCATGCGCACCGGAAGCTCCCGCAGGGCCTCCATGCCCCGCTTGTGCGCGTCGGCTATGTCGCGATCGCTCGCGGCGGCGCGCATGTCGGCGTGGTAGGAGGCCAGCGTGCTCGCGAAGGAGCCGCGCTCGGCTTCGAACCCGGCGTGGGCCAGGTAGAAGTCCTGCGCCTCGTCAAGGCACTCGATCATCTTGAAGGCGGCCAGCATGCCGCGCACGCCGTGCGGCACGGACAGGTTCGGGTTCACCTTCTTCTTGCATACCTCGATGTAGTCGGTGAGCGGCTTGCCCGTGACCGTGGCGAAGTTCAGCATCTCGAACTCGTAGCCCAAGTCGCGCAGGATGGATTCTTGCAGCTCGCCGTAATAGCCCAGGCGGCAAGGGCCGGCGAACTGCACGAGCACGTCGGCGCCCAGCTCCAGCGCCTCCAGGTAGTCGCCCAGGATGTGCTTGAACGGGGCGCACACGGAGTCGCTGGAGTTGCGGCTGCCCAGCTCCACCGTGCGCTTCGTGGGCTCGGGCAGGGGCAGGTAGTCGGCGTCGAGCACCTGTTCCACGAAGAACTTGAACACGATGTCGTAGTAGCTGTAGCGCAAAAAGGCCACGCGCGTGCGGGCGTGGCGGTCGCGTTTGGGGCGGGGGCGCGGCAGCACGAGGCGCGGCGGGCGCTTGCGCTCGAGCTGCAGGGCGATGCGGGCACGCAGCGTGTCGTCGGAGCCGTCGGCGTGTCCGATCAGGCTTTCGTCGATCGCGCCGATCCCTCTTCCGCTTTCGACGGAGGTTGCCGCTCCGTCGAAGATGCCGCTCGGCCCGTTTGAGGCGGAAGCGGCGCGGTCCGGGCCGTCGTCGTCCATGCTAGCCATGCACGTACCCTCCCTTCTTCTGATAGCGCAGGATGTCCACGAAGCTCTCGATGCGCGTCTCCAAACCTGCCGTGCCGCTCTGCGCGTCGATGGTGAGGTTCAAAATGGGCTTGCCCTGGATGCAGCGCATGATGGCGTCGTCGGTCATGGAGTCGGGCCCGCAGGGGAACGCGCTCACCAGCACGATGCCGTCTATGCGCTCGTGCAGCAGCAGGATGGCGCCGATGAGCTCGCGGTTCACTATCCACGGCATCGTGGCCGAGAAGTCGAAGCTGGCCTTGAGCGCGCGCTCGCGGTCTGCCTCGTCGGCGAAGACCACGGTGGCGCCCATGCGCTCGAGCGGGTCCGTAACGCTGCCGCCCAGGTAGGGGTCGTGCGCCAGGTAGGGGTGCGCCACCAGCAAGATGGCCAAAGGCCGGTCTTCGCCCTGCATGGAGGCGAGCGAGGCGACGAGCCGCTCCTGGGCTCCCGCCGCCGCCCGATCGGCGCGCTCCTGCTCGTGGGAAGCGGTCTTCCAGGCGCGCTTCGCTTCTCGGGGGCTCGCCCCGAAGCGAAGCGCCAGCTCGAGGAACGCATCGCGCATCGACGCATGCTCTTCGGTCACGTCCACCAAGCACGACGCCACGCGCACGTTGCGATCGCGCAGCGTGTTGGCAACCAAGTCGGGCAGCGCCTGGAACTTCGTGCAAAAACCCAGATGGTGTCCCAGGTTCCCCATGCTCGGCACGAACAGCGCGTCGCAGGCGCCCACCAGGCTTGCGGCGTGCCCCAGGTAGGCTTTCGAGGCCAGGCAGCATTCGTCCACGGACAGGGCGCCTCCCGCGTCCACGAGCGCGCGGTCCGTCTCGCGGCTGAGCACCACCTCGCGCCCCAGCTCGCGAAAGAACGCCTCCCACAGCGTTCCGTAGCGATGGTACAGCAGCGCTCGGGGGATGCCCACGCTGCGCACGTCGGCGTAATCGTTCTGCTTGAGGATGCCCATGCGACCCCTTCGTTCGCTCGATGGTTGGCCCCATGGTATCGCTTCGAAGGGGGGCGCGCTGTGCCGCCGTCGGTTCGCCATAAACCTTCCAATCGGTTCAGACGATGCGTTCGGATGGGGCGGGCAGCGTGCGACGCGGCGCCTTTGCGTGTGCGTGGCCCTGCCGATGGCCGGCTGCAACGTGCCGTTGATAGGGGTCTGATGTCTCTGTGCTGCTATCTTGATCGGAGGATGCGTAACAAATGGGTTTCAAAAGAAGTTGAATGGGTTTCGGCGCGCCGGCGGGCAGGGCGCAGAGCTGTAGAATTTGAACGTTGATGTCATGAGGTGAAGGTTGAAAGCGAAACCATTGAATATCAAGCAGATCCGATATTTTGCAACGGTTGTCGAACTTGGTAGCCTGTCTGCGGCGGCGAAAAGCAGGTTCGTCACCGTGCAGGCGGTTTCGAAGGCCATCGCCGACCTCGAGCGCGAGTTGGGGCGCAGCCTGTTCGTGCGCGAAAGCCGCGGCGTGCATCCCACGCCGTTCGGCGAGGCGTTCTACCAGAAGGCCGCCGTGGTCTTGAAGGATTTCGACGAGCTCGAGGCCTTCGCCAAGGGTTATCGGGAACGCGAATCCACCAATGCGCTGCGCCTCGCCTTGTGCTCGCCGCCTTTTTACGGGAACGAGCAGGCGCGCGCGAGCATTGCCGCTTTTGCGAAACGAGGCTTGCGCGTCGACGTGAGCGTCGCGCTGGAAACCGGCACCGAAGGGGTGGCGAAGCTTCGCGGAAACGATTACGACGCGCTCATCACCATCGGAACGTTCGTCCATCCCGGCATCGATTGCGTGCCGGTGGGCACGGTCGCCCCCGGGGTGGTCATGGCGAAGGATCATCCTCTTGCGAGCCAGGAGTCGGTGAGCCTGGCCGACCTGGCGTGCTATCCCGTGTCCCTGTCGACCGAGTTCGACAACTTCAACGACTCCATCGTCACCATGTACCGCAGACGCAAGGCGAACATGGATTTCGTCCCGCTCGTCCCGAGCAAGTTCGACCACCATCTGACGGTCGACAAGGGCGTTTGCTTCATGGTGTACATTCCCGCGTTGGGGGCAATGCATCCCGGCACGGTGATAAGGCCCATCGCGCCTGGAGATGCCGTCGCCGTCCCCATCTGCCTGGTCAGCATGAAAGATCGCAAGGCCTCCTCGTATCTGGCGTTCGAACGGTGGTTGGCAAGCGAGCTGGCGGTTCTCGGCGGCGCGTTCGACGCTTCGGCAAAATAGCGGCGCCTCGGCCATCTTGTCGTCAAGCTCGGGTTTACCCTGCCTTGAAAATATATTTGAATGTTTCGCGAAGGACGAGAGGCGGGGGAAGCCTAGTACAATAACTCACTATTGTGCCCTCATCTGGCCTCTAAGGTGCGTTGTTGAACATCAAGCAGATCATATACCTGTCAAAAGTCGTGGAGCGCGGCAGCCTGTCGTCGGCCGCCAAGGAGCTGTACGTCACCGTGCAGGCGCTATCCAAGGCCATCGCCGACCTCGAACGCGAGTTGGGGCAAAGCCTGTTCGTGCGCGGCAGCCGCGGTATGCAGCCCACGTCGTTCGGAACGTTGTTCTATCAGAAAGCCCAGAGCGTTATCGCCGGGTTCGAAGGGCTCGAATCGTTTTCCCTCACCTACGCCGATGTAAACGGAATGCCCGACTGCCTGCGCCTCGCGTTGAACACCCCGGCGTTCCCCGGCAACGAGCTGGTGCGCGAGAACACGGCGGCGTTCATGAAAAGCCAGCTTGGAATCGATGTCACCTGCGACCTCGCCACCGGCGAGGCAGGATACGAGGGGCTGGTCGACGGCACGTTCGACGTGCTAGTCACCGTGGGGGCCTTCCGTCATGCCGACGTCGACTGCTGTCCCGTCGGCACCGTTCCCGCCGGCGTCATGATGGGTTCGCGCCACCCGCTTGCGGCGAAGGACGTGGTCGCTTTGGACGACCTCGCCCCGTACCCGATAGCGCGTTCCAGCTGGTTCGACCGTGCCAACGACACCATCGTCGAAAGCTATCGCAAGCGGGAGGCGCATCTGAACTTCGTCGAGCTCGCGTTAGACGACGTCGCTAAGTTCCTGGGCGAGGGCGGCCTCATCTTCACCACGGGCATCCCCGCGCTCGGGCGCACGAGCCCTCTGCTGACGGTGCGTCTTCTGGCTTCGGAAGACGCCATGGCGGTGCCCATCTGCGTCGTCTGCCTGAAAGGCCGTGGCGCCGCGACGTTCTCCGTGGTGGAGAAGCTGCGCTCGAGCGGCGGACTTCCTTTCCTGAAGTAGCGCGCTGCACGCCCTCGCGGGGCGCTGACTCTCGCCAAATGAAACGGCCCCTTCCGCGAATGAACGTGTCGGAAGGGGCCGTGCTCTGGGGGCGTTCGCCTCGATGCTAGTTCTTGGCCTTCTGCTTCAAACCCATCCAGATGAGCGCGGCCAGCGCGGCGCCGACCAGCGGGGCGACGATGAACACCCACACCTGCGAGAGCGCCGTGGCGTCGCCGGACACGGCCATCATGAGGGCCGGGCCGAAGCTGCGCGCCGGGTTCACGGACGTGCCCGTAAGCGGAATGCCCATGATGTGCACGAACGCCAGCGTGAGGCCGATGATGATGCCGGCATAGGGCGCCGTGCGCTCGTCGGCCGTCGAACCCAGCACGCTCAGCACGAAGATGCAGGTGAGGATGACCTCGACGATAAGGGCGCCCGCGAGCGAGATGCCTACGGCCGACGCGGCCTCGTAGCCGTCGCAGCCTAGGCCGGTGGCCAGCACACCGCCTAAATCGCACATGCTGATGATGAGGGCCAGCACGGCGGCCGCCACAATGCCGCCGACGAACTGGGCAACCCAATAGCCGGCCAGGTCCTTGCCCGACAGGCGCTTGTCCAGGAACAGGCCGAACGACACGGCCGGATTGATGTGGCATCCCGATACGTTGCCGATGACGAACGCCATGGCCACGATGGACAGGCCGAACGCCATGGCGATGCCCAGCGTGCCCAGCGTCGCGCCCGCCACGGCGGCGCTGCCGCAGCCGAACAGCGTGAGCACGAACGTGCCGAACGCCTCCGCGGCGTACTTCTTCATTGGTGAAACTTCCATGGTAAGGCTCCCCTTGATTCGATGATTGCTTGCAGACGCCCGCGCTCGGAGCGCGGGTTGCGGGTTTCGACGCAGGCTGCTATTTCGTGCTGCCTATGCGGCAGATGGTGCTGCCGCAAACGGGGCACGTGCCCTTCGTGATGGGCTTGCCGTTCTTCGTCATGCCTGCGACGGGGTCTTTCATGGGTTTCTTTTCCTTGCACTTCATGCAGTACGCTTCCACGGCCATGGTTGGCTCCTCTCCTTGAGTAATAGTTGGCGCTGTTATCGTCGTTGGAGAGTAACCCCATGTCAATACGCTTAAAATGTTGTTGAACGGCTTGACAGCGGGCGTCGGGCGACCGTTCGTCGGCGCGTGCGCCTCTCTACCAAGCCACCGTCACGCCGGCCCAGTCGAGAATGCCCTTGTCCATGTTGTACACGTTGGTGAAGCCGTTGTTGATGAGCTGCGCGCAGGATTTCCGGGCGCGGTTTCCGGTGCGGCAGTAGGCGAGCACCGGAGCGTCCCGGTCGAGGCCTTCGAGCTCGGCGGGCAACGGGTCGAAGCCGTCGTAGCGGATGTTCAGCGACTCGCGCAGATGCCCGTCGGCGTATTCCTGGGGCGAGCGCACGTCCAAGACGGTCACGCCGCCTTGCTCGACCAGATCTTCGGCGGCTTCCGAAGAGATCAGGTGGTACGCGTCCGAATCGAGCGCCCGCTGGTCGTCGGCCGTGATGACGACTTTGACCGAGCCTTCCTCGTCTGCCATGCTGCCCTCCCGTCTGTCCCTCCTGCCGCGGCAAGCGGGGAGAAATTAAATGTATCCAATGCAATTACAGTTTATGACGGTAACAGTAATTCTCTTGGAAGGGCATGTCAAGCGGAAGTTTCCGGGGGCGGCGGAAAACCCGGGCGCGCCGTTCCGCGATCGCGCTGGGGCAGGATCGATCGACGGTTTGGCCGGCACGCCCGTCCGCGCTACGCAACCGTGGCGAACAGGTCGTTGAACGCCTCGCTCATGGTGGGGTGCGTGTACACGGCGTCGCGCAGGGTTTGGTAGGGCAGTCCGGCGTCCATGGCGAGTTTGACGGTGTTGACCATCTCGTGGGACTCCTCGCAGAACAGGTGCGCTCCCAAGATATGGTCGGTGTCGGCGTCGACGACGGCTTTCAGCAGGCCCGTGGGCTTTTGGAGCAGCTGCGCTTTGGGAACGGCCGCGGCGGGGAGCTTCGCGGCCTTCACGTTGAAGCCGGCGTCGCGCGCCTCCTGCTCGGTCATGCCCACGCGCGAGAACGGCGGATCCAGGAACACGCTGTACGGCACGGCGCCGCGGTTCTCGGTGGTGCGGGCGCCGTCGCCCAGCACGGCGGATTTCACGATGCGGGAGTCGTCGAGCGAGATGTAGGTGAACTGCAGCCCGCCCGCCACGTCGCCCAGGGCCCAGACGTTCGGGGCAGTGGTGCGCAGATGCTCGTCGGTGCGCACGGCCCCGCGCTCGGTGAGCTCCACGCCGGCCGCCTCCAGGTTGAGCTCGGCCACGTTGGGACGGCGGCCGGTGGCCACGAGCACGGCGTCGGCGGGCAGGAGTTTTTCCGAACCTGAGGTCTCGACCACCACGACGGCCCGTTCGGCGTCGTCCTCTATGCTCCGCACGTCGGCGCCCAGCATCACGCGGACGCCGCGCTCCTCCAAGCTGGCCAGCACGGCGGCGGCGATCTCGGCGTCCTCGCGCGGCAGGAACGCGTCCTCGTTCTGCACGACGACGACCTGCGAGCCGAAGTTCGCGTACATCGAGGCGAACTCCATGCCGATATAGCCTCCTCCGATGATGACCAGGCGTTCGGGAAGCTCTCGCACGTCGAGCAACGTCTCGCTCACGAACACGCGCGGGCCGTCCGCGCCGGGGATGGGCGGCACGAACGGGCGGGCGCCCGTGTTGACGAACACCTGCGCTGCTTCGACGGTCTCCTTGCCGCCGTCCGGCGTGCGCACGGTCAGGTGCGTCGCGTCCGCGAACGACGCCGTGCCGTCCATCACCTGCACGTTCGGCAGGTCGGCCAGCTTGCGGTAGTTCTTGTCGCGCAGCATGCCGGTCAGGCGATCCTTCTCGTCGACGGCTGCGGCGTAGCGCGCGGCGCGTTCGGCGAACGCGCCGCCTTGGGCGGCCGACAGCGCGGCAGAGCTCACAAGCGATTTCGTGGGGATGCAAGCCACGTTGATGCACGTGCCTCCGTACATCTTCGGCGACTGCTCCACCAGCACCACCGTCTTTCCCGCGCTGGCGAGCGCGCCCGCCAGCGTCTTTCCGCCTTTGCCGAAGCCGATGACGGCCGCGTCGACCTGTTTCATGGTAATTCCTTTCGGAGGGAGGATTTCGAAGATTCGGGGGGCTTGGGGGAGCGCGCCGGCGTGGCGCGACTCGTGGGGTTGCGTTTGCCCACACAACTACGAGTTCGGTCGTGGCGGCGCGCTCCCCCAAGGCTCCCGGTGCCGGCCCGCTTTTCCCTGCGGGCCGGTGGGCCTGGCAGGGTTCTACATCATGGCGTCGGTGCCGGTTTCGGTCTCGTAGGGCCAATCCACTATGCCGCCCATGTCGTTCACATCGGTGAAGCCCATGGCCACCAGCTTGTCGGAGGCCTGCTTGCTGCGAACGCCGGTGCGACAGTACACCACGAGTTTGTCGTCCTTGCCGCTCAACTGGGACGGCTGCGCCGATCCTATGTCCTCGTTGGGGATGTTGACGGCGCCGGGCACGTGGCCGTCGGCGTACTCCTGCGGCGTGCGCACGTCGACGACGGTGACGTCGCCCTGGTCCATGAGGGCTTTGCCCTCTTCGGCCGTTATCTTGTGATAGGCGTTCGCCGCGTCGGACGTTCCGTCGCCGTTCATGCCCGATCCGCCCATCGCGTTGTCGGGGCCGGTGCCGCCCGCCATGTCTCCCGTTCCGGTCGACGTTCCGCCCGCGCATGCGGACAGCCCGAGCGCCGCCGCCAAGGCCAGCGTTGCGGCTGCGGCGGCTAGCGCCCTTCTTTTCCTACCGTCGGCTCGCATACCCGCCCCTTTCTCCGTTAACACCTTAAATGTAATCGCCATAGGTACAATTACTGACTGTAACAATAATGCGTACAGTTATCGCTGTCAAGAAGAAAGGGGAGATTCCTGAAAGAAAAGTCAGCACGGCCCGCGGAAGCCCGCGGGCCGTGCTCCGTCGCGGCGCATCGGGCCGCGGTCGCCTCGGAAAGCCTGCGCTTATTTCTGCACCTTGGCGAACAGGTTGTTCAGCTCCTCGGTGAGGGTGGGATGCGTGAACACGGCGCCGCGCAGGCTGGCGGCGGTGAGGCCCTCGTCCAGGGCGAGTTTCGCCAGGTTGACGATCTCGGGCGCGTCCGAGCAGTACAGGTGCACGCCCAGCACGCGGTCGGTCGCGCTGTCCACGACGGCTTTCATGAGCAGTGCCTGCTTGCCCAGCAGCGGCGCCTTCGGCATGTCCTCGGCCTTGAGCACGGCGGTGGCCACATCGTAGCCTTGGTCGCGCGCATCCTGCTCGGTGAGTCCGACGCGGGCGAAGGGCGGGTTGGCGAAAATGCACGACGGCACGGCGCCGCGGTCGTCGCGCGTGCGGCTGCCGTCGCCCAGCACGTCGGACGCGGTTATGCGGTAGTCGTCGTACGACACGTAGGTGAACTGCTGCGCCTCCGTCGCATCGCCCAGCGCCCAGATGTTCGGGGCGGTGGTGCGCAGGTGCTCGTCGGTCACGACGGCCCCATGCTCGTTCACCTCCACGCCGGCGGCGCTCAGGTTCAGGACGTCCGTGGCGGGGCGCCGTCCGGTGGCCACGAGCGCGAAATCGCCGGGGATGCGTTCCTCTTTCCCGTCGATGTCGGCCACCACCAGCACCTGGGCCACGTCGTCGTCGATGCTCTTCACGTGCGCGCCCAGCGCAAGGCGGATGCCGCGCGCCTCGAAGTTCTCGCGCACGGCGCGCGCCACGTCGCAGTCTTCGCGCGGCAGCAACTCGTCACCGCTTTGCAGCACCGTCACGTCCACGCCGAAGTCGGCGAACAGCGACGCGAACTCCAGGCCCACGTAGCCCGCGCCCACCACGACCACGCGCTCGGGCAGCACTTTCACGTCCAGCAGCGTTTCGCTTGTGTAGACGCGCTTGCCGTCCGCACCCGGGATATCGGGCAGCGCGGGCACGGAGCCGGTGTCGATGAACGTGCGGGCGGCTTCGATGCGCCGCTCCCCGTCGGCCGTGCTCACGACCAGGTGGGTGGCGTCGGCGAACGACGCCTCGCCATCGACGAGCTCTATGCGCGGGTTGTCGGCAAGGGCACGGCGGCTTCGTTCGCGCAAGCGCGCCGTGGCCGCGTTCTTCTCGTCGACGGCGGCTTCGTAGCGCTCGGATCGTTCCGGAAACTCGCCGCCTTGAAACGCGCTTTCGGCTGCGGCGTGCACGAGCATCTTCGAGGGCAGGCAGGCCGTGTTCACGCACGAACCGCCGTACATGCGGCTCGACCGCTCGATAACGGCCACGGTGAACCCCGCGTTCGCCAAGTCCAACGCCAACGGCTTGCCCGCCGACCCGAATCCGATGATCGCCGCATCTACTTGGTCCATGGCTCTTCCTTTCCTCGATTTCTCTTTTGCGGCCGCATGGTGCGGCCCTCGTCGTGCGCCTGTGCTTGCCGCATCGTCGCGGGCGTCAGGCTCGCCCGTCCGGCGAGGTTCATCGTACGCTCTGCGACAGCCCGGGCGGCCCGCAGACGCGCGCGTGCGTCGTGCGATAACCGAACCGTTGGCAAAACGCGATGCGCCCCGCGTTGCGCATGCGCCCCGCGTTGCGCATGCGCTCGCACCGTCCGGGCAACCGCCTCCGAACAACGGCCCCCATGCCGGTCAAAACCTTTATACTGGTAGATGAAGGAAGCTCGCAGGCGACTAGCGCGTTCGAATGGGACGCGCGCGAAAGGAGCGCGACATGAAAATCAACAAGGTGCTCGTGGCCGTGGACGAATCCGAGGGCGCCAAGCGCGCGCTCGAGGTGGCGGAAGCTTTGGCCGCCCCCGATCCCGAGATGCATCTCGACCTGGTGTACGTGGTCCCCATCCCGCTGCTCGACGAATCGCAGACGGCGAGCTTCAAGGAGATCCTCGACATGATGATCTCCGACGGCGAGGACGTGCTCGCCAAGATGGAGGAGGGCATGAGCGACGACGTCGCCGCGCGCACCGAAACGCTGCTGCTGACGGGCGTGAACCCGGCGACGGAGATCATCAAGCTCACCGAGCAGCGCGCCTACGACCTGGTCGTCATAGGCAATCGAGGCCTGAGCGGGCTCAAGGAGTACATGGGCAGCGTCAGCCACAAGGTGGTGAACGGCACGAAGGTGCCGGTGCTCATCGCCAAGTAGCGAGAGGCGAGCGGGCCGCAGGGGGCGCACGGCGAGAGCCGTGCGCGGCGGCCCCGCGCGCCGATGGCGCGGCCGCAAGGATCAAGGAGGAAGGTTTGAGGGAACGGAAGAACGCGCTGGTGCTGTTCAGCAAGCCGCCGGCGCCGGGGTTGGTGAAGACGCGCCTGACCACGCTCAAGGACGGCGTGTTCACGCCCGAGGTGGCTTCGGCGCTGTACCACTGCATGCTGTTCGACGTGACGGAGGTGTGCTGCGCGGCGTTGGCCGACCTGGATGAGCGGGCGGCCGAGCGCGCCGAGCGCGAGGGCGTGCGCGACGTGTACGAGCTTGTCATTTCCACGACGCCGGCGTCGAACGTCGAGGTCATGCGCGATCTGTACCGCAAAGCGGGCACGTGGCCGCGCCCCATCACCTTCGCGGCCGACGAGGGGGCCAGCTTCGACGAGCACTACAACCATGCGTTCGCGCAGGCGTTCGAGGGCGGGGCCGACGCGGTGCTGTCGATGGGCGCCGACATGCCGGCGCTCACGAAAGCCGACGTCATCGCCGGGTTCGACGCTCTGCACCGCCTGGACGGCGTGCCGGGCGGCGGCATCGTGCTCGCACCCGACCAGGAGATGGGCGTGTCGGTGATCGGCTGGACCCGCGAGACGGACTTCGACCATTCCGGCGTGTTCTACAACCAAGAGGGGCTCACCGTGCTGCCCGCCTACATCGCCAAGGCGCGCGCGCAAGGCCTGCCCGCCCTGTACCTGCCTCCCATTCCCGACGTGGACACCATGGCCGACCTCATGCACGCCATCACCGTGGTGGAGGCGCTGTGCTACTGCGCCGAATTCGACGACGTGACGCCGCCGTGGCGCACCGCCGACGCGCTCAAGCAGATGGGCTGGGACGAGGTTCGCGTTCCACCGAACGACCTGCACGATCCCCGCGAGGAAATCGACAGATAGAGGGGGCCGCAAGGCGCGCCTCCTTTTGTCATCCTGAGCGGAGCGCGTAGCGCGCAGTCGAAGGATCTTCAACGTAGGCTGCCTCCCGTTGTCGAAGATCCTTCGGCTGTGAACCTTCAGCTGGCGCAGGCGCTTTCGCCGCAAGGGGCTTGTCCTTCCGTTCTCGAAACGCTGACGGCCTGTTTTCCGACTTCGTACGCGCCGCGGCGCGCCGGTCCGCTTCGCCGATACTTGGCAGCAAGTATGCAACGGCGAAGGAGCGGCTATGGAAGGCGTGGATCGAACGGGCGGTACGGCGGCTGACGAGGCTCGTGCGCACGAGGCGGCGGAACCGGAACGGACGGGCAGGAAAGCGGCCGGCAAGGCTGCTGTCGGCGGCGAGCCGTCTGGTGAGGGCGGCGCTGTCGGCGAGGCGACTGGCGCGGTCCCTCCCAACGGCATGTCGCCAGGGCGGGCGGCTTCCGTGCCCGCGTCCGGGCGCGCCGCCGCGCGACGCGCCCGCGAGCTTGCGGAGGCGTCCGCCCGCCAAGGCGGCGTGCCAGCCGCCGAGCCCAAGCCCGAGCGCAAGCGCGGCGTGGCGGCCGTGTTCGCGGGCCTTTTGCTGGCCATGTTCGTGTCCACGCTGTCCGAGACGGTCACGGCCACGGCGCTGCCCACCATCGTGGGCGACCTGGGCGGCGTCGACCACATGCAATGGGTGACGACGGCCTACATCCTGGCCTCCACCATCATGATGCCCATCTACGGCAAGCTGGGCGACCTGTTCGGCCGCAAGTACCTGTTCATCGTGGCGCTGTCCATCTTCATCGTGGGGTCGGCAACCTGCGGGCTCGCACCCAGCATGGACGGGCTCATCGCGGGTCGCGCCGTCGAGGGGCTGGGAGGCGGCGGGCTTATCATCTTGGCCCAGGCGACCATCGCCGACATCATCCCGCCGCGGCAGCGCGGCAAGTACATGGGCGTCATGGGCTCGGTGTTCGCGGTGTCCACCGTGGTGGGGCCGCTGTTGGGCGGCTGGTTCGTGCAGGTGACGGGCTGGCGCTGGCTGTTCGCGTTCAACATCCCGCTGGCGCTTCTGGCCATCGGCGCCGTGACGTTCTTCCTCACGAACCCCCAGCGCCGCGACGACCGGCCGCCGGTGGACGTGGGCGGCATGATGGCCATGGCCGTGTCGGTTTCGTCCCTCGTGCTGGCAACCGCGTGGGGCGGCACGCTGTTTCCCTGGGCGTCGTGGCAGATCGTCGGCCTGTTCGCGCTGTTTTTGGCGGCGGCCGTGGTGTTCGTGCTCGTGGAGCGGCGCGCGGCCGAGCCCATCATCCCCCTGCTCCTGTTCAAGAACCGCAACTTCGTGGTGTGCACGGTGACCGGCATGTTCATCATGCTGGGCATGATGGGCACGGTGTCGTATCTTCCCACATACTTCCAGATCGTGGACGGCCTTGCGCCCGAGCAGGCCGGGCTCATGACGTTTCCCATGATGGCCGGCGTGCTGCTCACGGCCGTGGGCACCGGCTTCCTGGCCACGAAGACCGGGCGCTACAAGTGGATGCCCATCGCCAGCTGCGCCGTGGCGGCCGTGGGCTTCGTGCTGCTGTCGCGCCTGACGCCTGACACGTCGCTTTTCATGACGGGCGTGTTCCTGTTCGTGCTGGGCTTCGGCATCGGGCTCGGACAGCAGATTCTCGTGCTCATCGTGCAGAACGAGTTCCCTCACGCCATCGTGGGCACGGCCACGGCGGCGAACAACTTCTTCCGTCAGATCGGCTCCACGCTGGGCGCGTCGCTCGTGGGCGCGCTGTTCACGTCGCGGCTCGCGGCCGATCTGGTTGCCCGGCTGCCGCACGTGGACAACATCAGCATGAACCGCATTACGCCCCAGTTCGTCGACCATCTGAGCGGAGCCACGCGCGACATCATCACCACCGCCTACTCCGACGCCCTCGTGCCCATCTTCCTGTACGTCGTGCCCTTGCTTATCGTGGGCTTCGTCCTCATGCTCACTCTGAAGGAGCACCCGCTTGCCAAAAGCGTGAACCACACCGGCCACGTGTCCGACGACTCGCTGTAGAAGTGAAAGCGTGCCCATGAGCCGGCTTCGCAGGGCCTGCGCGTGAAGTTTCGTTCTGTGCCCCTTCGTGCGGGCATGGTCTCAGGCTTGCCGCCGTCCGTGCTTCCGGTTGGTCGCGACTCTATCATGAGGCACACCGTCGATCCCGCTGTTGCATCTCGCTGTGCTTCGCCTGATTACAGCCCGGCGTTCAGCAGCATTCTGCGGTTCCGCGCAGATAGGTATCATCGACCGTTCGTTCGCCAGACACGAGGGGTTTGGCACAGAATGACGGTTATGAACGATTTTTTGCTAAAGCGAAAATTTTGACCTGAAGTTTTTTCCAAACACATTATCCGTTACGATGAAAAATCGTTCATAACCGTCATTCTGTGCCAAAGCAGAGATTGCTGACAATATCGATAATATAATACGAAAGCATGAAACCGGTTCTATGCCACATATCCGCGTTGGAATACTGGAGGTCGGTGCGCGTCGGTTCGCGAAGCTTCCTTGCCGTCGACGATCCGAGACTCTATCTTGCCGAGCCTCCACGGAAAGGGGAACTTGCCGAGCCCGGTCCATGGTGGCTTTCGCGCCCCCTTCACGTGCTCGTGTCGAAAGATTCCGTACGCCGAGCATCAAGCAAGGTGGTCTGCCATGTGGAAAGCACAGCGCTTCCCATCGGATCCGTTCTCGACACGCAAAACGGCTTTTGCGTATGCTCGCCCGAGTTGTGCTTCGTCCAAATGGCCGCTGAGTGGGGGATCGAGAAACTCATCCAACTAGGCTTCGAGTTGTGCGGTACCTACGACACGACCAACGGTGACGTGCGGGAGTGCGCGCCGTTGACCACTGTCGATCGACTGGGTGCATTCTTGGCGAGCCTTGGCCCCGTGCACGGAAAGAGGAACGCGAGCTACGCTCTACGCTATGTCATGGGCAATTCGGCATCGCCGCGAGAAACCGCGCTGGCTATGCTGTTATGCCTGCCATATCGGATGGGCGGATACGGCATACCGATGCCTCAGATGAATTGTCGAATCGACTTAGGAAAAAGGGAGCGGCGCATTGCAGGCAGAAACTACCTTGTCTGCGATCTTTACTGGCCGTGCGCTCGGCTCGATGTTGAGTACGACGGCGGCGACCACGTCGAAGAGGAACGCATGGCGAAGGACTCGATGCGCCGGGATGCGCTGGTGTCCATGGGGATCACGGTAGTTTCGGTTACGAAGCAGCAGATCGACCATGGCGGTTCGCTGAACGGGATCGCACACGTGATTGCCGAGCGAGTTGGGAAAAGACTTCGGTACAAAGATCCCGAATTCACGCGCGCAAACATGAGGTTGCATAGGGAACTGCTCGGACGTTAGGCACCCTACGGGAAACGCGAAGCTCTTCGTTGATGCGTTGCGCTATGTCAAATCACCGTTGACGGGTGCCGATGTCTGCCGTTTGCGAATCGAAACGCCTGGGGGAGGGCTGGATGGCAAGCCGTCTCCGAACGAGGAGGTGTTTCGCGAAGGCCGATACCGGTTTTGCGGCAAGCGAGTCGGCTTGGGCTATGACTATGGTAGTTTGGCGTGGAGTGCGTTTCGCCTTGGCACGGATTTATCGTTATGAACGATTTCTTGCGCTGGCCAAAAAACTGATCTGGGATTCTAGGAGAACAGGGGGTTTAGCAAGCAAAGAAAATCGTTCATAACGGCAAATCCGTGCCAGCATCTATGCTGTCCGTTGATCAGATCGCGTTCGCATAAACCTGTTCTAAGTTACATGGCGCCAGATCGCTGTCAGGTGCCATGTGAAAAGCGTATCGATATCGGTGCAACAGAGAGAAATGCCGAAGGCGTTGCAGCTTTGTCGCTAACGTCGCAGCGCCCAGAACGCCACGGCGCTGGCGGCGGCCACGTTCAGGGAGTCCACGCCGTGCTGCATGGGGATGCGCACGGTGTAGTCGCAATCTGCGATGGTGGCGGGGGAGAGTCCGTCGCCCTCGGTGCCGAACACGAGGGCCAGCCGCTCCTCGGCCGCCAGCCGCGGGTCGTCCAGCGACACGGAGTCGTCGGACAGCGCGAACGCGGCCGTGGCGAAGCCCAGCTCGCGCAGCAGGGGGATGCCCGCCGCCGCCCACGCGCCGCTCGTGGCCTTGCGGGGGTCGGTGCACTCGCCGTCCTCGCCGATGCGCGTCCAGGGGATCTGGAACACGGTGCCCATCGACACGCGCACGGCGCGGCGGTACAGCGGGTCGTAGCACGAGGGCGTCACCAGCACGGCGTCCATGCCGAGCGCCGCCGCCGAGCGGAAGATGGCGCCCACGTTCGTGTGGTTCGTCACGTTCTCCAGCACGGCGATGCGGCGGGCGTCGCGCACGACGTCGGCCACGCTCGGCAGCTCGGGGCGTCGGAAAGCCGCGAGCGCCCCGCGCGTCAGCTCGAAGCCCGTGAGCTTCGCCAGCTCGGCGCGCGGAGCGACGAACACGGGCGCCTCGGGATTCGCGGCGGCCGCGCGTTCGACGACGGGCTGCAGGGCGTCCAGCCACTTCTCTTCCATGAGCAGCGACAGCGGCTTCATGCCGGCTTCGAGGGCGCGCTCGATCACGTTGCCCGACTCGGCGATGAACAGCCCCTTCTCCGGTTCCAGACGGCTGCGCAGCTGCACGTCCGTGAGCCGCGCGTACGCATCGAGGCGCGGGTCGTCCAGCGTGTCCACGCGCACGATCATGGGCGCAGCCCCCGCACGGCGGCCGCCACCTCGGCGGACACGTCGCGCACGTTCTCCAAGCCGCGTTTGCAGAACTCGTCGCACGTGAGCATCTGCGCGCCGATGTGGGCCATGTCCTCGATGTTCGCCGCCTGCACGGCAGGCGTGCGCGACGAGGTGCAGTCCTCGATGACGGCCACGTTGTAGTCGAGCGAGAGCGCGTCGTAGCAGGTCGTGCGGATGCAGTTCGGCGTGGTCGTGCCGGTGAGCACCACCGTGCCCACGTCCAAGCGACGCAGCACGGTGTCCAGGTTCGTGTTGAAGAACGCCGAGAACCGCGGCTTCACGATCACGCGGTCGCCGGGTTGCGGGGCGAGGGGCGCCGGCTCGTCCAGCGAATGCGGGTTCGCGCAGGCCCGCGACACCGGGCGGCCGCCGTCGCGCCAGGTGCCGTGGCGCACCGCCTCCACGTCCGAGCCGTCTTCGGCGTACTCGCGCACCACGTGGAACACGGGCATCCCCAAGCTGCGCGCGCGGTCGAGCGCGCGCGAGCACGCCGGCACCGTAGCCGCCGCCCCCTCCACGCACAGCGCCGATGCCGGGTCGATGAACCCGTTCTGCATGTCGATGATGATGAGTGCGGCCTTTCGAGGATCGATCATAGTGCGCTTCCCTCCTTGAGCTCGAATTCGTTTTTCCGATAGTCCATGATACCTTCTTTTCGCATGCGGGACAGTTCCGCGCACATGGCGCTGCGGTCGACGGACAGGTAGTCGGCCAGCTCCTGGCGGTCGAACGGGATGGAGAAACGGTTCGACCCGGCGGCTTTCGCCTGGTCGGACAAGTACGAGAGCAGTTTGGCGCGCGTCGTGCGCTTCGACGTGTGCTCGATCTTGCGCGTGAGCGCGTGCGTGCGCCGGGCCACGCATCCCAGCAGGTTGCGGATGAGCCGCGCGTGGAACGCGCACGACGAGGGGCACATGGTGGTGACGCGGCGCAGGTCCACGAGCATGACGAGGGCGTCCTCGGCCGCCACCACGTTGATGTCGAGGGGCAGGTCGGGTTCGCAGGCGTACACCTCGGCGAACGACTGGCCGGGGCCGAACGACGCCAAGATCGTGCGGTTGCCCCAGTAGTCCTCGCGCTCCAAGCGCACCGAACCTTCCAGCACCAGGCCCATGGACGTGGTCACGTCGCCCACCCGCAGCAGCGCGTCGCCCTTGGGCACGTGCCGCCGCCGCACGTCCAGGCAGCCCAGCATGGCTTGGATCTCGTCGGGTTCGATGCCGCGAAACAGCGGCGAGCGCGCGATGAGGGGCAGGTGGGCGTCCATCGTACTCCTTTGTTGTATATACAACGGAAACGGCGAATCCATTATCGTAGAGTGGGGCCAACAAGGCAAGCGATAGAGAATGCGACGACCTTCGATCATTTTTCTCGAGGGAGCGACCGTCGCAAAAGAAAACGTCCCAAAAAGGGACAGTCCCCTTTGGGGACATTAAGCGGCGGCCTGCGGACAAGGGCGCGAGAGAGGACGATCATGAGCGAGACGAACACGATGTTCTGCTTCCAGTGCGAGCAGACGGCGGGATACTCCGGTTGCACGGGGGCGGCGGGCGCGTGCGGCAAGCAGGCGGGCACGGCGCGCTTGCAGGACGAGGTGACGGGCGCGCTCGTCGGGCTGGCGCTGACGGTGCGGGCGGCCGGCGCCAGCGGTGATGCTCGGCGCGCGGCAGACGACCTGGTGATGGAGGGCCTGTTCGCCACGCTCACCAACGTGGATTTCGACGACGCCGAACTGCGCGGCCTCGTTGCGCGCGTGCATGCCGAGCGCGATGCGATCGCGATGGCGGCACGGGTGGAAGCTGCCCCCGACTATGACCTGGCCGCGCTGTGGAACGCGCCCGAGGACGTGCGATCGCTCAAGTCACTCGTGCTGTTCGGTCTGCGCGGCCTGGCGGCCTACGCATACCACGCCGCGGCGCTGGGCTATCGTGACGACGCGGTGTCATCCTTCCTGCACGAGGGCCTGGCCGCGCTGGCCGATGCCGAAGCGGGCGCCGACGTGCTGCTGCCGCTGTCGCTCAAGGTGGGCGAGGTGAACCTGCGCTGCATGGAGCTGCTCGACCAGGCGAACACCGAGACGTTCGGCACGCCCGAACCCGCCACGGTGGCGCGCGCTATCGAGGCCGGCCCCTTTATCGTCGTATCGGGCCACGACCTGCACGACCTCAAGCTGCTGCTCGACCAGACGGAGGGTCGCGGCGTGAACGTCTACACCCATGGCGAGCTGCTTCCCGCGCACGCCTACCCCGAGCTGCGACGGTGCGCGCACCTCAAGGGCAACCTGGGAACCGCGTGGCAGAACCAACGGGCCGAATTCGCCGACCTGCCCGCACCCATCCTGTTCACCACGAACTGCCTCATGCCGCCGGCGGCCTCCTATGCAGACCGCGTGTTCACCACGGGGCCCGTGGCGTACCCCGGCATAGTGCATATCGGCGCGGGCGTGGACGGCGGCAAGGATTTCGAGCCCCTCATCCAGCGCGCGTTGGAGCTGGGCGGCTACGACGCGCCCGCCGGCCAGGACGGCACGTTCGTCACGGGCTTCGGGCATGGAACCGTACTCGGCGCAGCCGACACGGTGGTCGACGCCGTGAAGCAGGGCGCTATCAGCCGTTTCTTCCTTGTGGGCGGCTGCGACGGCGCGCGCCCGGGCCGCAGCTACTTCCGCGACTTCGTGCAGCAAGCGCCCGACGACAGCATCATCCTCACGCTGGCGTGCGGCAAGTTCCGTTTCAACGATCTGGACCTGGGCACCATCGGCGGTTTGCCGCGCATCATGGACATGGGGCAGTGCAACGACGCGTACGGCGCCATCCGCGTGGCCGTGGCGCTGGCCGAGGCGTTCGAGTGCGGCGTGAACGACCTGCCGCTGACGCTGGTGCTGTCGTGGTACGAGCAGAAGGCCGTGAGCATCCTGCTCACGCTGCTGCACCTGGGCATCCGCGGCATCTACCTGGGGCCGACGCTGCCCGCGTTCGTGTCCCCCGGCGTGCTGGACGTGCTGGTGCGCGAGTTCGACGTCCGTCCCATCAGCACCCCCGAAGAGGATCTGGCAACGATCCTCGCGTAAAGGCCGCGCGCTCGGATCCGCTTGGGAGCAGCGCATCACGCCTTCAAGCGGATCCGGCGCTCGCACGAAGATCCCCCTCACGACGCAGGAGAGGCACGAGCCCAGTGTTTTCTGCTAACCGCCTATTCGAGAAATGTCCCAAATGGGGACTGTCCCTTTTTAGGACATTTCGAGCGACTAGGAAAAATACTTCGCCCTGCGATGACTCGCCAGTGGTGAAACCATCTCACCAGAACCTGCAAAGGCCGCTGTTCCGGCGGGGGAGGCGCGGGGGGTTCGACGCGCAGTTTCCGCACGAGCCGAAGCGTCCAGCGGACGCTTCGTGCGAGCTCAGGACTGTTTGAGCATCGAACTCCCCGCGCCTCCCCCGCCGGAACAGCGGCCATTTCTTCTAAATATCCACGCCCAGGAACTGCTTCACCAGAATGCCGATGACGAACGACAGCGCGGCCACGCCCAGCGAAATGCCGGCCATCTGCCCGAAGCGCTTCTTGAACGGCAGGTCCTGCGCCACCGATATGTAGTAGTTGAACACCACCAGGATCAACAGCACGATGACCACCATGGTGCCCATGGCCCACAGGTAGTGCGACTCGTCGAACAGCAGGTACGGCAGAATGAGTAGCGCCACCGTCACCAGGTAGGCGATGCCCGTGTACGTGGCCGACTTCAGCGCGTCGGAGCGTCCCTCGCTCTTGGACGACAGGTACTCGCTCGACGCCATGGACAGCGTGGCCGCGATGCCGGTTATCAGACCGGACAGCGCGATGAGGCGCGTGTTCTGCATGGCCAGCGTGAGGCCCGCCAGCGTGCCGGTCATCTCCACCATGGCGTCGTTCATGCCCAGCACCATGCTGCCCACGTACGACAGCCGCTCCTCGTCCAGCATCTCCAGCAGCGCCTTCTCGTGAGCCTCTTCGTCGGCGCGGATGTCCAGCGCCTCGGGCGCTTCCTTCGCCAGCTCATCGTACGATATCTGCGCCTTCTCCTCGCCCTTCTCCATCAGCTTGACGGCGAACGTGAAGCCGAACACCAGGGCGATGAGCGCGTAGCGGCGCACTTTGCCGCGCTGGGGGCGCATCTCCTGGCCGGTGTAGCGCTGCCAGATGCCCGCGTGCTTCGCCTCCTCGTCGGCGATGCGCAAAAGCGTGGCGCGGTTGCCCTCGTCCTTCGTGCGCGCGGCGATGCGGCGGTACACCGCGGCCTCCGTCACCTCGTTCTGCTGGAACGCGCGTATCTGCGCGAGCGCCGCCGGCGAAAGCCGGGTGCCTTGAGACTGGTCGGTATCGGTCATGATGCTCCTCTTGTGCGATGTTTTTTTGTTCGGCGAACATGGTAGTACAGCATCGCCGCGGAGAGCAGAAGAATTCCACCCGTCACGCTCAAGAAATCGGGTTCGCCGCGCTGGATGGTTTCGAGGCGTGGCGAGCCGCGCCAGCGCTATCCCGGTTCCGGTGTGAGGCCGGCATGCCAGTTCTTGGCAGAAAATCCGAGTTCAGGGAATGGCAGAGACCCCTGTTGGCCGGTTCCTCTGGACGTTCGAAGGAAAACCCCAGGTCGCGATTTCCAATCGCCCCGCGAGAGCGTCCTAGGTCTCCTCTCTGATTCCCTGAACTCGGTTTTTCTGCCAAAACGGCGTTTCCCGCCGCTAATCCGAAGACGCACGGGGCCGCACGGCGCCCGACGGCAACGTCCGGGTACTGTGCGGCCCCGTGCGGGTTTGCGACGACGGTGGCCCCCCTCGTGGAGGGAACGGTTTGCTCGTCGGGCGTTCGCCCCGCGAGGGGTCGCTCGGAACGAGGGCGGATGGCGAAGAAGGCCGATCGATCGCATAAGCGCTCGGACGGGGTCGACCGACGAACCACGTCGCGCGAACTATTCCAGATTCTCCTGAACGCGGGAAGAAGGCATTCTTTTGGTCCGATCCCCCAGCAGCATCCATGCGAACGCCGCGGCCATGAGCACGAGGCCGACAGCGTCGAAGGCGGCGAAGCGCTCGATGGAGGCCGAGAGCGCCGCGTGGCCGGCGGGAAGCGTCGAGCGTATCCACAGCTCGCCTGCCAGCCCTACGGCTTGCTGCACAAGAACCACCGCGTAAAGGGCGCGAAAGCGGCGCGGGTCTGCGATGACGGCGGGATAGGTGGCGTTCCACATGAGGAAGGCCACGCCCAGCCCGCGCACGGCGGCTGCGCCCGGCACGCCGGCCAGCTCGAAACCGCCCGCGTACGCCTCGGGCCACAGCACGAACGACACCGCGCACTGCACGTTGAGGACGAACACGATCGCCACGACCGCGCGCGCCGCGATGCCGGCGGCCTTTCGGCTCCGCACAGGTTCTCGTTTGCTCATCGCCCTCCGCCCTTCGCTTGTCGCCACCCATGCCGTCGCATGCCTGCCTGTCTGCGCATCGTGCGCATTCCAGACGAGGGATCGTCTTCCGCGCTGGCTCAGCGCGTTCGCTTCGTGACGAGTGTAGCGCATTCGCATCCGCCCACGGTGTCGAGCGGTATACTGCTTGCAGACCATCGGCTGAAAGGAAGCACCCATGTCGACCGAGCACGAGCGCATCGCCCCCATCGACCACCCCGACTTCGACGACTTCGTGGCGACCGTCGCGGCTCTGCGCGCGCCGGACGGATGCCCGTGGGATCGGGCGCAAACGCACCAGAGCATCGCGCACAACATGATAGAGGAGGCCTACGAGGCCGTGGACGCCATCGAGTCGAACGACGCGGTTCATCTGCGCGAGGAGTTGGGCGACGTGCTTCTGCAGGTGGTGCTGCAAAGCCAGATTGCGGCCGATGCGGGCGCGTTCGACATCGACGATGTGTGCGCCGACGTGAACGCGAAGATGATCCGCCGCCATCCCCACGTGTTCGGCGAAGCCCGCGCCGACAACGTCTCCGAGGTGCTCGATTTGTGGGACCAGGTGAAGATGGCCGAGCGCGGCGGGGGTTCGGAAGGAGAGGGCGTCGCGTCCTCGACGGACGACGGAGCATCCAGCGCGCCCGAGGGTCTGCTCGACGGCGTGCCCACGAGCTTTCCGGCGCTCATGCAGGCGCAGAAGATATCGCGGAAGGCCGCGGCCGCCGGGTTCGAGTGGGACGCGCTCGACGACGTGTGGGCCAAGGTGCGCGAGGAGGTCGACGAGCTGCAAGAGGCGTACGCGGCCGCACCGAAAGCGGCCAACGGCAAAGTGGACGCCGGCGTGGGAAAAGGCGACCCCGACGAGGCCGCCCGCGCCGCCGCGGCCGTGGAACAAGAACTCGGCGACGTGTTGTTCGCGCTGGTGAACGTGGGTCGCCACATGGGCGTGGACGCGGAGAACGCGCTGCGTTCCACCTGCGGCAAGTTCCGCCGCCGCTGGTCGTTCATGGAGGGGGCGGCGTGGGCTCAGGGCACGTCCCTCGAAGCCATGGGACCCGACGAACGCGAAGCCCTGTGGCAGCGGGCCAAGGAGCTCGAGCGCCCCTAGCGCACCGCACCGAGCCGCGCGGTGCGATCCCGCCGGGCGATTAAACGAATCTTTGCAGGCCGTATGATGGCGCCGCGCTCTCATAAGCGCTAAACTGTACCTTCGACATCAGGTATGACGAGCGGGAAGGCGAGGAGGGCGATGCGTCCTGCATGGGAACTTGGAATCGCAAAAGGCTCGTCGACAAAAGAAGAAGGCGGGGGGGGGGGGCTCCCGGCCTCGTCTTCCGATCATGACGCGCTCTCGGGGCTGCTGAGCAGAAACGGGTTCAACGAGCGGGTTCGCTCGCTCTTGGACGATCATCCCGGAGAGCAGTACATGCTCGTCTACGGGGACATCGACCGCTTCAAGGTCTACAACGACCTGTTCGGCACGTTGACAGGCGATCGCCTGCTGGCGGATATCGGCACCATGATCCGCGACGTGATGCCTGCGGGGTCGGTTGCCGCCCGTCTGCGCGCCGACCACTTCGTGTGCTGCTGTCCGCGCTCCTCGTTCGACCCCGACGCGTTGCTCGCCAAGTTCGACGAGTGGTTCTCTTCCTATCGCGACGACTTCACGTTTTTCGTGCGCGTGGGCTTGTATGCCATCGACGACCCTACGCTCGACGTCAACCTCATGTGCGACCGCGCGCTGCTCGCGCTGCGTTCCGCGAAAAGCGGTTACGCGGGCAGCAAGTACGTGCTCTACGATGAAAGGCTGCGCTCCTCGGTGCTCAAGGAGCAAGAGCTGGCCGGCGAGATGATCGTGGCTTTGGAAAACGGGCAATTCGTGCCGTTCTTCCAGCCGCAGTACCGCTATACCACGGGGCGCATGGTGGGGGCCGAGGTCCTAGCCCGATGGAATCATCCTGTGAAGGGGCTGCTGGGCCCGATGGAGTTCATCCCCGTGTTCGAGCGCAACGGGCTCATCGCCACGTTCGACTTCTACATGTGGGACCAGGCGTGCCGCTGCCTGCGCGCTTGGATCGACGAACGCGGCGTACAGCGCGTGCCTCGTCTGTCCGTGAACCTGTCGCGCGCCGACATCTACCGGTCCGACCTGTGCTCGTACCTGGCGGGTCTCGTGGAGCGCTACGACGTGCCACCCCATTTGCTGCACCTGGAGATCACCGAGAGCGCCTACATGGAGGCCCCCGAGCAACTCATCGACGTTGTCACGAAGCTGCGCGCAGCCGGCTTCACGGTGGAGATGGACGATTTCGGAAGCGGCTACTCGTCGCTCAACACGCTGAAGGACGTGCCGGTCGACGTGCTGAAGCTCGACATGGGCTTTCTCGACGCGCGCGCCGGCGTGCGCGGCGGCCTCATACTCGCCTCCATCGTGCGCATGGCGCGTTGGCTGGACCTGCCCACCATCGCCGAGGGCGTCGAAACGAACCAGCAGGCCGCGTACCTGGCCAGCGTGGGCTGCGAGTACATGCAGGGCTACCTGTTCTCGAAGCCCGTGGATCGCACGGCGTTCGAGCACCTGCTCGACGAACTGGACGCCGAGGACGTCGCCCGCCCGCGTACCGAGAACCTGCGGGAGGACGCGGCGGAGTTCTGGGACGCGGAATCGCAGCTGGCTCTCATTTTCAACGGCTACGTGGGGGCGGCGGCCATCGCGGAATACGACGGCCGCTCGTTGGAACTCGTGCGCCTGAACGACGAGTTCGCGGAGTTGCTGGATATCGTGGAGGACGACGAAACGGCCGATCTTCTGCGCAAGGACCTCGTATCCGTGCTTTCCCGGGAGGATCGCGCGGCGCTGTGCGCGGCATTGCGCCGCGCGGAAGACGGGGCGGCGGACGCCGCATGCGAGCTCCACTACCGCAGCGGGCGGGGCGTCGGACGTTGGGTGCGCATTCGCTTCCGCTTGCTGTCGCGGATGGGCGACGTGTGCACGCTGTACCTGATGGGGGAGGAGGCCACCAAAGAGCAGGCGCTGCGCGACCGCTTGGCAGCCACCACGAGCTCCATACCGGGAGGGCTGCTGTTCTACGAGGTGGCCGAAGACGGACCCCATGTGCTCGACTTCAGCGATGCCGCCGCGGAGTTCGCCGGCTGCACGCGCGAGGAATATCTGGATTGGGCGGAGTCCGGAACGTTTTCAATCGTGTTGGATGACGACCGGCCCCTCGTCGAGGCTGCGTTGGAGAGGCTGCGGTCGGGCGACCAGAGCGCGTCGTGCACGGTGCGCGTGAGGCATCGAACGGAGGAGCACCGTTGGGCGCACCTGTCCGCGTCGGTGGTGTACCGCGACGACGACGCCTTCTTCGTGGTGGTCGTGGCCATCGACGTGACGAGCGAGAAGAACAACGAGCTAAAGCTCCGCACCCAGAACGAGGCCCAGCAGCGCCTTTACGATGCCATTCCCTGCGGCATCGTGCGTTACACGGCCGAGGAGCATCCTCGCATCGTGTCCATGAACAGCAAATCGTGCGACATCCTGGGATACAGGTCGCTGGAGGAGTACCTCGCGCTGTCAGGCGGCGGCGCGCTCATGCCCATTCACGAAGACGACGTTCCCCGGCACCGCGAAACGATAGGGAAGCTCCTGCGCGGGTCGCCTCCCATCGACTTCTCCTACCGCTACTATCGCCGCGACGGATCTGTCGGATGGTTGGAGGGCACGTCGGCGATCGAGGCTATGGCGGAAGGGTCTCCGCTCGTGCAGAGCGCGTTCATCGACGTGTCGGACAAGCAGCAGCAACGCCACGAGCTCGACCTGCAGCGCTACACGCGCGTGTTGTGCTCCGTGTACGAAGAGGTGCTCGAGTTCGATTGCGAGCACAACGCCTATCGCATGCTTTATTCATCGAAGCATCCGGAAGTGGACGACAAAGCGCTTCCGTTCGACAAAGCCATGGAGCGGTGGATGAGCTTTATCCCCGACGCGTTGGAACGCTCCGTCTTGCGCAAGACCCTTGAAGGGTGTTGGAAGAGCGACGGAGAAAAGCCGTCCACCTGCGCGTACAAAGTGGGTTCGGACGACAAGGTCAGGTGGTGCCAAAGCACGTTCGTCAAAGTTTCCGATGCAAGCCTGCTGTGCTGCAACAAAGACGTGACGGAGCGTATGACGGCCCAAGGTCGGGAACGCGCATGGCAGGACGAGCGCTATCGGCTGCTGAGCGAGATGACCCATAAGATCAGCTTCGATTACGACTCCGACACCGACACGGTGCTCTTGTACATAGATCGAACGGGTAACGGGACGGAAGCCCAGGTCATTCCTCGCTACTTAAAAACGCTCGTCAACACGCGCAGCGGCGTGGTCCACCCCGACAGCATGGACGACGTGCGCCAGATGTTCGAGGACGCCCGCAGCGGCGCCGACAAGGTGAGCGTGGAGTACCGCGCCGACTACTACGAGCGCGGTTACGCATGGTACCGCGCCAACCTGTTCGTGGCGCACGACGAGGCGGGGGCCTGGCACTTGGTGGGGCTCATCGAGAACATCGACGACGAACGCGAGCTTCGTTACCGCGCCGAGTACGACGCCACCACGGGGTTGAGCAACCATGCGGCGACGCAGGATCTGATCACAGCCGCGCTGGCGGATCCCGACGTGCGCGGGCGGAGCGTGTGCGTCGTGTTGGACATCGACGACTTCAAGCTGGTGAACGACAGCAGCGGCCACATTGAGGGCGACACGCTTCTGCATACGGTGGGCTCCGTGTTGCAGGCGAACTTCCGCGAAAGCGACGTTTTGGGCCGCGTGGGAGGCGACGAGTTCGTGATGCTGCTCAAGCAGATCGACCTCGACGTGGTGCTGCACAAGCTCGAACAGGTGCGGAACCAGATATCCTCCACGGCGGTGCCGGGATTGGACCACGCTCCGTCCATCAGCATTGGCGTTTACGCCACCTGTATGGGCGACCGCGCCTACCGGGATGTGTTCGTCAAGGCCGATAAAGCTCTTTACCAGGCGAAACGATTGGGCAAGAACCGCATCCGCGTGTATCGTGACTAGCATTTCCATCGAGGGGTCCACGGCAGCGGCTATGCGGCACTGCCAGGCTTGGCGTGATGTTCTCGGTTTTCATTCCCGCTTAAGGCATCTGATGATTTGCGCGAGATTGCGCAGGTGGTCTGCGCCGCGTCCTCGCGGAGCGTTATCATGGGGTCGAGCACTGCCATTATTGCCAAGGAGCCTACACCATGCCAGACGCACCGCAGCAGCCGCCGTTCGACCATCGTCTTGTCGTGGGGGAGGCGCAGGAAGAGACGGACGAGCGTCCCCCCTTCAGCGTCACCGACGATCTGCGCGAGCCCATCGACGAGCTCACCCGCCTCAAGGACATGGAGGCGAAGACGCGCGAGATCATCCAGAAGTACCAGGCCGCCATGCGCGAGATGGAGGTGCGCTTCGAGATTCTCGACCAGGACCTCAACTTGAAGAAGCACCGCAACCCCATCCACCACGTGGAGTCGCGCATCAAGAAGCCGGCGAGCATCTTCGAGAAGCTGGGACGCTACGGCAAAGAGCCTACGCTCGAGAACATGGAGCGCTACATCATGGACATCGCTGGCGTGCGCGTGATCTGCTCGTACATCCACGACGTGTACAACCTGCTGGAGCTTCTGCGCAAGCAGGACGACCTCACCATCGTCACGGTGAAGGACTACATCGCCAACCCCAAGCCAAACGGCTACCGCAGCCTGCACGTCATCGTGCGCATACCCGTGTACTTCCTGGACAACAAGGAGCTCATCCCCGTGGAAGTGCAGCTGCGCACCATCGCCATGGACTTCTGGGCCAGCCTGGAGCACGATCTGAAGTACAAGGCCGTGAGCGAGGTGGAGGGCATCGACTCGCGTGACGAGCTGAAGGATTGCAGCCGCATCATCGAGGACGTGGAGGCGCGCATGCAGATCCTGGCCCGCGCGCTGGAGATGGACGACTAGGGGGGTTTGTCGGTTGTCATCCTGAGCGGAGCGCGTTAGCGCGGAGTCGAAGGATCCCGCGCGGCGCCAGCCGATGACGTTACTGAAAGGACTGCCCATGCGTGTTTACACCACCGACGCTCGCGGCGCGTTTTGCCGCGAGGATGTGCGATTCCGCCGCGACGAGCGTGCTGAAATGGAATTGGTGGTGTGCCGGCCCGATCGCACCTACCAGCGCATCGCCGGTTTCGGCGGCGCGTTCACCGAGGCGGGCGCATACGTGTTCGCGCAGATGCCGCCCCAGGTGCAAGACGAGTTTATGCTGAAGTGCTTCGGCGGTGCGACCGATGGCGACGAAGGGCGGGGCGGCAACGCGTACGCGCTCTGCCGCACGCATGCGCAGAGCTGCGATTTCGCGCTGGGCAACTACGCTTACGTGCGTCCGTTCGACCGGGCGCTCCGGTCGTTCTCCATCGAACGGGACCGAAAGCTGCTCCTGCCGTTCATCCAATGCGGGTTGGCCGTTAATCCCGCGCTCGAACTGGTGGCGTCGCCGTGGAGTCCCCCGGCGTTCATGAAGACGAACGGACGCATGAACGGAGGCGGCCGCTTGCGGAAGTCGTGCTACGGGGCGTGGGCGCGGCTGCTCGCGCGCTACGTGGCGGCATACGCGGAAGCGGGCGTGCGCATAGGGCGCATGAGCGTGCAGAACGAGCCGATGGCGGCCCAGACGTGGGATTCGTGCCTGTTCACGGCGCAGGAGGAAGCTTCGTTCGCCGCCGGCTACCTGCGTCCGGCGCTCGACGAGGCCGGGTTCGCCGACGTGCGCCTGCTGATGTGGGACCACAATACCGACCGGATCCTCGAGCGCGTGGAGGACGTGCTCGAGGATCCCGGCGCGGACGCGGCACTCGGCGGCGTGGCGTTCCACTGGTACGCGGGCGACCACTTCGAGCAGGTGCGCGCCGTGGCCGAATCCTATCCCGGCAAGGAGCTGCTGTTCACGGAAGGGTGCGTGGAGTACGCGCGCGAGGGCGCTGCGGGTGGCCGTGCCGGTCGCGCGTCGGACGCCGAGCAGCAACGCAAGGCCGAGCAGTACGTGCACGCCGTCATGGGTTGCCTGAACGCCGGCGCGAACGGTTTCATCGACTGGAACCTGCTGCTCGACGAGCGCGGCGGCCCGAACCACGTGCGCAACTTCTGCGAGGCGCCCCTCATGTACGACCGCGGGGCGGAAGAGCTGGTGGAGAACCGCTCGTTCTCCTATTTGGGGCATTTCTCCCGGTTCGTGCCGCCGGGCTCGCAGCGCTTCCTGGTGTCGCGCTTCACGGACGACCTCGAATGCGCGGGCTTCGCGCGCCCTGACGGCCGCCGCGTGCTCGTGGCGCTCAACCGGCGCGAGCACGCCGTGCGCTTCGAAGTAGCCGAGCGCCCGCGCGTCGCACGCTTGGAGGCTCCGCCGCACAGCATCATAACGCTGGTGTGGGACGGGGAAGAGGTGCACTGAGGGAGGGTCCGTCAGACTTGCAGGTTTTGGCTTCCGGCTTGCGCCGCACGGGATCCTTCGACTTCGCTCACGGTGTTCGCTTCGCTCAGGATGACAAGGCGGCGCTTTCGCGCCGCCTTGTCAGTTCTCGAAGTTCTCCGAGAAGCGGGCGATCTGGGCGTTCTCCTTGAGCACGCCGGCGCTCTGGGGCAGCTCGACACGGCGGAAGAAGAAGCGCAGGTAGTGAGCCAGCACGTACGCCACCATGATGGTGGCCAGCGCCACCTCGGCGAAGAACAGCACGTCGAAGGCGAAGGGCAGCGCC
Source organism: Gordonibacter sp. 28C (assembly GCF_003339845.1). Taxonomy (GTDB): domain Bacteria; phylum Actinomycetota; class Coriobacteriia; order Coriobacteriales; family Eggerthellaceae; genus Gordonibacter. The sequence continues at coordinate 331,772 of NZ_PPTR01000001.1, forward strand.
ATGCCGTTTGCGCGGAAGAAGGCGGTGGCCTGGCCGAGCGCGGTGGCCGTGATGACGAACGGGAACGTCATGGCCGCGTAGCTGGGGTAGAACTTCAGCTTCAGCAAACGAGGCAGGCGGGAGAGCACCACCGCGAACAGCACCTGCGCCAGCACCAGCATGATACCCACCATCACCGCGTTGGGCTCGGCCGTAACGGCTAGGTATCCCACGATGGACAGGCTCATGGGCGCCGTGTAGATGCAGAACAGCGGACGCGCGCCTTCGGGGATCTCGTGCTTGGCGTAGCGGTACGTCACCAAGCCCAACAGCACCGCATAGCACGCGAAGCCGAACCAGAACACAACCTGCCCAACGGCCTGCATGCCGAACGTCGGCGACGTGACCGAGGCGACGATGATGCCCACGTAGCAGATGAAGTACGTGGGGAACACCTCGTTCAACTTGAACTGCCTGAAGAAGCGCGCCGTGAACCACACGATGAGCGCCAGGTGCGCCGCCGTGGCCGCGATCCAGAGCGCGAAGGCGGGTGCGTAGGCGACCGGCGCGAGATAGGACGAGAACTGCATGAGCGTCATGAACACGGTGCCGCTCACGCTGGCCATGATGGAGTTGTGCAGATCGTCGCGGATGAGCTTGGGGAACATGATGATCTTCGCCGCCAGCATGGCGATGAGGAGCAGCGCCACCGCGCCGCACAGGATGTGGATGCCCTCGTACGCCGGCTGCAGCAGATTGCCCAGTGCCGTGAGGGCCAGGGCTACGCCTGCCGTGGGGATGGGCACTTTCTCGATGATGTCGCGCATAGTCGCATGCCTTTCAACGTCGTCCTTCGATTTGCTCAGACGCATTCTTGCATGCTCCTATCAAAAATAAAAATGATATATCATTATGTGTTGATAACAATATATAATAGATCGACGATCATTCGGCAGCTCGTCGGAGCCGATAAGGCTTCTGACGTGCGTTGTTGCGCTGTCGACGATACTGCGCCCGAGAGCCAAACACAAGCAACGGAAGGATTACCATGCAAGATTTCCGCATGAACACGTTTCTGAGCGTGTGCCGAACGTTGAACTATACCCGGTCGGCGGCGGAGCTCAACATCACGCAGCCCGCGGTGTCGCAGCACATCGCGTATCTGGAGAAGGCGTACGGAGCGAAGCTGCTCTCCTACCATGGCAAGAAGCTCTCGCTCACGCCGGCCGGGGAGCTGCTACGCGACGCGGCGGCCACCATGGCGCATGACGAGGCGACGCTGCGCGACGCCATCGCCGCCCTCGCGGGACCACGCCGTCGCCTGCGCCTGGGCATGACGCTCACCGCCGGGGAGTACGTGCTGGCGGAGCCGTTGGCGGCGTACCTGGTGGACCATCCCGACGTGCAGGTGCGCATAGCCTCGTCCGATACGGAGCGCCTGTTGGCGCAGTTGCATGCGGGCGACATCGACTGCGCGCTCGTGGAGGGGTTCTTCGACAAGAGCGCCTACGACTGGAGCGTGTTCGCCACGGAGCACCTGATGGCGGTGTGCGCTCCGAACACGCCGCTCGCCGGCGCGAGCGAGCCCCTGCGCTTCGAGGACTTGCTCGACCAGCACGTGCTGGTGCGGGAGCGCGGATCCGGCACGCGCGCCGTTCTCGAACACGCCCTGGCCGCACGGAACCTGTCGGTGGAAAGCTTCGCGCGGGTGACGGAGATCGAGAGCGTCAACATCATCAAGCAGTTCGCCGCCAGCGGCTACGGCATCGCCTTCCTGTACGGGGCCGCCGTCGTGTGCGAACTCGAGGCCGGCACGCTCGTGCGCATCCCGCTCGCCGGTCGTCTCATCGAGCACGACCTAACGTTCATCCGCCTGAAGGGCAGCGTGTTCGGGGACGAGTACGCCCGCCTGTTCGACGACCTGCGCTCGGTGTGAGAAGGTCGTCCTCTCGGTTGCGCAAACTTTCCGCTTGACTTCGAGTGCGCTCCAAGATCTATGATGGACGGGCAATCCTGACGAGAGGAGACCCCCATGAAACCGGAATTCGAATCCACGCCGAAGCTCGGCTTCGGCTGCATGCGCCTGCCGCTGCTCGACCCCGCCGACCAGACCAGCATCGACGTGGAGCAGTTCAAGCAGATGGTGGACGTGTTTTTGGAAGGCGGCGGCACGTACTTCGACACGGCGTTCGTCTATCACGAGGGCGCGTCGGAGGCCGCGCTGAAAAAGGCCCTGGTCGAACGCTATCCGCGCGACGCGTACACGGTGGCCACCAAGTGCCTGGCCTGGGCTGTCGGCAGCAAGGAGGAGGCGCAGAGCAATCTGGCCACGTCGCTTGAGCGCATGGGGCTGGACTACGTGGACTTCTACCTGCTGCACAACGTGGGCGGCGAGCGCACGTCCAAGTTCGACGAGTACGGCATGTGGGACTTCGTGCAGCAGAAGAAGGCGGAGGGCCTTATCAGGAACTGGGGCTTCTCCATGCACGACGGGCCGGAAGCGCTCGACGCGCTGCTGACGGCGCACCCCGAGGCCGACTTCGTGCAGCTGCAGGTGAACTATCTGGATTGGGACGACCCGGTGGTGCAGGCGCGCGCTTGCATGGAGGTGGCCGCGCGCCACGGCAAGCCGGTCGTGATCATGGAGCCCGCGCGCGGCGGCCGCCTGGTGGACCTGCCCGAGCGCGCCACGGCCCCGTTTCGCGTTGCGAATCCCGATGCGGGCATGGCCAGCTGGGCGTACCGCTTCTGCTGGAACCTGCCGGGCGTGCTCACCGTGCTGTCGGGCATGTCCACCTTGGAGCAGGTGCGCGAGAACGTGGCGGCCTATCGGGCGAACCAGCCGTTTTCGGCCGACGAGCAGCGGGCGCTCGACGAGGTCGTCGCCACGCTGCGGGCCGTGGCCTCCGTTCCCTGCACGAACTGCCGCTACTGCGTGAAGGACTGCCCGCAGGGCGTGTCCATCCCCGAGATCATGAGCCTGCTGAACCTGGAGCTCATGACCGAGAACCGCGACTTCGTGAAGGGCCTGTACCAGTGGCAGGCACCGGGCCGCGCGTCGGCGTGCATCGCCTGCGGCGCCTGCGAGTCCATGTGCCCTCAGAGCATCGATATCGTCCATCAGCTGGAGGTGGCCGCCGAGCATTTCGAGGGATAGCCGCGCCGGCGGTTTGGTCTTTGTTGCGGCTCCCTGTCCTTGCGGGCCGGGAGCCGCTCGCATTTTCTGCGCACTGCCGCACGGATGCAGAAGCTCTTTCCCCATCAGCGGCTTTACCGTTCCTTTCCCCAAGCATGACCGTTCCTTTGCCTGAACTTGGGCGCTTCTTTACGTGCGCCTGAACGGTCCCTTACCTTCCTTTCTTACGATTGAACCCACACGCTGCCGGAACGAACGCACGGAGGGCGGCGCAGGTGAATCGCATACAGTGCCGCGCGCAGGCGCGGGAAAGTCGAAAGGAACAGGCGATGACAGACGGGTTCTTGAGCAGGCGGCAGTTCGTGGTCGGCGGCGCGACGGTCGCGTTGGCCGGCATGTTCGGCATGATGACGGGCTGCACGGCCGACGGCAGCGGCTCGGCGGCGGGCGCGGACGAGCCGAAGTCCGACGGCGGCGAGGCGAACGCCTCCACCGAACCCCTTACCATGGTGTGGCTCCCCGACAACTCCTCGGCCGACCTCACGGCTTCGCGCGAAGCCATCGGCGCGGCCATCACGGCTGCGTGCGGCCGCGAGGCGGATCTACTCACCACCACCGATTACAACGTGGCCATCGAGGCCATCGCGTCCGGCAAGGCGCAGATGGCGCTGCTCGGCCCCGAGGGCTACGTGCAGGCCAATAAGAAGAACCCCAAGGTGCAGGCCGCCTTCACGAACAGCGACGAGGACGGCGGGCTGGACGGCGCCTGCTACTACAGCCGCATCTGCGTGCTTTCCGAGAACGCCGACCAGTACAAGAGCGGTAGCACCTATTCCATCGAGAACATCAAGGGCAAGTCGTTCTCGTTCGTGTCCGCCACGTCCACTTCGGGTTTCAAAGTGCCGTCGAGCGGCATCGTGGAGGAGTTCGGCCTCGACAGTTCCGACGAGCTGCTGGAAGGCGGGAAGTTCTTCAGCGAGGTGCTGTTCGGCAATTCGCACGTGGGCTCGTTGGTGAACCTGCTGTCGGGTGACGCCGAAGTGGCCGCGTTCGACGACGTGGACGTGGACATGTACCTGGACCTCGTGTCCGGCGAGGCCAACAGCGTGGGTGCGACGTACAAGGCCAAGGAGACCGCAGAAGCGCCGGTGGACACCGTGCGCGGCAAAGAATTCACCATCATCGCCATCACGCCGGTGCTCAACTCGCCCATCTGCTTCAACGAAGAGGCCATCTCCGACGATGACCGCACGAAGATCATCGACTACTTCTGCTCCAGCAAGGTGGCCGACGATCCGAAGATCTTCGTCGACCCGGAGGACGAGAACGCCAAGGGCCTGTTCGAGAAGGACTCCGAGAAGACCTGCTTCGTCAAGACCGACGACGCCTGGTACGAGCCCATCCGCAAGCTGGGCGGGGCCGCGTAATGACCGAGGCGCTTCTCGAGGTACGAGGCCTGACGAAGAGCTACGACGGCTGGTCGAAGGCGCTCGGCGACGTGTCGATGCGGGTCGAGCGCGGCGAGTTCGTGTCCGTCATCGGCTCGTCGGGCGCGGGCAAGTCGACGCTGCTGCGCTGCGTGAACCGGCTTATCAACCCCACGCAGGGAAGCGTCGTGTTCGACGGTCGCGACATCACGCACGTGCGCGGTCGCGACCTGCGCCAGGTGCGTCGGCGCATCAGCATGATCTTCCAGCACTACAACCTGGTGTACCGGGCCACGTCGATCGAGAACGTGTTGCAGGGCCGCCTGGGCTACAAGTCCACGGCGGCCGGGGCGCTGGGCTTGTTCTCGGAGGCCGAGAAGCGCCGTGCGTTCGAAGCGCTCGACCAAGTGGGTTTGGCCGATTTCGCCTACACGCGCACCGACCAGCTTTCGGGCGGCCAGAAGCAGCGCGTGGGCATCGCCCGCGCGCTCGTGCAGGACCCGTTGCTCATCCTGGCCGACGAACCCATCGCCAGCTTGGATCCCAAGTCGTCGCGCACGGTCATGGAGCACCTGCGCTGGGCGGCCGACGAGCTGGGCATCGCATGTTTGGTGAACCTGCATCAGGTCGACTTCGCGCTCGAGTTCTCCGATCGCATCGTAGGACTCAAGGGCGGGAAAATGGTGTTCGACGGACTGCCGGGCGATCTTGACGAGAAAACGGCAGCCGCCATCTATGCAACGAACGAAGAGGATCCCGCGCCGAACGACGATGACGATCCTTCCACCGCTCCGGACGATTCCGACCCCTCCGCCGTCCTCGTCGAATGCGGTGAGCCGAAGGGCTCCTCCGCAACGGGGGAGGCCGCATGACCGAACGCACCATGGAGCCAGCGGGCTTGCTCGCAAGCCTGCGCGGCAAAGGAGCCGTGCCGCGCGGCACGTACGACGGATCGTTCTTCCGCCGGCGCACCCTCGCCATCGTTGCGGCCGCCGTCGTGTTCGTGGCGCTGGGCGCCGTGTCGGGCACGTTCGTCGGCTTCGATTCAATTCAGGCAATCCTCGATGTCCCAGGCGGGCTCGTTTGGATGGTGACCCAATTCGTCCCCTCCCTCCCTTCCCTCGACAAGTTGGGAACCATCCTACCCGCCTTGGGTTCAACGATACTGGCCTCGGTCGCCTCCAGCTGCACGGCGGCGGTCCTGGCCTATATATGCGCGGTGCTCGGTTCACGTTCGGTGGGGATAGGCGGGCCTGCCTCCCTCATCGTACGGGGCATCGCGTCGCTTTTCCGCAACATTCCCGTAGTGGCATGGGCGTTCATCCTGCTGTTCTCGTTCAAGCAAAGCGAGTTCACCGGGTTCTTCGCCCTGTTCCTCACCAGCTTCGGCTATCTGACGCGCTGCTTCTTGGAAAGCGTGGACGAGATGAGCACGGGCCCGGTGGAGGCGCTGCGGGCCACCGGCGCCACGTACGGCCAGATCGTGGCGCAAGCGGTTATCCCGCTGAGCATAACGTCGGTGGTGAGCTGGGTTCTCTACATGATCGAGACGAACATCCGCGATGCCACGCTCATCGGCATCCTCACCGGCACCGGCATAGGGTTCGTGTTCGACATCTACTACAAGAGCTTCCGGTACGACGTGGCAGGGCTCGTGGTGCTCACCATCATCGTGGTGTGCATAGCCTGCGAGTTGATCTCGAACTACGTGAGGAGGCAGATCATATGACTCCTTCTGGTTCCGTCGTTCTTCCGAACGACGGAAACGCTCCGACAGGTGCGCGCATGACGCGCTCCGGCAAGATCAAAACGCGCGTGGCCAACAAGCCGAACGTGGCGCTCATGCTCACCCTGGGGCTGCTGGCCCTGGTGACCGTGTTCACCATGGTCACGATGAATTACGGCAAGGTCCCGTTCGCGCAGGCCATGGCCTCGGCTGTGGGGGATTTCTTCCAGATGATGCTGCAGCCGGGCCTTGCGGGCCACTTCACGCTGCCCGACGTGGTGGAGGGGCTGTTCGTGTCGCTTGCGCTTGCGCTGCTCACCACCTTCATCGGCGCGGTCATCGCGTTCGTGCTGGGCCTGTTGGCGGCTTCGAACTTGTCGAACCGGGCCGTGAGCAACGTCATCAAAGTGTTCATGTCGGTGGCGCGCGCCGTGCCCACCATCCTGTGGGTGCTCGTGTTCTCGGTGGCCATCGGCCTGGGGCCGGAGGCGGCGGTCATCGGCCTTCTGTTCCACAGCGTGGCCTACCTGGTGAAGGCCTATTCGGAAAGCTTCGAAGAGGTGGACCCGGGCGTGATCGAGGCGCTGCGCGCCAGCGGCGCCTCGTGGTGGCAGGTGGTGTTCCAGGGCATCGTGCCCGAGAAGGTGAACGAGATGCTGTCGTGGACGTTCATCCGCTTCGAGATCAACTTCGTGAACGCGGTGGCCGTGGGCGCCGTGGCGGGCGCCGGCGGCATCGGCTACCAGCTGTTCTTGGCGGGCAGCTTCTACTACAACATCCACGAGGTGGGGCTCATCGTGTACCTGTGCCTGGCCGTGGCGGTGGTGCTGGAGGTCGTGGCCACCAGGCTCAGGAAGCGCTACATAGTACAACACTGATAAGGAGCAAGGTTGAAACGATACGAACGGACGCGCGCTTTGGTGGAGGGAGATCCCACGCTGGCGCGTACCATCGTTCGGGACATCGAGGACGATCTGGGCGCGAACGCCGTGGCCGTCCTCGACGAGCCGCGCGAGGAGCTGGTCATGGTGAAGGTGCGCGAGACGGCGCACGGCAGCCTGTTCTATCTGGGGGAGGCCCTCATGACGTCGTGCCGGGTGCGCTTGGGCGAGGCCGTGGGGCTGGGCATGGTGCTCGGCAGCGACCGTTGCCGCGCCTACGAGCTGGCCGTGGTCGACGCGGCGTTCGCCGGCGCGGCGGGAGAGGGCTTCGCCGCCCGCTGGGAGGAGCGCTTGGGCCGGGAGCTCGAGCGCATCGAAGCGCGCGAGGCAGAAGACGCGCGCCGCAACGCGGCGACGAAGGTGGACTTTTCGACTATGAAGGTGGAATCATGATGATCACGGAAAACGCCGAACTGCATCGCGCGCAGCGAGCGTTTCGCGGCGTGCTCGACGCGTTCGCGCATCCGGGCACGGTCTGCACGATCGAGCGCGCAGCCGACAGCCCGGTGAGGCCGGCTGCTCTCGACAGCGCCCTCGAAGCGGTCGTTCGTCTGTTCGTGGACCAGGCGGTCACGTTCAGCGTGGTGGATGCCGAGCCCGATGCCACGGCCGCTTACCTTACGGGCGAGACGCACGCCATGCGCTTTCCCGTTCGCGAGGCCGACTTCGTCGTGGTGCCGGCGCGCGCCGACGCGCAGCTGGCGGCCGAGGCCGTGCTGGAAGCGTGCCGAGGCACGCTCGTGGCCCCCGAGAAGGGCGCGACGGTGCTCATGGGGTGCGCTCGCTTGTCCGCGCCCGAAGAGGCGGCGGCCGGCGGCGAGCCGGCGCTCCACGTGGTGGAGGTGCGCGGCCCGGGCGTGGCCGACGTGAACCGCTTCGCCGTCGACCGCGTCGAATGGGCGCGCGCCCGCGCGGAGCGGCGCGACGAGTTCCCGTGCGGCGTGGAGATAGTGCTGGTGGACCTCGAAGGGAACCTCGTGGCCGTGCCCCGCAGCTCGCAGGTGACGCTGAGCGGCGACGCTTCGGCCCTCGGAGCGACGGAGGCCGCCGACCGAGTCGCCGCGGCATCGGAACCCTGCCTGGCCGGGGAGGTTCGCTAGATGGGCTACGTAGCCGTCCGCGGCGGCGGCAAGGCTATCGAGGAGAGCCTCAAGCTGCTGGAGTACGAGCGGGTGAGCACGTCGTCGGCGTGGGGCACCGACGAGATCGAGGGCACGTTCCCCGATCTCGTCGACCAGGTGATGGGCGAGGCGTCCCTGTACGCGCCGCGCTTGGCCGCGCTGGCGCTCAAGCAGGCGCAGGGCTCTCCCGACGAAGCCGTGTTCCTGCTGCGCGCGTTCCGCTCCACGCTCGAGCGCCCCTACGTGTCCCGCTCGGTGGACACCGGCGCCATGCGCGTGAGCCGGCGCGTGTCGGCCGCGTTCAAGGACGTGCCCGGCGGCCAGCTGCTGGGCGCCACGCGCGACTACAGCCACCGTCTGCTGGCGTTCGATCTGGAAACGGAAGGCCCCGAGGAGCTGGCCGAGAAGCGCGCCGAACTGACCCGCCATTTCGACGAGGCCGCCACCGCGCAAGCGGACGACGCCGGGGGCTCGCCCTCCGGTTCGAGTCGTCCCGCCGTTCTCCCGCGCGTGCTCGACTACCTGCGCGCCGAGGGGCTTGTCAACCGGGTGCCGGACGACGATGCCGAGCCGGTGGACGCCACCATGGTGCCGCTTACCTTCCCTTCGTCGCGCTCCGTGCGTTTGCAGACGCTTGCGCGCGGCATGACGCAAGCCGTGGAGGCGCTGGGGTACGCCGCCATACGCGGTTTCGGCCCCGCCCACCCTACCGTGGGCGAGCTGCGGCAGGGCCGCGTGGCCGTGGCCGTGGACCATCCGCTCGAGCCGGGCGGCGCGGACAACGCCTACTACCTGGGCTCCATTCCCGTCACCGAGGTGGAGAGCGTGTTCATGTCCGAGGGCGAGACGGCGGCGCCGGGCGATGGTCTCGACGCTTCCGACGCCGATGCGCCCGGCGGGCTCTCGCTGGCCATCGGGTACGGCCTCGTGCTCGGCCGTGCCGAGACGAAGGCCATCGCCATGAGCGTGCTCGACCGATGCCTGGAGCTGGGTGACAAACGCTATCCCACCGAGGACGAGGAGTTCGTGCTCTACCACGTGGACGGCGTGGAGGCCACGGGCTTCATCTCCCACCTCAAGCTCCCGCACTACGTGACGTTCCAGTCGAAGCTTTCCAGCGTGCGCGGCACGCGCGCCGCCGACGACCGAGCCGCCGACCAGGCGGCCGCGGCTGCGCTGGAAGCGAAGGAGGCATCCGATGCAGCAGCGCTATAACTACGCCTTCTTCGACGAGGCGTCGAAGCGCGAGATCCGCCGTGCCCTGATCAAGGGCGTTTCCATCCCCGGCTACCAGGTGCCGTTCGCCTCGCGCGAGATGCCCATCGGCCGCGGTTGGGGCACGGGCGGTTTGCAGATCACCCTGGCCATCATCGGCCGCGGCGACGTGCTCAAGGTTATCGACCAGGGTTCGGACGACAGCGTGAACGCCGTCAACATCAAGAAGCTCGTGGCCGACACCACCGATGTTGAAGTGACCGATGCCACCGAAGATGCCTCGCTCATTCAATCGCGCCACCGCATTCCCGAGCAGCCCTTGCGTGCCGACCAGATCCTCGTGCTGCAGGTGCCCACGCCCGAGCCGTTGCGCAGCTTCGAGCCGAGCGAGGCCGTGACGAAGCGCCTGCACGCCGAGGCCGACTACACCGGTGCCTGGTTGGAGCTGTTCGACCAGATCGTGCGCTACGACATGACCACGACCGGCGCCGACCATCCCGTGCTCGTGAACGGCCGCTACGTCATGGCTCCCTCGCCCATCCCGCGCTTCGACAACCTGAAGCTCCACCAGGCCGAGCATCTCACGCTGCTGGGCGCGGGCCGCGAGAAGAAGATCTACGCCGTGCCGCCCCACACCGACGTGGTGCCGCTCGATTTCGAGGACTATCCGTTCTCGGTGGAGCGCTTCGACGGCAAGCGCTGCCGCCTGTGCGGCGCCGAGGACGTCTACCTGGACGAGCTGGTGGACGAAATCACCGGCGAGACGTACTACCAATGCAACGACACGGCGTTTTGCGCGGGATGTCATCCTGAGCGAAGCGCGCAGCGCGTAGTCGAAGGATCCCGTGCGTCGGCATCAGCCGAGGATCATGCTCGAAGCGTGCGGCCTTCCTGCGCGGGATCCTTCGACTCGCTCACGCTCGCTCAGGATGACAATCCGTTAGAAGCCTCCCAGCTGACCTTGCGAACAACCAGCGACTCTCAGGAAGGAGCCTCCCATGCTCGATGAGCAACGTTTCGGCGCGGACGAGGCCCCCTGCCTGTCCGTGCGGCATCTGTCGAAGCGCTTCGGAGCCGGTTGTCCGCGCTGCCTGGGGCTCGAACCTCAACTCGAGCGCAACGTGTGCCCGCGCTGCGGAACCGTTCATGCGGTGCGCGACGTGAGCTTGGACGTGTTTCCGGCCGAGATCGTGGGCATCGTGGGCGAGTCGGGCAGCGGAAAGTCGTCGCTTATGAAATGCCTGTTCTTCGACGAAGAGGCAACCGACGGCGACGTGCGCGCCCGCCCCTTCGACGGCGGCGCCGAGAACCTGCTGTCGCTCTCGCCCCAGCAGCAGCGCGCCATCCGCAACACGGTGTTCGGCATGGTGTACCAGAATCCCTACCTAGGCCTGCGCATGGACTTCTCCAGCCTGTCGAACATCGCCGAGCAGATGATAGCCGCCGGCAGCCGCAACGTGGGCTTCATGCGGGCTCGCGGCGAAGAGCTGCTCGAGCGCGTGAACATCCCGCTTTCCCGCGAAGCCGACCCGCCGCGCACCTTCTCCGGCGGCATGCAGCAACGCGTCCAGATTGCCAAGGCGCTGTCGAACAACCCGCCCATCCTGCTGCTCGACGAGGTCACCACGGGCCTGGACCTGTCGGTGCAGGCTGCCGTGCTCGACCTCGTGCAGCAGATCAGGCGCGACTTCGACGTGAGCATGCTTGTGGTGAGCCACGACCTGGGCGTCATCCGCATGCTGGCCGACCGCACGCTCGTCATGTTGGACGGCCGCGTCATCGAAAGCGGCCTGACCGATCAGATACTGGAGGACCCGCAACATTCTTATACCCAGCAGCTTGTCTATTCACTGTTGTGACCCGCCCCAACTTGTCATCCTGAGCGGAGCGGCGAAGCCGCGCAGTCGAAGGATCTTCAACCAAGGAGGCCTCCCGTTGCCGAAGATCCTTCGACTTCGGCCTGCGGCGAATTTTGCCCCAAATGCCTCCTTGCGCTTGTCGCTTCGCGGCGCAAGGGTTCGACAGTCCACTGGACTGTCGAATGCTCAGGATGACAAAACCTGAAAGGAACCTGCACCATGGACAACAACTCTTGCATCATCTGCGGCGGCACCGTGGTATGCGCCGATCGCGTGCGGCCCGACTGCGACGTCGTCGTCATCGACGGGCGCATCGCCGCCATCGAGCCGTCCGCCGAGCGGGACTTCGACGCGCAGCCCGATGCCACGGTGGGCGTGCTGCCCGTCGTCGACGCGCGCGGCGCCTACGTGGCGCCCGGCCTTATCGACATCCATTCCGATTACGTGGAGAACGTGGCCTCGCCCCGCCCCAGCGTGGTCATGGACCTGAACACGTCGCTGTACAAGGCCGACCGCGAGCTGGTGTCGCACGGCATCACCACCATCTTCCATTCGTTGTCGGTGTACGGCGCGCACATCTTCGACCACAAGCCCATCCGCGACTTCGGCAACGTGAGCGCCCTCATCGACCGCGTGGCCGTCTTGCGCGCGGGCGAGGAGCGCGACCATCTCATCCGACATCGCCTGCACATGCGCGTGGAGCTGGACTCGGTCGATTTGTACGACGACATCGAGGAGTTCCTGCGCTCGGGCAAGGTGGACTTGGTGTCGTTCATGGACCACACGCCCGGCCAGGGCCAGTACCGCGACCTGCTCATGTTCGGCGACACGCTCAAGGGCTACCGCGACGTGACCGACGACGAGGTGCGCGACATCATCCGCATGCAGCAGGAGAGCAGCAAGATGACGTACGCGCAGATAGCGGCGCTTGCGTCCATCGCGCGCGAGCGGGGCATCTCCATCGCGTCGCACGACGACGACAGCGCGGAGAAGCTCGCGTTCATGGACGGCCTGGAGGCGTCCATCTCCGAATTCCCCATCTCGCTCGACATCGCCCGCGAGGCGCGCGCCCGCGGCCTGCACACGGTGGCCGGCGCGCCGAACGTCATGCTGGGGCACAGCCATTCCGGCAACCTGAGCGCTCGCGAGGCCGTTGAGGCCGGCGCCATCGACGTGCTGTGCAGCGATTACTACCCGGCGGCCCTGCTCGACGCCGTGTTCGCGCTGCGCGACGAATGCGGGCTCGACATCGCGCGGGCGTTCGCGCTCGTGTCCATCAATCCGGCAAAGGCGGCGGGCATCGCCGACGAGGTGGGCTCCTTGGCGGTGGGCAAGCGGGCCGACGTGCTGCTCGTGCGCGAGATAGCCTGCGGCAACGGCGAAGCGCACACCATGCCCGTGGTCACGCGCGCGTTCGTGGGCGGTCATTCCGTGTTCCGTTCCCACTACCCCGACCAGCCGCGCGGCTACGCGCGCGACCTGGACGAGTTCGGCCGGAGCGGGCGCTCGTCCCTCCACGCCGCATGCGACCGCCTCGTCTCGCCGCTCCAGGGCACGAAGCCCCTCGACCGCGAGCTCCCCATCGAGGCGGTGTAGCATGGCAACCGTTTGTCATCCTGAGCAAACAACGCTCCCCACATGTCATCCTGAGCGAAGCGCGCAGCGCGTAGTCGAAGGATCCCCCGCGGCGCCGGCCGAAATCCCCCTCCTGCAAATCGACGGCCTTTCCAAGTCGTTTCTGCTCCATCGCGTGAACCGGCGCATCCAGGGGTGCCAGGACGTGAGCTTCTCCCTGTCGCCGGGGCAGTTCGTGGGCATCACCGGACGCAGCGGCAGCGGCAAGTCCACCATCCTGCGCTGCATCTGGCGCACGAATTTGCCCGAGCGCGGTCGGATCCTGTACGACTCCAAGCGTTTCGGAACGCTCGACCTGGCCCAGGCCACGCAGCGCCAGATGCTGTACCTGCGCGCTTACGAGCTGGGCTACGTCTCCCAGTTCCTGAACGCGCTGCCGCGCCAAACGGCCCGGGACATCGTGCTGAAAAGCGCGCTCGAAGCCTACGGCGTCGACGAGCGCGAGCGGGCCGAGGCGGAAACCGAGCGCATGCTGCGCCATTTCGATCTGGACGAAGAGCTGTGGGAGCTGTATCCGCGCACGTTTTCCGGCGGTGAGAAGCTGCGCTTGAACATCGCCTCGGCCATGATAAAGCGCCCGCGCCTGCTGTTGCTGGACGAACCCACCGCCTCGCTCGACAACGCCTCCAAGCTCAAGGTGCGCGATCTGATCGAGCAGCTGAAGGCCGAGGGCACCACCATGCTCGGCATTTTCCACGACCTCGAATTCATGGAAGGGTTGTGCGATCATGAGTTCAACATGCAGGAAGGGATGATGACATGATCGCCGATCTCCATGTGCACACGACGATCTCGGACGGCTCTGACACGTTCGAGGACGTGCTCGAACAGGCCCGCCAACGCGGCATCGGCCGCATCGCCTTCACGAACCACGACACCACGCGCGGGTTGGACGAGGCGGAAGAGCTGGGGCGGCGCTACGGCGTGCAGGTGACGGGCGGCATCGAAGTGAGCGCCTACGACTTCAAGCGCAACCGCAAGGTGCATGTGCTGGGCCTGGGCCTGCGCGAGGGGTCTCCCGCGGTGGAGGCCCTGTGCGGCCCGCTTCTCGAACGTCGCAACGCCAACTCGCTCTGGCAGCTCGACCAGCTGGTCGCGGCCGGCTACGACATCGACGTGCAGCGCGCGCTGGAGCTGGGCCACGCGTCCACGGCCCTGTACAAGCAGCACATTATGGCGGCCCTCACCAACGAGCCGTACGTGAGCGCCGCCTACCGCACGCTCTACAAAGGCCTGTTCAAGAACGGAGGCATCTGCGATCGCGACATCGTCTACGTCGACGCGCGCGACGCCGTGCGCGCCATCGCCGAGGACGGCGGCATGCCCGTGCTGGCTCATCCGGGCCAGCTGGACAGCTACGACGTCGTGTCGGAGCTCGTGGACTGCGGCCTGCGCGGCATCGAGCGCAACCATCCCGACCACACGCCCGTCGACCACGTGCGCTGCGCCCGTCTGGCCGAGCGCTACGGCCTGACGTGCACGTCGGGCTCCGACTACCACGGCCGCTTCGGCAGCGTCCCCCATCCCGGCTTCCGCGTCCCCGCCGCTTGAGACGCCGGCGCAACGGAGGCTGCATCGAAAGCCCTGTGGCGTCACGTACTCTATGGCCCCATCCTCGAAAGGCGGCGCATCCGCCCGACATCTGCGCGCCGACGCGCTTCGTCGCGATTGGGATGACGAGCTTTCGAGTCCGCGCCAAGGCTGGTGCGAGGTCGCGCGTTTCCCCCTCCCGGCCCCGCTTCGGAGCTTGCTTGCGCACCTGCTCGTGCGCAAGCTTCTTTTCAACGAAAAGTTGAATTGCCGACCGCTGTTGTTGCCCTGGCGTTCACGATACACTTACCAGCTATGAGGGAGCGAATATTCCAAATAGTGCAGCGTGCGCGCGTCGGCGACAAGGTCAGCCACGCCTACGATGTCTTCATCGTGGCCGTTGCCTTCTTGAGCATCGTCCCGCTTATGTTCAGGCCGCAGGACATGAGCCTCGAAGTGGCGCACGGCATGAACCTGCTCGACGTGGTCACGGTGTACATCCTGTTCCTCGACTATATTCTGCGCTGGATGACGCACGACCTCAAGACGGGGAAGAAGGGTTGGAGGGAGTTCGCGAAGTACCCTTTCACGCCGCTCGCCATCATCGACCTTCTGGCCATCCTGCCGTCGCTCGGCGTGTTGCCCGAGACGTTCAAGTTCCTGCGAGTTTTGCGCGTTACGAAGATGTTCCGCTACTCGAAGAACCTCACCATCGTGGCCAACGTGTTCAGGTCCGAGAAGAACACGCTGCTGTCGGTGCTCGTGGTGGCGCTCATGTACATCTTCGTGAGCGGTCTTATCATGTTCGTGAACGAGCCGGGAACGTTCGACAACTTCTTCGACGCGCTGTACTGGGCCACCACGGCGCTCACCACCGTGGGCTACGGCGACGTGTACCCGATGACCGATCTGGGCAAGTTCATATCCATGGCGTCGTCGCTGTTCGGCATCGCCGTCATCGCGCTGCCCGCCGGCATCATCACCGGCGGCTTCCTGGAACAGATCCGCCAGTGCCAGGCAGACCGCGAGGCGTACTTCCGCGCATCCGAGCGCAAGCCGTTCAAGGGGCGTACGCCCGCTTCGTACGGCGGCGTGCTCGCCTACGCGAAGGCGCACCCGAAGGTGGTCGCCTACGGTGCGACCATGGTTGCGTGCGTGCTGGTGAACCAGGGCCTCTATGCGGCAGCCAGCGCGTTCGGGGCTCCCGTGTGGCTCGACACGGCGGGCACCGCGCTCGCGGCCATCTTGCTGGAGCCGGCTGCGGGCCTTGTCGTGGGCTTCGCGAACAACCTCGTGCTGGCCGTGCAGATGGGCAATGCGGGCAACCTGCTGTACTACGGCCTGAGCGCCGTGAGTGCGCTCGCGTTCGGCCTGTTGTTCGGCCGGGGGAAGAAGGTAACGCTGCGTTCGCTGGGTTGGGCGGCGCTGTTCCTGGTGATTGCGGAGTCGCTCGTCTCCGCTGCGCTGTCGTTCTCGCTGGCTACGGGGCGGCTGACCACGGTGGCGGAGCAGTTCTACGGCGGGTTGCTGGCGAGCTGGGGCTTGCCCGACGTGCTCGCGGTGTTCGGTGCGCTGCTGTTCGACAAGCTCGTCGACACGGTCGCGGTGTTCTCCATCGTCATGGCTGCGTCGCGCGGCATCATGGGCAGTCGCATCGATCCAGCGCGCTGGTTCGGCTCGCGCGAACTCGCGTCGAAGGACGTCGGCCCCGGGGCCGACGTCGACGCGAAGGCGACATCGGCCGCGGGCGGTTCGAATTTCGGCCTGGGCGCGGCGGCGACCGGGGGCGGCGCTCCCGGCGGAGCCGCCGCGTCGGGTTCTGCGCGCTTCGTCGTGGGCGTCGACGTGGGGGGCACGCACACGAAGGTGGGCGCGTTCACGATGGACGGCGAGTTGGTGGGCACCCACGTGTTCGATTCGCAGAGCGTGCTGGCCGACGGCAGCCATGCGCAGCTTTCGCGCGAGATGGGATCGGTGCTGGAGAAGGCCGGGGTGTCGGCCGATCGCGTGATGGGAGTCGGCTTGGCCGTGCCCGGCGCGGTGGCGGCCGAGGAGTCGCTCAAGCTCTGCCCCCATATCGACCTCGATCTGCGCTCCTACAAAGCGTTCTTGCATTCCTGGTTTCCCGCGGCGCGCATCGTCGTGCTGAACGACGCCGATGCGGCCGTGCTGGGGGATTGCTGGCGCGGATCGTCGGGCGAGCGCGGCGAATCCAACGTGGCGTTCATCACGCTGGGCACGGGCGTGGGCGCGGGCATAATCGTAAAGGGCTCGCTCTACGCCAGCGCGCACGGGGCGGCGGGGGAATTCGGCCATCTGTGCGTCGACCCCAACGAGCAGGAGCCGTGCTCGTGCGGCGGAGCGGGCTGCCTGGAGCAGTACGCGTCGGCTACCGGCCTTGTGCGCACGGCGCGTCGGGAGTTCGCGACCCGGGCGACGCAGTCGCTGCACGACGGGGACGAAGGCGATGCGGTGGCGGTTGCCGCCAGCGCACCCGCGACGCTCGCATCCCAGGGGGCGCCGGCGGCGTTCGTCGTGGGAACGGTTGGGGCGGGCGTGCAGGTTGGGCGGCAGAACTCCGATGCGGCGTTCTCGGCGGCCGAGCGGGCCGCCGCGGAGGCGTTTCCCGACGCGCGCGCCGTGCTCGAAGCGTCCGTGCGCCGCGATCCGGCCGCCCGCGCGGCGCTGACCCGATTCTCCGACGCGCTCGGCTTCGGCTTGGCGCAGATGGCGTGCCTGATGGATCCCGATGTGTTCGTGCTGGGCGGGGGCCTGTCTGAACGCTCCGAGCTGTACCTCGACGCCGTCCGCGCGCGCTACCGCGCCTGCGCCCTGTCGGTCTGCCGTGAAACGCCCATCGTGGCTTCGAAGCTGGGCAACGAGTGCGGCGTGTACGGCGCCGCGTTCCGCGTGCTCGAAGCGTTCGCGCACGAAGAAGCCTGTGCGGCGGATTCGACGATGCCGGCGTCTGCGGCAGCGAACGTGCCAGTGTCCTGCGCGCGCTGTCGGTGAATCCGGATGAGCAAGCTTCTCCTGCGCCCCTGTCGCTCTATCGCTCTAGTGCGCTGTACCGAATACGCTTGAAAAATCACCGTTCGCGGGGCATCCGCTAATCGAAAACACCTCCGCAACGTGAATAAGTGTTTGATAATACCGGTAAGGCGCTTTATAGTAAGGCGATTGCGTCGTGAGAACCCGCTGTACGCGAAGTCGTCTCGTATGCGGGATCGGCGCAGAGGAAAGGGGAGAGACCAATGAAGATGAAGAAATGGGCCGTACTCGTAGCGGCAGGCGCGCTGGTCGCATCGCTCGCGCTGTTCGGCTGCTCGTCGGGCGGCGGGCAGGACTCCGACGCGAAGAGCGGCGACGGTAACGCCACGGACGCAGGCTATACGCTTGTCAACGACGGCAAGCTGACGGTTGCCGCCTCGCTCGACTTCCCCCCGTTCGAGAACCTGAACGGTAACGCCCCCGAGGGCTTCGAAGTCGATCTTATGGGCCTGTTGGCCGAGGAAATGGGTATCGAGAGCAATTACCTGCCGTCTACGAAGTTCGATACCATCGTGCCGCTCATCCAAACCGGCGGCAAGGCCGATGTGGGCGTGTCCGGCATCACCATCACCGACGAGCGCCTGGAGCAGGTCGACTTCACCGATCCGGTGTGCGACGTGAACCAGAGCATCACCGTGCTGAAAGACTCCGGCATCACCGATGTGGCGCAGCTTGAAGGAAAGAAGATCGGCGGGCAATCCGGCACGACGGGCTTCCAGTGGGCCGCCGAGAACGTCAAGGGTGCCGAGGTCATCGCGTTCGACGAGATGACGGCTGTGTTCGCCGCCCTGCAGTCCGGTCAGATCGACGCCATCGCCGTAGATTGGCCGGTGGCGAACTACTACGTGAAGAACGCCTACACCGACTGCCAGATCATCAAGGAGATCCCCACGGGCGAACAGTACGCCATCGCCGTGAGCAAAGAGAACCCCGAGCTCACGAAGGCGCTCAACACGGCGCTGAAGGCCATCAAGGACAACGGCAAGTACGACGAAGCCGTCGCCAAGTGGCTTTCGTAGGAACGGCGTCGACGCACCATTAAGGATCGACCGATGCAGAACGTGATCTCTTTCATCAAGACGCACTTCGCCAGCATCGCAGCGCTTCTTGTCGCTGCGATGCTGGCGGCATCGTTCGTTTTGCCGGTCCAAGCGCAGGCTTTGGAAGTGGAGCGCTGGACCGCCAAAGGGAACGCCGACGGAGACAGCGTCACCGTCATG
The DNA here is from genome assembly GCF_003339845.1 of Gordonibacter sp. 28C. Lineage (GTDB taxonomy): Bacteria > Actinomycetota > Coriobacteriia > Coriobacteriales > Eggerthellaceae > Gordonibacter. Next base: position 350,612 of record NZ_PPTR01000001.1, read on the forward strand.
GGAGCAACGCCCACGCGTGTGACGTGGCAAGGACAGTCCGCTGAGGACGAATCGGTGACGGGTGTGTCCATCGAACTCCCCGACGGCTCCACCGTCGAACCGGAAAACGTGAAAGCCACCGTCATTGCTGGTCTCGATCGGCTGGAAGTTGCTTCGCAAGCTACAGTCGATGGTGCTACGGTTACGGTAGCGCTGGACGAGCCGGCCCCCGTCGGCGCACTCATTATGGTGGAGTGCAACCGTACACTTCTGCCGGGCGAAGGCGGGTCGTTCGGCCTAGCGGGCAGCTACACCACGATCGATGGGCAAACGCACGATATGCCGGCCACCGACAAGGTCATCGACGTGGTGGGCAAATCTCCCTCCGAGCAGTTGGCCAACTGGTTGAACCAGCAAGAATGGGTGAAGGCATGGAACTCCAACAAGTTCCTCCACCTGTTCTTCGACCCAGCTATCATCTCCACGTCCGTGCCGGCGTTGTTCGCCGGTTGGCTCGTGTCTTTGGGTGTTGTGGTTGTCAGCTTCCCCTTGGCCATACCGCTGGGTCTGCTGCTGTCGTTCCTTCGCATGGCCAAGCATCGTCTGCCGCGCGCTATCGGCGCCACCTACATCAACATCGTGCGCGGCACGCCGCTGTTTCTGCAACTGTATATTGCGTATTTCGGCTTGCCTCTCATGGGCGTTCAGCTCGACCCGTTTGCCATGGGCGCCATCGTGCTTATCATGAACTCGAGCGCGTACTTGGCCGAGATATTCCGTGCGGGCATCCAGTCCATCAGCCAAGGGCAGTTCGAGGCGGCGCGGTCGCTGGGCATGAACGGCATGCAGACCATGTTCTTCGTCATCATCCCGCAGACGGTGCGCCGCGTCATACCCACCATGACGAGCGAGTTCATCCTCATGTACAAGGACACCTCGCTTCTGGCCGCCGTGGGCGTGACCGAGCTCATGATGTACGCGAAGACCATCACGGCCGCCACGGGCAACGTCACGCCCTACATCGTGGCCGCCGGATTCTACCTTATCGTCACCATCCCGCTCACGAAGCTCATCAACACCATGGAAACGCGCATGGCGAACGGCCGGCGAAAGCACAAGAAGGGACCGGCCGATCGCAGCATCACCTCTGCCGCATCCGTCGTGCCCGACTCCGATGCCGCCGTGGCCCGCAGCATACGCATGTCCGAGACGTTCGCCGGCCCGGCATCGCAGTTGGACGCGACGACGACGCAGCTCTACGACGACGCGCGTCGCAACGGCAACCATATAAGCCATTAAGGAGGTGCGGATCACATGAGCGAATCGAACCACGACGGCGTCGTCTTGAACGGAGAAGCCGTTGATACCGGCCCTGCGTCCGCATCGGGGGCGGGCGCCGTGGGCGCAGGAGCCGCGAGCGCGGACGCTTCGGGTGCGTCGGCGGCTTCCAACGAGATCGTGGTGCGCATCGAGGACCTGCGCAAGAGCTTCGGAGACAACGAGGTGCTGCGCGGCATCGACCTCGACGTCCACCGCGGCGAGGTCGTGGTCATCCTGGGTCCCTCCGGCTCGGGAAAGTCCACGCTTTTGCGCTGCGTGAACCTGTTGGAGAAGCCCACGGGCGGCCGCATCTTCTTCGAGGACACCGAGATCACCGCGAAGAAGACCGACATCAACAAGGTGCGCGCCAAGGTGGGCATGGTGTTCCAGAACTTCAACTTGTTCCCGCACCTCACCGCCAAGAAGAACGTCATGCTGGCCCAGCAGAAGGTGCTGCACCGCAACGCCGACGAGGCGGCGCGGATCGCCGTGGAGCAGCTGGAGAAAGTGGGGCTGGGCGACCGCATAGACTACAAGCCCTCGGAGCTCTCGGGCGGTCAGCAGCAGCGCGTGGCCATCGCCCGCGCGCTGGCCATGGACCCGCATGTCATGTTGTTCGACGAAGCCACGAGCGCGCTCGACCCCGAGCTCGTGCGCGACGTGCTGAGCGTCATGAAGGGCTTGGCCAAGGGCGGTATGACCATGATCGTGGTCACCCACGAGATGGGCTTCGCCCGCGACGTGGCCGACCGCGTGATATTCATGGACGGCGGCTTCATCGTGGAACAGGGCACGCCCGAGGACGTGTTCGACCATCCGAAGTCCGATCGAACGAAGGATTTCCTGGGCCACATCTCGTAAGGGTGGCCTCGACGCGCAGCGACGGCGCCGCCGTGGGCGACCTGCTGCCCGCTCGGCACCAGAAAGACCAACGCAAAAGGAATGCGATGCGGCGAGCGCCCGGCGCGCCGCATCGCATTCATGCGAGCAACCCGTCGCACCGGCGATCGGCGAGCAGCCTTCTGCGGGATCCTTCCACATTCCTCCTGCTGCGGCGCTGATCGCGCGTCTTTATCAATTGTGTTTTTTGCCAAAACCCCTCGAAACGGCACCTTTTCAAATTGTGCAAATCAGGAACGTTTCTCCTACAGAATCGGCAGCCGTTTCGTGTGCATGAGGCCACAGTTTGATTCCATTTTTATGCAGAAGCATGGAAATAAAAGGTAAAAATATCCAATATGGTCATATTGCCTTGCTGTTCCTTGACCTGCTACTTGATCATATTTTTGTGCATGTGGACAAGATCATTACAGTTTTGCTACAAATCACACGGAAAATAGTGTTGCAGGTGAACAAAAAAGATGGTATAACTTCCTCAACGGCAAATCTGGTAACCATGCCACGGTAGGAAAAACCGAGGAGAACCATGAACCACCAGTCTCCAAGGCGCTCCCGCAGTCGCACGGCAATGCCAGCAAGCTGCAGTAGTATGTAGTGTGCCACCCAACGGTAGCGAAGAGCGCTGCCAAAGAAAGGAGACTGTCATGGCGAAGATAGTCAATTCTTGGAACGACTGGGATCCGCTGAAGCGCGTTATCGTCGGTCGTTGCGACAACTCGATGATCCCTCCCGAGGAGCCCGCGACGTCTGAGAAGGTGCCCGTCGATTCCGAGATGCGCGGCATGTGGGGCCTCCGTCCCGCCAAGACCGTTGAGCGTGGCAACGAGTGCCTCGACAACCTCGTGAAGATCCTCGAGGACCGCGGCGTCGTCGTCGACCGCCCGACCCCGCTGCAGTGGAACCAGGCCATCGGCACGCCCGACTTCCGCAACGACTCCATGATGACCTGCATGCCGCCCCGCGACATCCTGCTCACCATCGGCAACGAGATCATGGCCTCCGCCAACTCCTTCCGCTGCCGCTACTTCGAGTACCTGGCCTACTGGCCCCTCATGAAGCAGTACTTCGACGAGGATCCGGACTTCCTGTGGACCCAGGCTCCCCGTCCCCGCCTGACCGACGCCTCCTACAAGCACAACTACTACGACGAGAAGATCACGCTCGAAGAGCGCCTCGTCCGTACGGCCAACAAAGACTTCGTGACCACCGAAGTCGAGCCGATGTGGGATGCCGCCGACGTCATGCGCATGGGCAAGGACCTGTTCATCCAGCACGGCCTGACCACGAACCGCACGGCCATGGACTGGTTCCAGCGCTACTACCCCGAGTACCGCGTGCACGCCGTGAACTTCCCCGGCGACCCGTACCCGATCCACATCGACGCCACCTTCGTGCCGCTGCGTCCGGGCCTGATCATCAACAACCCGCACCGCAAGCTCCCCGAAGAGCAGCGCGCCATCTTCGAGGCCAACGACTGGCAGATCGTCGAGGCCGCCGACCCGGCGCACGACGAGCCGCCCGCGCTGTGCTACAGCTCCGTGTGGCTGTCCATGAACTGCCTCGTGCTCGACCCGAAGACCGTCATCGTCGAGGCCTCCGAGGTGCACCAGCAGGAGCAGATGGACAAGCTCGGCATGAACGTCATCCCCTGCGACCTGCGCGACGCCTATCCGTTCGGCGGCGGCCTGCACTGCTCCACGGCTGACGTCTACCGCGAGGGCGACTGCCTCGACTACTTCCCGAACCGCGTCAAGGATCCCACCCTGGTGCGCCCGGAGATGTGGAACGACTAGTCGCGTAGCGTGACCAACCCTTGCTGAAGAAGGCAAGAGTCGTCTGACAACAAAGAAAGGGGATCTGGCAAGCTCAAGCGCTCAGGTCCCCTTTCTTGATTTAAACCTATACCACCGCGAATACGATTCGGCCGTATAAGGCCGAATAGGTGAACGCATGCCTCATTCGGTCTCGCAGGGCGCGAGTCGCGGCGGCAGAGGGGATTCTTTTTTCTTGCTACTGGTTAAGGAGGACCAATGGCAGATACCAACAAAAGCAAAAACCCAGATATGGGCAACGGCAAGGACGGGTCCGGCAGCTACGAGATGAGGCTGGGCTTCGGCACCATCGCCATGCTCATCTCGGCCACGGGCATGGGCCTGGTGCCCCTGTTCAGCCGCTGGGCCACCCGCACCGACATGTTCGACGGAGCCGCGGGCTTCAACGCGGGAGACAGCATCGGCGCCCTGATGGCCGTGGGCCGCATGGGCATGGGCGTGCTGTTCTTCCTCGTTCTGCTCGTGGCCACGCACAAGGTGCACGTGTTCAAGAAACTGAAGCTGACCCCGGCCATCGCGCTGGGCGGCCTTATGATCGGCATGTCGCTGGCGTGCTACGTCACGTCCACGCTGCTGACCACCGTGTCGAACGCGGTGCTGTTCATCTACATAGGCCCCGTCATCTGCGTGCTGCTCGCCCGCATCTTCCGCAAAGAGCCTATGTCGCCTTTGCAGTGGATTTGCCTGGGCGCGGTGTTCATCGGCATGCTGTTCGGCGAAGGCCTGCTCGGCTTCGGCGTGGGCGGCCAAGCGTTCGGCTTCGACTTCAACCTGGCTCCGTCCACCGCCGAGTTCCCCATGAAGGGCATCGGCGATGCGTTCGGCGTCGCTTCGGGCTTCTTCTATGGCGCTTCGATGTTCTTCAACGGCTACCGCAAGGACGCCGACACCACGGCTCGCGGCGTGTGGAACTTCATCTTCGCCGTCATCGGCGCCGGCGCCATCACCATCGTCCTGAACTCGCTGGGCGCCACTCCCGGTATGGAGAACTGGGCCCTCAACGTTCACTTCACCACGTTCAACTGGATCGGCGCGGTGCTGCTGTGGATCATCTGCGGCCCCATCGCCTTGGGCTTCCTGCTGGTTGCCGGGCGCAACCTGCCGGCCGCCGACTACGGCACCATCGCGTACTGGGAAGTTCCCGTGGCGCTGTTCTGCGGCCTGGTGATCTTCGGTGAGCCGTTCACCATCAACACGGCTTTGGGCGCCATCCTCATCATCGGCGGCGGTGCCATCCCGTCTATCAAGGGCATGGTTGCCGGCCGCAAGCAGAAGCAGCAAGAGGAGATCAGCGAAAACCTTGCCGCTCGCTTGGAAGAGGAAGCCGACAAGGAGAACCTGCGGTAGTGGTGGCGAATGCCAAACTGAGCAAAGAGGAAGGTGTGGCATATGAAGATAACGAATAATCTGACCCACATTGCTACCGTGGTGGAATTCGAGCCCGCATTGAACGAGGACGAGCTGAAAGCCGCGTTCGCAGAAAACGGATTGCAGGGCTTTCCCGCAGAGCTCGACATCGCGGAGCGCACGGAAGAGCATGTGCAGATGATGGCGCTGGACACGTTGCTCCAGTTCGCGAAGGCATCGGACGTGCGCGCGGTCACCTACGACGTGACGTACTTCCCCCATGCCGACGAGGACGAGGTCGACTACCAGCTGAAGCAGCTGGCCCACGACCTTGAGATCAGCCCCGAGGTCATCCGCGACCTGTGCGGGCAAGAGATCCAGGAGTACCTGGCCCTCGACGCCAAGCGCGACGCCGAGGCCCCGGTGCACAGCATCGTCGAGGCGTACATCGGCGGCACGGCCTTCGCGTGGTACGGCATGAACGACTACCCGCGCCTGAAGAGGGTCATCCTGCGCAAGCTCGCCCAGGGCGGCCAGAAGGCGAAGCGCGACTTCATCCTGCGAGCCAGCAAGGCGCAGGTCGATCTGCTCGAAGACTACTGATCCATACGTTAAAGAGCGGGAGCCCGTTATGCTGTATAACGGGCTCCTTGCGTTCGTCGAACGGCCATGTTTCAACCATGTTGCCATCTAGGGTCAAAAGTAACGGGTTTACACCCGGTTTCGAAATTTGCGGTATGATAGCCTTAATCTAGTAGCGTACACCCATGTTAGGGGGCTTTTTGAAGCACACGCTAAGCGTACAGGTCTCTTCTCCTCTCAACGAGGCCGTACATTTCTTAGGGGATTACCATGGAATCTAACATTTCTGATTCAAACGCTGCTGCCATCGCCTTTACCGAAGAGGAGCAGCATCGAACGCTCAAGAAAGTAACCTTCTCCTCGTTCTTGGGCAACTTCATCGAATGGTTCGACTATGCGAGCTATTCCTATCTGGCCACGGTCATCGCACTGGTGTTCTTCCCCGGCGAGGACCGCTTGGTTTCGGTCATGAGCACGTTCGCTGTGTTCGCGCTGTCGTTCCTCGTGCGCCCCGTCGGCGCCATCTTCTGGGGGAACATGGGCGACAAGAAGGGCCGCAAGTGGGCCCTGTCCATCTCCATCCTCATGATGAGCGGCGCGACGTTCCTTATCGGCTGCCTGCCGGGTTACGCGATCCTCGGCGTGGGCGCTCCTATTCTGCTGCTGGTGCTGCGCATGGTGCAGAGCTTCTCGGCGGCGGGCGAGTACGCCGGTGCAGCCACGTTCATCGCCGAGTACGCGCCGAAGAACCATCGCGGTTTCTACTGTTCGATGGTGCCGGCGTCCACGGCAACCGGCTTGCTCGTGGGATCGCTGTTCGCCACGTTCATGTTCAACACATGGGGGGCCGATTCCAGCTTCGTCATCGATTGGGGCTGGCGCATCCCGTTCCTCCTGGCGCTTCCGCTGGGCTACATCACGCACTACATCCGAACGCACCTCGAGGATTCTCCCGTGTACGAGGAGATGCAGCGCAGGCTGAGCGGCGCGGGCAAAGCTGTCCAGCATCCCATCCGCACGCTGTTTAAAAAGCATTTCAAGGTGCTCGTCGTCTCGTTCGGAGCTTGCGTGCTGAACGCGGTGGGCTTCTACGCGGTGCTCACGTACCTGCCGAACTACCTTGAGACCACGCTGAACTACGATCCGAGCTCCGCGTCCATCATCACCACCATCGTTTTGGTGGTCTACATCGCGTTCATCTTCCTGTCCGGGCGCATTTCCGACCGTTTCGGGCGCAAGAAGATGCTCATCATCGCTTGCGTCGGGTTCATCGTGCTCACCATTCCGGCGTTCCTGTTGCTGGGAACGAAGAACTTCTGGATCATCCTGCTGGTCGAGCTGGTGATGTGCCTCGTGCTCACCATCAACGACGGCACGCTGTCCAGCTACCTTACCGAAACGTTCCCGACCGACGTGCGCTACTCGGGCTTCGCCTTGAGCTTCAACTTGGCGAACGCCATATTCGGCGGATCGGCCTCGTTCATCTCGTTCTGGTTGATCGACGTTACGGGCAGCGCCATCGCTCCGGGCTTCTACATGGTGTTCATCGCCGCGCTAGCGTTGGTCGCCATGATTCTGTCGCATGAGCATACCGGTAAGGATTTGACTGAGATATAGGTTGATCTGGGGAAATTGTTTGCCCGCACCGCGCGGTCGAACATGAAGAGGCAACGCCGCCCGGGCAATGGAGGCCCGGGCGGCGTTCGTGCGCGATGCCGGTCGGCGTCGCCGGGGTTACGGAGGAGAGATGAGCGAGACATCGCAAACGCCGAAGTCGTTGAAGGCGCAGATCACGCGCACCTCGCTGGTGCTTGCAGCCGCAGCGTTGCTGCGCGAGCAGGGTCCGAAGGCGGTCACCTATCGCAAGGTGGCGAAATGGGCCGGGGCCGCGTCGTCGTCGGTGGGGTACTACTTCGATTCCGTGACGCAGCTGCTGCACGAGGCGGGCCGCTACAACATTCAGCTGTGGGCCGAGCGCGCCGAGAAAGCAGCTTCGGCCGCCGAGGCGATGGATGTGGAGGAATGCCGCGATCGAGCGGTCGACCTGTTGATCCGGGCCTGCCTGCCCGACGACAGCGTGGTTCCTTCGGCCCACTACGCCCAGCTGATCGCGGCAGCCGAGTCCCCCGTGGTCACCGAGGCGTACCAGAAGGGCCGCGTCTCCCTGGACGCCGCCGTCGGGCGCATCCTGTCGCATGCTGGGATCAACATGCCCGCACGCATGGTGGGCACCATCGTGGACGGTGCGGCCGTGGCCGCCATTTCCGAGGGCTACGACGTGCGGGAGTTCGCATCCGGCCTTCTTGCGGATGCGCTCGAAGTGTACGGATTCAAGAAGCGGTAGCGCGAAAAAGCTGACGAGCGGTAAAGCCGATAGGCGGATCGCGCCTCGTTCCTTCACGCCTCCTTCACGATTCGGGGCTCCTGAACGCGTCTTCTTAACTATCTCATTACAGTTGTATACTTTTCGGTTCCAATTTCGAACCGACTGCTAACCTCTATGCTCGCGCTGTCGGGGCCCGGCCGTGTTGCCTTTTGGGCAACAGGGACGCCGTGGCGAAGGCGATTCATCATGCGGGGCGAGAGAGGTGCTCGTTGAACATAGTTCTTTGCGACGACAACCACGACGATTGCGAATATTACGCGCGCCTGCTCGAATCGATTGCCCAAAAAAGCGGTCTCGACATACGGCTCACCACCTACGAGAACGGTCAGAACTTTCTCTTCGATCTTGAAGACATGGAGGCCATGCCGGACATCGTGTTCCTCGATGTCGTTATGCCCAAACTGGGCGGCATGGCGGTTGCCCGGAAGCTGTCCGAGAAGAACTTCGCGGGGGCCGTGGTGTTCCTGTCCGTCTCGCGCGAATATGCTTTCGAGGCGTTCGACGTGCGGGCGTTCAACTACGTGCTCAAGACCGACGACAGCGATGGTTCGCGCTTCCGCCGCGTGTTCCTCGAGGCCGTTTCAGCCGTAGAGGAGCGCAAAACCCGCTACATCCAAATCAACGGCATAACCGAACGACTGAACATACCCATCGACGATATCTGCTACTTCGAGGTGCGCGGCCGGGTGTGCGTCGTGCATTTCAACTTGTCCCGTGAAAAGACCTTGCCTGGCACCGAGCAGACGATCGATTTCCTATCGCCTCTGGGAAAATTGGAGAACATGCTGCTGCAGTATGGGTTCCTGCGCACGCACCGGTCGTTCCTCGTCAACTGCGCCTACGTGCAAAGCTACACGTACACCTCGATCACGCTTTCGAACGGCGTGGAGGTTCCGCTAGGGCGGGCGAAGCGGACTTCGTTCTTAGAAGCGATGGACGCCCGCGCCACGGTGCACGTGACCGAACATGATGAAACGTAAACGGCATAGAGCGCCGGCAGCGGTGGCCGTGCTCGTTGCTGCGGCCGTGCTCCTTCTAGTCGGGGTGCCCTCGGGCTATGCCGACGAGTGCCCGGCGGGCGGACAGCACGATTACGAGATAACCGTCGTGATGCCCGTGACCGACGATGCGGACGGCTTGGAATACCTGGTGTGCAGCAAGTGCGGCGATTCGTTCTACCGCACGGTGCCGGCTACCGGCCACGAATGGAGCGATTGGTATGTGGACGCTCCGGCGACGTGCACGTCCGAGGGCGTCGAGGCTCGGGTGTGCGCCAAACACCCCGATAACGTCCATTACGAGTACCGGATCATTCCTCCTCTGTCGCCTACCGGGGAGCACCAGTTCGTCGAAACGTCCCGTTTGGAGCCTTCATGCACCGAAGACGGCATGGCGATGTACGTGTGCTCCATCTGCGGCGAGTCGCACGGCGAAGTGCTGCCTGCCTTGGGGCACGACTGGGGAGGTTGGGAGACGGTGCGCGAATCCACCGAGGTCGAGCCGGGGCTCGAGCGACGAATGTGCCGGTGCTGCGGCGAGACGGAGGAACGGGTGTTGCCGTTGCTCGTGCAGGGCGATGCGCGCAAGCCCGACGAACCCGGCGACTCGGCGCCTCCGTCCTCCGACGAGGGCGGGAAAACACCGTGGTACGCAACGGACTTCTTCACCGCCGGCCCCACCCGGGCGGATGCGGTGATCGTAGGATCCGGTTTCCTCATATGTGCGGTGGTGGGGTGGCTGTCCGTCCCCCTTGTCATGCAGGTCGTTTGGCTGCGTCGCAAGCAGGCCGAGGTTCGTCGGACGAAGGGCGCCCGCTATGCAGCCGAGCATGCGGTGGTCGAGGTTGTTCGCCCGGACGAAGGGGGCGCGTCCGTATGACGTTCGTTCGGATACTCAGCATACTGCTGTTTCTCGCGCTGGTAGGCGGCAGCATCGCGGTGCATCGCCATCTGCGCCGCACGGTGGAGGACGGCAACGGCGTGGGCGACGTCAACGAACGTGGGCTGGACGGATTGAGCGATGCCGGCGTATGCGTAGGGTCGGTGGGTTCGCCGCAGAATGAGGACCGTCGTTTATGACGGGTCGGGCGTCGTTCGCGACGGGTTGCGTCTCGGGGAAAAACAAGGTGGTAAAAGTACCCTGAGACAAATTGTTCAGTGCGGGCGCGGATGTCCCAGGGGGAACTGGGTTCGGGCTGACAACAAGCGATTGGGGTGGTTGCATGAGAGCAAAACCTGGCATGACGCCAAAGCTTCTGCGCGTATTGTGCGCGTTCGCTTTGACAGTCGCCCTCGTTCCCGTTGGCGCGCTTTCCGCGCTGGCCGACGAGGGGTCCGAGCGTTCGGAGGAGACAGTCTCCGACGGCACCGAGCAATCGGCGCTCGCAATGTCGGGCATCGAGGCGGCGGCCTTGCGTTTTACCGAAGTCGATCCCGACGAGGGCTTGACTGCTGGCGAGCAGACGCGGGTGCCCGATTACTATCAGGTGCTGAACCGGGCCGATCGCCCCGAGCAGGCCTACACGCTGTACTATTACACCGTGAACGGCGGGGACTTCTACCGCGTGTACGGCAGCGTGGACGGTCAAAACGTCGGCTACTACGCGTACGAGATCTACTCCGGAACCGTGGACATGTCGCACAAGATCGATAACGCAGAGGAGCGGGCGACGACCGCGGCGGAAGCCGCGCGTCTCGCCGCCGAAAAGGCCGCTGCGCAGACGCCGCCGCCGGTGGAGGCGATGCAGCCGGAAGCCGACATTAGCGAGGATGCCGATGTCGAAGTTCCAGAGGCCGTGCCTTTTTCCGACGACGTTTCCCCGCTGGCCGGCACGGACTACACGCCGGACTCGCCGAATTTCAAGGTCGAGGTCACCAATCTGGGCATGACGCCCAACGCCGGCATCTGGCCGGGAGACAGGTGCGAGCTCGCGTTCAATTGGAACGTTGCCTTCAGCGGGGTGCAAAACTCCTTCAAAAACGGCGACACCGTCACCATCCCCACCAACCTTGCCGATCTCTACCGGTTCGCCGGTGGCTGGACGAGCAACGTTGCCACTGCGGGTGGAACCGTTGTGGCCACGTTGACCTTGACGGCCGACGGCAAGATCGTCATCGCTTTCAACCAGGCGGCAGAGGATATGGGGTTTGTGGGATTGTACGGGACGTTCCCAGGGTATTTCGAAAAGTTTGCGGCTAAGAATCTCGATTTGTCCGCAGATTCCAACGAGGCGCTAACCGTTGCCAGCGAAACCGTCTCCCTCGGCTTCAAGGGCGGCAAACTGTTAAACGTTACCTCCGTCGGCAACGGCTCCGCCTCGCTTTCCGGCGGTGCCGTTTCCGTTTTGCTGAACAGCGGATCCTCCGAAATCACCGGCACTCCGAATGTCGGCGAGACCCTTAAAAGCGTTACTTTGACGAAAGCCGACGGAACGAAGCAGGCGATCGCAGCAGATGCGTCCGGAAAGGTCGTCATCGGCTCTTCCGACTTGCAGAACGGCAAAAACACCGTCACGTATGAGTTCTCCACCAACACTACGCCGCCTTCCACCGATGTCCTGAGCGAGTGGACATGGGACAACAAGGCGTATTGGGGCTCCGACGCACCGACGGGATCGACTCTTTTGACCTCGGCGCATTTCAACGTGCAGTTCAATTATCAGTCCATGCTCGGCCTGTATCAATCCGGCGGCACCAACCTCAATCATTTCAAAGAAGACGGCACGGTATCCAACGCCTTCTTCGAGGATACCGTGCCAGGCGGGTCCAACGTGAAGGCGATCTGCGGCGATCGCAACGGCAACGGCAAACCGAAAATCTGGGCGACGCTGTACGATGTGACTACGGCGACGGTGGATGCCCATACGAACAATCCGAATCCAACCACCACGCCAACGACGAAAGTGCTCAAGAACGTCGACCTTGTCGCCAACGGGACAATTTCCGAGGTGGTGCAAGGTGCCGGAGAATCCTTGGGCTCCTTCCGGAGTCGCGTTCAGGCGGCGCCGCTCACCTATGGCGTCCATACGGATCCGGCCACGGGGGCAATGACCCTCATGGTCAACCTGGGATCGCCGGGCACCCCCGGCAGCGGGGTCAACGCGACGGCGACGTGGGGCGATGCCGTTACGAGCAACGCGACCCTCAGTGCCATTTACGGCGACGGCAACGTTGTTGGCGGCAACGTCCAAGCATTCCAGATCGAGTATTACGCCGATTACGCGGGAACCCCCTATCCCCTTTCAGGGTTGACGAACGCAGTTGAATACACCCGGACGAACGCTCAAGGCTCAACCTCCACCTCGACCATCGCCTCCTCCGCCTACTCGGTGCCCGGAAACACGGTCGTGGCCGTTCCCAGCAAAGGCGAGCTTCGCATCACCAAGGTGGACGTTTTAACGCACGCCCCTATCCAAGGCGCTGTTTTCAAGGTTCAAATCCAAGGTTCCGATGGCGCATGGAGCGACTATCGCGATAGCCTGGGGAACGTGGTTCAGGGAACTACGGGCGTCGACGGCAAAGTCTTGCTGGGCGCGATGACTTCCAACAGCACGTATCGTGCCGTCGAGGTCAGCGTTCCGGCTCCTTACGCTTCCGACTCGCTCGCTTTCACCCACATCGGAGGCATCGCGATATCTTCGACGGGCGAGTTCTCTATGAGCAGCAGCGACGTCGAAGGTTGCGAGGCGCTTGCGACCAACCAAAAGGCGTTCACCGTCACCTACGACGCCAATGGCGGCTCCGGCACCATGACCGATCCTGATAGCCCGTACGCCGAGGGTGCGGCTTGGGCGCCTTTGGGCAACGCGTTCACCTATGCCCACCATCATTTCGTTGGTTGGAACACCGAGGCGAACGGAACCGGTCAGGCTTACAACGTCGGGCAGACCTACAACATCTCCCAAGATGTTACGCTGTACGCGCAGTGGGCCGTCGACGCGCATTCGGTGAGCTACGTGTCGTCCGACACGGACAAGGGCGTGGTCGCCGGCGGGCCGGAGACGGTCGATCACGGCTCCAATCCCACGATGACCGGCGTGACCGTCACGCCGAATACCGGCTTCGAGCTGGCTTCGCCTGCGTGGAGCTACAGCATGGCCAAGGGCGACGGCTCGTTCAAAAGCGACACGACGAACGATCCTTCCAGCGTGGCCATCACGGGCGACACGGTGTTCATGGCGCTTTTCAAGGAGAAGGCCAACGTTCCCCTTGCCTACGCCTCGATCAACGCCTCCATGGGCACCGTGTCGCCGCAGAGCGAGTCGCTTGCCCCGGTCACGGGCACTGCGGCCGGTTCCACGGCCACGGCTCTTCCCGGCTACCACTTCGTGAAGTGGACCAACGACGTCGACGCCACCGAAACTGCCGACGCAACCCTTACGGGTGCGCAGGTTGATGCGGTGGCCAAGACCTCCGGCATCTACGTGCCGGTCACGTTCACGGCGCACTTCGCCGAGGACGCCGACGTGACCATCTCCTATGTTTCAGGGGACTCGTCCATGGGCTCGGTTCTGCCGATTTCCGAGCTGGTGCATCCGGCTACGGGCGCCGCTTTGGGCTCCACAGCCACGGCCGCTCCCGGCTACCATTTCGTGAAATGGACGAACAACGTCAACTCCGCCGAAACCACTGACGCGTGGCTCACAGGTAGCCAGGTGGACGCCGTAGCCAAAACCTCCGGCGTCTACGTGCCGGTCACGTTCACGGCGCATTTTGCTCCGAACGCCAACATCGAGCTAACCTACGTTTCCGATAGCGCCGCCGCTGGCTCGGTCTCGCCGGCGAGCGAGTCCCTGGCTCCGGCCACCGGTTCCGCTTCCGGTTCAACGGCTGCGGCAAAACCCGGTTATCATTTCGTGAGTTGGACCAACAACCTCGACTCCACCGTGACGACCGACGCGGTCCTCTCTGCCGCGCAGGTGGACGCGGTGGCAAAATCTTCCGGCATCTACGAGCCCGTCACCTTTACGGCGCACTTTGCCGAGAACGCCAACATCGGCTTGGTCTACGCATCCAACGATTCCACGATGGGCGGCGTCTCGCCCTCCGGCGAGGCCCTGGCTCCGGCCACCGGCGCCGCCTCGGGCTCCACGGCCACGGCGAATCCCGGATATCACTTTGTGAAGTGGACTAACGACGTCGACGCCACCGAGACGACCGACGCAACGCTGTCTCCCGCCCAGGTGGACGCTGTCGCCAAGTCCTCCGGCATCTACGAGGCGGCCACGTTCACGGCTCACTTCGAGAAAGATCCGTCGACCGTCGTCGAAGTGACCAAGAGTGTTGACAAGGACGTCGCGAAGCCGGGCGACATCCTCACCTACACCATCCACGTTGCCAACAAGGGCGGTTACAAGAGCGACGGCATCTTCGTGAAGGACATCATCCCTGCCAACACCACCTTCGTCGGGTGCGACGAACGCGGCATCTACGGAACAACGGGCTCGAGCGAGAACTACGTGAAGTGGTGGATCGGCGAAGGATTGCCTTCCGGAACGTCCCTCGACCTCACGCTCAAGGTTCGCGTCAACGAATGCCGGGACGGCACCGAGATCGCCAACGTGGCGCTCTGGCAGGAAACGGCGACGAGGCCCGACACCCCGGCGGCCGAAAACCAGGTAAGCGGCACCAACAAGGTGAAGACGACGGTGAACGGATCCCGTCCTCCGGCCCTGGGCAAGATGGTGAAGACCGGAGACGGCTTGCTCAAGGGCGGGGCGGCCCTGCTCGTCCTGGCAGCGGCCGTAGGTGGCGCGGGTCTGCTCCTTGCGCGGCGTCATGCGGCCGAAAACCGCCGATAATCAGCTGCTTCACGCAGGGTTGCCCGGAATGGGGCTTGGGGGTTCGTGCATGGGTCCCAAGTCCCTCGGCTTCCCATCCTCGTTCGATATCCACGAGCGGAGGATATGCGTAACGATAGAGTTTTTTCAAAGATAAGCAAGGCCGGTAGGCTTCAGCAAACCTTGCTCCAACGAAACGGCTACGGGAGGGTTAAACCCCTCCCGTAGCCGTTTTTGCACCCCTCTTCTTTGGTACAACACTCGGGAACAACGAAACCCTGCAACGGCGTCGCTGCGTGTTCCCGCTCGAACGCGTTGAAGCAAGCCCACCTTGCAGCAAACCAAAGAAAGGAGTTGGAGCATGAGCGAATCCCGTCAGCAGGCGGTCGCGCCCTCGGCCGATCCCGGTCCCGTGGGGCAGGCGAGCCGTCCGTCGTTCAAACGGTCATTGACGTTCTTCGGGTTTTTTGCAATCACCGCATCGATGGTGATGACGGTGTACGAGTATCCGTCGTTCGCCTCGTCCGGATTCCAGCTGGTGTTCTTCTTGATCATCGGCGGCATCCTGTGGTTCTTGCCCGTGGCGCTGTGCGCGGCGGAGATGGCCACGGTGAAGGGGTGGGAGTCCGGCGGCATCTTCGCGTGGGTGGGCAACACGCTGGGTAGGCGCTGGGGCTTCGCGGCGCTGTTCTTCCAGTGGTTCCAGATCACCGTCGGCTTCGTCACCATGTCGTTCTTCATCCTGGCCGCTCTGGCCTACGTGTTTCGGTGGGACGCGCTGTACAACAACCCGCTGGTCATGTTCTTCGGCGTGGCGGCCATCGTGTGGCTGCTCACGCTCACGCAGCTGGGCGGCACGAAGTACACGGCCCGCATCTCCAAGGTGGGCTTCGTGGGCGGCATCATCGTCCCGGTGCTCGTGCTTCTGGTGGGTTTGATCTACTACTTCGCCACGGGTGGCGCCTCGCAGATTTCCATGACACCGGCCACGTTCGTGCCCGACTTCGGCAAGGTGGACACGCTCGTGATCTTCGCCTCGTTCATCTTGGCGTACATGGGCGTCGAGGCGTCTGCGTCGCACGTGAACGAGTTGAAGAACCCGAACCGCAATTACCCGCTGGCTATGATCATCTTGGCCGTCCTCACCATCGCGCTCGACGCGCTGGGCGGCTTGGCCGTGGCCACCACCCTGCCGGCCTCGGTGTTGGACGGCAACCTGTCCTTCGGCGTGATCGAGGCGTTCCGTTCCATCTTCGTGCAGCATATCGGGCCGTCCATGAGCTGGATCGTGTTCGTGGTGGCGCTGCTGCTGGCTTTGGGCGTGCTGGCCGAGATATCCGCATGGATCGTCGGCCCGTCGCGCGCGCTGCTCGACACGGCGCACGACGGCATCCTGCCGCCGTCCTTCAAGAAGGTGAATAAGAACGGCGTGTCGGTGAAGACCGTGGTCATCCAGGCCGTCATCGTCACGGTGTGGGATGCGGTGCTGTGCGGTTCCATCGCGCTATCCGGCGGCTCGAGCTCGTCGGTGGGCTACCTCACGGCCATCGGCCTGACGGTGGTCATCTACCTGGTGGGCTACGTGCTGTTCTTCTTGGGGTACTTCTACCTGATCTTCAAGAAGAAGAACCTGCAGCGCTCGTTCCAGCTTCCCGGCGGCACGCCCTTCAAGGCAATCGTGGCGGCCGTGGGACTCATCATGACCGTGGCCACGCTCATCATCTCGTTCTTCCCGTCGTCGAACCTCGACGCCCAGTCGAACATGGTGTACCAGGCCACGCTCGGCGTCGCATTCGTGGTATCGGTGGCCATCCCGTTCATCATCTACAGCCTGCGGCATCGTTGGGCTCCCCAGGGGCCGACGTCCAAGACTGCGGTGGGCGGAGGCGCGGCCGGCGTCACGGGATCCGGCATGCCGATCGGCACCGCGTCGCGCTCGGTGCCGCTGGGGCCGCAGGCTCGGAAGGCGGCGCAGTCGGTTGATCCGGCGGAGGTCGATCCGAAGAAGGGCATGGCCCCGTCGGTGACGTCGAGCACGCTTGGCGACAGCGGGCCCATCAACAAGCGCACGCGGGCGTCCGAGAACCTGCGCAACGGCGGTTCGAAGCCTGCCGGAGCCGGTGCCTTGGGCTCGACTGCCGGAGGCGGCCCCGGGTCCGACATGGGCGCCGCCATAGCGCGCGGCATCTCCGCAGCCGTGGTCAGCGTGACCAGCCGCCCGTCGGGACCGGTGTCCGTCGATTCCGGCCCCACGGTCGGTGCGAACGACGTGCCGGCCGAGCCCCAGCCCGTCATGCGCGACGCCGTGGAGGTACGCGAGATCGACCTCGACACAGGCGGGGGCGCCCATGACGCACCGCCTTCGTGCGAGGCGCCCGCCGCGGCGCATGCTCGCAAGGACGGCGCTAAGGATGCGGGAAAGGTTCGCGACGATCTGATTGAGCGCGAGGCTGAAGGCGACCCGTCGCTGCGCGCCAGCGTCACCCAGGCCGTGGTGGGCGAGGGCGTGCCCCGCGCCGACCCTGACACGCCCGAACCGCGTCGCGAGACCGGCATCGACACGAACCAGCCGGGCCGCTAGCGTCGTCGAGGCAACGGGTAGGCGGCCGACGCGACGCTCTGCGCCGGCACGCCCCGCCTGCGCCGCCGGTCGCGGTGCAGGCGGGGCACCCATTCGCCCGTCAATTCAGGTTCCAACCCTACGTACAGGAGGTTTATATGAAGGAGCAATCAACCAGCAAGATTCTCGACAGTATGGACGAGGGCACGAAGTACAGCACCCCTATCTTCGGCTCCGAGGCATCCGACGTGGCCATGCCGCGTCTCAAGATGAACGAGCAGCCGGTCGAGCCGCGCATCGCCTACGAGATGATCAAGGAGTACCTGTCCATCGAGGGCAACGCCACGCAGAACCTCACCACGTTCTGCCAGACGTACATGGAGCCCATGGCCACGAAGATCATGGCCGAGACGATGGAGAAGAACGCCATCGACAAGGACGAGTACCCCATGACGGCCGACCTCGAGAACCGCTGCGTGGCCATGATCGGCGATTTGTGGCACGCGAACCCCGACGAGGAGCCCATGGGCACGTCCACCGTAGGCTCGTCCGAGGCCTGCATGCTGGGCGGCTTGGGCATGCTGTTCCGCTGGAAGAAGCTGGCGAAGGCCGCTGGCATCGACATCTACACCGAGACGCGCCCGAACCTGGTCATCTCGGCCGGCTACCAGGTGTGCTGGGAAAAGTTCTGCCGCTACTGGGACGTCGAGATGCGCCTCGTGCCGCTTGAAAAGGACCATCTGTCGCTGAACATGGACACGGTCATGGACTACGTGGACGACCACACCATCGGCATCACGGCCATCCTCGGCATCACGTACACCGGCAAGTTCGACGACGTGCAGAAGCTCGACGAGCTCGTGGAGGCCTACAACCAGGAGCACCCGAAGCTTCCCATCCGCATACACGTGGACGGCGCGTCGGGCGGCATGTTCGCCCCGTTCGTGGAGCCCGACCTGGTGTGGGACTTCCAGCTGAAGAACGTGTGGTCCATCAACTGCTCCGGCCACAAGTACGGCCTGGTGTACCCCGGCATCGGCTGGGTGGTGTGGCGCAGCAAGGAAGCGCTGCCCGAGGACCTGATCTTCTGGGTGAGCTACCTGGGCGGCGAGGAAGCCACCATGGCCATCAACTTCTCGCGCTCCGCGTCGCAGATCGTGGGCCAGTACTACGTGCTCATGCGCAACGGCTTCGAGGGCTTCCGCGAGATCCAGGAGCGCACGCTCGACGTGGCGCGCTACCTGGCCGCCGAGCTCAAGGAGATGGGCATCTTCGAGATCTACGAGGACGCGTCGCACATCCCCATCGTATGCTGGGGGCTGAAAGACGACGCCGACGTGGAGTGGTCGCTGTACGACCTGTCCGACCGCCTGCGCATGAGCGGCTGGCTGGTGCCGGCGTACCCGATGCCCGCCGACATGCAGGACACCACCGTCCAGCGCGTCGTGGCGCGCGCCGACTTCTCCATGCAACTGTGCATCAAGCTGGTGGAGGACATGAAGAAGGAGATGGACACGCTGAGCAAGGCGAAGTTCGTCACCGGCAACACCCAGGGCGTCATCAACACCGGCTTCAACCACGGCGGTCGCTCCGCCGTCGACAAGGGCGAGCAGGTGCAGACGAAGGCCAAGACGCCGCAGAAGTAGACGCTACGCTATTTTGTCGCTGAACGTCGATTTCCGATTGTCGATCCACCGAACGCCCCGACCATCCGGCCGGGGCGTTTTCTCGTGGCGCGCTCCTCGGTTTGGTGGCGTATTACGGCAACTACGGCAACGCCTGACGCTGCGCGAGGAGCTGCTCCATGGGATGATGGGCGAGGAATAGGTGCCGCGCGTTATCCGAAGAACATGTACCCGAAGTACCCGATAAGGGCGCCGACGGCCGCTGCGGCCAGCGTGAGCACCGCGCCCTTGAGAAAGCGGTGCCGGCGGGCGCGTTGGCTGCGCGGGTTGTTGCGGTCGATGGGCTCGCCCTTCGAATACGCGACCAGCTCGCGGTACGTCACCAGGTCGTGCTCCTTCTTCATGCGCTCAACGCGTACGAGCATGGCCATGCCGATGCCCCACACCAGCAAGCCGATGATGACCGACGGCACGACGCCCCAGTCCCACCAGCCGATGCCGCCGACGGCGGCCACGGCCCCTACGATGGCGATGGCCAGGCCCCCGCTGGCGAGTGCGGCCATCTTCTTGTAGTCGTTCGAAATCGCTTTCTTCATGGCTTCCACGTCTCCTTTGATCAGTTCGTCGACTGTTACGTCGAAGAGGACGCTGAGCAAGAGCAGGCTTTCCACGTCGGGGTAGGTTTTGTCGTTCTCCCAACTCGAGACGGTCTGGCGCGAAACGTAGATCTTCGCCGCGAGGTCGTCTTGCGAGAGTCCGCGTTCCGTCCGATGACGTTTGATCTGACTGCCGAGCTCCATGCGTTTCCCTTCGCTGATCACAGGTTGCCATGATGCGGGCCAGTGTACCATCAAATGGTCTTGACGGAGGGCGTTCCACGCTCGATTCACGTCGTCAAAAGTGCTTTACATGGTGTTTGATCAGGTATAATGCTAACTTAGAAGCCGGCCTTGTAGGCCATGAGGCCGATGAACGCGCCAATGCAGCCGGAGACAACCGTGACTATGATGGTGATGATGGCGACGCACTTGCGGTACTGCTTGCGCTTCGCCTCGTCGCGGTTGATGGGTTTTCCCTCAAGAAGCGCCACCATCTCGGCGGTGGTCACTACGTCGATGCTCTTCATGATGCGTGACCCTCGGTAAGCTGCGACGGCACACGCAAAAGTCGGAACGAGCGTCACAAAGAATGTTCCGGGTATGCCGAAGAGGAAGACCCCGCCCGTCAAAACGAGCAGCGCGAGGGCTGCGGAGGCAAGGGACAGTCCTCCCCAGAAATTCAGCTTCTTTGCGTTGGCGCGTGCGGTTTCCTGCAGCATTTCGACATCTCCTCTGACTAGATCGTCCACCGATACGTCGAAGAGGGAGCTTAGGAGCAGCAGGCTTTCCACGTCTGGGTAGGTTTTGTCGGTTTCCCAGTTGGATACGGTCTGCCGGGAGACGTAGATCTTCCCGGCGAGGTCCTCCTGCGAGAGGCCGCGCGCGGCGCGGTGCTGCTTGATGCGGATGCCGAGCTCCATAGTTCCCTTTCCGTGGAGAGAGGATGCCCTATCGGCTTCCACGATACCACCCAAAGTCTTTTGCAGGGGCGAAACGGGGCCCGCCGGCGCTGCAAAATGTCTTTGACAACGTGGATGATCTGCGGCGGAACGGATTCGCGTCGCCGCGTGGCGGCCGACCTGCTGCTCCAGGCCCTTCGATTATTTTTCCGATTATACCCGGAAAAGTTAAAATAAATCTCCAAAGTTTTCGGGTATACTAGGAAACATGAAGCACCTGTATTAAGGAGATATTGCATGGAGTTGAAGAATCGACCCCGTTACCTAGCCCAGCTGGAAGCTCTACGCGACAACGGCTTGATCAAGGTCGTCGTAGGCATGCGACGCTCGGGCAAATCTTCTCTCTTGAAGCTCTTCGCAGGCAGGTTGAAGCAAAAAGGTGTCCCGGGAGACCGCATCATTGAGATGAACTTCGAGTCTTCTGCATGCTTCGACATCGTGGATTACCGCGATTTGGTTTCGCGGATGCGTGAGCGGGTGGAAGGAAAGGGTCATTGCTATCTGCTCCTCGACGAAGTCCAGTTGGTCGAATCGTGGGAGAAGGCTGTGAACGCCATGCGCGTTGATTTCGACGTTGACGTGTACCTGACGGGCTCGAACGCCTATTTGCTCTCGAGCCAGCTTGCAACGTTGCTGTCCGGTCGATATGTGGAAGTGGGCGTGTTCCCGTTGTCTTTCAAGGAATTCCTCGCTTTCGCCGAAGAACAGGACGTGGAAAAGGCTTTCGAGCGCTACCTTGAATTCGGGGGTTTGCCGCCGGTCGTCGAGCAGGGGGACGACCGCGATCTGGCCCAAACCGTGCTCTCGGGCATTTACAACACCGTGTTCGTGAAAGACGTCGCGCAGCATGTGCAGATCCGCAATCCCCTTGTGTTTAACGACATTGCCTGTTTCCTTGCAAACACTGCTGGCTCGAGAGTCTCGGTTACCGCTATCGAAAACCGGCTGAAGAGCGCCCATCGCAAAACGTCGGGGGAAACGATCGAGCGGTATCTGCAAGCGCTTGTCGACGCGTTCTTGTTCTACCGCGTGCGCCGTCTCGACGTGAAGGGAGGAGGACTGCTGCAGGGCCTGGACAAATACTATCCATCCGATCTGGGAGTCAAGAACATGTTGCTGGGCTTTCCTCGCGGAGACTACGGGTTCGCGCTTGAAAACGCCGTGTGCAACGAGTTGAAGCTGCGCGGCTACGAGCTGCGCGTAGGAAAAACCGATTCTCTCGAGATAGACTTCGTGGCCGAGAAGGCGGAGGAAAAGCTGTATGTGCAGGTGTCGGCCAGCGTGCTAGATGCCGAGACGCGGAAGCGCGAGCTGGCGCCGTTGCGGGGGCTGGCGCGCGGCGGCGCACGAAGTCTTTTGCTCACGTACGACCGCATGGGGCTAGGTTTCGAGGACGGCGTCGAAGTGACGAACGTCGTCGACTGGCTCCTCGAGGAGCAGTGATCCGCAATCGCAAAGCGCCCCCTGCGCTTCGGTATCGGATGGCGAAGGCCGATACCGAAGCGCAGGGGGCGCCGGTGGAAACATGGTTGCCGCAGCGCTGAGCCCGGTTCTCGTTCGCCAGTGGGACCGGGCTCAGCGCTGCGGCAACAGCATGAAGGAGGGCGCATGCACGGAGGCTGGTCGCGTGCATGCGCCCAAAGGGGAGTTGGAAAGCTTAGTCCTCGCGCTCGATGGGCATGCTCATGCAGCGTGGGCCGCCGCGGCCGCGGGACAGCTCGGCGGACGGGACGATGATGAGGTCGAGGCCCTTGTCGCGCAGCACTTTGTTCGTGACGTCGTTGCGCTCGTACACCACGATCTTGCCCGGGGCGATGCACAGCGTGTTCGAGCCGTCGTTCCACTGCTCGCGCTCGGCCGCGATGCGGTCGCCGCCGCCGCAGGGGATGAGCTCCACGGGATGGCCGATGTAGGTCTCCAGGATGCTCTCCAGCGTGCCGTTCACTTCCTTGACCTTGATGCCCTCGCCTTCGGCGGTGATCTCGAACACCGTCAGCGGGCCCATGATGCCGGGATGGATGGTGAACTTGTCCGTGTCGATCTGCGTGAACACGGTGTCGAGGTGCATGAAGGCGCGGGAGTTCGGGATGTTGAACGCCAGGATGGTCTCGATGGGGCTCGTCGGATCGTTGAAGATGTTCTTCGCGATGGCGTCGATGGCGTCGGGCTCGGTGCGCTGGGAGATGCCGATGGCCAGCACCTTGTCGTTGATGTTGAGGATGTCGCCGCCCTCGATGTGGAACGTGTTGTAGCGGCTGTAGTACTCGGGGGTGCCCTTCAGCATGGGATGATGCGTGAAGATGTACTCGCCGTAGATGGTCTCGCGGTTGCGGGTCTCGGAGTACATGCGGTTGATGGACACGCCGTTGCCGATCATCGCGAACGGGTCGCGGGTGAAGTACAGGTTCGGCATGGGGGCCACGACCATCTTGGAAGACTCGGAGACCAGGTCGACCAGCGAGTTGGACTTGTCGGTGTGAAGCTCGGTGAGGTTGATGCCCTCCATGGTCTTCAGCACGAGTTCCTTGGCGTCGGGGTAGTTCTCCTGCATGTAGTCGAAGATGATCTTCTGGTAGCGGTCGGTGCGGATGCCGGCCTCTTCGATCCACTGCTTGAGGAACTGCTCGCGCAGCTCGGGGTTGGCCTCGAGAACCTCGGCCATGAGGTCTTCCAGGTAAAACACTTCGACGCCGTTGTCGCGCAGAGCCTGCGCGAAGGCGTCGTGCTCCTCCTGGGCCACCTTCAAGAACGGGATGTCGTCGAACAGCAGCTCTTCGAGCGTGTTCGGCGTCAGGTTCAGAAGCTCCTTGCCCGGGCGGTGCAGCAGGACTTTCTTCAAGGGCTTGATCTCGCTCTTGACGTTCACTCCTGACATGTGCAACCCTCCTTCTTCCTTCTGTTGTTCGGCCCGCGCGTCCTTTAAGCGCGCCGGCCTATCTTCGCCAAGTGCGTCTGGGGCTTTGCGAGCCCCGCGACGCGTTGGCTTAACCTTGCACCTGTTGCGGAACAAAGGAAAGATGTAAAGCGGGTTTACCGGAGCATCGATCGGGGTGTATCAAGCCTCGGTCGGCGCTAAACCCTCGCTAAACCGCAGGTGGCGATGACGTCCGTCGGATGGCGACCGTAGGGGGCAGGTTGCAGGCCGCCCCTGCGGGAACATCGGGGCTCGTTCGTGTATCATGGACGAAGGCCTTCGATGGCCGTAGGTAGGCGACTGAGAGGTGCTCGCTCGTGGGTTTCGTGCTCTTCCACTATACGCTCTTCGTGCTGCTGGGCTCCATTCTGGCGTCGGCGGCGTGCCTGTCCGCTTATCTGGTGTCGCGCAAGCGCACCATGCTCTACGCCTTCTTCGGCTTCCTGTTCTACTTCTTCGACGTGGCATGGGTGTTCCAAGACGACTTCTTCACCGGGGCGAGCGCGGGGCTGGGGGCGGCCTATGCGATCGTCATGTCGCTGGCGCTCGTGGTGACGGGCGGCGGGTTCCTCACGTCGTTCTGGCTTTTGGTGTGCGACTATCTGGGCGAAACGCGCAAGGCGCTCAAAGTTGTCCCCGTCGCCCTGTTCGTGGTGGCAAGCGTGGGCGTGCTCGTGCTGCTGCCTGAAGGGGAACTGCGCAGCTTTCTGTTCTACTTCCCGCGCGAGCTCTACCTGTTCTGGATGCTGCTGTTCGCTGGCTTCCGCTATTTCGCGACGAAGGACGAGGCCGAGCGCGGTCGGCTGCGCCGTCATCGCTGGCTGTACGTGGCGCTGTGGGCGCTGGGCGTTTTGATCGTGGTGGAGGACGCGTGCGTGTTCCTGCTGCCCGATCCCATCATGTTCGGGCCGCGCGCCTATGCGCCCGAGCGCAACTTCACCGAGAACGTGCTCATGCTGTGCTGCGCGTTCTTCGCCTGCCGCGACGCGTTCCGCGTGCTGTCGCTGCGCTTCGAGCGTCCGCCCATGCACGAGGGCGGACGGCAGGAAGAGCTCATCGACGACAACCTGCTCATGTACGGCAAGCGCTACCGGCTGTCCGATCGCGAGTGCGAGGTGCTGCGTTACGTGCTGGTGGGCAAGGACAACCAGAACATCGCGTCGGAGATGCACCTGGCGCTCAGCACCGTGAAGGTGCACGTGCACAACATCCTGCAAAAAACGGGCCAGCCCAACCGCCAGGCCCTCGTGCAGGATTTTTGGAGAACGTCGTAGCGCGGCGAAACCCCGTCAAGCAAGCGGGGCCCCTCGCCGATGGCAAGGGGCCCGAGATCGAAGGGGCGGCCGTCAAGGGGAGGGAGGCCGGCCGCCCCGCGGGGAATGTTCCGGCTTACACGCTGGCGGCGGCGTTCTTGCCGGCCAGGCGCCCGAAGCACAGGGCGGTGGCCAGGCTGATGCCGGCCACGACCACGGGGTAGTCCACCAGCAGGCGGCGGCCCATCGTGTTGCCGGCCACGAACAGGCCGGGGATGGGGTCGTTCGTGCCGTCCTTCGTCACGTGCAGGTCGTGGTCGCACTCCAGGCCGCCGAACATGACCAGCATGCCCGCGTTGCCGAACTTGCACGCGTAGTACGGCGGGTTCTCCACCGGGAACAGGCGCTTGGACATCTTGCCGAAGTCCTCGTCCACGCCCTTGTGGCACAGCTCGTTGTAGCGCTCGATCTCGGCCTTCATCGTGTCGTAGGGCAGACCCGTCTTCTCGGCCAGCTCCTCGAGGGAGTTCGCGATGACGTCCGTGCGCTCCTCCACCATGGCGGCCGTCGTGTAGCCCAGGCCGAAGCCGGAGAGCACCGTCTCGTAGTTCGGAGCCTCTTCCTCGGACACGAAGTGCGTGGTGTAGCCGTGGCCGTCGGGCATCTTGTCGATCTGCTCGGGCCACTTGCTGTCGAAGATCTGCCACGCCTTCACGCCCGCCTCGGCCATCTCGGGGTCCTTCGCCACGGGCTGGCGGGTGTGCTCGTCGGCGATGTTCTGGCCGGGCACGTCCTCGTTCATGAAGCGCTTGCCCTCCATGTTCAGCTGCAGGAAGCTGTCCACGCCCAGCGACCCGCCCATGTGGTGCGTCATGGGGGCGTGCGGGCCCAGCTCCATCCAACCGCCGGCCCAGATGCCCATGAGCTGGCCGCGGCCGTCGTCCACGCCGCCCATGAACTCCTCGGTCCACGGAGCGTAGTAGTGGCGCATCTCGGGGTTCGCGCCGTAGTCGCCGCAGCACAGCACGACGGCCTTGGCGTTCACCTTCAGGTAGCCGTCCTTCGTCTTGGCGTAGGCGCCCTTCACGGCGCCGTCCTCCACGATGAGCTGCTCGCCCTCGGCGTTGTAGATAAGCTCGGCGCCGGCCTTCATGGCGTCCTCGAACGCCGCCTGGCAGGCCCACTGCATGTTCGGGTTCGTGGTGATGGTGCCGTGGAAGTAGGGGTACACCTCTTCTTTGTAGTTGTAGCCCTCCTGCGGCGGGAAGCACTTCGGGCGGATGTAGTTGGGCTTGTCCGTCTCGCGATTCGCGGCGGTGGACTTCAGCACCTCGTAATCGGCGTTCTCGATGAACCAGTCGAAGTCCTCGCCGGAATGGTCGTACCAGTAGTTCGTCATCCACGTGTCACAGCGCCCGCCCGTCTCCTTGACGAACTCGTTGAGGATGTCCTCCTTCGGCGCCCATTCGATGCCCAGGTCCTTCTGGATCTTCGAGCCAACCACGCCGAAGTCGCCGGCCATGGATATGACGGAGTAGCTGTCCTCGGGCTGCTTCTCCAGCACGATGACCTTCTTGCCGGCTTCGGCGGCCTCCTTGGCGGCGGCGGTGCCGGCCAAGCCCATGCCGATGACGAGCACGTCGCAGGTCTTCTCGTCCTTGACGTCCGTGGGCACGGGGGGCGGCGTGAGGAAGTCCGGCGTGAACTTCGTGGCCGCGCCGCCCGCGGAGGACGCGTCTCCCGACGCGCCCGCGTCGCCCTTGGCCTGCGGCGCGCAGCCGGTGATGCCGACGGCCGCGGCGGCTGCGGCGGCCGTGGCACCGAAGCCGAGGAACGCGCGGCGACTCAAACCTTTTTCTGACATGTTCCCTCTCCTTTCGTTGCGGGGTACGGGACCGGGCGCCGCACCGCTGCGGCGCCCGGCGGATCTATCCGCCGCCCCCTAACGAGGATTCGCGTTGCGAAACCCTCCCTACGCTGTGAAACTCTACGCTCCTCAACGTGAGGTTGCGACATCGCATCCGGGTAGTTTTCGACGTTTACCCCGATGAACCGCCTACCCGATACGGGTGGTAATCGATGTTTCCATATTGTTGGGATGACGGGGGTTCCTATTTCGGCTACACTGGCAGCCGTGAAAGCGAAGGGTGAGGGGCCCGATTGAACCGTCTGAGGGAAATGTTCGCCGGCATGCGCGCACGCGACGTGGCGTTCATGGGCGGCTACGCTCTGTACTTGGTGTTCGGATACATGTCGTTCGAATCGCCCACCGTGCTGACTTCGCTGGGGCAGACGGGCGCCCACGTGGAGTCGCTGTTCCTGGTGGCGGTGGTGGCGGCGCGGCTCGTGGTGTACCTGGTCATGATGGCCGTTGCGCGCCGGGCCTCGAACCGGTCGTCGTCGCTCACGGCTATCGTTGTGTGCGCGGGCGTGGCGGCGACCGGCTTCGTGGTCACGCGCATGGCGTTCCAGTTCGCGGGCTTCGTGCCCTTCGAGGCGCTCGTTCCGTGGCTGGTGTTCGGCGGCATGTTCTTCGGCGCCGGGGACGCCCTCATCAACCTGCTGTGGGCGCGCTATTGCGGCACGTTCGACCTGCGCCACGTCTATCTGTTCGTGCTGCTGAGCAACGTCGCCAGCTTGGTGGTGTACTTCCTGGTCACGTTGCTTCCGGCAGCCGCCATGCTGCCGGTGGGGGCCGTGCTGTTCTTCGCGTCGGCCTGGTTCTGCAAGAAGTGCCTGGACGCGCGCGCTCCCATCGCCGAGGAGTACTCGGCCCCCGTGTTCAAGGGCGCGCTTTCGGCGTTGTGGCGGCCCATGCTGGGCACGGCCATCCTTTCGTTCATGAGCGGGCTCATGCTGCAGGTGTCGGTGCGGCAGGACATCCCGCTGGCCACGTTCCAACAGACGGCGCTCGTCACGCAGGCCGTGGTCATCGTGGCGCTGCTGCTGCCGGCGTTGTTCGTGAAGAGCCGTCCGAGCCTGGGCTCGGTGTACAAGGTGGCCCTGCCGCTTTCGGCCGCCGGTTTCTTGCTGCTGCCGCTCATCTGGAACGGCGGGGGCGGGCTGGCCAACGCCTGCGCGCAGCTGGGCACGCTCGTGGCGAGCATCATCCTGTGGTGCATGCTGGCCAATGTCGTCCACGACACGAAGCTTCCGGCAGCGCTGCTGTTCTCGTGTTCGCTCGTATGCACGAATGCGGCGCGCATGGCCGGCACGCTGCTGGGCTTGTTCAACGCCGACAGCTTCGGACGGGGCAACCTCGAGCTCACGGCGGTGGCTTTGGTGGCGGTGTATCTGGTGGCCATGGTGTCGATGTTCCTGTTCAAGGACAGGAAGCTCCAAGGTTCCGACGAGGACGACGGCAAAGTCGCCATGCCCACGGCCGAGCGTCAGGGAGACGCGTTGGCCGATCGCTGCGCATTGCTCGCCCGCGCGCACGGACTCACGCCGCGCGAGTCCGAGATCCTCGTCCATTTGGGTCAAGGCCGCACGGCGCGCGCCGTCTCCGAAAAGCTCGTCGTGTCGGAGAACACGGTGAAGTACCACATCAAGTCCATCTACCAGAAACTCGACGTGCATTCTCGCGACGAGGTCATCGACCTTATTGAGCACTCAGAATAGGCATTGCGCATTCCTCTTGGGCCCGGAAGTATAGCAAGGGCACGACAAGGGGAGAGGCGCAGGTGCGATGTTCGAAGACCTCTATCGGCGCGCCCACGAGGCGCTGTACGCGGCCAAGCGAGTCGGTCGCAACCGCTGCGGCTTCTTCTAGCGCTCCGAGCGAGCGTGCGAACCCGGGCCC
This sequence comes from Gordonibacter sp. 28C, assembly GCF_003339845.1. Taxonomy (GTDB): domain Bacteria; phylum Actinomycetota; class Coriobacteriia; order Coriobacteriales; family Eggerthellaceae; genus Gordonibacter. Next base: position 379,448 of record NZ_PPTR01000001.1, read on the forward strand.
GAGCTGCCGCCGTCTCTCGCCGCGTTCGGGGACGCTTCGCCGCCGATGCTCGAATCCATCTGCGGCTAGGACGTATACGTTGGGACTTCATTCTGCTAAAGTAGGCGAATCTGATCGGCATTGCCTTTTCGAGGGCAGAATCTGCGCGTTCGCAACAGAGGCGAAACGTGCAACGGGGATCATGGGGTGTGCAAAACGCTGCACCTCGTTGTCAAGAAGGGAAAGGAGAGGGTATGAGCTCACTGGCTCAGAAGTTCAAAAACGTTGGACCTGGCGCGCTCGTGGCGGCCGGCTTCATCGGGCCCGGCACCGTCACCACCTGCACGGTATCCGGTGCGAGCTACGGATACACCATGCTGTGGGCGTTGCTGTTCGCCACCGTGGCCACCATCGTGTTCCAGGAGATGGCCTCGCGCGTCGGTATCGTTTCGGGCAAGGGTTTGGGTGAAAACATCCGCGACCGCATTCCCAACAAAGCTCTCATGTGGATTGCTATCGTGATTGTTATCATCGCCATCTTCGTGGGCAACATCGCGTACGAGACGGGCAACATCACGGGCGGCATCTTGGGCATCCAGGCCGTTGCGCCCGACATCCCCCTGCTGCCCATCGTGGTGGTTCTGGGCATCTGCGCGTTCATCGCCATGTGGATCGGCTCGTACAAGGTGGTCGAGGTCATCCTCACGGCCATCGTCGTGTTCATGGGCGTCGTGTTCTTCGTGACGGCCATCGCGTCCAGCCCTGATTGGGGTGCCATCGCCACGGGCCTCTTCGTGCCGACGCTGCCCGAAGAGGGATCGAAGGGCATTCTCACGGCGGTGGGCCTCATCGGCACCACCATCGTGCCGTACAACCTGTTCCTGCACGCCTCGGGCGCTTCCGAGCGCTTCAAGGATCCCGAGCAGGTTTCCGACGCCCGTTTCGACACCGTGCTGAGCATCGGCCTGGGCGGCATCATCTCCATGGCCATCCTCATCTGCGCCGCTGCGAACATCTACGGCACCGATGCCGTGGTGACGAACGGCAAGGACATGGCGCTGGCTCTGCAGCCGCTGCTGGGCTCGTGGGCCACGTGGATGATCGGCCTCGGCCTTCTGTGCGCCGGCTTCTCGAGCGCCATCACCGCATCGTTCTCGGCCGCCTACGCCGTGAACGGCGTGCTGGGATGGAAGAAGACGACGAAGGATCTGCGTTTCAAGCTCATCTGGATCATCGTGCTCGTGTGCGGCTGCGTCATGGCCATCGCGCTGGGCAAGAGCCCGACCGAGCTCATCTTGGTGGCGCAGGCGGCCAACGCCATCCTGCTGCCCATCATGGCGTTCTTCGTCATCTACTGCGCCAACGGCAAGGACCTGGGCAAGTGGAGGAACCATATCTTCGCGAACTGCGCGGGCGTGGTCATCATCGTCATCACGCTGTTCATGTGCTACCGCAATATGTCCAGCTTCCTGACGTCGCTTTCGGCCTTGATCGGCGGCTAGCGTCCGCCCGGTATAGCTGCAACGCGAAAGCGCCCGCCATTCGGCGGGCGCTTTTTTCGCGATTCGATTCATGCAGCGCGCCTCGTCACCCTGAGACTCGCCCCTAAGAGCTCGCTATGAGGTTCTCGGCGATGCTCTTGAGCTTCCTGAAATCGGTGATGACGAGCGCTCCGCGCTGCCGTTCGACGCAGTCGGCGTTGCGCAGGGCGACGACGGAGTTCGTGATGGAGTTCACGTGCACGCCCAGCATCTCGGCCAGCTCCTCGTTGCTGAAGGGGACGATGGCTGGCGCCTGGGCCGAGTTGAACTCGCGCGCCAGCGTGAGCAGCAGGGCGGAGAACCGCTGCAGCACGGGATAGATGGACGCGTTCACCGCTTCGCGGGTTTGCAGCGCCATCATCTCGAACAGGTACTGCGCCATGGCGTAGCACACCTCGCCGTGCGCTTTGAGGTAGTCGCCGAAGCTTTCGGCGTCGAGGGCGTAGGCCTCCACCTTGGTGGTCGCCTTCGCGTTCAGGATGGACGGCTTGCGGTCGACTTCGGGTCGGAACCCCTGGAACCCGATGAGCGTTCCGGCCTTGTGGAAGAACACCGTTTTGGTGTAGCCGTCGGGCGTGTCGCTGTACAACCTCACCAGACCGCGCGTCAAATAGAACGTGTCGCGCATATCGTCGCCTTCTCGAAACAGGTAGTCGCCGGGGTTGAGCCGGATCGGCCTTCCCTTGAGAACGCCTTCGGCAACGCCGTGCTCGATCGTGTCGCTCAACAGGGGTTTCGGCTGCACGAACAGGCTGATGGCCTCCATGGCTCCTCCTTTTACGCGTCCTTGCGGCGAGGGTACATCATACCCCATGCCAGCAGGGCCGCAGCTGCGGCGGCCGAGGCTGTTGAAAACGCCGCAGCCAGCGGGAGGCCGGCTTGCATCATGAGCCCGGCCGCGAGCCCTCCGACGATCATGCCCAGGTCCAATCCGCTCTGCTGGCGCGCGAGGAACGTGCTCGCCCCGCCGCCGAGCGAGGTGCCCGCGGCGGCTATGAGCGTGGCGATGCCCCCGAAATAACCTGCGCCGCACAGCAGCGACCCCGTCAGAACGGGAAGGGGGCCAACGGCGATTCCCATGAGCAGCAGCCCCAGCCCGTTGGCCGCGATCGTGCAGGCGACGGCTCGCTTGGGGCCGAATCGGTCGGCCGCCCACCCTGCGGCCAGGCTGCCCACGAGGCCCCCCGCGCTCAGGCAGGTGAACAGCACGCCGTCGTTGAACCCGGCCAACGCGCTGCGGGAAAGCAGCTGCCCGAAGTTCATAACCACGCTGTAGCCCGAGGCCAACAGGAAAGGGCCGATGAGCAGCAGTGCTTTTTGCCGCATCTGAAGCGAGCCCGCGTCGCTGGCGTCGGAGCGAGGTACGGCTTGCGCTGGGCGCTTTGACGCGGCGGCGGGCTTTCTGCCGGGCAACGCGCAGGCGATGGCGGTTCCGCATGCGCCTACGACGGCGAGCGCGGTGAAGAACGCACCGTATCCTTGCTCGACGATCAGAGGAAAGACGGACACGGGACCAACCATGAGCGAGGCGGTGGTCGCGAACCGCACGATTCCGAGGTGGCGGCCAAGCACGGGGGAAGGGGAGGACGCGGTCAAATACTGCGAGACGCTCGGTTGGAAAGCCGCCAGGCCCAGTGCTTGCGCCAGACGCAAGGACAAGACCTGCCAGAGCTCGGAGCAGCCTGCCAGGAGCAGGCAGGGCACCGTGTAGCCCAGCGCTCCCAAGACCATGGCGAAGCGGCAGCCGCGCCGAACGACAACGCGTTCGAGGGGAATGCGCAGCAGCACGGCGATAAGGACGAACAGGCTGTTTTGCAGGCTGGCTACGAACGGCCCGCCCCCCAGCTCCATGACGTAAGCCGGAAGCGCCGACGTCTCGGTGCTGTTGAGCCCGAACACCAAAAAGGCCGCAACGGCAACGAGCGCGGCGGTGCCGTTCGGTCCGCGTATCACGTCGATGCAGCGGTGCCGGGCATGTTCTTCTTCGCCCTTCGCAGTCACGATTTCCCCCTCCCCACCGCTGAGACGTTATCCGTTTGCTCGAAGGTTGTCCAGCCAAGCTTGGGCAGCGCCCACAACATTGTGGGAACGCTCCTTGTTTGGGGGCGCGGCCCAACCCTGTGCCAGTCCCACCGGCGTGTGTGGAAGGCGCGAGGCGGGAAGCGTAACGTTGTCGGTTGTCCGAACCATCGAGGACGTTTGACGAGAGCAAGGAGGAGGATATGAAGAACGGCGAAACGTATGTCGGGACGCGCGAACCCGAATACTTCACGCGCGACGGCAAGCTCACGCGCCGCACGTTCATCAAAGGCGTCGGAGCCATCACGGTGGCGTCCGCGCTCGGCTTCGGGGCGAGGGGGATCGGCGCGGGCGAGGCGCTGGCCGACGAGGCGCCTGCGGCTGCCGGAGAACGGGCGGTGCACGCCGTGTGCACCGTGAACTGCACGTCGCGCTGCCATCTGCGCGGCACCGTGCGCGACGGCAAGCTCGTGCGCGTGGAGCCGGGCGACATGCCGGGGCGTCCGGGATACGCGAACGCATGCCTGCGTTCGATGAGCTACATCCAGCGCCTGCAGGACGAGAACGCGCGCGTCATGTACCCCATGCGCCGCACCGGCGAGCGCGGCTCGGGCGAGTTCGAACGCATCACCTGGGACGAGGCTATCGACGAGATAGCAGAGAAGCTGAACGCGGTTCTGGCCAAAAACCCGCAGGCGGCCTCGTTCTACTCGTTCACGGGCGATTTGGGCAAGCTCTCGTGGGAGGCTCCCACGCGTTTCGCCGCGACCGTGGGCGCCACCACGTGGGACATCGAGGGCATCATGGGCGACCACGGCGCGTCCATGGGCATGACCATGGTGTTCGGCACGCACCGCGGCGCGCACGACTCGCGCGACTACTTGAACTCGAAGCTGCTCATCGCGTGGGGCCGCAACGTCGCGGACACGCACACGTCCGAGCTGCGCGATTACGTGGCCGCTCGCAAGAACGGGGCGAAGCTCATCGTCATCGACCCGCGCCAGTGCTCCACCGCCGCCATAGCCGACGAGTGGATTCCCATCAACCCCCAGACCGACCCTGCGCTCGCCCTGGGTATGATGAACTGGATCATCGGCCACGATCTGCACGCTAAAGGCAAGCTGGTCGAAGAGTCGGTGGCCCCGTACCTCATCCGCGAGGACGACGGCACGTACCTTCGCATGGTCGACGGCACCGTCGTCGCGACGGCGGATGGGGCCGAGGCGGCCGAGGCCGGCTCCATCGGCACCGCGCCGGCGGCTCAGGGCACGGCGGGGGCCGGTGCCGGCACCTATGTGATTTGGGACGAGCTCACGGGCGCCGCGATGTCCGCGCCCGAAGCGGATGCCATCAAGGGCGGCGCCGCGAGGCCCGCGCTCTCGGGTTCCTTCACGGTCGACGGGGTGGCGTGCCGCACCGCCTTCGACCACCTGGTCGACGCGTGCTCCGAGTACACCCCCGAGCGAACTGGCGAGATCTGCGGTATCGAACCGGCCGTGGTCGAGCGCTTGTCCAAAGAGTACATCGAGGCCCAGCCCGCCGGCATCCGCATGGGCCAGGGAATGCAGCGCGTGTACCACTCTTACGCGCCTTTCCGCACCGTGGCCACGCTTGCCATGGTTGCCGGCTACATCGGCGTTCCCGGCGGCGGCGCCTCCCATGCCGGCGGCACGGCCACCAACAAGCCGGTCGCCGGCTACACGGGGCCGGTGTACGACTATTCCGACTGGTCGAACACGGGCAAGAAGGCGAACCTGGTTCCTTCTTCCCAGGTGTACTCGGCGGCGGTCGACCACGATCCGGTGCCCATCGATTTCCTGTGGATCGCCAACTCCAACTTCGTCAACATGAGCCCCGACTCCAACCGCATCATCAACGAGGTCATCCCGGCCATCGACTTCATCGTCACCGCCGATCCGTGGTGGACGTGGACGGCGAAGTACTCCGACATCGTGCTGCCCGCCAGCACGTACTGGGAGCACTGGGACCTGGTCGACCGCAGCCCCTGGGCCATGTTCAACCAGCCTGCCATCGAACCCATGGGCGAGAGCAAGTCCGACGTCGAGATCATGTCGCTTCTGGCGAAGAAGACGGGAGTCGAGGCGTATTGGGATAAAACCGACGAGGAATGGGTGCGCCAGTTCGTGAGCACCGACCATCCGGCCTGGGACGATCTCGATTGGGATCGCGACGTGGTGGAGCAGGGCATCTACGGCCGCTCCGACGCCCTCTACGATCCCGCCATCGTCTACGCCGACGGCGCGGGCTACAAGACCGACACCGGCAAGTTCGAGTTCTACACCGAGACTCTGGTGGAGTTCGACGACGAAGTGCCCACCTGGAAACCGCCGTGCGAGGATCCGCGCGAGGGCGACTTGGCGCAGAAGTACCCGCTCGTGTACATCCAGTACCACGACCGTCTGAACGTGCACACGCAGCACATTCTGAACCCCGCGCTCGAAGTGGTGCAGGACGAGCCGCTTTTGCAAATGAACCCCGTCGACGCCGAAGCCCGCGGCATCGCGCACGGCGACGTGGTGCGGGTGAAGAACGACCGCGGCGACATGAAGATCCGCGCGTTCCTCACCGAGGGCATCGTTCCCGGCACCGTGGCCACGCAGAGCGGGTGGACGCCCGACTACTTCATCGAGGGCTGCTACCAAAACCTCACGCATCACACCATCTGCGATGCCGAAGAAGCCTACAGCATGACGAACAGCGCCTTCTACGACGTGCTCGTCGAAGTCGAGCGAGCGTAAAGGAGGAATCATGGCCGAACAGAAACACTACGGCATGGTCATCGACACCCAGTACTGCGTGGGCTGCCAGACCTGCACGGTGAGCTGCAAGATATCGAACGAGGTGCCCGGCAGCGCGCACTGGAACCATCTGGAGAGCCTCGATGGCGAGGTGCTGTACCAGTCCACCGGGACGTTCCCGCGTCCGACGCTGGCGTTCCGCCCCCTGCTGTGCAACCACTGCGAGGATCCGGCGTGCGTGAACAACTGCCCGTCCGGCGCCATGCGCAAAGACCCCGACACCGGCATCGTCTCGGTGAATCAGGACGTGTGCATCGCATGCGGCTACTGCAGCTGGGTGTGCCCGTACGGGGCGCCTTCGATGAACGACGTCGACCATGTCATGAGCAAATGCACGTTCTGCGCCGAACGCGTGGCCGAGGGGATCGACCCGTACTGCGTGGCCGCCTGCCCGGCGAACGCACGCGTCTTCGGCGACTTGAACGATCCGGAGAGCGCGCCGAGCAAGCTCATGCAGGAACGCCACGCCGAACCGTATCTTCCCGAGGCCGGCACGCGCCCGTCGGTCTACTACGTGTAAAGGTTGGTTGATGAACATGATTATGCATGTGCTTCCTCTTCTGGTGTTCACGACGTTCGCCGGCCTTGCCGCCGGGGCGTACGTGGTCGACGCGCTGTGCGGGGGTTTGCGCACGGGCGGTTCCGACGCCTCGCCGTCCGCCGCGCCTTGCTGTGCTTGGCTGTTTCCGCTGGTCTGCCTGGTTTTGCTGGGCGTCGGGCTGTGCGGCACGCTCGCGCACCTCGGGCAACCCCTGCGGTTCGCGAACGGCATGGCGAATCCCGGCTCGATGATCGCCCAAGAAGCGTACTGGTCCATCGCGTTCGGCGTCGTCATCGTGATCGACTTGGCGTTTGCGAAGGTGAAGGGCGCGCCCCCGCGCCCGGTGCGCTGGGTTGGCGCGGTTGTGGCCGTGGGGTTGATGATCGTCACCGGCTTGGCGTACTACCACAGCTTGGGCCTGCCCGCTTGGAGCGGGGCTGCCACCGTCCCGCTGTTCGTGCTGGGCGATCTGGCGTTGGGTGCGGGCTTGTGCGCGCTGCTCGATCGGGGCGCGCTCGCAAGCGGCAAGCTGGCTTGCGCGAACGTAGCCGCCCAGATCGCTTTCGCCGCCGTGCTCGTGGCGTTCGGCCTGCACCTGGCGCGCATCGGCGCCGATATGACCGGGCTGCTGGTTGCGGCCGGGGTCGTCGGGCCGCTGGCTGCCAGCGTTGCCGCCGGTGCGACGCATGCGGGCAAGCTTCCAGCGCAGGCGGGTGCCGTGGCCGTATGCGCCTTCGCCACGGTGGGCGTGGTGCTGGCCCGCTACGCTTTCTTCGCCGCGGGCATGATGTAGGGGGCTTTTTCGAATCCGGGCTTTCCGCGGGTTCCCCGATGCGCTCCGTCGTGCGGGTTTCCATTGCATCCCTCCGTTTCCGCCCCGCGCCTCCTCCCTCCCCGTGCGGGGCGGACGAAAAGGCCGACGTCCCTTGCGGGGCGTCGGCCTTTGTTCGGGTCGATAGGCATAGCGGAAAACGTCGCGACGTCGATTCTGCTAGTTCGTCGCTCCCACCGGCTTGATGGCTATGCCGTCCTCTTCGAGGGCCTCGCGGGTGCGGCGCACGAAGGCCAGGGCGGTGGGGGAGTCGCCGTGCACGCAGATGGTGTCGGGGTGCAGGTCGATGAGCTTGCCGTTCACGGACAGGATGGCACCGTCGCGTATGGCGTTCTTCACGCGCTCGATGGCCTCCTCCTCGCTGCGGATGAGGGCGGCGGGATCGTTGCGGTTCACGAGCTTGCCCTCGTCGGTGTAGTTGCGATCGGTGAAGAACTCCTCGGCCGTGGTCAGGCCGAGCTTGCGGCCCTCGTCTACCAGCGCGCCGTTCGCCAGGCCCACGAGCACCAGGCGGTCGTCCACATCGCGCACCGCCTGCGCGAGCGCCGCCGCGAGCTCCGGATCGATGGCGGCGTGGTTGTACAGCTGCCCGTGGGGTTTCACATGCCGCAGCGGCACGCCCGCGGCGGCGCAGAACGCCTGCAGGGCGCCTATCTGGTACAGCATGTAGGAGTACGCCTCGTCCGGCGTCAGGTTCATGTCGCGGCGCCCGAAGCCCTGCAGGTCGGGATAGCCCGGATGCGCGCCGATGGCGATGCCGGCGTCCGCCGCCATGCGCACGGTGTCGCGCATGACCATCGGGTCGCCCGCATGCTGGCCGCAGGCCACGTTCGCGCTCGAGACGAGCGGGATGATCTGGTCGTCGAGACCCAGCGTGTAGCGTCCGAAGCTCTCGCCCAAGTCGCTGTTCAAATCGATGCGGTACATATGCGTCCTTCCTTAAGCCTTCATGAGGCGGTCGTCCACGGCCAAACGCAGCTCTTCCGAGCGCGTGCGCCCCTCGCGCGCCGCCCGCCGATCGAGCGCGGCTATCTTCGAAACGGGAAGCCTGAACGTGATGGGCTTCACCTCTTCGTCGGCAAGGGAGGGCCTGCCCATGACGACCTTCATTTGCATTCGCAAAACCATCTTGCAGGCGTTATGGCTGTTTCCAGCCTATTCCTTCAAATCGATGTTCTTCGTGTCGGTGATGAGCATGCAGCCGGGGGCGTGGGTGATGGCGAAGGGCGGCTTGCTGTTCATGACGATGGACTGAGGCGTGACGCCGCATGCCCAGAACACGGGCACCTCGCCCTCGTGGATGTCCACGGGGTCGCCGAACTCGGGGTGTGCGATGTCCTTCACGCCGATGGCCGCGGGGTCGCCGATGTGGATGGGCGCGCCGTGCACCTTCGGGATGGCGCCGGATATCTGCACCGCCTTCACCACCTGGTCGTAGGGGATGGGGCGCATGGACATGACCATCTTGCCGCTCATGGAGCCGGCTGGTTGGCAGTCCACGCCGGTCAGGTACATGGAGACGTTGCGGCCCATGGTGTTGTGGCGCATCTCGATGCCGGCCTCGATGAGCTCGGACTCGAACGAGAACGAGCACCCGATGACGAACGACACCAGGTCGTCGCGCCAGTAGTCCTCGACTTTCTCCACTTCGGCCACCAGCTCGCCGTGCTCGTAGATGCGGTAGCGCGGGAAGTCGGTGGCGATGTCGCAGTCGGTCGCGCAGATGGTGGCTTCGCGCGCGCCCACCTCGGTCACCTCGAGCAACGGGCAGGGCTTGGGGTTGCGCTGCGCGAACAGCAGGAAGTCGTAAGCCTGCTCCTTCGGCAGCACGATGAGGTTCGCCTGTGCGTATCCGGGGCACAGGCCGCTCGTCGGCGCCGTGAACGCGCCCGATCGAATGAGATGCCGTGCGTCGACGGGCGATGCCTCGAGCATCTGCGCCCATACGTCGTCCGCAACGCCTTCGGGCTTGGTGGGAATCGAAGTGTTATGCATGATAGGCCCCTTTCCAAGATGTGTGCTCCATTATCGCACGGGAAACCTTCGTGCGGCGTGCCCGTCAACATCTATCCACGTTCGCATGCAAGGTCGACGCTCTTAGCGCATGCGTCTGGCCGACAGTGTTCGAATCTATCCTGACATCGGTTGCTGCATTCTGGCGAATCGTAGGAAAACGAGGGATTACAATGAAAGCGGCCGCCACCGACACGAGAAGAGGAACGCGCATGGATGCCGAGTTCGTGAACCTGACACCGGAAAACCTCGCCGACGAGCACCTTTGCTGCATCATCCGCAGCAAGAAGCTCCATCCGGGCGTCGAAGCGAAGCGGCAATGGCTCGCCGACCGGCTGAAGGAAGGCCACGTTTTCAGGAAGCTGCAGGCGAAGGCCACCGTGTTCATCGAGTACGCCTCGCTTGAGTCGGCTTGGGTTCCCGTAGTCGGCGACAACTACCTCTACCTGTACTGCCTGTGGGTTGCCGGCAGCCCCAAAGGAAGCGGATATGGGAAATCGCTGATGAAGTACTGTCTGGCCGATGCCAAGGAAAAAGGCAGGTCCGGCGTTTGCATGCTCGGGTCGAAGAAGCAGAAGAGCTGGCTTTCCGACCAGTCGTTCGCGAAGAAGTACGGCTTCGAGGTTGTTGACGCCACCGAGAACGGCTACGAGTTGCTTGCGCTTTCTTTCGACGGAACGGTCCCGCAGTTCGCACCGAATGCCAAACGCGAGCGAATCGAAAGCGAAGAGCTGACGATCTACTACGACCTGCAATGCCCCTACATCCATCAATATATCGAGAAGATATGTCAGTACTGCGAAGCGAACGACGTGCCCGTGTCGCTCGTTCTCGTGGACACGCTGCAGAAGGCCAAGGAGCTCCCCTGCGCCTTCAACAATTGGGCCGTGTTCTACAAAGGGGAGTTCCAGACGGTCAATTTGCTGGGGGTGCCCCAGATAGAGAAGATGCTCAAGAAGTGAGGGCTTTGGGAGCGGCGCGCGTCGCCGCCCCGACCGCCGGACCCGCAGGTCGGTTTACACTTCCCCCTTCATGAACCGCTCGATGAAGCTCGTGTCCGCCAAGCCGGCGGCGAACGTCTCGTTCTCCATGATGGCGTACTGGAAGTCCAGGTTCGTCTTCACGCCCACCACCACCATCTCCTCGAGCGCGGTGCGCATCTTCGCGATGGCCTCGGTGCGATCGCGCCCGTGCACGATGACCTTGGCTATCATGGAGTCGTAGTAGGGCGATATCTCGTAGCCGTCGAACGCGGCCGTGTCCACGCGCACGCCGTTGCCGCCGGGCAGGTGCATCTGCGATATGGTGCCGGGCGAGGGCAGGAAGCCGCGCTCGGGCTGCTCGGCGTTCACGCGGCACTCGATGGCGTGGCCGCGGTAGGTGATGTCGTCCTGCGTGAACGTGAGCGGGTCGCCCGCCGCCACGCGGATCATCTCCTGCACGATGTCGGTGCCCGTCACCATCTCGGTCACGGAGTGCTCCACCTGCACGCGCGTGTTCATCTCCATGAAGTAGTAGTTCAGCTGGTCGTCCAGCAAGAACTCGATCGTACCGGCCGACGTGTAGCCCACGGCCTGCGCCGCGCGCACGGCGGCGTCGAGCATCTCGTCGCGCACCTCTTCCGTCAGGGCGGGCGAGGGGCTCTCCTCGATCATCTTCTGGTGGTTGCGCTGCACGGAGCAATCGCGCTCTCCCAGCGCCACCACGGTGCCGTACGTGTCGGCTATGACCTGCACCTCCACGTGGCGCGGGTTCAACACGCAGCGCTCCAGGTACATGGTGTTGTCGCCGAACGCGCCCACGCTCTCGCGCTGTGCGATGGAGAACTGCTCGGAGAAGTCGCGGTCGTCCAGGCTCACGCGCATGCCCTTGCCGCCGCCGCCCGACGACGCCTTTATCATGATGGGCCAGCCGATGGCGCGCGCCTTCTCCAGCGCCTCGTCGGGGGCGTGCACGGGCTCCTTCGTCCCGGGCACCACGGGCACGCCGGCCTCCATCATGGTCTTGCGGGCCTGGCTCTTGTTGCCCATGCGGTCGATGACCTCGGGCGCGGGTCCTATGAACACGATGTCGTTCTCGCGGCACAGCTTCGCGAACGTGGAGTTCTCGGACAGAAAACCGTAGCCGGGATGGATGGCCTGCGCCCCCGTTCCCTTCGCCGCCGACAGGATGGCGGCGATGTTCAGGTAGGAGTCGCGTGCGGCCGGCGGGCCGATGCACACGCTCTCGTCGGCCAGGTACACGTGCAGGGAATGCTTGTCGGCCGTGGAGTACACGGCCACCGTTTTGATGTTCATGGCGCGGCAGGCGCGGATGATGCGCACGGCTATCTCGCCGCGGTTCGCTATGAGTATCTTGTCGAACATGGCGCCGCCCGCCTAGCGCGCTTCGGCGGTGGCGATGCGGAACAGCGGTTGGTCGTACTCCACCTGCGTTCCGTTGGCGGCCAGCACTTCCACCACCACGCCGGGCGCGGGAGCCGTGATCTCGTTCATCATCTTCATGGCCTCCACGATGGCCATCGTCTGGCCCGACAGCACCTCTTGCCCCACCTTGACGAACGGGTCCTCGTCGGGGCTGGGCGAGAGGTAGAACATGCCCACCATGGGGCTGCGCACCAGCAGCGAGTCCTTGTCCACGTCCTCGATCGCGGCGGCTTCGTGGCCTTCCGACTTGCCGGCCAGAAGCGCGCTCACGCGATCGGCCATGAGCGGAAGGGCCGAGGACGAGAGCGGTCCGTGGCTGCGTTCCAACTCGATTTTCGTCTCGCCGTCGTCCACGCGCAGGGCCGTGAGCTCGGCCTTGTCCATGATGGCGATGAGTTCTTCGATGGCTTTCGTATCCATGGTGCTTCTCCTTGCGCTTCTCTATGCGATGCGGTCTTTGCCGTTGTCGCGGTCGTTGCCGTTGGCGTCCGCGCTGTTTTCGTAGTGCAATGCGTTGCGGCTCCCCACGCGCTCGGCGCGGTCGGCTCGGTCGATCCATAGCGTGTCGGCCTGGGTTTTCATGGCTTGCTTCTCCAGGATGGGCGTGAGGCGCCGCGCCGTGCGGCGGGGTGAGATGCCGTCGGCGCTGGGCCGACGCACCTTCAGGGCCAGCATTTCGAACTGCCGTGCCTCTTCCCGCAGCAGTTCCTGGGCCTGCTGCACGGTGATGGCTTCGAAGCGGACCCGCCTGCCGGGAGGGCGTTGCACGAGCTTCGGGATATCCACGGTGGCGATGGTGCCGATCTTCGCGTAGCCGCCGGTGGTTTGGCGATCTGCCAGCATGATGATGGGCCGGCCGTGCGAGGGCACTTGCACGGCGCCGAACGATATGCCGTCCGATATGATATCCGACCCGTGTTTCGTCTCGATTTCCGTGCCGTCAAGGCGGTATCCCATGCGGTCGCACTTCGTGGTGGTGGTGTACGGTTGGCTGTAGAACGTTTCGATGCCGGCTTCGGTGAACATGTCCTCCTGCGGTCCGGGCACCACGCGCACTGCGATCTCGTCTTCCTCGAACCCGTAGAACGGGTCGGGGTCGATGCGGTGGGAGCCCAGGTTCGGCAGGAAGTCGACGCCCTTCGTCACGAACGGCAGGTAGTCTCCGGTTATGAGCGTGCGCCCCTTCCAGCCGCCGAACTCGCACTTCAAGTTCGTGGAGCGGCTGCCCATGACCTCGGGCACCCGCACGCTGCCCCCGGCGATGGCAAGGTACCCGTAGCAGCCGGTCTTTGCGGCGCCGAAGCGCAGGATGGAGCCGCGTTTCACCATGATGGCCGCGTAGCGGGGCACGGGCTCGCCGTCGATGGTGGCGGCGAAGTCGGCGCCCGTGATGGCGATGATGGTTTTCGTGGTGAAGCGCAGCATGGGGCCGGCCAGCGCGAACTCCAGCACGGGCGCGTCCGGGTCGTTCTCCACCAGCAGGTTTGCTATGACGTAGGCGCGGTGGTCCATGACGCCGTTTGTGGAGAAGCCGCTGCCCTGGTAGCCGAAGCGGCCGTTGTCCTGGATCGACGTGTACACGCCCGGTTTTCTGATAACGAGGCCCATGCTACTCGTCCTCCACGAAGATCTGGTACTCGTAGGTGTTGGCGGCCAGCTGCTGCTCGATAGCGGCGTACTCGTCCGGCGTGATGGGCACGAAGCGCAGGTACTCGCCGGCGGCGTACAGGATGGGCTCCTCGCGGTCGGGGTCGTAGGGGCGCAGCGGCGTGCGGCCGATGATCTGCCAGCCGCCGGGGGAGGCCAGCGGGTAGATGCCCGTCTGCTCTCCGCCTATGCCCACGCTGCCGGGTTCGATGCGCGTGCGCGGCGTGGCCAGGCGCGGCGTGTGCAGGCGCGGGTCGAGCCCGCCCAGATACGCGAAGCCCGGCAGGAAGCCCAGCATGTCTATGAGGTAGTCGTGCGCGGTGTGGACGTCCACGACCTCCCGCTCGGTCAGCCCGGCGTGTCGGGCCACGTTGGCCAGGTCGGGGCCGTACTCGCCGCCGTAGCACACGGGAATCTGCACGATCTTGCGCACGGAGAGGTCGGCCTCGCCCACGTCGCGCAGCTTCCCCCGCAAACGCGCGGAAAGCTCGTCGAACGTGATCGTCAGGGGGTTGTAGTACACCATGAGCGAGCAGAACGTGGGCACGAGCTCGGTGATGCCCTCGATGGGGTCGGCGGTGAGGTTCTCGGCCGCCAGGCGGATCTTCGCGCTCGTCTCCGGGGAGATCGCATGCGCGAACTCCAGGTTGAGCGCCGAATCGCCGGCGATGGTGATGCTGAATCCCGCCATATGGTTCCGTTCTCCGTCTCTCGAGGGCGTCGCTGCGCAACCGGAAGGGCGCGCACCGGCATCGCCCGCCGGAGCGCGTCGATGACGTTGCCCATCAATGCTACACTGGTAACTTGTCATTAGGATAGGATTGTAGCATATATGGAAAAAGCACTGTTTCTTGCGACGTTCTTCTTCGCGTACACCGTGCAGGCCATCACCGGTTTTGCCGGCAACATCTTCGCCATGCCGGTGGGCACCACGCTTTTGGGCCTGAACTCCACCGTGTCCATCTTGAACGTGATGGGCTTTTTCGCGTGCGGTCTGTTGGCGTTGTTGAACATCAAGCACGTGAATTGGCGCGAGTTCGGCAAGATCATCGCGGTTATGATCGTGTTCATGTTCGTGGGCATCTGGCTCGACACGCTCATGCCGCTGCACATCTTGCTGAAGATATACGGCGCCATCATCGTGTTCATCGGCGCGAAGAACCTCATCTTCACCCGCCAGAAGTTCCTGCCGGAATGGGCGCTGTGGATCATCTTGGCGCTGGCGGGCCTCATCCAGGGCATGTTCGTGTCGGGCGGCGCGCTGCTGGTTATCTACGCGGTGCAGAAGCTGCGCGACCAACAGGAGTTCCGCATCACGCTGTCGCTCATATGGACGGTGCTCAACTTCATTTACGCGTGCATCGCCTTCCAACAGGGCCATTTCACCGGCGACGTGCTCCAGATCATCCTCATGTGCGCCCCTCTGGCCGTCGTGGCCACGTTGCTGGGCAGCAAGCTGCAAAAGAAGATCAGCAAAGAGAAGTTCCTCAAGCTCACCTACGTACTGCTGTTGTTCATCGGCATCATGCTGTTGGTGACGAGCTAGCCCCGCTTCAAAGGTCGAAGTTAGAATAACTCTATTTGAATATAATTCATGAATAATATAACTATGATAAGTGATCTGGGAAGATGATTATCTTTGATCGTTTTATGGATAATAGGTCACTTTACAAAAACAAGACTTATAGTATCAGCGTCAACCATGAGAGATATTGAGAAACGAAAGAAGGAACCCCCTCATGACCGAAGCAACCAAGACGCTGGCGCAGCTGAAGAAGGCCAGCAAACTCACCCGCCTCTCGTTCCACAAGAACGGCCCGAAGAGCTACAAGCGCGGCCAGGGCGCCCTGCTGAACGCCCTGCTGGAGAACGACGGCACCACGCAGCGCGAACTGGTGAAGACCATGGGCATGGACCGCAGCGACCTCAAGGGCATCGTGAAGAAGGCCGAGCGCAACGGCTACGTGACCATCGAGGACCACGACGCGAAGCACACCTACGCCGTGAAGCTGACCGACGAGGGCCGCAAGGTCGCCGAGAAGCGCGTCAAGGCCAACGACAAGACGGCCGAGGACATCCTGGACTGCCTGTCCGCCGACGAGGTCGCCCAGCTGAACGCCCTTACCGAGAAGCTCATCCTGTCCTGCAAGGACAAGGGCGTCAACGGCAAGAAGAAGGGCCGCAAGGCTCACAGCTGCCACTGCTGCTAGCTTCGGCTCAAGCGACGCTGACTGAAGGAGGCCGGTGCGACTCGCATCGGCCTCCTTTTTCTGTCTGCGCCGATGCGGTTTCGCCTGCTGCCGCTTGTGGTCGGCCGGCAGGTTGCTCCTGTGGGCGGATGGGAGGCGAGGGGAAGTCGCGCCCGCGCGCGAGAACCGTTACAATAGGGCGAAAAGGCGAGGCAAGGAGCATCCCATGGCGCAGTACCAACGCATCTTCGCGGCACTCGACGGCGCGTCCACGCAAAAGGCGGTGGCCCAGCGGGCCGTCGCGCTTGCGGCCGACAACGAGGCGCAGCTCCTGTTCGGGCACGTGATCGACTCCGTTCCCAACGAGGCGAACGGCGCCGACTACGACGCGTTGTGCGCAGAGGGTCTGGCGCGCATCGAGGAAGATCTCGCCGGCGAGTTGCGCGAGGCGCGCGGCAACGCGTCGATCCCGTCCGTGGACGTGCAGGTGCGTGCCGGCCGTGTGGCCGAGACGCTGGCCGAACAGCTGGTGGAACCGTTCTCGCCCGATTTGATCGTGTGCGGCGAGCGCGGCCTCTCGAACATCAAATACGTGTTCGTGGGCAGCGTGTCCACGTACCTCATCAGGAACATGCGCTGCGACGTGCTCGTGGTGAAGCAGGGGTAAGGCTTCGGCACCGCCGTTTTGGCTTCATCTTTGTTGAAGGGTTTGCCGCGAGGTGGTTTCGCTAAGCGAAAAAGCGTAGAATGGCACGTTATCTCAGGCGGCGCTTGCGCATGGGATGTCGCGCAACGAACGCTGTAACCACGTGAAAGTGAAGTCCGCAATGGCGAGCACCTTCGATTCCCGGAAAACGATGCAATTTGTAAGCGAAGAGGACAGCGTGCTGGCCGACACGCTTCGGTTGAGCGTGAGCAAGCACAAGATAGACGATCATTTCACGCTGGTTTGGGCGAACAAGTACTACTACCAGTTCATCGGTTATCCGAAAGAGGAGTACGAAGCCCTGTTCCACAATCGTCCCGACCTGTACTTCGAAGACAACCCCGAGGACTTCGCCGTCATCGTCGAGCATGTGACTGAAGCGCTCGAGAAGAACGCCGGTGGCTACGAGTGCATTGCCGGTTTGAACGCCAAAGACGGCCAGCATAAGTGGGTCAAGTTCGCCTCCACGTTTCTGGACGAGTACGTGGACGGCTACCAGCTGTCGTACACGACGATGGTGGACGTGACCGACCTAATCGAAGCGCAGCAGCAGCTCGACGAGCAGAAGCAGGCCCTGGAGAACGCAAACGAGGAACTTGAACGGCTCGCGTTCGTCGACCCGGTGACGGAAGGGTTCAACCAAACGCGCTTCGACCTCACGGTGCGTCGCGTCATCGATTCCGCCAAACCCGGCTCGTATGCGCTCGTGTCGCTCGATCTGAAGAAGTTCAAACTCTTGAACGAGATACAAGGCAAAACGAGCGGAGACATGGTGCTGCGCTACGTGTACAAATGCCTGGGCGATCACCTTGACGGCGAGGAATGCGTTGCGCGCATCAATGCCGACACCTTCAACCTTCTTATGCGCCAAGAGAGCAAAGAGGACATGTTCGCGCGCATCGACAACATGGTGCAGGACGTGAACCGGTTCAATATCGACGCCGAGCGTCCCTACTACCTGTCGTTCACCGTGGGTGTGTATCCCGTGGTCGATACGAGCCTGTCCCTCACCATCATGCGGGATCGCGCGAACGTCGCACGCAACTCCGGCAAGGAGGCGCCCAATGCGCGCCATTTCACGTGCGCGTTCTACAGCGATGTCGACCGCCGGAACTTGCTGACAGAGCAGGACATGGAAAACCGCATGCACGGCGCGCTCGAGCGCGGCGAGTTCGTAGCGTACCTGCAGCCCAAGCAGCGGCTCTCCGACGGGGCGATCGGCGGCGCCGAGGCGCTCGTGCGCTGGATCGATCCCGTGCGCGGTTTGGTTCCGCCGGACGATTTCGTGCCGTTTTTCGAGCGAAACGGCTTCATCATCAACGTGGACCTCTGCGTGTTCGATCAGGTGTGCAGGCTTCTGAAATCGTGGATCGACCAGGGGAAGAAACCTGTCCCCATCTCGGTGAACATGTCGCGGGCGCACCTGAGAGAGCAGAGCTTCCTCGGGCCTTACGAGGAGATTCGAGAAAGATACGGCGTTCCCGCCTCGCTCATCGAATTCGAGCTGACCGAGACATTGGTGTTCGGCGATCCTGAGACGTTCATGGGCGTCATCGACTTGCTGCACGCTCGCGGCTATCGCTGCTCGCTCGACGACTTCGGCAGCGGGTACTCGTCGCTCAACGTGCTGAAAGACGTGGATATCGACACGATGAAGCTTGACCGAGCGTTCTTCTCGGCGGGCGATGCCACCGGGCAACGCGAGTGGGACGTGATAGAGTCGGTGGTGGCCTTGGCGAAGAAGCTCGACTTGAACACGGTGGCCGAGGGTGTCGAAGAGCCCGGTCAGGCAGTTCGCTTGCGCAGCATGGATTGCGACATGCTGCAAGGTTACGTGTTCTCGCGTCCTGTGACCGTGGCCGAGTTCGAGAAGATGCTGTTCGGCGAATAGGGCCCTTTGACAGCTTGCTGCTTGTTCGTTTTGCGGCTTTCGCAAACGGGAGGCCCGCGCTTTCACGGGACGGTGTGAGACGTGGACGGTTGCGGGATCAGCTGAAACGCCGCTGCAGCCGCCTTTTGCATCCGCAAGCCTTTCGAGGGCTTCGCGTTGTGCTACCCTGTTCCTCATCTAAAACAGGCGGCAAGACGAGGACGTGGTGCACATGGTGAACGAGAGGATGTACGGGCTGGGAGCCGAGCCGAGCGCGATTCGCGAGCTGTTCGCGTACGGTATGGCGCGCAAGGCAGAAATCGGCGACGAGAACGTGTTCGACTTCAGCATCGGCAACCCCAGCGTGCCTGCACCCGAGGCCGTGAAGCAGGCCGTGCTCGAGCTCATGGAGGAGCCTCCCTGCGACCTGCACGGCTACACGCCGGCCGCCGGCGCGCCCAGCGTGCGCAAGACGGTGGCCGATCATATCCGACGCCGCTTCGGCGTCGCCGCGACGCCCGACCAGGTGTACCTGACGGCGGGCGCCGCAGCGGGCCTGGCCATCTCCGTCTCGACAATCACGAAACCGGGCGACGAGGTCATCGTCATCGCGCCGTACTTCCCCGAGTACAAGGTGTGGATCGACACCGCCGCGTGCACGTGCGTGGAGGTGCCGGCCCACGTGCCCGATTTCCAGCTGGACATCGACGCGCTGGACGCGGCCATCGGGCCGAAAACGAGCGCCGTCATCATCAACTCGCCGAACAACCCGGTGGGCGCCGTGTACACGCGCGAGAACCTGGAGGCGTTCGCCGCCTTGCTCGAGCGCAAGGAGGCCGAGCTCGGCCGCAAGATCTACGTCATCAGCGACGAGCCGTACCGCGAGATCACCTACGGCGCCGAAGTTCCCTACGTGCCGTGCGTGTGGCCGCGCACCATCGTGTGCTACTCGTACTCGAAGTCGCTCTCCCTGCCGGGCGAGCGCATCGGCTACATCTACGTTTCCGACCTCATGGACGACGCGCGCGAGGTGTCCACGGCCGTGGCGGGCGCCGGTCGCGCGCTCGGGTTCATCTGCGCGCCCGTGCTGTTCCAGCGCGTGATCGAGCGCTGCATCGACGAGCCGTCCGACGTGGCATCCTACGCCGCGAACCGCGCGCTGCTCACCGAGGGTCTGGGGGCGCTCGGCTACGAGTTCGTGGAGCCCGACGGCGCGTTCTACCTGTGGGTTCGCGCGTTGGAGGACGACGCCCAGGCGTTCAGCGACCGCGCGAAGGCCCATGAGCTGCTGCTCGTGCCGTCCGACAGCTTCGGCGTGGGCGGCTGGGTGCGCGTGAGCTACTGCATTTCCCGTGAAACCATCGAGAATAGCATGCCCGCATTCAAGGCGCTCATGGAGGAATATCGGAACTAAGCGTGGCTGGACCGTTTGCGTTCGGGAAGCACACGGCGTTTGGGGATGGCGATCTCGATGGGGTCGAGGGCGAACAGCTCGCCGACGGTGAGCGTCTCGTCGCGGACGAGGGCGCCGTAGCGGCATGTGTCCTCGCACACGCCGCAGTCGCGGCAGCGGGAGGGGTCGAACTCCAGCAGCGTGCGGCCGCCCGGCAAGCGTCCGGCTTTGCGGAGCGCGCCGGTGGGGCAGAACAGGGCGCATTGGGCGCAGCCGGAGCAGTGGTCGGCATCGACGCCCACGCGCGGAGCGAGCGCTCGGGGGACCACGGCTTCGTCGTCGGGCAGGCCGGCGGCGTGCAGGTCGTCGAGCATCTGCCAGCGTCGGGCGTCCGGTTCGGGCTGGACGTCGGCATGCGCTGCGCCGGCCAGCGACTCCAGCTGCTTGGCCGCTTCGGCTTTGGCGGTGTCGATGAGCGAGGTGCCCGCCTGGGAGATCAGGTTGCGGCGGGACAGCTCGCCGGCGGCATCGGCGTCGGGTTCCGCCTCTAGCGGTGCGAGGCCGTCTTCGCCGGTTGATTCGATGACGGTGCCGAGGCCCCAGGCGTCGCAGATGCGTTGCGCTTGGGCAGCTGCCTCGCGTGCGCGTGCGGCGGCGGTTGCCAGCTCGCACGCTGCGCAGGCTTCCAGGGGAAGGACGATGCGTTCGACGCCGCTGCACGCCATATGGACCAGCACGGCAGCGTCGACCCATCCGAGGCAGGGGAGCACGACGGTTCGATTCCCGTCGAGGCGACGCGCTTGCGCCCAGCGCTCGCAGGCAAGGCCCGCCGTTGCGGGAGCGGGGCCTTCGACGGCGTTTCCGAAAGCCCGCCCGTCTAGGACGATCGATTCGTCGGCGATTCCGCCCGTTGCGGCGGCATGCAGGCAGGCGGCCGCGCTCGCCGAGATCCCGCGTTCGAACAACGTCTCGTCATCGAGCGGCGTCATCGCCAGCAGGGCGTTTGTCGGGCAGGCGGTCACGCAGGCGCCGCAATGCGCGCATGCTTCGGCGTCGATGCGCGGCCCGGCCGCATCGACGGGGTTGATCGACTCGTACGGCTGCGCGCCTTCGGCAACGAGCGGCGTCACGGCCAGCGCATCGACGGGGCACGCGTCGGCGCAGGCCGTGCAGTGCGCTCCCGCGTCGCGCGCCGTCAGGCACCGCGGTGCATGCAACAGGGCGACAGGCGGTCGTTCGGCCGCGCGCTGGACTATGTCAATGAGGTCGGGCATGCCGGTCGCTTTCGCTCGGCGCTTACAGCAGCGCCAGCAGCTCGTCCACGGCTTCCGGCCGGGTGGCCCAGCTCGTGGCGAAGCGCACCACGGTGCGGCCGTCGGGCGTGCGCTCCCAGAAGCCGAACGAGGCGTGCTGCGCCAGGCGCTCCTTGGTGGCGTCGTCCAGCACCACGAACTGCTGGTTCGTGGGCGAGTCGATATGCAGGTCGTAGCCCTTCGCGCGGAAGCCCTCGGCGATGCGCTGCGCCAGGTCGACGGCATGGCGGCCGACGCGCTCGTAGCGCAGCTGGCCGTCCTCCTGCTCGAACAGCACATCGAACTGCAGGCCCAGGAAGCGTCCCTTCGCCAGCAGCGCCCCGCGCTTCTTCATGAGCGTGAAGAAGTGGTCGTCCAGCCCCGGCTTCGTGAAAACCACGGCCTCGCCGCAGAACGCGCCCACCTTCGTGCCGCCGATGTAGAACGCGTCGCACAAACGCGCGATGTCGGGCAGCGCGACGTCGGTTCCCACAGCGGCCAGGCCGTAGCCCATGCGCGCGCCGTCCATGAACAGCCGCATGCCGAAGTCGCGGCACACCTGCGAGAGCGCTTCCAGCTCGGCGAGCGAGTACACGGTGCCGTACTCGGTGGGGTGCGAGATGTAGACGGCGCCCGGCGCCACGATGTGCTCGCGGTTCTCGTCGCCCCAGTACGCCTCGCACAGCGCGCGCACCTCGACGGCGTCGAGCTTGCCGTTATGCTGGGGCAGCGGCAGGGTCTTGCGTCCGCACGCTTCCACCGCTCCGGCCTCGTGCGCGGTGATGTGCCCGGTGGTGGCCGAGACGATGCCCTCCCACGGTTTCAGTATCTGGTCGGCCACAGCGGCATTGGCCTGCGTGCCGCCCACCAGGAAGTAAACGGCGGCCTCCGGGCAGTCGCACGCCGCTCGGATGCGATCGCGCGCATGCTCGCACACCTCGTCGGTGCCGTAGCCGCTCGTTTGGTCGAGGTTCGTGGCGGCCAGCCGCTCGATGATGGCCGGATGCGCGCCTTCCATATAGTCGCTGTCGAAATGAAGCATGACTCTCGGGATCCTTTCTCTGTTCGATGCAATAGGTTACTTGATTTTTGTAACGTATTTATCGTCGTAAGCGAAGTCGGAATAGTAGCGGTTGTCGATGGGGAGCGTGTCGAAAATCTCTTTGCCCTGCCTCATTATCTCTTTGATTTCTTCGTCGTGCATTCCCAATTGCCGGAGAAAGAAACGAATGCCGAACTCAGCGGCATCTTCCCAGGTGTACTCCTCGGGATCGTTCGATGTGGCAATGAGGAGCGCGTCGGACATGCCCAGCTGCGCCGCTACGATCAGATTGAGTTCGTGGTCGTCGATTCCCTCTATTCCTTGGTCGTCGATAACGCATTGATAGTAGTACTTCACCGTGTCAAGGGCGGAGAATGACGGCAGCCGTTCGGTGGAAATGTCCAACAAGAAGCGCCTGATGTTACCATCTTCGAAATTGCGTTTCCACATATGGTAGTTCTCGATGACCATGAGCGTGGTCTTGTCGTAGGCGTCCCCGCACAGCTTCTCGATGTAGATCTTGTTTTGCGCCTCGTATTCGGCGTCGATAACCGCCGCGATATCGCGTTTGCCACGAAAGTGATAGGTGATGCTTCCCGGCGGAATGTCGGCTTTCTTGCAGATGTCATCATAGGTGGTGTTCGCATAACCTTTGCGGTAGAACAACTTCTTGCACACATCGATAATAAGTTTTTTCTTCTTCTCGCCGGCTTTCAACCTGACCATGCGGCAGCTCCATCCCTCGTTTTTCTGGGCTTCATTATCCCTCACTGATATAGGGAAAGTGGCAAGAATTGCCCAAAACCCGCTTCGCCACAGCAAAAGGCCTGATATCAAAATATGAGTATACTCAAATATTGATAAGTTATCAAAAATGTATTTACAAACTTTCAATCAGAATATATATTACAGACATAGAAATTGAGTGTACTCAATTTTTAGAAATGGATCGTGTCCTACTAGGAGGGGATGGTTATGGCTGTAATTGCAAGCGTTGCGATGGACCTCGTACGCGACAAAGAGGCGAACAAGGCGAAGATGACCAAGTTCATCGAAGAGGCTGCGGAAAAGAACGTCGATCTCATTCTTTTCCCAGAGCTAGCGCTCGGCGGATTGCCGGAAAAACCCATGTTCGTATTCAGTCCCGAAGACGCCTTCTACCAGCACGACGTCGCCGAGTTGGTACCCGAAGGCGATTCCACCCAGTACTTCATCGACCTTGCCAAGAAGCACGATATGTACATTGCCTGGGGGATGACCGAGCAGAGCCATGAGAACTGGGACATGATCTACAACGCGCTCGTTCTCGTGGGCCCCGAGGGCTTCGTGGGCAAATACCGCAAGGTGCACCTTCCCCTCACCGAGCGCATCATGATGTACTCGGGCGAGGGAGACTACCCCGTTTTCGATACGCGTATCGGCAAGATAGGCTTGATGATCTGCTTCGACAAGGCGTATCCCGAAGTCGCGCGCACGCTGGCCCTCAAGGGCGCCGACGTTCTGCTGTGCCCCACCGCCTGGCCGTCCATCGAGCCCAACGAAGATGACAACGACTACAAAGCAGGCAACGTGTTCAGCTTCGCCCGCGCGCTTGAGAACATGTGCTTCTTCGTCGACTCCTGTGTGAGCGGTCCCTTCGAGATGGGGCACAGCCGGATCATCGGTCCTAACCCCATGCAGATCTGCGCCTCCACCAGCTTCGAGGAAGGCATGGCGGTGGCCGATGTCGACATCCACGGCGAGATCAAGAAGGCGCGTCTTGCCTCCATGGCGGGCTCTGACCTGTTGAAGGATCGCAAGCCGGCGACGTACGGCGAGCTGGTCAAGGCGAATCGCCGCAACCCCATCTCGGGTGACATTGGACAGTTTGAATGACGATGTGGCCGATCGAGCATCGGTCTTTGCATCTGGCATATAGGAGCAGCTGCCGGCCTCATTGCGATTGGCGTCGGCGAGACCGGCGGCTGCGATTCCCTGGCCCGAAAGTCGGACCATGGGCATTATCTAGGAGGAAATGACTTATGAATCCTTTGAAAGGCCCCGGCGGTTTCGGCCGCGTCGTCAACGGCTTCATGAACATCATCATGTGCGCGATCTTGAGCGTGTACGTGCTATGGACGGTGCAGAACCTTCCCGGAAACGAGGCTCTTCCCATCTTCACGCCGCTCGGCTTCTTCGTGTCGTTCGTCACCAGCTTCTGCGTTGGCGAGTTCGTGGGCGATCATGTTCCCGCTCTTGCGTGGGGCCAGAAACTCGCGGCTGCCCTGCATGTGAAAAACAAGGTAGGCGCGCACTTCATCAGCGTAGCGGTGCTCGCCTTGGTTATGATCACGTCCATCAGCTATGTTTGCACATGGATCAACAACGTTCAAGTTGCCGGATGGGACGGAACCTTCGCCGCTTGGATTATGGTGTACCCGTTCTTGCTGGCAAGCGGTTACGTGGTCGAGCTTGTCATGCTTCCCGTCGCCATGAAGCTAGCTGCGGCTGTAAGCGGATTCGATCCCTCGAAGGCTCCGGCTCCTGCCGAGGCTTAGCTCCCGTTGCTTCCGTTTCCGCGAACGCCCGCCCCTCTGGCGGGCGTTCGTTTCGTCTCGCTCTGAAAAGCGTCTCGTTTGCGATTGCCTGCGATGCTCCGCGTCGCCAGAAAGGAAAAGTCGATGCCGAAAAGCACCCAAAGTGGCGCGCCGGTTCGTTTGAACCATCTTTTGCTTGGCGCCGTTCTGTTGGTGGTGGGGACGTCGGTCGCCATCGTGCAGTACAAAGTCCCGAGCATATTGGTGGACATCATGTCCGCATACGGCATGACGTCCGCTACGGGGTCGTGGCTGATGTCCATTTTCACGGCGATGGGCATCGTTCTGTCGCTTCCAACGGGCTCGCTCGCAAAGAGGCTGGGGCCCAAGAACGTGCTGCTTTTGGGGTGTTCGATCGTCGTTTTGGGAAGCGTCATTGGCGCTTGGGCAACTTCGGCATGGGTCATGATCGCGTCGAGGGCCATCGAGGGAGTGGCGTTCGTGTTCGTGTCCGTTGCCGGTCCCCTTGCGGTTGACAAATACGTGGCCCACGAGCATCGGGGAACGGTCAACGGCATCTGGTCGCTGTGGATATGCCTGGGCTCGGTGGTAGGCGCGACTGCGACTCCCATGGTGTTCGAGGCCTTGGGCCTCACGGGAGCATGGCTCGCCTACGCCGTGATCGTCGCGGCGGCTGCCGTTGTGCTCGCGGTCGTCGTGCGCGTGCCGAAAGATCGCTTCTCATCGGACTCGTTGGGCTCGGCGGACAGAAATGGCATCGAGACGAGCGAGCTCGTCGAACCTCGGGCCACGGCCCGTGATTATCTGGCGATCATCCGTCCTCACGCCCTCATCTTCCTGTTCGCGTACCTTGTTTTCAATATCGAGATGCTGGCGGTTCTCAGCTACACGCCTACGTTTTTGCAGAGTCGGGGAATGAACGCGTCGCTTTCGGGTTTTGCGAGCTCGCTTCCCGGGCTGCTGGCCGTCGTCTCCTCTCCTTTGATCGGCAAGCTGATCGACAAGACGGGCAGAACCAAGCCGTTTTTCGTCGCCGCTCTGCTCGCAAGCGGTCCGGCCACTTTTCTCATGCTCACCCAGTCAGGGCCCCTTTTGTGGGTGGGTGCCCTGCTCATGGGCCTTATCGGCTATGGCCTTCCCGTGGTGAGCTTTTCGGCGCTCCCTCAAATCGCGGGAAAAAGGTCGCTGCTTCCCGCGGCGACGGGGGCGCTCACGCTGGTCATGTGCCTTGGCGAGTTCTTGGGGTCGCTTGTGACGCCCCTGCTGCTCGGGCCGGATCTGTCGAATTGGACGTTTTGCGGCACCGTTATGCTTGCCCTGGGGTTGACGGGTGCCGTTGCCGCCGCGTTCTGCCGAATAAAGTGAAGGCGATGCGTTCGGATGCAAAGGGGGAAACGCTGTTCGGAGGCAATGCGGACGGCTACGATGTGTACTGCTGCATATAGTCTAGGATTTCCTGGCGGGAGTGCAAGCCGGTCTTCGCGTAGATGCGCTTGATGTGCGCATGGGCGGTTCCCGGCGTGATGTAGAGCTCCTCGGCCACGCGCTTCTGGGTGTATCCCAGCGCGTAGAGCGCCAGCACCTCCATCTCGCGTTCCGACAGCAGGAACTGCTTGCCCATCTCCTCGGCGTTGTGCTTCATGGACGCTTGGCGCACGTCGGCCAGCGACTCGTGCTCGTCGAGGCCCATGATCTTAACCAAGACGCTTTCCTGGCGGGTTGCCTGGTCTTCATGCTCCTTGTTCTCGCGCCGAGCGATGTTGAGGAACTGCACGAAAACGACCTGGGTCGACACGACGATAAGCACGCCCATGAGCGCGTTCATGAGCACGTCGTTCGCCGATATGCTGTAGAACTCCATCAGCGCCACGCGCGCGACGGCGCGGCAGCCCAGCCACACGAGCCATCCGGCGATGGCGTAGTAGTACGGGTCGCGCCATCCGTAGCTCATGAACGCGATGATGATGTACCAGGTGAACGCCACCATGAGGGCGTTCAGCGTCGTGGTGAACACGGCGCCGATGTCCAGCATGTCGGGGAAGGCGGCGTAGGCGATAAGCGCAAGGCAGGCCAATAGCTCCATGACGATGAAGATGCCCACGGTGAGGACGCGCTGGCGCTTGCCCAGCACGAGCGCGATGATGGCGCCGCTGATGCCCACCGTGAGCAAGCCGTAGGCTGCGCGCGTGACGGGCGCGAATGCGATGGCCTGGCCGTCGGGGTAGCCGCGCAAAAGGCCGATGACGATGGACAGGAAGCCTATGCCGATGGCCGTGGCCGCCAGGAACTGCTTGCTCTGGATCATGTTCTTCGTGAAGCCGAAGTAGTCGCTCGATTGGGATACGGAAACGATGTCGTGCGGCTGCGTGCGATGGCGTGCCCACAGCATGCACGGGTACTGAACCAGCACGAGCGCCGCGGCGACGAAGTTGCCCGCCGCGCCGGGCAGCAGCGCGCACAGGTATATCTCCACCTCGCTTAAGATGAGCGCGGAAAACACGAACAAAGCCGCCACGATGGTTCCCGTTCCGCGGGCGCGGCGCAGCCAATAATATATGGTGACGGAGGACACGAGCGTGCACAGCGAGCTCAAAGCGAACTGCAGGGCGGGGTCGTCGTTGCCCGTCAGGTCGAGCGCTGCCAGCCCAGCCAGCGTCAAGGCTTCCAGGGCTATGCCGACGCGCATGATGACGTTCGTGGCGTGCTTCTTGATGGACACCTTGCCCACCGTGATGACGACGAAGAACACGGCGAGCACGCAAAGGGCCACCAGCATGGCACCGTCGGTGAAGATGCCCTCGTCGGTGCTGGTGTAGCTGCCGTAGCTGGCGACGATGAGGCCCGCCCGACCGAAACCCAGACCCACCACGAGCGGCCAGAGCAGGTGGAAGCTGTTCAGAACCGTGTTCGGTGCGAGCTGCTCGTCGGGGTCGCCGCCTTCCGTCTGGTTGCTCGTCGCATGTGCGCTCAAGCGCGCCTCCCTCTCCCTGATAGACGTCGACGTCGCGATAGGCGCGGCTCCGCTTTCGCCCTCGATTTATCCTGAAAGAGGGGATGCCGGATGCGCTCCGAAGGTCATCATACCATATGGATTCAGAGGCTCGATTAAGGAGCGAATATGGTTGACGAAGAAGCTCGGCGAATTCGAGAAGAGGTTATCCGGGCGCTTGCCGAGGAAGAGGCGAGAGGGGGCGGGGACGCCGATCCGGCGGCCGATGCCGAGCTTGCCAAGACGCCCGCAGGCCAGGG
The DNA here is from genome assembly GCF_003339845.1 of Gordonibacter sp. 28C. Lineage (GTDB taxonomy): Bacteria > Actinomycetota > Coriobacteriia > Coriobacteriales > Eggerthellaceae > Gordonibacter. The sequence goes on from NZ_PPTR01000001.1 coordinate 407,543, forward strand.
CGCCGGGGCTCCGCTTCCCAACGATCCCGGTATGGTCGAGGGCGGCCCAGAAGCCGCTTTCGATACGGACTCCGTTGGGTGCGCGCCCGCGCCCGGCACCGGCGCGCTCACCGAACGCGAGCTGCTTGCCGCGATCTTCGAAGACGTGCGCGCGCAATCCGCCGCGGGACGGTTGGTTGAACCGACGAGGTGGGCGGAGGCCGGCCTCGTGCCCGAAGGCCAGACGGCCGAGGACTGGGAGATGCTCGTGTACGAGTACCTTGAGGAGCGCGAGGCCGAGCGGGCGGGGCAGGAGGTTCTCGAGCCGGCGGCTCCCGTCCGCACCGCCACGCGGACGGTGGGCGTGCCCCGCATGCTTCGAGCCGAGGAGCCCGAGGAAGCCGAGGAACCCGAGGAAGCTGCGGTGCCCGAAGAACCCGAAACGCTCGAGACGGCCGTCGAGGTCGAAGCCTCCGACGAGGCGGAATCCGCCGAGACCGCGCCGACGGACGACCCCGCTCCATCGGACGAAGCGTCCGAGGAGCCTCCGTGCGACGACATCGTCGCTCTGGTGGGCAAGCACAGCTACTACCTGTACTCCGCCGACCGCATGACGGACGCCTACGCGCGCTGGTCGTTTCTGGCGAACGAGGACGATCGCGTGCTCACGTTCGTAGAGTGCGTGCGCGACGAGTCGAAGAAGTACCCGCGCCCGATGGAGGCCGCTTCGCTTTCCAACGAGCCGTTCAACCTGTCGCGCGAGGAGATCGACGAGTTGTGGCAAACGGTTCGAGACAGCGGGGCCTATCCCGATCTCGACACCGTAACCGCCTCGAACGGCGACGTGTACTATTTTTCGACCGAGTACTTGACGCCCGCCTACGCGGCGTCGCTCGCGGAGTGGAGCTCCGTCGAGCGCGGCATGTTCCTGTAAACGAGATCGCACCGACCGAGCGCTGCAGGCGCGGGGTCGAAGGATCTTGCTAGAGAGAGGGGTTTTCGTGGAAGACGAGGCACGCAACGTGTACCGCGAGGTGAAGGACCGCCACGTGCTGCGCACGGCGGACGTGTACCAAACCGAGATCGAAGACGGCGTGGCGGGCTACTCCGACACGCTGCTGGCCGTGGTGGCGAACTTCCGCAACGGCGGAGCGCCCGAAGGGTTCAACGCCCAGAGCATGGTGGGCAAGTCGAAGCGCGGCGAGGTGGCCCTGCGCCTGTTCGCCGTCGTCGATCCCGACACCGAGACGTTCGTGCGGGCGGGTTTCAAGGCGCGCGGATGCCTGGCCGTGACCGGCTGCGCGAGCGTGGTGTGCTCCCTGCTGGAAGGCAGAACGCTCGAAGAGGCGCTAACCATCACCACCGACGACGTGAAGCGCGCCCTGGACGGCGTGCCGGTCGACAAATCGTACACGCTCCACTTCGCCGTCGAGGCCATCCGCGCTCTCGTGGGCGACTATCTCGCGCATCAGGGCGCCACGCTCCAAGAGCTCGACGCCCGCGTGCCCTGCGACGCCTTGGGCGTTTCCTGCGTCATGTGCGAGCACTGCTCTTTCCGCTCCACCCGCATCGATCTGAGGCTGGCCGAAGCGTAGGGTTGCCTTGTTGTTCCGAGCGCAGGCCGCTCCCACTTTGTCATCCTGAGCGGAGCGCCGCAGCGCAAGGCCACCCTGTCATCCTGAGCGGAGCGCCGCAGGCGCGCAGTCGAAGGATCTTCGGCAATGGGGTGCTTCCTTCGTCGAAGATCCTTCGACTGCGGCGCTACGCGCCTCCGCTCAGGATGACAAGCTGGAGCAACTATGAGAAAGCCCCCGAATCGGGGGCTTTCTCATGCGGACGGCCTCGTAAGAAGGGGGGAAGGTAGGCCGTCCGCTTCCGATGAGGGAGCGGTGCCGCAGAGGGGAGGGCGGCACCGCCGGATCGATGGTTTTACGGCAGCAGGCCCAGGCCGTCGAGCTCTTCCTTGACGTCGGACATGCCGTACTGGTCGAGGCAGGAGGCCGTGGGGCAGCCCTTCTCGTGATCCCAGCCGAACGTGTCGTAGAGCATGCCGAGCGCGGTTTGGAAGTCGTTGCGCTCCATCTTGATGGTGCCTTCCGTGAACGGCTGCTTGTCAGGATCGGCGTTGAACGTCCAGGCGCACATGACGTCGTGGACGTTGCGCATGTCGTTCTCGCCCATGGTGCCGTCGGCCTTCGTCATGCCGCGCACGGTGTTGGCGCGCTGCAGCGTCATGATCTTGGCGCCCGCCTGGTACAGGTCGTCGGTGGTCACGTCCTCGCCGGTCACGGCCTTGAAGAACTTGGCCTCCAGGTCCAGGTCGCCGCGATAGCTGCGGGCCTTCGTCGGGCTCATGGTCATGGGCCACACCCAGTTGCACAGCGTGAGCGAGTCGTGCAGCACGTCGGTGACGATGCTCCACCAGGCGAAGTTCGCCTTGTGCTCGTTCATGGGCGTGTAGTTCTTGTCCGGATCGATGGCGTCCTTGCCGCCCCACACTTCTTCGGCGATCTCCTGCTTCAGCTCGAAGGGCAGGCCGCAGCCTTGGAAGTTCACGGCGGAGTGGATCATGTCGTCGCGGTTGAACATCATGTTGTACACGCCGCCCACCTGGCCGAAGCACTCGATGGAGTGGTGCACGGGCCAGCCGCGGTAGTTGATGAGCTGGCTGGGCTGCTGGTCGAACCATTCCTTGTCGTCCCAGCGCTCGGTCCAGTGGTAGGGGCCGTAGGCCAGATGCGCGATCTCGGAGTCGTTGCGGGCGATGTCGTGCAGCAGCTCCACCATGATGGTGGGGTCGTCGTTGTAGATGCGGTTCCAGTCGTACTTCGCCTTCTCCTCTTCGGGCAGCACGCGGTCGAACACGCCCGCTTTGATGCAGTGGGCCAAATCGCGCCACAGCTGGGCGTAGTTGCACCACAGGCCCAGCTCGTCGATGGTGGTGCCGATGAGCGTGTTCCACACGATGCCCGACTCGGTGTCTTCCTTGATGTCGGTTTTCAGGATGCCGTTCATGTACTTGAAGGGGAAGTTCGCCGCGCAGGTGTTGCCCGAGGTCGACTTGCCGCCCAGCTCGCCCGTGCGCTCGGTGCGCAGGTCGGAGTAGCAGTGGATGGGGCAGCTGTGGCAACCGTCCATCTTGATGGTGTACTTCTCGGCCACCTCGCCCAGGTCGTACACCGATTTCATGCAGCGGTAGCCCACCGTGTTCAGCTCGCCGGGCTTCGGCTCGCCCACGTCGATGGGGCCGTCTTCGGCCATGCCCCACGTCAGGCCGCTGCGCGCGGACCAGCGGGAGCCCTTGTCGTAGAACTCGGCCCATTCCTGCTGCGTCTGCGGCACCACGTGGTTGTTGTTGGAGCCGATGACCTCGCGCAGCATGTAGTCGGACAGGTCGGCCACGGCCTGCGGGTCCTTCACGTGCACGCTGCCGTTGCCCTTCACCACGATGGCCTTGACCATCTTCGAGCCCATGACCGAGCCCGTGCCGGCGCCGGCGGAGTGGTTGCGGGAGTTCATGATGCACGCGTAGGGAAGCAGGTTCTCGCCGGCGGGGCCGATGGTGGCCACGCACGCCTCGTTGCCTTCCTTGCGGCAGAGCACCTCGGTGGCCTCGCGGGTGCCCAGGCCCCACACGGAGCCGGCGTCCTTGATCTCCACCTTGTCGTCCACGATGTTCAGGTACACGGGCTTGCTGGACGCGCCTTCCAGCACGATGGCGTCCCAGCCGGCGAGCTTGATCTTGGCGCCGATCATGCCGCCGCAGTGCGCGTCGATAACCAGATGGTCCTTCGTGAACGTGGACAGCGAGCAGATGGTGGTGCGGCCCGCCAGGGGCACGCCCGAGGCCGTCAGGGGGCCGACGGCGAAGATGATCTTGTTCTCCGGGGAGAACGGGTCGGTGCCGGCCGGCACCTCGTCGTACATGATCTTGTTCGCGAGGCCCATGCCGCCGATGTACTCTTTGTAGGGGTCGGTCGGTTGCGTCGTGATCGAGCCCGTGCTCAGATTGACGCGGAGTATCTTACCGGCCCATCCGTACGATGTTTCGTCAGCCATGTTGCATCTCCAAATCTAGGGGAAAAGGATTCGTGGTTCGTGTTGTGTGGGAACCGACGGACGCGATGCGAGCGCTGACAACAATCGTCAAGCGGCAGTATGCGCGACCTTGTAGGTCGGGGTATCCCCTCTTTGGGGGTAATTCCGCAAAATCGCCGATCAGGTTACAGAACTCCCTCAAAGAGGGTAGGGCGGGCGCGCACGGTCGCGCATACTTCGAGGCGTTGTGTGGCACCGCGAAATCGGAGGCGAGTCCGAGCGCAGCCACCCCGTGGCGAGCAGCCGCCCGCGCGAAGCGCAGGCGGGGCGAGACGAGAGAAGCCAGGCGAGACGGCGCGGGGTCGGCATCAGGGAAACGACACTCACGGAATGCAAGTGAGGGAGGGAGCACCAGGCTATGTCAGATTCCAATCTGCACCAGAACACCTCCGAGAACCAGGACGTTCGGGAGAGCGCGCCTGCGACGACCGGAACCGCAGGCGCCGAAGGCGTTGCGGGCGAGGGGGAGCACAAGAGCAAAACGTTCACGCGACGCAGCGTGCTGGCCATGGCGGGCTGCGGCGTCGCCGGCCTCGTGGTCGGCGGCGTGCTGGCGTCGTGGGGCGTGACGTCGAAGTCCATCGCCTCGGGGCGCATCGAGATCCGCACCACGCCCACGAAGATGATCGTGACCGACCGCGCCCGCTGCTCGGGCTGCCAGCGCTGCGAGATGATGTGCACGCTGAAGAACGACGGTCGCGTGAGCCAGCATATCGCCCGCGTGCGCGTGTGGCCGAACTACAACTTCGGGTCGGGCGCCGACACCTTGGACGGCGTCTACGACAACTGCGAGTTCACCGTCGAGCACTGCAAGCAGTGCGAGGATCCCGCGTGCATGAACTACTGCCCGGTCCACGCCATCTACGCCGACGAGAAGTCCGGCGCGCGCAAGGTGGACGCCGAGCGCTGCATCGGCTGCGGCATGTGCAGCCAGGCGTGCCCGTGGAACATGCCGCGCGTCGACAGCGAGACCGGCGTGTCCACGAAGTGCATCTCGTGCGGCCGCTGCGCCGAGCAGTGCCCGAACGGCGCCATCAAGTTCATCGACTGGGAAGACATCGCGCAGAAAGTCATCGACCAGGGCGTCGTGAGGACGACGACCCTCGTGCAGGCGTGATAGTTCCGGATACGATCCCGACGCCCGGCGCTTGCCGCGCCGGAGCGATAAGAAACGGGAAGGAGGGAGAGCGATGATGGAAGACGAGGCCGTGTTCTCGGTGCTCGCGCAGTGCTTCGGCCCGGTCGACGAGGCCGCATGGAGCCAGCTGTCGAAGGGCCCGCTGTGGTCGGACTTCCTCGACGGGGCCCGCCGCGTCATGCAGGCCGACGAGCTGGGCGCGCTGGAAGCTCCGCTCGCACGGGCGCGCAGGCGCTGCCCGCTGCAGGAGTTCCTCTCGTCGGGCGAGGTGAACGCCTTGTTCACGCCGCCGACGTACGCCGAGAAGCAGGCTTTCGCCGCCCGCCACTTCGCAGGAGGCCTCCCCGAGTCCGCCATGCCGGTGGAGTCGCTCTACCGCACGTGGTCCACCGGGGCCGCGCCCGCGCCGTTTTCGCAGCAGCAGGGATTGTATCTGGGGGATTCGGCGCACTACATGCGCGAGCTCGTGGAGCGATTCGGTATGGAGGTGCCGCCCGCGTTCGCGGCGTGCCCCGACCATCTGGCGCTCGAGCTCGACCTGGTGGCCGTGATGCTGCGCTCCGGCATGCGGGAGGAGGCCCGGCAGTTCCTGACGGAACGCTTCGCCTGGCTCACCGCGTACCGCATGCGGCTGCTGACGCTCGACGACGACGCCCGCTTCTACATCGGACTCGTGGACGTGATCGTCACCATCCGCGCGCAGCTGACCATGGCCGATGCGGCAATCGCATGAGCGCCGACAACGAGAGATATCACGTGCATGCATATAGAGAGGAAACAGCTATGTCAGAAAACGCTATAACCAGGCGAAGCTTCCTGGCTGGCAGCGCTGGGGCGGTTGCGCTCACGGCGGCGGCCGGCTTTATGAGCTTCGACGCTTGGGAACAGGCGCATGCTGATGACGCATCGGGAGGCGGCGAGACGAAGACCGTCCACACGCTGTGCAACGCCTGCTCGAGCAAGTGCGGCTTCACGGCCTATGTGGTAAACGGCCGCTTGACGAAGCTCATCGGCGACGCCGACCACCCCTACGCCAAGGGCAAGATTTGCGCGCGCGGCTTCGGCTACTCGCAGATCGCCTATTCCGAGGATCGCCTGACCGACCCGCTGAAGAAGAACGACCAAGGCAAGTTCGAAGCCATCTCGTGGGATCAGGCCTACAGCGAGATCGCCGACAAGGTGAAGGCCATCATCGACGACAAGGGCCCGCAGGCGCTCGCCATGGTGCAGGACCCGCGCCCCAGCGGCAAGTACTACACGAAGCGCTTCATGAACGCGCTGGGCTCGGCGAACGTGTACACGCACGGCGCCGCCTGCAACCTGTCCAAGGAAAGCGGCATGACGCAGGCCATCGGCACGGGCAGCTACTCGTCCGACGTGGCGAACGCGAAGATGACCATGTTCATCGGGCGCAGCTACGCCGACGCCATCCGCCCCAGCTCCGTGGCCGCCCTGCAGAAGGCGCATGAGAAGGGCTCGCACATCGTGCTGGTGGACCCGCGCTGCAGCAACAGCCGCGTGTTCGCCGACGAGTGGGTGCCCATCAACCCCGGCACCGACCTGGCGCTCGTGCTGGCCATGAGCAACGTGCTGGTGGCTCGCGGCCTGTACGACAAGGAGTTCGTGGCCGCAAACACCGTGGGCTTCGACGAGTGGGCCCGTGCGCTGGCGGAATATCCGCCCGAATGGGCCGAGAAGGTCACGGGCATTCCCGCCACCACCATCAGCCGTCTGGCCGTGGAGTTCGCCGAGGCCGCCCCTGCAGCCTCCATCGAGCCCAGCTGGCGCGGCGCGTTCGGCTGCTCGTACGCTAACTCGGGCGAGACGGCGCGCGCCATCTGCCTGTTCAACACGCTGCTGGGCTGCTGGAACCAGAAGGGCGGCGCCCTGTTCACGCCGAGCGTGTCGGCGGGCAAGCTGGCCGACGAGCGCTTCGCCGACCCGAAGAAGCCCGAGGACAAGCTGCTGGGCTCGGCCGAGTACCCGCTGGCGCTGTCCAGCATGGGCACGAACCTGTTCGCGGCCGAGCAGGCCAAGGAGGGCAACGTCAAGGGCATGTTCTTCTACAACTCGAACATGGCCGCCGGCTACTCCAACACGGCGTATCTGGCCGACGCGCTGTCCAACCTGGACCTGTGCGTGGTCGTGGACGTGCAGATGTCCGAGACGGCCATGCTCGCCGATTACGTGCTGCCCGACACGAGCTACCTGGAGCGCCTGGAGCTGCCCGAGTTCATCGGCGGCAAGGTGCCGGCCGTGGCGCTGCGCGACCAGGTGCTCGAGAAGATCCATCCCAACACGAAGCCGGTCGACGAGATATTCGCCGAGCTGGCGGAGGCGTGCGGCGTGGGCGAGTACTTCCGCTTCGGCGTGGACGAGCTGGCCGACGCGCAGCTGCAGACCGTCGGCTTGTCGCTCGACACGCTCAAGCAAACGGGCACGGCGCACTTCCCCGAAAAGGAGTTCGCCTACGGCACGGCGCCGAAGTTCAAGACGCCCACCGAGAAAGTGCAGTTCACGAGCGAGGCGTGCGAGAAGGCGGGGCTCTCGCCCTACCCGGTGTGGGTCGAGCCGGCCACCATGCCCATGGGCGACGAACTGCGCCTCGTGGGCGGCAAGCAGGCCATCCACAGCCACACGCAGACCGCGAACATCGAAGACCTCATGCAGATCACGAAGGACTACGACCTCACCCGCGTGTGGCTCAACGCCGACGTGGCGAAGCGCTTGGGGATCGAGGACGGCGACGAGGTGGAGGTGTCGAACACCCAGCACACCGGCCGCGTGCGCGCGAAGGTGACGCAGCGCATGAACCCCACAGCGCTGTACATGCCGAGCCACTACGGCTGCTCGTCGCCCGACCAGCACACCGCGTTCGACGTGGGCCTGCGCCAGATGGACTTCGTGCCGTTCCACTTGGAACCGGCCTACGGAGGCGCCATGACGCAGGAAGCGGTAGTCACCGTTAAGAAGGTAGGTGCGTAATGGCTCGCTACGGAATGCTCATCAACACCAAGAAATGCATCGGCTGCTACGCATGCCGCGTGGCCTGCCAGCGCCAGAACGACCTGCTTCCCACGCAGGACTTCATCCGCTACGAGGAGCACGAGACGGGCACGTACCCGAACGTGTCCATCGAGACGGTGCCGCTGCAGTGCATGCACTGCGAGGACGCCCCCTGCGTGGCCGTGTGCCCCACGGGCGCGGCCTACATCGGTGCCGACGGCATCGTGGGCGTGGACGAGGGGCGCTGCATCGGCTGCAAGTACTGCATGGCCGCCTGCCCCTACCAGGTGCGCGTGCACAACGAGAAGACGGGTACGGTGGACAAGTGCCGCTTCTGCACGGTGTCGGCCGAGACGAGCGGCACGAAGATGTGCTCGTGCGTGGAAGCGTGCCTGACCAACGCCCGCATCTTCGGCGACCTCGACGACCCTGAGAGCGACATCTCGAAGGCCATCGCCGAGACGAACGCCCAGCCCATCGCGGGCGACCTGACCAAATCCAAAGTATTCTACGTGAGGTGATGAGCGATGTCATTCGAACCTATCTGGGGCGCCATCATCGCATGGTACCTGTTCCTCGCCGGCTTGGGCGGCGGCGCGTTCATCACGTCCGCTTTCTTGGGCTGGCGCCATCCCGAGGCCGTGAACATGCACAAGGTGGGGCACCTCATCGCGCCCATCGTGGTCATCATCGGCTTGTGCCTGCTCATGTTCGACGCCGAGGGCGGCCTGCACAACCCGCTGCGTTTCGCGCTCTTGCTCACGAACTTCGGCTCCGTCATGACGTGGGGCGTCGTGTTCCTGGGCGGCTTCACCATCGTGGCCATCGTCGTGGTCGTCTTGGACTTCCTGAAGAAGTCCGTGCCGGTGTGGCTTGACATCGTGGGCGTGGTGTTCTCGGTGTGCGTGGCCGTGTACACCGGCGCGCTGCTGGGCGTGTGCAAGACGTTCCCCCTGTGGAACAACGCGCTGCTGCCCATCTTGTTTTTGGTGTCGGCCGTGTCGGCCGGCGCGGCGAGCGTGCTGCTCGTGGCCGTCATCCGCCATGCGGACGAGTTCAACCGCGTGGGCGTGCTGAAGAAGTTCCACTTCTGCCTGCCCATCATCGAGCTCGTGCTGGTGGCTTCGCTCATGTTCATCACCAGCTTCAACTCCGTGGCGGGTTGGAACTCGGTCATGAGCCTGCTGGTGGGCCAGTACGCACCGCTGTTCTGGATCGGCCTGGTGCTCATCGGCCTGGTGCTGCCCACGGCGCTTGAGACGTGGCTGCTGTTCTTCAGCCCGAAGGAGTTCGAGGAGAGCCGCAAGGCCCACTGGATCAGCTTCGGGTCGGACGCCGGCGTGCTGGTGGGCGGCTTCCTGCTGCGCTTCCTGGTGGTCGTGGCCGCGCTGCCCGTGACCATCACGGTGCCCATGATGTAGGGAGCGGCTGCGACAACCCGCTTCTACGACGAGGCGGCATCCTGCGGGGTGCCGCCTCGAGGTGGTGTTTTTCGCGAGGCACCGTTCTTTCCGTGGCGGGTCTTTCGTAGTGCGTCACCCTTCTGCCGGTATGCGGAAGGGCCGGCGTGGCGCCGGTGGCCTTCCGCGAGGCTCGCGGTTCCTGCATAGCAGGGAACCGGTTTTACAGGACACTATGAGGGGACTTCGCTTCGGCGGGGTCCCTTCTTGACGTTGCGGGCGGTTCGGACGCTGTCGGCGTTCCCTTTCGACGTTGTTGGCGGTTCGGATGCCGCCGGGCTCCTTTCATTCCCTTCCTCTGCGCCTTCTTTCTTGGCAAAATCTCGGAAATCTAAGCTTTTCTGCTAAAAAATCACGTTTGTGAACGAATAATCTGTCTATATAATATATTAGTGAAAATATCATTAAATAAAACACCAGATGAAGAAACCGCACTTTTAACTATCCTCATAAAAGATCATGCACAAACGTAATTTTTTAGCATAAACGCGCCATTGTATGATTTTTTGCCGGGATGCGCGCTATCTTGGACGTTATGCGAGGAACGAGCGCGTGGATGTTGATTTCTGCGCTCCGCGAGCTCCCCGCGCGGAGCGCAGGGGGAGCATCGGCCGCATGGGCATGTGCGCGTTGCGTCGATACGCAATGGGGAATGCGCAACTTTCGAGAGGGGCAGATATGGAACCGGTGCTCAGTCATGAATCTGCGTTGGAGTACTGGCGGTCGGTGCGCGTGGGGTCGCGTCACTTTCGCCAGGTGCCGCATGCGCGGAAGCTGCTCGCGGTTCCGCCGAAAGCCGACGACCTGGCGGAGCCTGGTCCTTGGTGGTTGACGCGGCCCTTGCATGTACTGGTGGGGGACGCGGCGGTGCGCAGGACGTCCAAGGAGGTGGCGAGCCACGTCTGGTCGGGCTCTTTGCCGAAGGGATCGGTGCTCGACACGGAGAACGGATTCTGCGTCAGCTCGCCGGAACTATGCTTTCTTCAGATGGCCGAACGGGAAAACCCGGTGGATCTGGTCATGGACGGGCTCGAGCTTTGCGGAACGTACGATATCTCGACGGGCGAGATGCGTTCCTGTGCGCCGTTGACCACGGCCGCGAAGCTGGAAGCGTTTGTGGCGAAGAGCGCCGGGGCGCATGGGCGGAAAAAGGCGCTGTGGGCGCTGCGGTTTGTCGTCGACGGTTCGGCCTCGCCTCGGGAGACCGTTCTGGCCATGCTGCTGTGCCTGCCGTACCGGTTTGGCGGATACGGGTTCGCGCCGCCCTGTCTCAATTATCGCATCGACGTGGGCGCGCATGCGCAGAAGATGGCTTCCCGGAAGTTTTACCGGTGCGACCTGTACTGGCCCGAAGCGAAACTCGCCATCGAATACGACAGCGATTCGGAGCACCTGGGATCCCGCAGTGCGGCGAGCGACTCCTCGCGCCGCAACGCCTTGGACGCGCTGGGCGTCGACGTGATCTCGGTGACCACGCTGCAGATTGCGAGCCGCGTCGAAATGGAAAGGATCGCGAACCATATAGGCAAGCGTCTCGGCAAGAGGGTGCAGTACAAGGAGCCGTCGTTTTCCGTCGCCAACCTCACGTTGCGAACGGAGCTGCTTCGCAGCTTGGATGAAGGCGACGTGATTTTGTCGTAGGATTCGAAAAGGCGCTTGCCGGCATCGTTCCAAGGAGCGCCAGCATGCGATCGCGCACCTGCTTCGCCGGCGCTAGGAACGACAAGGTCGTCCGGTGCGGGGAGGGGCGGCTTGCAGCAGCGTTGAGGTTTGGTCGCGCTTCGGCGAGGAGCGGGGCCGGTGGGCACGCTCCTCGCGGTTGGCGGAGGACTGCTACGAGCGCCGACGGTACACGGCGAAGCCGATGGCGGTTAGAGCCGCCAGCAACAGGGTGGCCAGAGCGGCGTTGCCGGGGAGCATCGCATCGCCCGTGGACGCCAGGGCGGCTCCGCCGCCGTTGCCTCCGGCAGGTGTTGTGGGGTCGGAGCCCGGACCGGGGGCGGGCCCAGGGCCGGGGGCCGGCGCGTCCGGAAAGTCCGCTCGACCGTACAGCACCACGCCGCCAGTGCTGCCTGCGGGGATGGTGATCGCGGCCTTCTGGGTGAACAGGGAGTCGGCGTACCAGGCGTTCGTGCCCGGCACGGCCCCCTCGAACAGGGGGGCTTGGATGGACACCTCGTCGTTCACGGTGTAGGAACGCGGGTTGTCGCTGGGGTTGGCGCCCTCGAAGGCGGAGTAGCAGATGCGGTAGTTGACGAGCGACCACGTCGCGCGCAGCTCGAGGTCGTGGGTAAGGCCGCGGGGGATGCAGGCGATGGGCCCGCCCTGCGTCATCGTGCCGTCGACCACCTCGTGCCAGCCCTCGAACGCGTAACCAGGTTTCGCCGGATCCTTCAGCGCGATCGCCGAGCTGTCGTTGGTCAGCACGGCGGGATTGCCGGGGTCGTTCGCCCCTCCGTCCAAGTCGTAGACGATGCTGTATTCGTCCTGCTGCCACTTGCCGTGCAGCGTCGTCGTTTCTCCCGGTGTCAGCGGGTTGAAGGGGAAGGACAGCGGTGTGCTGAACTCTTCGTCGAGGTACCAGCCGTCGAACTGGGCACCCACCATCTGCGGAGTGATGTCCGGCAGCACCGTGTCCTTCGTCACTGCCAGCAGGTAAGCATTGCTGCCGGATGCCGCGACTGGTTCGTCCAGCCCGGGCATCGCGCCGTCTGTGTCGAACAAGAGGTAGTGCGCTTTGCGGTTTAGCTCCACAGTGCCGTAGTTGATGAAGAGCCGGGTGCTCGATTCCGTCCACTTGGCCGCGTCTTGCTGGCTGACGGGTTTGAACGTTATCTCCACTTGATAGACGTTTGGTCCGGAGCCGCCCCAGCAGTCAGGGTTGTCTGCGGGGTCGAATTCCCAGGAGCACCGACCGCTGCCATCGAGAGCTCCTTCTGGTAGGTTCTCTTTCGCGATCGTAAGGGTCGTGTCTGTGGGATGGGCCTTGTAATATACCGTTGCAGTCACCTTGCCTGAGCAGTAGTTGCCGTTGGGATCTGTCACCTGGACGCCCAGCCTGCCTGCGGTTCCTTCCATCAAGAAGAACTCGTCGCCATGGAGGGACGCATCCGTCCCGTCGTCCTTCGCGAACGAGAACCCGATGCTCGGCACGGAGAGCGTCGTCGCGTTCGCGTCGGCATCCGACGATGCGACTGCGGCCCTGTCGTCGATTTTGATCGTGGCCGGCATAGAGCGGGTGGAAGGCAGCTGGCCGCCTACCGGCGTCTGATCGGTCACGTCCACGCAGTACAGCGTGTTGTCGTCGGCAGATGCCACGCTGGAAATGGTGAACGTTGATTCGGTCGCTCCGTTTACCGGCTTCCACTCGTCGTAATAGAGGCTTTCGGACGTGTCGAGGCGATACCATTGGTAGTCGAGCGCCTCCTGGCGCTGCGATTCGGCGTCCACGCTGAGGGTGACCGTGCCGCCAAGGGGAACGGGATCGCAGGTAGGCTGCTTGTTGATGAGGGGAGCCTGCGCGCTGGCGGTGAAGCCCGTAAGCTCCCGGCCGAGGGCGCTCGGGTTGCTCTTCTCCGGGTTTCGGTAAGCTTGGAAGCGGATACTCTGCGAATCGCCTGCCGACAAACCGCCCGTGGCGAACATGGTCGAGCTGCCGCTCAACACGTTGCTGCTGGGCACCTCCCACCCGGTTCCGCCCGTTTTGGGCAGGGCGATGCCGTAAGCTTCGGCGGGACGGGTGGTGTTGTTGCTCCATGCCCACACGATCTCGGTGTCCGACGTGCTGTAGGCAATCGGGTAGCGCGGCAGGCTTCTCGGCGCATCGTCGATGCCGGTTTCGGTGACCATATAACCGATCACGTACGGGTTGGCGCTCACCGCATCGGTTCTCCAGACCGCCATCTGCACGGCGTGGGAGTACCCTTGGTACGTGCTGGTGTCGTTGGGAAGTTGCGGCAGGTCGGTTGCGAACACCGTGCCATCGGTGTTCGACTGCACCCAGCTCGCGCCGCCGCTGGCTTGGATCTTCCAACCTCCTTTGCCCGAGGCCGACGCCGCTGCGAAGAACGACACGCTGGCGGATACCTCTACCGACAAGCCGCCGCCCAAGGTGAGGTCGAACCCGTTTTTGCTCTCCGTCGTGTCGCTTATCTCCACCGACACCTGGGTGTTGGCGTCGCCCATGGGCGAGACGTTTTGGACGTCGCCGGTCACGAGGTCGAACGTATCGGAAACGTTCGGTATCTGGGCGGTTGCGTTGGGGTAGGTGGTCGGATCACCGACGGTGCGGCTGCCGCCGAACATCTTGCTTTTGTCGAGCGTCGGGATATCGCTCGAATGGTAAGAACCCGCCACCTGGTTGTACTGCTCGAGGGTGAGCATGCTCAGGGCGGGGTCGTACATGTTGACCGTCTTGCAGGGCACTGTGGTTCCCTGGTGCATGGTGCCCACCATGCTTTGCGGCCACTGCCGGCCTGCGGGAGCGTTCTCGTTGTACGCGTCGAGGTACTCCTGGGTTACGAGGAATTCGGGCACCCATACCTCGTACTCGTATATCACCACCGGCGTTGCGGAGCACACCACGATGTCGCGTCCCGCATTCTCCGTGTAGTTGACGGAATTGACCACTTGGTGCGAGGTGTAGTAGCTTCCCAGGTAATCACCGAAGGCTTCGAAGTCGAACCCTCCTCCCACTTTGATGTCGTTTCCCAGAAAACCGGTGCCCAGCAGCAGGTCGGCCGACAAGTTGAAGCCGCCGCCGATGCTCCAGCTGCCTTCGGTGCCCGTTGACGAGGAGGTGTTGATTCCGAACGACGTGGATCCGATCCGATAGTTGTCGACGCCGGCAAGCTCGCCCCAGTACGGCACGCCCCCCAGCACGGCGACGGGCGCGGGCGCGCTCCAGCCGTACGTCTTGGATTTCAGCTGGAACTTGACGGCGTTTTTGGTGTTGGCCTCCACGGTGCACAGAGTGAGGAACGTGCCGTTGTCGTGGCTTTTCTTGTTGTGCATGAAGTTCAGGTCGGTGTTGAACTGCCAGAGTTGGCCGTTCATCTCGTTCACCCAGCGCACGTCGTAGGAGACGGTTTTGTCTCCCCCCGACGAGGTGGTGCCGCTCTGCACGATAAGCTGCTCGGTCCCCACGTTCATCTTCGCGAAGTTGCCGCTGGTGGCTTTCTTGATGAAGGCGTTCGACCCGCTCAGATCCATACGGAACTGGGCGCTGAAGCTGCCGTTTGCGAAAAGGTCCGCCTCGGTGTCGTCCGCCTTTTCTCCCGTGGAGGAAAGCGCGAACAGATAGCCTTCCAAGAACAGGATGTTGTGCTGTTCGCGCACGTACTTCCCCGAGGCCATGGCCACCGGTTCGCACATCTCGAACGTCACGTTCATGTTGTCGAGCGCATCAACTTCTTTCGGATCGTCCCAGACAGGCTGGTAGCTGCTCTTTTTTTCGTCGTAGATGATCATTTGGACGAGGTTCGTGCTGGCGTCCATTTTTCCCATCTTGTCGTTCTTGTCGTAGGTGTTGCGGTTGCCGGCCAAGATGAGCTCGGGCACTCCGTTGTCGTTGAGGTCGGTTGCGGTGGTCGAGGCGAAGCGCATGCGCTGCGAGCCGTAGTTGGGGGAATAGCTGAACGCCTCCTCGAACGTGCCGTTGTTGGTGCCGCTGCGCGTCGAGTAGATGGACATGACGGTTGACTGGTCGCACCGGTCCATTCCGTTGTAGTTGGTGTAGGGCATGCTCACGGTGACGGCGAGGTCGTCGTAGGAGACGGTGCCGTCGGTTCGCGGGATGGTGCTCAGACTCACGATGGGCAGGTACCAGTTCTTGAACGTCCCGCCGAACTGGCTGCCGAGGTCGGACAGCGCGATGCTCCACCCTTTCTTCGTGAAGCCTGTGTCTTTCGTGTAAGCGTAGAAGTCGATACGGGGTTTGCTGGCATCCGGCACGTACACCGCCAATTCCGCAGCCCCCTTTCCTTCGAAGTCGCCGCCTGCCAAGGCGGTCAGGCCGAGCGACCCGTCTTGCTCGATGTCCTCCAGCCTCTCCAGATCGTCTTTTTGACCGCTCACCAGGTCGAGGTTTTCTTGACCGACCCTCATCGGCTCCGAGCTGTCTTTTTCGAAGCGCCAGAGTTGAATTTCCTGGCGGCTTCTGCGGTCGGCGTCGCCCGAACCCGTAGACGTTCCCACGTAGATGTTGCTTATGGCCACGAGGTTCTCGTCTGCGCTGCGATTGGGAACCGCGCACGAGTTGTTGGCGTGGTACTGGTAATGCTTCCAATTGGTGGCGTCCAGTTTCTTGGTGCCGCCCACGGTGTCTTTCAACATAGTGTCCAGCGACGTGCCGGTTAACCCCAGGTCGACAAGGCTGTCGGCGACCGAGAACTGTCCCTGGTCGTAGTCGTCGCGGTTCATGTAGCTGACGTAGAGGTTCTGCGGATCGAGGCTCGTGTAGCCCGCGGTGGGTTCCTGGCTCGTATCGCCGTTGAAGTCCAACGGTGTGTTGGAGATGTCAAGGTGGAAGTCGTCGTAAGCGCTCGGATCGCTGAAGTAGTTTTGCGCCTGCGATGCGTCGTTTGCGTTGGCGGATGCCTCCTCGGGCCCTGGTGTCCCCTGGTCGGCCCAGGCTCGCGCCGAGGTTGCGAGGCTCCCCGTGAGGCCGAGCGATGCCGCCAGCACAAAGGCCAACACCGTGCGCAACAGGTGTTGGACTGCGCTGCAAGGGTTGCCGTCAAGCGCGTGCGCAGGTGAGGGCGACGACGCATGAAAAGATCGTTTCATGATGCTGCTCCTTCGATGGCGAACGGGGCGGAGGGTGCTCCTACCTACTCACTATACGAAGAACGGTTGGGTAACCATATCATCCAGTATGAGGTTTTGCCGATATAATTTCGCCACGGCGATGGCTCGCAAAGGGAAGGGCGCTGGTGCTATGGGGGAGAAGTTCCATGCAGCGGACGGCGGGGCAGGCGAGTCGAATCCCGGTGTGCAGCCCGAACTTCTCTTGAGCGACAAGTTCGCGCCGGCGTCGCTGCCCGACGTCTGCGCTCCGCGGCTTCGCGTGGTGGACGCTATCAACCGTGCAGCACGAAGCCGGTTCGTCTACATCGGCGCACCGGCGGGCAGCGGAAAGACGGTGTCGACGCTGCTGTGGGTTCGCAAGGCGAAGCAGCCCACCGTATGGATCGGCCTCGACCGCTACGACGACGTTCCCTCGGTGTTCTACAGGCAGCTGGCCACCGGCCTGTACTCGGTTCAGCCAGACAACGAGGCCATGCGTGGCGTGCTGGTGGATCCCGTGTTCTCTGCATCTCCGGTCGAGCACGTCATCAGCCTCGTGGCCGAGATGCTGCCGCCGGACAAGCGGCACGTGCTGGTGTTCGACGACGTCCATCTCATCTCGAACCGCGAGATCATAAAATCGCTCCCGGCTGTGCTCAAGCGTTTGCCCGGCGCGTTCACGGTGGTGCTGCTCTCGCGTGTCGAGTTGCCGGAGGAATGGCGCGCTGTCGGGGTGGCCGGAGGACCTGCCGTCCTGGACGTGGAGGATCTGCGGTTCGCCGAGGACGAGATAGGCTGGTACTTCGACACGCTGGGCCTGCCTCTCACGCCCGACGAGACGCGGATCGTGTACGCGGCCACGGACGGTTGGGCCATCGGCGTGACGGCGCTGGCGAAATCGGGTCACGTGAACGCAGGCAGCAGCCGGTTTTTGTTCGAGAGTTATTTCGACGAGCGGGTGTGGAGCACGTGGGACGACGATTTGCGCGCGTTCTGCTTGGCCACGAGCGTGGCCGGCGAGTTCGACTCCGAGCTTGCGGCGGTGCTGAGCGGACGGGACGACGCGGGCGAGGTCATGGACCGGCTCGCGCGCACCAACACGTTCCTCACCCGGTTGCACGGCGACACGTTCCGCTACCACCACCTGTTCCGCGACTACCTCATACGAAAGACCGAGGATTCGAACGTCGACCGCGTGGCGCTGTGCAAGCGGGCGGCCGAGCATTTCCGCCAGAAGCGCGACTACATGCGGGCACTGCGGTTCTGGCTGGAAAGCGGCGATTTCAGCGGCATGGACACGTACCTGTTGCTGTTCCTGTTCGAGAGCAACCCCGGATCGGTGGCCGACTACGCTGATTTCCTGCGCACGCTCGACATCGAGAAGATCCCCGACGACGCGTACCGGGTGTGCCCGCCGCTGCACATCCTGGCGCTGTGGTACGCCTACCTCACCGGCCGCTGCGAGATGTTCGAGCACCACATGGATGAGCTGTACCGGGCCCTCCCGCGCATCGCGCTGTTCGACTCGCGCTTCGTGGAGTCGTCCATTCTGTCCTACAGCATCGACCATCGAACGAGCGTGCTGGACAAGGCGCGCAAGTTCTCGAAGTTCAGCCGCTTCGTCAAGCATTTCACGCCGAAGGGCCTGGCCACCACCCTCACGTCGTTTACGCACAACCTGCCGTACCCCCATCGCAGCAACCTGGACTACTCGTGCATCGCGCTCGAGGAGGGCGGCATGGACCTTCTCGGCCGCACGTTCTCGGTGCTGCTGGGGGCGGAGTGGGGCTACATCTACCCGCTCATCCCGGCGTGCTTCGCCTACGAGCGCGACGACATGGAAACCGCGCTGGCCGGCATCGAAGAAGCGCAAAGGGCGGTGGTGCCCGAGAACCGCGACGACGGGCGCATCTGCATCGCCGTGATGCACCATGCGGCGCTGTGGCAGCAGGGTCGCGACGACGAGGCCGCTGCCGAGCTTGCCGCGTTCCGAACGTTCGTGGAGGCGAAGGCGCCGTACTTCCTGCCGAACCTGAAGGCCTACGAGGCGAAGCTGGCGTTGTTCGACGCCGACGCGAAAGCGGCGCGCGCTTGGCTGGACGAGTACTTCGTCACCGAGGTGGACCGCATCGAGCTTGTGCGTGCGTTCCAGCATTTCACCACCGCGCGGGCCTTTCTCGCGCTCGGCCAGGCGGACGATGCCGATCGGTTGCTCGACGACCTGCTGGAGTTCGGCCGCGCGTTCAACCGGCCGCTCGACTGCGGCGAGGCGGGCGCGCTCAAGGCGTCGCTTCTGTGGGCGGCGGGCCGGAAGGGCGAGGCGGTGGACGTACTTGCAACCGCGCTCGAGGAGCTTGCGCCCTACGGGTTCTACCGCGTGGTGGCTGACGAGGGCGCGGCGGTGGAGCCGGTGCTGAAAAGCCTGGTCGCCCGTATGGTGCGCGCCGATTACGAAGGCCCGCTCGAGCGCGTTTTCGTGCAGGAGGCGCTGCTGGCCGCGCACGAGCGCGCCGGGCGTTTCCGCGGCGTGACGGCGAACCTCGGTGCGAGCGACAAGCCGGTGAAGCTGTCCCGTCAGCAGAAGCTCGTGCTGGAGCTGCTGGCCCAGGGCCTGCGTGCCCCCGAGATAGCCGAGCGCACCGAGCTTTCGGTTCCCACGGTGAAAAGCCATCTGGCAGCCGCCTACCGCAAGCTCGACGCGCACACCGCCGAAGACGCCGTGCTGCACGCCCGCAAACGAGGGCTGATAGGGTAAGGGCCTCCGCTCTCGTCGGGTTCGCTTCGGCGCGGCAACGCTTTATCGAACACGGAACCAACCTCGCAGGCGACGGTCGGGAAGCGCCTAAGATAGCCGCGAATCAAAACCGGCATTCGATGGAGCCCTCGCGCTTCAAGGAGGTTGATGTCCCATGGATCTCGCGTACCTGCAACTGCCGCTCGTGTTCTTCACGGCGGCCGCGCCCATGTCGTCGGGCGCTTTCATCGGGTTGGCCATCGCGTTCGCCACGACGCGGTTTTCGGCCGAGGAGCTGGGTCGTATCGATCGGTGGACGCTTTTGCCGATCGCCATCTTGGCGGTGAGCTTCGTGGCGGCCATCGCGTTCTCCTTCGCGCCGCAGAGCGCGCTCTTGGCCATCCAGGGCGTCGGCTTGGGCGCTGTGGGGTTCGTCGTCGTCATGTCGGTGCTTTTCGCCGTGGCGGCGCTCGTGTACTGGGTGGTGGCGATGGTGGGCAAGCTGGCGGACGGCGTGCGCAAGGTGTACGTCGGTTTCCTGGGCGTGCTGGCCGTGGTGCTCTCCGTGGCGATAGGGGTGGCGTACTCCCTGTCCGACGTTTCCACGTGGGCCTCTCCTGTAGTTCCGCTCGGATTCGCCGGTTACTGCGTGGTGGGCGGCGTGCCGCTGGGCATGTTCGTCGTCGCGGCTGCCCGGGCGCTGCCAAGGGCGCGTGCAACGCGCTTCGGCTCGATCGCGCTCATCTCGGCGTTCGTCGGCGCGGTGGTGTCCATCTTCGCGGTGACGGTGCTGATGATGAACGCGCAGTCGGTGGCCGCGGCCGTGCTTCCGGGCGTCGATTTCCTGCCGGGTGCGTGGGTGTACCTGGTGGTGTCCATCGTCGGCTTCGTGGCCGTGCTCGCATGCATGCGCGGATCGCTGGGCGGCGGGCGTTCGAGCGCGCCTCTGGGCAGCACCGCGGGAGCCTCCGCCATGCCCTGGAACGGAATCGACGATGCGCCGATCGACGACCCCGCGCGCACCCGGGATGCAGCCAGCGCCGGCGAGACGAGCGCCGCGACCGCGTCGTCCGTGGGGCTGCTCGCCCTGGGCAACGTGGCCGTGCTTATCGCGTTGGTTGCGGCCCGCGTGCTGTTCTACGCGCTGCAGATATAGCCGCGCCAGCCGATGGCCGCCTGCGAGCGGCTGGCGGCGAAGGAGCTGCTCAGTCCTCCAGCTCGCTCGGATCGAACGAGTCCATGAGGTCGAGCAGCTCCTGCTTTTTGTGGATGTCGAGTTTCGTGTAGATGCGCTTCGAGTGGGTTCGGATGGTGTTCTCGGACACCACGAGGTCCTCGGCGATGCGGGCGACGGTGTTGCCCCGGGCGATGAGTTCCATGACCTCGGTTTCGCGCGCGCTCAGGCGATAGTGCTGGCGCAGCAGCTCGGCCTGCTTCGATATGCGGTCTTGGTACACGGGCGCGTCGCCGCGCCTTTGCGAGTCCGGCCAGGGCTGGCGCTGCGTCGCGGCGCTTTTCCCCTGTGAAGCGCCTGCGTTTCCCTGTCGAGCGCTCCTGCGCTGCTGTGCGGGGCGCGCGCTCTCGCCCGAGACCGGCGCATCGGCGCTGGGAGGGGCCGGCGCCTTCGCTTTGCCGCTTTTCCCCGCGGGCCGCAGCGCCACGAGCTCGATGCTCTCCGCGCCGTTGTCGCGTCCGAATATCTTGCGGAACCCGCCTTGCCCCACGAAGTACATGAGCCCTAACAGGTACACGGCCACCAGCGCCACCACGGCCAGCGGCTCGATGCCCGTGATCATGATCTGCTCGGCGAACGATCCGCCGATGAAGCCCACGTCGTGCAGCGCGTACACCACGCCGCCGAAGAACCCGTAGATGAACACGGGGTTGATGCCACGGTCGCGCGAGGCTTGCGCGCACTGCATCATCATGAGCATGATGGCCACGCTGTACACGGCGTACAGAACGGCCGCCAGCCATTGGGCGTATTCAGTCAGCAGGAACGGCAGCAGCAAAAACGACGTGATGACGAACGGGAACACCACGCGGTAGGCGCCCACCACGTTCAAACGCAGGTTCTTGTACTGCCATAGCACCAGCACCACGACGGCCGCCACCAGCGCGCCGGCCATGGACATCATATTCACCAATGCGCCCACCTGAGGTTCGCCGATGGCCAGCGAGCGCATGATGCCGGTGCAGAATCCCAGGGCGCCAACGCAGAACGCGCTGCGCCAGTAGTCGCGGATGACGCTGCGGTACACGCGCGGATGATCGCGCGGCACGTCTTCGAACATGGGCTGGTCGCGGTTGATCTCGCGGCTCTTCAACACGATGGCCAGGCCGAACAACGGAAGGAACACCAGCGGTATCAAATACGCCGTCACCGCCTGCGGTATGAGGTACAACGCGAAGTACATGACGGCGGCGTAGGCGGTGCCCACGATGAGGTCTCGGCTGCCGCGGTCGGCGTCGAAGCTGGAGAACAGGCGTTGCCACAGCATGAAGAACCCGGCCGACCCCAAACCCAGCAAACCGCCTCCTGCCACGACGAGCGGCAACGAGAACGCGTCGAGGTAGATGGCGGCAATCAGGCAGCACCATCCCAGGAAGTACGGCGCGCTGGCCAGCGTGACCATAAAGCGCCTCGTGGGGCCGGGAAAGAAGTACACGCCGAGGGCGCTCGCGAAATAGCTGAGCGAGAACACGAGCGACTGCGAGAGGAAGAACCAGAACACGATCTCGGACGTTTGGAACCCCATGGGCAGAAACGGAAACACGCCTCCCCACACCCCGGCGGCATTGATGGCCAGGAACAGCGCGTAGCCGAGCGATGTCACGTTCGGCTTCAGTATATGTACGAGGCTCGCGATGTTCACGGATCGTCCTTGGTCGCCTGCGGTCTGCGCAATCGTGAAGTATAACCCAGTTGCCTTCGCTGCGGGAGAACGGCAGAGAACGATTACGTTGCCGTGCGGAACGCGTGCCGGCGCCCCGCCGCCCCTCGCCGCGCGCTCGACGGTTACGGCCTTCTCGGGGGCGCGAACTGCGGTTGCGGCTCAACGACGAGGCAACGACGCGGCCACAGAATACCGTGAATATAGCTGACCTACCTTGTTGTCGTTGCGAAGGACGATACCATAATGCAAGGCTGGCGAAAGGACGAAAGCGTGCAGTACGGATTCTTCTTCGATGCGCTCAAGTGCACGGGCTGCGAAACGTGCGTTGACGCATGTTGCCAACAGTGCGGCACCACGCGAAGCACCGCTTGCCGTACCGTCACGCGTTACGAGGGGGGCGTGTGGGAGGAGGCCGCCGACGGCACCTGCTCCACCACGCTGTTCACCTATTACCTCTCGCTCAGCTGCCACCATTGCAGCGCGCCCCCGTGCGTGGACGCCTGCCCTTCCCACGCCAAGTTCAAGAACGTCGGCACGGGCGTCGTGACCGCGGACCCCTCGAAGTGCGTTGGGTGCGGAGCGTGCGCGTCGGCCTGTCCCTACGGTGCGCCGAAGCACGATCCGGTTCGTCGATGCACGTACGTTTGCGATGCCTGCGCCGGCGCGCTCGGAACCCATCCCGAGCCGGCATGCGTGTCCGCGTGTCCCGAGCACGCGCTCGCTTTCGACGACATCGACAAGCTGCGCGCCGCGCATGGGAGCTTGGCCGCCGTTCCTCCGCTCCCCGCGCCCGATCTGACGCAGCCCAACTTGGTGCTCAACATGGCTCCGGCTATGATGAGCTCCTTTATGAGGAAGGCGCCCGCATCGAGCGCTGCGGTCAGGTAACCGCACGGCGCGCGGCAACCTGTTCGAGGCTGCGGGCAGATGAGCTTCGTCCGTGGACGAGCGGGTGACAAACGAGCGGCCATGGGAGCGCTCTCTTTTCGCCTTGGCGATTACCCCCTTATGATCTGGGAATACGCAAAGTTACCATATTTCATGTGACAAGCGTTTCGCGGTTAGCGTTATGGTGAACCTCGTTATCGAGCCATCGCCGCATCGGCTGAAGCCGAACTGGGCGGGTGGCGAGGCGCTCGGCGCGGGAGGCGCGGGGCGTGCGAGAAGACGAAAGAAGGGGGAGTGTCATGTCAGACATCATGCCGAGTCTGAGCCGCCGAACGTTCGTGAAAACGACCGGTGCTCTCGGTGCGCTGGCAGCCGTCGGCGGCAGCGTGGCCGCTGCGGACTCGCTCTTCGGAGCCGGCGTGCCCGAAGCGCATGCCGACACCGAGGAGAAGGTCACCTGGGGCCACTGCGCCATCAACTGCCCGGGGCGTTGCGCGCTGCGCATCCACACGAAAGACGACGAAGTCGTTTGGGTCGAAACGGACACGTCGGACAACAACGCCATCGACGACATGCAGGTGCGCGCCTGCCTGCGCGGGCGCTCGTATCGTCGCTGGATCAACCATCCCGACCGCCTGAACTACCCCATGAAGCGCGTAGGCAAGCGCGGCGAGGGCAAGTTCGAACAGATCAGCTGGGATGAAGCTATTTCCACCATCAGCGAGAAGATTCAAGAGACCATCGAGAAGTACGGCAACGAGGCCATCTACATCCACATGGGCTCCGGCACCAGCTCGACCACGGCGCGCCCGTACTGGCGCATGTTCAACGCCATGGGTGGTTCGCTGCAGTTCTACGGAAACTATTCCAGCCATCAGCTCATGTACACGGGCGCCTATGTGTTCGGCACGACGGCCGGATCCACCATCAACGCCATTGAGGATTCGACGCTCTACATCGGCTTCGGCAACAACCCGGTGGTCACCACGCAGGGCGGCGGCTGCGGCCATACCGACTACGTGCGCATGCGCGAGAACACGAAGGCCAAGATCATCCACATCGACCCGCGTCTGACCGACACCGTCGCCGGCCATTGCGACGAATGGGTTCCCATCAATCCGGGCACGGATGCCGCGCTCGTCGCCGGCATCGCCCACTACCTCATTGAGCACGATATGGTGGACTTGGACTTCCTGCACACGTACTGCGTGGGCTACGACGAGGAGACCATGCCCGAGGCGTACCAGGGCAAGAACATGTCCTACCGCGCCTATGTTATGGGCGAGGGCTACGACAAGGTGGAAAAGACCCCCGAGTGGGCATCGAAGATCACCGGCATCGCGCCCGAGAAGATCGAGGAGCTGGCGAAGGAGATCGGCACGACCGAGGCGCTGTTCATCGACCAAGGCTACGGCTCGCAACGGCGCAGCAACGGCGAGTGGAACGCTTGGTCCATCATGACGCTGCCCTGCCTGGTGGGCCAGATGGGCAAGCCTGGCACCAACAGCGGCTACTCCCACGGCAGCTACTCCATCAACCTGACCTCCATCCCTGCCCTGACCAACCCGATCAAGCAGCAGTTCCCCTGCTTCCTCTACACCGACGCCATCGACCATGGTAGCAAGTTCACGGCGAAGAACGCCGGCGTCAAGCAGGGCGACGCGGTGACGAGCGACATCAAGTTCATGTTCTACGCCGCGGGCAACGCGCTGACGAACCAGCACGGTGACATCAACCGCACGCACGAGATCTTGGCCGACGAGAGCAAGTGCGAGTTCATCGTATGCACCAACACGGTGCTGTGCGACTCGTCGAAGTACGCCGATATCCTGTTGCCCGACTCGTTCCGTTTCGAGCAGGTGTCCATGATCGGCACGGGTGGCGATACCGGCTACATGATCGCCGGCCAGCCCTGCACGACCCCGAAGTTCGAGCGCAAGAACCCTTACGAGATCGCAACGCTCATCTCGCGCGCTTGCGGCAGCGAGGAAACGTTTACCGAGGGCAAAACGCAGGAGGAATGGATCAAGGAGCTGTACGAGAAAGATCGTGCCAAGGATCCGACGCTTCCCACCTATGACGAGTTCATGGACATGGGCGTGTACAAGAAGGAGAACCCGAAGGGCAAGACGATCGCCTACCAGTCGTTTATCGCCGACCCGGTAGCCAACCCGCTGAAGACGCCGTCTGGGAAGATCGAGATATTCTCGGAGACGGTCGAGAAGCTTGCCGAAACGTGGGACCTTGAGGAAGATGAGAAATTCCACGGCCTGCCGATCTATATTCCCGAATGGTACGGCGTTGAGACGACGACCGACGAGTATCCGCTGCAATTGACCGGATTCCACTATCGCGGACGCCAGCACTCCTCTTGGGGCAATATCGAAATCCTGAAGGCGGCGAACCCGCAAGAGGTGTGGATCAATCCCTCCGATGCCGCCAAGGCCGGTATCGAAGCAGGCGACAAAGTGGCTGTTAAGAACGAATACGGTGAGACGCATATGCTGGCCAAGGTCACGCCGCGCATTATTCCCGGCACGGTGGCTATCCCGCAAGGAGCTTGGCATGACGCCGACATGTACGGGGACAAGGTTGACAAGGGCGGTTGCATCAACACGCTGACCACCCACCGTCCCTCGCCTCTGACGAAGGGCAATCCGCAGCACACGAACATCTGCCGAGTTGAGAAGATCGGCTAGGGGAGGGGGACCAGAAAATGACGCAATATGCATTCCATTTCGATGGATCTCGCTGCACCGGATGCAAGACCTGCGAGTTCGCCTGCAAAGATTATTACGATCTTGATACGGACGTGCAGTATCGCAAGGTGTACGAATGCACGGGCGGTGAGACGTCCAAGGACGAGAACGGCTATGTCAGCACCACGTGCTTTGCCTATTATGTATCCATGTCGTGCAACCATTGCGACGATCCGGCCTGTGCCAAGGTATGTCCGACCGGTGCCATGCACAAGGATTCCGACACGGGACTCGTATCCGTCGATGCCGACAAGTGCGTTGGTTGCGGATACTGCCACATGGCCTGCCCGTACAACGCACCGAAAGTCGATCGCGAGAAGGGCCATTCGGTGAAGTGCGACGGTTGCGCTGAGCGTGTGGCCCAAGGCGAGCAGCCCATTTGCGTGCGCGCCTGCCCCGCCCGTGCGCTCGACTTCGGCCCGGTCGAGGAGATGTCCAAGATGGGCGAGCGCGGCAACATCGCGCCTTTGCCCGAATCCACCTATACGAACCCGAACCTTTACATCAAGCCTTCCAAAGACGCAAAGCCTGCGGGAAGCAAGGATGGCAAGGTCGCGAACCCCCTGGAGGTGATGTAGCATGGAGGCCGCATTCGCCGAACTGCCTCTGGCGCTGTTCACGACCCTGGCCCCGATGGGCGCCGGCGCGTTCATCGCGCTCGCCCTGGCCTTCCTCACTACGAAGTTCACCGACGAGCAGGTGAAGAAGATCGACCGCATGACCATCATCCCGCTCGTCGTGGTGTTGGTGGGCTTCGCGGCCTCGTTCTTCCACCTTGCCGCTCCGATGCACGCCGTGGGCGTGTTCGCCGGCATCGGCTCCTCGCCGCTGTCGAACGAGATCCTCGTGGGCTCGATCTTCGTGGTGCTGGCCCTGGTGTACGTCATCGTTGCGCTGACCGGCAAGTTGAACGGCGGCGCGCGCAAGGGCTTCATCGTCGTCGTGGCGCTGGCGGCCGTGGTGTTCGCCTGCTTCACCGGCATGGCGTACATGATGGAGACCATCGCTTCGTGGAACTCGCCGCTCACCGTCGTGCAGATGCTGGGCTTCGCTCTGGTGGGCGGCATGCCGCTCGGCACGCTGGTGCTGGGTCTGGCCGGATCGCTGTCCGACGCGCTCAAGGGCTCCTTCAAGATGTCCGCCCTCGTGGTGGTCGTGGTGGGCGCCCTGCTGGCCGCTGTGGGCTTCTGCGTGCAGGTGATGGGCGTGGGCGCCATGGAGAACGCGCTGGTGTCCGGTGCCGACCTCGTGGCGGACGTCACGATCTACCTCGCCGTGGCCGTGGCCTGCTTCGTGCTGGCAGCTGCGGGCAACGTGGCGGCGCTCATGGGCAGAAGCCCGGTGGGGATGGCGTGCTTCGGCTCGGTCATGGCCATCATCGGCATCTTCGTTGCGCGCCTCGTGTTCTACGCCGTGCAGCTGTCGGTGGGTTTGAGCTTCTAGCTTCGAGCTCCTGACAGATCGACTGCGAAGCAGCAGGGTACGTTACAATGGCAACGTACCCTGCTTTTGTTTGAAGTGTGCGAAAGGGAGAGGGAGCATCTCGTGACTGATGAGAACATGCAAAACGATAGCCAGGCGGTGCTTGAGGGGATCGCCTTCGTGGGCGAGACGCTGGGGCCGCTTTTCCTCAACGATCCGAAAACGGGCGACGCGGGCGCGGCGTTTCAGGCGCTTGCCGGGCTCGACGTGGAAGCCGCCGCTGCCGAATGGCCGTTCGTGGACGATGCGGAGGCGCTGCGCGACCTGGGGCTTATGAAAGAAGGCTTGGCGAAGGGCGCCGAGGACGACGATTTGGTGTGGGAGTATCGCCGCCTGTTCATCGGGCCCGCGCCGAAGCCGGCGCCGCCGTGGGGATCGGTGTACACCGACCGCGAGTGCGTCGTGTTCGGCCAGACCACGCTCGCGCTGCGCGCCTGGATGCGAGAACAGGGCATCGAACGGCTTGTGGACGACAAGACGCCCGAGGATCACCTAGGGCTCATGCTCGTGCTCATGGCGTGGATAGCCCGCAACCGGCCCGAGGCGTTGGACGACTATCTGAGCTTGCACCTGCTCACCTGGTCGTCGCATTTCCTGGAGCAGCTGGCGCAGGCCGCGGAGCATCCGTTCTACGAGGGGCTGGCGCGCTTGGCCCAGGCAAGCTTGGAAGGCATTCAGGCGGATCTTGCGCTCGACGTGACCTACCCGAGGTTCTACCGCTAGGCCGCCGGTGCTGTCGGGGATGGACACCGCGCTCGGCGAGATCACGCTCGTCCTGTTCACGACGCTCGCGCCGTCGGGTGTCGTCGCGTTCATCCTCATGGGCCTGCCTCTTCTGCGGGGCGACCTGCCCGTCGAAACCCGGCGGCGCATCGACCAGTTCCTCAGCATCCCGCTGGTCACGTCCATGGTGGGGCTGGTGGCTTCGGCCACCCATCTGGGCAACCCGGCCAACGCCCTGTACGTGTTCTTGGGCGTGGGCCGCAGCCCGCTGTCCACCGAAGTGTTCTGCGCCGTGGTGTTCCTGGCTCTGGCGGGCGTGTACTGGCTCTATTCGTTTTCGCAACGGCCGCGCACAGGTTTGCAGCGCGCGTGGATGGCGCTGGCCATGGTGGCGGGCGTCGTGTTCGTCACGTCCGTGGCCTTCGCGTACTCCGCCGAGACCATCGTTTCGTGGTACACGGTGTACGTGCCGTTGAACCTGTGGCTCAACGCGCTGGTGGGCGGGCCCCTGCTTGCGGTGGTGGGGCTGCGGGTGGCGCGCTACCGGCCGGTGGAGGATCGCCTCGGACGTGCGCTCGTGGCGGTGTCCATCGCGGCGTTGGCGGCGAACCTCGTGTCGTTCGGCTTGCAGAGCGCCGGATTGCCCCGTATCGAGAACTCGCTTCTGTCGGCGTCCGATCTCGTGCCGTACTACGGTTTGATGATCGCCGTGTTCGGAGTGCTCGCGCTCGCCGGCATCGGCGTCGACGCCCGGGTTCTGTACGCGCGCCGCAGCGGGGGCGCGCTTCGTTTGACGGTCGGCCGCGCCGCAGCGGCGAGCGCGCTCGCGCTCGCCGGCATTTTCGTCATGCGGTTCGCCTTTTACATGATGCATATGACGGTGGGGCTGGGCGTGTAGCCTCGGCGGACGCCGCCGCGCCGCCGGTTTGGCGTTCGGGTCGATTTCGTAGGGGCGCTCTGGAGAGCGCCCCTACGAGGTAATTGGACGAACCCTTGCTTGCCTTAACCGGCCTCGTAGAAGCGGAAGTGCGCTTTGCCGTCCGACTTCGCGCAGTACAGCGCCTCGTCGGCCCGCTCGTACACTTCGGTGAACTTGGAGCCGTGACCCGGCACCAGCGCGATGCCGGCCGATGCGGACAGCTCGATGGACGTGCCGTGCTGCACCTGCGTTTTCCACGGCGTGTCGCAGAGCGTGCCCACGCGGCGCGACAGGCTGCTGCGGCTGATGTCGTCGCAGTACACGATGAACTCGTCCCCGCCCCAGCGGCAAACCAGGTCGTTCTTGCGGAAAGCGCTTTTCAGATGCCGGCCGATGCCCGACAGCACCACATCGCCCGCCAGGTGCCCGTACTCGTCGTTCACCTGTTTGAAATCGTCCAGGTCTATGATGATGAGCGCGCCCGACGTGCCTTTTCGCAAGGTTTCCTCCAAGGCGCCCGGCAGCAGCGTGGAGGCCGCCTGCCGGTTCATGAGGCCCGTGAGCGCGTCGTGCGCGGCTTTGTCCTCCAGCTCCAGCTCGCGCCGCTTCCGCTCGTCGATGTCGGATACCGACAGGTGGGCGAACACGCTTCCGCCCTCCTCCAGCCGTATCAGGCGGTAGCTCAGCTCCATCCACCGCTCGCCCTTCTCGCTCCATTGGCGGAACTCCAGCGAGCCGAACCGGCTGCCCTTTTTGTACTGGGAAAGCATGGCGTCGAAGTCCAGGAAGGCCTCGACGGCTTCCGCGTCTTTTTGGGAACGCACCACCTCGCCGATGCGCTCTTGGGGCGTCGTGCCCGACCAGTCCTCCAAGACGATGCCCGTGGCTTTGCGCCACGCCTTGCGGTCGGCTGCGCTGAGGAAGCTTTTCGTGCTCAGGTTGACGTACCAGTGCTCCACCGCTTTGCCTTTCAGCATCTCGAGCAAACGACTGCTGTTCGCGGAGGGGTGGGCGGCGGGCTGATTGGATTTCGTCTCCTCCATGTACCCGATAACGCGCGCGGGTTTGCCGCTGGGGTCGGTCACGGCCTCGCAGGTGACGCGCAGCTCCAGGATCTCGTCGTCGTCGGTCTGCACCTCGATGTCGCGCGCGACGTTGCGACCCCACTGCACTTCGCGTGCCATGCGCTTGAGGATGCGCCCGACGTCGTCGGGAAGCGCGTTCGCGTCGAGATCGGAAGCGGCGCCCTTCGGCAAGACGTTCGGAAGGTCGGCTTGAGCCAGGAGCGATGCGATCCCGTTCGACGAGAGGTTTTGGAACGTGATGGCGTCGTGCTCGATGTCGTATATCCACACGTTCAGGTTCGCGCGTCGAATGATGCGGTAGAGCATCTCGTCCTCCACCGCCAGCTGCTTTTGCATGCTCACGGTGTTGTCGATGTCGATGCACACGCTGGCGATGGCCAGCCGGTTGTTCTTCGTGCGGACGATGCGGCCGTGGTCGGCCACCCAGAACCAGGTGCCGTCTTTGCGGGGCATGCGGTACTGGGTGGTATACTCGAGTCCCTCGTAGTATTCGGGCCCGATGTCCTTCGTCACTTGAGGCAGGTCGTCGGGGTGGATGGAGTTCGCCACCATGCCGTCCATCGCCTCGATGAATTCCTCCGTCGTGTCGTAGCCGGCCATGCGGGCGATCTCCTCGTTGGCGAACAGCAAGGGGAAACCGTCCTCGCAGTATCCGCCGATGAGCCCGCCGGGAACGTTCCGCATGAACACCTGCGCGGCCGCCTGACGGTTCTCGGTGGTCATGTCGTCCAGGCTTTTCTCGGCGAAGGGCAAGCCTAGCACGTTGCTGAGCGCGGATTGGGACGAACGCAGCTCCTCTTCCTGCTCCTTTTGCTCGGTCACGTCGGCTAGCGAGGCGAAGAATATGTTGCGGTTCTGCTCGCGCCTGAGGAAGAACGTCTTCATGCGCAGCCACATAAGGTTTCCGTTGAGGCGATAGCGGCGGAATGTGCCCTCGGCCCCCGAAACGGGATGCTGCTCGGCCTGCGCGAACAGATCCATGACGATGGGCAGGTCGTCGGGGTGCACCTGCTTGGATATGTGGTGCTGCCGTTCTCTCAAGTCCACGGAGTTGCAGCCCGTGACCCGGTAATACGCGTTGTTGACCTGCAGCAGTTCGAAACGGTCGGGGTAGACCGCGTACACGGCCATGCCGCCTATGAGGTTGTCGACGATGGTGCGGCTGGTTTCGTCCTCGTTCAACAGGGCGTTCATGTCTATCAGATCCATCAGGGGGCTGAGCACGCCGCGATAGTCGATGACGTCGTCGTTGCTGATGAGGGCTTCCAGCTTCACGGTGTCCATGGGGCGGTGGAAATAGTAGCCTTGGGCGTAGTCGCAGCCGATGTCCTGCAGGAAGTCCACCTGCTCCTTCGTCTCGGCGCCCTCGGCGATGATGCGCAGGTCCATGAGGCGCGCCATGGACACCACGGCTTCCAGAATGCTCTCGCTGCGCTGCGCGTCGCTCTCGCGGACCAGGAATCCCATGTCTATCTTGAGGATGTCCACGGTGATGTCCTTCAGCATGTTGAGCGACGAGTAGCCGCTGCCGAAGTCGTCCATGAGGATGGTGAAGCCGAGCTCCTTCAGGTCGTTCGCGGCCTCGGCCATCTTCTCGTCCTCGGCGTAGGCGCTCTCGGTGATCTCCAGCTCCAGCAGGTGGTGGTCCAGGCCGTAGTTCTGCACCAGGCCTTCGAGCGTGTCCACCACGTCGATGGCGTAGAGGTCGGCCCGCGATATGTTCACGGACACGGGAATGGGCCGCTTGCCGCGGTCGATCCACGAGCGCAGGTGCCGGCAGGCCTCGTCCCATACGTACAGGTCCAGGCTCGCGATGAACCCGTTGCGCTCGAGCACCGGGATGAAGTCGCCCGGCATCACCAGGCCGCGCTCCGGGTGCTGCCAGCGCACGAGGGCTTCAAGCCCCACGATGCGGCCCGTGCGGGTGTTACATTGGGGCTGCCAGTGCAACACGAACTCGCGGTTCCTCAGCGCCTGCTGCACCTCGAGCAGCGTTTTGGCCTCGCTCTCCAGCTCTTCGGACATGGCGTTCTCGTACCAGGCCGCTCGGCGGGCGAAGGACCCCTTCACGGTGGCCATGGCCAGCATGGCGTGGTCGCAGGCGGTGCCCACCGATCCGCCCGCGCGATCGATGGAGCAGATGCCTATGGCGGGGCGGAAGCCTATCGTGTCCTCGGAGTCGAACGGCGGGAGCTTGAACTGCTCCTCGATCTTCTCGTCGCTGACGACGCCGCAGGGGAGCACGAGGGTGAAGTCGTCGCCTCCCAGATAGCCCGCCACGCCTTCGAAGCGCTGGGCGATGGCGGCGAGCCGGTCGGCTATGGCGCGCAGCATGTTGTCGCCCGCTTCCCGGCCGTGCCATTCGTTGAACAACTTGAAGTGCTCGATGTCCAGGTAGACGGCCTCGTGGCTCAGGTCGGGACGGGCCGCCAGCAGCTCGGTCGCCTTTTCATAGAAGGTTGAGGCGTTGTAAAGGCCCGTGAGCTGGTCGCGTTCCCTCAAGCGCTGTATCTGCGCTGTATCTGCGCGTTCCTTGCGGGTCTTGACCTCGGCGTCGATGTCGGTGATGAAGCACATGACCACGGCTTCGCCGCTCTCGCCGCGTTTGACGGGGACGACGGTTTGGGCCGCCCATCCCCAGCCGCCGGCGCACAGGCGCTTGCGAAACTCCCCGCGCAGGGCGCCGCCCGCCTGCTCGAGGCGGGCGGTCAAGGTGTCGAAGTCCCAGAGCTCGAGGAAGCGATCGCGGTCTTCGGGGTAGATCATGTTGTTCAGCACGTCTTCGAACATGATGCTGAGCGTTCCCTCGAGCGCGGGCATGACGTACTTGTCGGGTTCGGTGTACAGCACTTTGTAGGAGTCGTTCGTCATGTTGATCTCGAACAGCTCGTCGTAGGACGACGGCTCGCTGAGCGAGGCGAACAGGCTGCGGCTCTGGTCGCTGATGGGCCTTCCCGAGAACAGAACGCAGGGACCGCGGTCGAACCAGTCGGTTTCAAGGCAGGTGATCTCGTACCACAGGTCGCGCCGCGCGCTGAAGATGACCGTTTGGGTGGCGGCGTCGTGCTCGTGGCCGTGCCACGGGCAGTCCTTGCACGGTTCGGTCGCGCCGCGGAACGATTCGTAGCACAACGCGCCGATCTGACCCGAGGGGAACACGCGGTGGGCCGCCTTGTCCATGTACACGACGCGGTAGTCGCAGTCTATGACGTAGGTGTGGCGGTGCATCGAAGGGTTGTTCGAAACGTCGCTGCTCATGCACCTGCTCCTAACTGCATCGAAGGTTTAGCGTGAATTCAGCGGTCCTGGGAACCGTCGTCGGGAATATCGTAAAGCTCGCGGAACCCGTGTTCCGGCAAGGGCTTGGAGAACGCGAACCCTTGGGCGATGGGGCAGCCCAGTTCGCGCAGCATGGCGATCTGGGCCTCGGTTTCCACGCCTTCGCAAACAATGGTCAACCCCAGGTCGCGCGCCATGTCGATCACGCCTTTGAGCACCGAGCGCGATCGTTCGGCGTCCGTGTTCTCGGCCAGGAATCCCCGGTCGATCTTCAGCACGTCGATGGGAAGCTTGCGCAGCAGGTTGAGCGACGAGTAGCCGGTGCCGAAGTCGTCCATGGCCAGGCGGAACCCCAAAGCCTTGAGCATCTCGAGTTTGGCGATGACCGCGTCCTCGTCCATGACGAACGCGCTCTCGGTGATCTCGATCTCGATGGCTTCGTGGGGAACGCCGGCCCCGTCCACCACGCGCAACAGGCGTTCGACGAAGCCGTCCCGCAGGATAGTGACGCGGGAGAAGTTCACGGACACGACAAGCGCCTCGCCCGAGGGGGCGGGGGCCATCGGGTAGTTTTGACAGACGCGCTTGAGCATGTAGAAGTCCAGCTGGACGATGAAGCCGTTCTTCTCGAACAGGGGGATGAACGAATTGGGCGGCAGGAAGCCCAGTTCGGGAGACTCCCAGCGCACGAGCGCCTCCGCACCTGCGAGCGCGCCGTCCGCCAGGCGGTTCTTCGGCTGCAGGTACAGCATGAACTCGTGGTTCGCCAGCGCGTGGTCCTCGTGCCGTTCGATGCGGTTCTTGAGATCTACGGCGTCGCGGAACGCTTGGTCGTAGCGCGATATGCCCCCTTCGGCGGGTGCTTCCTTCGTCACGGCGATGGCGTCGCTCACCAGAAGCGGAATGCTGTCGCTGGCCTGCTCGACCTCGCGCACGCCGCAGCCGAACGAGAGCACCCCGGTGAAGTGCAGGTCGGGAGTGGAGCGCAGCTTTTCCTCCACATGCTCGTACAGCCTCTCGATGCGCTGGGGCTCGTTGCGCAGGAGCAGCACGAAGTGGTCCGCATTGCCGTGGGCGGCCACTTCGTCGCGCTTGCACGCGTTGTCCAGCAGGCGCGCCAAGGTGATAATGAGCTGGTCGCCGGCCTCGTAGCCGTAGGTTTCGTTGATGTAGCGGAAGTTCGAGATGTTCGTGTACGCGACGAGGTACGCGCCATCGGCGGAACCGGACACGAGCTGCTGGGCCTGCTCCTCGAACGCCAGCATGTTCTTGCGCCTGGTGAGCGGGTCGGTGAAGTAGGCCGTTTTGAGTTTCAAGATGCGGTCGTTGCGCATGAAGAGCATGATGGTCGCGGCGGCCAGGAACAACACGGTGCAGATGGCCCCCATCCACAGAAAGTCGTGCTCGGCGCGCTGCTGGGCGGACATCACCATTTCGTCGGCGAGGGTGAAGTGCGTTTCGCTGAGGGAGAGAAGCTGGTCGATCGACCCCTCTCCACGATCGAGGGCGTCGATCTCGGCTTCGATGAGCTGCCACTGGTTGGTCACGGCGGCGAGCTTGTCCATGAACTCGTAGGTTTCGGGGCCTTTGTACAGGCGGCTTTGCTCGTTTTCGGTCAGCTTTTCCAGAAGCGAGGTCACGCGCTGCTCAGTGGACGGGGCCGACTTGCCGGCTACTTCCATCTTCACCACCCTCTGCGTGCCCCCGCGCACCACGCCCGAGTCGTTGATGATTCCGGCGAAGTCGCGCACCTGCGACAGCGTGAAGATGAGGATGAAGGCGCCCAGCACCCAGAAGGCGATGACGACGAGCCCCTTACCCCATGTGCTCCGCTTGCGCAAGCCCATCTCCTTGTTTTTGCTGGTTGAGCGCTATGATTCCCTATTATAGCCTCGGCTTTCAAGGTTGCCGGTGGCAATTTGCGCGAGGGGCGTCGCCAGCGTCTGCGTGCTATCATGGGGCGATCGGACTTGCGAGGAAGGCGGAGCATGGAGCGGACTGACGAGCGCTACGGCGCCTACGTTGCCATTTTGGAGGAAGAGCTCATCGCCGCCATGGGGTGCACCGAGCCCATAGCCATCGCCCTGGCGGCGGCGCGGGCGCGCGAGCTTTTGGGCGCCGAACCCGCCCACGTGCACGTGGAGGCCAGCGGCAGCATCATAAAGAACGCGAAGAGCGTGGTCGTGCCGCATACGGGGGGCCTCAAGGGCATCGAAGCCGCCGCAGCGGCCGGCATCGTGGCGGGGAGGCCCGAGCGCAAGCTGGAAGTGATAGCCCAGGTGGGGCCCGACGAGGTGCGCGCCATCGCGGACTACCTCGCGCGCGTGCCCATCGAGGTGGCTCGCACGGACGACGCGGTGGACTTCGACGTGGTCGTGCGCGTGTCCGATGCCGCCGGCGCGCGCACGGCGCTCGTGCGCATAGCCGACTACCACACGAACATCGTGCGCGAGGAGCTCGACGACGCGGTGCTGCACGAGGCACCGCTGGCGTCGGAGGTCGGCACCGCGGAAGGACTCACGGATCGCAGCGTACTCGATATGGCTTCTATCTGGGACTTCGCCATGACCGTCGACTTGGAGGACGTGCGGGGACCGCTCGATCGGCAGATCGCGTGCAACGGCGCCGTGGCCGAGGAGGGGCTCTCCGGCGACTGGGGCGCGAACATCGGCAGCGTCATGCTGGGCGCGTACGGCGACGACGTGAAGGTGCGGGCCTGCGCGATGGCCGCCGCGGCGTCCGACGCGCGCATGAGCGGATGCGAGCTGCCCGTGGTCATCAACTCCGGCAGCGGCAACCAGGGCATCACCGTATCGGTGCCGCTCTTGGTGTACGCGCGGGAACTGGGTTCGTCCGACGAGCGGTTGCGCCGGGCGCTCGTGCTATCCAACCTGGTGGCCATCCACCAGAAGACGGGCATCGGCCGGCTCTCGGCGTTTTGCGGCGCCGTGTGCGCCGGCGCGGCGGCCGGCGCGGGCATCGCGTACCTGGACGGCGGCGGCTACAAGGACGCCTGCCACGCCGTGGTGAACGCGCTGTCCATCGTGGCCGGCATGGTGTGCGACGGCGCGAAGCCCTCGTGCGCCGGCAAGATAGCCTTCGCCGTGAACGCCGGCATTCTGGGCTACGTCATGTACCGCGACGGCCAGCAGTTCTACGGCGGCGACGGCATCGTGAAGAAGGGCGTGGAGAACACCATCGACAGCATCGCCCGCCTGGGCCGCGACGGCATGCGCGCCACGAACGACGAGATCATCAGGATCATGCTGGGCTCGTAGGAGATCAGAAGCGACTCCTTATCGTTTCCAGCACCGCGGCGATCTCCCCTACGGGCTCGGGGTCGTCGCTGCCGAGCCAGTCGCAGAGCACGGCGAAGGTGCCCTGGGAGATGAACCTGCGCACATATCTCGCCTGATGCTCCTCGTAGCCCTCGCTTACCTCGAGGTTTTGGAAGATGGCGTTGAGGCTCGGCAAGGCGAGCAGGTGGGCGGCGAATTGCTGGCCCGGAACGGCTCGGACGAGCGTGCAGAAGAGGGATCGTTGCTCGTAGAGGCTGCCGAGGACGTCGATGATCGCATCGGTGGAGTTCCTCAGAACGAGGCCGATCTTCTCGTCGAGCTGCCCGAGGAAGTCGGACTCGATCTCCTCGAGCAGATCGGTCTGGCTTCCGTAGTATTTGTAGAACGTGGTTCTGTTTATCTCGGCCGTCTGGCAGATCTCGAGCACCGACACCTTGTCCAAGGGTTTCTCCTGAAGCAGTTGGGCGAGGGCGTTCTTGAGCATCGTCTTGCTGATTCGCACTCTCTGGTTCTCCACGTGGTACCACCTCGACAAAATTGCCTGATATGTTGATCTTAACGCAAATGCACGCATCCATGTTTGCCATGCATCATTCTTGGATCGACAGTCTGTTGACTTCGAACCGCTGTGTTGACTAGTATGCAGTCTATACCAACAAGCCGAAAAAAGCTTGGAGCATATGAGAAAAAGGAGGCGATCCTATGATGTTCTGGCAGAGGTACTGGTACTACATCGGTGGAGTGGTTTTCGTGCTGCTCGCGTTCATCATGGGGCTGTGGGGCGCCAGAGCCCTCGACTACGTGCAGGTGCTGCTCATCTTCAGCTGGATGGGCATGCTCGTCCACCAATTCGAGGAATACGCCTGGCCGGGCGGCTTCCCGCTCATCTCCAACATGATCGTGTTCAACGAGATCGAGCGCTCGGACCGCTACATCCTGAACCAGCGCCAGTGCTTCGTCAGCAACGTGTTCCTGTGCTACCTGTGCTACCTCGTCCCGATCTTATTCCCGCAGTTCATCTGGCTTGCCGCAGCCCAGATCTTCCAGGGTCTCTGGCAGATCCCGGCGCACGGCATCGTGCTCAACATGCGCTTGAAGTCCGTCTACAACCCCGGCCTTTTCGCGGCGGTGTTCCTGCAGCTGCCGGTCGCCATCGTGTTCATCTGGTACGTGCTGACGTTCATGCCGGAGGCCGCCGGTCAGCTGTGGTGGGGAATCCCCGGTTCGCTCGTGCTGCTCGGCATCTCGTTCGGCTTGCCGATTCTCTTCATGCACGATCGCGATTCCAAGCATCCTTTCGAGGAACGCGAGCTTTGGGGCTACAAGCGCGAGTACGTCGCGAAGGTTTGGGAAGAGCGCAAGGCCGCCGCCGCGGCTGACCCCGACAGCGTGCCTCAGGGCCTCTTCGGCAAGGTGAAGAAAGCGAAGTAAGGAAGCGAGAGGAAACATGGCGAGCAACTTCGTTAAGAAACTGGACAAATGGTGCGACAATCAGTGGATCGTCTTCCTCTGCGTCACGGCGGCGGTGGTGGCGGTGCTTGCGGCCGTCTTCTGGGACGCGATGCCCTTGGGCAGCAAAGCGGGCGTCTTCGTCGCCTACATCATGGCCTTCCACGTGCTTGAGGAGTGGAAGTTCCCCGGCGGCCTTCACTGGTTCTACAACACGAGCGTCTTCCGTCCGAAAGACGAGAGCCTCTACGACCCGACGCGCTATCCCATGAGCCGGCTCACGGACATGGTCACCAACGTGGGGCTGCAGTGGATCCCGCTCGTTTACGCGGTGCTCTGCTTTTTCCTGCCCCTTTCGAACGCGGTGGCGCTGTGCGTCATCCTGCTGTGCGTCATGGAGCTGTTCGCCCATACGGCGGGCGGCATCGCCACCTACCTCTGGTATCGCGACAAGGGCAAGAAGACCATCTACCACACGGGCCTTGTCACGTCGCTCTTGATGTTCTTGCCGGCCGGGGCGTACCTGGTCGCGCACATCGCAGGCGTCACGGCAACCGATTGGCTGTGGTGCGTGGTTCTGTTCGCCGTCATGTGCTGCGTGTGCGTGCCGCTTACGGAGACGCCCCTCAAGAAGTGGGTCCGCAAGCAGGAGCCGGGCATGTTCGCGTTCGAGGACGCCAAGTACTACATGCGCTACGGCGGCTATCGCAAGGAGGATGTCGAGCAGCCGGAGCCTCGCGTTGATTAGGAGGGCGTTGAGCGCATGGTGCGACAAGGCGTGGCTCTACGTCGTGTACGCCTTGGGCGTTGCCTCGCTTGCGGTGCTGGTCGTCAACTGGGGCGATCTTTCGACGCCTGAGAGAATCGCCTGGGTTCTGGCGGCCGGCATCCCCCTGCACGTCTTCGAGGAGAACACCTGGCCCGGCGGCTTCTTCTACATGAACAACCTCACCTTCGGCTCGAAGGAGCCGCTCGTGTACCCGCAGAACCGCGCGACCAACATGGTCACCAACCTCGGCGCCGAGGTCGTGTTCATCCTCGTTGCCGCGAACGCCAACGCGCTCGGAGCGACTGTCGTGACCGTCGCGGTGTTCTTTGGCATCGTCGAGCTGGCGAACCATACGCGCGAGGGCATCGGCATGCGCAAGCGCTTCAAGCCCCAGGGGAAGAGGACCGTTTACGCGCCGGGCGTGGCAACCGCCCTTTTCCCGCTGTTTCTGAACGCCGTCTGGGGCATCGCGTGGCTTTCCGCCAACCCGTTCGAGTGGGCGCAGGTCTTGGCGGGCGTCGGCATAGGCGTCGGCATCGCGGTGTGCCTCATCCTCGTTCCCTTCGCCGTCAACCTGCGCGTCAAGAGCAAGGAGTTCGCCTTCAGGAGCGCCGGCTATTTCGAGCGCTACCTGCGCTAGCGCTCCGGGTTCGAGCGCGCGGCGATACACGGCCTCTCAAAAGGCGGGGGAGGGGGCTCCCGCTGAGGCGCTAGTCGAAAAGCGGCACCTTGCCGAGCAGGAAATCTTCCACAGAGCAGCCGCCCGACCCCACGACGAGCGTTCGTGCCCTCGGAAAACGGTTGACGAAAGCGGTCAGGCCCCCAAGGGGTTTCACGCGCCCGCTTTTGACCTCCACGGCAATGACGGAGTCGTTCTGCGACAAGACGAAATCCACTTCGTCGTTGCCCTCGCGCCACCAATGCACGGCGAAGTGCCGCACGTTCGATTGGGCGAGCAAAAACGCGCCCACGGCGCTTTCCACGAGACGGCCTTTGCGCTCGGGGTCGGTGAGCAGGGCGTCGCGATATTGCCCGTACGTGGCGGTCATGAGCGACGTGTCGTACACCATGAGGCGGGGAGAGCTCGCCTTTTCTCGAATGAGCTTCGGGTCGTACTTTTGCAAGCCGCAAAGCAGGCCGGCGCTGGCCAAGAGGTCAAGGTAGTGGGCTATGGTGGTGGTGTTGCCCGCGTCGTCAAGCTGCCCCAGTATCTTGCGATACGACAGCTCCTGGCTCGAATAGGGCGCTCCGATTTGGAACAGCCTGCGCATGAGCGCCGGCTTGCGCACGTCTTCCAAGGCAATCACGTCTTTGTTTATGCTCGGCTCGATAACCGCTTCGTTCATATAGTCGAGCCATCGCATCTTGTCTGTTTTGAGCGCGGCGCCTCCGGGGTAGCCGCCGAAGAATAGGAAGTCGTCGAGCGAGTAATCGAACGCCTCCCGACACTCCGCATAGCCCCAATGGGTGCTTCTTATGATCTCGAACCGTCCGGTAAGCCCCTCTACAAGGCCGGTCTGCAGCAGCAGCGACGACGACCCGGTGAGCACGACGCGCACGTCGATGCCGCTCCATGTATCCTCGTCCCATAGCTCTTTGACGACGGCGGACCATTGGCTCACCAATTGCACTTCGTCGATGACCAGCAGGGCGCTGGGCGAGGCATCTCCAATGAGGTTGCGAGCTTGAATCCACTGCGCGCGCAGCCAGTCCCTGCTCGACGAGTCGATGCTCGCCAGCGCGACATGACTCGGTACGTCGACGAGCTTCAAAGCCTGCCTGATGGTGATGCTTTTCCCCGTTTGACGAGGACCTATGAGCATTTGGATGAAACGGCGGGGCTCGTTCATGCGCCGGACGAGCGTGCGCACGATGCTTCTCTGGTATGCAGCCATGGCCACCTCCTATTGAGCAAATTTGCTCAATAGGAGCGCAAATTTGCTCAATAGGCGAGTTTATTTGCTCAATAGGAGTGAGGCGGCAATCTTTCTTCGGCGGCAACCCCCGTAGGGGCGCTCTCCAGAGCGCCCGTTTCGGAGCAAGCCGAAAAGCAACCGAGGGCCGCATTCTCGCGCTTCGCGCGAGCGGGCGTTCAGGAGAGCGCCCCTACGGAGGGCATGGACGCCCCTCACTCTTCCTCAGATGCGGCTAGTTCGCGCGGGTGGCGCGGTCGGGGTCGATGCTCATGCTCTGGAAGCGCTCCTGCATGAAGTCGTTGCCGTAGTGCTCGTCGCAGAATTGCTCGATGGCGCTGTCGGGGGCTTTTCCCGCCTCGCGACCGTACCAGCAGTCGAGCGCCACCAGCGTCAACACGCCGTCGGCTATCATGAGCACGGCGGCCACGGTGGTCAGGGCGTAGCGCCAGTTCCACGGTATGAGGTTCACCAGCTTCAGCATCCACGGCAGGCACAGCTTGATCCACACCACGCCCAGCACGCCCCACATGGCCATGAACATGCCGTTGGTTCGCCCGTCGATGGACAGGAACGTGCCCGTGTAATCCCAAGCCACGATGCCGAACGCGTACTGCATGAACCAGCTCACCGCGTACTCGAACGCACCGCCGATAACGGCGCTCACCAGGAAGATGAGGATGACGTTCTTGTCGTGGAAGCGGTTGAGCGCCATGGTCAAGAGCACGGCGCCGAACCCGTAGATGGGGGAGAACGGCCCGTACAGCATGCCCGCGCGGTCCTCGTAATGCCCGGGGTCTACCACGAGCACGTGATAAACCGTCTCGATGATCAGGCCCAACACGCAGCACACCACGAATATCCAGAAGATGTTGAAGAAGTTGAGCGCGATGTAGCCCTTGCCCGTCTCGTCGCGTCCGAGCGTTCCGTCCTCGGCGTCCTCGCGCACCTCCATGTCGCGCAGCTTGCGTTGCAACTCGCGCTCGTCGGCGAGCGACGGGTCCAAATAGCTGGTCAGCACCACGAGGAACACGAGGAAGGCGGCAAAGAAGATCACGGTGCCGTCCAGGCCGAACAGCATGATGTCGCACAGGATGCCGGCTACCATGAAGCCGGTGAGCACTTCGGCGGTTTGGGCCGCGTGGCGGCGCTTGTCGCGCAGCAGGCGAATGCCGAACACGACGAACGTGACCGTGAGCACGGCCAGGATGGCCAGCAATGCGAAGAACAGCACGGTGGAGGCCGTGGAATCGCCGGCGAACTCGCCTTGGCGGAACGCGAACACCATGACCACGATCACGAACGCGATCATGGGCAGGATGGCGACGCCGGCGACAATGCACAGGATGGCGAACACTTTGAGCAGCAAGGGAATCTTCCGCTTCAGCGTTTCGGAAGCCTCGGTCTCCTTTGACGTCAGCGCTTCGATTTCGCTTTCGAGCTTCGCATCCGCTTTGGCGTCGTCCTGCGCGTCGCGGTGGTTCCGCATGGGTCGGCCCCTCTCCTGCCCGATGCCCGCGCCCTTCGGCGCGGGCCGTGTTCAGTTGCAGGCACCCACGATACCACAAGCCGTCGCCCCCGAATGTTTCGAACGCATATCGTCAGCCGCGTGAGCGTCGGCGGTTTCCTCAGCGTCCGTACGGGTCCCATCCGCCCGGAGGAGCAACCTTCTCGGCTTGGACCACGGCAGACGCGTACTGGATGCGCGCGACGAGGTCGTGCTCCGCCACCGACACGTCCTCGTAGTCGCACTGGGCGCGAAAGAGGTCGTACACGGTCTCTACAAGCTTTTCGATGGTTGCGGTTGTCTCACGGTCGTGCATATGGAATCCCCCGGTCCTCGTCGATGCCCCGCGAGGGACGCCGGCTCGTCGTGTGCGATGATTCCAGTATAACCGAAACG
Organism: Gordonibacter sp. 28C; assembly: GCF_003339845.1. Taxonomy (GTDB): domain Bacteria; phylum Actinomycetota; class Coriobacteriia; order Coriobacteriales; family Eggerthellaceae; genus Gordonibacter. The sequence goes on from NZ_PPTR01000001.1 coordinate 450,109, forward strand.
TAATACCAGGAATACATCGAGTCGCTTATAGCGGTCGGGCGGGCGGATCGCACTTGCGCTTTCCCGCCGGTTTGCCTTCCGGTGAAGGGAGCGCAACGATTGCGTCACGCTCGAATCGCAACGGCTGGATGGATTGCGGCCAGAGCGACAATACTGTGGATACGACCCCATTCGCGGGCGCCCTCGCGGTCGCACCCGCGTTCGATGAAAGGAACCGCCATGCCCGCATCGATCCATCCCGAATTGAAACTGAACATCGTGCTCGACGAGGAGAGCTACCAGGGCGACGCCGACGCCGAGATCGAGCGCCGCTTCGCGGCCGTGGCCCCCACCGAGGTGGTACGTGCCGAGAAGGGCTCCCAAAGCGCGAACGTCATCGAGTTCGACGTGGGGGCGGGCGCGATGGACGAAGATCAGGACGACCCGCTGTGGGAAGGGGCGCTCACCACCTGGCTCGACGAGGAGTTCGCCGAAACGTCCGCCCTGGTTGCGCGCGAGAACGACGCGCGTCGCAACAACGGCGAGCGCGTGCTGCCGTTCACGTGGGCGGAGGTGCGGTTCAAAGGCGGTCCGGCCATCGCCGTGCGCATGGTGGAGTCGGCCATTCCGGCGGCCGCCGCAGGCTACGTGGGGAGGGCGCGCACGCTGCTGCGCGAAGGCGCGCTGGGCGCGGACCCCATCGACGTCATCCGCATCCCCGCCTGTGCGAGCATCGCCGCGCAGCGCGAGGACGCTGGCGGCGCGCCCGCCGAAGGCGCTGCGGGCGCGAAGGCGGTCGAGCGCGCGATCGGCAGGGAAGAGCGCGGCTCGTCCTCGGCATCCGACGTCATAGCCGCCGTGACGGAGGCCGCCGGCATCGACGACGAGGCGCAGGGCGGCTGGGCCGCGGCCGATCCCGACGCTGAGAACGCCTGGGAAGGCGCGGCGCGCGAGACCGAGCAGCCCACCCGTGCCGAGCTCGACGACGCCCTGGCCGAGGCCGAGGCGGCTCTGCGTCGCGGCGCCGACTCGACCGACGCGACGAGCGGCGATCGCGACGGGGCGGCCGATGCCGGGAGCCTTCCGGAGGACGCGCCAGCGAGCGGCGATGCCGGGGCGGAAGTCGACACGTCGGGCGAAGGCTGCGCGCTTGCCTCCGAAGACGTGCCGGACTCCCTCGACTACCGCATTTGGAACGTGGCCTACGTCGACGGCACGTCGGTGCGCTTCGACTCGGTGCTGGGCGAGGCGATCCTGGACTAATTAATGCGTCGTTGCCTCGTGGGGACGGCCTGTTGGCCGCCCGGGAAGGCGACCGTGCGGTCGAAACGAACATGCGGCGGGCGCACCGTGCGCCCGCCGCATCGATTTCCTTTGTCGCACCCCGCCTCGTCTCCTCGCTACAGGAACAGCTCGGGCTCCTTGCGCGCCATGCAGTTGCCTTCCAGCATGGCCACGATGGCCGCGGCTTGCTCGCCCTCGAAGTGCTTGGCGCCTTCCGGGCAACCCTTCACGCAGGCGTTGCACTGCAAACAGCCCGCCTCCACCTGTGCGGGGTCGTCGGCGTCGATGATGCCCATGGGGCAGAGCTTCACGCAGATGCCGCAGGACGTGCAGGCGTCCGTGGTGACGGGGCGCACGTCGGCGTCGGGCATGCCGTCGCGATAAGGACGGTTGCCTTTGATAGCGGGCATCGTGCTGGCGCCCTGCTCGATAAGGGCGGCCACGTCGTGGCCGAACTGCGCGGCCACGGCCAGGTCGTCGGCATCGGGCCGGCCGGCGCCCACGCGCGGGGCCATGGAGTGCTCGCCGATGAACGCGCCGGCGGCGACGACCTCGAAGCCGCGCTCGTTCAGCAGGTCGGCTGCCTCCAGCAGCGCGTCATCGTAGTCGCGGTTGCCGTACACGCCCACCACCACGGCTTTCGCGCCCTCGCCTTGGAACTGGTCGATGCAGTCCATGAGCACGGTGGGAACGCGCCCGCCGTACACGGGGAAGGCGAACAGGAACACGTCGCCCGCCTGGCCGCCGGCGCGCACAGGGCGGCTGTTCGGCTTCGTCAGGTTGATGGCGATGCTGGTGAGGTCGCGGTCGGCCGCGATGGCGTCGGCGACGGCGTAGGCGATGGTCTGGGTGGCCTTCGTCGGGCTGAAGTACACGTTGTAGATGGAGTTCCGCACTGGATGGTCTTTCATGGTTTCCCCCTTTTTTCGTGAACGTCGACGCGCGCGGGGCCCGCCGTTATGCTGAGTCGATGGTACCCCTTTCGATTGCGTCTGGCTATGGTCGGTTTATTCCGTAGCGAGGACTTTCTCCACCTTTTCCGGTGCGTTTCGCTCGGATCGGCGCGCAAGGTGCGCGAATGCGAGCGTCGGTTCCGAGACGTGCCGGCTCTTTTGCGCTTGCGCTCGCGTGCGCCCTCCCCGCAACAGAGCGGCTATACTTGACGAAGAGGCCACGGTGGAAGGATATCGATGGGAAAGCCGCAGTATTTCCCCTACGACGAAAGGGCGATAGCCCATCTCAAAGCGCGCGACGCAAGGCTCGCCGAGGCCATAGACGCCATCGGCCCCGTGCGCCGCGAGGTGACGCCCGATCTGTTCGCGGCGCTCGTGAACTGCATCGTGGGCCAGCAGATATCCACGAAGGCGCAGGCAACCGTTTGGAAGCGCATGGTCGACGCGTTCGGCGACGTCGCGCCCGAAGCCGTGGCCGCCTGCACCGACGACGAGCTGCAGCGGTTCGGGCTGTCGTTCCGGAAGGTCGGCTACATCAAGGGATGCACCGAGCGCGTGCTGTCCGGCGAGCTGGACCTTGAGGCCTTGGCCGACCTGCCCGACGACGAGGTGTGCCGGCGGCTTTCGGCGCTTCCGGGCATCGGCGTGTGGACGGCCGAGATGCTCATGACGTTCTCGATGCAGCGGCCCGACGTCATGAGCTTCGGCGACCTGGCCATCCTGCGCGGCCTGCGCATGCTGCACCACCATCGGCGCATCACCCCGCAGCTGTTCGCGAAGTACAAGCGCCGCTACTCGCCGTACGGATCGGTGGCGAGCCTCTATCTTTGGGAGATTGCGGGCGGCGCCATTCCCGGCATGCGCGACTGGGCGCCGAAGAGCTCGAAGGGATCCAAGGGTCCGCAAAAGAAGAGGTGAGCGCGGCTTTCGAAGGGCATGCGAGGTTAAACGGACTGTTGACGACGGTAACGGTTTCGTTGCTCACGTGCACAAAAGGGGCAAAAGGGGTTCAGTTTGCTTGGCAAAGGGCCTATAATCCACCGTGTCCGACAGTAGAGAACAAAACCGCAATGATAAACGAAAAGACTATCTTCGCCAAGTTACAGTCTCGTGATATTGCGAAGCCGCTTTGCGGCAGGGCTTGTGGGTGAACTAAGGATACGCCAAGCACGCTGTCGGCATTCCTTTCGATGAGGCCGGGGACACCCCCGGCCTCATTGCGTGTCCGCTTGAAAAGCGGGTTTGCGCAGGGCGGCTCGGTAACGCTGGCCGAATAAGGTCTAACGAGCCGGCAAAAAGGCTTACACTTGGTTTTCCAACGAAGAGCGCGCCAATCGCTGTTCCCATACCGCGGTTGGCGATGGACGATACGATGGGAGGGCGCTCATGCAAACCGCGCTTCTCTGGGCCGCGATGGGCACGGGGTTCACGTTTTTGATGACGACGCTGGGCGCGGCGTCAGTGTTTCTGTTCCGCAAGCGCAACAGCATGACCATCCAGCGGGCGTTTCTGGGGTTCGCGGCGGGCGTCATGATAGCCGCGTCGGTGTGGTCGCTGCTCATCCCTGCCATCGAGCGGGCCGAGGAAGCGGGTCAGGTGGGCTGGATACCCGCGGCGGGCGGGTTCGTGATAGGCGTGGCGTTCCTCATGGTGCTGCACCAGCTGCTGCCGCACCTGCATCCGGGCGAGAGCAAGCCCGAGGGGCTGCCGAGCAAGTGGGACCGACCGACGCTGCTGTTCACGGCGGTCACGCTGCACAACATCCCCGAGGGCATGAGCGTTGGTCTGCTTTTCGCCATCGCCGCCCAGAACGGCGGCGACCCGGCCATGTTCGGCATGGCGGTGGCGCTGGCCATAGGCATCGGCATCCAAAACATCCCCGAGGGCGCGGCGGTGGCGCTGCCCATGCTGCAGGAGGGCATGAGCTCGCCCAAGGCGTTCGCGCTGGGCACGCTGTCTGGTTTGGCCGAGCCGGTGTTCGGCATCCTGGTGGTGCTGTTCGCGGGACTCATCTCGCCGTACATGCCGTGGATGCTGGCGTTCTCGGCCGGCGCCATGATGTACGTGGTGGTGGAGGAACTCATTCCCGAGGCGCACCTGGGCGAGCACTCCAACGTGGGCACGCTGGGCGTCATGGCGGGGTTTCTGGTTATGATGGTGCTGGACGTGGCTTTGGGGTAATCGGTCTTTTCGACCTGCGGGGCGGGGCGGGGGCCGGCGAGGGGTCGGCGAGGGCCGGCGCTCGAGCAGTCCTGAGCTCGCACGAACAGCCCGCTGGGCTGTTCGGCTCGTGCGGAATCTCGCTCCGGCTCTCGCCGACCCCTCGCCGGCCCCCGCCCCTGTGCGGTTGAAAAAACCATGACGGGTGAGGGGGATGGGGTTATGGGGTGGTTGCTGTTTGCGGATGGTATCCTAAGGCGCAAGTGGCGCGGCGCTCTTGCTTGTCATCCTGAGCGGAGGCGGCGAAGCCGCCGGAGTCGAAGGATCTCACGCAGCAGCGGGAGGTGCCACGGCTGTCTCGCCTCGTGCCAACTCCGGTAACGCGAAGGCTGCATGAGAGGGTACATGCCCGAAATAAGTGGCACTTAGCGGTTACGTTCAAGAGCCTCGTTTGCTATAATGCAGGCGAGCCGCAGGGAGCGGTAACTCCCCACGGCTCTCGGATCGTCTCGGCGGTTCGGATGTTATGCGCTGTGCCCCGGTTCGTCCTTGTCGGACGACCGGGGCGTATCTATCGACACGAGCTTCAGCAGAAGCTCGGCCGCCCCGAGCAGCACGCCCAGCAACGCGACGTGCAGCCCGAGAACCTGCAAGATCACTCCGGTAAGGGCAAGCAGCGTATCATCCATAGAGGGTCACCCCCCTTCCTAAAATCGGAAATGGGTGTAAGGGGTGTCGGTCCTCTCCGCCTGGACGAATCCGTGCGTCTATCCTACCTCCGCAACCTTGCACACCGACCGTAATCCGACCGTCGCGGGGCCGCGCGGATCTTGCACGATCCTCGCCTGTGCGCCGCCTCGATCTTCCGCGCTTATCGCCTGTTTCCAACACGGTTCCAACCGATTGCCGACATCCGCCTCTTTCGGCGGGCGCGCATCGTGCGGGCGCGGGGGAGCGGTATACTGGGTGATCAACGGAAAAGGCTTTGCGGAAAGGACTGGCTGCCATGGAGAACTTCGAGTTCATATCGCCGACGCACTTCGTGTTCGGGCACGGGGCGGAAGAGCAGGTTGGCGTGAAACTGGCCGAGCGCGGCGCGCGCAAGGCGCTCATCCACTACGGCGGCCAAAGCGCGGTGAAAAGCGGGCTCATCGACCGCGTGAAGGCAGCGCTCGACGAGGCTGGTGTCGAGCACGTGGAGCTGGGCGGCGTGCGGCCGAACCCGGAGATCGGTTTGGCGCGCGAGGGCATCGCGCTTTGCAAGGAGCACGGCATCGACTGGGTGCTCGCCGTGGGCGGCGGATCGGTGATCGACTCGGCGAAGGCCATCGCCGTGGGCGCGCACTACGACGGTGACGTGTGGGACTTCTTCGAGACGAAGCGGCTCACCGACGACGTGCTGCCCATCGCCGTGGTGCTCACCATTCCCGCCGCCGGCAGCGAGGCGTCGAAGAACACCGTGGTGAGCAACGACGAGCTGCAGCTGAAGTCGGGCTACGCGAACAACGCGCAGCGACCGAAGCTGGCGTTCATGAACCCCGAGCTCACGTTCACGCTGCCGGAGTACCAAACGGCCGCCGGCCTCACCGACATGTTCTGCCACCTGCTGGAGCGCTTCTTCGACGACGTGGGTGCCGTGCCCGTCACGGACAACCTGTGCCTGTCGCTTATGAAAACCGTGCGCGCCGAAGCGCCGCGCGTCATGGTGGAGCCGGACAACTACGATGCCCGCGCGAACGTCATGTGGGCGGGCATGCTGTGCCACCAGGGCCTTGCCGGCGTCGGCCGCCACGAGGACTGGGCCACGCACGGCTTGGAGCACGAGCTGAGCGCGCTGAACCCCGCCATCACGCACGGTGCGGGGCTGGCCGTCATGTTCCCGGCGTGGATGGAGTACGTGTACGCCCAGAACCCGGCGCGCTTCGCCTTCTACGGTCGCGAGGTGTTCGGCCTGGCGCCCACGGGCGACCTCGATGCCGACGCGCTCTCGGCCATCGACGAGACGCGCGGCTTCTTCGCCTCGCTCGGCATGCCCGTGACGCTCGACGAGCTGGACGTGCGCGAAGAGGACATCGAGAAGCTCATCCCCACGCTCAAGGAGAACAAGGGGGAGCCTTTCGGCAGCTTCATGAAGCTCACCATGGACGACGCGCGAGAGATCTATAAGATTGCGCTGGCCTGACGGCCAGCGCAATCGCCGACGCTGCGGCCGGCCGTGGTGCCCGATCTCGCGGCGATGCCGGAGGCTCGCGTACCGAAGTACGCTTCGCCTCCGCCATCCCCACGATCTCGGACACCACGGCCGGCCTCGCTGACTTACTACGCCAACCTGGGCGTTTGTTTTCGCGCTGCGCGCGAACGGGCGATCAGGAGATCGCCCCTACGGGCCGCCTGTGCGCCTGCGGGCCCTGAACTACAGAAAGCAGCTCGCTACGATGACGATGGCGGTGGTGAGCAGGCCGGACACGGCTATCGACACACCGCTCATAGCGCCTTCCAGCTCGCCCATCTCAAGCGCCTTCGTCGTGCCCACGGCGTGGGCGCAGGTGCCGATGGCCACGCCCTTCGCCACGCTGTCGCGCACGTGGAACAGGCGCGCCATCATCGGCGCGGTGATGGCGCCCAGGATGCCCGTGACGATGACGGCCGCCACGGTGATAGACGTCACGCCGCCCAGCTGCTGGGACACGGCGATGGCGATGGGCGTGGTCACCGACTTCGGGATGAACGACAGGGCGAGCGCGTCGTCCAACCCCAGCAGTTTGCACAGCGCGTAAGCGCTGGTCATCGATACGATCGACCCCATGAGGCACCCGGCGAAGATGGGCACGAAGTGGGTTTTGAGCATCTGGCGCTGCTGGTACACCGAATAGGCCAGCGCCACGGTGGCGGGGCCCAGCAGAAACGAGATCACCTGCACGCTCTGCTCGTACGACTCCAGGGGGATGCGCAACGCGCTCAGGGCGGCGATGATGCACGCCACCGTGACCAGCAGGGGATTGAGCAGCGGCGACTTCACCTTCTCGTACAGCAGCACCGACAATTTGAACGCGGCGAACGACACGAGCGTGCCGAACGCCAGGGTAAGGACTATCGAGAGCATGCCCTACCCCTCCTCGTCGGCCGTCGCGGGCTGTCCGCCGGGCGCGCTTCGACGCTCCATGAGGCGCGACACGGCGATGACCGTGTACGAGGTGGCCAAGAAAACCAGCACCGTCGTGACTGCGCACACGAGCGCGAACTTCAGCACGTTGCCCTCCAAAAGCGAGAAGCACCCCATGATGGCCACGCCGGCGGGAATGAAGAACAGCGACATGTTGTCCAAAAGGCAGGTGCAGGCGCGTCCGACGTGCTTCCCTTTGAGAAGGCCCGTTCCCAGCAGCACGAGCAGCAGCACCATGCCCACGATGTTGCCCGGCAGCGAGACGGGCAGCACCGAGGCCAGCGCGCAGCCGGCGGCGTACACGGCCACGACGACGGAGAGCTGCACGAGCAGGACGCCCACGCGCTTGCCCGCATGCAGCGCCCTTCTCCGTTTCGAGGGCGAAGGCTCGGCGGGCGCGGGCATGCGCTCGTCGCTCTCGCAGACGGGTTCGGTCGATTGTTCCACGATGGGTTTTCCTTACCTGCTTGGCGGATCGAAGGCGGCCGAGCGCTCGCGCAGGGTGCCCGGCCGCCTTCGATCGAGGCGTTTTTCTCGCATCCATTGTAGGGCGGAACGCGCGCTGCGCCATGGAGGCTTTCTGGAGATACGCGAGCGGCCCTGCCTCAACCGCGGCGCGATGAGCGCCGGGTGCGACGGGGCCGCCGAAGCTCTGCCGGCGAAGGACCGGCGGACGCGAAAGCCGAAAGCTCTTTAGTCCTTGTTGCCCAAAAGCGCGTTCATGAGCCCCGACACGATGCTGATCACGATGGACCCCACGAAGGCGCTGCCGAACGTGGCTATTTCGATGCCCACCTGGAAGATGCCGTTGGCCAGCCAGGCGGCCACGTAGAGCATGAGCGTGTTCACCACCAGGTAGAAGATGCCCAGCGTGATGACGGTGATGGGCAGGCTCAAAAGCTGCATGAGCGGCTTCACGCTGATGTTGATGAGCGAGAGGATAAGACCGTAGAGGGCGATGGCCGCCCACGCTTCCGTGCCGCCCACGATGTCGATGCCCGGCACGATCCACACGGCGACGCCGAAGGCGATGGCGGTTACGAGCCAGCGGATGATGAATTTCACGGACGCGCTCCTTTCACGGGTTTCGCCACTATACCATTTCGAGGCGAAACCTCCTAGGCACGGTCAGGGTATCGTTACCCGCGCATAGTCTGTTCCCGCTCCCCGCGCCGCCGCGCGACGCGACCGGCGCCCAGGGCTCCGGCCAGCGCGCAGAGCGCGACGACCGAGGCGGTTGCCGAAGCGCTTGCGGCACCGTCGCCGGTTTTGGCGAGGGCGCTCCCGCCCGGCGAGTCGGGGCCGTTCTTGACGACGATGCGCCCTTGCCCGTTCGGGTCGGCGTACGCGGCGCCGATCGTGCCGCCCAGATCGTTCGTGATGAAGTCGATGAGCGCTTCGTTGTCCAATCCGAGCAGGGTCACGGCATCGCTCTTGAGCATGGTCATGCCGTCGCCGCCCTGCTCGAGGTAGTAGGTGTGCGACGCCACGCGGTACGTCTTGCTCACGTCGAGCGGACGTCCGCCCACGGTCACGTTCTGCACGCGGTACGGGCCGTCCACGCGCACGAAGTTGCTGGTGGCGTCCGTGACGACCGAGGAAGGGACGTCGGTTCGGATGGTGTAGCTTATGCCCGACACCTGCAGGAACCCGCCCAGCGGGGCAGGGTACATGCGGGCGCCCATCTCAAGCGCGTCGAGCAGGTCTTGGCCGCGCACCTCGGCCACGCACAGCTGGTTGTTGTAGGGCTGCACGTCGATGAGGTTGCCGTAGGTGACGTCGCCCGCCTCGACGTCGGCGCGGATGCCCCCGCCGTTCACGAAGGCGGCGTCGACCTGCAGGCCGCCGCGCACGGCGGACGCGTAGTAGGCGTCGGCCACGAAGTCGCCCAGGTTGGTTTCCTGCGCGCGGACGGCCCATTCCTTGTTGGGGTAGAGCGCCATCAGGCGGTAGTCCGAGGTGCCTATCTTTTTGCCGGTTGTCTTCTTGATTTCGGCATCGAGCTTGTTGACCAGCGCCAACGTGCCCGGATCCTGGTCGGTCCAGTCGCTCACCAGCTTTCCCGCGATGCTGCCGGCTGCGGTTGGCGCCGTCGCGGCGGGGGATTCGCCGAGCGCGTTTGCGGAGGTGTCGAGCGCGGGCGCGCCGAGGTCGTTGGAGGTGGCTGCGGGCTCGGCTGCACGGGACGTCGGGCGCAGGTTGGTTGCGCCGGGCGATCCCTCCGCGTCGCTTTCGCCGTTCGTCGCGCCGTTCTCCGCGTCGGGATTCTCTGCGCTTGGATCGGGGTCGTCGCCCTCGTCAGTAGGAACGGCCCCGGTCGCACCGCCGCCCGGTGCGTCGCTCGCGGCGGAGCGGTCGCCGTCGTCCGTTCCGAGCAAGCCGTCTTCGGCGTCGGCCTTCGACGCTGCGTCGGCATCCGCGCTGTCGGCCAGCTCGGTGCCGTCGGCCGCGTTCACGGCGGCGGCCGAAACGGTGCTCGTCGCGGGGTCGATGGTCAGCACGCCGATGTTCACCAGCTGCGTGCCGGTTTGCGCCAGGGGCACGTCGTTGCCGTCCTTGTTCTTCACGACTTGCTCGTACGCTTCGTGCGAGTGGCCGTCGATGAACGCGTCGATGCCGGTCGTGTTCGCCACCACCGTGTCGCTGCGCCACCGTTCGGTGATGCCCGCCTGTCCCAAGTGCCCGATGGCCACCACGTAGTCGGCGCCGGCGGCGCGCGCGGCGTCCACCGCGTTCTGCACGGCGGCGTAGAGCGCCGCGCCGGACTCGTCCTGGCAGAACCCGTAGACGAAGTTGCCGTCTTGGTCCTTGAAGCTGGCGGGCGACGACTTCGTCAGTGTCTCGGGCGTGCAGATGCCCACGTAGGCCACCTTCGTCTTGCTCGCGCCGGTGCCGTATTCCCTGATGGCGTAGGCGTCGAACACCGTCTTGCCCGTGCGAAGATCCATGAAGTTGCAGGAGATGTACTGCGCGTTCGCCCTGTCCACGAGCTTGTTGAACTGCTCCATGCCGTAGTCGAACTCGTGGTTGCCGGGAACGGCGATGTCGTATCCGGCCTGGTTCATTATGTCGATGAGGTACTCGCCCTTCGTAAGCGTGCCCATGGCTCTGCCCTGCACGGCGTCGCCCGCGTCCACCAGCGCCACGTTGGCGTTGCCGTACGCGCTCTCGGCGTTTTTGACATAGGAGACCAGGCTCGCGTACCCCAGGTTCTCGTTCTTGGCGTCTTGGTCTACGGCGCAGTGCACGTCGTTGGTGTGCACGATGACGATGGGGGAGGACGATCCTGCGTTCGCGCCGTCGTCCGCATAGGCGCCGACGGGGATGCCGACCAGCGATGCCGCCAGGGTGAACGCGGCGAATACGGCGAAGAACCTGCGGGTCATGTTTCTGCTCATGGGCGACCTTCGTTTCGGGGGCCGGGTCGTTCGCGCCGCACCCTTCGCATGCGGGTGGCCGAGCCGCGAACGCTGATGCCGCCCATTATACGATGGATGCCTCGGCGGAACACGCTCCTTCTGCAACCGTTACCCGTCGCCGTTGCGAACGAACGGGAAAGCGGCATGGACGCCCGTCGCGCCCGGCGGCCTCGGGTTTGCCTCGCCGCCTCGGAAGGAGAAGGTGCGAGAGGCCATCCTGTCCGAACGGCTTTCAACGCACCTGTCCCCCACGCTCCTTGTTGCCGCCCGGCAGAACGGGCCGGATTAGAACACCGAAATGGTTCCCGTGGCCATGAGCGCTATCGACAGGATCATGACCGCCACGATGACGGCGGCGATGATCTTGTCGGCCACGTGGGGCAGTATCGGTTCGTCGCGCCCCTTCTGGCCAACGACGTACACGATGATGCCCGGCGCGAACAGGATCGTGGTGATCATGATGCCCACGAGGCCGGCCGCCCACACGAGGAACACCGTGTAGATGAAGCCGACGGTGCCCAAAATGCGCGCCTTCGCGATCTGGTCGGGCTGCAGCGACTCGCGCTTCCAGGCGATCTTCATGTAGTACGCGGCCGAGCACACGTAGGGGATGAGGATGGTGGACACGGCGCACGCGTAGAAGAACTGGTACGTGGACGACGAGAACACCGACACGATCAGGAACAGCTGCGTGATGCCCGCCGAGATGAGCACGGTGACGATGGGCGCGCCGTTCTTGTTCGTGCGGGCGAACGCCTTGGGGAACACGCCCTGGCGCGCAGCCTCGAACGGCGTCTCGGCGGCGATGATCACGTAGCCCAGCATGGCGCCCAGAAGCGACAGCACCACGCCCAGGTTCACGATGCCCGCTCCCACCGGTCCGATGGCGTGCTCGAGGATGCCGGCCATGGACGGCGTGGCCAACGCGGCCATCTCGGCGCGGGGCATGATGCCCATGCTCTCGATGGAGATGATCAGGTACAGCACGAACACGGCGGCGAAGCCGATGACGGTGGCGCGGCCGACGTCGCGGGCGTACTTCGCGCGGCCCGAGATGACCACGGCGCCCTCGATGCCGGTGAACACCCACACGAGCGCGATCATGGTTGAAACGACCTGGGTCATGAAGTCGGGGCCTCCCGCCTCGCCCCAGAAGTTCTCCATGAAGATGGCGGGGTCGAACTTGCCCAGCAGCGCGATGGACAGCACGAACAGCGCGAGGGGCACCAGTTTCGCGATGGTGACCACCACGTTGATGCCGGCCGCCTCCTTCACGCCGCGGGCCACCAGCACCACGAGCACCCACAGGAAAGCGGACGCGCATACGCACGACAGCAGGTTGTTTCCGCTCTCGAACGGGTGGAAGAAGTACCCGAGCGCCGAGAACAGCAGGATGGCGAACGACACGTTGGACAGGCAGGCGGAGATCCAGTAGCCCCACGCCGAGTTGAACCCGACGTACTTGGTGAACCCGGCGGCGGCGTACGCATAGATGCCGCCGGTGAGGTCGGGACGCGCTTGGGACAGCCCGTTGAAGCACATCATGAGCGAAAACACGCCGACAAAGCAGATGGCCCAGCTCACCAGCACGGCGCCGGTGTTGGCTCCGCCGGCCGCCATGTCGCCGGCCAGGGCGAAGATGCCGCCGCAGATGCTCGCGGTGATCACCATCATGGTGAGACGGAACAGGCTCAGGCCGTTCGGGTCGATGATCATGCCCTTGTCGGCGCTTTTCGAGACAGCACGAGACATGGCCCCTCCTTTCAAGGGGTTGCAGGGAGTGCGGACGCAGGGCACGAAGGGTGCGAGCGTCAGAAATGAAACGGCGCGCCGGGCAGAGCCGCAGCGCGCCGTATGCGGCGATGTTGGAGATTGTCGTCCCGAACCCCTGTCATCCTGAGCGAGCGGAGCATTCGACAGTCCAGTGGACTGTCGAACTCCCGAGCACGCGGAGCGGGCGCAGGGAGGCCCCGCGGAGCGGGGACGAAGGATCCCGCGCGGCGCTAGCCGTGAGGCTTTCTGCTGTCGCCGCACGGGATCCTTCGACTCCGCGCCTGGCGGCGCTCCGCTCTGGATGACAGGGCAGCAGCTTGAGCGGGGACGACAAAAGAGCTAGAAGCGGAGGCTTAGGCAGCTCAGGCCGCCGTCCAGCTTGCGATACTCGGACGTGTCGACCGTGATGGTCTCGTAGCCGGCGTCCTGCACGGCCTTCAACACGGTGGGATAGCCCTCGGGCACGATGACGGTGCCGTTGACCCAGATGCAGTTCGCGGCGTACGCCTCGTCCTCGGGGATCTCGATGCGGTTGTACTGCTCGAAGTCGGGCTTCGTCACGAACTCGCCGGACACCAGCATGTTGCCGTCTTCCAGGTAGTTCACGCCGGTCTTCAGGTGCAGGACCTTCTCCAGTTTCACTTCGGAACCCTCGAGGCCCCAACCTTCCAGGATCTCGCAGAACTGGCGGATGCCCTCCTCGTTCGTGCGGGCGGACTGGCCCACGTAGAAGTGGTCGCCCACCATCATGACGTCGCCGCCGTCCAGCGTGCCGGGGCTCTGGATGTGCTTCACGTGCTCGTCGTCGAAGAACTTGCGCACGGCGGGCTCGATCTCGTCCTTCTCGCCGTTGCGGCTCGCGGCGCCCGGGTTCGTGATGATGGCGCCGCAGCGCGTGATGACCGCGGGATCTTCCACGAAGCAGGAGTCGGGGAACTGCTCGAGGGCGGGCAGCACGGTCACTTCGACGCCGCACTCCTTGAGGGCCGCGATGTAGTCGTCGTGCTGCTTGAGCGCCTTCTCGTAATCGGGCTGGCCCAGCTCGGGGGCGGAGGTGATGCCCTCGTCCATAGACTTGGCGGGGCGGCGGACGATGACGTTGGAGAACTTGGTCATAAAACGGTCCTTTCGTTGAGGTGGAGCTTTCGGCTCGCTATGCCGCATATTGTATTCTGTATATTGTATACAATCAAGAGGAAACAAGAACTTTTTTCAAATCGTGGAAAACGGACGAGCGGGTGCGCGGGTTTGCAGGGGGGGGGGTCTCGCAACTGCAAACGATTTCGTGCGCTTTGCGCGGCATCCAACCGGACGGGCATTCAACGCGGCTATCGCGGCATGCCGTTCGCCACGGCCTTTCGCTCATCTGCCGTGGCCGAGCGCAAAGAGCTGCCCGCCTTCCTCAAAGAGCGTATAGGGAGCGATATGGTATATTGGTATACATGGAAACAGCTTGACAGGCGGGCAGCATGACGAACGAGTTCCGGTCGCTCAAAGACCACGTGTACGACTACATCGCCGACCTCATCGACGGGGGGACGCTGGGCGACGACCATAAAATCAGCGAGCAGCAGATATGCGATGCGCTGGGCGTGAGCCGCACGCCGGTGCGCGAGGCGCTCATCCAGCTTGCCGCCGACGGCTATCTCGAGAACGTGCCGCGCAAGGGCTTCTACGTGAAGCGCGTGACGGAGGACAGCGCGCGCGAGATCGTGGAGGTCATAGCGCCCCTCGACGGCCGCGCGGCGCTTCTGGCCGTAAACGAGATGACCGACGACGACATCGCCCAGCTGCAGTTCCTGCACGGATCCATGCAGCTCGCCATAGACAAGGGCCTGTACAAGAAGTACGACGACCTGCAGCGCGACTTCCACAACTGCTACGTGGAGAAGTGCGGCAACTCGCGGCTTATCGAGTTCGTCCACCAGCTTAACCGCTACTTTATGAAACGGGAGTACGCCAACGTGGACGCCGCCGACCTCGACGCGCTGCTGCGCAAGGCCAACGACGAGCATGCCGAGATCGTTCGGCTGTTCGAGCAACGCGACGGTGCCGCGCTGCAACGTTATATCCGCGACGTGCACTGGAGCAACGACAATGCGAAATTCCTCGTCTGGTAAGAAACCCGACGCCGTGCCAACCTGTCCCCATGCCCGCGCATGCGGCGCCTGCCAGCATGTGAACGAGCCTTACGCCGAGCAGCTGGCCCGCAAGGACGCGCGCGTGGCCGAGCTGTTCGGCGGCATCGACGGCGCCGAGCTGCGTCTCATCCTGGGCATGGACGACCCCTACCGTTACCGCAACAAGGTGGTCTCGCCCTACGCGCCGGGCAAGAAGCTGCCGGGTGCGGCGCCGGCCGGCAAGGGCAAGGGCTCGCGCGGCGACCGCGCCCGCGACGCGCGCGATCGCCGCGCGGCGGGCCGCCCGCGCCACGAGATACTCTGCGGCATGTACGCCGCCCACTCGCATCGCATCGTGCCCACCGACGAGTGCCTCGTGGAGAACGAGGAGGCCAAGCGCGTGATCCTGGCCATCCGCAACCTCATGCCCCGCTTCGGCATGGAACCCTACCGCGAGGACGCGGGCAGCGGCTTTCTGCGCCACGCGGTGGTGCGCGTGGGGCACACGAGCGGCGAGATGCTGGTCACGCTGGTGACGAACGGTCGGGAGTTCCCCGGGTCCCGCGCTTTTTGCCGCGAACTCGTCAAGCGCTGCCCGGGCGTCACCACCATCGTGCAGAACGTGAACGAGCGCCAGACGAACGTGATCCTGGGCGAGCGCGAGCAGACGCTGTACGGTCCGGGTTTCATACTGGACCAGCTGTGCGGTTTGAGCTTCCGCATCTCGTCGCAGTCGTTCTACCAGGTGAACGCCGTGCAGACCGAGGTGCTGTACCGGCAGGCCGTGGAGTTGGCGGGCCTCACCGGCACGGAGCGCGCGGTGGACGCGTACTGCGGCACCGGAACCATCGGGCTCGTGGCCGCCAAGCACGGGGCGGCGCAGGTCACGGGCGTGGACTCCGTGGCGTCGGCCATCCGCGACGCGCGCGAGAACGCCCGGCACAACGGCGTGGAGAACGCGCGGTTCGTCGTGGACGACGCGGGCGCCTTCATGCGCAAGGCGGCCGCCGAGGGGGAGCGGCCCGACGTCGTGCTCATGGACCCGCCCCGAGCCGGTTCGAGCGAGGAGTTCCTAGAATCGCTGGCGGCGTGCGCGCCCGCGCGCGTGGTGTACATCTCCTGCAATCCTGAAACGCAGGTTCACGACGTGCGGCACCTGGAGCGCCGCGGCTACCGCTTGCGGGTGCTGCAGCCGGTGGACATGTTCCCGCATACGGACCATATCGAGACGATTGCGCTTCTTGAGCGCGAAGGAGGGCGATAGCCATGGACGAGTACGCGGAGAATGGCGCCGAACAGGCGCCGGCTTCGGACGACGTGCAGGCCGACGCCTACCGGTTCGTGCTGGACACCGTGCTGGACGGCATGCGCGCGAACGTGTACGTGACCGATCCCGCCACCGACGAGATCCTGTACATGAACCGCACCATGCGGGAAGACTACGGGCTCGACCGGCCCGAGGGCGCCCTGTGCTGGCAGACGCTGCAACGTAATCTGGATCGCCGCTGCCCGTTCTGCCCGGTGGACAAGCTTAAGGCCTTCGGCGAGCCGGGCCACGTGATCGAGTGGGAGGAAACCAGCTCGAAAACGGGACGCGTGTACCGCAACTGCGACAGCCTCATACGCTGGGTCGACGGCTCGCTCGCGCACCTTCAGCAGTCCGTGGACATCACGGACGTGAAAACGGCCAGCATCGACGAGCTTACCGAGCTGCTCACCCGGCGCATTGGCAAGGGCAGGCTGCAGGCGCGCCTCAGCCGTGCGGGCGACGAGGGCGACGTGTTCTGCGTGTGCCTGTTCGACATCAACCGCCTCAAAGAGATCAACGACACGTTCGGCCATGCCGAGGGCGACGTGGTGCTACGCGCAGCCGCCGATGCCGTGCGCGGCCAGCTCTCGGGCGACGAGTTCGCCTTCCGCCTTTCGGGAGACGAGTTCGTGTGCGTGGTGGAAGGGGATGCCGCGGAGGCGCGCGGCAAGATGGAGCGCGCCGACGACCAGCTCTCGCATCGCGTGAAGAGCGATCTGCGGGAAACGGGCTTCTGCTTCGGCGTCGTGGAAGTGCATCCCGCCGACGAAGCCGAGCTCAACGACGTGCTCACGCTGGCCGACGAGCGCATGTACGAGCAGAAGCGGCGCCTGCACATCGGGCGCAGCGTGGCGCGGGCCGAAGAGGCCCTTGCGCGCCACGCCGCCTTGGCCGAGGAGGACGTGCGCGCGTTCGAGTTCGACAAGAGCCTGCTGTACGACGCGTTGGTGGACAGCACGGACGACTACCTGTACGTGTGCAACATGAAAACGGGCGTGTTCTGCTATCCGCAGCCCATGGTGGAGGAGTTCGGCCTGCCCTCGCAGGTGGTCGCCGACGCGGCCGCCGTGTGGGGCTCGCACGTGCATCCCGACGATTACCAGGCGTTCATGGAGTCGAACCAGGACATCGTCGACGGACGGGCGACGCGCCACTGCGTGGAGTACCGCGCGCGCAACCGCGTGGGCGAGTGGGTGTGGCTGCGCTGCCGGGGCACGGTGGTGCCGGATGCGAACGGCGAGCCCTGCCTGTTCGCGGGCTTCATCGCCAACCTCGAGAAGAAGAACGAGGTGGATCCCCTCACCGGGCTGTTCAACAAGTTCGAGTTCGAGGGCGCGGTGCGCCGCGCCTTGGAAACGCGCGCCGACGAGCGCCTGGGCCTCATGGTGCTGGGCATCGACGACCTGCGCCACATCAACGACCGCTACGACCGAGGGTTCGGCGACGACGTCATACGCATCATCGCGCATCGCATCCAGAGCGCCCTCGTGGGGCGGGCGCACGTGTACCGGCTGGACGGCGACGAATTCGCCGTCGTGGCGCGCGGCGACGACGCCGTCGCCCTTCCCGACGTCTACCAAGCGCTGCACCAGGCGTTCCGTCGCCAGCAAACGCACGAGGGCAAGAAGTTCTACTGCACGCTCTCGGCCGGCTGCGCCCAGTATCCCGACGATGCGGAGAACTACGAGGACCTGGTGAAGTTCGCGAACTACGCGCTCGAGTACGCCAAGGGCCACGGCAAGAAGCGGCGCGTGTCGTTCTCGCCGAGCATACTGGCCGAGCGCTCGCGCACGCTGGAGCTCGTGGAGCGTCTGCGCGACAGCATCGAGCACGACTTCGAGGGCTTCCGCCTGGTGTTCCAGCCGCAGGTGCGCGCCGCGGACGGGAGCGTCATCGGCGCCGAGGCGCTGGCGCGCTGGAGCTGCGACGCCTGCGGCGAGGTGCCGCCGCTGGAGTTCATACCGCTTTTGGAGGAGAGCGGGCTCATCGTGCCGTTCGGCGCCTGGGTGCTGTACCGCGCCATGGAGACCGCCGCGCAGTGGCGGGCGTACGATCCCGATTTCGTCATGAGCGTGAACCTGTCGTACCGCCAACTGGACGAGGTGAAGCTCGTGCCCAGCATCGCCGAGGCGCTGTCGCTGACGGGCCTGCCTCCTGCGAACCTCGTGGTGGAGATGACGGAAAGCTGCTTCGCCAGCAGCGAGGAGGCGGCGCAGCGGCTGTTCGCCGGCGTGCGCGCGCTGGGGGTTCGCGTGGCCATGGACGACTTCGGCACGGGCTACGCGGCGCTGGGCATGCTCAAGCAGTCGCCGGCCGACATCGTGAAGATCGACCGCACGTTCGTGCGCGACATCCAGGACAGCACGTTCGACGCCACGTTCATCCGCTTCGTGGTGGAGCTGTGCCACGACGTGGGCATCCGCGTGTGCCTGGAGGGCGTCGAGATGCCCGAGGAGTACGAGGCCGTGAGCGGCATGGGCTTGGACAGCATCCAGGGCTTCCTGTTCGGCCGCCCCTGCCCGCCCGAGGAGTTCGAGCAGAGGTTCCTGGCCAAAACCTTGTGAAATAGTGCGGCTGAAAGCTTGCCATTTCACGAAGGCATGCTACTATAGGCAAAAACCTACTGAAACGCTAGGAGATTGAAATGGCAGACCAGGTATCGCAGATCATCGGCGAGACGCCGCTCGTGCGGCTGGACGCGCTCTCGCAGGACGTGGGCGCCGACGTGTACGCGAAGTACGAGGCCGCCAACCCCGGCGCCTCCATCAAGGACCGCGCCGCGAAGAGCATGATCGACCGTGCCGAGGAGCGCGGCGAGATCGCGCCGGGCCGCACGGTGCTCGTGGAGCCCACGAGCGGCAACACCGGCGTGGCCATCGCCATGATCGGAGCCGCGCGCGGCTACGACGTGGTCATAGCCATGCCCGAGTCCATGAGCCGCGAGCGCCGCGCCCTCATGGCCGCCTACGGCGCGAAGCTCGAGCTCACGCCGGCGGCAACCGGCATGGCCGGGGCCGTGGCGCGCGCCGAGGAGATCGCGCGTGACACGCCGGGCGCGTGGATCGTGGGGCAGTTCACGAACCTCGACAACCCCCGCGCTCACGAGGAGACCACCGGCCCCGAGATCGTGCGCCAGCTGGGCGGCTTCCCCGCTTACGTGGTGGCCGGAGCGGGAACGGGCGGCACCATCTCGGGCGTGGCCCACTACCTGCGCGCCCAGGGAGCGCCCACGAAGTTCTACGCGGTCGAGCCGGCGGAAAGCCCGCTTGTCTCGCAGGCGCTGGCCGGCGAGGAGCTCGCGCCCGCATCCCACGGCATCCAGGGCATCGGGGCGAACTTCATCCCCGCCACGCTCGATTTGGACGCGCTCGACGGCGCGCTGTCCGTGCCGACGCCCGACGCGCTGGCCGCCGCGCGCGACCTGGCTTCGCGCGAGGGTCTGCTCGTGGGCATATCCTCGGGCGCGAACGCCGCCGCCGTGCGCAAGCTGGTAGCCGAGCATCCCGAGGCGCGCGGCACGACCATCGTGACGTTCGCGGTGGACACGGGCGAGCGCTACGTCTCCACCCCGCTGTTCGAGCAGTAGGTCGGGCCCGTCTGCTTGCCCGCGCACCCAGGCGCCCGTGCACCAGGGCGCCTGCCCGGGCTCCTGTTCGCCCACCCGCCTGCCCGTTCGCCCGCCCTCGCGCCCATCCGCTTGTCCGCGCGCCTGCCCGTCCGGACGGACGCCTGCTCGCCAGGACGCCCATTTTGCCCGTCCGATCGCCTGCTCTGTCTGAGCGTCCGCCTGCCCGAACATGCGCCCGCTTCTTGCCGAAGCGGGCGCATGCGGCCTCGACTGCCTTCGCCCGCTTTTCGTCGGCGCTCTGCATCTCCCCGTGCATGGGCGAGGCGGTTTTCTGAGCAGAATTGACGGTTGGGAATGCGGGGCGGTTCGAATGCTGGCAAGGCGGTCGCGTTTCCCCAGCTCGCATATTTCGACCGCAGGCGGTGTATCGCCGAGGTTGTCGCCGGTGCGCCTCTGAAGGCGTTTGGCGCGGTGAAATCCGTGCACAACGGTAAAATCTGCTCAGAAATCGATCATCCGCTTGCACTTGGCGAATCGCGGTCGGCTGTCGGCGCCCGTGCCGGCGCCCCTTGCTCCGCCGTTCTCTTGCGCTTTCCTCCGGTGGCTCGGTTTTGCGGCGGTGACGTATAATCGCGGGGAAGCGCGGTTGTGCTTGCCGCGTGCGAAACTCGCGAAAGGAGCGCCATCATGTCCGCACCCGCCGTCATCGACCGTATGAGGGCCGCCCTCGCCGAACGGGCGCTGGGGGGCTCGGATACGCCGGCTTTGCTCATGGTGTCGGGCGGCTCGGACTCCACGGCGCTCGCTTACCTGGCCTCCGAACTGCACGAGGCCGGCGACTTGGGGCAGCTTGCCATGCTGCATGTGAACCATCAGCTGCGGGGGGAGGACGCCGACGCCGACGCGCGCTTCGTCGCGCAGCTGGCCGAGCTGTTGGGCATCCCGCTGTTCTCCTGCGAGATAGACATCGCCCGCGAGGCCGAGCGCACCGGCGAGAACGTCGAGGCCGTAGCTCGTCGCGAACGCTACCTGGCGGCGAACGAGGCGCTCGAGAGCCTGTGCCTCCATGCGGCCGCGCCGCTCGCCGACGGGCGCATCTTCACGGCGCACACGGCCGACGACCGCGTGGAGAGCTTCTACATGCGCTCCATCGTGGGAACGGGGCCGGGCGGCTTCCGCGCCATGCGCTACCGCAACGGGCCGGTCGTGCGCCCCCTTTTGGACGTGAGCCGCGACGATCTGCGCTCCTGTCTGGCTGAACGCGAGCGGGCGGGCGAACCGGTGGCCGTGGACGCGGAGGGGAACCTCTGGCGCGAGGACGCGACGAACGCCCACACCGACCGCTTCCGCGCCTACGTGCGCCACGAGATCGTGCCCCGCGCCAAGGAGCGCAACCCGCAGCTGCTCGACGTGCTGTGCCGCACCATGAACCTCGTCGCCGACGAGGACGACATGCTGGAAGGGCGGGCAGAGGCCCTGGTGGAGCGCCAGGCGTCATGGCTTGAGCAAGCCGAGGCCCTGGGCGTCGACCATGGCGCGGGCTGCGTGCTGGCGCCCGCGTTGGGCGCCGAGCCGCGCCCGATGCAGCGGCGCGCGGTCGTGCGCGTGCTGGGCCTGATGCTGGGGTCGGAGGCGCGGGTGGAAACCGCCTCAGTGGAGGCCGTGCTCGCCGCCTACGACGCCGCCGGCGCCCCGCGCGGCGGTTACGTGGCCAACATCCAGGGAGACCTGGCCGTCAGCGCCAACAAGCACGGTGTGCGCATCGAGCCCATGGCCGCCTTCCGCGCCCGCCGCAAGAGGGGCTAGGGCGCATCGTCCGCGTGACCGAACGTCCGCCGTTCGCCGCAGGCGGAGATCACGGCCCAGGCCGTGTCGGCTTGCGCTACAATACCGGACATGGAAAACGAACAGAACACCAACGAGGCGGCCGCGCCGAGCGCGCAGGCCGCCGACGCGCAGGAGCAACCTGCCATCGACCTCATCCTGGCCAGCGGCTCGCCGCGCCGCAAGC
Organism: Gordonibacter sp. 28C; assembly: GCF_003339845.1. Taxonomy (GTDB): domain Bacteria; phylum Actinomycetota; class Coriobacteriia; order Coriobacteriales; family Eggerthellaceae; genus Gordonibacter. The sequence goes on from NZ_PPTR01000001.1 coordinate 471,848, forward strand.
AGCTGCTCGAGGACGCGGGCGTCGCGTTCGCCGTGCGCGTGTCCGACGTCGACGAGGCGCTCGACGCCGACCTTCTGGCCGATCCGCCCGAGGCCGCCAAGAAGCTCGCCGAGCGCAAGGCGGGCGCCGTGGTGCAGGAGGTGCTGTCCGAGGACTACCTGGGCGTCGCCGCCGTGCTGGGCGCCGACACCATGGTCGTGCTCGACGGCGAGATATTCGGCAAGCCGGCGAGCCTCTCAGACGCCAAGCGCATGCTGCGCCGCCTGTCGGGGCGCACTCACGAGGTGCTCACCGCCGTGTCGGTGTGGATGGTGGCCGCGCCCGAGGCGGAGAAGATATCCGTGGGCTTCCGCACGTTCGTCGACCGCGCCGCGGTGACGTTCCGCGACCTCACCGACGAGGAGATCACCGCCTACCTGAAGCTGGGAGAGTCGTTCGACAAGGCGGGCGCGTACGCCATCCAGGGCGCCGGGGCCAACTTCGTCGACCGCGTCGAGGGCGCGATGGACACGGTCATCGGCCTGCCCGTCGGCCGCTTGAGGGAAGACTTCCCCGACCTGATGGCGCCTGTGGCTTAGCGTCGCCGAGACGCCCCGACGCCCCGGTCCCGCCTTCTCGAGCACTCGTTTTCTTCAACCTATACGCCCTGTTCCCACGGCAAATGTAAAAATCGTGGCCCTTCGCCCGGCGTTACCGTCTTGTCGCCTTTTATGCGGGGTGCAATGGTACACTAACCCAATTCAAGGTAAGCGTGACGCCGCAGATCACCTACCGTGCTTCGGCGCGGCGCGTGGGGTCGGCGGAGCGCGGATGCGACGAAGCGACGAAGGATGCAGGCTTGTGCATAGCGACATAGCGGAGGTACTGTTCACCGAAGAGGAAATCGCCGAGCGCGTGGGCGAGATCGGCCGCGCCATCACGCGCGACTACGCCCATACGGCAGACGGAGACGGCATCGTGCTCATTTCCGTGCTGCGCGGGGCGGCCATCTTCATGGCGGACCTGGCCCGCAAGATCGAGCTGCCGGTGGAGATGGACTACATGGCCATCTCGTCGTACGGCAACGGGGCCAAGAGCTCCGGCGTCGTGCGCATCCTGAAGGACCTCACGTCCGAGATCGAAGGGCGCCACGTCATCGTGGCCGAGGACATCCTCGATTCCGGCCTCACCTTGACGTACTTGTTGAAAAACCTGGCGTCGCGCCATCCCGCCTCGGTGGAGGTGGCCACGCTGCTGCGCAAGCAGACGCGCGCGCAGGCTAAGATCGACTGCAAATACATCGGATTCGAATGCCCCGACGAGTTCATCGTCGGCTACGGGCTGGACTTCGCGGAGCGCTACCGCAACCTGCCCTACATCGGCATTCTGAAGCCGGAGGTTTACTAACGACGTCCCTGCTGCGGACTGAAGGCGCGCCAAGCGGCGCCGCCTATTCGCAGGCAGGCGAGCGGCAGCGGTTCGAGCGGCGGCGGACGGAGGTCCCCTCGCCTGGAACCGCGGTCGGCCGTTCGGGAAGGAAAGTCAGGCTCTATGGCACAAGACAACAAAAACAAAAAGCCGCAGTTCCAGCAGCCGAGTCCCAGGACGACCATCATATCGGTCCTCCTGTTCATGGTCGTGGCCTTCTTCGTGGGCCAGCAGTTCATGAACATGTCGGCAAGCGGAACCCCCACCGACGGCTTGATCACGTCGGAGTTCGTGCAGGCCGTGGAACAGGACCGTGTGACGAGGGTCGTGTACGACGCCGGCGGGCACACGGTTTCCGGTTCGTACTACCCGGCCGTCACGGCGGGCTCGACGGAGGCCGACGCGTTCAACGAGGCCATCCAGGCGCTCAACGCGCGCATGGCCACGCTCAAGAACCCCGACACGGGCAAGGCGCTCGGCGGCGTGGGCACGTCCGACGTGGGCGCGGCCACGCTGGGCACCGAGCACAACTTCACGTCCACCTACGTGGGCCAGGACTCGCTCGGCGAGCTCATGGCCGCGCATCCGAACATCCCCTACCAGGTGAACCTGCCCTCCGGGTTCGTGGACATCCTCATCACGCTGCTGCCCATCATCGCCATCGGCGCGCTGCTGTTCTTCTTCTTCAACTCCATGCAGAAGGCGAACAACTCGCAGATGTCGTTCGGCAAGGCGAAAACGAAGAAGTCCATCGAGGAGCGCCCCGACGTGAAGTTCTCCGACGTGGCCGGCGTGGACGAGGCCGTGGAGGAGATGCAGGAGATCAAGGACTTCCTGGCGAACCCCGCGAAGTACCAGTCCATGGGCGCGAAGATCCCGCGCGGCTGCCTGCTGGTGGGCCCTCCGGGCACCGGCAAGACGCTGCTGGCGCGCGCCGTGGCCGGCGAGGCGGGCGTGCCGTTCTTCAGCATCTCCGGCTCCGACTTCGTGGAGATGTTCGTGGGCGTGGGTGCCAGCCGCGTGCGCGACCTGTTCCAGCAGGCTAAGGACGCCAGCCCCGCCATCATCTTCATCGACGAGATCGACGCCGTGGGCCGCCAGCGCGGCACCGGCTTGGGCGGCGGCCACGACGAGCGCGAGCAGACGCTGAACCAGCTGCTGGTGGAGATGGACGGCTTCGAGAGCAACGACTCCGTGGTGCTCATCGCCGCCACGAACCGCGCCGACGTGCTCGACCCCGCCCTGCTGCGCCCCGGCCGTTTCGACCGCCAGATCGTGGTGGACGCGCCCGACGTGAAGGGCCGCGAGAAGATCCTGCAGGTGCACTCGAAGGACAAGCCCATCGGCAGCGACGTCGACCTGTCGAAGGTGGCCAAGCTCACGCCGGGCTTCACGGGCGCCGACCTGGCGAACCTCATGAACGAATCGGCGCTGCTCACCGCGCGCCGCGGCAAGAAGATCATCACGCAGCGCGAGGTGTCCGAGTCCATGGAGCGCGTCATCGCCGGCCCGGAGCGCAAGGGCCGCGTGCTGGACGAGCAGACGAAGCACACCATCGCCTACCACGAGAGCGGCCACGCCCTGGTGGGCCACACGCTGCCGCACGCCGACCCCGTGCACAAGATCTCGATCATCTCGCGCGGCCGGGCGCTGGGCTACACGCTGTCCATCCCCAAGGAGGACAAGGTGCTCAACTCGCTCGGCGAGATGCGCGACGAGCTGGCCGTGTTCATGGGCGGCCGCGTGGCCGAAGAGATCTTCTGCGACGACATCACCACGGGTGCTTCGAACGACCTCGAGCGCGCCACGAAGATGGCCCGCGCCATCGTCACGCAGTACGGCATGAGCGCCGAGCTGGGCACACAGGTGTTCGGCCAGCCGAACCACGAGGTGTTCCTGGGCCGCGACTACGGCAACACGCAGGACTACTCCGAGGAAACGGCCAAGCGCATCGACGACGAGGTGGCCCGCATCATGAAGGACGCGCACGACCGCGCCTACGAGATTCTGGTGGCCCATCGCGAGCAGATGGACCTCATGGCCAGCGTTCTGCTGGAGCGCGAGACCGTGGAGGGCGAGGCCTGCCAGGCCCTGCTCGACAACACGTGGGACGAGTACCTGAAGCACGAGGGCGAGATCAACGCCCGCAAGGAGGCCGAAGAGGCCGCCGCCCGCGCCCGCGACGCGAAGCTCGCCGACCCGAACTGGAAAGAGGAGCCGGTGGAGCCGGGCGACCAGAACCCGAACCCCCCGTTCCGCGAGCCCGCCGAGGAAGACCGCGTCGAGGGCATTCCGGCACCGGACGCCTCGACGCCCTCCGCGCCCGCCGGCGAGCAGCGCGCCGAAGGGTCGAACGACTTCCTGGGCGAGCTGGAGAAGGGCTTTCGCGAGATGATGGGCGACGGCAAGTCTGCCGAGCGCAAGGACGACAAGAAAGGCGACGGAGAGAAGTAGATGATCTGGCGCTGCGCTTCGTTTGAGTTCGACACCAAGATGCCCATCGTCATGGGCATCTTGAACGTTACCCCCGATTCCTTCTCCGACGGCGGAGAGCACGAAGGGCCCGAAGCCGCGCTCGCGCACGCTGAGCGCATGGTGGAGGAAGGCGCCGCCATCGTGGACGTGGGCGGCGAGTCCACCCGTCCGGGCGCCGCGCCCGTGAGCGTGGAGGAGGAGCTGGCCCGGGTGCTGCCGGTGGTGCGCGCGCTGGCCGAGCGCGGCGTGTGCGCGAGCATCGACACGCGCCGACCCGAGGTGGCCCGCGCCGCCGTGGAGGCGGGGGCGTCCATCGTGAACGACGTGTCCGGCTTCCGCGACCCGGCCATGGTGGAGGTGGCGCGCGCTTGCGAAGCCGGCCTCGTGGTCATGCACATGCGGGGCGAGCCGGCCACCATGCAAGACGACCCCGTGTACGACGACGTGGTGAACGACGTGCGCGACTACCTGCGCGACCGCGCGGCCGCGTTGGAGGCGGCGGGCATCGCGCGGGGCCGCATCTGCATCGACCCCGGTCCCGGCTTCGGCAAGGCGCCGAAGCAGACCATCGAGCTCGTGCGCAACTTCCAGGAATTCGCGCGGCTGGGCTATCCCGTGATGGCGGCGCTCTCGCGCAAGAGCTACATCGGCTACGCCTACCGTATCGACGAGCCGAAGGACCGCGACCACGCCTCGGCCGCTGAGGCGCTCATGGCCTGCGAGCTGGGCGCGAACGTCGTGCGCACGCATAACGTGGCCGAAACGGTCAAGGCGCTCAAGGACCTGCGCCCCTACGTGCTGCTGGGCCTGGGCTGCAACGTGCCGCTCGTGGCCGAGCCGGGCGAGGAGCGCGAGGGCAAGATCGCGCTGTTGAACCAGGCCGTCACGGAGCTGTGCGCGCTGCCCGACTCGCAGATCATCGACATCTCCGGCTTCTACGAGAGCGAGCCGGCCTACTACCTGGACCAGGACACGTTCGTGAACGCCGTCGCGCTGCTGCGCACCGGCTTGGCGCCCAAGGAGCTCTTGGGCTACCTGCACGCCATCGAGAACAGCCTGGGCCGCGTGCGCGAGATCGAGAACGGCCCGCGCACCTGCGACTTGGACATCATCGACTACCAGCTCTACGTGACGGACAACGACCTGCTCACGCTGCCGCACCCGCGCGCCCTCGAGCGCGACTTCGTGGTGCAGCCGCTGCTGGAGCTGCTGCCGAGCCATGTGCTGGCCGACGGCACCCCCGTGAGCGCGGACCAGGTGACGGTGGGGAAGGCGACGCGGCTGTAAGGCGCGCGGATGCCGGGGGCGGCGCCAGCGCCGCTGCGCCGCTGCGGCTATGCCGCTTTCCCGGTCGCCTCGTAGGGGCGCTCTCCAGAGCGCCCGTTCCGGCGAAGCCGGAAAACCAACGACGGCACATGTTTTCGCGCTCCGCGCGAACGGGCGCTCTGAAGAGCGCCCTACGGTACGATCCGTCAAAACGCCCTTGGCGGTGATGTTCAACCTGCGAGAGGGGGAGCCCATGCTTGAGTTCCGCGTTCGGCAGCTCGACGAGACGACTTCGACGAACGACGAGGTCAAGCGCGCGCTCGAGGCCGGCGAACCCGAGGGCCTGGCCGTGCTCGCCCTGCGTCAGACGGGCGGCTACGGGCGGCAGGGTCGCGCGTGGGCGAGCCCCGAAGGGGGCCTGTACCTGTCGCTGTTGCTGCGCCCGCAGGTGGATGCTGCCGTGCTGCCCACGTTGAGCCTCGTGACCGGCCTGGCCGTGCGTCGCGCCGCCGCCGAGCTGCTGCCCCCCGACGCCGGAGGAACCGTGCTGGTGAAATGGCCGAACGACTTGGTGGTTCCGGCGGCCTGCCGACCTGCGGGCATCCAACCTGCGAGCGGCATCGAGTATCGCAAGCTGTGCGGCATCTCGCTCGAGGCGCATGCGGGCGGGGTGTGCGTGGGCATCGGCGTGAACGTGGAGCCTCCGGACCGGGCCGACGTTGCGAAGGTGGGCGGCAAGAACGTCCCCGTCTACCTTCCCGAACTGGGCTTCGAGGGCTGCGTGGACGACGTTGCCGCCGCGGTGCTGCGAGCCTACGCGCCGCTGTACCGCACCTGGCTGTCCGAAGGCTTCGCTCCGCTTGTCGACGAGTACGCCGCGCACGCCAGCCTCACCGGACGCAGCGTGCGCATGGTGAACCGATCGGGCGAACCGGTCGCCCAGGGCACCGTGGCCTCGGTAGACGAGTTCGGCCGTTTGGTTTTGCGCGCGTCTGACGGCTCGCTCGTGCCGGTCGCCTCGGGCGAGGCGCATCTGGTGTAGGGCTCGCTTGAAATCGAAAAAATCCGCGCCAGCGAGCTTTTCTGCTAAAAAATGACGTTTGTGAACGAACATTCGATGATTTTTATATCTAAGTAAAATTATCATTAAATAAAAGGCCAGGTGAATACATCGCGGGCCTAATTATCCTCGTGATAGATCATTCACAAACGTCATTTTTTAGCAGAAAGCGGCTTCGGGAATAAATTTTGAGCTCTCGAGGTCGACGGCAGCCGGGTGCTGATCGCCAGCAACCCCGCAGGGTCCTCCTTATCGTAGGCTCTTGGAGGCAAGATCGAAAGGAAAAGACCCCACGAAGGCTGGGCCTAACCGTAAGGGGGGGGGCTGCTCGCCCGCTGTGTTTCAAGGAAGGAACGCGACGCGTTTCTCCGCGTACGGACGATTCGGGATTCGCGTCCCTTCGCCTGTTCGGCCGCCGTCTAGCGCCTGAATCGGTCCATTGGCGGCGCTTCGCTGTGGGCGGTTTGTGTATCCGCTCGCAAGGTGTTCTCCTAAGTATGCGCGCGCAAGTAAAATATCTCGTTCCGCAAAAATGAGAAAGGCACGTCAAGACATGGCAGCAGCTGCAGCGACGAAGGCGAAACTACCCCTCGACCTCAACGAAGAAAGCACGGGCGCGCCGCTCGGCAAAGACCCGAAGAACCCCGAGCGCGACAGCAAGGTCAGCCGCATGGGCACGGCGTCCATCCCGCGGCTCATCACCGAGTTCGCCATTCCCGCCATCTTGGGCATGGTGGTGAACGGCGCCTACAACGTGGTCGACTCCATATTCCTCGGGCAGGCCATGGGCGAGATCGGCCTGTCGGCCGCCACGGTGGCCAACCCCATCATGATCGTGTTCATGGCCATTTCCATGCTCATCGGCAACGGCGGCAACGCGCTCGCCGCCCTGCGCCTGGGCGAGGGACGGCGCGTGGACGCCGAGATCAGCTTGGGCAACACGGTGCTGCTGAGCGTGGTGGTGTCGGCCGTCGTGGGCATCGCGGCGTTGAACCCGGCCGTCATCGACAGCCTGCTCACGCTCTCGAGCGCCACCGCCGACGTGCGGCCCTACGCGCATGCGTTCCTCCAGATCATCTGTTTCGGCTTCATCTTCCAATGCATCGGCATGGGCGTGAACAACTTCATCCGCACGGCCGGCGCGCCCAACCGCGCGCTCGTCACCATGCTCATAGGCCTGGTGGTGTCGCTGGTGTTCAACTACCTGTTCGTGCTCCGGTTCGGCTGGGGCGTTGAGGGCAGCGCGCTGGCCACCATCATCGGCCAAGGCGCTTCGTGCGTGTCGGTGCTGTGGTACTTCATCTTCACGAAGAAGGTTCCGCTCAAGCTGCATTTCCGCTACATGACCCCGCATCTCAAGGTTATCGGCACCATCCTGTCGCTCGGGTTCGCCAGCTTCGCCGTGCAGGCGGGTATGGCGGTGGTGAACTTCGTCATCAACCACTTGCTCGTGCAATACGGCGCGCTCAGCCCCATCGGGGCCGACGACGCGCTCGCGTCCATCGGCGTGGTGCAGCGCATCGCCATGTTCACCGTGCTGCCGCTCGTGGGCGTGGCCGTGGCCATCCAGCCGCTGCTGGGTTTCAACTACGGCGCGAAGCTCATCGACCGCGTGCGCAAGACGCTGTGGTGCGGCATAGCCGGAGCCACGGCGCTCGGCACGGTCATGTGGGCCGTCGTGCACCTGTTCCCCGAGGCCATCGTGGGGGCGTTCGGCATCACGCATCCGGGGCTCGTCGACTTCACGGTGTTCGCGCTCAAAGTACAGCTGTTCATGCTGCCGTTCGTGGGCTTCCAGATCGTGGGATCGAACTATTTCCAAGCCACGGGCCAGCCGCTCAAGTCCATCGTGCTGTCGCTCACGCGCCAGATACTGTTCCTCGTGCCGCTGCTGTTCGCGCTGCCCGAGGTGCTGCCGCAGATCATATCACAGTTCACCGGGCTCGACGCGCTGTACTTCGCCACGCCCTTGGCGGACTTCCTGTCCATCTTCACCACGGTCATCTTTATCATCGTGGAGATGCGCCGTTTGAAGAAGCTGGAGCGCGGCGAGATCACAGCGAAGTTCTAGCTTCGCGCCCTTCCGCAACCTGGGTTATCTTGCGAAGGCGGCCGACGAGCCGCCTTCGCATTTGTCACCCTCTGGAATCTTCTCGGAAGACGCGGCGCCGCACCATGCGCTAGGCTTGTGAACGACAAGCAAGAGCATATCGGCGCGCGTGGCCGAGAGGGAGAATCGAATCATGGAGCAGGCGAAGGAAATGAAAGGCGCGTCGCGCGTCGGCACGCGATCGGTGGCGTTCGTGGGGCTGTCGATCGCGCTCATGGCGGTGTCGGCCTGGGTGTCGGTGCCGTTCGGGCCGGTGCCCTTCACGCTGCAAACGTTCGTGATGGTGTTCGCGTTGCTGGTGCTGACGCCGGGCGAGTGCCTTGCCGCTATCGGGGGGTACCTGGTTATCGGCGCGGTGGGCTTGCCGGTGTTCTCGTCCATGCGTGGCGGCATCGGCGTGGTGGCCGGGCCGACGGGTGGCTTTCTGTGGGGCTTTTTGCTGGGGGCCGTCGTGGCGCTGGCGTTCCTCCGGCTTGCGGATATGCGGCTGCGGCGCGGTGCGGCGGTGGAGGCCGGAGCGGGCGACGGGGTTGCGAAAGGCGGCAGGGGAAAGCGTCGCGCGCTCGCGGTCGACGTCGTGGCCGGTTTCTTGTTCCTGCTGGTGATGTACGTGTGCGGCTGGATCCAGCTCATGGGCGTGGCAGGGCTCGGGCCCGAGGCCGCGTTCGCCACGGCGGTCGCGCCGTTCCTCATCGTCGACGGCGTGAAGCTAGTCGCCGGCGTGCTCACTGCCCGAGCTGTGCGGAAGGCTTTGCCGAGGCGCTAGCGCCTCGTTTTGGGCCCAGCTTGTTTTCGCAGTGCGGTTTGCCGCCTTCGGAGCATGTGGTCCAAAGGCGGCAGGCGTGCAATGACCGGTTCGCCTTGGCGAAGTTTCTTACGCCTCGTACACCACGGCGCCCGAGGTGAAGCCGCCGCCGAAGGCCACGAGCACCACCTTGTCGCCGCGCTTGATGCGGCCGCCGGCGTAGGCTTCGGCCAGGGCCATAGGTAGGCTGGCGGCCGAGGTGTTGCCCGCGTGCGCGATGGACAGCTGGAACAGGTCCATGGGGCGGTCGAGCTTCTTGGCGGCGTACTTGATGATGCGCTCGTTGGCCTGATGGGGCACGATGCACGCCACCTCGTCGAGCGAGACGCCCGCGCGCTCGAGCGCGCGGTTCACGGCCTCGGTCATGGCCTCGGCGGCGAACTTGAACACCTTCTGACCGTTCATATAGATGGTCTGGTGCGGCCGGCCGGCCTCAACGGCCTCGAGCACGTCGAGCTCTTCGGCGATCCGGGCGGCGGCCGCATCGGTCGTGGTGACGTCGGGCGCGATGCCGTTCGCGTCGAAGGGCTGGGGCGCGTCGTACGCCGAGGGGCAAGAGAGGGCGTTCGTCACGTCGTCCTCGTTCACGATGAAGCTGCTCAGGATGCCCGGGCGCTCGTCGCTCCATTCGAGCACGGCCGCACCCGCGCCGTCGCCGAACAGCACGCAGGTGTTGCGGTCGGCCCAGTTCGTCAAGCGGGTGAGACGTTCGGCGCCCACCACGAGCGCGCGGCGCACGGGGTTGCGCCCGGCGGCGCCCGGCGCGCCGGGGGCGGAGGCGGCCATCATGGTTTCGGCCACGGTCAGGCTGTAGACGAAGCCCGTGCAGGCGGCGTTCAGGTCGAAGGCGATGGCGTTCTCCAGGCCCAAGCGGCGGCGCAGCAGCCCCGCCATGGAAGGGACCACCATGTCCGGCGTGATGGTGGCGAACACTACGAGGTCGATCTCTCCCGCCTCGAAACGACGCTCGGCGAAGCCGCCGTCGGTCCAGCCCAAAGCTTCGCGCGCGGCCGCCTCGGCCAGATCGGCGTTCGACTCGGCAACGGCGACGTGCCGACTCTCGATGCCGGTGCGCGTCCTGATCCATTCGTCGTTCGTGTCCACGAGCGCTTTCAGGTCGTCGTTTTGCACCTCGAGCGCCGGAACCGCCTTGCCGAACCCCACCAATGCACTGCCCACAATGTTCTCCTGCCTTTGCCGACCTTGAACGCGCAGCGCGAGGCCGGAGACGGCTGGAGCGGTGCGCGATGGACGGCAAAATACTTCGATAATCAAACTAATTCGATTATAACACGCGACGCGAAGGGGAAAGCATCCCCAAGCGATGTCCACAAAGCGCTCGCCGTCTGTTGGCTGCCCGCTTTGCTGGGTTTACCATCGGGGCAAAACTATCGTTCAAGATTCGTTCGCTTTCAGGGGCGAGCGGGCCGAAGCGTTCACTCCCGGAATGCACCTTGCGGGGGCATCGACAGGTTTTCCTTGGCACAGTAATGACAGATTCTTTGCATGTTCGGGGACGAAAGTCCCTCTGTTGGTTGATGATGGCTGTTTACACCAATCGTTTTCCCAGTTCGCACGGTTCAGATGTCGTTTGCTAAAAGACATGCGCGCAGAGAATCTGTCATTACTGTGCCAAGGAGGTCTTCGCGGCGAATCGGTTGGCCGGCGGGGGCGACCCCGATGCGCCGCGATTCGGGATGCGACCGTGGCGACGAGGCGGCTAGCCTATCAGCCCCTTGGGGTCGCGCACGAGGTAGGAGCCGTCGCGCTTGTCCACGACGCCCTCGTCGGCCAGGTTGCGCACGGCGGTGTTCACGGTCACGCGGTTGGCGCCCAGCATCTCGCCTATCATCTGCTGGGTGAGCTTGAACGTGATGCGGTGCCACCCGTCGCCCAGCGGCTCGTTGCAGTCCTTCGCGAATCCCAGCAGCATGAGGTACACGCGCATGCGCACGTCGTAGCGCTCCGTTTCGCGCAACCGCTCGTTGGCCGAGAAGAACTTGTGCGCGAGCGAGCTGATAACCAGGTCGAACACGTCGCCATCGGCCATCATGGCCGCCTTCATGCGCTCGCGGGCAACGCGCACGAGCGTCGTGCGCTCCAGGGCGGTGAACACCGTGTTCGACGGAAGGCCCGAAAGCGCGTTCGACTCCAAAAACAGGCTGCCGCGCAGGAAAAACGCGCCGTGACGAGGCAAGCCGGCAGGTCCGGGGCTCGACGAGGCCACCAAGCCGTCGAGCACCAGGTAGCAGAAGCGCGCGTCGCGCTCGGCGTGCAGCTGCTCGCCGCGCTCCAGCACCACCTCGTCTCCGAGTTCCACCAGGCGCTCCCAATGGGGCTCCATCTCGTAGGCTCGGTAGGGGAAGTCGGACGGCAGCTCCACGCCGTCGAGCGAGAACGCCTCGTTGCTGATGTTCGGCATGCTGGTCCTTTCCCTATCCGTTCCGTTTCACGCGGTTGCTCGAAGCGAGTCGACGCTCGCCTTGCGACGCGGCACCGCCCTGTTCCTCGCGTGCCCCGAAGCGGGCGTACAGCAGCCCTCGATTCCCGTGGCCATCAAATATAACTCAAGTTACGAATATAGCATACCGCGCCACCTGCACGGGGAAGGGGGCGAGGCGACGCACGCGCATCCTCCACCAACGTCGAAGCATTCCGCCATTCTCTCGAAAAGCCACTTCCCGGCATACTGCCGAGGGTAGTATGCCGCCCTTCCTCCCTCATCAATCCCATATTCTGACGCCAGCCGCGCGATTTCACGTCCCGGCGGCGATTCGCCGCCCCATCCCGCGCGGCATGCTGTGTCCAGTGCTATTCGACGAGAGAACCAAGGAGGGCGAAGCATGGAGAAATCAGAGGGCATCACCATCCCGCATGAAAAGCCGTGGCGCTACGAAGAGGGCGAGTACACGGTGACGCGCGGCAGCGCGTGGTCGGGGCCGGGGTGCCACCTGGGGTGCGGCGTGCTGCTGTACACCGACAAGGAAGGGAAGCTCGTCAAAGTCGAGGGCGACCCCGAGAACCCGATGACCGAGGGCCGTTTGTGCGTGCGCTGCCTGGACATGCCCGAGATCGTGAACCACAAGGACCGTATCACCTATCCGATGAAGCGCGCCCGCGAAGATCGCGGCAAGAACAAGTGGGAGCGCGTGACCTGGGACGAGGCGTACGATATCGTCGAGCGCGAGTTCAACGCCATCAAAGAGAAGTACGGCGCCGAATCGGTGGTCTTCATCCACGGCACCGGCCGCGACATCGCGCCGTGGCAATCGCGCCTGTGCTGGTCGTTCGGCAGCCCGAACTACGGCAACGTACTCTCGGGAAACGCGTGCTACCTGCCGCGCGTGGCCGGCATGGCCGCCACGACGGGCTCGTTCTGGATCGCCGACGTGGCCCAGCATTTCACGGACCGCTACGACCATCCCGGCTGGACCATGCCCGAGGTCATGTTCGTGTGGGGCAACAACCCCATCATCGCGAACTCGGACGGCTTCTTCGGCCACTGGGTCATCGACCTCATGAAGCGCGGCATGAAGACCGTGGTCATCGATCCGCGCGTGACGTTTTTGGCGGCGAAGGCCGACCTGCACCTGCCCATCCGTCCCGGCACCGACGCGGCGCTGGCGCTGGGCATGCTCAACGTCATCATCAACGAGGAGATCTACGACAAGGAATTCGTGGACTGCTGGTGTTACGGCTTCGACGAGCTGAAGGAGCGCGTGCAGGAGTACCCGGCCGACCGCGTGGCCGAGATCACCTGGATCCCCGAGGGGAAGATCGTGCGCGCCGCCCGTATGCTCGCTGCGGCGAAGCCGGCCACGCTGCAGTGGGGCTTGGCCATCGACATGACGCGCGAGGCGATTCCCGCCGGCCAGGCCATCGCGGCGCTGTTCCAGATCACCGGCAACATCGACTGCCCGGGCGGCTTGGTGCCCCCGGCGGAGATCATGGCGTACTCCGGCGGCTGGGGCCGCGACCTGCTGCCCGAGGAGCAGGAGCCGAAGCGCCTGGGCCTCGACCGCTACCGCCTGTTGCAGATGGGCTTCAAGCAGTCCTCGCCCGACGTGCTCATCGAGACCATGGAGACGGGCGTGCCCTACGAGATCCACGGCGCGCACTTCCAGACCACGAACGGCCTGGCCTGCATGGCCGCCGATCCGCAGCGCGTGTACAAGGCGTTCGGCAAGTGCGACTTCATCGTGTCGGTTGACCTGTTCATGACGCCCACCATCATGGCGCTGGCCGACGTGGTGCTGCCCGCGGCCACGTTCCCCGAGCGCAACGGCATCCGCGTGGGCGACGGCCCGCAGCGCGGCGAGGTCATCAACAAGGTCACGCAGATCGGCGAGTGCAAGTCCGACATGCAGATCAACCTCGAGCTGGGCAAGCGCTTCAACCCCGAGGCCTGGCCGTGGGAGACGCCCGAGGAGATGTTCACCGAGCTGCTGAAGCCCACCGGCTACTCGTGGGAGGAGCTGCGCGAGGAAGCGCCCGTGTACCTGCCGGTCGAGTACTACAAGTACAAGAACGGCAAGATGCGCGAGGACGGCCAGCCCGGCTTCCAGACGGCCACCGGCCGCATCGAGCTGTGGTCGACGTTCTACAACGCGGCCGAACTCGACCCGCTTCCGTACTTCGAGGAGCCCGACCCCGGCCCCGGCTCCACGCCCGAGCTGTTCGCGCAGTACCCGTTGGTGCTGACCACGGGCGCGCGCAACTGGAACTACTTCCATTCCGAGCATCGCCAGATCGAGCGCCTGCGCAAGATGCATCCCGACCCCATCGTGCAGGTGCATCCCGACAAACTGGCCGAACTGGGCATGGAGGACGGCGAGTGGGTGTGGATCGAGAACCAGAACGGCCGCGCCAAGATCAAGATCGAGTCGACGCCCATCCTCACCGACCCGCGCATCGTGGCCTGCGACCACGCGTGGTGGAAGCCGGAGAGCGACCCGGAGAAGTTCTTCGACGTGTTCGAGTACAACATCAACAACCTTATGGTGTACAGCCCCGGCAAGAGCGGGTTCGGTTCCAACTACAAGACGAGCATCTGCAGGCTCTACAAGCTAGAGGACGGTGAGTAACGATGGCCCAGTACGGTATCTTGGTGGACTACGAGTGGTGCACCGGCTGCCATTCGTGCGAGTTCGCGTGCCAGATGGAGCACGGCTACCCGGTGGGGCAGACGGGCATCCTCGTGAACGAGATAGGCCCCTGGAAGATCGACGAGGACGTGTGGCAGCTGGCCTACATGCCTGTGCCCACCGACCAGTGCGACCTGTGCGCCGCGCGTCGGGAACTGGGCAAGGTGCCCACCTGCGTGCAGCACTGCCAGGCGAAGTGCCTTGAGTACGGCCCGTTGGAGGAGCTGAACGCCAAACTGGCCGCCAAGACGAAGCAGGCGGTGTTCGCCCTGGGCGAGTAAGGGAAGACCCCGTGCGCCGGCTTGCGGCCGGCGCACGGGACGGCGGCGGCCGCAAGCGCGCGGGGTGCCGCAGGGGCCGCGCGCCGTGCCGCTCGCGCGAGTGTCAGCTATGCGCGCATGCGCCCCGGCTAACGTCGGGGCGCATCGGCATTCGGAGGAAAGGAACGCTCATGGACACCATCGTGCTGCTGATCGCGGTTGTCGTCGGCCTCGTGGCGTTGGAGCTGCTGGGCATGCGCGCGTATCGCCGCCATCGGGCGCGCAAGGCGGCGGCCTTCACGCGGGAGAACGTCGGTGCGGTGTACGACGATCTGCAGGCCGCGCGAGCCCGTTGCTTGACGGAGAAGCGCACCTACGGGATGCTGGCCGACGCCGCTCGCGCAGGCGGTCGCGAACAGGACGGTGCCGTGCTGGACGCGCTGGCCGCCGGCGAGCGGGCCCATTTGGCCGCGCTCGAGGATTTCCGCGGGCCGTTGCACGCCGAAAGCGTGGATCCCGAGTCGCGCCCGCCTTTGCCGACGGGCCTCGACGACGCCCTGCGCGAAGTGGCCGCGCGCGCCGACGCTTGGAGCACGGGGCCTTGTCGCGACGCCGCCGCGCGCGCCCGCGTGCACGGCCACCGCGACATCGCGAAGCTTTACCGCCAGCTGCAGGAGGTGGAGCAAACAGCCGCGTGCCTCTGTCTCGACATGGCCGAAGGGGCTCGTCCGCCCGAGCTCCTCTCGCGCTGCCCCTCCTGCGGCCTCATCGTGGCCGGCCGCCGTCCCGCCTTCTGCACCGTGTGCACGAAGCCCGGTTTCGAGTTCGAGGACGTTGAGGTGCCTGCCGCAGCCACCGCCGGCGAAGTGGCGGGGCCCGTTTCGGGGAGCGCCGCATAGAAAGCGCCTCTATATTTACCAGCATCGACATGCACCCGGCCAGGTTGTCTTCCTGAGCGGAGGCGGCGAAAGCCGCCGGAGTCGAAGGATCCCGTGCGGCGCGAGCCGGATGCGCCTCGGCTGGCGCCGCACGGGATCCTTCGACTCGCTTCGCTCGCTCAGGATGACAACCCGGCAAATGCAACCGCCTTGTAGCTAGGTGATGCCGCGAACGCTGTTACGCCTCTTCCACCTGTTCCGCCAGTTCCAGGAGGTTGCTCGCCACGTAGTCCGCGCGCACGCCCAGCTCCTCCGGGGGGAGGTTGCGGCGGTTCAGCCAGCCCACAGTGAAGCCGAACGATTTGGCGCCGGCCACGTCCCAGCCGTTCGAGGACACGAACAGCAAGCGCTCCCGCGCAATGCCCAAGCGATCGACGGCCAGTTGGTACACCTCCGGACGCGTTTTGAACAGCCCCACCTCGTCGGCGCTCAGGCAGGCGTCCAAGTGCGCGTCCAGCCCGGTGCGCGCCGCGAGCGGCTCGATCATTTCCAGGTTGCCGTTCGTGAGGATGGCCTTCTTGCGTGCGCCGAACCGCGCCATGGCCTCGATGGCCTCGGGGTACATCTCCAGCTTTAAGTAGGAGGCCATGAGGGCCTCGATCTTCCCTTCGTCGACCGCAAGCCCCAGCTCGGCCAACGTGTAGCGCAGCGCGTCCTCGGTCACGTGCCAGAAGTCGACGTAGCGCCCCATGAGCGTGCGCAGCCACGAGTACTCCAGCTGCTTCTGCCGCCACAGCCGGCTGATGCCCGCCCCGCTGCCGGGGTATTCCTCCTCGCATTTCCGCTCCACCGAGTACACGTCGTACAGCGTGCCGTACGCGTCGAACGCGATGCCCTCTATCATGTCCGTTCCCCTTTCCCCTGTGCGGTCGCCGCAGCCGCGGTCCTCGCTCCATTGTGCGACGAATTCGACGAGCCGGCAAGCGGCAAAAAGGCCCGCACCGAAACGATGCGGGCCTTGCAGGCAGACAAACCGTTACGCTGCCGAAGATCAGTAGCCCACCATGCTCACGAGCGGAGCCAAGATGGTGGCGTGGAGGATCATCATGGCGATGGTCGGCGCGATGCCGGCCTTGAAGAACTCGCCCATCTTCCACTGGTTGTGCTTGAACGTCATCATGTTGTTGCTGTCCACGCCCAAGAGGAACGTCGTGTTGGCGTTGAACGCGATGATGATGGCGAAGACGGCGGCCGACACTCCCATGCCCGGGCCCATGGCCGCAAGCGGAATGAGGCTGATGGCGATGAGCGCCGGGCCCACCGGAATGATGAGGCGCATGAGCGGCAGCGCCACGGCGGTGGCGGCGATCACGGCGAACGCCGACACCGCCATCTTGCCCACGGTGGCGCCGAACAGCCAGCTGGCAGCGCCCTGCTCCTTGATGCCGCCCGCGATGGACTGCACGCAGCCGATGAGCAGCACGATGGCCCACTGCACGCTGGCGATGTACTCTTTCCACGTGAGCACGTCGATGCCGGGCAGGAAGAACAGCGCCAGGCCCGCGACGGCGATGGCCGTGGCGTCCCAGCCCGTCCAGTTGCTGGCGAACCAGCACACGATCATGAGCGCGAGGATGGCGAGCACCTTCTTGTCGAACATATCGAGCTTGCCCACCGACGCGCCCGACTTCTCGATGGCGAGCATGGTCTCGTCGGAAATGCGGTCCGTCTTGAAGATGAGCGTGACGGACAGCCAGCACACCACCAGCAAAATGATGGCGATGGGCGCGCAGATGATGACCCAATCGAGGAACGAGATGGTGAAGCCCGCGTTCGCGCCCAGCATGTTCAGGGTCATGATGTTCAGCGCCGAGCCGGCGGGTGTGATCATGCCGCCCATGCACGAGGCGTACGCGATGCCGATCATGAGCGCCTTGCCCAGGTTGGCGGCGTGCTTCGCGGTGCCGTTCTTCTGCTCGACCTCGATGATGCTGGACATGGCGATGCCGGCGAACAGGGCCGTGCAGGGCAGGTTCGACACGAACGCCGAGATGACGGCCGTGGCCACCATGAACATGAGCACCGTGAGCTTCGCGTTGCCCTTCGTGATATGCATGAGCGTGAACACGATCTTCGTCGGGATCTTCGTTTTCAGCAACGCCGACGTGATGCCGAACGACGCCAAGATGAAGAAGATGACGTTGCTGATGAAGTTCGCCCAGACGCCCGGTGTGCCGTTGTACGGGAAGATGCCGAATCCCGGCATCAGGCACATGAGCGCCAGGCCCGAGATGGCCATGGGCACGGGCTCCGTCACCCAGAGCACGATGCCGGACACCATGAGCGCGATGGCCATCTTGCCCGCGTAGGACAGTCCTTCCGGCGTGGGAAGGAAGTGCGCTATCACGATGATGGCGATGGCTACGCCGATAAGCGCCAGACGCTTGCCGAGCGACGTGCCTTGCTGCTTGTTGTTGTCGGACATGAAATAATCAACCCCCTTGCTTTCCTATAGGATCCTTGTTCGATCGGAGCTTCGGTCGATCCCCCTTTCTTCGATGCCCTTTGCGCGAGAGGCGCGCCTTTGCCGAATGCTCGCGTTCAACTATCCGCCAGCGCGCGGGGACGCGAATCGAATGGCGGTTGCTAAATGCGCGCGCTCCCATCGAAAAATCCGTATGAAGGGCCCGCTCGTCGGGGGTCATACGCTCGGTAGTATGGCGTTACTGCGCTTTCGCTTCGCACGTCCGATTCGCGTTCGCGGCGTTCACGTTATGGTGGGCGCTCGAGCGGTGCCGAGAAGGCAAGATGTGCGCCTCGGACGGCTCGGCATCGTTTCAATGGCCGAACGTGCTTGCAGGGGGTGGTCGCAATGAACGCAGTGGGGAAGAACAGCACGCGACACGGCAGTCGGAAAGAAGGCGGCGAAGAGCGCGGGGACGATGGCGCTTCCATGGTTAAGCGAGCGCTCTGCGTGGCGGTGGCCGTGGTGCTGGTTGCGGCGGCGTGGCTGGGTCCGACGCCGGAGGGGCTTACCGAAGCGGGTAAGATGTCGCTCGCGCTTATGGTGGCGGGCATTTTCCTGTGGGTGACCGAGCCGGTTCCCGTGGCCATAGCGGGCCTCGTCATGATGGTGCTCATGCCGGTGTTCGGCGTGTTGGAGTTCAACGGGGGCGTGTGGAGCGGGTTCATCAGCAGCGTCATCTTCTTCATCTTGGCGTCGTTCGGCATCACGGCGGCATTGTTGAAAACGAAGCTGCCCACGAAGATCGTGTTCGCGCTCATGCGGCTGACGAAGGGTAACGCTCGGGCCACGGTGGGCGCGTTCATGCTGTCGGCCGCCGTGCTGTCGTTCTTCATCTCCGACCTGCCGTGCACGGCGCTGTTCGCCGGCATCGCGGTGTCGAGCATCCTGAAGATCGAGGGATGCGAGCCCGGAAAGTCAAACCTGGGGCGAGCGCTCATGATCGGCATCACCTATGCGTCTGTGGTGGGCGGGCAGTCCATCCCGTCGGGCAGCGCCATGAACATCATGGCCATGAACGTGCTGTCCGCCAACACCGGCATCACCATCTCGTTTCTTGATTGGACGGCCATCTGCATGCCTATCGCGCTGGTGCTGCTGGTGGTGTGCTGGCTGTCGGTGACGCTCGTGTTCCGACCGGAGCCCATTTCGGCGGCCACCATGGCCTGCATCGAGCAGAAAGGCCGCGCCGTGGGCAAGCTGGAGGCGCTCGATTGGAAGGTGCTCGGCATCATGGGGGCGACGTTCGCTCTGTGGATCGCCAGCAACTGGACCGGATGGGACGCCACGGCCATCGCCGTGCTGTGCCTCGTGCTGTTCTTTTTGCCGGGGCTCGACGTGCTCACGTGGCGCGAGTACACGGCGTCGGTGTCGTGGAACATCGTGCTGCTCATCGGCTGCGTGCAGTCGCTGTCGGGCGGCGTGAAGGAGCAGGGGGCGGCCAGCTGGCTGTTCGGCTCCACGGTGGGCAAGCTCGCCGTGAGCGGCACGGCCATCGTGGGCGCCACGGCGGCGCTGCTGCCGCTGCTGCGCTTGGTTATTCCCGTAGGGCCGGCGTTCATCGCCATCTGCCTCATTCCGCTGGCGTCGATGTCGGCGGCGTTCGGCGTGAGCCCCGTCGTGTTCACCGTCATCGTGGCGGTGAACGCGTCCACGACGTTCCTCATGGGCGTAGACAGCAACAACATGCTGTCGTTCCGTCATGGGTATTGGAAGATGGTCGACTTCTTCAAGGCGGGCGTGCTGCCCACAGTCGCCATGGTGGCGCTGCACGCCACCGTGCTCGCGCCGCTCGTGGCGGCGGTGGGTTACTGAGCGTCGCGCGGCCAAGTCGCCGCAGGCAGCAGGCCGCCCCTGCAAAGAGCGCTTATTGCGGGAACGGCCGGCCGCCGCGCCGTCCGACGTGGACAGTGCGGGCAAAAGGTGGGACAATCGCCTGCGACGCCGCTCCCCGCCGAAGGAAGAAGCCCGATGAACAAGAAGCGCCTCGTGATCCCCGTGCTCGCCGCCTTGTGCCTCGCCCTGACGGGCTGCGGCGGTTTGGCCAACTCGGTTCAAGCTGCAGCTTATCCCGACGACAAGCTTATCGCCCAAGAAGGGGACACGTACACTGCCGTGCAGTGGAGGGGCGAACCTCCCGACAATATGAGTATCGACGAGTTCACCGGAACGAGGGCTTGGCTGCGTCTGTCCGTTCCCGAAGGCGGAGGAGAGGTCGTCGTCGATTACGATCAAACCGTCACCGCGGGCGATTTCAAAACCGTGCTCGTGAAGTACGGCGAACGCGTGGAAGTCGTCTGCGAGGGAACGGACAGCGGAACGCGAACCTTCGCTCTCGAGCCGGGCGATTACGCCGTAAAAGCCGTAGGCCTCAAAGCCGCCGCGCACCTCGCCACTCAAATCAAGGCTTCGGACGGGGTGACCGCCGTGCTTCCAGGCGACGCGTTCGACGGTGACAAGCCCTTGTCTTTGAGGCCGCTCGCCGCTTGACCGAGTGCTACTGGTACACGATCTCCGTGGAGTCCACGATGCTGATGAGCTCCTGTTGCGAGTTGATGCCCATCTTCTGGTAGATATGGTACACGTGCGTCTTGGCCGTGTATGCGGAGATATTCAACTCGTCGGCGATGAACTGGGCGTTGCGCCCCTTCGCCAAATAGTACAGGATCTCCTGCTCGCGGTTGGATAGCTTATGGTTCTGCGCCGCCTGGTTGCACCGCTGCTTGAAGTAGCCGCCCTCCACGATCTCTCCCTTCACGGTCTTGTCGGCGAACGTGTTGTCCTTGAACGGTACAAAGGCGGCCAACAGCGCCAAGGCCAGCAGCAGGCCGAGCGCCAGATAGGGCACGTATGCGAACAAACTCGGGTTCGTGTGCTCGATGACCATGCAGACGATCCAGCTTGTGATCATGCCTGCCGGTAGCACCAGCTGTCCGCGGGCGATGCGCCAGAACGGCGAAGGATGGCCGCTCGCGAAACCCACGAGGGCGCTCATGTTCGAGAAATCAAGATACACGTACACGCCCAGGATGAACAGGCAGCATACCAGCATAAGGTTTGGCCCCAGGAACGCCAGCCCCAGAAAGCCCACTACCAACAGCAGCAACGACAGCTTCTCTGCGGTGCCGAACGGCAGATAGCGCTTCACCAGTACGCTCAGCGCCAAGTGCAAACCTGCGCCGCACGCGATGGCTGCGGCGATGGCGAGCGGGTCCACGGCGCTTAGGTTGGCGCACAGCAGGTACAGGGCAATGCCGAACAGCGCGCCGAACACGGCCACGGTGAAGCCGGTAAGCGGGAACAGGCGCGTTTGCTCGAGCGGCGCTTCGGGTTCCTGCTCGCTTCCCACGATATGGGTGCGCACGTATTGGAGCACGGTCAACGATGCGAGTGGCAGCAGCACGAGCATAACGTCGCCGTAGGGCGGTCTCAACTCGCAAGCGAAAAGGTAGATCACGGCACCTGCCAAGGCGCTGGCGGACAAATACGCCCCCACATCCTTCTGCCAGCCCACCATGAACACTTTGGGCCATAGGAGGAAGATGAGCGAAAACCCGCAACCTGCCAAGAACCAAGCTATCGCGAAAGCCGCCGGAGATACGGTCAGGTAGTGAGCCATGATGTTGAACAGTCCGAACGGCAGCGTCAGGAGCGCGGCGGCACGAGGCAGCGGGTCGCGCTCCGTGCGGCTGAACAGATCGCGCTTCGCGTACACGAGCAGCATGGCGGCCACCATGCCCACCAGAAACGCCAGCTTCAAGTACAGAGACGCTTCCTTGCCGGCATGCTCTGCCGGGTAAGGGCTTAATAGCGCGAAGTAGAACCAAGCCCAGAAGCATGCGAGGCCGGCGGAGGCTACGGGGAGCATGGTTCGCACGTGCGCTTTTTTGACCTTCATGTGGAATCTTCCCCCTTAAGATTATTGGAGCCGAGATTCCATTATAGGCGAACCGTCGTTCGTGATGCGCGATATCACGACACTTTGTCGTTCTGCAAAAACGACGAAACGGTACAGGGAGGCTGTTGCATGATGCTGGCGAATAGGGTGCCGGAAATAGTGCCGTGAGCTCCGCATGAGGTGGCAGAAAGCCCCAAGCGCGCCTCCGCTGAAAGACCGGCAGGGTGCGGCGCCGAACCGTCGTCCGCTACGCCGTGCTACTCGGAATCGACGGGATGGCCACGATGAAGCAGGCTCCGCCGTCGGGCAGGTTGATGGCCTCGACCGTGCCGTCGTGCGCCTCCGCTATGGACTTCACGATGGCCAGCCCGAGGCCCGTGCCGCCCGTGCCGCGGCTGCGCGAGGCGTCGGTGCGGTAGAAGCGGTCGAAGAGCAGTTTGGGATCGACGTCGCCGAAGCCGGGGCCGTCGTCCTTCACGGCCAGGATGGAGTTGCCGCGCAGGCCGAACAGCTCGATGACGATGTGGCCGCCCGGGTTGATGAAGCGGCTCGCGTTCTCCACGAGGTTCGTCACGGCCTGCTTGAGGCGGTCGGGGTTGCCCAGCACGTCGGGCGCCTCGCCCACGATCCGCGTGTTGGCCTCGCGGTCGCGCAAAATGGGCTCCAACGCGTCGAGCACGCTGTGGGCAAGGGCGTTCAGGTTCACGCGCGACAGCTCGAAGGGGGTGTCGTCGTCCTCAATGCGCTGCAGCGCCAGCAGGTCGTTCGTCAAGCGGCTCAGCCGCTCGGTTTCCGCCACGATGATGGAGCAGAACTTGTCGTGCAGCTCGGGGGGCATGTCGGGATCGAGGAGCATCTCGGCGTTGCCGCGGATGGCGGTGAGGGGCGTGCGCAGCTCATGGGCCACGTCGCTTACGAAAGCCGACTGCCGGTGCTCCTTGAGCGCCAGGTCGATCTGCTGCGACCGCGTCTTCTCAACAAGCGATTTTATGGTGAGCGACAGCTCGTCGGCCTCGTGCAGGCGCCCGTCGGGGGCGAGCGACACGTCGACGCCCGAGCGCACGGCTTGGGTTTTCTTCACCAGCACGTTGAGCGGCTCGGCAAGGAAGTGCCCGATGACCAGGCTGAGCACGAACGTGATCATGCCTCCGGGAATAAGGAGCAGAAACGCCCTCGGCGTGGTGCCGAGGGCGATGTAGCAAATGAACACGATGAAGGCGCCGGCGAACAGCATGAGCAGCGTTGCCAGCAGGGAGAAGTATGTCTGCAGCCTTTTTATTGTTTGAACCTGTACCCGTATCCGCGAACCGTCTCCACCAGACCGGGATCGTACCCGGCACCCTCAATCTTATCACGGAGGCGCTTGATATGGGTGTCGACGGTCTTGGTTTCCGTCAAGTATTCCCAGCCCCACGCATCGCGCAGCAGATCCTCGCGCGAAACCACCTTGCCGGCGTTCTTCATAAGGCTGGCAAGCAGCTCGAACTCGCGCGGCGTGAGGTCGATCTCGCCACGCTCGCCCGATGCCGTGTGGGCGTCTTCGTCCAGTGTGATGCCGCTCGCCGTGATGGCGTGGCTCGCGCCGGGGAAGTCGCCGCCGGAGCCGCGACGCAGCAGCGCGCGGACGCGGGCGATGAGCTCGCGCACGCCGAAGGGCTTCGCCAGGTAATCGTCGCCGCCTATCTCCAGACCCACGACCTTGTCCAGCTCGGTGTCGCGCGCCGACAGGAACAGCACGGGCACGGTGGTCTTCGAGCGCAGCCTGCGGCACAGCTCGTAACCGTCCATGCCGGGCAGCATGATGTCGAGCACGAACAGGTCGTAGGAGTTCTTCGTCGCCAGGGCCAGAGCCTCTTCGCCGTTGTCGACCACATCGGTGTAGAAGCCTTCCTTCTTCAAGGCGTAGCTCACGAATTCCGTGATGGAAGGCTCGTCGTCGACGACGAGAATGCGGTTCGGTGTATCGTTCATGTGATACCTTTCTACGAGTGCGTAGTCAGATAGAGGCGGTTGGATGCCCGCTTGGTATAATAATCAATCGAAACTATATCCGTTTGCATCCGTTTCGCCTGCATTCGAGGGGGTTTGTCAAAAACATGTTACTTGCTATCGACGTGGGGAACACCCAAACCGTGGTAGGCGTGTACAATGGCTCGGTACTCGTTCACATGTGGCGCGTGGCCACCAACAAAAACCACACATCTGACGAACTGCGTGCGAAGGTGTTCCCGCTGCTCGTTTCCGAGGGCATCCAGCTCGCCGATGTGCGCGGCGCGGCGCTCGCCTCGGTGGTGCCTCAACTCACGCAGGCATGGTGCGCGGCACTGCACCGCATGTTGGACGCCGACGTGCTCGTGTGCACGGCCGCGTCCGCCGGAGCCCTGTTTCCCACTACGTACGCGAATCCTGCCGAGATCGGGGCCGACCGCGTGGCCGACGCCGTGGCGGCGCGGGCCCTCTACGGCGCGCCCGTGGTGGTGGTCGATTTCGGCACGGCCACGAACATCGAGGTCATCGACCGAGAGGGGCGGTTCATCGGCGGCGTCATCGCGCCGGGCGTGGACACGAGCGCCGCGGCGCTGTTCTCGCGCGCCACGCGTTTGGCGGCCATCGATTTGGTGGACCCGCACACGGCCATCGGCCGCAGCACGGAAGAGGCCATCCAGGCCGGCATCGTGTACGGCGAGGCCGACCGGGTGGACGGCTTGGTGCGGCGCATCTTCGCCCAGCTGGGCTACGAAGCCCCCGTGGTGGCCACGGGCGGCCTCGCCCCGCGCGTTGCCGAGCTGTCCGGCACCATCACCGCCATCAATCCCGAGTTGACCCTCGAGGGGCTGCGGCTGATCCACGAGGCGCAGGACGGCGGAGCGGCTTAAGGCCGCCGTGGAAAGCGAGGAGGCGCGCGTGCAAAACGCCCAGGAAAGCATCCGGGAAGACGTCCCCGAGGACCTGTTCGAATTCGCCTACTGCCCTAGTTTCTACGTGTCGCCGGCGGGTGGTGCGCGCCTGAGCGACCTCGCCGACCTCGCCGCGTCCGAAAACTGGGGCGAGGGGAACGCCGTCCTCGCCAACTACCTGCGCTACCTGTTCAAGAAGATCGCGTCGGAGTACAACGCGCTCGACGCTGGGACCCCCAGAATAGCGCGCGACCGCATTCTGTATCTTCGCGAGGATTGCGCGTGCATCAACACCGGCTTGTACACCGAGCGCTACGAAGACATCTACTGCCTTTTCGAGCCGAACCAACGGGAGGATCGCCAGCCGTGGTACCAGACGGGGTTTTTCAAGAAGAGCTCGCCGCGACTTGAGGTGGTGGACGCGTTGCCCGATCGCGCCCGCTTCTTCGACGACCCCGCCGACCTCATTTACGACCACCGGTTGGAGATCCGGCCGAATATCGACCACATTCTGGGCGACGAACGCAACCTCGAACGCGTACCCGAGGAGCTGAGGAAGCCTGAATGGCGGCTGCTGCTGCGCCGCGCCTTCGTGGGCGCCGTCGCCGAGGCCGAGCAGCGCGTGGCCGCGAACTACATGCTGGCGGTTCCCCAGTACTTCAACGGGCGCATTCAGCTGCTCCTGCCGTTGTGCTTGATAGGGGAGGAGCCGGAACTGGCGCTCGCGCTGCAGCGCGAAGACGGCTACTACTCCGCCCGCACATGCCTGACGCTCGACATGGCGTACAACAACGCCCGCCTCATCGCCCGCCCGGAAGCCTCGTGGGTCATGCCCGCGTAGCGCGGAGCGATAGCCGGCAAAGGTTCGAGGCGCACGGATAACGGGAGCTGGGGGTTATAAGATGCCCTGTTCCTCCCAACGTGATCGTACGGCTTCTCCTAGAAGTTCCTTGTCGGTTAAGCCGGTCTGCGGTTTTCGATGTTGATCCAGAGCTAGTTCAAGCTGGTTGTGCAGATTTAGCCCGTGCTCAAGGGCATTTCTTCTGTCTTCGATGGTTGTTTCCGGCTTTTGCTGGAAGCTGTTCGTAGGCGGCTGGGGGGAAGAGCCGGACTCCGTATTATAGCTTGCGCGAAGCTTCCGTATTTCACGTGAAAGCTCTTCGACGTCGCTTTGAAGCTTTTGTGCCAGCAGCGAGAGCGCGGCAAGCATTCCCGCTGCGTATTCGCTCGCATAATCCGCATTAGCCGACATGGCGATGTACGCGTATTCCGTCGCTTGCGAGAGTTCGTTTGCGCCCATCTCGACCCTGTCAATAAGGTCGATCAAATGGATAGGTACAGATTGGCGATTTTCTGAAGGTATACGTCTCCGTTTCCGCTGGTTTCCCATGCTTGAACCGACCTTCCTCTGAGGCTTCCTCCAGATAGTATACACAACTCTAATTGTTTGAACAACTACAGTTAGTCATTTCTTCAGATCGAGAGATTCCTCTCTTATCATGCATCTTGATAAGAGAGGCGTGCGATGGACACGAACGAAGCCATAAGAACCATGATTGACCATTCGGGCTATAGTCAGCGCGCCGTCTCGACCGAACTGGGGCGGTCTGCGAATTGGATAAGCTCAACTTTGCAACGACCAGGCAGCTCGGAATGTTCAACAGTGGCTGCAATAGGGCGAATCACCGGATACACGCTTGCTCTTATTCCCGCGAATAGAAAAATCCCGCCTGATTCACTGGTGATTGATCCTTCTGAATAAGACGGAGCGTGCTGCGAGCATCATCCAAATCATTTATTAAAGCAAACAAAAGAGTTCGCCATTAGGACATGATTCATGGCGTTTTGCCAAAACCCACTGTTGCGGCAACGCTCGGCCCTTGGAAGCGTTCCGGCTTAATGGGAGGCGTCGATCGGACCCGTCGGCTTGCCCGCACGCGGGACGAACCGGTACGCTTTGATGCAGGTTTTGATGGCGGACAGCTGTTTCTGCTAAAAAATGACGTTGTGAATGAATTATCGACGTTTTTATAATATTACTGATAAGGTAATTATATAAAATGCCTGATGAGGTGAACGCCGTTTTTATTATCCTTGGAAAAGATCATGCATAAACGTCCTTTTTTAGCAAAAACCGCCAATCTGCCGAAAAACCAGTGGAAACCGGAAGCGTCTTTCCCGATTGCTGGCATTTGATGGCCCTTGCGGGAAAAGGGGTGGTCGCGGCGGGCAAAACCAGTAGAATGCAAGCAGACGAGAGAAGGGGGCGGGCAGCGGCCTTTCCCCTTTCGGAAGCCGACGAAAGGAAGGGCCCGACGTGTTGAGCGACATCGAAATTGCCCAGGCGACTACTCCTGAGCCCATCAGCGCCATCGCCGAGAAGGCGGGCGTGCCGGAATCGTATCTGGAGATGTACGGCACCAACAAGGCGAAGGTGGATTACAACCTGCTCAAGGACGTGGAGCACACGCCCGGCAAGCTCATCCTGGTCACGGCCATCAACCCCACGCCGGCCGGCGAGGGCAAGACCACCACGACGGTGGGCCTGGCCGACGCGCTGGCGAAGCAGGGCAAGAACGTGGTGGTGGCGTTGCGCGAGCCGTCGCTCGGCCCCGTGTTCGGCATCAAGGGCGGTGCGGCCGGCGGCGGCTACGCCCAGGTCATCCCCATGGAGGACATCAACCTGCACTTCACGGGTGACTTCCACGCCATCGGGGCGGCCAACAACCTGCTGGCGGCGCTGCTGGACGCGCACATCCACAACGGCAACGAGCTGGGTATCGACGTGCGCAAGATCACGTGGAAGCGCGTGGTGGATATGAACGACCGCCAGCTGCGCAACATCGTGGACGGCTTGGGCGGCAAGGCCCACGGCGTGCCGCGCGAGGACGGCTTCGACATCACGGTGGCCAGCGAGGTCATGGCCATCTTCTGCCTGGCAACCTCCATCAGCGACCTCAAGGAGCGCCTGGGCCGCATCGTGGTGGGCTACACCTACGATGACCGGCCGGTCACGGCGCACGACCTGCACGCCGAAGGTGCCATGACGGCCCTGCTCAAAGACGCGCTCAAGCCGAACCTCGTGCAGACGCTCGAGGGCACGCCGGCGTTCGTGCACGGCGGCCCCTTCGCCAACATCGCGCACGGCTGCAACTCCATCATGGCCACGCGCATGGCCATGGCGCTGGGCGACTACTGCGTGACGGAGGCCGGCTTCGGCGCCGACCTGGGCGCGGAGAAGTTCCTGGACATCAAGTGCCGCCTGGCCGGCCTGAAGCCCGACGCGGTGGTCGTGGTGGCCACGGTGCGCGCGCTGAAGAACCACGGCGGAGTGGCGAAGGCCGACCTCAACGAGGAGAACCTCGAGGCGTTGGAAGCGGGCTTGCCCAACCTGCTGCAGCACGTGGAGAACATCACGCAGGTGTACCACCTGCCGTGCGTGGTGGCCATCAACGCGTTCCCCACGGACACGAAGGCCGAGCTCGACCTGGTGGAGGCCAAGTGCCGCGAGTTGGGCGTGAACGTGGCCCTGTCCGAGGTGTGGGCCAAGGGCGGCGAGGGCGGCCAGGCGCTGGCGACCGAGGTGGTACGCCTGTGCGACGAGGGCGATGCCGAGGGCCGCAACGCGAGCACGTTCGAGTTCTCCTACGACGACGACCTGACGCTGGCCGAGAAGATCGAGGCTATTGCGAAGCGCATCTACCACGCCGACGGCGTGACGTTTGAGCCGGCCGCCAAGAAGGAGCTCGCGCAGCTCGAGTCACTCGGCTTCGGCGGCATGCCCGTGTGCATGGCCAAGACCCAGTACTCGTTCAGCGACGACGCGACGAAGCTGGGCGCGCCGCGCGGCTTCACGGTGACGGTGCGCCAGGTGAAGGTGTCGGCCGGCGCCGGCTTCGTGGTGGCGCTCACCGGCTCCATCATGACCATGCCTGGTCTGGGCAAGACCCCCGCCGCGTTCAAGATAGACGTTGACGAGACGGGGAAGATCTCAGGGCTGTTCTAGGTTCGGTCGGCTTGCCGGTCTCGGACCGGGACGATCGTTTCATAGGCGGTAATGTTCGCAATCACGAACATTACCGCCCTTTTTGTTTGAAATAGGAGACGTTGCCAAGGCGATGCGAGAAAGGGCGCTCCCTTTCGTTACTCAGCAGAAGCGAGACTTGTGCTGCATAAAACCGTATTGCAAGGTGGTTTTCCGGCAACGTTGGAATAAATGGCACGAGCCCCCTGGGGATGGGGCTAGCTCAACCCTGTTTTCGACGTCATCGAGTTCGTGCGCGTTTCGCGGGGCGCTTGGCGCTCGCTGCGGCGGTGTCGTATCATGGCAGGCGACGACTCGGACCGAACCGCGCAGAGAGGAACCATGATGGACACGACTTTCATCGACGAGCTGGCCAGCTCCGCGCCCACGCCGGGCGGCGGCGGGGCGGCGGCTTACGCGGGGGCGCTGGCCTCGGCGCTCGCCTCCATGGTGGGGAACCTCACGGTGGGGAAGAAGACCTACGCGGCGGTCGAGGGCGAGGTGCAGGATGCGCTGGCGGCCCTCGCCGAGCTGCGGGGGCGCCTGCTCGACCTCATAGACGAGGATGCGCGCGCGTTCGAGCCCTTGGCGGCGGCCTACCGCATGCCGAAGGACGCGCCGGAAGAGCTCGCCGCCAAGCAGGCCGCCGTGCAGGCGGCGCTCGGCGGAGCGTGCGAGGCGCCGCTCGCCATCATGCGCGCCTGCGCCGACGTGCTCGAGCAGGCCGATTTCCTCGCGCGCAACGGCAGCAGGCTCGCGGTGTCCGATGCGGGGGCGGCGGCGACGCTGGCGTGCTCGGCCATCGTGGCGGCCAGCCTCAACGTGTACATCAACGTGGCGTCGCTCGAGGACGAGAAACTGGCCGCGCGGTTCCGCGACGAGGCGGACGAGCTCGTCGAGCGGGGTAATTCCCGCGCCGACGAAACGCTTGAGTACGTCATGGCCCACATAGGGTAAAATCGTCCTTTCGCAAGCAGTCGCCCCGCATGGCGGGGCAGAGCGGGAAAGGCGCATATGGCTGAACAATTGAGGGGAAAGCTCGTGGTCGAGCGCATCGCCGCCGACCTCGCCCCGCGCATCGAGGCGCTCGGACGCGCCGATATCGTGCCCACGCTCGCCATCGTGCGCATGGGCGAGCGCCCCGACGACCTGTCCTACGAGCGCACGGCGAAGAAGCGCGCCGAGTCGCTCGGCATCGCCGTTCGCTCGGTGGTGCTCGACGAGTTCGCCCCGCAAGAGGCGCTCGAGGCGGCGCTTCACGAGGTGAACCACGATCCCTCCGTCCACGGCTGCCTGCTGTTCCGCCCGCTGCCGGCGTTCATCGACGACGCGCGCGCCTGCGAGGTGCTCGATCCGCGCAAGGACGTCGACGGCATCACGCTGGCCTCGCTCGCCGCCGTGTTCACCGACGGGCACGCGGGCTTCCCGCCGTCCACGGCCGCCGCGTGCATCGAGATGCTCGAGCATTACGGCGTGCCGCTGGAGGGCAGGCACGTGGTGGTGGTGGGACGCAGCCTGGTGGTGGGCAAGCCGGTGTCCATGATGCTGCTGCGGCGCAACGCCAGCGTCACCGTCTGCCATTCGCGCTCGAACGATCTTGCGGGCATCTGCCGCTCGGCCGACATCGTCATCTGCGCCACGGGACGCGCCCGCGCGTTCGACTCCGACTACTTCGCGTCCGGCCAGACGGTGCTCGACGTGGGCATCAACTTCGACACGCACGGCAACCTGTGCGGCGACGTGGACTTCGACCGGGTGGAGCCCATCGTGGGCGCCATCACGCCTGTGCCGGGCGGCATCGGCACCGTCACCACGTCCATGACCATGGCCCACACCGTGGCGGCCGCCGAACGGGCGCTCGCGGAGCGCGGCGGGGAAGGGCGCTAGCGTGCGCGGAGCCTATCCGACAAGCCGCAAGCTGGTCATCGCCGACCCCGGCACGTGCATCGGCTGCAAAACCTGCATGGCCGCGTGCCTCATGCGCCACGACGCGCCGGGCGACGTGCCCGTGCCGCGCCTCACGCTCGTCACCACGCGCACGATATCCGCGCCGGTGGGCTGCCACCACTGCGCCGAGGCCCCTTGCGCCGACGCGTGCCCCACGGGGTGTCTCTACACCGACGACGAGCATGTGGGCGTGCATCCGGAAAAGTGCATCGGCTGCCGCAACTGCGTCTTGGCCTGCCCTTACGGCGCGGTGGACATCGTCACCCGCCCCGCGCCCCCCGAGCCGGAAGCCGACGAATGTCATCCTGAGCGAGCGCGGCGAGTCGAAGGATCCCGCGCGGCGACAGCAGGAAGCGCTACGGCTGACGCAGCCCGAGATCCTTCGACTCCGGCGCTTCGCGCCTCCGCTCAGGATGACAATCGGCAACCTGCTACAGCCAAAGCCCCCAAACCCAGCGCGCGCGACCGCGCGAAGGCGAAGAAGCGCCGCCGCAAGCTGTCGACGGTCATCAAGTGCGACCTGTGCGTCGACCATGCGGACGGCCCGGCGTGCGTGGCGGCCTGCCCCACGAAGGCCCTGCGCCTCATCGACCCGCAGATGCTGGAGCGCGGCAAGCAGGCCAAGCGGAAAGCCGCCGCCCGCGCGGCGGCGGCCTACAGCACCATCGAGCTCAACGCAGACCTAGACGAGGGGGAGTAGCCTCATGGAGAAGCATATGGCGGTGTGCCCGTACTGCGGCGCCGGTTGCAAGATGAACCTGGTGGTGGAAAACGGCCTGGTCATCGAGGCAGAAGGTCTGGACGGCATCACGAACGAGGGCGAGCTGTGCCTGAAGGGCCTCTACGGCTACGACTTCATCAACGACACGCGCATCCTCACCCCGCGCATCTACCACCCCATGATCCGCCGCGAGAAGGGCGCGCCGCTCGAGCGCGTGAGCTGGGACGAGGCGCTCGACTTCACAGCCTCGCGCCTGCGCGCCATCATCGAGGAGAGCGGGTCGGAGGCCGTCATGCTCACCGGCTCCTCGCGCGGCGCCGGCAACGAGGCGAACTACGTCATGCAGAAGTTCACGCGCGCGTGCCTGGGCACGAACAACATCGACAACTGCGCGCGCACCTGCCATGCGGCCAGCGTCATCGGACTCATGGAATGCGTGGGGTCGGGCGCCATGAGCGTGAGCATCCCCGTGCTGGAGCGCACGGACTGCATCCTGCTCATCGGCTACAACCCGGCGGCCAGCCACCCCATCGTGGCGCGCCGCATCGTGAAGGCGAAGGAGCGCGGCGCCGATCTCATCGTGTGCGACCCGCGCGTCATCGAGTCCGCTCGCATCGCCGACCTCTACCTGCCGCTGGAGAACGGCTCGAACCTGGCACTCGTGAACGCGCTGGCCTACACCATCATCGACGAGGACCTGGCCGATTGGGATTTCATCGACAACCATACCGAGGGCTTCGACGCGTGGTGGGAAGTGGTGCAGGAGTACGCGCCCGAGGACGTGGCCGACGTCACGGGCCTCGCGCCCGAGCTCGTCCGCCACGCCGCCCGCCGCTATGCCAAGGCCCCCTCGGCCGTGGTGGGCTGGGGGATGGGCGTGACCCAGCACGCGCAGGGCGTGCAGACCGTGCGCGCCATCGCGGCGCTCGCGCTCATCACGGGGCACATCGGCCGCCCGAACAGCGGCCTCGCTCCCGTGCGCGGGCAGAACAACGTGCAGGGCTCGTGCGACATGGGCATGTGGCCGAGCCTCTATCCCGGCTACCAGCGCGTGGACGACCCGGCCGTGCGCGCGAAGTTCGCCGCCGCATGGGGCGTTCCCGAGGAGCGCCTGTCGCTCCAGGAGGGATGGAAGCTCACCGACCTGCCGCACGGCGTGGCCGAGGGGAAGATCCGCGCGTTTTACAACTTCGGCGAGGACCCGCTGCAAACCGAGCCGGACACGGCGCAGATGCGGAAAACGCTGGAAGGGCTCGACCTGCTCATCAGCCAGGATATCTTCATGACGCAGACCACCGCGCTGGCCGACGTCGTGCTGCCCGCCACGTCGTGGGGCGAGCACGACGCCGTGTACACCGCGTCCGACCGCTCGTTCCAACTCACCACCGCCGCGCTGCTGCCTAAGGGCGAGTGCCGCCACGACTGGGAGATATTCGCCGACCTGTCCACGCGCATGGGCTATCCCATGCATTACGAGAACACGCGCGAGATATGGGATGAGGTGCGCTCGCTCTGCCCACAGTTCGCCGGTGCTTCCTACGAGAAGATGGCGGGGTTAGGCTACGCGCAGTGGCCCATATACGCGGATGCGGCTGACGACCCCGACAACCACGGCACGTCCGAGCTGTACGCCGGCGGCGCGTTCACCACGCCCGACGGCAAGGGGCATCTGCAGGCGGCGCACTGGCGCCCGCCCACCGAAGAGCCCGACGAGCGCTACCCGCTCGTGCTGTGCACGGTGCGCGAGGTGGGGCACTACTCCTGCCGCTCGATGACCGGCAACTGCAAGGCGCTGGCCGCGCTGGCCGACGAGCCCGGCTACGTGAGCATGAGCCCGGCCGACGCCGAGGCGCGCGGCATCGAGGAGGAAGAGCTGGTGCAGGTGACGTCGCGCCGCGGGAAGATCGTCGCGCGCGCGGCCATCGACGAGCGCATCAACGGCGGCGCCGTGTACATGACCTACCAGTGGTGGGTGGGCAAGTGCAACGAGCTCACGCTGCACGCGGTGGACGGCGAGTCGGGCACGCCCGAGGACAAGTACAGCGCCTGCCAGGTGGAGGCCATCGCCGACCAACGCGGAGCCGAGGAGCGCCTTGCGGAAGCGTACGCCGAGCTCAAGGCTCGCCTGGCCGCCGAAGCCGACCGACAGAACCCGCCGGAGAATGCGGAACCGGCAGCGGACGCGGCCGACCCCAACTCTGTCATCCTGAGCGAAGGCGGCGCAGCCGCCGTAGTCGAAGGATCCCGCGCGGCGACAGCGAACAACTCCTCGGACCCCGCCAGCTCCTCCCCTCCGCCCAGCGCGTTCGCCCCGCACGAGGCCGAAGTCGCGGGCCGCGCGCTCTACGCGGACGGCGAAGAGGAGACGCTCGTATGAACCGCTTCGTCGTGTCCGATCCGTCGCGCTGCATCGGCTGCGGCGCGTGTCGGGTGACGTGCAGCGAGGCGCATCGCAAGCGCGCGCTGCGCCCGGCGTCGCGCATCTCGCTCGTGAAGACGCGCGACGTTTCAGCGGCCGTGACCTGCCACCAGTGCGAGGGCGCGCCGTGCCTGTCGGTGTGTCCCGAAGGGGCCATCTACCAGGAAGGCGATCGCCTGCAGGTGGACGAGGCGCGCTGCACGGGCTGCCTGCTGTGCGCGCTCGTGTGCCCGTTCGGCGCCGTCTACCCCTCGTCGCCTTCGACGGCGCACGTGAAGGCGGCGCCGTACAGCCGCGCGTCGTCGGCGCGCTCCGCGGGCTTGCTGCGCCAGAAGGAAACGGGAGCGTACACGAGCGTGGTGGTGTGCGACCTGTGCGCGAAGGCGCCCGACGGCCCCCGCTGCATCGCCGCCTGCCCCACGAAGGCGTTGTCGCTGATGGACGAGGGGGCGCTCAGCCATCTGGCGCGCGAACGCCGCATCGACGCCATCGAGAAGACGAACGTCGCCATGCAGGGCACCGCCCAGCTGGCTGAGCTGCTCGCGGCCGAAGCCGCGTTCGAGGCGGCCGACGTCGACGAGGAGGCGCGCCCATGAGTCCCGTCAAACCGCGCGTGCCGAACTCCATCTCGCACGGCCAACCGCGCACGCCGGTGCGCTCGCAGGGCGCGGTCGGCGGAAGCGGCGCGGATCGGGTTTCCGCCGACCAGGGCAAGCCGCATCACGATTTCGGCCGCTGCATCGCCTGCGCCGCCTGCGCTGCGGCGTGCGACACCACCGCCATCCGCATCTTCGTCGACGAGGACGAGGGCATGCTCGTGTGGACGCTCGACCTGTACGACTGCACCTGGTGCGGCCGCTGCGCCGCCGCCTGTCCCACGGGCGCTATGGGTCTGGTGGCCGGCGGCGCCGGGGGCGCAGCGGCGTTCGCCGACGACCCCGAGCCTCCGAAACGCTGCCTGTTCGCCCTGCGCGAGTGCGCCTCGTGCGGCCGCTACTACGCCACGAACAAGGAGGTGGAGTACGCCAGCTCCCTGCTCGAGCAGGAGGAAGGCAACGCCGACGCCGCCCGCGCCCTCGCCCTCACCGGCGTTTGCCCCGATTGCAAGCGCCTCCACGACGCCAAGGCCGCGGGCCGGCGAGCCGGCATGAAGCGCAAACCGTAACCGCCGGTTGCCCTTACGAAAGCACCTCCAGCTCGTGCGGGTGCTCGTTCAGCACCTCGCAGCCGTCTTCGGTGACGATGACCAGGTCCTCTATGCGCACGCCGAACTCTCCGGGCAGGTAGATGCCGGGCTCGATGGAGAAGCACATGCCCGCCTCCACCGGCGCGTCATGCGCCGCCGAGACGTCGCCGGGTTCGTGCACGTCCAGCCCGATCTGGTGTCCCAGCCGGTGCGTGAAGTACGGGCCGTAGCCCGCCTCTTCGATGACGTTGCGGGCCGCCGCGTCGATGTCGCAGAAGCGCACGCCGGGCGCCACCAGCCTCTGCGCCGCCTCGTTGGCGCGGCGCACCGTTTCGTACACCTCGCGCTGCTTGGGCGTCGGCTCGCCGAAGAAGAACGTGCGCGTCATGTCGGCGCAGTACTCGTCCTGACGGCAGCCCACGTCGAACAGCACCACGTCGCCGGCGGCCAGGCGCGTGCCGTCGGGTTCGTGGTGCGGGTCGGCCGCGTTCTTCCCGAAGCTGACGATGGGCGCGAACGAGTGCCCCTGCGCACCCAGCTCCCGGTAGATGCCCTCCAGCTGGCCGGCCACTTCGGCCTCGGTCACTCCCTCGTGCACGAGCTCCTTGAAGCGCGCCATGCCCGCGTCGTTCGTGCGCGAGGCGGCGCGCATGAGGTCGCGCTCCGCGGCGCTCTTGATGGCTCGCGCGTCGTCCACCGCGTCGGATGCCAGCACGAAGCCGCTCGCCGCGCCGCGCTCCATGAGCGGGATGAGGAAGCGGGCCGCCAGGTTCTTGTCGCAGCCCAGCGGCCGCGCGGGGTCGAACAGCTCGCCCGCGAGCGCCAGCGGGTCGTCGGTGTCCTTGAAGGCGCGCACGTCGCAGGGGATGCCGTCGGGTGCGCCGAACAGCTCGTTCAGCAGCAGCACCGGCTTGCGGCCCACGGAAAGCGCAAGGCCCAGGAAGCGCTCGCCCGGCTCGACGTACGCGCCGGTCAGGTACTGGATGGATCGCGGATCGCATGCGAGCATCTGCGAAAGGCCGCGTCGCTCGAGATTCCGCACGACGGCTTCGATGCGTTCTTCGTACATGGGGTGCCTCCTGTCGTGTTCTGGTTGCTTGTTGCGATGATAGTGCAAAAGACGCGTTCCGCGATGGGCATTTCGCCGCTTTGCATGAAACTACGGTTGGCGAGTGGGTTTCGCATGCGGAATGTGGGCAAGGCAGCCAGGTCTCATGAGATACCATCAGCAGAGTCATGGACAAAAACAGAGCTATGGCCTGTGCGAAATGAGATTCCAGATCTGGAAATCCAGCCACCTGGCCTTTCTTCTCGAACTAGTGCATCAGGGGCCTTGGTCGAAGCGCGTTTTTTGCCATGCGACGAAAATTTGTCCACGTCGGCAGCGGCGAGGCGCCCTTGCAGGGGCGGCGGCTGGCGCGATGAAGGATTCCCGTTTCCCTGCGCATGCCGTGGCCTGCGCGGATGCGTTGG
Organism: Gordonibacter sp. 28C; assembly: GCF_003339845.1. GTDB lineage: Bacteria > Actinomycetota > Coriobacteriia > Coriobacteriales > Eggerthellaceae > Gordonibacter. The sequence goes on from NZ_PPTR01000001.1 coordinate 508,342, forward strand.
CGTATCATATGCGTTATGGCTACCGGACTTACCTACACGCGCAAAACCACCTCCCCGGAGGCGACGAAGCAGCTGGCTTCCACGCTGGCGCCCTATCTGCACGAGGGCGACGTCATCGTGCTCTCGGGCGACCTCGGCGCGGGCAAGACGCAGTTCGTGCAGGGGGTGGCGGCGGGTCTTGGCGTGCGCGACCAGGTGACCAGCCCCACGTTCAACATCCTGCTGGAATACCCGGGCGGTGCGCTTCCCCTGTACCACTTCGACCTGTACCGGCTGGAGGATCCCGACGAGCTGGAGGACATCGGCTATTTCGAGACCATCGACGGCGACGGCGCCTCGTTCGTGGAATGGGGGGAGAAATTCCCCTCGTCTTTGCCGTACGGCTATCTGGAAATCTCGATCACTGTGGACGACGACGGCAACCGGCAGGTGCTCGCGCAGTCGTTCGGCGACCGCGCGCGGCAGCTCCTGTTCGTATGGGCGAAGGATTCCAAGTCGCGCCTCATGAAGGCAGCGGGGTGCAACGGGTGAGCGAGGAACGGTTCCGTCCGGAGCGCGCGGCCGATGCCGCCGCTGCGGGCGTTCAAGATGCGCCGCGCTATGCGCTCGCGTTCGACACGGCCAACGAGGTCATCGCCATCGGTTTGGGCGCGCTGCATGCCGAAAGCCGGGCGGTCGAGGTCGCGGCCTCGGTGGAGGCGTCGGCGCATCGAGCCTCGAACACCCAGCTTCTACCGCGCATCGACGCGCTGCTCGCCGAGCGGGGCGTGACGCGCGACGAGCTGGCGTGCGTCGTCGTGGGGCGCGGGCCGGGGTCGTTCACGGGCGTGCGCATCGCCATGGCCACGGCCAAAGGCGTCGCATCGGCGCTGGGCGTGGGGCTGGTGGGCGTGTCGTCGCTCGACGCCGTTGCCTGGAACGCCCGGTTCGCGGGCGTGCGGGGGTCTCTGGCCGTGGTGGCCGACGCCATGCGCAAAGAGGTGTACCCGGTGCGCTACCTTCTTTCGGACGAAGGCGCGCGGCGGCTCGAGGCGGACCGCGTGCTGAAGGCGGAAGAAGCGGCCGGGGAATTGGCCGGGAGGGACGACCTGTCCGAGTCGGCTGGGCAGGGCTCAGTCGCTCAGACAGTCCTCGCTTCGCTGCGGAACTCGCTTGGTGAGCCCTGCCCAGCCGACCCTGTCGATGAGGGCTCTCGAGCTTATTCCCCGGCGCTGTTGCTGGCGGGGGACGGGTTGGCGAAGTACGCCGATTTGTTCTCGTCGGCGGGCGAGGCGCTGCCGGAGGAGCTGTGGGCGCCCACGGGGCGCGGGCTGCTGCTTGCGCTGCAGGCTGCTTGGCGCGCGGGGGAGGCCGATCCCTTCGATGCGGCTCGACACAACCCCGCGTTCGCGCTCCCCGTGTACACGCGCCTGTCGGATGCCGAGGAGAACGAGCGCATCCGCTTGGCGAAGAACGATCCGAAGAACCTCGCCACCGGCGTGCAGGACGTGGCTTTGCGCCGCGACCAGCGCGCGAGCATGCACGACACCGCCATTCTGAACGCGCGCCCCGCCGCAGACGGCATCACGTACAAACCGCTCGACGCCGCGCACGCGGCCGACGTGGCCGCACTGGAATCGCAGGTCATGGGCAGCGACGCCTGGAACGTGAACCTGGTGGCCGACGAACTGCCCCGCGGCGATCGTGTGTGGTGGGCGGCGTACGAACGCGATAGGCTTGTCGGCTACGCCGGCGGGTGGGTCGTGGACGGGCAGGTGCAGATTCTCAAGGTGGGCGTCGACCCGTCGCAGCGCCGACGCGGCATCGCGCGCGAGCTGCTGGCGCGCGTGGCGGCCGATGCGCGCGATTTGGGCGCCGCCATGTGCTCGCTCGAGGTGCGCGCGGGCAACGCCGGCGCGCAGGCGTTCTACGAGGCGCTCGGTTTCCGCGCGCTGGGCACGCGCCCGCGCTACTATTCCGACGGCGAGGACGCCCTTATCCTCGAGGGCCCGCTGCCTCTGGCTTCGCATGATGTGGCGGGCATGGAGTTGCAGGTCGATGCGGCTCGTGCGGAGGCGGCCGAGCGCGCGCAGGCTCCGAGCCCCGCCGTCGCGCGACCGCTCGTCTTGGCCATCGAATCGTCGTGCGACGAGACGGCCGCCGCCATCGTGGACGGAGAGGGCAACCTCGTGGCCGACATCGTGGCCTCGCAGGTGGACTTCCACGCGCGCTTCGGCGGCGTGGTGCCCGAGATCGCCAGCCGCAAGCACATCGAGGCCGTCTGCGGCGTATGCGACGAGTGCCTTGACGTGGCGGCCGCCCACTTGGGGCTCGAACGTCTGACGTGGGCCGACCTCGACGCCGTGGCCGTCACCTATGCGCCCGGCCTCATGGGCGCGCTCGTGGTGGGCGTGGCGTTCGCCAAGGGAGCGGCGTGGGGCGCCGGCAAGCCGTTCATCGGCGTGAACCACCTCGAAGGGCATCTGTACGCGAACAAGATCGGCGCGCCCGACTTCGAGCCGCCCGCCGTGGTGTCGCTCGTGTCGGGCGGCAACACCATGCTCGTGCACATGAAGGACTGGGGCGAATACGTTACGCTCGGCACCACCATCGACGACGCGGTGGGGGAGGCGTTCGACAAGGTGGCAAAAGCGCTCGGCCTGGGCTATCCCGGCGGGCCCGTCATCTCGAAGCAAGCCGCCCTGGGCGACCCGAAGGCCATCGCGTTCCCGCGCGCCATGATGCACTCGGGCGATCTGCGCTTCTCGCTTTCGGGACTGAAGACGGCGGTCGTCACCTACATCAACAACGAGCGCGCCGCTGGGCGCGAGCTCAACATCCCCGACATCGCCGCCAGCTTCCAGCAGGCGGTGGTGGACGTGCAGGTGAAGAAGGCCGAGGCCGCCCTCAAACAGACGGGCGCGCCCACGTTCTGCCTCGGCGGCGGCGTGGCCGCGAATCCCGTGCTGCGCGACGCCTACCGGACCCTGTGCGAGCGACTGGGCGTGCGCCTCACGCTTCCGCCCATGAGCGCCTGCGGCGACAACGCCGGCATGATCGCCCTCGTGGCCCTCGACCGCTACCGTGCCGGCAGGTTCTTTCCCTTGGACGCCGATGCGCAAGCGCATGCGAACTTGGACGAGCCCTACTAATTCATATAGAACATCAGTTCGTTTTATGATATACTGAAGTCATCGATAATCGTATGGCGTTGTGCTCGACCAAGCACCCTCCCGTCCAAAACGCCGAGGACCGAAGGAGGGAATCATGGTCGATTCTTCCGTGAAGCTGTTCAAGAGCCAAGAGATACGTTCCGCATGGAACGAGGACGAGCAGGAGTGGTATTTCTCAGTCGTCGACGTGGTTGGTGCCTAGACGGAAAGCAAGGATCCCGCCGCCTATTGGCGCAAGCTCAAGCAGCGCTTGCTTGAAGAGGGAAATCAAACCGTGACAAATTGTCACGGTTTGAAAATGAAGGCTTCCGATGGAAAAATGCGCATGACGGACGTGGCAACTACTGAGCAAATCCTGCGCATCGTCCAGTCTACCCCCTCCAAGAAAGCCGAACCGTTCAAGCTGTGGCTTGCTCAAGTGGGCTCCGAGCGCATCGACGAGATCGTCGATCCCGAGCTCACGCTCGACCGCGCTCTTGAAACCTATCGCGGGCGCGCGGGCTTCGGATACGAGAACCAGGCCACGACCCAGGAGACCAGGATGCAACCCATCACGCAGCAGATGGTGACGGGAAAGCCTGCCGCATCGTTGACCACGCCCCATATGGCGGAGCCTATGCCGATGCCTATGTCGCTCGCCAGCAGGTACAGCGCGTTCGCGGCGCCCCAACGCTCGGGCGGCGTGTTCTTGACGGCCACTGACTGGTTGAGCGGCATGCTCACGCCCAGGCACGCGCCGTACAGGATGCCGGCCGCGTAATACGCGATCTCGCTCGCGCCGGCGGCGAAAAGCAGCGCAAAGCCGGCGAGCCCGCATGCGGTGGAGGCGGTGAACACCTTGATGGGCGCCACGCGGTCCATGAACGACTTCGACTTGAGGCGCACGGCTATCATGCTGAGAGCCGAAAGCGTGTAGAACAGGCCGGGATTGCCCACGCCGAGCGTCGTGCCGTACAGCCCAGCGAAGAAGATGCCGAACCCGAACGCGGGGCTCAGCACAAGCATCGGCAGCGCGCCGGGAAGGGCGCTCGGCTCGAATATGCGCCGCAAGCCGCGCTCGCCGCTTTCCTCCGGCTTCGCGTCCGCGGCCCTGCGCTCGCGCTCTTCGAAGAGGCGCCGGTACGCCGCGGTGGCGGGCAGACGCGAGGGATTGCGCTCGTAACGGCAGAACGCGGTGAGCACCACGCAGAGCGCGGCGATGCCCGCCAGGCCGAGATAGAGGTTGGCGGCGGGGTCGGTGTTCACCAGCAGCAATGCCAAGGCGGGGCCCACCGACATGGCTAGCGCCTGCCCCAACCCGTAATAGCCGATGCCCTCGCCCAAGCGGGATCGCGGCAGCACGTCGGCGGCTGCGGTGGCCGACGCCGTCGTGGCTGCGGAGAAGCCCACGCCCTGCACGATGCGGCAGACCACGAAAACGGTGTCGTTCGCGCTGAGGGCCGGAAGCAACGTGCCGACCAGCAGCAGCACCGCCCCGACCGCCATCACGCGCAGGCGTCCGGCGCGATCCACGAGCGGCCCGCACACGATGCGCGCCACGGCGGCCGAGGCGGAGAACACGGCGGCGAGCGCGCCGGCGAAGGCGGCGCTGTTTCCCATGCGTGCGAGGAACACCGAGGTCCCCGAATTGAGGCCCTGTCCCACCATGAAGCAGCACAGGGTTGCCGCCACGATGGCCACGAACAAGGGCGACCAAAGGCGCTCGCGCCCGCCCGTGCGGGCTTCGGCGCGCGCTGCGGTTGCGGGGGCCTCGTTAGATTCTTCGTCGATATGCGCTGCGTCAGATGCCATGCTTCCATCTTACGCCGTCAACCGGTCGATGCATCGTACCGATTGTTTGATTTTCTCGTAGGCGTCTACGCAGGTTTCTTCGCCACATGCACGGCCGCGATGCCGCCGGTGTAGTTCTTCCACGTCACGTCGCAAAATCCCGCGTCCTCCATCAGCGAGGCCAGTCCCTGCTGGTCGGGAAATGCGCGTATGGAGCGCGCCAGGTACACGAACCCGTCGCGATCGCCCGTGATGAGGCCGCCCCAGAACGGTATGAGGTGCTTCAGGTAGAACGTGTACAGCGCGCGCCACACGCGGTTCGGCGGGGTGGAGAACTCCAGGCACACCAGCGAGCCGCCCGGCTTCAGCACGCGGAACATCTCGGCGAGCGCCCGGGGCCGGTCGGGCATGTTGCGTATGCCGTAGGCCATGGTGACGGCGTCGTAGCTCGCATCGGCGTAGGGGATGTCCTGGGCGTCCACCACCTCGAAGTCGACGGGCACCCCCTCGGCCGCCCCCTCGTCGCGGTGCATGCGCGCCACGTCGAGCATCTCGGGCACCAGGTCGGTGCACTGGATATGGGCCGGGTGCTTCGCCCGGGCCACGGAGAACGTCACGTCGCCCGTTCCGCCCGCGATGTCCAGCACGTCGTCGCCGGACCCGATGGGAGCCTGCTTCATCATGCCGGCCAGCCACACCTTGTACGCGCCGAAGCTCGACACGGCGTTGAACCGCTCGTACTTCTTCGCAATGGACGAGAATATGTCTTTTACCCGCTCGGAGGATATCTCCGCGGGTGCTTCCTTGCCGGTGGCGGTGTCGATGCTCACAGATGCTGCTCCAAAACTGAAGGTTGCCGTGCGAATAAAAGCCCAGTATACGTCACGCCGCAATCCTCGGCTCGCGTTTTCGGCCAAGAAGCACGAAGGAGCCGGAAATACGTGCGCGAACGCTTTTTAAGTCGAACGAGCGTGGCTTTCGCGCGCATGCCTGCGGGGGGGGGGTATTCGCCCCTAGAAGTCGGATATGATTTCGCTGGTCTTTCGCAAGTGATCAGCCAGATAAGGGACGGCGAAACGCACAATCCCCCGCCTGGCCGGTTCGATGATGCCGCTATCGATGAGTCGCTTGCGGTACTTCTGCGCATAGTCGTGCGTGACGCCCATGCGCTTGGCCACGTCTGCGATGCGGCTTTCGTACGGGTCTTCGGACATGGCGCTGAGAAAGCAGACATCCTTGTCCGACAGGGCGGCAAGCGTGGTCCCGCATACATCGTTTTCGAAGCTGTTTCGCGCGCTTTCAAGCGCGCTTTCAAGCGCGTCTTCGTCCACGGTGCCGTCCTCTGCCGAATACAGCACCATATTGTGCCCCACGAGCTGAAGAAGATACGGCGATCCGCAGGTCGCTTTCACCGCTTTGCGTCTAAGGTCGGAAGAAACGTGCAGGCCAAGCCGCTCGAACGCTTTCATGAAGAACGCGTCGGTTTCAGCCGGTGCCAAGGGCTCCAACGACATTTTGCTCGCACGGTTCAGAAACGTGAGAACGCGGTCGTTCAGCGTAGCCGAAACCGCTCCTGGCAATCCGGCCATGACAAGCGCGATATCCGCCTGCTTGCCGACAAGCTCCTGATAAGCTGCAACGAGCTGGCGAACCCGAGGATCGTTTCCCTGTATTTCGTCAATAAGCACGAGAACGCCTTTTCCCTGCTGCGCCAGTGCGTCGCAGAGGTGGGAAAGCTTGTAGTGGAAGCTCTTCGATTCCTGGGTGCTTCTGCTGAATTGGAGCCCCGCCGAAAAACCTAAAGCCCCAATGTTCCCACCCGTGAGGTGCGCTGTCTTCTCCTTGATGTAACGCTCGCCGTCGTCCTGTATTTTCTCGACGATTCGGTCGAGCATGTCTTCGATTGCGATGGTGGGGCTTGCCACCACGAACCCTTTGGCTCGAGCGCGATCCGCGAGCTCCCAAAGAAGGACCGTCTTCCCCGATCCTCTTTGCCCTAACAGAAGCGTTGCCCTGCTCCGGCTGCCGGGTGGCTCTTCGAGCCCGGCGAGCATGGCGGAAACAACGTCGCTTCTGCCAACGAGGCAGCTCGGGCGGTTGCCGAATGCCGGAGAGAATACCGTGTCTTTCATACAGGGCCCTTTCCTTTTTTTCCTATTCTTTCTCTTTTTTCCTCTATTGTCAACGGGCGCATGCGAATCCTTGTCTTGCACGGCTTTGGAGCAATGGCCACGGTGAACTGCGGGAAGGCCGCCCGTGCGCGCCGTCTCGTTCTTGGCGGGCGCTCTGCTCCAGGTGGATTTTCGTCAACGCGGGGCAGAAGATCGTGGCAAACCGCCGAAGAAGCCTTACCATGGTGTCGACACATTTCTTCATACACGTAGAGGAGACCTCCATGCTTTCCGAGCGCATGCTTTCGCGCCTGATCCACTCCATGACCAAACGGGAGCTGACCCTGAAGCCCACCGACGAGACGATGATGCCCCCGGCGGAACCTGGGCAGAAATACATGCTCTACCTGCACGTACCTTTTTGCGAGCGCCTGTGCCCGTACTGCAGCTTCAACCGCTACCCGTTCCGCGAGGACGTCGCCAAGCCCTATTTCGCGAACATGCGCAAAGAGATGATGATGCTGAAAGACCTGGGCTACGACTTCGAGAGCATCTACGTGGGCGGCGGCACGCCCACCGTCATGATCGACGAGTTGTGCGAGACGCTCGACATGGCCCGCGACAACTTCGACATTCGGGAAGTGGCGTCCGAGACCAACCCGAACCACCTGACGCAACCGTGGCTCGACAAGCTGCACGGCCGCGTGCAGCGCCTGAGCGTGGGCGTGCAGAGCTTCGACAACGACCTGCTCAAACAGATGGACCGCTACGAGAAGTACGGCAGCGGCGAGGAGATCCTCGAGCGCATCGCCGAGGCCGAGCCGTACTTCGACTCGCTGAACGTGGACATGATCTTCAACTTCCCCTCGCAGACCGAGGACGTGCTCATGGCCGACTTGGAGAAGATCGCGCTGTGCGGTTGCCGCCAGACCACGTTCTCGCCGCTGTACGTGTCGTCCGCCACGACGCGCAAGATGGCCGCCACGCTGGGCAAGGTGGACTACGACCGCGAGTACCGCTACTACCAGATCCTCGACGGGGTGCTGGCCGGCGGCGACGATCCGCTGTTCGAGCGCACCACGCTGTGGACGTTCACGCGCGAAGGCCAGCAGGAGGGCGCCTCGCTTTGCGGCTTCGAGAACTCAAAGCCGCAGATCGAAGAGTACCAGGTGAACTACGACGAGTACCCGGCCATCGGCAGCGGCTCCATCACGCACCTGAACGGCTGCTTGTACGTGAACAACTTCAGCATCAAGGATTACAACGCCGCCATCGAGAGCGGGCGCATGTCCATCATGGGCAAGACGGTGATGAGCGAGCGCGACCTCATGCGCTACCGCTTCCTGCTCGACCTGTACAAGCTGCGCCTGGACAAGCGGGCCTTCGAGCGCGATTTCGGCTGCAGCGTGGAGACCGGTCTTCCCTTGGAGATGGCCTTCATGCGCCTGAACAGGGCGTTCGCAACTGACAACGAGGAAGAGCTCACGCTCACGCCGAAGGGCCGCTACCTCACCGTCGTCATGTACCGCCAGTTCCTCAGCGGCATGAACAACCTGCGCGACCAAGCGCGGGCCGCTCTCACGGGGGCGGAGCGCGAGCTGCTCTTCGGCGACGGGTGTCCGGCGTAGGCACGGCCGCCGAGCCCGCCGAGCCTCCCTTCGCCTCCCGCATGGGCGCGGCCATCCAACCCGCTGCCGCGCCCGTCGCGCCCCCTTTGCCTCCCCGTGCGCCGCGCCCTCCTAAACCGGCGGTGAACTCGCACGCCCGTCCTTCCCTCACGCCGATTGCCCTGTGTGCTTTCGCCGGAGAGGGGGCCGGGAATGCTATGATACGCAGCACACGATTAATCGGGAGATAGGCGGGCCATCATGCTGTTGTGCGCACAATACATTCTTCCCATCACCTCCGAACCGTTCCAGGGCGGCGCCGTGCTCGTGCGCGACGGCCGCATCCGCGATATCGGCACCGTCGATATGCTGAAGCTTCGCTACCCCGACGAGGAGATCGTCGACTACGGCCTGGCCGCGCTCATGCCCGGCTTGGTCGACCTTCACACCCACTTGGAGAACTCCGTCATGCGCGGCATCGTGCACGACGTGCCCTACACCACGTGGATCACGTCCATGTTGGAGAAGAGCGCGAGGATGGACGTGGGCGATTGGTACGACTCCGCCATCCTGGGCGGCCTCGAGGCGCTTTCGAGCGGCATCACCTGCGTAGCCGACATCACCACCACGGGCGCGGCCTGCACGGCCACGCAGAAGCTGGGCATGCGCTCGGTCATCTACCGCGAGGTGGGCGCCATGGACAAGCGGCGCGTCGACTACGCCATGCGCGTGGCCGAGAACGACATCATGCATTGGCGCGAGGAGGTCGACTCGTCCCGCATCACCATCGGCATGGCGCCGGCCGCCATGTACGCGTGCCACCCCTCCGTGTTCGGCAAGGTGTCCGAGTTCGCCCGCCGCGAGAACGCGCCGGTGGCCATGCACATGGCCGGCAACCGCGAGGAGTACAATTTCATCAAGTACGGCTCGTCGCCGTTCTCGGTTCACACCATGGACCAGAAGCGCGGCTACGTGGAGATCCCGCCGTGGCTGCCCACAGGCACGACGCCCGTGCGCTACGCCCTGAACTGGGGGGCGTTCGAGTCGGACAACGTGCTGGCCATCCACTGCGTGCACGTGGACGACGAGGACGTGAAGAAGCTCAAGGAATACGACGTGGCCGTGGCCGTGTGCCCGCGCTGCAACGCCCAGCTGGGCATGGGCGTGGCGCCGCTCACGGAGTTCTTGCGCGCCGGCCTGCGCACCGGCATCGGCACCGACTCTCCGGCCGCCACCGACTCCACCGACCTGCTCGCCGAGATGCGCATCGGCATGTTGGTGCAACGCGCCGTGAACGTGGGCCAGTTCCTGGATTCGGCCACCATGCTGGAGATGGCCACCATCGGCGGCGCCCGCGCGCTCAAGCTGGACGACAAGATAGGCTCGCTCGACATCGGCAAGCGCGCCGACATCGTGGCCGTGGACCTGTCCGGCTCGCACCAGACGCCCACGACCGACCCCGTGTCGGCCGTGGTGAACACGTGCAGCGGGGCCGACGTGCTCATGACCATGGTGGACGGCGTGACGCTGTACGAGAAGAGCAGATGGCACGTGGACGTGGAAGTGGCGAAGAACATCGCCCGCGTCATCGAAATCCGAGGAAAACTGAGGATGTAGGGCAATGGCTAAGCAGCAAAAGTCGGTGGCAAAGCAGAAGAGCGAGCGCATAAAAGCGGCCCAGGAACGCGAGGCCCGCGCGAAAGAGCAGCGCGAGCGCGCCGCGAGGACGAAGCGGATATTCACGGTGGTCATCTGCGTCATACTCGTGCTGGCTCTGGGCATTCCCACGATGGCCCTCATGGTGATGGGCGGCGGATCGTAGGGCGCGGATGCTCCGTCCATTGCGCCGGCTTGAGAAAATCTCGCCGGTTTGTTCGTAGGGGCGCTCTCCAGAGCGCCCGCTCGCGCGGAGCGCGAGAACGCGAGTATCGGCTGCTTTTCCGGCTTCGCCGGAACGGGCGCTCTGGAGAGCCCTTCCTACGAAGGGCGTGCGCGCCTGCTCGGAGCGCCGTTCAATCCCTTGTTTTTTCTGTAGAGCGCTCGCGGCTGCCTTGCCCGAACGCGTTTGTGCTACTATGAATCGTTGCCGCGCGGGGCGCGGCTGACACGTTGAGAGACACCGCGCAAAGGGGTTTGCTTTGTTTGGTATAGGTCCATTTGAGTTTTTCCTCATCCTGCTGTTCGGGTTCCTCATCTTCGGACCCGACAAGCTGCCGGCCATGGCGAAGACGCTGGGCAAGGCCATCGCGAAATTCAGGAGCGCTCAAGAGGAGATGAACAAGGTCATCAAGACGGAAGTCTACGACCCGAACTCCGACGAGCCGTTCAAGAACCCGCTGGACGCCCTGTCAAAGGTGGGCGACACGGCGAAGAACGCCGTGAAGGACGACGGGAAGCAGGAGAGCTTCTCGGAGCGCAAAGCCCGCTACGACAAGGAGCGCGCCGCCAAGAAGGCCGAAGAGGCCAAACTGGGCGCCGCTGCCGCGACCACGGCCGTCGCCGGTGCCGCGGCGGCGACCGCGGCGAAGCCGGCAGCCGCGACCGCGAAGGACGATGCGACGAAGCCGGCCGATCAGGCTCCGGCGAAGGCGAAGCCCTCGGCCGACGAGCTGTACGGCACGAAGCCCGTGGCCAAGAAGGCCGCTGCGGCCAAGACGACGGCCGCCGCGACGGCTTCCAAGGCAGGGACCGATCCCGCAACGGCGAACGCCTCCGCGGATGAGGCCGCGACCGCGAAACCGGTGGCGACCAAGACTGCGGCTGCGAAACCCGCCGCTTCAAAAACCGCGGCCGCGAAGCCGGCTGCCGCCAAAGCCTCTGCTGCGAAACCCGCCGCCAAGACGGATGCCGAAAAGGCCGCCGCCCGTTCGGCCGCGGCGAAGAAGGCCGCCGCGACGCGCGCCGCCAAGAAGAAGGCCGCCGAAGAGGCGGCCAAGATCGCGCCCACGACGACGAACGAGAAGGGGGAATAGCTCATGCCTATCGGACCGGCACGTATGCCCCTGTTCGATCACCTGGGCGAGCTGCGCATGCGCCTCGTTCGCATCGTGGTGTGCCTTGCCATCGCCGTGGTGGTGTTCTACATGGCCACGCCCACGATCAGCCAGTTTCTGCTCCAGCCCATCGCTCCATATCTGCCGGAAGGCGTTGATGGCTTGTTGGCAGGTACGATCGTACTCGATCCATTCGAGGCGTTTGCCACGCGCTTCAAGATATCCATTTGGACCTCTGTTGTCGCCTGCTCTCCAATCATCCTGTGGCAGATCCTCGCATTCTTCTTGCCGGCGCTCAAGCCCAAAGAGCGCAAGTGGTTCGTTCCCACGTTCTGCTCCGCCGTTGCCCTGTTTGTTTTCGGCACGGTATTTTGCTATCTGGTCATCCTCAGCCCGGCGTTCCAGTGGCTGACGGAGCAGGCGGCAGGTTTGGGCGAAGTGGTGCCGAGGGCATCGTCCTATATCGACATGATCATCAAGTTCGAGATAGGCTTCGGTTTCGCCTTCGAACTCCCCCTGATCGTGTTCTACCTGGTTATCTTCGACATTATTCCCTACAAGAAGCTGCGAGGAGCGTGGCGCACGGTTTACGTCGCGCTCATGGTCATCTCGGCCATGGTGACGCCCGACGCCTCGCCCGTCACCATGCTGCTCATGTTTGCCGCTTTGGTGGTGCTGTACGAGGGCAGCCTTCTCATCTCGCGCATCGTGCTGGGCAAGCGCATCAAGAAGCAGAACGCGGACCTCGAACGCGAAGAGGCCGAGGAAAAAGAGTACGAGAAGGAACGCGCGATAAAGAAGGCGAAAAAGGCTAAAGAGTAGCCGAGCCGATCACCGGGGTCCGCCGAATCGGCGGGCCCTTTTTCGTTGAAGGAGCATCATGCATGAATTGGGCATCATGACAGGCGTTTTGGACGCCGTTGAAACGTCCGCCAAGCAGGCCGGCGCCGACAAGGTGCTCAAGGTGAGCCTGTCGGTGGGCGAGATGACCGAGGCCATCGAGGACGCGCTGCGCTTCGCCTTCGAGGCGCTGACGGAGCAAGGGGAGTACGCGCTGTGCGCAGGCGCCGAGCTGGACATCACCATGGTGCGCCCGCGGAGCCGCTGCCTGGAATGCGGTGCGGAGTACGAGCACGATCGCTTCCACATGCTCTGCCCCGAATGCGAGAGCTTCGCCACCGAGCTCATAGCCGGCCGCGAGATGCAGATCGACTCGATCGAGGTGGATATTCCCGACGACGAGGAAGAGCAAGAAGCGCAGCCGGATGAGTAGACGCTACCGGCCGGGGCTAGCGCCGCTGGTCGGACAGACGCCGCTGGCCGACCGTAGGGGCGATCTCCTGATCGCCCGCTCGCGCGAAGCGCGAAAATCAACCGGGAGCTGCGTTTTCCGCCTGCGGCGGAACGGGCGATCAGAAGATCGCCCCTACGGAAAGACGTGCGAGCAGGAAGGACCAGCATTATGCAGATAGACATGAAGCAACCCATCCTCGACAAGAACGACCAGCTGGCATCGGAGCTGCGCGCGCGGTTCGCGGAGAACCGCGTGTTCGTGCTCGACCTTCTGGCCAGCCCCGGGTCGGGCAAGACGTCCACCATCCTGGCCACCATCGACGCGCTGCGCGACGAGTTCAACATCGCCGTCATCGAGGGCGACATCGCCAGCAACGTGGACGCCGAGAAGATAAAGGCCCAGGGCATTCCCGCCGTGCAGATCAACACCGGCGGCGCATGCCATCTGGAAAGCGCCATGCTCAAGCGCGCCGTGGACGTGCTGGATTTGGAGCGTCTCGACCTCATCATCGTGGAGAACGTGGGCAACCTCGTGTGCCCCACCGACTTCGATTTGGGCGAGAACGCCAAGGTCATGATACTGTCTGTGCCCGAGGGCGACGACAAGCCGCTCAAGTACCCTGGCGTGTTCCAAGTGGCCGAGGCCGTGGTGCTGAACAAGGTGGACACCATGCCCGTGTTCAACTTCGACCGCGAGGCGTTCGAGTCGGCCGTTCACCAGCTGAACCCCCAAGCGCCCATCTTCCCCATCGCCGCCACGAAGGGCGACGGCGTGGAGGCGTGGGCCGAGTGGCTGGCCGACCGGATTCGGGCTTTGTAGAAGCCGCACCGACCACGGTTGGCCGCGAATCTGCCGGTTGCCCGCAGGGGCAGGCAACCGGCCTCGCTTCGATAGGGGCGTTAATCGCGGCGAAACAATGGGCGTTCATACTGGGCGCAACGGTTGGCGCGAGCGAAAGGGCTGGCAGATGCAAACAAACGAGCGATACCGCCTCTGCGTTGAGGCGCTGCGGGACTATGCGGGAAACGCCGGGTTCTCCGACGTGGTCATCGGCCTTTCGGGCGGCATGGACTCCAGCATCGTGGCCGTGATGAGCGTGGACGCGTTCGGCGCCGACCATGTGCACGGCGTGCTGCTTCCCGGCCCCTATTCCAGCGACCACTCCTTCGACGACGCGCGCGAGCTGGCGGGCAACCTGGGCGTCGAGACGAGCGTCGTGTCCATCTGCGAGCCGTACGAGGCGTTCGAGCGCGTGCTCGCGCGTGCGTGCGGCGGCGAGCTCGCGGGGCTGGCGGCCGAGAACACGCAGGCGCGCTGCCGCATGGTGTGCCTCATGGCGCTGTCGAACGAGCACGGTTGGATGCTGGTGAACACCGGCAACAAGAGCGAGGCCATGATGGGGTACTCCACGCTCTACGGCGACACGGCCGGCGCCTTCGCCCCCATCGGCGGGTTGTACAAGACCGACGTGTACGACGTGGCGCGCTGGCGCAACGAGCAGGCCGTATCGGCCGGTGCCGTGCCGCCCGTGCCCGAGCGCGTGTTCACGAAACCTCCCAGCGCCGAGCTCTCGCCCGACCAGGAGGACGAGAAGAGCATGGGTATCGACTACCCCACGTTGGACGCGCTGCTGCGCGCCCATATCGAGCGCGGCCTGGACGCTCGAGAGCTCGTATCCGAGGGCTTCGACGCCGCCACGGTCGAGCGCGTGCTGTCCACCGTGCAGGCCACCGCCTTCAAGCGTGCGATGGAGCCCCCGTTCCCCGACGCCGCGTTCTACGCGTAGCGGCTTGCCCCTGCGGTCAACCGACGAAGGCCACGGCAAAAGCCGACCGCTCATCCAACTATGCGAAGATTGCGTGACGCGACCGCGCGCCCTGCGGCGCGGGGCCTTGCGGTCACTATACTCGGCGCATCACGTAAACGCCATGCGAGTGCGCAAAGGAGCGGCCGTCTCATGGAACGCCGGGCATTCTTCAAGCTGATAGGCGCGGGCGCCGTCATCGCGGCCGGCGGCACCATCGCGGCTTGCTCGTCGAGCGGCGGCATGTCGTCGCCGTTGGCTCCCGCCGCCGCGACGGACGCCGGGCCGCATGTGGCCGACGACCCCGACGTCGGCTTCGCGTCCGAGGTGGACGTGCTCGTGGTGGGCAGCGGCATAGCGGGGCTCTCCGCGGCCATGGCCCCGCTGGAAGCTCATCGTTCGGTCATGATCGCGGAGAAGCTGGAGCTGCTGGGCGGTGAGAGCTATTCCGCCACCGGCGTCATGCACGTTTCGGGCAGCGCGCTGCAGAAGCAGGCGGGCATCGCCACCACGGCCGAGCAGGCGTGGGACGAGCGCAAGCAGGAGTACGCCGACGCCGGCGTCACCGATCTCGACTTCGCCAAGCGGCTGTTCGTGACCACGCCGGAGTGGGTGGACCGCCTGGTGGACGAGTACGGCGCGCAGTTCGAGAACCCGTCCGACTACGTGAAGGCGGGCTCCTCGGAGGGCGTGCTGCTGCCGAAGCGCGGCTTGGGCGACATGGAGAGCGTCATGACGCCGCTGCGCGACGGGCTCTCCGCGAAAGGCGCCGCGTTCTCCACGGGGCTGCGCGCCTCGGCCTTCGTGGTCGACGAGTCCGGCGCGGTGTGCGGCGTGCGCTTCCGCGACGTGAAGACGAACGCCGTCACCGACGTGCGCGCCCGCGTCGTGGTGGTGGCCACCGGCGGGTTCGCCAGCAGCCAGCCGCTCGTGCACGCCAACGTGCCGTCGCAGGAGCGCATCGGCTGCTACACCACGGCTTCCATGGGCGAGGGCCAGCTGCTGTGCGCGTATCTGGGAGGCCAGCTGGCCGACATGAACAAGGCGGCGCCCCTCACGAGCGACCTTCCTCAGGCCGCGGCATGGGGGTTGTTCGGCCCCGTGCTCATCGTGGACGCGCTCGGCCGTCGCTTCGCGCGCGAGGACGATCTGAACGCGGCGGCCGACGCCTGCGTGGCCGACGATCGGGGATACTGGTGGACGGTGTTCGGCAAGGGGCTGTCCAGCGGGGCCCAGGCGCGCAGCATCGCGCAGGTCACCACGAAGAACGCCAAGCGCATGGTGGGGCCGTTCGACGACGTGGAGGCCCTGGTCGGCGGAATGGGCCTGCCTGCCGACGCGCTCAAGGCCACGTTCGACGGCTACGGTGCTCTCGTGGACGCCGGCAAGGACGCCGATTTCGGCCGCACGGCGTTCCTCCAGAAGATCGAGCCGCCGTTCTACGCGCTCAAGCAGTTCCCCGTGCGCTACAAGACGCGCGGAGGCGTGCGGACCGACGCCGACGGACGACTGCTCAACGCCACGGGGTCGGCCATCGCCAACGTGTACTGCTGCGGGTCGGTGGCGGCGGGCAGCGTGGAGGGGCTGGCCACGAACGGGGCGTTCGGCCTCATCGTGGGGCGCGCCGTGGCGAAGGCGCTCGACGAGCGGGATGCGGAGAAATAGCTTTCGACCTGCGGGGCGGTCGCGACTGCGGCGGAGAGGCCCGCTGCTCGGACAGTCCTGAGCTCGCGCGAACAGCCCGTTGGGCTGTTCGGCTCGTGCGGAACTCGCATCGGGCCTCTCCGCCGCAGTCGCGACCTTGCCGTTGACGAAGGCGATCTAGGGAAGTCCCGCTCGGTCGGCTGGAAGATGGACGGGGCCCCGGCAGAAACGCCAGGGCCCCGTTGAGGAGGGGGGAAGGAGGGGCTCTCGCGTTACGCCTTCAGCGCCTCCACCACGGCTTTGCCGGAGATGAGGCCGCTGGCGGCGTTGGGGCTGAGGTCGCTGCCGCTGTCGGCCACGGTGGAGCCGCAGCAGTACACGTTGGGGATGGGGGTGCCGTCCTTGTCCGTGAGCTGGCTGTCGGTGGTGATCTTCATGCCGCCGTGCGTCTTGTAGCGGTAGGGGAAGTGCTTCATGGCGTAGTACGGCGCGGCCAGCGACTGCAGGAACAGCTTCTTGCCGAACTCCTTGTCCTCGCCGGCGGCCACCTGCGCGTCGTAGCTCTCGAACGTGGCCTTGAGCGCGTCGGCCGGCACGTCCATGGCGGCGGCCAGGTCGTCAAGCGTGTCGCACGGGCCCACGAGGCGGTCGGCGTTGTTCTTCATGTTCAGCTCGACGTTCCACGCCTGGCTGCCCGTGATGAGCTGGTTGTCGAAGATGGTCCACCAGTACCCGAAACCGCCCTTGTGGCACGCGTCGGGGGAGTCGTGGCTCTGGTCTTCCTTGATGAAGCGCTTGCCCTGGGGCGTGACCTGCACGTTCGGACCGAAGTAGCCCCACACGGTGACCTGCGCCAAGTCGCTCATGAGGTTGGCTTCCATGTCCATGTGCATGTACGAGCCGCCCAGCGCCTTGCACATCTGATGGCCCTCGCCCATGGAGTACACGGTGAGCGGCCCCAGGCGCGCCTGGCTGGGCACGAAGGTGGACACCATCTCCTGGTTGCAGGAGAAGCCGCCCGTGGCCACGATGATCTTGCTGGCCTTCACGTCCACGTTCCGGTCGTTCTTCTCGTCGTGGAAGCGCACGCCCACGGGGGTGCCGTCTTTGTCGACGATGAAGTTCGTGGCGCGCAGGTTCAGCTTGTACGTGGCGCCCTTCGCCTCCAGGCCCTTTTGCAGCGGCGTGAGCACGGTGGTCATGTCGCCGATGCCGTGCTCGGGCAGCAGCATGGACGTGGGCGCGCCCGTGTCCTTGTAGGCCTCGAGGGGCTGGAACACCCCGCCGTAGTCGGCCGCCACGCGGTCGGCCCACTCCGTTTGGTACACGTACACGTTGTGCTTGTAGTCCATGTCGTCGGTTTCGCCCTTTTTCTCGAGCACCGGCAGGTAGGCCTGCCACTTCTCCTCGGGGTCGCCCGGTATGCCGGCGTCCTTCTGCATCTTGGAGCCCGAGACGTTCATGACGCCGCAGGCGATGAAGCTCTCGCCGCCCACGCGGTCGAGCTTGTCGGCGAGCATGACCTTGTGGCCGGCTTCCACCGGGTCCATGGCCGCCGACATGCCGGCGATGCCCGTGCCCAGGATGAGCACGTCGGTTTCCTCGGTGAAGCTCACCGGCGACGTTCCCACCACGGAGTCGCCCTCGCTCGAGCTGCCCGCGCTGCCGCCCCCGGTGGGCGCGCAGCCGGCCAATGCTCCGCCGGCCACGAGCACGGCGCCCGACGCCACGGCCGCCTTCAGGAAATTACGGCGATTCATGCTGGTTTCCATAGTTGTCCTCCCTGTTTCCCTCTGCCTCGCCCGCCTCGCGCCGGCCGTGTGCCGCGCGCGGTGCGGGACCCCTTTTCGCCGCCCTCGCGACGATGCCCTCACTTTATGGCCGCGCGCCTCGTCCGTCACCGTCCGTTTCGGACTATATTGACCTTCCCGCCTATATCCTGCGTTTTCGCCCCGTCCTCGCGCGGGCGTTTCCGGTATTATGGGCGCATGATGAAAGCGGGGAGGGGAAAGCGCGCCGCTGGGCGCGCGTCGAACGCTGAGGGGCCGGGACGCGCAGCGCCGGCGGCGTCCTCGCGCACCGTCGACCCGCGGCTGTTCTCGCTCGCCGTCGTGGCGGGCTACGGGTTGTTCCGCGGCGTGAACGCCAACTCCTACCTCTCGGCGTTCGCCTCGGTGGAGGCGCCTTTTCTGTTCGTGCCCGACCTGTTCTTCAACGTGGTGGTGGCGTGCTCCGTCGTCGTGTGCTCCGTCGCCGTCATCGCGCTGGTGCTGCGCGGGCGGCTGGGCCCGCTGTCCATGCCCTACGTGGCGCCCACGGTGCTGCTGCTGGCGGCTAACCTGTGCGCGCTGTTCGGCGCGTTCTCGTGGATGCCGTCCGATATGGCGCTCATCGTGCCGGGCGTGCTGTTCGGGGTGGCGTCGGTCATGCTGTCGCTCGTGTGGGTGGAGGTGCTGGCCTGCCAGGAGCCGCGCGCCATCGTCACGCAGATCGCGCTCAGCATGCTGGTGAACATGGTGACGTCGTGGGTGCTCTCGGGCTTGGGCGGCGGCGCGCGCATGGTTGCGAGCTGCGCGATGCTGGCCGTCATGGCGCTGTGCGCCCGCTACGTGCGGGGCGCCCTGCGCGCGGGCGGCACGCATGCGGCGGGTTCGCGGGGGGACGGCCTTGCGCCCGCGCGCAGGGCGGCGTCGGCGGCGGAAGGGGGCGCGCCCGCGCATGCAAAGGCGCGTGCGTCCGCGAAGGCTCCGGCGTTCGAGGAAGCCGCGTCCGCGGAGGCCGCGGCGGCTGATGGATCTGCTCCGATCGCGACTTCGGCCGTAGGAGGCCCTTCGCGGAAAACGAAGCCCGTCTCGCGCGGAACGTATCGCGACGCGTTCCTGGAGCTGGGCGACTCGCTGGTGGCGTTCTGCGTCATGGAGGCCGTCATCGGTCTGCTCAACAGCTTCATGCTGGCCGGATCGATCGAATTCGCGGGGTCGGGCACCGTGTCGGCGGCCGGCATGCTCGTGGGCATTCTGGCGTTCTGCATCGTGGTGTTCGTGGTTCAGCGCATCCCCCGCGTGTCCACGGCGTTTCGCGTGCTCATGCCCGTCATCGCCTCGCTTCTGGTGTTCCTGCCGTTTCTGGGCGAGCAGTTCAACCTCTTTTTCAGCACCGTGCTTTTGGGCGGTTACTACTTCATCGCCCTGCTCATCACCTACGTGGTGGCCGAGACCGCGCACGTGCGAAACCTCTCGCCCTACGTGCTCATGGGCGCGGCCGCATGCCTCGCGCGCATATGCCTGGCCGCGGCGCTGCTGGGCGGCTACGCCATCGGCTCGCTGCCGGGCGGCCTGTTCGGCGAGAGCGAGCACATCATGCGCTACCTGGTGGTCATCATGGCCGTTATCTACGCGCTGTCGTTGGCGGCCGTGCTGGTGTCGCGCGACCGGCGCCGTCGGCGCCGGGGCGGGCCGGGTGCGGTCGGGGCGGGCAACGGTTCGAGCGGCGGAAAAGGTGGCGGAGCGGACGGAAGGGAGAACGGTTACGCGGGCGGTTACGCGGGCGACGGTTCGGACGGCGTGTCGGCCGAGGGTGCCGACGCCGGCGTGCCGGCCGCCGCGACGGCTGCGGCCGCCGCACGGGCAGAGGGGGACGCGGCGTTCGACGCCCGGTGCGCCGCCGTGGCCGCCGAGGGCGGCCTGACCGAGCGCGAGGCGGAGATCATGCGCTATCTGGCGCGCGGCCGAACGAACGCGCACATAGCCGGCGTGCTGTACGTGAGCGAGAACACCGTGCGCAGCCACGTGCGCAATATCTACTCCAAGCTGGAGATCCACACCCGCCAGCAGCTCATCGACCTCGTGGAGGACGATGCGGCGCAGGCGGCCCGAAACACGGGGCCTTCGTAAGAGCGGGCGGCTGGACAATCTTGCGTTGATCGTTGGTTTGACTGCGTCCTTGGTGGACGGCGCGCTTCGATGCCGGTCGAGAGGTCTACCTATGCTAGGCCGTCGTCAACGCGATCTGGGCCGATCCCCGTTGCGTGGGCCGGTCGGCATCCTTGAAAAGACCGCTTTTTCGCATGGGGTCTGGGCTCGGGTCTGCCTTCGGGCTGTGGGCGCGGATGGCCGCCTCGACGCTGCACGGCTGTTGGAGCATGCGCGTGACCGTGCCTCAGGCGCTCTCCTGCGTGCGGGCATGCATGTGCTGGACGTATCGGGTCGCGCCAGCACCCTCGGTCTTGGTTCGACGTCAACATGCCGCATCTTGGCAGAAAAACCGAGTTCAGGGAATGACTGGACCCACGATGACCGACTTCGCCGGATTCTCGAAGGTAAACCCCCAGGTCGCGGTTTTCGATCGCCACAGCGGAGCGTCTTTGCTTCGCCGTTGATTCCCTGAACTCGGTTTTTCTGCCAAAATTCCTCTTCTTGCCACCGAGATGAAGCCGCATGGTGTCGCGTGGCGTTCGGCAGCGGTCTGGCATCGTGCGGGCCCGAGCTGGCTTGCGTCGACGATGGTTCGACATGGCGAAGGGGAGAGCGGGCGATCGAGTCGAAAAAGGCTCGCGGCAACCCGTTTCCCAATTACCACGGTTGATGTATGGCGCGCACCCGGCGCGTCGCGTACCATGGCAGGCATGGAAAACTTTCTCGTGAACAACCGCCCGATGGCACCCAAGGACTGGGCGATCGACGTCGCCGTGGCCTTGGCGGCGTTCCTGTTCGGCTGCGGCCAGCTCATGCTCACGGCCTCGTCCATCGTCATCCCGGACATGGCGCTGCGCCAGTACCTGGGCGTGGTGAACGTGGTGCCCACCGCGTCGGTGTTCGCGGCGCTGGCGTTGACCACGCTGCCGCTCGTAGTGCGACGGCGGTTCCCCTGGCCCGTGTTCCTGTTCGTGTTCGTGACGTTTCTGGGGCTGCAAAGCGCGTTCAGCGGCTTCTCGCTCACCGTGGTGGGGCCCGTGGTCGCGCTCTACACCATCGCCAGCGAGCGCGGCCGCGCCGAGGCGGTGGCCGCCGCCGTGTTGGCCGTGGCGGGCGTGCTGTTCGCCGACGCTCCCTCGCGCACGGCGAGCCTGGCCTTCTTCACGCGCTTCCAGAACATTGCTCTTTTGGTAGCTGCGGCCTTCGCGGGTTACGCCTATCGCACCCACCGGGCCTACGTGGCGGAAACCGAGCGGCGCGCGCTGGAGGCCGAGCGCTCGCGCGAGGAGGAGGCGGCGCGGCGCGTGGAGGAGGAGCGCGTGCGCATCGCCCGCGAGGTGCACGACATCACGGCGCACTCGCTTTCCGCCGTGAGCATCCAGGCGGCTGCAGCCGAGCGCCTGGTCGACCGCGACCCCGAGGCGGCGAAGCAGGCCATAGCCGCAGCGCGCACGACGGCGAAGGACGCGCTCGAGGAGATACGCGGCATGATAGGCGTGCTGCGCCACGGCGACGACGCGGCCGAGACGGAGCCCACGGCCGGCACCGAGCGTTTGGACGACCTCGTGGCCTACCTTGAGCGCGCCGGGGTGGGCGTGTCGCTGGACACGGCGGCCTACGACCGGGCCGACGTGCCCGCGTTCGTGGACGTGGCCCTGTACGGCATCGCGCGCGAGGCGGTGACGAACATCGTGCGCCACGCGCAGGCCCGCACGGCCGTCGTCCGCCTTTCCACGGGGCCGACGGGCGCGTGCTTGACGGTGGAAGACGACGGCTGCGGGGCGGCGTCGGAGGGCGACGGGGGAAGGCACGGCATCGCGGGCATGGCCGAGCGCGTGGGCCTGCTGGGCGGCACGTTCTCCGCCGGGCCGCGCATGAACGGCGGGTTCCGCGTGGAGGCGCGCATCCCCTTGACCGTGGATAAGGAGGCCTCATGATCGAGCGGCATATGCGCGAGGCGAGGGAAGCGGCGGGCGGCGAGCGCGCCGCCAAGCTTGCGAACGAGCGGCCCCTGCGCCTGCTGGTGGCCGACGACCAGGATCTCGTGCGCAGCGGTTTCAGGCTCATCCTGTCCTCCTACGACGGGTTCTCCATCGTCGGCGAGGCGCGCGACGGCGAAGAGGCCGTGGAGCTCGCCCGCCGCCTTGTGCCCGACGTGGTGCTCATGGACATCCGCATGCCCCGGATGAACGGCATCGAGGCTACCCGCGCCATCACGGGCGATCCGGCGCTCGCCGACGTGCGCGTGCTCATCCTCACCACGTTCGACATCGACGAGTACGTCTACGACGCTCTCGCGGCCGGGGCGGGCGGCTTCCTGCTCAAGGACGCCGAGCCCGACGACATCGCCTCCGCCGTGCGGGTGGTGGCCGCCGGCGACGCGCTCATCCAACCCTCGGTGATGAGGCGGCTCGTGGAGACGTTCGTGCGCACGCGCCCCGCGACGGCCGCGACGGGCTTCGGCGGGCGCGGGGCCTTTTCCGCCCTCACCGAGCGCGAGCGCGAGATCCTCGTGCTGGTGGCGCGCGGCATGACGAACGACGAGATAGGCGGCGAACTGTTCATTTCCCCGGCCACGGTGAAAACCCACCTCGCGCGCATCATGGCGAAGCTGGACGCGCACGATCGCGCCCAGCTCGTGGTGCTCGCCTACGAGGGCGGTCTGGTGAAGCCGGGCGCGCGGTAGGATGACTCGCTGATCAAATTTTTGTGCATAAGCACAAAAAGGGGAACGGCCGCTCGAACGAATTGTGACGATCCTTTGGCGATTGCGCAAAATCTCAGTCAGATGCGCTTAGATTTTCTCAATTTCGCTTGCATTCGGTGACAGGGCTGCTATGATAACGCAGTGTTTAGCACTCGTTACCCTATGAGTGCTAGCAGTCACCACGATTGAGTGGTTAAATAAACGTGTTCAACCAGTTTCGGACATGAGACGGACGAAAGGAAGGCAACGTTATGAACTTGAAACCATTGGGTGATCGCGTCATCATCAAGCAGGATGAGGCTGAGGAGACGACGGCATCCGGTCTGTATCTCGCCACCGAAGCGAAGGAAAAGCCCCAGACGGGCACCGTGTTGGCCGTGGGCGAGGGCAAGATGGACAAGGACGGCAAGTTCCTTCCCATGCCGGTCAAGGAAGGCGACAAGGTCCTCTACGGCAAGTACGGCGGAACCGAGGTCACGGTGGACGGCGAGGACGTCATGATCCTGCGCGCCGACGATCTGTACGCGGTGTTCGCGTAAGCATTTGCTCGGGTGGGCCTGCGATCTCGCGGGTCGAACCGAAGGGGCGATCTCCAGATCGCCCGTTCCGGCGAAGCCGGAAAACCCAACGAAGGTACCAAGACGCAGTTGAAAGGATAGATTCGCTATGGCTAAAGAGATCAAGTTCGAGGCCGACGCGCGCAGCGCGCTTGCCGCCGGCGTCAACAAGCTGTCGAACGCCGTCAAGGTGACGCTCGGCCCCAAGGGCCGCTACGTGGCGCTCGAGAAGTCCTACGGCGCTCCCACCATCACGAACGACGGCGTGACCGTGGCCAAGGAAGTCGAGCTGGAGGATCCGGTCGAGAACATGGGCGCCCAGCTGGTGCGCGAGGTTGCCGTGAAGACGAACGACGTGGCCGGCGACGGCACCACCACCGCCACGCTGCTGGCCGACGTCATCGTGTCCGAGGGCCTGCGCAACGTGACCGCCGGCGCCGACGCGCTCGGCATCCGCCGCGGCATCCAGAAGGCCACCGACACCGTGGTCGAGGCCATCAAGGCCGACGCCACGCCCGTTTCAACGCAGGAGCAGATCGCCAACGTCGGCACCATCTCCGCCGGCGACGCCGAGATCGGCGAGAAGATCGCCGAGGCCATGGAGGCCGTGGGCAAGGACGGCGCCATCTCCGTGGAGGAGAACGCCGCCTCGTTCGACCTCGAGCTGGACATCGTCGAGGGCATGCAGTACGACCGCGGCTACATCTCGCCCTACATGGCCACGGACATGGAGAAGATGGAGGCCGTGCTGAACGACCCCTACATCCTGCTCACCGACCAGAAGATCAGCAGCATCCAGGACATGGTGCCGCTGCTCGAGGAGATCATGCGTTCCGGCCGCCCGCTGTTCATCGTGGCCGAGGACGTCGAGGGCGAGGCGCTGGCCACCATCCTGCTGAACAAGCTGCGCGGCACGTTCAACTGCGTCGCCATCAAGGCCCCCGGCTTCGGCGACCGCCGCAAGCGCATCCTGGAGGACATCGCGGCCGTCACGGGCGCGCAGGTCATCGACAAGGACTTCGGCATGACGCTGGCCGATGCCAAGGTCGAGATGCTGGGCCACGCCAAGACGGTGAAGGTGACGAAGGACACCGCCCTCATCGTGGACGGCGCCGGCGACAAGAAGGCCATCGAGGACCGCATCCACCAGATCAAGTCCGAGCTCGAGCGCGTCGACTCCGACTTCGACCGCGAGAAGCTGCAGGAGCGCCTGGCGAAGCTCTCCGGCGGCGTGGCCGTGCTCAAGGTGGGCGCTGCCACCGAGTCCGAGCTCAAGGAGAAGAAGTCCCGCATCGAGGACGCCCTGCAGGCGACCCGCGCGGCCGTGGAAGAGGGCATCGTCGCCGGCGGCGGCGTGGCGCTCGTGGACGTGCTGCCCGCGCTCGACAAGATCGAGACGACCGACAAGGACGAGGAAGTGGGCATCGGCATCATCCGCAAGGCCCTGGAGGCTCCGATGCGCGCCATCGCCCAGAACGCCGGCTTCGAGGGCAGCGTCGTGGTCGAGCACGTGAAGGGCATGGGCAAGGGCGAAGGCCTGAACTGCGCCAACGGCGAGTACGGCAACATGATCGAGATGGGCGTGAACGACCCCGTCAAGGTCACCCGCACGGCTCTGCAGTCCGCTGCCTCCGTGGCGGCCCTCATCCTCATCACCGAGGCCACCATCAACGACATCCCGAAGGACCCCGATCCGGCGGCCCTCGCCGCGGCTGCTGCCGGCGGCATGGGCGGCGGCATGATGTAAGCCCGCGGGCCTGCATCGCAACCTAACTCGGAAAGAGGGGGCGGCCGATCGGCCGCCCCCTCTTGTCGTTCTGAACGGAGGCCGATGCCCCTGTCATCCTGAGCGGAGGCCGAAGGCCGGAGTCGAAGGATCTTCGGCAAGGGTAGCCGCGCGGCCGAAGATCCTTCGACTCCGCGCTGCGCGCTCCGCTCAGGATGACAGGGGCAAGCCGCGCCTGCACGCCCGCTCGAAGGGGCAAAAGGCTCGTTGCCTTGCCTTTGACCCCGGCTTTTGCAACGGCTGATCGTTTTTCGTGCGGTACAATGAACCGAGTTTCCAGTATGCACATGCGGAAGGATCGTATCGATGAAGGCAACGTGCCCTCGCCTCCGACGCCGGTTCGCCGCGGCCATCGCGGCCGTTGCCCTGGCGCTTGCCGCCATGATGACCGGCTGCACTCCCACGCCCGACGACGCCTCGCCCGAGGGCGACGGCAAAACCGTCGTGTCGCTTCTGTACGCGGGCGGCCTAGACAATGTGAAGGAGCTCGTCGAGTCGACGTACGACGACATAGAAATCGATTTCCAGGCCTCCACGCGCACCGAGTACACCAGCACCACCGAGCGGCAGCTGCTCAACGGCCAGGGCAAGGACATCCTGTTCGCGAACCAGCCCTCGGGCATCGTGGCCGAGTATGCGGCCGACCTGAGCGCCTACGACTTCTCCACGCGCTACCAGGCGTCCATCATGTCGTCGATCAAGTCGGACGGGCGCGCGCTGTTCCTTCCCCTGCCAAGCAACTACCGCGGCATCGTGGTGAACGAGACGCTGCTCGAGCAGGCGGGCGCCGGACGGCCCCAGACCATCCAAGAGCTGTTGGACGGTCTGCGCGCGGCGCAAGAGCTGGGCTTGGGCGCGGCGGAGGGCGGTGCGGTTATCGGCATCGACCAGTCCGACGCGTCCAACCTCGGACACCTGCTGGCCGGTGCGACTGTGCCCGGCTTCCTCGGCACCGTGGAGGGCGAGTCGTGGTTCCTCTCGTTCCAAGAGGGAGGGGCCGGTTTCGGCGACGAATGGCTGCCGGCGCTCGGGGTTTTCTCCGCGCTGGCGGACGAAGGGCTGCTGGACGTGTCGCGCATCGACGGGTCGCGCAACGTTGTGCGCCAAGACGACCTGGTGGCACGGATGGCCGCAGGCGAGCTCGCGGCGGCCTTCGGCACGCTCGAGCTTTTGGGCGAGATAGAGGAAGCGTCTGAGGGCTACGACTTTGATCTTCTGCCGTATCCGGGCGATGAGCCGGACGAGCGCGGCTGGGCAGCCACCTATCCTTTGTCCTATATGGCCCTCAACAAAGAGCTCGAGGAGCCGGGCAACGAGGCGCGGCTCGATGCCTGCCTGCGCGTGCTCGACCTGCTGTCGACCCCTGAAGGCCAGCGCGCGCTCATGCGCGACACGAGCACGGTCGGATCCTACCTCAACAACTTCGACAGCGGAGTCGATCTCGATGGCACGGGCGTCGAAGAGGCGCTTGGCGACGGGTACCTGTACTTCGACCGCTTCGATGCCGACATGGCAGCTCAGATGGGCGCGCAGGTGCTCGACGTCATGAAGGGCTCCGCCACGGTGGAGGAGGCCCTGGTCGAGCTCAACCGCTTCTGCGAGGAGGGCCCCCAGAGCGCGGCGGAGTCGCACGTGCTCGTGGGATCGGTTGCCGGGGACGTGCTCGTGAGCGACTTCGACGTGCGCCGCCGGGAGACGGCGCTCGGCAACCTCGTGGCCGACGCCGTGGCCGAGGCCAGCGGCGCGCCCATCGCCCTTGTGAACAGCGGCGGCATCCGAGAAAGCCTGTATCAGGGCGACGTGTACTCCGACGACGTCGCGCGCACCGTGCCTATCGCCAACGAGATCGTGGTGGTTGAGATGTCGGGACGCACGCTGCTCGACACGTTGAGCAACAGCGTGTCGGCCCTGTACTACAAAGGCTTCCCCACGGGAAGGTTCCTGCAGGTGAGCGGCCTGCAGATGGAGGTGCGCGTTGACGCTTCCGCCGAGAAGGACGACGCGCCCGCCCGCGCCGAGGTCGTCTCCGTCCGCCTTGCCGACGGCTCTCCCGTGGAGGAGGACGGCCGCTACACCGTCGCCGTGAACGCCTACCTGTGCGGATCGGCCGGATACGCCGACGGCGCGGGCGACGGCTACGCCATGTTGAACCTGTACAGCCCGGACACCGCGCCGCTGGCCGAGGACGTGAGGCTGGTCGACGAGACGGGCATGACCTACGCCGACGCCCTGACCGCCTACTTCGAGCGCCATAGGGACGTCAACGTCTCCCCCTCCGTGGAGGGCCGCATCGTCATGGAAGGAGCCCCCTCGTGAGCGTCGAGTCCCTTAAGGCGAAAGCGCGGCGCTGGACGGGCGCGGCGCTCGTGACGCTCGTGCTCGCGGTGCTGCTCGCCATTGGCGGCGCCTGGATGATCCTCTCGACGGCGAGCGCGTCGCGGACGGCGGTGGAGGACCTGAGCGACTTCTACCTGCAGGAGATCGCCGACCAGACGGCGGACCACTTCCAGACGAGCCTGCAAGGCCAGATAGCCCAGCTGGACGTGGTCAACCGCGCCGTGAGGGAGGCCGACCCGGAGAGCACGGCCGCCCTGCAGGCGCTCTTGGGCGACATGAGGCAGGACACCGGCTCGGCCTACCTCGCCTACGTCGATGACCGGGGGATGCTCTACACCGGCGAGGGCGTGCAGCCGGGCATCTCCAAGATATCCAACCTGCCGGCCATCGTGTCGTCCTCCGAGCCCCTTATGTCGGTGAGCGAGACGGTGGGCGATACGAACCTGCTGCTCATCTCCGTGCCGATCGAGCCGTTCGAGCGCGAGGGGGTCACGTTCGTCGCCAGCCTGGCGGGCCTTCCGCTCGACACGTTGAGCGAGCAGCTCTCGCTTTCGCGCGAGAGCGCCCAGACGTTCACGAGCATCGTGGACCCCGAGGGCGCCTACATCGTCTCGTCGCCGGTGAGCCCGGACGTTCCCAACGGCTCGAACCTGTTCTCCATGCTCGAGCGCGCCGCGGAGTTCGAGGGCGGCGAGCCGCTCGACCAGATGCGCCAGTCCGTGGCGGCGCAGGAGGACGGCTACGTCGCGTTCCGCTTGGCGGGGCAGCGCTACCTGGGCTTCCACACGGCGGTGCCCGACACCGACTACAGCCTGATCACCATCATCCCCTACGACGTGGTGAACGCCTCCATGAGCGAGTTCGCCGCTACGCTCAGCAGGAACGCCATCACCGTGATGGCCGCGCTCACGGCCCTCGGCCTGGTGGCGGGCGCGCTGTTTCTGCGCAACCGGCGCACGAGGGATGCCTACGTGCGCGAGCAGCAGGCCAGCCGAACGAAAAGCGAGTTTCTGAGCCGCATGAGCCACGAGATTCGCACGCCCATGAACGGCATCATCGGCATGACCACCATGGCGCTGCGCTCCACCGACGACCCCAAGCGCATGCAGGAATGCCTGGAGAAGACCCTCGTCGCCTCCGACCACCTGCTTGCGCTGCTCAACGACGTGCTGGACATGTCGCGCATCGAGAGCGGCCGTATCGAGATAACGAGCGCCCCCTTCGACCTGCAGGAACTCGCCGAGCGCGCCGAGGCGCTGTTCGGGTCGCTCGCCCAGCAGAAGGACGTGGAGCTGTCCGTTCGCGTGGACGAGCGCGTGCGGAAGCGCTATGCGGGCGACGCCCTGCGCATCGGCCAGGTGGTGAACAACCTGCTGTCGAACGCGGTGAAGTTCACCGACGAGGGCGGCAGCGTGACCCTCGAAGTGACGGCGCGCCCCTTGGACGAGGCGGACGGCCTGGAGGAGGTCGCGTTCGTCGTGGCCGACACCGGCTGCGGCATCGCGCCCGAGAACCTTGAGCGCGTATTCGAGGCCTTCGAGCAGGAGACGGCCCAGGTGGCCGGCCGCCACGGAGGCACTGGTCTGGGACTTTCCATCGTGAAGCGGCTCTGCGAGCTCATGGGCGGGTCGGTGGAGGTTGAAAGCGAGCTGGGGCGCGGCTCCGTCTTCACGGCGCGCATCCCGCTGCCCCCCGTGCCCGACGACGAGGACGGCGACCAGGACGAGACCGCGCTGCTGAAGGGTCTGCGCATCCTCGTGGTGGAGGACAACGTCGTGAACATGGAGATCGTGACCGACGCGCTGGAGTGGGCCGGCGCCGATGTGGAGCGAGCTTGGAACGGCCGCGAGGGCGTCGACGCGTTCGCGGCGAGCGAACCCGGGTCCATCGACCTCGTGCTGATGGACGTGCAGATGCCCGTGATGAACGGCCTGGACGCTGCGCGGGCCCTCCGCGCGCTCCCGCGCTCGGACGCGTCCACGGTGCCCATTCTCGCCGCCTCGGCCAACACCTTCGAGAAGGACGATGCGGCCCTCGCCGCAGCCGGCATGAGCGGGCACGTGCAGAAGCCCGTCCGCCCCGAGGAGGTCGCCCGCGCCATCGCGAGGATAGCCGGGAGGTAGAGGGAGGGCGGCGCTCTGATGCAAGCCTGCGGTGAAGCGGGGCGTCGCTATCAAAGGGGCATGCTCTGCTCTGCGTTCGCCGACGCGAGGAGGGGATGCTCGCTTATCCATTCCTTTACCATGGACACGAACGCCTTCTCGTCTTCCGAAGGGCTTCGGTCGATCCTGCGGTTGTAGTAAAGATGCCCGAGGCTGGCGAACCCGTCGATGCGGTAGTAGGCCAGCTGGTCCTTGGGCTGCGAGAGCGTGAAGGTGTTGGGAGCAATGGAGACGCCCAGACCTCGGCGGATCATCTCCCAGGTCATCTCGTTGCTGCAGCTGTGCATAAGCACGTCGAGCCTCGCGCCCGCCGTGTCCATCATGGTGCGGATGGCCCAAGCATGCTTCAGCTGGCGAGGGGGCATGATGAAGGGCAGGTTCGCTATGGCCGAGGGTTCGACGACGGGGAGGCCTCCGTCGCGGGCCTTCTTCGCAGGCAGGTTCCATGTTGAGGGCGCAGCGAGCAACATGAGCTCATCGCAGAGCGCCTCTCCTCGGCAAAGCGACGGCTCGGGCCTGACGGGCGTGAGGATCGCGCAGTCTATTTCCGAGGCTGCCAGCAGATGGTTGTGGGTTTCGGGAACGCCTGCGTCGTGGAGGGAAACGACGCACCCTTTCCTTTCCCGGTAGAACCGCGCGACGATGTCGGGCAGCATGCTGTTCGCCCGGGGAATCGAGGTGCCGATCTGCAGGCGGCGGACTGCGTTGCTCGCCACGGCGGAAACCTCGCGCCTCATTTCGTGCTCTGCTTCGACTGCCTTTCGTGCCCACTCCAGGTATATCTGACAGGCGTGCGTGGGAGCCAGCGGCGTATGCGAGCGATCGAAGAGCGTGACGCCCAGCTGGCCCTCCAGCTGCTTGAGCCGCTGCGAGAGGGCCGGCTGCGATAGGTGCATGCGCTGCGCCGCCTTGCTGATGGATCCTTCGTCTGCGATTGCTATCAGGTAAGGTGCGTTGTCGTCCATGGGAGCCCCTTCGTTCCTTGACTCTCCCGATAAGAGATCTGAATCGAAATAGCGGGAAAGCTATAAGCGCTAATTATACTTCAGATAAGCAATTCGTATTTCCAAATATTCTTAATTGAAGCTAATCTAAAAAAGATATAAATACGGTCGGTGCCGTCCTGAAGGATGGCGGGGCGTGGTTGGCGGATGCCGCGGGAGAAACGGGGCGCAAGGGTGCGGATGGCGTTTTGGAAAAGGCACTACGTTCTAACCCTGTCGCTTCTGCTCGTCGCCGTGTTCCTCGTCTCGCTCTTCGTGGGACGCTACGGCATGTCGCCTGCGGAGATAGGGTCGCTCGTGCTCGAAAAGCTCGGAGTGGGCGATTTCGCCAACGCGAACGCCGCGCATACGGCGTTCTTCGTCATCCGCGTCCCGCGCAACGTCGGAGCCGTTCTGGTGGGAGCGGGCTTGGCCTGTGCCGGCGCAGTGTTCCAAGGCGTGTTCAAGAACCCCATGAGCTCGCCCGACATCCTCGGTGCGGCCACGGGCGCGGGCTTCGGGGCGGCGTGCGGCATCCTGCTCTCGCTTTCCGCGGTGGCCGTGCAGCTGTTTTCCTTCGCGGGAGGGCTTGCGGCCGTGCTGCTGACGTGCGGTATCGCCCGCAGCATCGAGGGGAAGGGTGCGACGCCCGTCACGCTCGTGCTCACCGGTATCGTGGTATCGGGCATATTCCAAGCCGGCATCTCCTTGACCAAATACGTGGCCGACCCCAACAGCACGCTTCCCTCCATAACGCTGTGGCTCATGGGCACGTTCTCGAGCCTCACGTGGGCCGACGTCGGCCAGCTGGCGACGCTCCTCACGGTTTCGGTGTTGCCGATGTTCCTGTTCCGATGGCGTCTGTCGGTTCTGGCCATGGGCGACGAGGAGGCTAAGACGCTCGGCGTGAACGTGCCGTTGGTCAGGATGGTGCTCATCGTGTGCGCCACGCTAGTCACGTCGACGGCGGTGGCGTACTGCGGCGTCATCGGGTGGATCGGCCTGGTGGTGCCCCATATGGCGCGCAGCATCGTCGGGGCCGACTGCACGAGGCTGATACCCGCGTCCCTGCTGTTAGGCGGCAGCTTCTCGCTTGCCGTCGACATCGTCGCGCGCAGCCTGCTGCCCATCGAGCTTCCGCTCGGCATACTCACGGCGCTTATCGGCGCGCCGTTCTTTCTATTCCTGCTCAAACGCAGCCGCGGGGGGTGGAGCCGATGATCGCGGTGCGCGATTTGCGATGCGGATACGACGGCCGGGCCGTTGTGGAGAATGTGAGCTTCGAGGTGGAACGCGGCCAGGTGCTCGTTTTGCTCGGGCCGAACGGCGTGGGCAAAACCACGCTGTTCAAGACCGTGCTGGGCCTGCTTCCCCGCCTGGGTGGAGAGGTGCTGCTCGACGGTGCGCCGCTCGATGCGAAGCCGGGCAGCGACGATCTGAAGCGCATCGCCTACGTTCCCCAGGCGCATGTCCCCGCTTTCGCGTTCACCGTGGCGGAGGTGGTGGTCATGGGCCGCACGCCGCGCATCAAGGCGTTCGCCGCGCCATCCGAGCGCGATCGGGCCTTCGCGCGGAAAACGCTGGTCGAATTGGGGCTGGAGCACCTCGCCGAGCGCCCGTACACCGAGGTGAGCGGCGGAGAGAGACAGATGATCCTCATCGCCCGCGCGCTGGTCCAAGAGCCCGACGTGCTCATCATGGACGAGCCCGCGGCTAGTTTGGATTTCGGCAATCAAGCCATTCTGCTGCGCATGGTGCGCGATTTGTCGCGTTCCCGAGGGCTTTCCGTGCTGATGACCTCGCATAATCCCGATCACGCGCTGCTCGTCGCCGACAAGGTGCTGCTGCTGAGCAAGGGCGGCGGCTGTCGCTGCGGGCGGGTGGAGGACGTGTTGGACGACGAGAGCCTGACGGACGCCTACGGAACGCCCATCGACATCATCGAGAAAGCGGCCGGGCCGAACGGCGCGGCGCTGCGCAGCTGCGTGCTGCGGCTTTAGGAGGACAGGGTGAAGCTGGTAACGTTTTCGGGGCCGCCTTCGAGCGGCAAGACGTCGGTTATCTTGAAGTTAGCGTCGCTGTTCGAGGGCCGCTACCGTTTGGGAGCGGTCAAGTTCGATTGCCTGACGAGCTGCGACGGGGCCCTGTACGAGCAGGCGGGCATTCCGGTGGAAACGGGCGTGAGCGGCGTGCTGTGCCCCGACCATTACTTCGCCAGCAACATCGGGGCCTGCCTCGCATGGGGGGAACGCCAGGGGCTCGATCTGCTGGTGAGCGAGAGCGCCGGCCTGTGCAACCGCTGCTCGCCCCATTTGCGCGACGTGGCCGCAGTCTGCGTCATCGACATCCTTTCGGGTATCGAGGCCCCGCGCAAGATCGGTCCGATGCTCAAGTTGGCCGATTTCGTCGTCATCACGAAAAGCGACCTCGTCTCTCAGGCGGAGCGCGAGGTGTTCGCCCTGCATACCGTGCGGGCTAACCCTCGGGCGCGCATCCTGTTCGTGAACGGCTTGACGGGGCAGGGCTCCCGCGTTCTGGCCCAAGCGTTGGAGGAAGCCCTCGACGCGCAGGGAGACCAGGTCGAGCGTCTGCGGTTCACCATGCCCGGCGCCGTGTGCTCGTACTGCTTCGGCGAGATGAAGATCGGCGACAAGTACGCCACCGGCAACATCAAGTACATGACGTTTTCCGACGGAGGGGAGCGACGATGACGGATATCCTCGACCTCCTTTATGTGCGGCTCGCAGACGAGCATCCCGTGTGCGTCCGGTTCTTCGACGAGCTGGGCATCGCACCTCCCGCCGCGCACGAAACGCCGCGCCATCTGTTCGCCTCGCTCGACGAGTTCGAGCTTTCGGATTGCGGCATGAGCGCCGCAGCGCTCGAAGAGAGCCTGCTCTCGTACGTGCGGCGCATGGAGTCGTTGTCGGCTGCAGCCGGCCCGCCGGTGAGCGAACTGCGTATACGAGGCGGCGTGGACAAGGACGGCCGCGCGGAATCGCTCGACCTCGTGATGCGTGCGGGCGAGGTGGCCTGCATCGTGGGCCCCACCGGCTCGGGCAAAAGCAGGCTGCTCGAGGACATCGAGTACCTCGCGCAGGGGGACACGCCCACGAAACGACGTGTGCTCGTCGATGGGACCGTTCCCGACGACGCCGTGCGCCATGCCGTCGAGAGCAAGATCGTCGCGCAGCTCTCTCAAAGCATGGTGTTCGTCATGGACCTGCCCGCGCGCTCGTTTTTACGGCTGCATGCCGAGAGCCGGATGATGCCCGAGGGACGCATCGACGAAACAGTCGAGCGGGCCATCTCCTGCGCAAACGACCTGGCCGGCGAGCCCTTCGAGCCCGACGCGTCGCTCACGGTCCTGTCGGGCGGGCAGTCGCGCGCGCTCATGATAGCGGACCTCGCCTTCATCAGCACGTCTCCCATCGTTCTGATCGACGAGATAGAGAACGCGGGTGTCGATCGCAAGCGTGCACTCGATCTGCTGATCCGCAACGACAAGATCGTGTTCGTGGCCACGCACGATCCGCTGACCGCCCTCATGGGAGACAAACGCCTCGTCGTGGGCAACGGAGGCGTGCGCCGCGTCATCGAGCCGAACGAGGCCGAGCGCTGCAACCGGGACGTGCTCTGCACGGTCGACGAGCGGCTGATGGAGCTGCGGCGCTTGGTGAGGGCCGGCGAGCGCATTGACTTCGACGTGAGTTCGTTCATGAGTCCGTAAGGGCCGGGCACCCTTCGGGGCCGTTCGGATAGAAGGCATATCGCGCGCGCCCGACAGAGTGCGCGCTGTGCAGGCAATCGTGTAAAAGGAGGCACTATGGAATCTGGAACGATGCGGAAACCGACGAAGCGGGCGCTTTTGGCCCTCGCGGCGTCGCTGGCTTTGGCGTTCTCGCTGATGCTTGCGGCGTGCGGCAGCCCTTCGGCGCAAAACGACAAGCAAACCGAGCCGGCGGCCCAGGAGCCCGCCGAGCAGACGATCACCGACATGGCCGGGCGTGAGGTGACGATACCGGCGCACCCGACGAAGATCATGGGGGCGGCCAACCCCG
Source organism: Gordonibacter sp. 28C (assembly GCF_003339845.1). Taxonomy (GTDB): domain Bacteria; phylum Actinomycetota; class Coriobacteriia; order Coriobacteriales; family Eggerthellaceae; genus Gordonibacter. The sequence goes on from NZ_PPTR01000001.1 coordinate 543,224, forward strand.
ACGGCATCATGCTGTACAGCATCGACCCCGAGCTGCTGACGGGCTGGACGTTCGACCTGAGCGCCGACGCGAAGCAGTACCTCGACGCGACGGCCGCAAGCCTTCCGAAGATAACGAGCGTGAGCAAATGGGAGGATCCCAACAAAGAGGAAATCCTCAGCATGGATCCCGACTTCATCTTCGTCACCGTCGACCTGAGCAACACCGACATGGCGCTCTACGACGACCTGACGGCCCAAACGGGCGTCCCCGTGGTGGTGGGCGACGCCGAGCTCGCCAACTTGGACGACACATACCGGTTTTTGGGAACGATTCTCGACCAGAAGGAGCAGTGCGACAAGCTGGCCGGCTACGTGAGCGACACGTTCTCCGACGTCGACGCGGTCATGGCCAAGGTGCCGGAGGCCAGCAGGGCGCGCGTGCTCTACTCCACGGGCGACGACGGCACGCAAACGTGCGGGGACAGCAACTGGAACGGGCAGTTCGTCACGCCGGCCGGCGGGGTGAACGTGTGCGACACCGACCAGACGAGCGGGTTTGCGAACGTGTCGATGGAGCAGGTGCTGACATGGCAGCCCGACGTGATCGTGTCCACGGCCAAGGGCGATCTGGCCTCCCTCTACGGCGGCGAGGCATGGGCCGACGTCAAAGCGGTTCAAAACGGCGAAATATACGCCGCTCCCCAAGCCCCGTTCAGCTGGGTGGACAAGCCGACCGGGGTCAACCGCATCATCGGCGTGAAGTGGACCAACAGCATCCTGTATCCCGACAAGGCCGCCTACGACCTGAAGGCGGACGTGAAGGAGTTCTACCAGCTGTTCTACCATTGCGATCTTTCCGACGCCCAGGTGTCCGACCTGCTGGACACGAAGGTATCCCGGTAACCGGAGCCGGCGATGCGACGTTACGTGAAAAAATACGACCTGTCCGATGCGGACCGAGCCAAGCTCGACTACGTTCTGAGCGTGCACGGCCCTGGAATGAAGGAGGTCTCTCTCGCCTCCAATGCGTTCGTCGCGCGTTACAACAAGACCCATGACCGCCCGCTCAAGGGCGGGCATGGGTCCTTGGCGCATCCCGACCCGAATTACGCGGACCTGAGCTTGGTCGAGGATCCCGCCAAGCTGCCCGACGTCGTGGGCGGCATGGGGTTCGGAGAGTTCTTCGGCAGGGCCTTCATCGACCGTCATGTGCTCGGGGGCCGGTTCCGGCCCGTGCCGTACCCCGCTCCGCCCATTCCCTTGTTCGACGGCGTCGACCTTGTCGACCGCACGGGCAGTTACCATATATACGGCGGCAGCGCCTTCGACTTCTTGGTCGACGAGAGGAAGCTGGAGGGAAGGCCCGTGCCGCGACGATGGGAGGACCTGTTGGACCCGCGCTACCGGGGCATGGTCGTGTGCGGGTTCAACATCGACGACATCAACGAGGTGTTCCTGCTGTATTTCTACCAGCGCTATGGGCTCGACGGGGTCGCCGCGTTCGCCGACAACCTGGCCGCGCCCATCGACACGCTCGACATCATGCGCACGTCTCTGCGGCAACGCAACTGCCATGCCGTGTACCTGCTGCCGCACTTCTTCTCGACGGCCGCTCCGCACGAAGAGCATCTGCTGCGCGTTTGGCCCGATGACGGAGCGTTGCTCGCGCCCTATTTCTTTCTTGTCCAGCGCGATGGGGGCGAGCGCGCGGACGCCATCGTCGATTTCTTCTTCGGCGAAGGGCTTGCGCGCGCCCTCACAAGCAAGGAGATGTTCCACGTCTACTCGTCGGGTTTGGGCAACGAGTACGAGCATCGACGGTTCAAGTGGCTCGGATGGGACTGGCTGCTTGAGCGCGACATCGTCGAAACCATGCGCGCCATCGATGCCGTCGCGGTGCCCCGCGTGCTGAAGAGGCATCCGGAACTCGAGAAGGACATCGGCCGGGCCCTCTGGAACGGCTGAGGGCGAGGCGGTTTTGTTCTTCCAGCCTCACTTCTTGTCGGAGAGGCGTTTCCTCACTGTTGCCGAATCTTAAGGAACGATGGGCTTCGGCAACCATCCCGCCCCTAGCTAGTCGAAGCGGGGTCGCCGTGGGGCGACCCCGCTTACTATACGCGCCAGCACGAACACGAAGGCGCGGGCGCGCGAGCTGGCGCAACGCCTTTGCGCTTTATGCGTCTTTCTTCGAGATGAGCAGCAGGATTCCGCCCACGATGGTCACGAACAAAAGCGTGCACACGCCGAAAGCCGTGGTGTTGGGCTTGGTTCCCTTGTAGATGCCCCAGCAACGAACGGTCATGGGGATCATCCATGCGAGCGGAATGATCAGCCAGCACGTCGTCACGGTGGAGACGATGCAGAAGATGAAGGCGATCAGCCTCAAGGTGGCGTCGTTCCCGCTGTCCATGACCTGAGCTTGCGGGTAGTAGGTCTGGCTGGCTGCGGGCTGCGCGTAGCCCGGGTTGCCGTAGCCGGGGGCCTGACCGGCTTGAGGCTGCACGTCGGTGAAGTCGTCGGTCCACTGCATGCCGTTCCAGTATCGAAGCTTCGCGGGATTTCCCGCCGGATCCGGATACCATCCGGCTTGTTGATTCGTCATGCCGCCTCCGTATGCGATTGGGGTATTGGTACCCGGCCAGTATAACCGAAAACCTAAAACGGCACGTTTTTGTTTGGCGGTTTGACCGGCTCGCCCTCTCTCGAACCGGTTCTTTGCACGTTAGAGGGTTGGCGGATGGGCCAGCTCCCGTATCGTCACGAACACGCCCACCAGCACCATGACGATGGAGAGCCCCTCCATGAAGCCGCCCAAGAAATCCATCGTATCGCTGATGGAGGGAACGACGAGGGTCCTGCCCATGGAGATGAGCGCGATGCCCAGCACGATGACGAGTATGCCCATGATCAGGCGCTTCTCATGCTGCACTTGCTCCACGGTCGCCAGGGCCCGACGCAGGGCGTCGTCGGAGGCGCGACGTTCCTGCTCCTGCTCGATGGCCCTGCCGCTTAGCAGCTCGTTAAACGTGATGCCCAAGGCGTCGCACAGGGGTTCCATAAGCGAGCAGTCGGGCATGCAGCGGCCCGTTTCCCATTTCGACACCGCCTTGCCGGAAACGCCCAGCTCGTTGGCCAGCTGCTCCTGCGTCACGCCGCGCTCCTTGCGCTTGGCCGCGATGAACCGGCCCGTCGTTCGTGCATCCATGAGAATGCTCCTTTCGTCTGGACGATCATACGTAATCGGGCGGGGATCTTCCACCTACCACAGGTAGAAAACGGTAGAGGGGCGGGCGGCCGCAGGGCAGACGTTGGGAAAAGGTGACCGTTTAACGACGCGGTGACCACGGGCGTTGCGTTGCACTACAATACCAACCCATGGAAGCATTCTTCGACATAGCGGCGGACGTGCTGGTGGACGCCACCAAGGACACGCTCTACCTCATCCCGTTTCTGTTCGTCACCTATCTGGTCATGGAATGGCTCGAGCACAAGACGGGCGACAAGGCCGAGGCAGCCATTCAGCGCGCGGGCGCGGCCGGCCCGTTCATCGGCGCCATCGTGGGCGTGGTGCCGCAGTGCGGGTTCTCGGCGGCTGCGGCCACGCTCTGGGCCGGACGCGTCATCACTCTGGGCACGCTGTTCGCGGTGTTCTTGTCCACGTCGGACGAGATGCTGCCCATCTTCATCGCCGAGCAGGTGCCCGTCGACGTCATCCTGAAGATACTCGGGGCCAAGATCATCATCGGCATGGTGATGGGCTTCGTCGTGGACGCGGCCTTGCGCGTCGCGCGCCGCATCGACTCGCCGCTGCACATCCACGACCTGTGCGAGCACGACCACTGCCACTGCCACGACGGCGAGGGCGGCATCCTGAAAAGCGCCGTCAAGCACACGCTGCAGGTCACGGTGTTCGTGTTCGTCATCACGCTCGTGCTGAACGCCGTGCTGGCCGTGGTGGGCGAGGAGGCGCTCGGCGAGTTCCTCACCGCGAACCCGGCGCTCTCGGTGTTGGGTTCGGCGCTGGTCGGCCTCGTGCCGAACTGCGCGGCCAGCGTCGTCATCGCCCAGCTGTACGTGGACGGCATCCTGGGCTCGGGCGCCATGCTAGCCGGCCTGCTCGTGTCGGCCGGCGTGGGCCTGCTCGTGCTCTTCCGTGCGAACCGACATCCGGGCCAGAACGTGCTGGTGGTGGTACTGCTGTACGCAACGGGCGTGACGTGGGGCTTCATCGCGAATGCGCTGGGGATAGTGTTTTAGGCGGACGGAGTAGGGCGAGAGGTAACATAACGCCCCTTTTCGTGTAAGCATTTGACCTGGTGATATCGACCATAATACCAGGTCATTATAGGAAAAGTGAAAAGCACGAAAAGGGCCGCGATGTTGCGTTCTCGAGTCGGAAGTTGCCGTGGGCGGGCTCCTCGCCTGTCCCGCGGTTTTGCGATAGCATAGGGAAAGACCGTCGAGGATAGGAGATTCTTATGGCGAAGCTGGAAGCCGGCATCACGCGCGACGACGCGTTCGCGCTGCTGCAGGATCACAACAAGGACCCGTTCCATATCGAGCACGCCGAAACGGTGGAGCAGACCATGCGCTACTTCGCGCGCGAATACGACCCGGAGAACGAGGAGTTCTGGGGCATCGTTGGCCTGCTGCACGATCTGGATTGGGAAGAGCACGACGACGAGCCCGAGCTGCACACCATCTATGCGGCGAAGGACATCGAGGCCGCCGGCGGCTCGCCCGAGCTCATCCGCGCCATCCAGAGCCACACGTCGGACTTCAACCCCGAGCTGCCCAAGCCCGAGCTGCAGATGGAGAAGATCCTGTTCGCCACCGAGGAGCTCACGGGCCTCATCGGCGCCGCCATCGTCATGCGCCCCAGCAAGAGCGTCATGGACTTCGAGGTGAAGTCGCTCAAGAAGAAGTTCAAGGACAAGCGCTTCGCCGCCGGCGTCAGCCGCGACGTCATCCGCTCGGGCGCCGAGATGCTGGGCTGGGAGCTGGACGAGCTGTTCGCCCGCACCATCGAGGCCATGCAGTCCTTCGCTCCGGACAAAGACACGTTCGTTCCCGCCGAATAGTCCGCGCCGGGAGCGGTCTCGCTCCAATCGACGAACCTCCTCGTAGGAGCGGGCTGCTGCCCGCTCCTACGATTCGTCCTGGGCGCGCAGCGTTTGCCGCATGCGCCCCTTGCGGCGGCTGACAACCAGGTAGATCGCCAGCGCCAGAATGGCCACGGTGGACATGGCCTCGAACAGCCCTCGATACCCGAACACGGGTTGCACCAGCCCCAGCAGGAGCGGCCCCACGCCCACGCCCACGTCCAGCAGGATGTAGAACGTGGAGTTCGCCAGGCTCAGCCGGTCGTCGGGGGCGATGCGCACGGCCAGCGCCAGTCCGCTCGCCTGCACGGTGCCCACGCCGAAGCCCAGAAGCGCCGCTGCCACGAGCATGGCCGCAGGCCGATGGACGGTGGCCAAAAGCCCCATTCCCACGATGAACGCGATGAAGGCCGGCACCATGACCACGCGGTCGCCTTTGCGGTCGAACAGCTTGCCCGTGAAGGGTCTCGTGACGAACGTGGCCACGGCGTACACCACGAAGAAGAAGCTGGCCGGCGCCTCAAGACCGCTCTCCGCGGCGAACGGCGTGAGGAACGCGAGCAGGCTGGAATAGCAGAAGAACAAAAGCGCGCACACGCCGCCGATGGGAAGCACGCTGGATTCGAGGTAGTTCGCCATGTTGAAGCGCGGCACGCGGAAGCCGCCCGCGCGTTCGTCGCGCTCTTCCCGCGCGATCTCGTCGGCCGCCTCGTCTATCTGGGCGTCGCTTTCCTGCGCGGCTTCGGGAACCTTCAGCTGGGCGGCGGCCAGCAAGGACAGCGCCGCAACGGCCGCCGTGGTGGCGAACAGAACGAAGAAGCCGGCGTTCTGCGTGAGGAACATGCCCAGAAACGGGCCGATGGCGGCGCCCAGCGTGACGGAAAGCATGTAGTAGCCCACGCCCTCGCCCTTGCGGCTGTCGGGCACGAGCGCCGTCACGATGGTGCCGATGGTGGTGGAGCACATGCCGTAGGCGAAGCCGTGCAGCAGGCGGATGAGGAACAGCGGCGCGAAGCCCAGCCCGACCAGGTAGAGCGCCGAGAACGCCACCTCGCCGATCGCGCCGAGCACGAGCAGCCGTTTGCGGCCCACCTTGTCCATGATGCGCCCGCTTACCAGGCGCGCCGCGAGCGCGCCGATGATGAAGATGCTCGCGGCGAGCCCTGCCGTGGCAGCGGGGGCGTCGTAGGTCTTCATGGCGTAGTCGGCCACCACGACCATGAGGCCGTAGTAGTTCACCATGAGCAGGAAGTTCACGGCGGTGCCGAGCGTGAAGTCCTTCGTCCAGAGTTTCGCCTGTGCCGCCTTGGACATGTTAACGGGCCTCCTGGTCGATCGCCGCGTTCGCGCGCCCCGCGTCGGGCGCGTCCTTCGCAATGAGCACGGCCACGGGAGACCCTTGCACCACGGCGTAGCTCACGCTGCCCAGGTACCCTTTCACGCCGCCTTTGCCGCGGCTGCCCATGACGATGAGGTCGCAGCCCTCGTCCTCGGCGCACTTCAGCAGCAGGTCGGCGGGCGAGGTGCCCTTCAGCAGGTGCGCGTGGGCCTTGTTCGGCACGCGCTCGGCCAACTGCTGCAGGCCGGCGTGCACGCGGTTCGCCTCCTCGATGAGCGGGCCCTCGGCACCCGTTCCCATGGCGACCAACTTCAAGACGTGGACGAACACGAGCTCCACGTGCTCGTCTTGCGCGCCGATGGACTGCGCGAGGTCGAGGGCTTTCGCGGAGGGGGCGGATCCGTCGTAGGCGACGAGGACTTTCGAGCACCACATAGATACCACGGCCTTTCGATGGGCGGGTTGAGGGACGGCCGCGCAGGGCCGTTGAGAAGAGCCGGCGGGGGACTGCGCGTACCTTGACGATTGTAGTACGACCTGCGCGACGGGGGCGTTACGGCTTCGTTTCAACCGAAAAGCGCCGCAGTAGCGTCAGCATAAGACGAGGGGACAGCGATATTCGAGGAGGTGCGCAGGCGTTGCCAACATTTTCATTGACCGCCCTTGCCGCCCCGGCTAAAATGGGTACTTGCGCATTGCGGACGTGGGCCGTTAGCTCAGCTGGTAGAGCAGGGGACTTTTAATCCCAAGGTCGCGGGTTCGACTCCCTCACGGCCCACCATTTCAATGTCCGTGCGCACGGCGCCCATTTGGGCGCGCCGCGCTGCAAGCGCCTCCGTTTGAAACTGGGCCATCGTCCAACGGCAGGACTCTGGTTTTTGGTACCAGCTATCCAGGTTCGAATCCTGGTGGCCCAGCCAGTTTTGGACGCTGCTCGACCAAAGCCGACAAGGCGGCTGCGCTTCGCGCGAATACCTGGCGGTCCCGTTTCTCCGGCGAGGACCGCGCGGCATCGAACCGCACGCCTGGCAAGCAGGTGACTTCGAACCAGCGGGTTTGTTGGTGTTGTGCGCCCGTTTATTTTTCTTGCCCCAATCTCCCATCTTTTGGTATCATCTATGGTTGCTGTTTAGTGACGATTTGCTTGAAGGAGCACTTTTGACCAAAGAAGATGTTATCGAGCTCGAGGGGACCGTCCTCGAAGCGTTGCCGAACGCTATGTTTAGGGTGGAGCTCGAAAACGGCCACAAGATATTGGCCCATATTTCCGGCAAGATGCGTATGCACTACATCAAGATCCTCCCGGGGGACAAGGTGACGGTGGAGCTTTCCGTCTACGACCTGAACCGCGGGCGCATCACCTACCGCTTCAAGTAAGCACGCGAATTTGCGCGACCTGTGAACCAGGTGTGCGCATTTTGTGTGCCAGCGGCGCGATTTGCGCCGTGCCAACGGCTCCACTAGCAAGTCCACGCACGAAACGACAAGCAAGAAAACAACCGCCTGCGGCTGGGCGTATGTATAGACCTGAGCAACACATAAACCGAAAGGAAATGATTATGAAGGTACGTCCTTCGGTCAAGAAAATGTGCGACAAATGCAAGATCATCCGACGCCACGGCAAGGTGCTCGTCATCTGCGAGAACCCGCGCCACAAGCAGCGTCAGGGCTAGGAAAGAGGAGAATCATCTATGGCTCGTCTTGTTGGTGTCGACCTTCCTCGCGACAAGCGCGTTGAAATCGGCTTGACCTACATCTACGGCATCGGTCTGACCACCTCCAAAAAGATCCTCGCCGACACCGGCGTCGATCCCGACGTCCGCGTCAAGGACCTCACGGAGGACGATCTGACGAAGCTGCGCGACTACATCCAGGAGAACATCAAGGTGGAGGGCGACCTGCACCGCGAGGTTTCCCAGAACGTGAAGCGCCTCATGGAGATCGGTTGCTATCGCGGCCTGCGTCATCGTCGCGGCCTGCCCGTTCGCGGCCAGCGCACGCACACGAACGCACGCACCCGAAAAGGGCCTCGTAAGCAAATCGGCGGAAAGAAGAAGTGAGGTAGCTTAAGTGGCAGCAAAGAAAAACGTGCGCACGCGCATCAAGCGTTCCGAGCGTAAGAACATCGCCGTGGGCGCCGCGCACATCAAGTCTACGTTCAACAACACCATTGTGAGCATCACCGATCCCCAGGGCAATGTGATCTCCTGGCAGTCTGCCGGCACGGTCGGCTTCAAGGGCTCTCGCAAGTCCACGCCGTTCGCCGCGCAGATGGCCGCCGAGGCCGCCGCGAAAACGGCCATGGAGCACGGGCTGCGCAAGGTGGCGGTGTTCGTCAAGGGCCCGGGTTCGGGTCGCGAGACGGCCATCCGCTCGCTGCAGGCCGCCGGTCTGGAAGTTTCCAGCATTCAGGATTGCACACCCATTCCGCACAACGGTTGCCGTCCGCGCAAGCGTCGTCGCGTGTAACTGAAAGGATCGAAGTATTATGGCTCGTTATACTGGAGCGGACTGCCGTTTGTGCCGTCGTGAAGGTGCGAAGCTCTTCCTGAAGGGCGATCGCTGCTACACGGACAAGTGCGCAATCGAGCGCCGCAACTACGCGCCGGGCGAAGCCGGCAAGAAGCGCGTGAAAGAGAGCGAATACCGTCTGCAGCTGCGTGAGAAGCAGAAGACCAAGCGCATCTACGGCATTCTCGAGAAGCAGTTCCATCACTACTACGAAATCGCCGGCCGCCAGCAGGGCGTCACGGGCGAGAACCTGCTGCGCATCCTCGAGAGCCGTCTGGACAACGTCGTGTACCGTCTCGGCTTCGCGAAGTCTCGCGCCGAGGCTCGTCAGCAGGTGCGTCACGGCCACATCACCGTGAACGGCCGCCGCGTGGACATCCCGTCCTTCCGCGTGCGTCCCGGCGACCTGGTCGCCGTGGCCCCCAAGGCCAAGGACCTGCTGGTCATCAAGAGCGCGCTCATCTCCAACGAGCGCGTACAGGTGCCGGCGTGGCTCGAGGTCGATATCGAGAAACTGCAGGGCAGCGTGCTTGCTCTTCCGCAACGCGATCAAATCGATTTGGACATTCGCGAACAGCTCATCGTCGAACTTTACTCGAAATAATCGCGGCATAGTAAGGAGGCTTACACAACATGACAGAGTTCATGAGGCCTACGGTAACAACGGAAGAAGTCAACGACACTGTCGCGCGTTTCGTCGTGGAACCGCTCGAGCGTGGCTACGGCTACACGCTGGGCAACTGCATGCGCCGCGTGCTGCTCTCGTCGCTTGACGGTGCGAAAGCAACCGCCATCCAGATCGAGGGCGTGCAACATGAGTTCACCACGGCCGAAGGTGTCATCGAGGACATCACCGACATCGTGCTGAACGTGAAGGGCCTCGTGTTCTCCGCGCTCAACGAGGACATCGAGGAGGCCACGGCTCACGTGTCCGCCGAGGGTCCTTGCACGGTGACGGGCGCCGATCTGGACATCCCGACCGAGTTCACGCTGGTGAACCCGGAGCACGTCATCGCCACGGTCGCCGACGGCGGCCAGCTGGACATGACGATCCGCATCGGGGTGGGTCGCGGCTACGTGTCCGCGGAGCGCAACAAGCGCACCGAGGACCCCATCGGCGTCATCCACGTTGACTCGTTGTTCTCGCCGGTCCGCCGGTGCACGCTCAACGTCACCGACACCCGTGTGGGTCAGCGCACCGACTACGACAAGCTCGTGCTGGAGGTTGAGACCGACGGCTCCATCGCGCCTTCCGAGGCCGTGTGCCGTGCCGCCAACATCATCAACCAGTACATGGGGGCGTTCCTGGGCCTGTCCGACATCGTGGACGAGGAGGAAGGCGAGGTTCCCTCCATCTTCGCTCCCGAGGGGCAGGAGTCCAATGCCGAGCTGGACAAGCAGATCGAGGACTTGGACCTTTCCGTCCGCTCCTACAACTGCCTGAAGCGCGCCGGCATCCATTCGGTCCGCCAGCTTGTCGAGTTCTCCGAAAACGACTTGCTGAACATTAGGAACTTTGGTGCGAAGTCCATCGAGGAAGTGAAGGACAAGCTCATTTCCATGGACCTCAATTTGAAGCTTTAGGAGATACGAGATCATGAGACACTACAAGAAGGGGCGCAAGCTGGGCACCGACACCAGCCACACCAAGGCAATGAAGAAGAGCCTGGTGTGCGCGCTGCTGGCGAACGACCGCATCAAGACCATCGAGTCGCGCGCCAAGGAGATCCGCCCCGACGTTGACAAGATCATCACGTGGGCGAAGCGCGGCGACCTGCATTCCCGTCGTCTCGCCATCGCGGCGCTGGGCGACAAGGAGCTCGTGCGCGAGGTGTTCGAGAAGGTCGAGCAGGGCATGTTCCAGGATCGCCAGGGCGGCTACACCCGCATCATGAAGCTGGGTCCCCGCAAGGGCGACGACGCCCCCATGGTTATTATGGAGATGGTGACCGAGCCCGTGAAGGCGAAGAAGGAAGAGGCCAAGCCCGCTGCCAAGAAGGCCGCGAAGAAGGCCGCTCCGAAGAAGGTCGAGAAGACCGAGGAGCCCGAGGCCCAGGCCGAGGAGAAGGCTCCCGAGGCTGTGGAGGCTCCCGCCGAGGAAGCCAAGGCCGAAGCCGTTGAGGCCAAGGTCGAGGAGACTGCCGTCGAGGCCGCCGACAAAGCCGAGGAAGCTGCCGCCGAGAACGCGGAAGCCGCCGAGGCCGAGGCTGTGGAGAAGGAGAAGGCCGAATAGCCTTCTGCCGCCCCGCGCCTACGCACTGCACTGAACGGGAACCTTCGGGTTCCCGTTTTTTAATGCCCAAAAAGGGGACGGTCCTCTTTTTGTCCTAAAGGGGGACAGTCCCCTTTTAGGACATTTGCTTGTCGAGCGCGCGGAGGGTTGCGGGCGGCTTGCCCGGGCGTGCGGTCGCCTTCGTGCGCAAGCGGATGGGGATTCGGCGTTTGATCGGGTGATATGCAATCGTTGCGCGACCGTCAGCGGGCGGAAACCGGCTTGGCGGAAGCGAAGCTTACAATGGGTTCGGTCGAAAGCATTTCCCAGCAAACGGGAGTTCAAGCGAAAGGAGCCGGACCATGGCTGAAACCACGACGAAGGAAGACGTCCGCATCGACGCGGACGAGGCGGCCGAGCTGAACCGCGAGGCGGCGGACGAGCTCGAGCGCATCGAGCGCGATGTGAAGCGCGAGGCCGAGGAGTACGTCGAGGCCGTCGACGGCGACGGTTGCGAGAAAGAGTCCGTGGAGGCCGCCGCCACCGCGTTCGACTTCGAGAAGGCGGAAGGCGACACCGAGCGGATAGCAACCGACTCGTCGGAGCGCCTGTAAGGAGCTTGACGTGCGGTTAGGGTCCCCTTCGCCGCATCAGACGGCGCATCGATCCTCCGTGGGCGAACCGTTGCAGCCCCGTTTTCGCGCGGAAGCCGGCAGCCCGCGCCGCATCCCTAGAATGAGAGCGAATCCGTAATCCCTTTGAAAGGAGCAGGCATGGTTGATCAGGCTTACAAGACGGGCGATGCGTCCGTCGATATGAAGAACGGTGCGAAGGACATGGCTCACGATGTGAAGAACAACGTGAAGGACGCGTTCCACGAGGCGAAGGCGGGCGTCAACGAGCGCCGCGCCGAGGACGCCGCCGCCGACCGCGAGCACCAGGTGGCCCAGCAGACGGGCAGCACCGATGCCGCCATGCGCGCCCAGCAGCACGAGGACCGCAAGGACCAGAAGTCCGAGGGCTTCATGGATTCCGTCAAGGAGTCGCTCGGCAAGGCCGGCGAGGCCATCAAGGAGGCCGCGACCGACGCGAAGGACAACATCAAGCAAGGCGCCGAGAACATCAAGGAAGGCAGGTAGCTCCCGGCAGCCGGGGAGTGCGAATCCGGCTGCTTGCGATCCTTGTCACCCTGTTCGAAAGCCCGCAGCGTCGTGCTGCGGGCTTTTCCGTTATACTGCCAGCATGCGAATCGACGTCAGCTCCTATATCCCCGGATCATCGCCCGTTCACGCGTGCGACGCGCGCGTGAAGATCGTGCTGCTCGCCGCGTACTCGGTCGCGCTGTTCCTCGTGGACACGTGGACGGGGCTCGCGCTGTGCGCCCTCTTGTTCGTCGCGGTGGCGGCTTCGTCGGGCGTGCCCGTCCGTCGGTTCTTCGCGCTTCTCGTTCCCGTGTACGTTATCGCGGGGTTCGCGGTGCTGTTCAACGGCTTCGCGTTCGACGTGTCGCAGGCCGTTCCGGGCACGGTGCCCACCGTTCTGGGTGGCGCTTCTGCGGGGATGCTCGCCTCCTCGCCCCCCGTGGCCCTCATCGGGTCGTTCGGCTTCGTCCCCGCCGGATTTGCCCGCGGGTGCTTCTTCGCGGCGCGCATCGTGCTGTTGGTGGTGGCCAGCCTGGTGGTCACGTACACGACCACCTCCACGGCGCTCACCGACGCGCTCGCCGACTTCCTGCGGCCGCTGCGCCGCCTGCGCGTGCCCGTAGACGACATCGCCATGGTGTTCTCGCTGGCGCTGCGGTTCATTCCTGTCACGGCCGAGGAGTTCGGCCGCGTGCACGATGCCCAGCAGGCGCGCGGCGCGGCGTTCGCCGAGGGCACTTTGTGGCAGCGTCTGCGCGCATGGCAGACCGTGCTCATACCGCTGTTCGTGGGTCTGTTCCGTCGTGCCGACGCGCTGGCCGCCGCCATGGACGCCCGCTGCTACGGAGCCGGGGCGGCCCGGACATCCTTGCGAGACCGCCGCTTCACTGCGAAAGGCGCCGGCGTGCTCGCCGTGGGGATCGCGGCATGCGCGGCCCTCGCCTGGTTCCTGTAGCACCGCAACCCAAGCAGGCGCGCCTGCGCGCGAAAAAGCCCGGACGCAGGGAGGGAGTGAGCGTCCGGGCCGAAGGGCGCCGCAGGGACGGGCGCCGCGAGGCGGCCGTCCGCTTGGCGGACGGCCGCAGGTTGAGCGCTACTTCTCCGCGCCGGCCAGGTAGCGGCCGGTCACGTAGCCGAACGTGAGGCACGTGCCGCCCAGGTTGTGACCGGGGAAGTGCGTGGAGTAGCAGTTGTTGTACATGTCGCCCACCGTGGAGCCCAGGCAGTACAGACCCCCGATGACCTCGTCGTCGGCGTTCATGACCTGCAGGTGCTCGTTGCAGCGGATGCCGCCGGTGGTGGAGAGGAACCACGGCGTGCACTCGATGCCGTAGAACGGGCCCTTCTTGATGGGCAGCAGCAGCTCCTTGCGCTTTCCGAACTCCTCGTCGACGCCGGTCTCGCAGTAGCCGTTGTAGGCGGCGATGGTCTTGAGCGCCTCGTCCTTTGGCAGGCCGAGTTTCTCCACGAGCTCTTCCACGGTGTCGGCCTTGATCATCTTCACCGGGATGTCGCCCGAGCCGTTCATGTTGATGGTGCCGGGGCCGTCGACGACCGTCTGCCAGTAGGCGCGCACGTCGTCGGGCGTGTCGAACACCTTCGGGCCGTCCACGTAGCGGTGGTTCTGCCACTGCGGCTCGTTGGCGTAGTCGTCGTCCCAGATGGCGAACGCGTGGTTGCCCTTCTGGTGCATGAGGGCCAGCCCGCCGTGAGAGATGACGTTGTCCTCGTTGTCGTAGCGGCGGCCGTCCTCGTTCACCATGAGGCCCTGGAACGCGCGCACCTGGCGCGTGATGGAGCGCCACTGGAAGCAGAAGATCATGGGCGCGGGGGTCTCGCTCTTGTCCACCGCGGCGCCGGCCCAGTACGCCATCTTGTGGCCCGAGCCGTTCCATATGCCGCCGAACTCGGTTTGGTGCGCCGCCCAGGGGATGAACTTCTCCAGCATGTCTTTGTCCTGGCCGAAGTCGCCTGTGGCGATGACCACGCCGTTCTTGCCGTTGAAGCGCACGTAGCCGTCCTTGCCCTTCGCCACGACGCCCACGACCTTGTCGCCGTCCTTCGCGAGCTGCTGCGCCTCGGTTTCGTAGCGGATGTCCACGCCGGCTTTCTCGCAGTACAGCGCCATGTTCGCGCACACGTCCTGCTGCGGGTTGTCGTCGGGGCCCTTGCCGTTCGGGCCGTCGAGGAACTCGTGCGTGCCGGGGAACTCGCCGTTGATGTTCTCGGGGTCCTCGTACCAGTGCTCCATGACGGGCGTGAGGTCGTCGCCGCCCACGGAGCTGGCCGCGGTCATGCGGTCGATGAGCCAGTCCATGGCCTCGCCCGAGCGGTTGAAGTGCAGCATCCACTTGCGGCCGTCGACGCGGTAGGAATGGTAGCCCATCATGCGCTTGTAGCGCTGCGCCACCTCGTCCACGGAGCACTCGTAGCCCTTCTCCTTCGTGAGCTTCGAGTTCATGGCGTAGATGGATCCGCCGCGGCCGATGACGTGGTCCATGCGCTCCAGCATGACGACGTTCGCGCCTTCCTCCGCCGCCGCGAGCGCGCAGCACAGGCCCGAGAACCCGGCACCTATCACCACGACGTCGGCGTCCACCGTTTCCTTGATGTCGCCCTCGGCGATGGGGTCGGGCGCGGTCTCGAAGTCGTAGGCGCCGCCGCTTTTGCTGCTGGAGGCAGACGAGCCCGCCTTGCCCTCCTTCGGTTGCGCCGCGCAGCCGGCGAGCGCTCCCACGCCCGTGACGGCGGCCGCACCCACGGCGCCGGTGGCGAACGCTCCCTTGAGGAAGCTGCGTCGATCCATGCTCAGGCGTTTCTCGTTTTCCATGGGATACCCCTTCCCTCCTGTGCGGAACCCCTCGGTTCCGCCTGGTGCCCGGTGCCCTCCGCACCGCGGCGTTGCCCGCACTCTAGCATGCGCGGTCGGCATCCCTCTTCGCCCATCGCAGGGAAAAAGCCGAATCGCGCGTTTTCACCCTACGGGGTGAGGCGCGACGCGGTATGCTTATGCGCGGGAAGGGGAGGGCCCATGAAGGAAAGCCACGTTCGTCATCTGTTCAACGAGCCGGGCGACCGCCAGCGCGTGCGCGCGGGGCTCGGCCATGCTGCGGCGGGGCACGTCCGCATCGCGCTGTCCATGGCATGTTACATGGTATGGCTGATCGCCTGCTGCACGGGGCCGGCCGTCGAGCTGGGGGCGGCGGTGCCGGGTCGGGGCGCCGCCACGCTGTTCGTGCCGGCGTGGATGGGGCCGCTCGCGTGCATGGCGGCAGCGAGCGCGGTCATAGCCGTGTGGTTCAAGAAAACGCGGAAGGTGCCCAGCGCGCCTTCGTGGATCGTTGCGCTGGCCTCGCTCATGACGTTGGCCTCGGCCCTGCATTTGGTATGGGCGCTCGACACCGGGCTGCCGCCGGCGGCAAGAGGCGCGCTCTACCTGCTGTCGAGCTTGGTCATGGGAGTGGGTTGCGCGCTGTTTCGCGTGGAGGTCGATCGCGTGTTCGGCTGGATCGGCACGCAGCAGACGCTGTACCAGGGCATGATGGCCACGGTGGCTGCCGCCGCGGTGCTCGTGGCGCTGGCGATGGCGGGCCAGGCGGCCGAGGCGGGCGACGCGCCCTTGCTCACGGTGTCGCTCGTTTTGCCGTTCGCCGCCGCCATGCTGTTGCGCGCGGTGGTGGGCGGTTTTCCGAAGGCGCGCTACTTCGGGCACGGGCGCGACGTGCCGTTGCCGTTCCCTGCGAAGTTCGTGGCCACGTCGTGCGTGCAGGGCGCGGCGGCCGGCGTGCTGTTCGCGGGGGTGTTCGTGCTGGGCGGTGCGGGTGCGGGAAGCGCGGTTGGCGATGCCGCAGCGTGGTCGGCCTCGTTTGGGAACACCCTTCTGCGCTCGGCTGGGCAGCTCGCGGCCGTGGGACTGCTGTTCGCCACGTTGGTGTTTCTGAGGCTCGACTTCAATCGGTTGGTGTACAAGGTGGCGTTCCCGTTCGTGGCCGCCGGCTTCGTGCTGCTCGCGCTGCTGCCCGATGCGGTGGTGGCGGGCGATGCGGTGCTGGCGGCCGGTTTCTGCTACCTCGACCTGGTGCTGTGGAGCTTGGGCGCTTGCCTGATGAAGAACATGGGGATGCCCGCCACCTGGATCGCCAGCTGCCCGGGCGCGGCGTTGTTCTTCGGGGTGGTGGCGGGAGGCGGCGTCGCCCTGGCCTTCTTGAACGGCGAGCCGTCGCCCGACGGTCCGTTGCTCGCCAGCTGCGTGGCGTGTTTCGTGCTGGCGACCGCCCTGTTCCTGTCGAGCGGGAGCAACCTCAAGTACGGTTGGGGCACCGTGCGCCCCGGCGAAAGCAGCCTGGCTGCGGGCGATTTGGCGGGCGTGGTGAAGTTCGTGGCCACGGAACGCGAGGTCACGCAGCGCGAGAGCGAGGTCATGCTGCTGCTGGCGCAGGGCAAGTCGCGCCGTGCCGTATGCGAGGCGCTGTCCGTGTCGCCCGACACGGTGAAGACGCACGTGCGCAGCATCTACCGCAAGCTCGCCGTGCACTCGCAGCAGGAGCTCGTAGACTACCTGGCGCGCGAGCGCGAGGACCTGGCCGCCGACGGCTCCGAGCAACCGCTGGAAACGTGAGGGCGGCGTGCTCCGCTTCGCGTCCGCACCCCGCTGTACTGGCAGCTTAGCTTGATAAAACGCATCGTCGCGACCATCATCGCGCCCATCGTGTCGGAAACTCTGCAGAGGCGCTCTCCTGAGCGCCAATCGCACAATCCGCCCGAAGAAGTAAAACCTGCGGCGAGCGCACCCAGCTTTCTGCAAGTCCGCAAACCCTAGTCCTCCAGATGCTTAAGTTGACCAAGAGCGCATCTCGTTTAATCAGTCGATAATCAAATCGTAACTTGTTAAATCGTAACTTCATAAAGTATACTTTTATTAAAATCAAGAAATCAAGAAAGAAGGCGCCAATGCCCTTTGTTGGAAGAGAGCGAGAACTCGGAACACTCGAACAGCTATACAAAGCCGGCACGTTCCAAATGCCCGTCATTTACGGGCGTAGGCGCGTAGGCAAGACAAGTCTCATCAACAGGTTCATCGAAGGCAAGCCCGCTGTGGTTTTCACGGCGCAAGAATCGAGCGCGAAGGAAAACCTTATAGCGCTGAGCAGAGCCATCGCCGAGTTGTCTCAGAATGACGGAATAGCAGCGCTCGATGCTCCCGTACCGGTTTTCGAGTCGTTCGATGCGGCGTTCGAACAGATTTTCCGCATTGGGCGCAAACGTCGCATCGTCTTCGTGATCGATGAGTACCCCTATCTGGCGCAGAGCCATCGTCCGGTGTCCTCGCTGCTCCAGGCGAAAATCGACCGCGAGAAAAGTGATAGCAAGCTGTATCTCATCCTCTGCGGATCGTCCATGAGCTTTATGGAGCACCAGGTGCTGGGTTACCAAAGTCCCCTGTACGGCCGCAGGAAGGCTCAGATCAAGGTTCAGCCGTTCGACGTGTTCGATTCCGCAAAGCTGCTCGACGGCATGCTGGCCGAGGATGTGGTGGCCTGGTACGGCGTGGTGGGCGGCATCCCTCTGTATCTGGAGCAATACGAGCCTTCGTTATCGCTTGAGGAGAACATGGCGGAGAACCTACTGCGGGTGGACTCCTTCCTCTACGGGGAGCCCGATTCGTACCTGCAGCAGGAGCTGCGCGACCCGGCCATGTACAACGCCATCACGCGCGCGGTGGCCTCGGGTATAGGCAAGTCGTCCGAAATCGCCGATGCGGCGGGCATCGAAGCGGCCGCGGCGACGGGTTATCTGAAGAGCCTCATGGAGTTGGGTGTGATTTGCAAGGAGCAGCCCGTAGTCGATGCGAACCGCAAGAAGGTGCGCTATCGCATAGCCGACAACCTCTTTCGTTTCTGGTATCGGTTCGTGCCGCAGTACGCAACACCCTTGCAGGCGGGACGGCAGAGGGAGATCGCGCGGCTCGTTTCGGAGCGGCATCTGTCAACGTATCTCGGTCCGATGTTCGAGGATGTGTGCAGGCAGTGGCTGCTCCGCGAGATGGGCTCAACTCGCGTGCCGCTCATTTTGGATGTCGGTCGTTGGTGGGGGAACGATCCCGTGCGCCGCGAACAGGCGGAAATCGACATTGTCGCCCTTTGCGACGAAGGTGAGATCCTTTTCGCCGAATGCAAATGGCGCGAGAAGCCGACGGACGTTGACGTGCTCGAAACTTTGGAGCGACGCAGCCTTCTGATTCCTGCGGGTAAACGCCTTTTGTTCGTGTTCTCGAAGTCGGGGTTCACCGAAGCGTGCCGGTCGCGCGCGGAAGAGCTGGGGGCCATCTTGGTGAGCTTAGACGAGATGGAGCTCTCTTCTCGATGAGGGGCGGCTTAATGTTTGGGCGCGGAGCGAATCGAACACAGGGAGCGCTTGTTCGCTTGACCTGGATTCCAAGGAGGTGTTCCGGTGCTGCAGATAGGCGAGTTCTCCCGGCTCTCGCGCATATCAGTGCGCATGTTGCGCCATTACGACCAGGTAGGGCTGCTCAAACCCGCCGAGCAGGATCCGGAGACGGGGTACCGCCGCTACGCCGTGGCGCAGCTGGCGGAGGCGAACCGCATCACCGCCTTGCGCGACGTTGGATTTCCGATACGGGACATTGGGCAATTGGCCCATGCGGGCGACGACGAGCTCTGTCGCGCTCTGGACGAACGCGGGCGAGAGCTTGAGGGCGTCATTGAGCGCGAGCAGCGTCGGCTGGCAGACCTGCATCGTTTCCAGCGGGAGGTGGAAGCGGGCGGGGCGGCGCTCAGTTGCGAGGTGTCGCTCGTGTCGGTCCCAACTTACGATGTGGTGGCGTTGCGCATGGAGCTGCATGCCTACGATGACGAGCGCTTGGCTTGGGAGAGGCTGAGCGCGCTCATGAAAGAGCGGGGGATAACGCCGTCCGAACCTTACACGGAGTACTGCGAGTTCTGCGACGAAGGCTCGGGCAACGTGGCCGGCTACGGGGAGGTCGTTGAACCAGCAAGAATGGCGGACGGTGTGAATGGCACGGATAGCGCGGGCGACGCGGACGGTGCGGACGTCGCCGACGTTGCGGGCTTTCTCTCTGTTGTGGTGGAGGTTGCCGACGCCACTGACGCGCAGGACGAAGGCGACGGGCCGCTTCGATTCTTCCGCAGCGTCGCGCTGCCGCTTGCCGCCAGCATCAAGGTGTACGGCCTCTATGAGAACATCGCGCCCGTGTACGCCTCGTTTGCGCGCTGGTTGGAACGTCATCCGTCGCTGCGCATGGCCGACCCTACGCGCGAGGTGGCCCATCGCGGCCCGTGGAACGCGGACGACCCGCAAGGCTACCTCACGGAGTTTCTGGTTCCCGTAACGGAATGCGGTCGTTAACTTTTCGCTGTTCAGATGCGGTGGCAAGTTGCGTCAATTCTGCACGGAAATCGCCGGAATGTTGCATCTGAAGAACCGACAAAGTCAATTGCGAAAACGTGACCTGTGCAAACGAATGCCTTTCGCAAATAGTGCGACACATGAAGGCCAGAGTCGAGGGAGAAACGCAACATTCCGGCAGCTTCCGTGCAGAATGAACGAGTGTAATTGCTCTGCGCTCTTGACCCTCTCACGGTGTCAGCCTGTATGCTCCAGCCAAGCGCTGCCGCAAGGGCGGCTGCCATGCCGCGAAAGGAACACCAGCTATGAAAACGTTTTCCGTGCATCCCGTCGGCATCGTGAGCGGGGCAGGAGAGGGGCCCGCGCAGGTGCGCATCGACCCAGTATACCGAAGACGGCCTGCGGGGCCTTGAAGGTTTCGGCCACGCCGTCGTCATCTGGTGGGCCCACGAGGTGGACGATCCCGACCTGAGCGCGCTCATGGACGCCGGGCGACCCTATGCGCGCCTCGACCACGACTTGGGCATCTTTTCAACGCGCTCGCCGCTGCGCTCCAACCCGCTGGCCCTTACGGTCATCAAGTTGGCTTCGGTGGACGTGGAGGCCGGCATCATCGAGACGCCCTACTTCGACGCCCAGGACGGCACGCCCGTCCTCGATCTCAAGCCCAACACTCCCAGCATCGACCGCGTCGAGCGCCCGCAGCTCCCCGCTTGGTGCGCCCACTGGCCCGGAAGCGTGGAAACCTCTGGCGACTTCGACTGGGCGGGGGAGTTCCGGTTCTAGCTTCGTCGCGCCTTCGACGGCTCCGGTGGCGCGCACCCACCGTTACCGTTCGTCGCCGGGGTTGTGGGAAACGCTCGCAGAATGGGGGCTCGGGCCTCCGACGTGCTATGATTGCCAGTGATGTGCGACTTCGGCGGAACGGTCCGGCGGAGCGGAATGAAATCACGAGGAGGCATTCATGAGCGTCATCATCGATGTGTTCGGTCGCGAGATTCTCGATTCGCGCGGCAACCCGACCGTGGAAGTGGAGGTCGTGCTCGAGGACGGGGCGTTCGGCCGAGCTGCCGTGCCGTCGGGTGCGTCGACGGGCGCGTTCGAAGCCGTGGAGCTTCGCGACTGCGACAAGGGCCGCTACCTCGGCAAGGGCACGCTCGATGCGGTGGCCCACGTGAACGAGGAGATCGCCGACGCGCTCGTGGGCATGGAGGCCGACGACCAGCGCACCATCGACGACATCATGCTGGAGCTGGACGGCACCGACAACAAGGGAGCCTTGGGCGCGAACGCCATCCTGGGCGTGTCGTTGGCCTGCGCGAAGGCCGCCGCCGAGTCCGCCGAACTGCCGCTGTACAAGTACGTGGGCGGCACGAACGCGCACCTTTTGCCCACGCCCATGATGAACATCCTCAACGGCGGCGTGCACGCCGACAACAACGTGGACTTCCAGGAGTTCATGATCATGCCGGTGGGAGCCGACTCGTTCGCCGAGGCGCTGCGCTGGTGCGCCGAGATCTACCACACGCTGAAGAAGGTGCTGCACGACGCGGGCCTTGGCGGCGGCGTGGGCGACGAGGGCGGCTTCGCTCCCAACTTCAAGACGAACGAAGAGCCGCTCGAGTACGTGACGAAGGCGTGCGAGGCTGCCGGTTACAAGCCCGGCACGGACATCATGTTCGCCATGGACCCGGCTTCCACCGAGTTCTACGACGCCGACAAGCAGAAGTACGTGCTGGCGGGCGAGGGCCGCGAGCTCACGAGCGCCGAGATGGTGGACTACTGGGAAGCGCTCGTGAACAAGTACCCCATCATCTCCCTTGAGGACGGCATGGCCGAGGAGGATTGGGACGGCTGGAAAGAGCTCACCGACCGCATCGGCGACCGCGTGCAGCTGGTGGGAGACGACCTGTTCGTCACCAACTCCAAGCGTTTGGCCAAGGGCATCGAGATGGGCTGCGCGAACGCCATTCTCATCAAGGTGAACCAGATCGGCAGCCTCACCGAGACGCTCGAGGCCATCGAGATGGCGAAGCAGGCCGGCTACGCCTGCGTCATGAGCCACCGCTCCGGCGAGACCGAGGACACCACCATCGCCGACCTGTCCGTGGCCGTGAACACGGGCCAGATCAAGACGGGCGCTCCCTGCCGCTCCGACCGCGTGGCGAAGTACAACCAGCTGCTGCGCATCGAGGAGGAGCTGGACTCCGCCGCCCAGTACGCCGGCATGAGCGCGTTCTACAACATCAGCCGTTAAGCGAACGCTTGCCGGTTGACGCGGCACGGCCCCGCTTCGGCGGGGCCGTGCCGCGTTTAGGCTTCCCCTTCGCCCTGCTCGGGGTGCGCCAGCAGGCCCTCGCGCAGCATGTCGGCGCTCACGCGCACGTACTCGTCGGCGGCGTGCGCGCATAGGCGGGCTACCTCTTCGTCGGACAGCTTGCGCTTCACGCGTGCCGGCATGCCCATGACAAGGCTGCCGTCGGGGAACTCCTTGCCCTCCGACACGAGCGCGCCCGCGCCCACCACGCAGTTGGCCCCAACCTTCGCGCCGTTCATGACGATGGCGCCCATCCCTAAGAGCGTGTTCGGTCCGATCTCGCAGCCGTGCACGATGGCTCCGTGGCCCACGGTGCAGCGGTCGTGGATGACGGCGGGATGGTCGATGTCCACGTGCACCACCGCGTTTTCCTGGATGTTCACCTCGTCGCCGATGACGCAGGGCGCGTCGTCGGCGCGGATCTGGGCACCGGCCAGCACGCAGGAGTCGCGTCCGATGGTCACGTCGCCCACGATGCCCGCGGCGGGGGACAGGCGGGCGGAGGGGTGGGCCTTCACGTTGCGGTAGAGGGATGGTTCTGCGGTCATGCGCGTTCCTTTCGGCCAAGCGTGCGTTTCGCGTTCCCATTATAGGGCACCGGGCGGCGCCGGCCGCTTTTGCAGAAGAAGCGTCCGTTCGCATTCGTCTTGCTTTCGGTTCCGCCCAACTCAGGGGCTATCTCTATACTTTCAGCGCTATAATGAACGACATGGGTATATCAGGCGCGCTGCGCGCTTTCGCTGCCGAAAACGGCAGGCGGGATGCGCGGCGCGTCTTTCACGGAAGGGGAACCGATGAAGGAAATGATCTCGCTCGAAGAGGCCCGCGCCCTCGTGCTCGCGAACGTGGAGCCGCTGCCGGTGGAGACGGTGCCGGTGCTGGAGGCCGTGGGCCGCGTGACGGCGTCCCCGCTGAAAAGCGATATCGACATCGCGCCGTTCGCGCATTCGGCCATGGACGGGTTCGCGGTGCGTGCCGCCGAACTGGCCGACGCGAGTGCCGAGGCGCCTGTGGAGGTGGACGTCGTCGCCGAGGTGGCGGCCGGCGACGTGTACGAGGGGTCCATCGAGGCGGGCCAGTGCGTGCGCATCATGACCGGCGCGCCGCTGCCCGACGACGCCGACGCCGTGGTGAAGTACGAGATCGTGGACGTGGTGTGCGGCGACGGCAAGCCCGGCAGCCGCGTGGCGTTCACCGCCCCGGCGAAGCAGGGCTCGAACGTGCGCGCGGCGGGCGAGGAGGCGAAGGCCGGCGAGACGGTCGTCGAGGCCGGCGAGGTCATCGGATCGGCCGGCGTCGGGTTCCTGGCGGGCTGCGGCGTGGTGGAGGTTCCCACGCACCGTCGTCCCCGCGTGGCCGTCATCTCCATCGGCAGCGAGCTGGTGGATCCCACCGAGGTTCCCACGCCGGGCAAGATCCGCAACTCGAACAGCTACGCGCTGGCCGCGTGCGCGCAGGCCGCCGGCGCCGCGCCCACCATCCTTCCCATCGTGGAGGACACGAAGGAGGCCCTGGCGGCCGCCGTGTCCGCCGCCGTGAAGGAGTACGATTTCGTGGTGACGAGCGGCGGGGCCTCCAACGGCGACTTCGACTTCATCAAGCCCGTGGTTGACGAGTTGGGCGAACTACTCATGACTACGGTGAACATGCGTCCCGGCAAGGCCCAGACGTTCGGCGTCGTGCAGGGCAAGCCCGTGTTCGGCCTGCCGGGAAACCCGGCGGCGGCTTACGTGGGCTTCGAGATGATCATCCGCCCCGCGTTGCGCAAGATGCAGGGCTACCGGCATTTCGACCGCCCGACCGTCACGGCCAAGCTGTCGCGCGACGTGAAGAAGAACGACCCGCGCCGCATCTTCCTGCGCTCCACGCTGTACAAGGACGACGCGGGCGAGTACGTGGTAGCGCCGGCGAAGAACCAGAGCTCGGGCTTGTTCGGCGTCATCCAGCGCAGCAACTGCATGGCAATCATGCCCGAAGGGTTGGAGTCCCGCACGGCCGGCTCGCTCATCGAGTGCGTGCTGTTGGACGTGAGCGAGGAAGTGAGCCTGTAGGTTCCGCCGTTCTGCCGAACGGCGGAACGGCTCGACGCTGCGAAGGGCCGTGGCACGCCGCTTTCGCACGATCCCGGAGGCTCGCGTACCGAAGTACGCTACGCCTCCGCGATCCCGCGAATTCGACGCACCGCAGCCCTTCTCGCCGACTCACTAACGCCAACCTGCGAGAAAGGAACGATCATGTCCGAACAAGCTTTGACATTCGCCATCATCACGTGCTCCGACACGCGCAGCATGAAGGAGGACACGGCGGGCGCCGCGCTCGAGGCGCTCATCGCCGAGAACGGCTGGTCGTGCACGAGCCACGTGGTGGTGAAGGACGAGCGCGCCGACATCGCGGCCGCCATCGTGCACGCCTGCGACACGCTGGAGGCCGACATCGTGCTCACCTGCGGCGGAAGCGGCCTGTCGCTGCGCGACGTGACGCCCGAGGCCACGCAGGACGTGTGCGAGCGCAACGTGCCCGGCATAGCCGAGGCCATGCGCGCCCACTCGCTGGCCATCACGCCGTTCGCCATGCTGTCGCGTGCCCTGTGCATGCAGCGCGGCCGTCACATCGTCATCAACCTTCCCGGCAGCGAGAAGGCCGCCCGCGAGAATTGGGACGGCATCGTGAAGGCGCTGCCCCACGCCGCCAAGATGATGGCCGGCGGAGGACACTAGGGGTTCCGCGGGCCTACGGCCCGCGGAACCTGCCGACGCTGCGAAGCCCCCTCGCGCCGATCCTCGACCCTTTCCCGCTTGCCCTCGCGTACCGAAGTACGCTCGGCCGCGAGACGGGCCGATTATCGGCGCGAGGGGGCTTCTCGCTGACTTGCTAAGCCAACCCGGGCATTTCGTTTTCGCGCTATGCGCGAAGGGGCGCCACTGACAAAAACAAGGACGTAAAAGTGTGAAGCGCGCAAAAATCAGGACGAAACCTTAAGCCTGCTCGATGGTCCCCATGGATTCAGGGCGCATCCGAAAACCGTCCGTTGACGAAGCATTGCCGAAAAGGATGAGCAAGACGGCGAGAGCGCATGCTCGAAGACTCGAATAGCTTGAATCACGGAAAGCTCGCCGCGTCGAGCGTTGTTCGTCGGAAGCGGTTGATTTCTGCATGGGGGATTGTTGGCTTTCGTCCAGCAGCCTGCTTCTTACCTGGCAAAACAGCAAAATACCTCGAATCGGGTTATGCGGTTACCTCGGTTCGGGGATCGCGCTGATCTTCCTTGGGCCGTATGGTTCGCTCCATTGGGGTTTGCGAAACCGGTCGCGTTGCACCGTTTCGCAAGCGCAGGAACCCGTAACCAAGGAGGGTGTTATGAAGGAAGAGAAGAACAGCTTGGAGCATGGCGGCATAGGCCGCCGCGATTTCCTGAAGGGCGCGCTGGGCATGGGCGCCGTGGCGGCCACGGCGGCTTTGGTGCCGGGCTGTTCGCCGCAGAGCAGCAAAGAAGCGCAGGGAAGCGAAGGATCCGGATCCGCTTCGGCGTCGCAAGAGGGCACGGGCTACGTGGCCACTGCCGACTGGCTGGGCGAGAAGCCCGAGATCGACGATGGCGATATCGTCGAGACGGTGGAATGCGACGTCGTCGTGTGCGGCGGCGGGCACGCGGGCATCCAAGCGGCCCTTGCCGCGGCGGAGGGCGGCGCGAAGGTGGCGGTGATCGAGCAGTCGCCCGAGGCTTCCCGCAAGGTGAAGGGCGAGGACGTGGGCCATGTGAACTCGCAGTTCCTCATCGACCGCGGATTCGGCCCCTACGACGAGGGCGAAGTGGTGCAGGAGTTCTGCACGCGCGCTGCCGGGCGCGTGAACACGGAAGTCATCCGCAAATACGTGGCGAACTCGGGCGAGACGTTCGACCATATGGTCGAACTGGTCAAATGGCCCGATGACCGCATCAAGAAGGTGTCGCAGGACCAGAGCGATCTGAGCCCGCTCGACGACAGCCAGATCTGCATCCAGCAGCCCTCCCTTCGGTTCGACGGCCCGGTCGAGTACCCGCTCAAGCGCGGCGGCTTCAAAACCTGGCCTTCGGTCGTGCAGTTCATGGGCACCATCAACCACGAAACGTTCGAAGGGAACGCGGCGTTTTCCCGCTTGGACGAGGTCCAGCAGTTCTCCATCCTCGAAGGCAAGGACCTCGGCGTGGAATGGCACTGCGAGCAGAAGGCAACCGTGCTCACGCAAGACGACGACGGCGCGGTGACCGGCGTCATAGCCGAGGGCAGCGACGGGTACGTCAAGTACGTCGCATCGAAGGGCGTCATCCTGTGCACGGGCGATTTCGCCGCCAACACCGACATGACGTGGAACCTGCTGACCGAGTATCGCGAATGGAACGAGCGGGCCGGCATGGGCGCGGATTCGCTGATGGGCCAGACCGATTGCTACGGCGAGGGCCACAAGATGGGCTGCTGGGCCGGCGGCATGATAGAGGCGGGCCCGAGAGGCGCCATGAGCTTCGGCGGGGGCGGCTCCGGCCCGTGGGGCACCAGCCCGTTCTTGTGGCTGAACTCCGAAGGCGACCGCTTCATGAACGAGGCGGCAACGAGCACCGCGATCGCAGAGGTGATCAGGCAGCCGAGGGGCGGCATCACCGGCGTGACGGACGCCAACTGGCGCGAGACGCTGAAGTACTCGTCGCTCGACCACGGATGCGCGAACTTCGGGCGCGAGGATTACTACACCGAGATGGAAGCCGATATGGAGGCCATCGCGGTGGACGACCCGAAGGGCGGAACCGTGCGCATGTGCACGGTGGCGGAGCGCATGGCATGCCAGCTGTACAAAGCCTCGACGCTCGACGGCTTGGCCGACATGCTGGGGTACACGGGCGAGACGAAGGAGAACTTCCTGGCGTCCATCGAGCGTTACAACGAGCTGTGCCATGCGGGAGCCGACACCGACTTCGGGAAAGACGCCTGCCTGATGACGCCTATCGAGGAGGCCCCCTTCTACGGCTACGGAAACGCGGCGCCGGGCGGCTTCGGCGGCAACAACGGCACGATGTCCATCAGCCTGGTCACGCTCTGCGGCCTGGTGACCAACGGCGACCTGCAGGTTCTCGACAAGGACGCCAACGTCATTCCCGGATTGTACGCAGCGGGGAACACCTTGGGCGGACGCTACGGCCTGGGTTACTCCACCCCCATAACCGGCAACTCCATCGGCATGGCCGTCACGCATGGCCGCGTTGCCGGCAAGCTCATCACCGGCCAAGAGGTGCGATAGCCGACCATCCTTCGCAAGAAGCGGCTCCGGGCACTACCCTCCCTCCCCGCCCGGACGCCGTCTTCGTTTCGCCGCCCGCAGCCTTTTCTCGACTGCGGGCGGCGTTGTCTGTTGCATGCCGTGCCGATGACGGCGCATCGCCGGAGGGGGCCTTGTCGACGGGTTCGGGGCTATTCGAAGAGATCGAGCAGCTCTTGGCGCGAATGGACGCCCGTCTTCTCGTAAATGTGCTTGATGTGCACCTTCACGGTTTCCGGCGAAACGTAGAGCTCCTGGGCGATGTAGGTCGAGCTGCGTCCGCGCGCCAAGAGAGCGAGCACTTCGGCCTCTCGCGGCGACAATCCGCACGTCCGCACGATTCTCTCGCACTCTTCCTGGCGGATGTCGACGGGGCCTTCGGTCTGCTGGGCTGCGCTCGTCCGCACGTTCGAGCGAACGGCACGTGTGGCGAGCGCCACCAGGTAAGCCACGAACAGCGCGAGGGTGACGCTCATGGTTTGGCTCGGGTCGATGGTTTGGTTGACGACGATTCCCGTTGCAAGGGCCAGGCAGGCGGCGATGCCGCAGCAACCCCAGGTCGTCGGCAGGGAAACACGCCAGTTCGCCTCGCTTTCAAGGACGATGGAGAACGACAGCGAGGCGAAGAACGAACAGGCGATGCCCGTGAGCCCTCCCAACAGGTAGCCGACGATTCCCGACGGATCCACGGTCAGAATGCAGGCTGCGAGCGGCAAGGTGATGACGATGGGCGCGAACGAGAAACAGACGGCGCGCAGGTTCTTCTCGTTCGGGTACAGAGCGGCGACGGCTGCGATGGCGACGGCGGCGACGATGAACCCGATGAAGGTGCCTTGCGTGATGCCTGCCGAATGGGCGAATTCAAGGGCTTGCTCCGGTTCGGTCCACATAAGGCCCAAAAGGAAAAGGCAGAGCAGCGCGCCGACGAAGATGGGCCAGGTGCCTCCAAGGAAGGCACCCAGCGGCTCGCTTTGATCTTTGCGGCGCGCGGCGGTTTCGCATCGGGTTTCGTTGCGCCGGGCACCGCGCGAAGCGAGCAGGACCGCTGCGGCGACGCAGGGCGAGAAAGCGGTCGTCGCCATCATGATGCGGGCATCGCTGGTGGTCAGCACCGCCAGGGACATGACGCTCGCGAGGCAAAGGCACGCTGCGACCCAGAGCAGCGCCGTTTTGAGCGGGAACGCCGAGCACACCGTCAGCCAGCAGTAGAGCAGGGCGGCCGTGCCCACTGCGGACAGGACGGCAGACGCGCCGAGCAAAAGGGGCGCGTTCGTTGCCAGCGCACCGGCCGCCAGCGCACCGCCGCCGGCCGCCAGCGCAAAGAACGATACCCATGCCGTCCGCCTGAGCGGCAGGTCGTGGCCCCAGCGATGCAGCACGACGAGTGCAAGCGCCGACGCGGCGAACGTTCCGAGAAACGCGAGCATGAACGGCAGGGAAAGCTCGCCCCGGTCGAACGCCGTGAGCGTGCCTCCCAGGTAGTTCCCAGCCGAGACGAGCGCCGCGACGGGATTGAGCAACAGCAGGGAAAAAGCCAGTTGATATGGCTCCAACGGCATCGGCGCCGGTTGCTTGAGCGTCGCTCTCTCCATGTCCCGCCCTCTCCCTTCGCGAACCTGAAGATTGTAGCGCTTTAGAACCCCACCGTCATGTGCAACTGGTAAAACTCGACGCGGGTGACGAACACGGCCACCAGCAGCAAAAGCGCCGCCGCGCCGCTCAGGATCACGGCCCCCTGGCCGCTCGCGCGATGCCGCAGCGAGAGCGCGGCGCACGCGCAGCCGATGGCGCCGGCAAACGCGTGGAACGCGATGGCTCCTCCGTAGTTCGGGACGAGGGCGCTTGCCACCAGCTCGTTGTTCGCCACGCCGCCCAGGCTCTGCTGGTGCAGGGCGAGCACGATCGTGCCGGCTGCGAGCGCCGCCGCGCACACCGCCACCAGGGCGATTCCGCCTCCGCGCAGCGGCACCCGCGCCATATGCAGGAACAGCAGCCCCAACGCCGGTCCCGCAAGCAGCGCCGAGAACCACAGGTTCGCCGGCGCGTACCAGGTGTCCCAGGTGGGTACGGTGTCCACGGCGTAGGCAAGCGACGTGCAGGCCACGAGCGCCGCTCCGGCCACGCAGGCCAGCACGAGCCACGGCTTCGCCACGGCGTCCGGGAAGCGCTGTTTGAAGGCCATCATCCAGTACGACCCCACCAGGAACAGAAAGGCCACGGCCGACAGGACCTCGTTCGACAAGGGCGAGCGCCCCACGCCCGAGAACACGTGCAGCGCGTTGGCCGGGGTTCCCAGGTGCGTCGCCGACGCGATGAATCCCACGAGCGCCACGGAGAACGGCAGCGCTATCAAACGGTCGATGCGCACGGCGGCCTCGTGGTCGTGCGAGAACAGGCGAGCCAGCGCCAGCACGACGAACGCGACGGTGCCCGCCGGGGCGAGCGTGGTGAACACCGCGAGGGAAAGCTCGTCGAAGCCGCTGGCCATGGCTAGATCTCCTCGCGGTTCGCGATATGCCCGCCCGTTTCGGCCGCCAATGCGGCTGCGGGCGACGGGAAGATGAACAGGTTGGGCCAGGTGGCGTCCTCCGCCGGGAGCGGCAGGATGGAGCGGACGGTGCCCGGATGGCGCACCACCAGCTCGGCGGGGTCGCCGCAGTCGAGCGCGCGCACGGGGCACGCTTCCACGCATACGGGCGGCAGGCCTTCGTTCTGGCGCGCGCGGCAGCCGTCGCACTTCGAGCTCTTCTTCAGGTGCTGGTCGATGAACGGGGCGTGGTAGGGGCAGGCCATGGTGCAGTAGCCGCAGCCGATGCATTTGCGCTCGTCGGGCCACACGAGCCCCCGGTCGTCTTTGTGCATGGCCCCGGTCGGACACACGTGCGTGCAGGCGGGGCTGCCGCAATGGTTGCAGGCGAGGGACAGGTGGTAGGCGAACACGTTTTCGGGCGCGGCGGTTTCCGTGTCGCCGGACGGCGCGTTCCAGGTGCCGCCCTCGTAGTCGATGACGCGCCGGAACGTGGCCTCGGGGCCGAGGTCGCGATAGTCCTTGCACGCCATCTCGCAGGTCTTGCACCCGGTGCAGCGCGTGTTGTCGAAGAAGAATCCGAACGCCATGAGCAGCCCTCTGCCAAACCCCTCCCTTGCCCGCACGCTTCGAGCGCGGGCATCCCGCTCCAGTATACCGGAAGCGGCCGCGCCGGGGAGGGAGGGGCGCGGCCGCTTCAAAGATGGGATGCGCATACCCGGTGCCGCTTGCGCGCACCGGGTATGCGCGGATGGTCGGCTGTTATGCCGGGACGTTGGTGACTTCCTTCTCGTTCGCGATCGCGCCCGTGGTGTCGCCGGGATCCTTGGCGGCAGGGCAGGGGTTGATGGCGATGGAGGGCGTGGTCTCGTCCGGCGAGGGCATGGGGGCGATGCCGGCTTTGGTGCCCGCATGCGCCGCGCGCAGCTCCTCGATGTCGCCCCATTCGAGCGCGCGCACCGGGCAGGACTCCACGCAGACGGGGTCTTGGCCAGCCGCCACGCGGTCGGCGCAGCCGTCGCACTTCACGCCCTTCTTCGTCTCCGAATCCAAGATGGGCACGTTGTAGGGGCACGTGGTCACGCACACGCCCGCGCCCGTGCACTTCTCCTGGTCGATGTGCACGAGGCCTGTTTTGCCGTCCTTCTCGATGGCGCCCGACGGGCACTTGGCCATGCACGCCGGCATGGCGCAGTGGTTGCAGGCCAGCGACACGTGGTAGGCGAACGTGTCGGACGTGTAGGTGCCGTCGCCCGCGTCGGCCCACGAGCCGCCCTCGTAGTCGTATACACGGCGGAACGCAATATTGACGGGCAGGTCTTTGTAATCCTTGCACGCCATCTCGCAGGTGCGGCACCCCGTGCAGCGTGCGTTGTCGAAATAGAATCCGTACTGAGTCATGTCGTCCTCCCCCCTTTAGGCTTTCGTCACTTCTGCGATCATGGAATGGGCCGGTCCGTTGCCCTTGGCGAGCGGCGTGGGCTTGTAGGTGGTCAGCGTGTTCACGCATGCGCCCTCGTCCACGCGATCGCCGCTCATGTTGGCCTTGTGCCACGCGCCCTGTGGGATGGCTACGGTTCCGGGAACAATGCGAGGAGTCACCTTCGCCTCGATGCGGATCTCGCCCGCTGGGCTCTTGACTGCCACCTTGTCGCCATCGGCGATGCCGCGGGATTCGGCGTCGGCCGGGTTCATCCAAAGCTGCTGGCGTGCTACGGCCTCAAGTTCCTCGATGAAGCCGAACGAGGAATGCGTGCGGCTCTTGTGATGGAAACCGGTGCAGTACAGCGGATACTCGTCGCTCACGCTGCCGTAGCCCT
The DNA here is from genome assembly GCF_003339845.1 of Gordonibacter sp. 28C. Classification (GTDB taxonomy): domain Bacteria; phylum Actinomycetota; class Coriobacteriia; order Coriobacteriales; family Eggerthellaceae; genus Gordonibacter. The sequence continues at coordinate 574,850 of NZ_PPTR01000001.1, forward strand.
GGAAACCGGGAGTGAACACGGGGATGGGATTGATGGCTTCGTCCTCGGCCAGCTCCCACGTGGCTGCGATGTCGGCCAACGTCTCAGAGTAGATCTCGATCTTGCCCGACGGTGTGGCCAGAGGGTTCTCGACGGGATCGGTGCGGAACGCCTCCAAACCGATAGCCGGGGCCAGCGTGCGCTTGTACACGCCCTGCTTCTTTATCTCGTCCCAGGTGGGCATATCGCCGTCGGCCTTGGCACCGGCCTCGTACAGCTCCTGGATCCACTCTTCCTGCGTCTTGCCTTCGGTGAAGGAATCCTTGACGCCGAACTTATCGGCGATGTCGGCACACACGTCGTAGCTGGTGCGGCACTCTCCCGGCGGTTCTTGGGCCGGGCCTCCCACGACCACGGCCGTGTAGTACTCGGAATAGCCCTGCGTCTGCATGTTCAATTGTTCGGAGCGCATGGCGTCGGGCAGCAGGATGTCGGCATATTTGGCGGAGTCGGTCATGACCGTGTCCCACACCAAGATGAATTCGCATTTGCTCTCGTCGGCCAGAATATCGTGCGTGTAGTTGATGTCGCCGTGCTGGTTGGTCAGGCAGTTGCCTGCATAGTTCCAAATGAACTTGATGTCGCTGCTCAGCTTGTCCGCGCCCAGGATGCCGGCGTTGGTGGCCGTCATCTCGTGGCCGTGGTCGACGGCGTTCACCCACTGATACACGGGAATGGTCGTCTCGATGGGATTCTTGGCCGGCAGGCTTCCCACCAGATAGACGGACGGCTCGGCCTCTCGCTGGCCGGTGTTGGTGCCGGGCAGGCCGATCTGACCAATGAGGATGGGCAACATGCTGATGGCGCGTGTGGTGTCCTCGCCGTTGGTGTGGCGTTGCGGACCCCAGCCTTGGCAGATGAAGGGAGCCTTGGCACCGGCGATCTCGGCGGCCAACTCGCGGATGCGATCGGCTGGAATCTGCGTGATGGGGGCGGCCCATTCGGGGGTTTTCTCCACCATGTCGTAGCCGGTGCCCATGATGTAGTCCTTGTAGGACTTGTTCTGGCCCTTGGCCGACTCGGGCATGGTATCGTCGTCGTAGCCCACGCAGTACTTGTCTAAGAACTCCTTGTTCACCTGGCCGCTGGCGATCCATTCGTGCGCGATGGCCGAGCACAGCGCCGCGTCGGTTCCGGGGCGGATGGGAAGCCATTCGTCCGGATGGCCCGAGGCGCTCTCGTTCAGGCGGTAGTCGATGTTGACGATGCGGCCGCCGCGTCCTTGCACGGCCTCGCGTACTTTGGCGAAATCCCAAACGGCGTTCGCGCCGCCCATGCGGGTTTCAGCCGGGCTGTTGCCGAACATGACCACTAAGTCGGAAGCGCGTTCGGCTTCGGAGAACGACGAGGCGTTCACGTTGTCGTAGGGGCTGAACGCGGTTGCAGGCTTGCCCAAGGTGGCATGGTTGCCGTCGTCGTCGAGGTTCGCCGCGCTACCGAACATGTAGGGCATGATGGCCTGCAGCATGTGTGTGGAGTAGTCGTAGCCTTGGTTGACGTAGCCGCCCAGCAGACTGAGCAGGCGCAGGCCCGGCTGCTTGCCGGTGCACGAGTACATGCCGGTGGCGTAGTTCACGTACACCGCCTCGTTGCCGTAGGTGTCGATGACGCGCTTGAGCTCGCTTGCGATGGTGTCGATGGCCTCGTCCCAGGAAATCTCCTCGAACTTGCCTTCACCGCGCTTGCCGACGCGCTTCATGGGCTTCATCAGTCGGTCGGGGTGGTTGATCCAACGGCGCATGGAGCGGCCGCGCAGGCAAGCACGTGCCTGGAGGTCGATGTCGCCGGTGTTGTCGGACTCCATGTAGACGATCTTGCCGTCGCGGGAGTGCCACTGGAAGATGCAGTTGCCGCCGCAGTTGACGTTACATTGGCTCCAGGCGATCTGATCGGTTGCCCCTGTGGCGCCTCCGTCCTTCGCGCCTCCGTCCTCGCTCTTGGGCGAGCAGCCGTACAGCGCGCCTCCGGCGGCGCCGGCCAGCGCGAGCCCGGCGAGCGAGCCCTTCACGAACGTGCGGCGCGACAGCGTCGCTGCTTCGTTCAATGCCATGGTTCCCTCCTTCTCTTTGGTAACTCCTCCACGTCACAAGGTACCAAACCCGGGGGAGCCTTGATCACACTTTGCATGTGATTTAAGCGTTTTGCCAGTTCAAAGAAGTGTGATAACGCGATGTTTCCCTTTGTCGCCCGACGGCGCGCGCCCTTCTTCGGCGCGGCTTCCACTATAATGGACGGGCTGAACTATCGGGAGGGCGAGGCGGGGAGGGCCGAACCACGTGAGCGGCAGCGCGGCGCATACGCACGTGTCCAGTTGGGGGTACGCGTGTTTTCTCACGGTGAACGCCACGTCCATCTGGGGCGGCGTGTTCCCGTTCCTGCCGATGGAGTTTCAGACGGCGGAGGTCACGCTCACGTTCTTCCTCGCGCAGTCGCTCGCGTTCTGGGGCGCGTTCGTGGCGAGCGCCGTGGGTTCGTACCGTTTTCCCCACGCCGCGCGGCGCATGATGGTGAGCTTGAGCGCGCTGCTCGTGTTCGCCGGGTCGGCATGCCTCATCGGCGCCATGTACGCGCCTCCGGCGGCCCTGGTGCTCGTGGCCGCGGGCGGCGTGCTGCTGGGCATCGGGTGCGCGGGCATGTTCATGCTGTGGCAACGCTATTTCGCGTCGTTGCCCCCGTCCCAGGGCAACGTGCGGCTCGTGGTGGGCACGGCCATCGCCCCGTTCATCTACTTCGCGCTGTACCTGGTGCCCATCGCGCTCACGGCGTTCCTCGTGCCGCTTGTGTTCGTGCCGCTGTGCGGGCTGTGCGTTGCGCTTTCGGTGCGCGAGATGCACATGGACCAGCCCATGTTCGAGGACGTGCCGCGCCAGCATCCGCAGGTGTACCGCCAGGTGGTGGCCGACTACTGGCGCAGCGCGCTGTGCGTGGGATCGCTCGCGTTCGCGAGCGGCGTCATCCGCGGCATCGCGCTTTTGCACCAGGAGATCAGCCTCGTGGTGAACAGCGCGTCCATGCTGGGCTCGTTCGTGTCGGCGGCGGCGGTGCTGCTGCTGTGGCGGCGCATGAGCTTCCGCCTGGGGCTCACATCGGTGTTTCGCGTTGTTTATCCGCTGGTCATCACCGGCTTCTTGCTGCTGCCGTTTCTGGGCGCGGGCTATCTCAACCTCTTCGCCGCGTTCACGTACATGGTGTTCTCGCTCGTGCTCATGCTCATGATGATGCAGTGCGCGCAGGTGTCGCGCGACCGCGGCATCAACCCGGTGTTCATCTACGCGTTCTTCGGCGCCGTGGTGTACCTCATGCAGGCCGTGGGCTTTTTGCTGGGGTGGGTGAGCGACTTCGTTTCGGCGGACGGGTTCGACTGGCTGTTCTTCGTGGCCATGGTGTCCAGCTACGTGCTGGGCATCACGTTGCTGGTGTCCACGGGCACGCTGTTCAAGGCTGTGGCGTCCAGAGGTACGGTGACGGCGGACCCTATCGAGTTCTGGGCGATGCGGCAGATGGCCGGTCGCGCGAACCGGAAGGTTGCCGAGGAGGTGGGGGACGTCCGTGCGGACGGCCTGTCCGATGACGGGGCCCTGCCCGCGGACGCTTCCTCCCCAGCGGGCCCCGGCGACGGCAAGGCCGCCAAACCCGCGCTGAAGAAGCGGCGCAACCGGCCTTCCTCTTCCGAAGACGCCGGCATCATCCGCGACCGCACGTCCAAGCAGTGCCTCGATTTGCAGGAGGCCTACGGCCTGTCCACGCGCGAGACGGAAGTCATGGAGCTCATCGCACGCGGCAACAGCATGGCGAGCATCGCCGAGCGGCTCGTGATAAGCGAGAACACCGTGCGCACCCATGCGAAGCACATCTATGCGAAGCTCGACATCCACAAGCGCCAGGAGCTGCTGGACATGCTGCACGATCTGGAAGGGTAGCGGCCGCCGAAACCGATGCCGCCGAAGCCTGCAGGTTCCGTTGGCGGGCGGGCCGACGGAACCGGTCAGTGCTATACTGGTGCGCGAAAAGAACGGGCGACAAGCGAGGACGACTTCAGCATGACGGCACAAGACCTCCCCAACGGATTCACCGGATTCGCGAACCGCAAGCCGGGCTTCGAGCCGGCCAGCGCCAGCGTGGGGCACACGCCGGTGGGCGGCTACACCACGGCGGGCGGCGCCTCGCTGGCGGGCGTGCCGGCCTCGTACGGCGGAGGCGCGCAGGGGGCGTTCCAGTACGCGCGCGACCACGCGCGGCCCGATGCGGGCGCGGCGAACTTCGATCCCGACAAGCTGCGCCTCATCCCGGCCGTCGACCGTCGCTGGGCGTGGACGGAGATCGACCTGAACGCCCTGCGCCACAACGTGGGTTCGCTCAAGCGCCATGTGGGTCCCGGCGTGCGCGTAATGGCCGTGGTGAAGGCCGACGGCTACGGGCACGGGGCCGTGCGCTGCGCGAAGACGGCGCTGAACTCCGGCGCCGACTATCTGGGCGTGGCCACGGTGAACGAGGCCATCGAGCTGCGCGAGGCGCTGGTGAACGCCCCCATCCTCGTGCTGTCGCAGCCTCCCGACGAGGCCATTCCGCTGCTGCTGGCCTACAAGGTCATGCCGAGCGTCTACACGCCCGACTTCGCCATCCGCTACGCCGAGGCGGCCGACGCCTACGGCATCCGCGCGCCGTACCACCTGGCCGTGAACACGGGCATGAACCGCATCGGCGTGCGCTACGACGAGGTGGTGGAGTTCCTATCGCAGGTGAGCTTCCATCGCGCGCTCGACCTCGTGGGCACGTTCACCCATTTCGCCACCGCCGACGCGACGGAAACGCTGGACTTCCATATCCAGACGAAGCGCTTTTTGGAGGCTATCCAGTCCATGCGGGTCGCGGGCGTCGACCCCGGCATCATCCACGCGGCGAACTCGGCCGCCACGATCCGCTACCCCGACGTGCACTTCGACATGGTGCGTCCCGGCATCGCGCTCTACGGCCTGCATCCGTGCCCGGAAACGCGCACCATGATAGACCTGAGGCCCGTTATGAGCGTGCATGCGCGCGTGACGGACACGCGGCTCGTGCCCATGAGCGAGGGCGTGAGCTACGGCATGAACTACCGCAGCCCGGGCAGCGTGAAGATATGCACCGTTCCCGTTGGCTACGCCGACGGCCTGCGCCGCGGGCTGTCGGGCCGCACGGACTTCATCGTGGCCGGCCAACGGTTCCGCCAGGTGGGCAACATCTGCATGGACCAGTGCATGTTCGAGGTGGACATGCGCATCTACGGCACGCGTCGTCGCGTCGACCCGCAGATCGGCGACGAGGTGATACTGGTGGGCCGCCAAGGCGACTCGGTGGTCACGCTCGACGACATGGCGAACACGCTGGGCACGATCCACTACGAGTTGGCCATCGGCTTCGCGCAGAGGATGCCGCGGGTGTACGTGTAGAGCGCTCGCGTTAGGGTGGCTTTCTTGATTGGGGCGGCTTCCTTCGTCGGGAGCGCCCCTACGAAGGGCCCCGGCGCGGAAGGCGTTTCGGCGTCGGGGAAGATCGATCGTTGAAAGGGGAGGCACATGCCCAAGCCGCATATTCCGTTGGAGGACATCCGCGCGCAGGTCGAAGGCTGCCGCAAGTGCACGCTGGCCGACGGGCGCACGCAGACGGTGTTCGGGGTGGGCAACCCCTCGGCGCGCGTCCTCATCGTGGGCGAGGCGCCGGGCAAGAACGAGGACTTGCAGGGCGAGCCGTTCGTGGGCAAGGCGGGGCAGTACCTCAACGAGCTGCTGGCCATCGCGGGCCTGGCGCGCGAGGACGTGTTCATCGCGAACGTGCTGAAGTGCCGCCCGCCGGGGAACCGCGATCCGCGCCCCGAGGAGATCGAGCTGTGCACGCCGTACCTGCGCGAGCAGACGCGCACCATCGACCCCGAGTTCATCGTGACGCTGGGCAACTTCTCCACGAAGTTCATCCTGAAGACGGAGATCGGCATCACGCGCCTGCACGGCACGCTGCAACGCGCCGGCAAGTTCAAGGTGTTCCCCATCTTCCACCCGGCCGCCGCCATCTACGACGGCTCCAAGCGCGAGGCTCTGGAGAACGACTTCGCCACGCTGGGCGAGCTTCTGCGCGCGAGCGACGCCGAGCAGGCGGCAACGGCTTCCGCACCCGCGCAGCCCGCGCCCGAATCGACGGCCGAAGAGGCGCCCGCCGCGGCGCAGCCCGTCGTGGAGCAACCGCATCTGCTGTAGGGGCGACGGGGTCGCCGGAGCGGGCGCCGCTGTCAAACCAGGGTCGGCATAGCCCGGGTCGGCCCGTCCCGCGAAAACCTCGCCGGCGGCTCGGAAGCCCTCTTCGGCCGTCGGCCGGGCCCCCGTCCCGCCCGATCGCAAGCCGTCCGATCG
>NZ_PPTR01000010.1 GCF_003339845.1 Gordonibacter sp. 28C
TACCGCGAGCAGTTCCGCAACGGCGCGCGGGACCGCAGGGAGCTGCTCTACTCCCACGAGGCGTCGGGGCGCTACGTCTGCACTCGGGTCCTGACCCACCTCGAGCCTAGGCCGTTCATGAGCTGCGCCAACAGGTGGGCCGTCGGCGAGAGGCACGGCCACGCGTCAATGGCGGTTCGGCAGCGGATTCCATCGATCGCGGTCAAAAACGCCGGAACTGCGTCGCTCCGCCGGCCCTTGCAACGCCCTTCTGATTTCCGACGATCTCGCGAGCAGGGAAAACGCGGATCAAGGCGCCGCCGAGCGTCCTCGCATGGCCGTGCGGCGACGAACAACCGTCAAAAACGGCCGCGAAAGCCGAAATCCGCCGTCAAACCGGAATCGACATAGGCCCGTTCGAGGCTGCATGGCGGCGGATCGCCATCAGGCGCGACGTGGGGGCGTGTCGATGGTGGTCTAACAGCGGAAGTCGGATCTGGCTCAAAAGATCAAATAAAGATCCGCGAAGGCCGGTTCCGCCGCCATGGAGGCAAGGGAACGAAGCCGATGCCCCAAGGACGAACGACGCGCAGGTTGAACCCCCTCACCCCTACGGACCCTTTGCTCGGCCCACGAGGAATCGGAGGGGCTACGCGGGCCCGCTGTAGATTCCGCATGGTCAACAGTCCAGTGGACTGTTGACACACTACGTTCCGCGCCCGAGCGGGCGCACCCGAGAGCGGCTATGCCGATCTCGGGTGTGGGCTGTTCGCGCGAGCCAGGACTGACCGAACAGCGGGCCCGCGCAGCCCCTCCGATTCCGGCCCAGGTTGACCAGCCGATCAAAGCCCCAGGTCACCATCTCATACCAACGTACTGATTCGCAATCTGCATACTCATTACGCGATACGCTCATACCGGGCGCATGCTTTACTCGCACCAACCCTAGAGGGGGCGGACCGATTGGGGCGGACACCCGACAGGACCGCGAATCGAGAGGAGTTGCGATGGTTGAAAACGCAGTCGCGGAGAAGGACCGCGACGAGATCGGCACATCCAAAGAGGAGAACCAGTTCAACTTTGGCGCCGGCAAGAGGCAAGAGGTCGACCCGCGCTGGAAGCACCCGGGCGAGTGGCAGTACGAGGAAGACGGCATGATCGTCACCCGCACCTCGGTGTGGTCGGCCCCGGGCTGCCACGAGGGCTGCGGCGTGCTGGTGTACTCCGACAAGGAGACCGGCAAGTTCATCAAGTGCGAGGGCGACCCGGACGACCCGTACAACCGCGGCGCGCTGTGCCCGCGCTGCCTGGCCTTCAAGCAGGTGGAGTTCCACCCCGACCGCATCCTGTACCCCATGAAGCGCGCCGGTGAGCGCGGCGAGGGCAAGTGGGAGCGCATCACGTGGGACGAGGCCCTCGAGACGTGCTACAAGGAATTCCGCCGCATCGCCATGACGTACGGCGGCGACTCTATCCACGCCCTGCGCGGCACCGCCCGCGACAACCAGTGGCAGGTCGGCCGCATGGTCAACACGTTCGGCAGCCCGAACGAGTACGGCTTCCTGTCCGGCACCGCCTGCTACCTGCCCCGCCTTTCGCTCATGATCATGACGTACGGCGGCATGCTCATCGCCGACTTCTCGCAGTTCTCGGCGCTGCGCTACGACGACCCCGAGTGGGTCTGCCCCGAGTGCACCATCGTGTGGGGCTGCAACCCCACCATCTCCAACCCCGACTTCTTCATGGGCCACTGGGTCACCGACGCCATGAAGCTGGGCTGCAAGCTCATCTCCGTCGAGCCGCGCGTCACGTGGCTGGCCGCGCACGCCGACATCCACCTGCAGCTGCGCCCCGGCACCGACACGGGCCTGGCGCTGGGCATGATCAAGGTCATCATCGACGAGGACCTGTACGACCACGACTTCGTCGACCGCTGGACGTACGGCTTCGACCAGCTGGCCGAGCGCGCCCGCGAGCTGTCGCTTGACCAGGTGGAGGAAATGACCTGGGTGCCGAAGGAGAAGATCGTCGCCGCCGCGCGCCTGTTCGCCACCTCCAAGCCGGCGAACGTCGTGTGGGGCCTCGCCGTGGACATGCAGAGCCAGGGCACGCCCTGCGCCGCCGCCATCGCGGCGCTGTGGACCATCACCGGCAACCTCGACGTGCCGGGCGGCATGTGCTACACCGCCTCCCCCATGGGCGTCGACCAGCCCTCCGCCGGCGCATGGGGCATCTACGACCTCATCAACGAGGAGATGCAGAAGAAGCGCGTGGGCTGGAAAGAGTTCCCCATGTACCGCTACGGCCTCACCCAGGCCATGCCCGACATGTGCCTCGAGTACATGGAGGCCGACAAGGTCAAGGGCGTGTGGATCCAAACGTCCAACGGCATCGCCTGCATGAGCTGCGAGGTGGACCGCTGGTACAAGGCCATGAAGAAGCCCGAGTTCATCGCCGCCGTCGACATCTTCATGACGCCGACCATCCAGTCGTGCGCCGACATCGTCATGCCGGTGCAGACCTGGGCCGAGAAGCACTCCGTGCGCGCCCACTACTACTTCCTGTCGGCCATCACCGGCGGTTGCGCCGCCGAGGGCGAGGCGAAGTCCGATTGCGAGATCAACCGCGAGCTCGCCCAGTACTTCGACAACGACGACGAGTTCAACCAGGCCATCGGCCGCCCCGAGGGCAAGCAGCACACGTGGCCGTGGGCGACAGAGGACGAGGTGTACGACGAGATCGTGAAGCCCTCCGGATTCACCTTCCACGAGCTCATGGAGCACGGCCCGGTCTACCAGAAGTACGTGTACAAGAAGTACGAGAAGGGCCTCATGCGCCCCGACGGCCAGCCCGGCTTCAACACCCCCACCGGCCGCATCGAGTTCTACTCCACGCTGTTCGAGAAGTTCGGCTACGATCCGCTGCCCTACATCGAGGAGCCCGGCATCGGCCCGGTGACCACGCCCGACCTGTACGAGGAGTACCCGCTCATCATGATCACGGGCGCCCGCACCACCTCGTTCTTCCACTCCGAGCACCGTCAGATCCCCTACCTGCGCCAGCTCACGCCCGATCCGTGGGTGCAGATCCATCCGCGCACGGCCAAGGACCTCAACATCTCCGAGGGCGACTGGGTGTGGATCGAGAACCATCGCGGCCGCTGCCGCCAGCGCGCCCGCCTCACGTTCGAGGTGCACGAGAAGGAAATCGCCGCCCAGCACGGCTGGTGGTTCCCCGAGCAGGACGGCGCCGAGCCGAACCTGTACGGCTTCCGCCAGTCCAACATCAACCAGCTACTGGCCAACAAGCCCGGCACGACCGGCTTCGGTGCCGACCTGAAGTGCACGCTGTGCAAGGTCTACCGCTGCAAGGAGGAGGAACTGTAATGGCACGCAACGGAATTCTCGTCGATTACCAGTACTGCACGGGGTGCTACTCGTGCGAGGTGGCCTGCCAGGCCGAGCACGAGCTGCCGCTCGAGCAATGGGGCGTGCGCGTCATGCAGAACGGCCCCTGGCCGGTGAAGGACGCCGAAGGCAACGAGACGGACAACTACGTCTACGACTTCATCCCGTCGTTCACGAAGATCTGCGACCTGTGCGCCACGCGGCAGGAGAAGGGCAAGCTTCCCTCCTGCGTGTTTCACTGCCAGGCGAAGTGCATGGAGTTCGGCCCGGTGGACGAGCTTGTGAAGAGCCTCGACTCCAAGCCGCAGCAGTACCTCTGGGTGCCGCCCTGCGCGTAGGGTAAACTATCGACGGATGGGACGGTTCGCCGTCCCATCCCTGCTTTGTTCCGTAAACGCAGGTCGAACCGTAGGGACGATCCCCTGATCGCCCGCTCGCGCGCAGCGCGAGAACGCTGCCCTCGGTTGCTTTTCCGGCTTCGCCGGAACGGGCGATCAGGGGATCGCCCCTACGAGTCATCCTGCGGGTACTTTAAGGGGAAAACACACCAAGGGGGAATCATCATGGCTGAATTGACCGCCGATCAAATAGCCAAGCAAGACAAGGTTTCCGGCAAGGCATGGGGCATCCTCGCCGTCACGTACCTCGCGAGCTTCTGCGCGCCGCTGTGCCAGTTCAAGATCCCGCCGCTGGCGTCGTGGCTGTTCCCGGCGTTCCACGGCGCGCTCGACTCCGTCACGTTCGGAACGCTCATGAGCGCCATCGCCATCATCGGCGTGGTGCTGGCCTTCCCCGCCGCGTTCATCGCACGGCGCATGGGACTGAAGAACGTCATCCTGCTGTCGGTGGCGTGCCTGGGCGTGGGCTCGGCATTGGGCGGCCTCGCGAACGATCTCGCCGGGCTCATGGGAAGCCGCCTTCTGGAGGGCGTGGGCATCGGCCTTATCGGCGTGGCCGCGCCGTCGTGCGTGACCATCTGGTTCCCGGAGCGCAAGCGGGGACTCGCGCTGGGCATATGGGCCACCTGGGTGCCCGTGGGCTCCGTGGTGGCGTTCAACACCGCGCCCGCCATCGCCGGCGCGTTCGGCTACCAGGCGGTGTTCTTCGCCATCGCGGTCGTGTGCGCGGTAGCGTTCGCGCTGTTCGCCCTCGTGTACAAGATGCCTCCGGGCGCCACGGGCGACATGGGCGTGGAGGGCACGTTCAAGGAGTCGCTCAGGTACTGCAAGAACCGCCGCATCTGGATCTTGGGCGCCGTGTTCTTCCTGTTCGCCTTCACCACCATCGGCATCATGAACACGTATTACAACACGTTTCTGGAAACGCAGCTGGGCTTCGACGCGCAGACCGCCTCGACGCTCTCGTCCGTCATCATGTTCCTGTCGCTCATCGTGGCGCCGCTCACGGGCTTCGTGTCCGACCGCCTGCCGCTCGGCCGCAAGTACATCGTGGGCCTGGTGATGATGCTGCTGCTCATACCCACCGGGTTCTTCATGTTCTACACCGGCAACGGGGCCGTCGCCGTCATGTGGGTCACCATCGTGCTGCAGGGCGTGGGCGGCGGCATGTGCGGCGGCAGCCTGCGCCCCATGGCCCCCATGCTCATGCGCAACACCGCCATGGGCGCCACCATGGCCATGGCCATCATGCAGTTCTGCCAGAACCTCGGGTCGGCCGTGGGATCGCCGCTGTTCGGCGCCGTCATGTCGCAGACCGGCTGGCAGACCGCGAGCCTGGTCCTGCAGCTTCCCGCCTACGTGCTGGCCTTCGTGCTGTGCTTCTTCATCCTGCCGCGCGGCAAGAACGTGAAGAAGCTCGACGACGTGCCGGCCGAGGAGGCGTGGCCGAGCGGGTTCTAGCCGCAACGAGCGGAACGGCGTGCGTGCGCTGCGCCGCCCCGCTCGCACCACCCATGTCGCAGCGCCGCCGAGTTCGAAGGAGCCACCATGGACTATCAAGGACTGAAGGAAAGCATCGACCAGGCGCCGCTGGCGTCGCGCGCGGCGCTCGAGCGCCTGCTGCTGTACGTGTCGACGGGCCCGAACGTGTCCCCCGACTACCAGCCGTACTTGGAAGGCGCCTCGTCCTACCAGGACTTCTTCAACGCGATCTACGCCGACGACGGCAAGAAGGACACCTCGGTGTGGGCCGAATGGGCGTCGCTCAAGCGCAAGAGCTGGCTCAACCGCTTCGAGCCCAACATCCTGCTGGAGAACCTGCGCTTGAAAAGCGACGGCCTGCCGGTGCAGTTCGGCACGGGCCTGTTCTTGGCCCCCACGGGCAGCCGCGACAACATCGCGAACTTCTACGTGTTCAAACAGGGCGCGTTCAATGCGGAGGCGGCCGAGTTCGTCACGTCCATCGGCGGCACGTTCGTCTGCGCCGGCTACGAGTTCGCCGGCATCTACGGCGTGTACAAGTACCGCGGCAGCGTGGTGTTCGAGGAGTGGGAGGCCGACCGCGAGCCGGTGCCCGCCGAGAAGGACTAGCCTCAAGAAGCATGCCGGTTGCCCCGTAGGGGCGATCTCCTGATCGCCCGCTCGCGCGAAGCGCGAGAACGCGGCCCCCGGTTGCTTTTCCGGCTTCGCCGGAACGGGCGATCAGGAGATCGCCCCTGCGAAAACCGCCCAAAAAAGAAGGAGGCCCGCCATGAGCCGCAAGAAGAAGATGACGCCCGCGCAGAAGGCGGCGGCGCGCTGGGACGAACCGGACGCCGTCGTGCCGGGCGAGCCGACCGAGGCCGCCGCCCGCCAACCCGACCAAGCCCCTCCCGCCTTCTCGGCGAAAAACGTGCTCGTGGCCGTAGCCGGCATCGCCCTCGTGGCCGCCGTCGGCTACTTCTCCATGGGCGGCATAGGAGGTTAGCCGCAACCGCACAAGAATCGCACTCGAACGTTGGGCCGACTCCGGAGATATCCGGAGCCGGCCCTTCTCGTTTTGCCCTTCCCTGTCCCCACCGTGGCATTTGAAATTGAAATAACCAATCGCAAAAGTGTCGGACATCCAACAGGCCGCCGAAGGAGCCGCATGGCTTAATACAGGTAGCAAAAAACAGGCTCCCCCGAGTTGAAACCAAAGAGCGCAGGACGGTTCGCTTCAACAAGCGAGCAGGTCAAACACTGTAAAAAGCAGATCGAACCAACGTTTTCGCCAGAGGAAGGCCATGCGCCTCTCTTGGCGAACGCCGCCCGAATGAAGCATCTCAGCGACTGGCTGTGTGCGATAGAGAGCAGAAGCGTCAGCGGAGGAAAGAGGGTACCATGGGCAGGCCAACAGTGTTTCCAACCGGAACGACCATCTACGATCCCGAGAAGTGCCAGAGCGGCTACACCTTGTTCACCGGGCCGAACAAGGGCGTGCTCCTCATCAACATGAACGGCAAGGTCGTTCGCTACTGGAAGGACTTCCAGGGGTTCCCTTGCAAGATGATCCCGGGCGGGCACCTGTTCGGACATTTGGGCGAGCGCGACCCCGAAGCCGCGTACCAGGACCAGACGGACGTGACCGAAGTCGACTGGGACGGCAACGTCGAATGGACGTTCAACCGCAATCAACAGGTCAAAGACGACGACGAAGCCGGCGAGCAGTGGGTTGCCCGCGCGCACCACGACTTCCAGATCGAGGGCAACCCGGTGGGCTATCACGTTCCCGGGCAAGAATCGACCAACGACTTCAACAAAGTGCTCCTCCTCACGCACAACGACGTGCGCAAGCCCAAGATATCGCCGCAGCTTCTGTTGGACGACCGCCTGATCGAGGTGGACCGCGAGGGCAACATCCTGTGGGAGTGGAGCACGCTCGACCACATCAACGACTTCAACTTCACCGAGGCCCAGAAAAACGTCATCTACCGCGACCCCAACACCCAAGACGCGGGCGCGGAAGGCGAAGGGGACCTCTTCCACGTCAACTGCGCCAGCTACCTGGGCCCCAACCACTGGTACGACGAAGGGGACGAGCGCTTCAACCCCAATAACATCATCATGGACTCCCGCGAGACGAACATGCTGTGGATACTTGACCACGAGACCGGCAAGATCGTGTGGAAGATCGGGCCGGATTACACGCAAAGCCGCGAACTGCGCATCCTCGGCGCCATCATCGGCCCTCACCACACCCATATGATCCCCCGGGGGCTGCCGGGCGAGGGCAACATTCTGGTCTACGACAACGGCGGCTGGGCGGGCTACGACCAGCCCTCGCAGGTGTCGAAAACGGGATTGAAAACCCAGCGCCGCGACGGATCGCGCGTGATCGAGTTCGATCCGGTGACGCTGAAGGTGATCTGGGAATGCCGCGACACCAACGAGACCGTGGGCTTCCCGTTCAGCGCCCATAACTTCTACTCGCCGCTCACGAGCGACGCGCAGCGCCTGGAGAACGGCAATACGCTCATCTGCGAGGGCACCACGGGCAGGTTCATGGAAATGACCCCCGAGAAGGAGCTGGTGTGGGAATACGTCTACCCCGACGTGGGCCCCGCCCTGCTCTACCGCGCGTACCGCATTCCCTACGAGTGGATCCCCCAGCTGGACGCGCCCGAGGAGGTCGCCATCCCCCGCTGCGACAACGCGCAGTTCCGCTTGCCCGGCGCCGAGGCGCCCGGTTACGACGAGGCAGAGGTCTCGGTCGAGGGGGCGAGGGGCTTCCACGCCAACATGGCCCACTGCGTGGACAAGCTCAACTAGCGCGAAGCGGTCGGCGACCTGGCTTGGTCGCCGACCGCCGACCAAGCAGGCGGCACGGGCGCGCGGCGGACGGTCGGGCGCACGGCGACGCCGCCCCATGCCGAAGGGAAGAAGGGGATATGGAAAAGACCAAGCCCAACCTGCCGAACCGGTGGCTCGTGTTCACCGTCGCGGTGATCGGCTCCATCTGCGTTGCCGTGTCGTGGATGAAAGTAAGCGGCACCATGGTTTTTATAAAGGGGGAATACGGCATCGACGTCACCACAGCCGGAATGCTGATGAGCATCACCGCCCTAGCCAACCTGCTCATCGCCTTGCCAGGCGGCTCCATCGTGGCCAAGTTCGGCGTGCGCAAAGTGTGGCTGTTCGGCATCGTCTGGTGTCTTGCGTTCAACGTTTTGGGCTTCTTCGCCCCGGACTTCACGACGCTGGCGATAACGAGGTTCTGCGAGGGCATCAGCCTCGGGTTCGTGTTCATCGTAGCACCGGTCATCATCACCGAGGCGTTCCCGGCCGAGAAGCGCGGCCTGCCCATGACGCTTTGGTCCATCTGGTCAACCGTGGGCACGCTGATCGTGCTCAACCTGTGCAACTTCTTCACGCCGCAGTTCGGCTGGAGGTCGAACTGGCTGGTTGCCGCCGCGTTTCTGGCTGTGGCCTTCGTGTTGAACTTCCTGTTCTGCCGGGTGCAGTCAGACCGCGACAAGTCGGCGAAAAATGCCGAGGTGAAACGCGACCACGCGCCGCAGCAGAAGAAGCAGGGTGCATGGTCCGAGTGCCTGAAGAACCCGGCTTGCGTGTGCATCTGCATCGTGTTCTTCGCGGCCATCTTCGCATTCAACGTCTACACATCCTACTACCCCACGTTCTTGCAGAGCACGATGGGCCTTCCCTCCGCCGAGGCGAACTCCGTCTCCACCGTGCACACCTATTGGATGATCTTCCTTTGTCTGACATTCGGCTTCGCCTTGAACAAGATCAAGAACATGCACCATCCCAAGATATTTCTCGTTCTCACGTTCTTCGTAGTGGCGGGCGGCACGCTTATGTGGAACATGCCCTCCATCCCCCTGGATATCGTCGCCATCCTGCTGTGCGGCACCGGCATGCAGCTTATCGGACCCATGGCTCACAACCTCGTGCCCGACACCGTGGCACCCCACGCCGTACCCGTGGGCATGGGTATGCTCTCGTTCGCCTCGGGGCTCGGTTCGATGTTGGGGCCGGTCATATGCGGGCAGGTCGTCGACGCGACGGGTAATTGGGGCCTCATGGCCGTACCCGTGGGCATCGTGTCGCTGATCGGGATCGCCGCAGCGATCGTCGTTCTAAGGAAAATGTACAAAGGCGGCACCACGCAACTTACCGAGGGTGCGCCGGCTATCAAGGAAGAAGGAGTGACGGCATGAGCAAGTTCGAACCGCTCAACACAGCGGCTTTCGAGGAAATCGTCGAGAACGACGGGGAGCACTGCCTGGTGATGTTCTCCCGCAAGTCCTGCACGGTCTGCCAAAGCGTGCATTCCAAGCTCGAGGCGCTCAAGGACGACTACCCCTCTGTCCCCTTTTACGAAGTGGACGTGGAGGAGCAGCCGAGGCTAATGGCGAAGCAGCACCTGAAAGGCGTGCCGCAGACCCTGTTCTTCGCCGACGGTGAAACGCGCGCCCGTATAACCGGGGACGCGAGCGAGGACGACTTCGCCGATCGGATCGAAGAACTGTAACACGTTGACGCCGGCTTGTTTTCCGTCCGCGACGGGCGATACGATCGCCGCGGACGGAAAACAAGCCGGCATCCTGTTGTCGAGGAGAATCTCACATGGACGAATACTACGACCTGATCGTCATCGGGGGCGGCCCGGCCGGCCTGGCGGCAGGCATCTACGGAGGCCGGGCGCGCCTGAAAACGCTCATACTGGAAAAAGGCAACGTGGGAGGGCGCGTGTACGACACGCGCGAGATCGTGAACTACCCCTCCGTCGAGCAAAGCTCGGGGCCGGATCTGATGGCGAAGATGGCCGAGCATGCCCGGGAGTTCGGCGCGGAGATACGCCAGCAAACGGTTCGCAGCGTGGACTTCTCGAGCGACGAAAAGATCGTGAACGTTCGGAAGGCGACCTACCACGCCAAGGCCGTCGTCCTTGCGACGGGCACGAGCCCGCGCGTGCTGGACATCCCCGGCGAGAAGGAGTTCGCCGGCAACGGCGTGAGCTACTGCGCCACCTGCGATGCCGAGTTCTACCAGGACGAGGACGTGGTCGTGCTGGGCAGCGGGGACCAGGCCATTGAGGAAAGCGAGTTCATCGCGAAGTTCGCCCGCAGCGTCACGATCGTCGTCGTCCACGACGAGGGGGTGCTCGACTGCAACAAGCTGGCGGCGGAGCAGGCCATGAGGAACCCGAAGCTGAGCTTCCTCTTCAACAGCACGATCGCCGAAGTTTACGGGCAAGACGAGGTCGAGGGCGTCAAGATCAAAGACGTCCGCACCGACGAGACGCGCGACCTTCCCTGCCAAGGCGTGTTCTTCTTCTGCGGCATGGTGCCCGCAACCGGCTTTTTGGGGGACCAGGTGCCGCGCGATTCCCGCGGCTGGCTGCACACCGGCGACGACATGGATCTTGGCATAGGCGGCGTGTTCGCAGCCGGCGACGTGCGCCAGAAGTACCTGCGTCAGGTGGCGACCGCCGTGGGCGACGGGGCGGCGGCGGCCACGGCCGCAGAGCGCTACATCGCCGAGATGGAGCAGTTCCGCGCCGATATCCTCGAAAGCGAGGAGCCGGTGCTCTTGGGATTCTGGGATCCGGGCCTTCCCGGCAGCATGGAGGCCTTGGGGGAGCTCCGCGCGAAGAACAGGGCGCAGGGGAAACCGCTCCGCTTCATTGAGTTCGACGTCAACCTCAAGCGAGGCATCGCCTCGAAGTACGGCATAGCCTTAGACGAACAGAACAAGGCCCAGGTCGTTCGCGAAAACGGAAGGCGGAGTTAACCCGCCGCCCACCCAAATACCGCTGGGCGGCGGGTTAGACGGGACGGGCGAATACGGCGGAACGTTGCGCATCGCCGGAGAAAGGCGCTATGATGGGTGGACGAGGCCCCCGGCCCCCGCCCGCTCGGGCAGGGGCCGCAAGGCGGTGCTCCCCGATGGGAAGGTGATCGTTTTGAACCAGACGGATCCCGAAGCCGGCCTGTGCATCGGGCCCCCCGTGCGACGCTGGAACCTGTCGGACTGCGACATCCTGTCGGAGCCCTCCTTCGCCAGCTCCTGCCTGCGCCACCCCGTGTTCGGGGAGCTCTTCCGTCGAAAAACCTACAAGCTGGGCGAGACGATCCGCACCGTCGGTACCCCTATCAAGGAGTTCGGCATCGTAGTGGACGGATGCCTCAAGTCGTGCCGCAGCACGGTCGACGGCGACGAGCTGTGCAGCGCGTACTTCGAAAAGGACGACGTGTTCCCCGAGCTCCTCTACTTCACCGGCACGAAGGAGTACACCTACAACCTGTCGGCTGCGAAGAGGACCACGGTCATGTGGATCGGCGCGCCGTATTTCGAGCTGATGCTCAGGACGGACGACCAGTTGCTGTACCGCTTCATGCTCTATATGTCGAAGCGGGGGCTGAAAAACCAGATGCTGCTCGCCTGCCTGCGCTACCGCACGATACGGGAACGCGTGGCGTTCTGGCTGCTGGAGATGGACGGCATAGCGCAGGGCGACCGCGTGCAGCTACCCGCCTCGCAGACGATCTGGGCGAACGAGCTGCGGGTGTCCCGCGCCTCCCTGAACCAGGAAATCAGGCGGATGGGAGAGCTGGGCTACTTCCGCATCAAGGGCCACCAGCTGGAACTGCTCGACCGGGAGGGGCTCGGGAACCTTCTGTGAGAGGCCCTATCGCATGAGGAGAGAACGCGGCCCGAAGAGCCGCGTTCTCGTTCCAGAAGCTTGCAGGCACGCCCCCTAGGCGCGCTTAACCAGGTAGCACTGGTGGATCTTGGGGTTGCGCTCGAAGTCGTGGGGGATCGTGGACGCCGTGATGTCCTCGATGGCCACGCCGTACTTCGCCAGCGCCTCCACGTCGGGCTTGAACGTGCGCAGGTTGCACGAGAACACGGCCTCGCCGCCTTCCGTGAGAAGGCGCGTGACGCCGATGAGCAGCTCCACGTGGTCGCGCTGCACGTCCCAGGTGCGGTTGCCCATGGCCTTCGAGTTCGAGAACGTGGGCGGATCCACGAAGATCAGGTCGTAGCGCAGGGGCTTGCGGCGCGTGTCGGTGATCCACGACATGACGTCGGCGCGCTCGAAGGAGTGCTCGGGGCCCGCGAAGCCGTTGTCGGCCATGTTGCGGCGCGCCCAATCGAGATAGGTCTGCGAGAGGTCCACCGTCGTGGTCTCCACCGCTCCCCCACCGGCGGCGTGCACGGTGGCCGTTCCGGTGTAGGCGAACAGGTTGAGGAAGCGCTTTCCGGCCGCCTTCGCGCCCACGAGCTCGCGCGTGGTGCGGTGGTCCAGGAAGATTCCCGTGTCCAGGTAGCCCGACAGGTCCACCTCCATGAGGTAGCCGTCCTCCAGCACCTGCGTCACATAGCTGCGCCGCCCGGCGTCGCGATACTGCGCGCCGCCTTTGTCGCGGCGGCGCGTCTTGGCGAACACGTGGTCGGGGCGCACGCCCAGCGCCACGGGGGCCAGCGCCAGCACGTCGTCGAAGCGACGTCGAGCCTTGGCGGCGTCCACCGACGAAGGCGGAGCGTATTCTGCTATGTGCAAATACGTGTTGCCCTCGGCATCGCCCGCACCCGCGTACACGTCGATGGCGACGGCATAGTCGGGCAGGTCGGCGTCGTACACGCGGTAGCACGTCACGCCCTCGCGGCGCGCCCACTTGCGGCGCTCCTTGGCCACCTTGAACAAACGCGACGAGAACTGTTCGGAGGCCGGCTCCAGCACCTCGACGCGGTGCTCGGCACCACCCGAGGGATCGGGCACCGTGACCACGGCGGAAACGGCGGGCGGCGCGTCGAACACGAGCGCCTCGACGGCCACGCGGTCGCGCCCGAGCTCTGCGCGAATGGCGGGTTCCGTGCCGAATCGGTCCTCCACGGCCTCGCTGCCCGCCACGGCGAACGCAGAGCCCGCAGGAGCCGCCGTGGCGGCCGCCACGAACGCGGCGGCGTCGGCCTGCGCGCTGGCCTCCGAGGAGCGCTCGCGCGCACCCAGCACGCTGGCCACGAGGCAGGTCGCGCCCTTGTCGGCCCCCGCGGGCTCCGACGCCCCCGCAGCCGCAGCGCTCACGCGCTCCACCAGAACGGGCGCCTCTTCGGTGCCGCCGGCCTCGATGCTCACGGCCTGGCGCAACCCTGCGCGCTTGGCGCGCCCGCGTGCCCGCGAGATGGCCGGCGAGGACGCCGAGAGGCCCGCGAAGCGCACGACGTCAAGGTCGGGACGCGCCGACGTCGTGCCATCCACGGCCCCCTGCGCAACCGCGGCTGCCAGGCCGCGTTCGAAGCGCTCGTCCGCATCGTCCAGCAAATCGGCCCACGCATCCTCGTCGAAGCCCGCCCAGCCGTGGAAGCCCCAGCGGTCGCGCGCCAGACCCGGAGCCAGGTCGCACGCCATCGCGGCCGCCTCCACCACCGCGGCCCCGTCGCCGCAGGCCGGATCCACGAAGGCCGCCCCGTCGCGCGTCCGCGCGCGCCAACCCGCCAACGCAAGCAAGCCCGCCGCGAGCGCGCATTCGAGCGGCGCCTCGGCGCCGTCGTCGGGAGCCAGGTAGGTGCGGTGGTAGAGCGACGCGCCCGAAAGGTCGAGCGAGACGGTGGCGCGCTTGTCGCGCACGCGCACGTCGATGACGGCGTCGGGGTTCTGCGCGTCGACGTCGGGCCGCGCGCCCCGCTTGTCGCGCAGACGATCGCACACCGCATCCTTCACCTTGAGAGCCGTGAAGCGGGTGTTGCGCAACTCCTCGTTCATGCCGTGGGCGGACACCGCGATGCTCGCGCCGGGAGCCACGACGTCTTCCCAAGGAAGGTCGAGCACGTCGTCGTAGAGCAGATCGGCCAGGCGCGCGTCGGCGCGTCCCACCACCAGCATGATGCGCGAGGCCAGGCGCGACCACAGGCACGCTTTGAGCGCGCCGCGCACGTCGCAAAAAAAGGCGACGCCCCCGCCAAGGGGGCGCACGCGCTTGATGCCCATCTGCTTCAACTCGTCGGCCAACGGCCGCTCAAGCCCCGCCAAACAGCTGGCGAACAGTTCGAGGTTCTCCACTTCACATTCCTTCGTTCAACCGAACCGCGCCCCCTTTTCCGTTTGATGACAAACGTAGGGGCCGGGGCGGCGAGGCTTCGAGGCGAGTTCCGCACGAGCCGAACAGCCCAGAGGGCTGTTCGTGCGAGCCCAGGACTGCCCGAGCAGCGAAGCCTCGCCGCCCCAGCCCCGGACATGTGCGTTTAATCTTCCAAATAATCCTTGAGCTTCGATGAGCGGGACGGGTGGCGCAGCTTCGCCAGCGTCTTGCTCTCGATCTGGCGGATGCGCTCGCGCGTGACGCCGAACTCGCGCCCGACCTCCTCGAGCGTGCGCGGATGGCCGTCCTCAAGGCCGAAGCGCAGCGAGATGACCTTGCGCTCGCGCTCGGCCAGGCCGTCGAGCACCTTCGACAGCTGCTCCTGCAGCATGCTGAACGAGGCGGCGTCGGGCGGCACCACGGCGGCGTCGTCCTCGATGAAATCTCCCAGCTGGGAGTCCTCCTCCTCGCCGATGGGCGTCTCCAAGCTCACGGGCTCCTGCGAGATCTTCTGGATCTCGCGCACGCGCTCGGCGGGCAGGCCCATCTCCTTGCCTATCTCCTCGGGCGTGGGCTCGCGGCCGAGCTCCTGCAGAAGCTGGCGCTGGATGCGCACGAGCTTGTTGATGGTCTCCACCATGTGCACGGGGATGCGGATGGTGCGGGCCTGGTCTGCTATGGCGCGCGTGATGGCCTGGCGGATCCACCACGTGGCGTACGTGGAGAACTTGAAGCCCTTGGTGTAGTCGAACTTCTCCACCGCGCGGATGAGGCCCAGGTTGCCTTCTTGGATGAGGTCGAGGAACAGCATGCCGCGGCCCACGTAGCGCTTGGCGATGGACACGACGAGGCGCAGGTTCGCCTCGATGAGCTGCTGCTTTGCATCCAGGCCCACCTGCTCGATGCGACCCAAGCGGCGCTTCTCGCGGCGGTCGAGCTCCATGCCCTCGTCCTCCGCGCGGTCCAGCTCCTCCATGGCGGCCATGCCGGCCTCTATCTTCATGGCCAGGTCGATCTCCTCCGCCGCGGTGAGCAGCGGGACCTTGCCGATCTCCTTCAGGTACATGCGCACGGGGTCGCCCGTGAGCATGGTCACGCCGGCGTCGGCGTTGCGCTTGCGCGTCGTGCGAGCCTTGCTCTTGGTCACTCTCGGAAGCTGTACGTCGACGGTCGCTTTCAGCTCCTCTTCGGGGATGCCCTCGAGCAGGTCGGCGTCTTCGTCGACCAGGCTGGGGTCCAGCTTGTCGTCATCGAGCGTATCGGCTGCGCCGACGTCGGGTTCGACGTCCAGCGCGTCATCGTCATCCAGTATCTCTTCGGTATCGATCGGGGCTTTCGCAGCTTGCTCGGTATCAACTTCCACAGCTTGGTTCTTAGAGGCTTGGGCCACGTGATCTTCCTTTCAAACAAGATGCGCTCAGGCGTGCGGAAGCATGCGCGCCGGGCGCAAAGATACAGCAGAGCACTATACCACAAAATCAAGCCCTTTGTCACGGCGGATTTTTCCGGCGTCCGCAGCGCACGGGAATCTGCCGCCTGCGCCCCGCCATCCAACGCGCGCGACGAGCCGAAAGGCATCCGCGAACGCGAAGACCTTTCGACTTCGACCTTGGCCCGTGCTCATCGGGATGTCGAGCCCGACGCGCCGCCTTCGCCGAACACCATCCTCTCGAACGACTCGATGGGAACCGGTGCGGAGAACACGTAACCCTGCACCGCGTCGCAGCGTATCGAGCGCAGTATATCGACCTGCGGGATAGTCTCCACGCCCTCGGCCACCGTGCCCATGTTCAGCTTCTTCGCCAGCTCCACCACCGACGACACCACATCGTAGGCGCGCTCGTCGTCGCTGCTGAAAAACGCGCGGTCGATCTTCAGGATGTCCATGGGGATGTCCTTGAGCACGTTGAGCGACGAGTAGCCGCTGCCGAAGTCGTCCATGGAACACAGGAACCCGCGCTCGTGGATGTCGTCGACCACGCGGCGCAGCAGCTCCAGGTTCTCGAACGCCACGCGCTCGGTCAGCTCCAGCTCCAACAGCTCGGGCGGGACGTCGTAGCGGGCGCGCACCTCCTCGAACGCGTCCAGGAAGTCGGGCATCTGCAGGTGCAGCGGCGAAAGGTTCACCGACACCGGCAGCGGTTCGAGGCCCGCGTCCATCCACGTGCGCATGAGGCGGCACACCTGTTCGAACACGTTCAGGTCCAGCTTTATCACGAAGCCGTTGCGCTCGAAGAACGGGATGAACTCGTCGGGCGGGATGAGGCCGCGGTCCTCGCTGTCCCAGCGCACGAGCGCCTCGGCGCCCACGGTCTCGCCCGTCTCGAGGCTCACCTTCGGCTGCAGGTACACCACGAACTCGCCGTTCTCGAGGGCGTCCTCCATGGCGTTCTCCATCTCCTTCTCGCGCAAGAGCCGTTCGTGCTCGGGGTTGCTGTAGAACGAGCAGCGGAACAGTCGCTCGGAGACGTCGCCGACGCCCTTGCGCGCCGTGTTGGCGCGATCGCGAACGGTGACGACGTCCTCGTCCCCTTCCACCACGTACGAACCGCAGTTGAGCATGAGCAGGTAGGCCGACTTGCCCTCGCGGTTGAACCCGTTCGCCCTCTCGGCAAGGCGCTCGAGCCACGCCGTCACGCGACCAGGGTCCGTCTCGTCGAGTATGACGTCGAACACGTCGGATGAGATGCGCGCCGCGTACTCGCCCTCCGAGAGCAGCGACAGGATGGTGTCGTGGATGTGCTTGAGGATGCGGTCGCCCTGCTCCTTGCCGAAGAAGTCGTTGATGAGTTTGAAGTTCTTCACGTCCACGGTCACGAACGAGAACGGCTTGCCTTCGGCGATCTTGCTCCCGACCTCTTGGTCGAAGCGGACGGCGGTGAAGCCGCCCGTCACCGGATCTTCGTAGGCGATGCGCAGTATCTCGCGGTTCTTCTTCCCCGTCACCCATAGAAGCACGCCCCCGAACGCGGCGAAAGCGAGCAGGGCGATCGCCGCGGTGGCACCGGTCGAGAACGCGGCGTAGTCCGCCAGGGAGCTGGAATACGCGTCGGGGGGAACGATGGAAAGCAGGTACCAATCGCCCCGTTCGAGCGGCACGTAGTTCATCTCGCGCGCCTCGCCGTTCACGACGAAGCGCACGTGCCCGCTTTCGCCCGCGGCCATGCCCTGCTGGAGATTCGCCAGGTCGCCTTCTTCGAACTGAGCCTGCATGGCCAGGCTTTGGATCGCGTTGTCGCCCGTCAGGTAGGCGTTCCCGTTGGAAGAGCGCAAGATGAAGTCGCCGTTGGAGGCGACCACGTGCGAGAAGCCCACGCCGCCGGAGATGTCGGTGTTCATGAGCAACCGCATCCGGTCGGGGGGAACCCAGCCGACCACCGCCGCCACGGCGGGGTCGCCGCCGGAAGCGGGCACCGCGTACAACGCGCCCTTCTCGCCGTCGAACACGGACACGAGCGTCTCGCTCACGCCGTTCTCGCCGGCCAGCGCGCGCTCCACCACCGAAAAGCCGGCCACGCTCGTAGGTTCGCGGCCCTCCACCGCGAGCATGCCTTTCGCGTCGACCGTGCCGATCCACGCGAAAGGCCCGTTTTCGACGAAGGACGCGACGGCTGTCGAGCAGTCGTCCGCCTCGCCCTCGTTGATGGCCAGCTCGTCGCTTAAAAGCCCCAGCAGCTCGAGGTTGAACGACACGCGCTGGTTCACCTTGGACGACGCCTGCTGCGTCAGCTCCGAGAGGTAGCGCTGCGACTCCTCGTCCGAGACGGCCTCCCCGCGTTGCATGGTGACGGCGCATACGATGCCGGTGGCCAGCGCCAAAACCGCCAAGGCGGCACCGAGCAGCGCAAGGTGGCTGCCGTTTCGGACGGTGCGTTCCATGAAAAAGCCCCTTCGGATCGAGCGGGCGCCCGCGCCCGCATGGAAAACGGAACCCATTATCCCGCAAAAACGCCTGAACATGAGCGGAATCCAACGTTCAACCGGACAGGGAACGCAAAATGCGCGAAAAACGCGCCGTCTTTCGCCGCTCTGCGATGAAAGACATGTCGCTTCGCGGCGAGAAGCCGTCCTAGCTTTCCGGAGGCAGGAAGCCCCGCAGGACGTCGTAGAGCTGCCGGGCGTCGAAGGGCTTCGGAATGAAGCCGTCCATGCCGGCGGCGGCCGCATCGTCGCGGTCCTCCTGGAACGTGTTCGCCGTCAGCGCCACGATGGGCACCGCGCGGGCGTCGTCGCGATCGAGCGCGCGGATCGCGACGGCCGCCTCCAAACCGTCGAGCACGGGCATCTTCACGTCCATGAGCACGAAGTCGTAGAACCCCGGCTCGGCGGCGGCGAACAGGTCGACCGCCTCGCGGCCGTTCGCGGCGCGGTCGACGGAGACGCCCTCCATCTCCAAGAGCGTCACGGCGATCTCGGCGTTCAGGTCGTTGTCCTCGGCCAGAAGCGCTCGCGTGCCGGCAAGCGAGCGCGCCTCGGGGGCGTCCGACAGGCACGGCGCGTCGACGTCGGACGCGTCGCCGAGGGGAAGGTCCAAGGCGAAATGGAACTCGGAGCCCACGCCCACCTGGCTGCTCACCCTCAGCTCGCCGCCCATGAGGCGCACGAGGTTGCTGCTGATGGCCAAGCCCAAGCCCGTGCCCTGGGCGTTGCGGTGGTTCTCGGCGGCCTGTTCGAACGAGTCGAAGATGCGCTTGTAATCCTCGGGCCGGATGCCGGCGCCGTCGTCGGCCACGCCGAAGCGCAGCAGCACGCGTCCGTCGACGCGCGCCACCTCCTCGATGCGCAAGGCGATCGTGCCGCCCGCGTCGGTGAACTTGAAGGCGTTGGACAGCAGGTTCGCGAGCACCTGCTGCAGGCGCACGTCGTCGCCCACCACCACGTCGTCCGTCAGGCAATCCACCTTGAACGAGATGCCCTTCTCCTGGGCC
The DNA here is from genome assembly GCF_003339845.1 of Gordonibacter sp. 28C. Classification (GTDB taxonomy): domain Bacteria; phylum Actinomycetota; class Coriobacteriia; order Coriobacteriales; family Eggerthellaceae; genus Gordonibacter. The sequence goes on from NZ_PPTR01000010.1 coordinate 19,281, forward strand.
TGGATGCAGAACATGCTTTCGAGGCGCTGGGCGAGCGAGTCCAGCCGCAGGGGCGCCACCTCGATGCTCATCTTGTCGTTCTGTATCTTGGACATGTCGAGGATGTCGTTCACCAGAGACAGCAGGAACTGCGCCGAGGTGTTGATCTTCTCGAGGTTGGAGCGTATGGCGGGCGTGGCCTCGCCCGACAGCGACGCCACGTTGGACAGCCCGATGATGGCGTTCATGGGGGTGCGGATCTCATGGGACATGCGCGAGAGGAAGTCAGCCTTGGCCCGTCCCGTCTCCTCGGCCTTCTCCAGCTTGAGCTCCATCATGCGGTTGCGCACCTTGGACCCCGCGACGACGATGGCGATAACGCCCACCAACAGGAAGAACACCAGCGAAAGCGCCACCACCAGCAGCGGGTTCTCCGACACGAACGATTCCACCGTGGCTCCGCGACCGCCCAAGGCGACCGCGTTTCGGGACACCATGACGTCGAGCTCCTCGTCGGTCAGGCTGTTCACGGCCTTGCTCAAAACCGAGTACAGCGAGGAGTCCACCGGAAGCGGCAACGCCATGGAGAACGTGGTTTCGGCGTGCTCCGACGTGGCCGGCGCGACGTTTCCGTATGAATGCTCGGTGAACAGGCACTCGGCGTACGAGGCGGGCATGCTGGTGAGGTCCGCGCGGCCGGCGTTCACCGCGGCGAGGCACTCGGCGTACGAGGGGTAGCGGACCACGGTCGCGTCCTTCTCTCCCCCGGCAGGCGCGCGGCCCTCGAGCTGGGCGACCACCGGCCCGTCGTCCGCCTGCGCGGACAGCTTGTTGCGGAAAACCACCTCGTCGAGCGTCGCGTAGCCCTTCGTCAAGGCGAAGCCCTGCTGGGCCGCCGCCCGCTCGTCGTCCATGAAGCACCCGGCGAGGTCCGCCTCCCCCGACGCCACGAGGTCGAGCGCGGCCTGGTAGCTGTCGGCGTGCACGAACCGAAACGACAGCCCCGTGCGCTCCGCGATACGGTCGAACAGGTCCTTCGTTATCCCCTGGTACGATCCTTCGCGCTCGTAGTACATCGGGTACTGGCCCGCAACCACCGCCACCCGCACCTCGCCCGCCTGCTCCACGAACGCGAGATCGGCCTCGGAGAACTCGATGGGACCGGGGTACTTGTCGGGAAAGTACCGATCGTAGAGCTCGCGGGAGAACCCGGAATCGGCTGCGTAAATCTGCCTCATTGCCTCGTCGAGCTCGGGAAGCAGGTCGCTTCCCGACGTAACGGTCATGTACTGCGGCTCGCCGTCGAACTCGGCGACCACCTTGCACCCGTCCTTCGCGTCGAGGTCGCTTCCAAGCATCAGGTCGGCCGCGCCGTCCTCCAGGCAGCTTTCGTACGCGGCGGGATCGAGGCGCACCACCGTGCAATCGAGATCGTTGAACGCAAGGAAGCTCTCCAAACGGCGGATCTTCTCCGTGGCGTTGCCGTTCACGCCGATGGCCTTCCCGTTCAGGGTGCGCAGGTCGAAGGTGGACAGGGAATCGTCGCCCACCGGGCAGACGAGGACCGACCGGTTCGAGCCCATGCTGAACGTCGAGTAGTCCAACCGCTCCTCGAGCTGCTCGCGGCGGAACATGCCGCCGGCGAGGTCGGCGTCGCCGGCCATCACCTGCTCCACGACCTCGTCGACGCCGCCGTCCACGAACTCGTAGCGCCATCCCGTGTATTTGGCTATCTCCACGAGCCAGTCGTAGAACACGCCGCTGCGCACGCCGTTCTCGTCGACCGCGCTGAAACCCTCCGCCTGCGGGAAGGCCACGCGCACAAGGCGGCCGCCGTCGGCGTCGCGCGGCGCGGCGGCGGCTCGAGCGTCATCGGAGTGCGGGACGGGTTCTTCGAGGGCGAACGCGGCGGGCGCGGTGCAAACGGACAGCGCCACGGCGAGCGCGACGCATGCGAGACGAGCAGACCGCTTCACCTCGTACCCTCCTCCTTCGACCTCCGAACGTGCACTCAAGAAGCGTTCAGGATACCATGGGTTGGAGCGACGGCCCCCGAGCCGATGCTATTATATAGCCGAACAATCGCCAGCGCCGCGTCTTCGGCGTCGAAGAGGAGCCCGCCATGAGCGACCGTCGTTTTCCTTTCTCCCGCGCGCTCGCATGCGCCCTTTCGTCCGCGCTCGCGGCCTGCTGCCTCGCCGTCCCGGCGTTCGCGTGGACCGGCGGCGACGATGCCGTGCTCGAGCGCAGCGTGACGGAGCTCGGGCTTTCCGACGAGTTGCATCCGAGCATCGACGCCTCGTACGCGGCCCTCATGGACGAGGACGGCGCCCTGTGGTTCGGGCGGGCGGCCGACGAGCGCGCCCAGATAGCCTCGCTCACGAAGATCATGACGGCCATCGTGGCCGCCGAGCATCTGGACGCCGGAGCCTCCGTAACCGTGACGCCGGAGGCGGCGGGCGTGGGCGAGTCGAGCGCAGGGCTTCTGGCCGGCGACGAGATGACGTTCGACGACGCGCTCAAGGCCGTGCTCACCGCTTCCGGCAACGACGCCGCGAGCGCCGTCGCCCAAGCGGCGGGTGCCGTCATTTTGGGCGAGAGGGGGCAAGGCGGCGACGCCTACGCCTGCGAGGCGGCGTTCGTGGAGGCCATGAACGCCAAGGCGGCCGAGCTCGGCATGGCCGGCACGTACTTCGCGAACCCCCACGGCCTGGACTTCGACGCGTTCGCGCAAGGGCAGTACAGCTGCGCCCGGGACGTGGCCGTCATGCTGCGGCACGCGATGGGCGTCGACCTCGTGCGCGCGAACATCGGGTACGAGCACGTGGGCATCGCGGTCCTTCGGGGCGGGGCGCCCGTGACCGTGGAGCTGGCGAACACGGACACGATGATCGAGGGCTACGCGGGAACGTGCGCCGCCAAGACGGGCTACACGCTGGCCGCCGGGCCCTGCGCGGCCACGGCCGTGAACCGGGGCGACGGGCACGAGTACTACGCCGTCGTGCTGGCCTCGTCGTCCAAACCGCAGCGCTTCGCCGATTCCGAAGCGCTCTACGACTGGGTCTACGCCTGCCGCGAAGAGGTGCGGGCCGTCGCCGCCCCCGAACCCGCCGCGCCGGCCGAGCCGGAGACCGCGACCTACCAGCTGCTGAACGCCCCGCGCTCCGTGCGCGCGACGATAGGCGGTGCGGAGGCGGCATGGCCCGTGATGGCCGAGGTGGCGCACGCCGACTGGACGAACCGCACCGTGACGGCCACGGTGGTCGGGGCGGAGCCTGCGGTGACGCTGCCGAAAGAGGGCGGGCGCGTCGAGCAGGAGGCGTCGTTCGACGTCGTGACGGGCGACGTGGCGGCCGGCGACGCGGTGGGGCGCCTGGCGTTTCGCCGCGACGGGGCCGTCGTATGGGAGGCCGACCTCGTGGCCGTCGAGGACGTGCCGGCGCCGACCTGGTGGGAAGCCGCCGGCATCGGCATGCAGCGGTTCTTCGGCGGTCTGTTCGGCATGCCCGCCGTCGCCGAAAGCGAGCTGGTGAACCTCGGGGCGCGGGAAGCGTCGTAGCGCGAAGGAGCCATCCGTCGCGCGACACGCGATCCTGGCTTTACAGCAGGTCGTCCGGATCGACGTCCACGGCCATGTTGACATCGCGCTCCGGCTTGCGGGCGCGGAAGAAGGGCAGCAGCACGCCCGAGAGGTCGCCCTCGAGCGGGCACTTCACCACCAGGTGCCAGCGGTACGTGCCGCGCAGCTTGGCCAGCACGCACGGCGTGGCCGGCAGCACGTCCCATCCTTCGCCCGCGAAGTCGCGCACATGGGCGGCCACGCCCTCGTAAAGCGCGCCCGCCGAGCGTCGCACCGCCTCCTCGTTCTTGCCCCACACCAGCACGTTGGCCATGCGCACGTAGGGCGGGTACCGGAGCATCCTGCGCTTGGGCAGCTCGTCGCGCAGGAAGAGCGCGCGGTCGTAGGCCGCCGCGGCGCGGATGGGCGCGGCGTCGGCCTCGTAGGTCTGCACGAGCACGCGCCCGGGCAGCTCCGCGCGGCCGGCGCGGCCGGCCACCTGCTCCACGAGCGCGAACGTGCGCTCGGAGGCGCGGTAGTCGGGCAGGCGCAGCATGGTGTCGGCGTTGATGACGCCCACGAGGGTCACGTCCTCGAAGTCCAAGCCCTTGGCTATCATCTGCGTGCCCAGCAGCACGGCGGCGTCGGCGGCGGCGAACTCCTCCAGCAGCCGCTGGTGCGCGCCCTTGCCGCCCGTGGTGTCCGCGTCCATGCGCACGATGGGAACCTGAGGCCCCACGCCCGGCGTGGAATCCAGCAGCACGCGCAGGTCGGCTTCGACGCGCTGCGTGCCCGCGCCGAACTTCTTCAGGTAGGGGCTGCCGCATTCGGGGCACACGGGCGGCGCCGCGATGCGGTGGCCGCAGTGGTGGCAGACGAGGAAGTTGCCCCGCTCGTGGAAGGTGAGCGAGGTCGAGCACGACGGACATTCCGGCACGAACCCGCACTCGCGGCAGAGCAGGAACTTCGCGAAGCCGCGCTGGTTGAGCAGCAGCACCGCCTTGCGCCCGGCCGAGAGCTCCTCGGCGAGCGCGCGGGAGAGCGCGCCCGAGAACATGGAGCGCGAACCGCCGCTGAACTCCACGGCCATGTCCACCACCTGCACGGCGGGCAGCGGCTTGCCGTTGGCGCGCTCGGGCAGCTCCACGTGATGCCACGAAGGGTCCTTCGCGCAGGCGTGCAGCGCCTCGATGGAGGGCGTGGCCGAGCCCAGCACCACGGCGGCGCCGGCGCGACGCGCCATCCACACGGCCACGTCGCGCGCATGGTAGCGCGGCGCGCTGTCCTGCTTGTAGGAGCCCTCGTGCTCCTCGTCGATGACGACGAGGCCCACGTTCGCCATCGGCGTGAACAGCGCGCTTCTGGCCCCCACCACCACGCGCGCCGCGCCCGAGCGGATGAAGTCCCACTGGTCGTAACGCTCGCCCGCGCTCATGCGAGAGTGCATGACCGCCACCGTGTCGCCGAAGCGCCCGCGGAAGCGCCCCACCGTCTGGGGCGTGAGCGATATCTCGGGCACGAGCACGCACGCCGTGCGCCCCGCGGCGAGCGCCTCCTCGATGGCCTGCAGGTACACCTCGGTCTTGCCCGACCCGGTGACGCCGTCCACGAGAACCACCTCGCCCGCCCCGCGCTCCCGCGCCGCGTTTATCGCGGCGAGTGCCGAAGCCTGCCCGGGCGTGAGCGGGGGCTTGGGGCTCGGGACGAACGATGCAGCGTCGGACGCGCCACCCGAGCCCGCAACGCCCTCGGCCATGCCCCGCATGCGGCGACGGTGCTCGATGCGCACGACCCCCTGCTTCTCGAGAGCCTTGAGCGGGGACGACACCGCGCCGAACTCGGCCGTCAGCTCGGCAACGCGCAGTTCGCCGCCGCGCAAAGCCTCCACGACGGACGCCTGCTTGACGGCGTTCTTGCGCGGCTCGAAGTCGGCGAACGCGGGTCCGGGCAGCACCCAGCGATCGTCCACCTCGCCCACCGTCGGCTCCTCCAAGCGCCAATAGCCCTCGCGCGAGCGAACCATGCGCGGCACGCCGCCCGGCGGCGTGAACAGCCGCACGCACGACGAGAGCGGCGCCAGGTAGCGCTCCGAGAGCCACTGAGCGCAGGCCGCCCCCTCCTCGTCGAAGTAGGAGCGGCTCACGGCACGCACGATCGGCTTGACCTTGGACGGGTCGAGCCCGGCGGGCGTCGAGCCCTCGTCGCAGTTCTCTACGGCCACGACGAAACCCACGGCCTGCCGATGTCCGAACGGCACGAGCACGGCGCAACCCACTTCGATGGGCAGGTCGCCGCCCGTATCTTCGGGAACGGCGTAGGTGTAGGGCGCGTCGAGAGCCTGCGTGGGTATGTCCAGAATGACGGATGCGAGTTTCATAAGGAACAGTATAGGTGTTTCATCTTGACCTCCACCAGCTTCCGACCGTGAAAACAAAATCGCCGAGCCCAAACGTAACGGCAACGCCCCAAAAAGGAGCTCGACGCTACACTGCCGCCGCTATCGCTTCGACCACGAATTGGTTGAGCGACTCGCCTTTCTCCACTGCTTTGAGGGCGGCACGCTCGTGCAGACTTGCGCCAATACGGATATTGAACGTACCTTTAAACGGCTTTTCAGGATCCTTTCCCTTTTCGGCGCAGAAAGCGAGGTAGTCGTCGACCGCCTCGTGAAACGAAGATGTGATCTCTCGAGCGTTTTCGCCTTCAAAGTAAATTCTGTCGCGAATCCCCAAAACCGTTCCGTGCAGATACCCGCCCTCAGCCTCGAAGGATACTGGCGCGGTGTAGCCTTTGTACGTCAGAGCACGTCCCACGTTCATTCCTTTCCCGCTTCCCTGAGAAACGATGCCAATTCCCGCACGGCTGCCGCTCGCAACTCATCACCTGGATGGGGTATATGCATTAGCATCATGCGGCCATCGCTCTCCCGATAAAATCGCACGCGAGAACCGGACGTTTTGCCTTTTTCGTCAAGGTCGAACCCGTACCACGCCATAACCCGCACGGCATCATCAAACCGAAACGTTCGAGGGCAGGCCATTAATTGCCGAGCAAGCTTTTCAACCCTCGTCATGATGATCCTCGCTTTGCAACTGTATTATAGTTGCAATATGAGCGCTCATCAAGCCCTCGACTCGTCAACATTAGCCGAAGACGCCCTCCGATCTTCCGGTGCAAAAGAGCCTTTCGCGCCGCGCTCGTAGGCGATGCGCGAGAATTCCTTCTCGGTCTCGGTCAGCCGGCCCCGAAGCGCAAGGCGGTTCAGCTCCGCCATGCGCTCTTCGATAAGCTCCTGTTTGCGCGTCTGCAAGGCGAAGTAGCTTTGGGCGAAGGCGATCTCCTCCTTGCGCGGATCGCCGTTTTGGGCAATGAGGTAGCAGGCATAGCGGGTGAGCTTGTAGTCCTTGGCTTCGCGCTCCGACCCGCTTCCGAGTCGAACCATTTTGCTGACGCCAGCAAAATGATGTTCACCTGCGGTTTTGCTGCTTTCTGCCGATATCATCGCCTTTTTCACCGCAGCTTCGAAGTTACGCCATTGCGCGTACCCCAGAAACCCCATGATGTCGCGCGCGTACCAGTACTCCACGCCGCTTTCCTCGTCGACGTGGGCCAGATCGTCCAGCGTCAACTTGCGCTCCTCGATGTCGAACCGCTCCATGCGAGTCCTCCCGTCCGCCCCTTTGCGCGCACGCGGCCACGGTCGCGCGAACGCGACGTGAGGGGCATGCTCCGTTTCCCTAGAGGATCTTGCGGACGTGGTGCGGGCGACGCGGAGACCGCCACCATCTACGGGCATCCTTTCAACGCTACCGAAGGCGGTAAGCGGGATGCATCCGCACTGGCTCTTTTCATTGGAACGCATCATATCATAAAACGAACGTGTGTTCCCTATAAATCTTGCATCCCTGCAAAAGAAAACCGCTCGCTGCATGATCGCAGCGAGCGGTTCCGTAACCTTTGTCGACTCAAAACGCCCCTACGCCAGCCCGCACGCGCGGCGCAGCTCGTCGGCCTTGTCGGTGCGCTCCCAGGTGAACTCGGGCAGCTCGCGGCCGAAGTGGCCGTAGGCGGCCGTCTTGCGGTAGATGGGGCGACGCAAATCCAGCTGGTCGATGATGGCGCCGGGGCGCAGGTCGAACACCTCGCCCACCGCGCGCTCGATGGCAGCCTCGTCAACCTTGTTCGTGCCGAACGTGTCGATCATCACCGACACGGGCCGGGCCATGCCGATGGCGTAGGCCAGCTGTATCTCGCAGCGCTCGGCCAGGCCGGCCGCCACGACGTTCTTCGCCACCCAGCGCGCGGCGTAGGCGCCCGAGCGGTCCACCTTCGTGCAGTCCTTGCCGGAGAACGCGCCGCCGCCGTGGCGGCCCATGCCTCCGTAGGAGTCCACGATGATCTTGCGGCCGGTGAGGCCCGCGTCGCCCATGGGCCCGCCGATGACGAAGCGGCCGGTGGGGTTCACGTGGATCTCGGCTCCGTCGGAAAGCGCGACGCCCTCGGCCTCCAGCACGGGCTCCACCACGTGCTCCACGATGTCGGCGTGCAGCTCGTCGTGCTCCACGCTCTCGGCGTGCTGCGTGGACACGACCACCTTCTCCACGCAGGTCGGACGGCCGTCCACGTAGCGCACGGACACCTGCGTCTTGCCGTCGGGGCGCAGGTACGCAAGCGTGCCGTCCTTGCGCACGGCGGCCAGGCGCTCGGCCATGCGGTGCGCCAGGTAGATGGGCATGGGCATGAGCGTGGGCGTCTCGTCGCAGGCGTAGCCGAACATCATGCCCTGGTCGCCCGCGCCGATGCGCTCGTAGGGGTCGTCGCCGGCCAGGCCGTGCTGGGCCTCCCAGCTCTCGTCCACGCCCTGGGCGATGTCGGGGCTCTGCTCGTGGATGGCGTTCAGCACGCCGCAGGTGTCGCAGTCGAAACCGAACTTCGCGCGGTTGTAGCCGATGTCGGACAGCACCTCGCGCACGATGCCGGGCACGTCGACGTAGGCTTGCGTGCGTATCTCGCCCGTGACCATGACCATGCCCGTGGTGGCCACCGTCTCGCAGGCGCAGCGCACCTGGGCGGGATCGGCCGGGCAGCCGTTCGGCGCCACGTAGCCCTGGGCGGCCAGCTCGGTCTCCTTGGCCAGGATGGCGTCGAGCACCGCATCGGATATCTGGTCGCACACCTTGTCGGGGTGACCCTCGGTGACGGACTCGGATGTGAACAGGTAGGTAGAACGATCTTCGGCCATGAGCTCCTCCTTCATCGTTGTAGGCCGGACCACCTTGGCGTATCCGCCAGGTTGGTGTCGGGATCACAGAGCCAACTCTCTCCCCCGACTCTTGATAAAGCAGAGAACCGCGCAAACAGCCGGAATCCCCGCGTAACCTTGCCGATGGTACCCCGAAAGACCCGCGCGCGCAATAGGGAGATCGCCATGCGCGCTCAACCTACGGGAACGGCGTCATGCGCACACGGAAACGGCGACGAAGAGCCGCGAGGCGAAGGCCCCTCCCAACGAGCATCGTCGCCCGAAACGGTCGTTTTCGAGCGCAGAACCGACCGTTTCGGGCGACGATGCTCGCGCTGGACACCGCCGCGTGGGAGCAAGGTTCCCCGTCGTCGCCGTTCGTGTGGCGATACGGCAACCTCGGCGGCGGGCGCGTGGCGGGCGTGGTACACTTTCTGGTCGAAAAGCATCCCCGCTTCGACCTGCGCAGGGCGCCGGAAAGCGGGGCGTCCCGAAAGGATCGCCATGCCAACCAACGCCGACTACACGCGCGAGTACTTCGACATCATGGAGTCCCTCGGAGGGGACGTCGAGGGCCGCCGCGCCGCCTACGATTACATGCAGGGCTCCACTGCCATCGTTCACCACAAGGTGGTCGCGTGCTCGTTCATCCCGCGCCTGTTCAACGCCGAAACCTACCGCGTGATGAAGGAGACGGCCGAAACCGCGCACCGCATCCTCGTCAAGGTCATCGCGCGCTATCTGGAAGACCCCGCGTACCGCCGCGCGTTCGACTTCGACCCGCGCCTCGAGGAGCTCATCCTGCTGCCGCGCGGCTACGACTCGCTGCTGCCGTTCGCGCGCGTGGACACGTTTTTGGACGAGGACGACTACCGCATGAAGTTCTGCGAGTTCAACGGCGACGGGTCGTCGGGCATGAACGAGAACCGCGAGATCACCCACTCCGTCGAGAACACGGCCACGTTCAAGGAGTTCGCAAGCCGCCACCGGGTTGAGGGCTGCGAGCTGTTCGAGTCGTGGGTGCGCACGTTCATGGACATCTACGCCACCTACGAGCGCCGGGTGGAGAACCCGCGCATCGCCATCTGCGACTATCTGGAAAACGGCGTGGTGGACGAGTTCCGCATCTACGCCGACCTGTTCAAGCGCGCCGGCGCCGACTGCGTCGTGGCCGACGTGCGCGACCTGCGCTTCGACGGCGAGGTCCTGCGCGACGCCGAAGGCGGCCGCGTCGACGCGATTTGGAGACGCTGCGTGACGAACGACGTCATCGACCACTGGGACGAGTCCCAGCAGCTCATCGACGCCGTGCGCGCCGAGAAGGTGGCCCTCATCGGCAGCTTCGCCGGCCATATCGTGCACGACAAGCAGCTGTTCGACGTGCTGTTCGACGAGCGCACGACCGCGTTTTTGGACGCCGACGAGATATCGTTCATCGAGGAGACCGTGCCCCTGACCGCCTTCCTGGACGACGAGCACGTGAACCTGCCGCAGATCCGCGAGAACCGCTGCGAGTGGATCATCAAGCCCACCGACCACTACGGGGCCGACGAGGTGTACGCGGGCGAGTCCGTGACGCAGGAGGAATGGGAGCGCCTTGTCGACCGCTTCGCGAACGGGCGCGCCGGCTACCCGTTCATCGTGCAGCGCTACATCCGCCCCTTCAAAACCGAGACGCTGCCGCCCGACGCGGGCATCGACCAGCTGCCGGACGGCGAGGTGCCGCGCGAGCCCAAGCCGTACAACAACCTGAACGGCCTGTACCTGTACGACGGCGAGTTCATGGGCGTGTTCAGCCGCCTGGGGCCCCTGCCCACCATCTCGAAGGACATGCAGGGCATGACCGCCGCGACCATCTGGGTGGACAGGGACTGAGGACGCGGGAGAGACGCATGCGCCGCGGCGGACCGGCGTGATCGGCCCGCCGCGGCTTCTCGATGGGGGAACAGATGAAACTTGCAGATCGCATCGTATCGATCGTGGCCACGATCGCGCTCTCGGTGACGTTCGTGGCAGCCGGCCTGGCCGCATGCTGCCTGCCGCAGACGACGCAGGCGCTCGCCGAGGCGTTTTCGGGCACCGAGGACACGGCCACGCCGTTCTCGCACGACCAGCTCGTGCGCGCCGCCGTGGCCACACGCGATTACACGGTGGGCTCGCATGACGGCGCGGCCGTCATGGGCGTGGTGGCCGCCGTCAACCGCGACGCGGGCACGCCCTACGCCGAGGCGGACGAGGAGTCGCTCGTCGCCGCGCCCGACGTGTACACGCTCGACGCCGAGGCGCTCTCGCATCTCGACGACGTGTACGGCGTGGTCTCCACCGCGTTCGTCGCCCTGGGCGTCATCGCGCTCGTCGCCGTCGCAGGCTGCGTGCTCGCAGGGATACGCGGAGGCGGACGGCGGCTGGGAGCGGTGCTGGCCGTGGCGGGTGCAGCCGTCGTCGTCGTGTTCGCGCTGCTGGCCGCCTGGGTGGTCGTGGACTTCAACGGCTTCTTCGCCGCCTTCCACTCGTTGTTCTTCGCGGACGGCTCGTGGACGTTCTCGTACGACTCGCTGCTCATCACCATGTACCCGCCCGCATTTTGGATGGGAATGGGTGCGGCGTGGCTTGCGGTGACGGGCGTGTTGTCTATACTGGCAATCGTTGCTGGCGGGTTTCTGAGGCGGTCTGGGCGGGGACGTTCCGTGCCCAAACGGTCCTGAGCTCGCGCAAACAGCCCTCTGGGCTGTTTGGCTCGTGCGGAATCTGCGCGCGGAACGTTCCCGCCCAGACCGCTCGCGCGAACATCGTTGTCGATATTCAACCTGGAGGATCACCGCAGCTATGACTGAAGAAGAGAAGAAAGTCCGCGTCCGCTTCGCCCCCTCGCCCACCGGGCGCCTGCATGTGGGCGGGGCCCGCACGGCCATCTACAACTGGGCGTTCGCCCGCGCGACGGGCGGCGACTTCATCCTGCGCATCGAGGACACCGACCCGGAGCGCTCCACCGAGGAGAACGTGCAGGTCATCCTCAACGCCATGAAGTGGCTGGAGCTCGACTGGGACGAAGGCCCCGAGGTGGGAGGCGCGGCCGGCCCCTACTTCCAGACCCAGCGCGCGGACACCTACGCCCAGGCGCTCGAGCTGATGAAGGAGCGCGGCAGCGTGTACCCCTGCTTCTGCACGAAGGACGAGCTGGACGCCAAGCGCGCCAAGGCCGAGGCCGAAGAGGGCGGCTACGCGGGCTACGACCGCACCTGCCGCGACCTCGACCCCGCCGAGGCGGCCGCGCGCATAGAGGCGGGCGAGCCCCACGTGTGGCGCCTGCGCGTGCCCGCCGAGCGCGGCGCCATCGAGTTCGACGACGCCGTGTACGGCCACGTGAGCTTCCCGGCCGAGGTGATGGACGACATGATCGTCGTGCGCACCGACGGGACCCCCACCTACAACTTCGCCGTGGTGTGCGACGACGCGAACATGGGCATCACCCACGTCATCCGCGGCGACGACCACCTGTCCAACACCCCGCGCCAGATCCTCATCTACGAGGCGCTCGGGTTCGACGTGCCCGTGTTCGCGCACCTGTCCATGATCCTGGGCCCCGACGGCAAGAAGCTGTCGAAGCGCCACGGCGCGGCATCGGTGGAGGAGTTCTGCGAGCGCGGCTACCTGCCCGACGCCATGGTGAACTTCCTGGCGCTTCTGGGCTGGTCGCTCGACGGCGAGACCACCATCATCGACCGCGAGACGCTGTGCGAGAACTTCAGCCTGGAGCGCGTGACGAAGAAGGACGCCGTGTTCGACGAGACGAAGCTCGACTGGATGAACGCCCAGTACATCAAGGACATGGGGCCGAACGCATGGGTGCGCTCGTCGCTTTTGTGGCTGGCGCAGGCGAACATCCTGGGCAGCGCTGTGGCCGCGGGGTCGCCGATCGATCCCGAAGCGCGCGAATCCGCCTTCGACGGCGCGGCCATCGAGTCCGCGCTGGCCGACGTGCAAGAGCGCGCGGTGTGGTACTGCGATCTGTACCCGCTCGTCTCCGAGCGCCTGACGCGCTTGGACGAGGTCGTGGACAAGCTGGCCTTCATGTTCTGGGGCAAGAACGTGCAGCTGGACGAGAAGAGCGTCAACAAGGTGCTGAAGAAGGAGGGCGCGCGCGCCGACGAGGCGCTGGCCGCCTGCCGCGGCGTGCTGGCCGACGAGGGCACGGCCTGGGAGGCCGAGGCTTTGCAGGAGGCGTGCCGCGCCGAGGGCGAGCGCCTGGAGATCAAGCCGAAGCTGCTGTTCCAGCCGCTGCGCGTGGCCGTGTGCGGCAACATGGTGTCGCCGCCGCTGTTCGAGAGCATCGAGCTTCTGCCCCGCGAGGACGTGCTCGCGCGCATCGACCAGGTGACGAGCGAGGTGTTCGGTGGCTGAGAACCCTCCTGTCATCCTGAGCGTAGGCGACGAAGTCGCCGGAGTCGAAGGATCCCCCGCGGCGGTAGCCAAAGATCCTTCGACTCCGCTTCGCTCCGCTCAGGATGACAACAAGGGCGCCTCCGAGCGCCCGCAGCGCATCGTGGTGCTGCGGGACTTCTGCATGCGCGCGCACGGCGCCGACTGCGAGCGGTGCGCGCTGGCCTGCCCGCACGGCGCCATATCGTTTTCGGAAGACGGCGTCCCCGCCATCGACGCCGACGCCTGTACGCGCTGCGACATCTGCCTGGGCGTGTGCGACGCGTTCTCGTCGACGCGCGTCACGATGGCCGACCTGCACGCCCGCATCCGCCGCATCGCCCTGCGCGGCGAGAGCGTGGTGCTCACCTGCAAGGAGAACGTGTTCCCCGGCTTGGAGCCGGCGGCGAACGTCGTGGTGCTGCCGTGCCTGGCGTGCCTGTCGCCCGAGTTCTGGACGCTCGTTTTGGCCGAGAACATCGAGGTGAGCATAGCGGCCGACCTCTCCTATTGCGCCGACTGCGAGCGCGCGGGCGAGATGGGCGAGCTTCTGTACGCCCACGCCGTGGAGACCGCCGAGGCGTGGAGCGGGCGTTCCGTGGGCTTCAGCGACGTCATCCCCGAGAAGGAGAGCCTGGTCAAGGACTTGGCGAACCCGGTGGGCGTCGATCGCCGCAGCGCGTTCACGAACCTGGTGGGCGATGTGGGCGACATAGCCTCCGGCAAGCGCCGCCTGCGCAACTCCGAGGTGCTGCAGGAGTTCTACGAACGCCGCGAGCGCTCCCGGGCGCTGGCGCGCCTGAACCTGGGCAACGGCACCGAGTTCAACGACTTCGTGCCCGAGGGCCGCACGAAGAAGACCATGTGGCCGAAGCGGCAGATGCTGCTGGAGGCGCTCGACCGCGACCCGGACATCGCCGCGCGCGTGCCGCTCGTGGTGTCGGAGACCGACTGCGACCTCTGCACGAACGCGCTGGCCTGCGCCGCGGCCTGCCCCACGGGCGCCCGTCGGCCCGATCCCGCCGACGGTACGCTCGCCTACGACGCGCGCTACTGCATAGGCTGCGGCCTGTGCGCAGACGCATGCCCGGAAGGGGCCGTCGAGCTGGTTGAGACCACGGCGGAAGCGCTGTTGGACGCAGGGGACGGCGAAGCGGAGGCGTAAGCCGGCTCGCGCCTCGGGCCGCCTCGCGGCGGGGCGGACGGTTTCCCGCTTGCGAGCCGTCCGCCCCGCAAGCCCGCCTGTAGTCTCTGTGCGGTCGGAAAGCGACGGCGAGCGGCTGTGGTACTATGGAGGCGACCGCTACAGGCAAGGAGCTTTCCATGACCGATTCCGAGAACCAGAATCCCAGCGACGCGTCCGTGCCCGACTCCGACGGATCGTCGGGAACCGCCGCGCCTACGCCTCCTCCTTCCCCCTACGAGCGGCCTCCGCTGCCCGGCTCCGAACCCCCGACCGCGCCCTACGGCACCTCCTATCCGCCCCAGCAAGCGCCTTACGGGCAGGCATACCCGCCCCAGCCCGCGCAGCCGCCCTACGGGCAGCCGGCCTACCCGGCCCAGCAGCCCCCGCAACCCTGTTCGCAGCAAAGCCCTTACGCGCAAGGAGGCCCCATGCCGGGCGGCCAGGCGCCGTTCTGCGACGCAGGGCAGCAGCCTCCGTACCCGCCCTACGGCACCGGCCAGCAGCCCCCCGTTCCGCCCTACCCGATGCAGCCTCCGTACCCTTCGGCCCCTCAGCCGCCGGAGAAGAAGAAAGTGTGGCCCTGGGTGCTTTCCGGGTGCCTGGTCCTCATCCTTTTGCTGGGCATCGGCGGTTGCGTGAGCTGCACGGCCTGCGCCGTCATCTCCGACGTCGCGAGCGACCGGTACGGCTACGGCGACCGGTACGGCTACGGCGACCGGTACGACTACCCGTACGGCTACGATTACGACGATTCCTCCGACAGCGGGACAACCGGCCTGTTCACGCTCTCCGACATCGAGGAGGCGTTCGGCGGCGATCCGGGCAAGGTCGAGGACGGGCGCTGCACGCCCGGCGTGTTCGAAGTCGGCGTCGGCAAGGACGTCGAACCGGGCCGCTACTACTTCGAAGGCAGCCAAGACCAGGAGGCCAACTTCTACGTGTTCGACGGCGAAGACGACGGCTCGTACAGCCTGGACAAGGCGGTCGTGTATTTCGGAAACTACTTCGCCGACTTGGAGGAGGGCGACGTCGTCGCGTTCGACGCGGCCGGCGACCTGCGCTTCTACCCGATGTCCAACGCCGACTTCAAACCGGCCGGACCCACGTACGCCAGCGGCCTGTACCGCGTGGGCACGGACATTCCCGCCGGCACGTACACCGTGACGGTCAACGACGACGCAGCCGGCGCGGCTGAGCAGGACTGCGCGGCGTTCGTCATGAAGGACCTCGACTTCGACGACGATTCCATCACCGACACGAAGTACGTGGCACGCGGCGGATCGCAGACCGTCACCGTGAAGGACGGCGACTACCTGGAACTGTACGCCACCACGGCATCCCCGGCGACCGGGGAGAGCGCCTCGTAGCGCGCGTCCCGTCGAATCCCGAGCGCCCCGTCCGCCGGGACGCTCGCCTTGTGAAACCACCTTGCGCCCGCGCCCGCCGCAGGCACCGCAACTTCGGAAAGGAACGGCCATGCTCCCCGACAACCCCACCCGCGACCAGATAGAGGCCGTGTTCGCAAACGACCGGTTCGCCACCCAGGCGGCCGGCTGCCGCATCGTGTCGGGCGAGCGGGGGCGCGCCGTGTGCGAGATGGAACTGGCCGACGTTCACCGCAACGCCATGGAGAACGTCATGGGCGGCGCCATCTTCACGCTGGCCGATTTCGCGTTGGCCATATGCTGCAACATCGGCGAGGAGCCCACGGTTTCGGTCGACTCGAACATCAGCTTCTTCCGCACCACGAAGGGCACGAAGCTCACCGCCACGGCCGTCTGCGACAAGCCGGGCCGCCATCTGGGCTTCTACACCGTCGCCGTCACGGACGACCTGGGCAAGAACATCGCCCGCATGACCGCCACCTGCTACCGGTAGCGCGCCGGAGCGGCGGGGCTCACAGCTCGATCTCCGTCTTGAAGGCCACCACGGCCTGTCCGACGATCTGCACGAGAACGGGATCCCCGCGTTCTGTCTTCACCCTAACCCGCATGCCGCCGGCGCGCCCGACGGCCTCGCCCTGCACGATGGAAAACAACAGCTCGCCGCCCGACTCCAGCGCCCGGCACACGCCGTAATGCACCAAGTAGGCCCCCAGCGGCCCGTTGGCGTTGCCCGTAACCGGATCTTCGGGAATGCCGATAGCCGGCGCGAACATGCGCCCGTGAACCAACACGTTCTCTCCGGGGTTCAACGTGAAGACGTAGTATCCGTTGCATCCCACCTCGGCGCTTATGGCGGAAAGCGCTGCCAGATTCGGCCTGATGCCGTGCAGTTGGCGGTTCGACTTTATCCCCACCATGACCTTGGAGTGCCCCGCCGAAGCGATGGCAACCGGACAGTCCTCCCTGATGCCGTCCGCTTCCAAGCCCAAGGCGTTCGCGATCCTCCCTGTGGTGCGCCGGTCGAGCGGCGGGCTCACTTCCGGAGCGCCCTGCGTCATGACGATGGAAAAGTCGCCGTCTTCGCGCACGATGTCGACGGGCAGCAGGCCCGCCTTCGTCTTCTGAACCACCCGGCCCAAGGTAGCTTCTCCCCTGATCGCCCGCACATAATGCGCGGCGATGGTGGCGTGGCCGCACAACGGCACCTCGGTCGTCGGCGTGAAGAACCTCACCTCCACATCGTATTCCGGCGACGAGGACGAGAGCGCGAACGCGGTTTCGGAATTGTTCAACTCGCGCGCGATGCGTTGCATCTGATCCTCCGTCAAGCCGTCGGCGAGGGGCACGACCCCTGCCGGGTTTCCGAAGAACGGGCTCCGTGTGAACGAATCGACTTGGTATATTTCGTATGTTCCCATTGAGGCGGCTCCCGTCGGATCGTTCCTACTCCGTCGCGCGTCGGCCTTCCACCAGGTTGATGATCTCCTGTTGGGAGTGCGCGTCCAGCTTCGCGTAGATGTGCTTCACGTGCGTCTTCACCGTGTTCGGCGATATGACCAGCTCCTGGGCGATGAAGGGCGCACTGCGCCCGCGGGCGAGCATCTTCAGTATCTCGGTCTCGCGCCCGGTGAGCCCTCCCTCGCATGCCAAGGCGTCGCAGTTCCGTTCGATGAACGCGGCCGGACCCTCGCGCCCGTCCTCCGCATCGGGAGCAACCGCCGTCACCGGCGCGGGCGCTCCGTCGCCCGCGCCGGTGACGGCGTCCTCGAAACTGAAGCGCCGCAAGCCCACAAGGGCATAGGCCACGAGGGCGAACGCGAACCCCACGGCCACCACGTCGGGCACGAGCGGGTTCACGACGGAAAGCGAGCTCGCGCACACCCCCACCACCAGGCCGCCCAGCACGCCGCCGGCCACGGAGAGGCGCCCTCCCACTGTCAAGGAGAGGGCCTGCGCGGGCCGACGGGCGCCGCACGAGGCCAGCACGATCCACGTCAGCATGGCGAAGCACTCCGAACCCGCCGCCAAGAGCGTGTTCGACACGTGCACGAGGGCCACCCGCTCGCCGCCGGACGTCTGGGCCACGAACGGAACCACCAGAAGCCCCGCCAGCACGAGCAGGAGCCCGAAGTGGAACACGACGTCCGTGCGGCTCCTCGCGAAGCGCGAAGCCGCGATCACGGCCAGCATGGCGGCAGCCACCGCCACGTAGCTCACGCCCGCGCTCTCGCGCGTGCCGAACACGACGAAGGCCGTGTAGCCGCACACCAGGCCGAGCGCGAACAACACTGCGAACAGCACCGGAGCGCGCGGCCCGAGCGTACGCGCCTCCTCGTCCGGCCGGCCGGCAGCGGCGGCTCGCCGCTCGGCGAAGAACGAGAGCGCCGCCCGGCCGGGCTTCCACGCGCACGCGAGCGCCGCCAAGAACGTGACGACGTAAAGCGAGAGCAGCGCGAGGCGGGCCGGGCGAACGGATTCGAGCAACGGCATCGCGACGGAGGCGGCCGCGTAGACGGCGGCGAACGCCGCGAGCACCGGAGCAAGCCCCTTGGAAGGCTCGAGACGCGCGAGCGCCAAACCCACGAGGACCGCGGCCCACGCCGTGCCCAGGGACGCCAGCAGCCATCCCGCGAGCGAGGCCGGCGTCGACTCGGCCGCGTACCCCAAGCCTATCAGGCAGGAGCCCGCCGCGAACGAGCCCAGGCCGATCCACGATGCCGAAGGGCGGTCCAGAACGGCGGGGCTTCTCCTCGCGAGCGCGAGCAGAAGGGCATACGCCACCGCGGCGGCCAGCATGGCGGCGAAGCCCGCGTACGAGGGGTACGAGCCCGCGGAGGGCCCCACGAACAGGTTGAGCGCGAGCGAGTTGAACGCGAGCGCGGCCAGCGCGACGCAGCACCGCAGCGGGAAGCCGCCGAACGCCTTCGCCATCGCGTCGCCCCTTTCGCTCCTCGCCGTCACGTTGCGGGCATCCGCAAACGCCCGATCGCCATTATAGGCAAAGCAAACCCGACGCAGCTGGCGCATCCGATAAGTACATCGCGTTTCCGCCAGGAACGCCCCGCTCGTCTGGACATGCGGGCGGGAAGCCGCAGGCTCCCGGGCGGCAGCGGGAAGCCCAACCGTCGAAGTCTCCGGTTCGGTTCAGCCCGGATGCGGGAGTGCGGGGCGCAGGAGCGTCGCGCCCCTAGGCGTAGCCGTACGGCTTTCGCAGGCCCACCAGGAAGGCCGCCGTCAACACAAGCGCGCACGCCTCTGCCACGATGATGGCGCTCCACACGCCGTCGATCCCCCAGGCCAGCGGCAGCAGCATGACCGTGGACGTTTCGAACACCAGCGTGCGCATGAACGAGATGAGCGCCGACACCTTGCCGTTGTTGAGCGCGGTGAAGAACGCCGAGCCGTATATGTTGAACCCGCACACCAGAAACGACACCGCGTAGATGCGGAACCCGTGCAGCGTCATGGCGGAGAGCTCCGGATCGTAGCCCACGAACACGCCCACGAGCGGCGCGGCGAGCAGCTGGGAGGCTGCGAGCATGGCGGCGCCCGCGCCGCCCACCAATATCATGCTCTTGCGGAAAAGCCCCTTGAGCTCGTCTTTGTGCTGCGCGCCGAAGTGGAAGCTCACGATAGGGCCCGTTCCCATGGAGAAGCCGAAGAACACGGCCACGAAGATGAAGTTCACGTACATGATGACACCGTAGGCGGCCACGCCGTCCGCGCCCACCAGCATCATGAGCTGGTAGTTGTACAGCATGCTCACCACCGACGCCGCCACTTCGGTCATGAGCTCCGAAGAGCCGTTCACGCACGCGGCGCCGAGCGCACGGAAGTCCGCGAGAGGACGCGTGAAGCGCAGGCGGCTCGTCTTGCTGCGGGCGAAGAACGCGGCCGCCGCCACGGCCGCGAGCGCCTGGCCCGCCGCCGTCGCCACCGCGGCTCCGGCGATGCCCCAACCCATCACCGCAATGAACAAGTAGTCCAGCACTATGTTCGTCACGCCCGCCGCCACCGTCACCACAAGGCCCATCTGCGGCTTCTCGGCCGCGATGAAGAAGCTCAGGAACACGTTCTGCACGATGAACAGCGGCAGCGCCACCACGAGGATGCGGCCGTACAGAAGGCCCTGGTCCATGAGCGAGCCCTGCGCGCCCAGCACGGCGAGCAGCGGTTCCAGAACGGCCACGCCCGCAACGGCCAGAACCGCGCCCGCCGCCACGGCCGCCAAGGCGATGAAGCTGAACAGACGGTTCGCCCGCACGGCGTCGCCCTCGCCCATCGTCTTCGCCACGAGGGCGGCGCCACCCGTGCCCAGCATGAAGCCCACCGACCCCAGGCCCATGGCCAGCGGGAACACCAGGTTCACGGCCGCGAGCGCCTCCTTGCCCGCGAAGTTCGACACGAACAGGCCGTCCACCACGCTGTAGATGGACGTGAATATCATCATGGCTATGGAGGGCAGCGCGAAGCGCACGAGCCGCCCGTAGCCGAAGTGGTCCGAAAGCTTGATGGCCGTCATGCGCGCGCTCCGTCCGGGTACGGCAGGGCCTCCACCCGCGTGCGCAGGCGGTCCAGGTACGCGCGCGACAGCCGAAGCAGCTCCTCGCATTCCTGCGGCGCCAAATCGGAGAACGCGGCCTCCTCAGCTGCGACGAGCGGCCGGATGCGCTCCGCCACGAGAGCGCGTCCTTCCGGGGTCAGGTACAGGTGGGTGCCCCGGCCATGCTCGACCCGCAACTCCACGATTCCCGCGCGCTCCAGCTTGTGAACCGAGGTGTTGACGGTTTGCTTCGACATGCCCGCCGCCGCGCACACGTCTTTCTGCAGGCACCCGTCGCCCAAGGCGTCGAGGGCGTACAGGATGTCGAGCGCGCTGTCCGACAGGCCCATCCTCGCAGCCGCGTTATGGTACAGCTCGTTGCAGAGCCTGAACAGGTTGTTGTACTCGCGGTTGGCGCGCGCCGTCCGAGCCTCCATGGGCCTGGCCCTCCGTTCCTCTTCAAGTCCGATTTCGTACTCGGGAAGTATAAGTCCGATATCGGACTTGTAAAGGGAGCTTCACGAAGCATACACGAACTGCAGGCAACGGAGGAAGATGCCCGTTTCGCAAGAACGAGCAACCATCGGAAAGCGCTTCGGCGCCTTCGCGGCGCCTTACGCCTGCCGAGACTCCGCGCGGGCGAAGAACGCGGCCGCGTTGCCGAAGAACACCTTGTCGGCGACGTCGCGGCCGAACTGGCGTGCGAGCAGCGCGTGCAGGTCGCCTATGCGGTCGCACGGGTCGAGCCAGCTGGGCACGTCGCAGCCGTCGTAGTCGCTGCCGAGCGCGGGCACGTCCTCCCCCGCCACCTCCAGCACGTGGTCCACATGGCGCAGCACGTCGTCGGTCGTGGGATCGGCATGCGTCTCGGACAGGAAGTCGCGGCAGAAGTTCAAACCCGCGACGCCGCCCCGGTCGGCCAGTTCGCGCAGCTGCCAATCGGCCAGGTTGCGCGGATGGCCGCACACGGCGCGCGCGTTGGAGTGGGAGGCGGCGAACGGCCGCGCGGCCGCGTCGCACACGTCCTTGAAGCCCGCAACGTTGAGATGCGACACGTCCACCACGATGCCGCGCCGCTCCAATTCGCGTACGGACGCGCGGCCGAACGCCGTCAGGCCCTCGTCCGTGTCGTTGCCGCTGCCGAGCGCGTTCGGGCCGTTCCACGTGAGCGTGACCATGCGCACGCCCGCCTGGGCCAGCGCGTCGAGGCGGGCTTCGGCGGTGCCGTCGCCAACCAGGAACGACGCGCCCTCGACGGTGAGCAGGCCCGCCGTCTTACCCGCGGCGTGCGCCGCATCGACGTCCGCCATACGGCGCACGGGAGCCAAACGGTCCGCGCATCGCCCGAGCTCGCGCTCCCATACCGTCCGCACGCGCTCGAACAGCCCCCAAGCCGCGTCGCCGCGCACCTTGTCGGGAACGAACACCGCGAAACACTGGCACCAACCGTACTCCGCCGTGCGGACGAGCGAGATGTGGGCGTCGTTGTCCGCAAGCGCGTCCATGCGGCCGGCCGGAACGTCCGCGTCGTGCTCCGCGAACCCGCCGGGCACCGACGCGTCCCCGTGGAACGCCAGTCGATCGAGCGTGTCGCAGTGCAGGTCGAACACCCGCAAACGCCCCGAGGATCCGCCGTCTGCCGCATCGCCGGCCTCTCGCGCAAGCGCGCCTGCGTCCCACAGGCGGACCGCCTCCTCGGCAGCCGCGTCCTCCAACGTCACGAACAGGCCCATAGCAGCATCCTTTCTCGATTCCGGCACCCCCAGTATATCCAAACGCCCGCCGCGGCGGGCGCACATGGTAAACTCGTCTCATTGGAACAGAGAAAGGGAAGCGGCGGAAAGCGAACCGGGAGAAGGCCATGGCCCAAGCGCTCGTACCAGACATCGTCATCGGCGCGGCGGACGACAGGTTCGCCGACCGCTACCAGGACGCCTCCCGCGCCGTCATCGTCGATGCCGGCGGACTGCTCACGATGATCACCACGCCGCAGTACGGCGAGTTCGGCTTTCCCGGCGGACGCAAGAACCCCGGCGAGGGCGATGTCGAGGCGCTCGTGCGCGAGGTGCTGGAGGAAACCGGCTACCGCGTGGTCGAGAAGTCGATCAAGAAGCTCTGCACGGTCGAGGTCGTACGGCAGCACGAGAGGTTCGGGGAAGTCAACTTGCACCAGATGAACCGCTTTTTCCTCTGCGAGGCCCGCAAAGAGGCCGGCCAGCGCTTGGACGACCGCGAGGCGGCCCACGGCATCGACGTGGCGACGGTGTCCCTCGACGAAGCGGCGCGCCGCAACGAGCTCGTGCTCGAGGAAGGATACCGTTTCTGGGTCGATCGCGACCTGCGCGTGCTGCGCGCGCTGCAAGGGCTCAGACCCTAGCCCCTCGCCAAACGCGGCCCGCGCTCCAATCCTGCCAGCACCTCGTCGAGGGGAAGCACGCGAGCGTAACGGCCGTTCCAGATGCAATCCTCGAAATACGCCGTCAGATCGCCGCCTTTCGCAAACGCGGAGTCGAACGTCGTCACGGCGCCCTTCGGCACCATCGCCTCGTAGCCCAGCTCGAAGGCCACCTTCACCGACACGTCGAAGCAGAACTCAGTCTGCATGCCGCACATGACCAGCGAGCGCGCCCCGATGCGCCGCAGATGGTCGTGCAGCTCCGTCTGGCGAAACGCGCTGTTGAAGCGCTTTTCGAACACGCGCTCGCCCTCGAGGGGAGCAAGCTCGGCGCAGATCTGCCAGCCGTCCGTCCCCGCCTCCAGCTCGTCGCCGGCCCCGCCGTCGTGGCGCACATACAGAACGGGCACGCCGGCCGCTCGGGCGGCGCGCACGAGCCTCCCGACGGAAGCGACCGTTTCGACCTCGTTGCAGGGATGCCGACCGACCAGCGCGGTCTGCATGTCGATGACGATCAGCGCGTCGAAACCCATGTTCGCACCTTCTCCTTGCGTCCGGGCGGCCGTCGATCCGACGCAAGCGTCAATCCTGGCGGCCGCGAGCTTTCGCGATAGCTCAGTATACCCGCAAGCCCTTTCCATCCGCGCGTCGACGGCTGCGAACACAAAGCGTCCAAGCGAACCCGCGAGGCCGACCGATCGAGCGGGAGTCGGCCCGCACGCCCCTCCCGACCGAGCGCGGGCGATACAACGACTCGCGGTCATGCCGGCCCGGGCGCAAGTTCGGTTGAGGCCACCCCATCGGATCGCCGCCGGACAATACGAGGAACAAGCCAACGCCGGCAGAGCGCGGACAGACGATCCGCCGTCAATCCAGAATCGACATGCACCGCCGCACGCCGCCTTCCCAATCGGACGGCTTGCGATCAGGCGAGATAGGGGCCTGGCCGATGGCCGAGGGGGGCTTCCGAGCCGCCGGCGAGGTTTTCGCGGGACGGACCGACCTGGGCTATGCCGATTCTGGCTTAACAGCGGACAGGCGGAATTGTGGCACGAATTCCGAGTTGAGGGAATCGATCCAACCGAAGAAAAACCACGACCCGGGGTTATGCCTTCAAAACCCGGCGAGCAAAGCCTGCAGCAACCGAAATCATTCCCTGAACTCGGTTTTTATGCCAAAAAACAGGGATGCGCCGCCGAACTGGCGCAAACGCAACACCGCTTTCGACGTCCGCAAGTCAAGCTCCTTAAGATGCGATTAGCCCCAATGCGTTGAAAGGAGCCGAGAACGGCGACCCAAGCCGAGCAAGGGCCCTTTCACGCGCAAGGAAGCGGGCGGGGCCGGCGACAGTCGGGCCCGCCTTGGCTTGGAGCCCCGCGCGCAGGCTCCTCCTATCGCCGCGGCAGCTCGCGCAGGCTCTCGCCCGCCATGCGGTACACGGTCCAGTCTTCCATAGGCTCGGCGCCCATGGCCAGGTAGAAGTCAATGCTCGGCTGGTTCCAGTCGAGGCACGACCATTCCAGCCTGCCGCACCCGCGCTCGTTGGCGATGAGCCCCAGCTCCTTCAGCAGCGCCTTGCCCAGGCCGCGCCCGCGAAACTCCGGCTTCACGAACAGATCTTCCAAATAGAGGCCCGCCTTGCCCAAAAACGTCGAGAAGTTGTGGAAGAACAGGGCGAACCCCGCTTCCTTGCCGTCGGCCAGAACGAACAGCACCTCGGCCTTGCCCTTGTCGAAGATCCACTCCTCCAAAAGCGCCTCGGTCGCCGTGACCTCGTCGGCCATATGCTCGTACTCCGCAAGCCCTTCGATGAACTCCAAGATGAGCGTCTCGTCGCCGCGCTCCGCGCGCCTGAACGTCGTCTCCATTGCCTATCCGCCTTCCCTCGAACGTCCTTCGCCGTCGGTCGCCGCGCCCCTATTCCCAGCTCTGAAGCTCGACGACGTTTCCTTCGCAATCGGTCGCGTACACGAACACGGCGCGTCGGCCGTCCTCGTACTCCGCGCGCACGACCTCTCCCAGCTGCCCGCCGCCTTCGCTCTTCACGAGCGTGAGGGTGGCCTCCACGTCGTCCACCTCGAACGCCAGGTGCCCGAAGCCGCAGCGGTTCGCCCGCGGGTCGCCTGCCGCCTCCATCTCGTCGTAGGAGAACACCTCGAGCGTGGGATGGTCGGCGTCGTAACCGGGCAGCAGCAGGTGCTCGCCCGCGAGGTGCGCTCCGGGAATGCCCGTCATGCGGTCGAGCCACTCCCCGCGCAGGTCGCGCTCCTCCCCGATGCTCTTGCAGCCGAGCGCCTTCTTGTAAAAGGCGACCAGCCGCTGCGGGTCGCGTGCGATAACGTTCGTGTGCACGTACTTGATCATACTGCCCCTCCTCGTCCGTCTTGCGTATTCGTTGAAACCGCGCCGACGTCCATCGCGGCGGCACCGCTTTCCTCTTGCGGCGACTTCTCGCCCGTAACCAGGAATATCATGGCTATCATGAGCACGAAGCCCGCCCAGTCGGCGCCCGAGAACGCCGTCCCCAGCCACAGCGCGCTGAACAGCGTGGCGCTCACCGGCTCGATGGCGCCCAGCAGGCTGCCCTTCACCGAGCCCACGATCGACACGCCGTGCAGGTACAACGCGAACGCGGCGAACGTGCCCACTGCGATGATGAGACCGAGCACGACGAAGCCCGCCGCGTCGAGCGTCGGCAGCGCGAGCGAGGCGCCGCCCGCAAGCCCGCTCGCCAGCCACACGAGCAAGGCCGCCACGCCGCCTACGAACATGCCGACGCCCGTGACCGCGAAGCTGCCCCACTGGGCGAAGAGCTTCTTGGGATACATGATGTAGAACGCCACCGACAGCCCGTTCGCGATGCCCCACACCAGGCCCGGCAACGGCAGCGACAGCGCCGACGGATCGCCCTGCGTGGCGATGAGCCATGTGGCGAACATGGCCGCCGCCAGCCCGACGAGCTCCTTCGCCCGCGGCAGCGTGCGACCGATGACGCAGGCGAACAACATGACGAACGCGATGCCCGTGCACTGCAGCACCGTGGCCGTTCCCGCGTTCGTGTAGTCGATGACGACGGCGTAGGTGATCTGGCACAGGTACAGGCCCACCGCGCCGAACACCACGAGACGCCCCGCCGTGCGCCGGTCGCGCAGCATGGCCGCGAGCCTCTCGCGCTGCCGCGCCGCGAGCACGACGAGGAACAGCAGGCCCGCGCCCAGCATGCGCACGGCCGTGACGAACGGAGGCGTGATATCGTAGTTCGACAGCAGGAACTGCGCGCACGCCCCCGAGAACCCCCACAGCCCCGCACCTGCGAGCGCGCACGCGATCCCCCGCCAGAACCGCTGCCGGAAGAAGCGCGCGCCGGCCTGCACGCCCGCGCCGGGCGACGCCGCCTCCGGCTGACGCCGTGCGGGATCCTTCGGCTCTCCCGCCGCCGACGCGGCGGCCCCTTGCGCTCCGCTCTGCGGTGCTGGAGGCTCGACAGTCCGCCGGACCCTCGATTGCCCAGGACGAAAAGCGCTCACGCCAGCTCCTTCAGGAACGCGAACACGGGGCCCAGCAGGTTGTCGCCCTCGTCCAGCTTGAAGTGGCGCAGCGGCAGCTGCAGCTTGCGCTTGTCGGCCAGGTAGCGACCGCCCGCGCGGCGCAGGCCCGTCATCTTGTCGCGCGACACGTCGACGGGCTCCACCACCAAGCGGCCGCCCGTCACCGACACGGTCTTGATGTGGCGCTCGTTCGCGAACGCCTTGATGCGGGCGCGCTCCAACAGGTTCTTCGCGGCCTGCGGCATGTCGGGGCGTTTGTCCGCCAGGTCGGCGGCCACGTCCTCGACGGCCTGCTCCGTCGCGGCCGACGCGATCTTGCGGTACCACAGCACGCGCTCGTCGGCGTCGGGCACGTAGTCCTCGGGCAGGTAGGTGTGCCCCGGAACGTTCACCGTGATGTCCGAGAGCGCGGGCGGCAGCGTGTCCATGGCCTTGAGGTCGCCCTCGCGCGTGGCGGCGACGGCTTGCGACAGCATCTGTGCGAACAGGTCGAAGCCCACGGCCGACATGTTGCCCGACTGCTCGGCGCCCATGAGGCTGCCTGCGCCGCGAATCTCCAGATCGCGCATGGCGATGCGCATGCCGCTGCCCAGGTCGGTGTGCTCGTCGAGCGCGGTGAGGCGCGCCTGCGCCTCCTCGGTCAGGCTCACGTGCTCGGGGAACATGAAGTAGGCGTAGGCCTGTGTGGACGAACGGCCCACGCGCCCCTTCAGCTGGTACATCTGCGCCAGGCCGTAGCGCTGCGAGTCCTCGATGATGAGCGTGTTCGTGTGCGGGTTGTCGATGCCGCTTTCGATGATGGTGGTGGCCACCAGCACGTCCAGCTCGCCGGCGGAGAAGTCCTCCATCACGCGCTCGAGCTCCTCTTTCGACATCTGGCCGTGCGCCACGCCCACGCGCGCCTCGCCGGCGGCCGCCGTCACGCGCCGCACGGCCTCCTCCATGGTGCGCACGCGGTTGGACACGTAGTACACCTGCCCGCCGCGCGCGAGCTCGCGCCGGATGGCGGCGCTCACCAGGTCGGGGTCCCACTCGCCCACGTGCACCTCCACAGGGCGGCGCTCGTCGGGCGGCGTGAGGATGAGGCTCATGTCGCGCACGCCCGACAGCGACATCTGCATGGTGCGCGGGATGGGCGTGGCCGACAGCGTGAGCACGTCGATGGATTCGCGCAGGTTCTTCAGCTGCTCCTTGTGGCCCACGCCGAAACGCTGCTCCTCGTCGATGACCACAAGGCCCAGATCGTGCGGGTTCACGTCGCGCGACAGCAGCCGGTGCGTGCCCACGAGGATGTTCACGTCGCCTTCCTGGAAACCTTTGAGCGCCTCGGCTTGCTGGGCGGGCGTGCGGAAGCGCGAGAGCACCTCCACGCGCACGTCAAACGGCTCGCAGCGCTCCTTGAAGTTCGTGAAGTGCTGCTGCGCCAGGATGGTGGTGGGGCACAGCACCATGACCTGCTTGGAGTCCTGCGTGGCCTTGAAGGCGGCGCGGATGGCCACCTCGGTCTTGCCGAAGCCCACGTCGCCGCACACGAGCCGGTCCATGGGCTTGGCCGATTGCATGTCTGCCTTCACGTCGGCGATGGCCGCCAGCTGGTCGGGCGTCTCCTGGTAGGGGAACGCCTCCTCCATCTCGCGCTGGGCCGCCGTGTCGGGCCCGAAGCGGTAGCCCTGCACCGTGGCGCGGCGCGTGTACACGTCCACGAGGTCGAACGCGAGCTTTTTCGTGGCCGCGCGGGCCTTCTTCATGGCGCGCGACCAGTCGGCCGTGTTCAGGCGCGTGAGGCGCGGGCTCGCGCCCTCGGGCCCCACGTAGCGCGTCACGCGGTCGAGCTGCTCCACCGGCACGTACAGCTTGTCGCCCTCGGCGTACTCCAGCAGCAGGTAGTCGCGCGCCGTGCCGTCCACGTCGCGCCGCACGAGCTCCTTGAAATGCGCCACGCCGTGGGCCGCGTGCACCACGTAGTCGCCCGGCTGGTAGGGAAACGTGATCTCCGTGATGTCCACATGGCGGCTCGGACGCGCCGTAGAGGCCCCCTGCGTGTCCGACACGCTCACCAGCGCCAGCTTCGCCTTCGGGATGATCATGCCAAGCGGCACGTCCACGTCCACCACGTTCACCACGCCCCGCCGCAAGCGGCGCTTGGCGAAGGGCTTGTCATCCTGAGCGGAGCGACCGGAGGGAGCGGAGTCGAAGGATCCCGCGCGGGCCGGCAGGCCGGGAGCGTCATCGGCTGACGCCACACGGGATCCTTCGACTCCGGCCTGCGGCCTCCGCTCAGGATGACAAGGGGAGGCGGCCTGCGGCCTCCCCTCAGAATAATGTCCCAATTGGGGACTGTCCCCAATTGGGACATTTTCGACATCCAGCGACTCCTGGATGGGCAGCCCTTGGTCCACGAACGCCAGCTTCATGTCCTGGCGGGCGCGGAAATTCGGCGCGCTGAACACCACCGTGTAGTCGCCGTCCACGAGCGTTCGCAAACGCCCGTACAGCTTGTCGGGATGGCCCGCCACCTCCACGCGCTTCACGGGCAGCTCGTCGTCGATGTGCCCGCCCACGCGCATGATGGACACGTAGGTGGCGCGCTGACCTTCGCCGAAGCTCACGCCGCCCGGCTCGGCGTACAGGCCTTGGAGCGCGAGGCCCGAGCCCTTCGCCCGCCCTGCGACGTCGTCGTGCGCGTGCGCCATGTCGTCGAACAGCGAGCGCGGCTCCACGAGCGCGGTGAGCGCGCCGGGGCGCACGTAGTCGCCGAGCGTGGACGTGGTGTTGTACAGATAGGGCAAAAGCACGTCCGAGCCGTCGAAGCGCAGGCCGCCGTCCAGCTTCTCCAGCACGTCGCGCAGGGCGGCGTTCGTCGCGGCGGGGCGCTCGAGCTTCTGGCGCGCGCGGGCGAGGGCGCTCTTCGTGGCCGCGAACTCCACGACGGGGTACGCCTCCGCGCGGGGCAGCGCTTGGATGGTCTGCCCCGTGGTGGGCACGATGCGGCGGATCTCGTCCAGCTCGTCGCCGAAGAAGTCAAGGCGCACGGGATACACCAGGTTGCCGGGGAACACGTCGACGGTGCCGCCGCGCACGGCGAACGTGCCGGGTCCGTCCAGCTCGCCGGTGTTCTGGTAGCCCCGCTCCTCGAGAGCGCGCGCCACGTCGCCGAACTCGGCCACGCCGGCCGCCGGGGCGCCCTCCATGTCCGCGAGCTCGCGTCCCGCCTCGAACACCAGGGGCAGAAACACGTTCGACCCCGCCGGGGGCAGCGTGCGCACGAGCGCGCGGGCGCTGGCCACCACCACGACCTCGCGCCCCGACGCCAGCGCATGCACGGCCTCCATGCGTCGCGCCACCTGCGCCGGATCGCTCGCTTTCGGGGCGAAGGGATAGTCGGAGCGCTCGGGGAAGCGCATGACGCGCTCGTCGCCCAAATACGCCGCCACCTGCCGGGAAAACGCCAGCGCCGCGTCCTCGCCCGCCACCACCACGAGCGTCGTCTGGGGCTTGTGCGCGAACCTCGCGGCCACCAGGAAAGGTCGTGCCGAGGACGCCACCCCCAGCGTGCCGTCCTCGCCTGCGTCGAGCTTGCCCCAGAACGCGTCGAGGCAGCCCGATTTCTCCAGCGTGAAGGTGAGCGAGTCTATGAGCATGGCGGTGTCCTCTTCCGTATGCGAACAGCACGAAAAGCCGCGATTGGCGGCTTCATGCAAGGTTTCTGCTCGCCGCCCGCGCAAGGGCGCGAACGGCGCTGCCGATTCTACCACCCGAGCGCACCTCGCACGACGCGCGATGACGCCCCGTGAAGGAGAAACCACAGGCGCGGAAGCGGAAGCGGTCGAGCGCGGCCGCATGCGTTCCTTCCGTTTCGGCGGAAGGGGCCGCGGCTTGCATGAACCGCGGCCTTTCCTTTGCATGAGCCTTTGCGCGAAGGCGGCGTGCGGGAAACCGAGGATCGCGCCGTGAATCCTGCGGGCGCATTGTCTATACTGGACGGGACGGAAAGTACCTGTCGGGATAAGGAGCGCCCATGGCACGAGAGACGATGAAGGCCAAGCGCGAGCGCGCGCTTCGTGTGGCCGAGCGCATGAACGAGCACTACCCCGCAGCCGAGTGCGCGCTCGTTTACGGCGGCGACCCGTTCCGCCTGACCATCGCCGTGCTGCTGAGCGCGCAGACCACCGACAAGGGCGTGAACAAGGTGACGCCCGCGCTGTGGGAACGCTACCCCACGCCGGCCGACCTGGCGGCTGCCGACGTGCGCGACGTGGAGGACATCATCCGCACCATCGGCTTCTACCACACGAAGGCCGCCAACGTCGTCAAATGCGCCCGCCTCGTGGTGAGCGAGTACGGCGGCGAGATCCCGCGCGACATAAACGAGCTTCAGAAGCTGCCCGGCGTGGGCCGCAAGACGGCGAACGTCGTGCTGAACGAGGCTTATCACATCGTGGAGGGAATCGCCGTGGACACGCACGTGTTCCGCATCGCCCACCGGCTGAAGTTCGCCGGCCCGTCCGCCGACACGCCGGCCAAGACGGAGGACGCGCTGCTCAAGCTGTACCCGCGCGAATATTGGGGGCCCATCAACCACCAGTGGGTGCTGTTCGGCCGCGAGACGTGCATCGCGCGCAAGCCGAAGTGCGGAACCTGCTTCCTCGGCGACCTCTGCCCCAGCTGCGGCAGGGCGTAGGGGCCTCCGGCGTCCCGGCACTCGAGGCGCGGGCTTCTATCGAGAACGCCTCAAGCGCCTCGTCCCCACGGCAAGGCCCGCCGTCGCGACCACCGCGAGCGCACCTGTCGCGGCAAGCGGCAGAGCGGCGGAATCGCCGGTCGGCGCGAGCGCGACGCGCTTCGCTTGCGGGGCGCTCGCCTGCGACGCATCGGCATCGGGAAGCGGCTGGGGGTCGATGGGGGCCGGGTCGGGAACAGGGTCGGGAACGGGAGCAGGGTCGACCGGAGCCGACCTTGCGGTCGTGTACGCCTTCAGGACGGCGTTGCCCATGCGCAAGCCTTCGCCGTTCATGGCGCCCGAGGCCGGATCGTACCAGAAATCCTCGCCGCCCGTCTCGTCGTCGGCGCATAAGCTCTGCCCGGGCTCGCACGTCAGATCGGCACCCCCGATGCTCTCGTCCTCGATCTCGGCCGACACCTGGAACCTCCCGTTCGGAAAGCGGATCGTGGACACCACGCTGAACGTGTCGCCCGGGGCGATCTCGAACGCATCCTCGCCGAGATCGAACGTGAGCTGGCCCGCGTACTCGAGGGTTTCCGACATGCTCCACACCTGCTCGCCGCTACGCGGATCGAGCTCGCCGGTGGGCGACGCGCCGGAGGGGTTCTTGTACACCGCGATGTCCACCTGACTGCCCGCCGCATCGACGATGGCGCTCACCGCTCGAACCGTCTCGTAATCGCGCGCTGCGAACACGTTGGCGAACCACATCCGCGTTTTGCTGCTGTACATGGCATCCCCGAAGCCCGCGCCGTCGTACTGGTATATGCCGTCGTACACGTGATCGGTCTCGGCTCCGCGGTAGTCGGCATCCTCGGCCTCGTAGAACGTCGGCTGGCTGAACGACGTGTCGTAGTAGGAGAGGTAGAAGTACCCCTCGTCTCCAAAGCCCGTTCCCCAGCTGTTCTTGACGATCCATGCGCCGTCGTCTGCGGGCTGCGTGGAGAATCTTTCCTTGGAGAACGTATCGTCCCAGCCGACGATGGAAACCTCGTGGTTCGCGAGCACGGCCGCATCCTCGTCCCTTCCGGTGTAGCAATAGGCGCTCGCATCGGGGTTCCAGTAGTCAGACGACCCTTTCAAGGGGTTGGCCTGCGCCTCGTCGGCGTAATAGCCGACGCTCAAAGCGCCGTTGTCCATGAGGAAGGCCTTGACGGCTTCGACGGCGGCGGCATCGTGGCGGTAGTCCAGCGTGCCGTCTTCCTTGCGAACGTACTCGTTCGGCTCGGGCAGGTAGACGACGTTCTGCACGTGCAGGAATGATTCCGTGCGAAGGTCGAGGTCGGGCGCGCCCATCCCCGGCTCGCTGCTGAGCGGCGCGCTCGCCTCGTCCACCGTGCCGTACCAGCGCATCAGCGTCGGGCCCGACTTCCATCGGCCTCCGCCGGCATTGTAGGGGTCGTCCGACACGAACGTATCCGCACCGGCCCAGAAGCTCGCATCCTCGCTGTCGTCCGCGCCGTTGTACGTATACCAGACGAGATGGCGCTCCGATAGGTCGGTGTCGCCCGCATGGCCGCTGACGATCAGGCCGGACTCCAGCGATGAGAGCGCCCCGAAGGCCCAGCAATCGCCGTATGGACTCTGGTTCTTCACGCCCGTGGCGAAGCTCGCGCCGCCCACATCGCGCGGATCGAACTTCTCCGGCAGCGCGGCGTACAGGGAAACGCCCGATCCCGCGTTCAAGAGCGACGTGTCGTACAGGCTGAACACCGGCCCGCGCTCGTTTTGAACGACCTCGCCCAGAGGGGTCTTCGACGAAAGGCCGGCAGTGGGTTCGGCGAAGGCGGGCGCCGAGGGAAACACTGCGAACAATGCGAAAGCTGTCAGCACGCATGCCGCAGCACGGAGTTGACTAATGCGGGCTGTTCTCATGGCGTCCCCCTGTCGACGGAATCGCTCGTAGTGTAGCGCCTCCGAGCAAGAGGCGGCACCTTGGAAAACGCGCGGCGCCTTCTCAGCCGGACGAACGGAAGGGGCAAGCTGTCGCCATGAGGGCACCGCGATCGCCCGCATGGCGAAGCGCGCGACGCGCTTCCCCGGCGACCTTCACCCGCAGCTGTGGTAAGGTGTAGGGTTCCCAAAACCTTCTTCGGCGAAAGGACCCGCTCATGGAAACCCTTTCCATCATCGGCGCGCGCGAGGGGAACCTGCGCGACGTGACGCTGCACATCCCCAAGAACCGGCTGGTCGTGTTCACGGGGGTTTCGGGATCGGGCAAGTCGACCCTGCTCGTGGACGTGCTGTTCAACGAATGCCAGCGGCTCTACCTGGAGGCCATGTCGCTGCAGGGCATCCGCAAGCCCGCCGTCGAACGCGTGAAGGGCGCCTCCCCCGCCGTCGCCATCCTGCAGAACGACGCGAACAAGAACCCGCGCTCCACCGTGGGCACGCTCACCGACGTGTACACCGCCCTGCGCATGGTCTACGAGAAGCTGGGCGAATACCCCTGCCCGCACTGCGGGACGACCATCTGCGCAGCCGACTGCTTCGAGGAGAGCGAGCGCGTAGGCGACGACTTCCACGTGCATATGTGCTGCAGCGCGTGCGGGGAGCGCCTGGACAAGATCACGCGAACCGACTTCTCGTTCAACACGCCGGAAGGCGCCTGCCCCGCCTGCGAGGGCCTTGGGCGCGTGCTCTCAGTGGACCGCGCCGCCGCCGTGGACGAGAGCAGGTCGCTCGAAGACGGCGCCGTGGCCTTCTGGGCGGCGAAATACCGGGACTACCAGATAGGGGTGTTCCGCGCGGCGTGCCGGCACTTCGGCCTGCCCGACCCCGCGAACATGCCCGTGGCCGCGTTCGACGAAGTGCAGAAGGCCCTGCTCTACGAAGGGGCGGAAGCCGACGCCCTCGCACGGGCGCTGCCGCACTTCGAACCCCCGAAGAAGGTGGCCGACGGACGCTTCGAGGGCGTGGTCCCGCAGCTCATGCGGCGGGTGGCCGAGCACGGCGCGGATGCGAAGAACGTGCATCCCTACCTCGTCCAGGCCCCCTGCCCCGACTGCGGCGGCGAACGGCTGCGCGCGCGAAGCCGCGCCGTCACGGTGGCGGGTACGCGGCTGCCGGAGCTGTCCGGCGCCACGCTGCGCGGGCTCTCGACCTGGGTGCGGAACCTCGACGCCCGGCTGGACGGCACGCGGCGGACGCTCGTGGAGGACTACCTGCTGGATTTGTCCACGAAGCTCACGCGCATCGCCGCCGTGGGGCTGGACTACCTGACGCTCGACCGCGCCACAGTCACGCTCTCGGGCGGCGAGCTGCAGCGGCTGCGCCTCTCGGCCATCCTGGACTCGGAGCTCTCCGGCGTCGTCTACATCCTGGACGAGCCCACGGCGGGCCTGCACCCGCGGGACACGGCTGGGCTCGTGGACATCCTGCGCCGCCTGCGCGACCTGGGCAACAGCGTGCTCGTCATCGAGCACGACCCGGACGTCATGCGCGCCGCCGACCATCTGGTGGACCTGGGTCCCGGCGCGGGCACCTGCGGAGGCCGCGTGGTGGCCGAGGGGTCGCTGGCCGATCTGGCCGCCGCGCCCGACTCGGCCACGGGACGCTTCCTCGCGCGGAAGCCCGCCTTGAAGCGGGCGGTCCGCACGCCGGACGCCCCGCCCGTCCGCATCCGCAACGCCACGCGGTTCAACCTGCGCCATCTCGACGCGGACGTCCCAACCGGGTGCCTCGTCACGGTGACGGGGCTGTCGGGCTCGGGCAAGTCCACCCTCGTGTTCGAGGTCCTGGCTCGCGGCGACGCCGCAGGGCCCGAGAACGCCGTGGCCGGCTGCGAGCGGTTCGACCGCATCGCTGCCGTGGGCCAAAGCCCCGTCGCGCGCATGAAACGCTCGAACGTGGCCACGTACATCGACGCGTGGTCCGACATCCGCGGCGCGTTCGCACGCACGGAAGAGGCGCGCGCCCTAGGTCTTTCGGCCGCGTCGTTCTCGTTCAACACGCCGGGCGGGCGCTGCGAGACGTGCGAGGGCATGGGCACCGTCGCGAACAACCTGCTGTTCTTCCTGGACACCGAGGTTCCCTGCCCCACCTGCCATGGGCAGCGGTTCCACGACGACGTGCTGTCGATGCGGCTGGACGGCCGCTCCATCGTGGACGTGCTGGCGCTCTCGGTGGGCGAGGCGGCGGCCGCGTTCGCCGACCGTCCGAAGATCGCCCGCGCGCTCGGCCTCCTGCAGGACGTGGGGCTGGGCTACCTGCAGCTGGGACAGTCGCTCACCACGCTCTCGGGCGGCGAGGCGCAGCGCCTCAAACTGGCGAAGGAGCTGCTGGCCGGAGGGCGCACGCGCACGCTCTACCTGCTGGACGAGCCCACGAGCGGCCTGCACCCGCAGGACGTCGAGCACTTCCTCGAGCTGCTGGACCGCCTGGTGGACGGCGGCAACACCGTCGTGGTGGTGGAGCACAACCAGCAGGTGGTGTGCGCGAGCGACTGGATCATCGACCTCGGCCCCGAAGGCGGCGAGGCGGGAGGGCGCGTGATGTTCGCGGGAACGCCCGCCGACCTCGTGGAACACGGCGAAGGCGCCACGGCCGACTGCCTGCGCACGGCGCTGGAGGCCCGATAGAGAACACACGCCGCACGCTTTGCGGAAACCTCGCAACGCAAGACCTTACGACGGCGAAAACATCGCACCGGCGAGTATTCGCCTCTTGACTTGGAGTGCGCTCTAAGCGATATGGTGGGATGCGCAAAACGAACAACGGGCATTGCAAGCCGATACGATGCCCGCTCAAACCGCAAGACGAAAACCAAGGAGGCCCCATCATGGACAACGAGCTGAACGACGTCTTCCCGCGCGGCGAGAAGAACCCCTACGGCCAGTACTTCATCGGCCAGAGCTACCTGAACATGCTGTCCACCGAGCAGGTGGGCGTGGGCAACGTCACGTTCGAGCCGGGATGCCGCAACAACTGGCACATCCACCACGCCGACGAGGGCGGCGGGCAGATCCTGCTGGTCACGGGCGGTCGCGGCTGGTACCAGGAATGGGGGAAGCCCGCCCGCGCGCTCGAGCAGGGCGACGTGGTGAACATCCCCGCCAACGTGAAGCACTGGCACGGCGCGGCCGCCGACAGCTGGTTCGCGCACCTGGCCGTGGAAGTGCCCGCCGTGAACGGCACGAACGAGTGGTGCGAGCCCGTGGGCGACGAGGAGTACGCCGCGCTGTGACGCGCGCCGCCGGGGAGGGGACGCATCCGCATCGGCATCACCGACGACGGCATCCGTGTCGCGAGCCCGATCGGCCGACCTCTCCATCGCCGGCCACTCAAGAAACAGAGGCCCGCCGTCAAACGCACCTTACAGAATGCGCTTGATGCGGTCGATGCGCGCTTGGATGCCGCAGCATACGAGATCGACGCGGTCGGAGATCGCACGGTTCTGCGACAGGATACCCGCAGCCTCGTCGGCGAAGCCGTCGAGCGCATCGAGGTCGAGCCACGAGTAGTCCTGCACGAGCCGGAGCTGACGATTCGGATCTTCGTAAAAGGGTTTCGCGGCGAACGAGAAATCGCCCGCGCGCAAGCGCCCGACGGGCGCGTCGCACCATAGGCTGTTGCCGCTGTCGAACAACGGCGCAACCCGGCATTCCAGCGTCTCCACGTTGCGCACGAGTCCGAAGTTGCGCCAATGCCGGTCGAAGTTGCCCAGAATGTCGTCGCACACGATCATCTTCTCAAGCGATCGCTCGACGCCCTCGACCCCCAGCGCAACGCAACATTCGAGATAATGCCGGTAGTCGCTGTGATGGTTGGCTTGGCGTTTCGATCGTCTAACATAGAATGCGGGCAGGTACTCCTCCTCAGGCGACACGAAATCCTCGCATAGGCACACCGCGCCCGACGCCCCCTCTCGCAGGCGGTACGCCAGATACTCCCCCGGCTGCAGCAACCGTCGGTGCAGCGCGGTCGCCACCGTCTCGTTGTACGGTTCCTGATTGAGAACCGATCCGCCTTTCGCCAGCAGGAGCGCCCCTCCGTCGCGCACCCATTTCTTCGGGAGCTGCCCTTCGGACGTGTTGTCGGGCGAATCGAGCCCCACGCCGGAAAGCCACGGCGAGCCGACCTTCATGTCGGCGAAGTCGTTGTCGAAGTAATTGACGTCCTCCCACCGAATGTTGCCGCCCGCAGGCCGGATCCAGTACTGGTCGGAAAGCGACAGCCCCAGATTCCGAAACGGAATCTGGTACGCGGCCTCGTACCCGAGCTCGGCCAGCTTCGCCTGCATGCCGGCTCGCGACCCGGGGATGGCGCGGTGCTTCCACCAATGCTCCAACGCCTTGACCGACGCCTTCGCGGCGCGGGGGGAAACCATTCCGAGAGGAGCCCGGGCGGCGTCCGTCACGTCGCCAGCTTCGACGAACGCCCCGCGTTCGACGTCGTAGTCGAACGAGAGAACCCGGTGCGTCCGGTTCATGAGCTCGAACGTCCGCACCGCGGAAGCGTCCTTCGCCTTGCCGCGCCGGCCGCCGCGGGCAGCGCCTTCGGCCATGCGCGCCTCGACGCTCGCGCGATCGACCAGCCAGATGCCGCCGGCTTTCTCCGCGGACAGTGCTCCGCTTTCGACCAGTTGGTACGCACGGGGCCTGCTGACGCCCAAAAGAGCGGCGGCCTCCGCGACGGTCAAGTCGAACGCCATACGGCATCTCCCTTCAACAATCCTATCGTATTTTATAGAGCTCAATTCATTTAAGCTATTTCATTATACCTATAAAATTTTATAGGTATAAGCCTTCGCAATCGACGCTTGGATAATATGGCGCTTCTCGCTTGACTTGAAGCGTGCTCCAAGGTGTTCAATAGCCTTGCGCCGAACGCGTCCGCACATAGACGCGTTCGGCGGTATCATGAACGCATGACGAAACGGACGAGGGAGATGCTATGCGGTACCGCATGCTGGGCAGAACCGGCCTGGAAGTGAGCGAGATCGGCTTCGGAGCCGAGTGGATGGAAAAGAAGTCGGCCTCCGAGGTGAAGGCCGTCGCGGACGCCTGCGCCGAGGCCGGCATCAACATCATGGACTGCTGGATGGCGGGGCCGGAGGTGCGCAGCAACTTAGGGAAGGCCATCGCGGGCAACCGCGACCGCTGGATCATCCAAGGCCACATCGGCTCCACCTGGCAGGACGGCCAGTACGTGCGCACGCGCGACTTGGGCGTCGTGCGCCACGCGTTCGAAGACCTGCTCGAGCGCCTGGGCACCGACCACGTGGAGCTGGGCATGATCCACTACGTGGACGACGTGGAGGAGTACGAGGGCATCATGGCCGGCGACTTCATCGCCTATGTGCGCGAGCTGAAGGCGGCGGGCACCGTGCGTCACATCGGGCTTTCCACCCACAGCCCCCAGGTGGCGAAGCTGGCCGCGCTCTCCGGCGAGATCGAGGCCGTCATGTTCAGCGTGAACCCCGCCTTCGACCTGCTGCCCGCCACAGCCAGCCTGGACGACGCGTTCACGTTCGACTACGACGACTCGCTGGGAGGCATGGATCCCGCCCGCGCCGAGTTCTACGCGCTCTGCGAGCGCGAGGACGTGGGAATCACCGTCATGAAGGGCTACGCGGGCGGCCGCCTGTTCAACGCCGACGCGTCGCCGTTCGGCGTGGCGCTCACGCCCGTGCAGTGCGTCCACTACGCGCTCACCCGCCCCGCCGTCGCCAGCATCATGGCCGGCTTCGACACGGCGGCGCACGTGGCGGACGCCTGCGCTTACGAGACCGCGACCGACGAGGAGCGCGACTACGCCAGCACGCTGGCCGGCGCGCCGAAGCACGCCTACTTCGGCCAGTGCACGTACTGCGGCCACTGCGCGCCCTGCCCCTCCGGCATCGACATCGCCACGGTGAACAAGTTCTTAGACCTGGCGCTCATGCAGGACGAGGTGCCCGCCTCGGTGCGCGCCCACTACGAGGCGCTCGACGCGAACGCCGCCGACTGCCCCGGCTGCCAGTCGTGCGAGCCGCGCTGCCCCTTCGGCGTGCCCGTCGCGACCCGCATGGAGCAGGCGGCCGCGCTGTTCGCCTAACAATCGCTCGAGGGCCGCCCTGTCGAGCGCCCCTCTTCGTCGCCAGCAACGCAATGCATGGACGTCTGCGTCGCAGCATTTTTCGACAGGGTCGGGGTTGGACAGGGTCGGCATCCCATCATCGAGATACGTCTCCTCGAGTTCCGACAGGACGGTCTCGCCTACTCCAACGGCATCACCAACCGCCGACTCTTGAAAGCATATTGCTGAAGAGAGAGAAAAAAAAAAGGGGGGGGGGTCGAACCCACTTCGCTTTCAAGGAACCAATGGAAGCGACCCGCGCGGGCATATCCGCGCAGGTCGCTCAACGACGCGCGATGCTCATCGACCCCAGCCCGAAACCGAATCGTCGTCGGCCGGCATGCGGCAGCCCACGATACCGGTTCGAAGGTGGACATGCCGATCCGTGCCACAAAAACCGAGTTCAGGGAATGCCGGAGTCTTCATGAACAAGCCCCTTTTGACGATCGGACACGAAACCGCAGGTCACGTTTCTCAAACATTGCACGAAAGGACCCCGTGCCTCGACGACGATTACCTGAACTCGGTTTTCGTGCCAAAATGGGGGCCTCCGCCACGCCTTTGCCGAAACGCACAAAGCGGCAGCTAGCGGCTTTGGTATCGCACGATCACGAGGGGTCTGCGTCAACGACAGCCTTAACGCGTCATCCCGGCATGCCAGCGCCCTATAGATAGGAGTCTCCTCGCAAACCTCACGCGTGCAATTCGTTGTCGAAAGGATCGCTTTCGCCCCATTGGGCACAGCTTTTCCGAAAACTTCCCTGTTCGCCATATTCGGCCGGAAAACCTTGAGGAGATTCCGAGCAGTCCCTTGACTTGGAGCATGCTCCAAGGTGTTAACTGTAACCATAACGAACACGCAAGAGAATGGAGCACATCATGCAACCAGCCATCACTGACGCAGCCAAAGCCCGCCGCGAGAGGATGTCGCCCGGCTACGCCGCGTCGTCGTTCCTGGAAACCGACCCCGAGTTCGTCGAGCGCTTCGACAACTTCGCCTTCGACGAGGTGGTGAACACCGAGGGCGCCGGCGGCGACCTCGACGACCGCACGCGCTTCATGGCCATCCTCGCCACGCTGCTGGGCTGCCAGGGCATCGACGCCTTCCGCGGCTTTCTGCACGCGGCGCTCGAGATGGGCGTGACGCCCGTGGAAGCGAAGGAGATCGTGTACCAGGCCACGGCCTATCTGGGAATCGGACGCGTCCTGCCGTTCCTGCACGCCGCCAACGAGGTGCTGGCCGAGCGCGGCGTGGCGCTGCCGCTCGAGTCCCAGGCGAACACCACGCCGGACACCCGTCTCGAGGCCGGCATCCAGGCGCAGGTGGACATCTTCGGCGAGGGCATGCGCGACTTCTGGCAGAGCGGCCCGGAGGATCGCCGCCACATCAACCGCTGGCTCGCCGGCAACTGCTTCGGCGACTGGTACACCCGGGGCGGCCTGACGCTGCCCGAGCGCGAGATGGTCACGTTCTGCTTCCTGGCCGCGCAGGGCGGCTGCGAGCCGCAGCTCGCAAGCCACGCCGCCGCCAACATGCGGATGGGCAACGACCGGGCCTTCCTCGTGAAGGTGGTGTCGCAGTGCGTGCCCTACATCGGCTACCCGCGCAGCCTGAACGCCCTGCGCTGCGTCGACGAGGCAGCGAGCCAAGCGGAGTAACGCGCGAAAGAAGGCGGGGGAAGGCATCGCGCATACCCTCCCGCCTTCCCGGAAACCAGCAACTCCATCCTTGTTGTGCGAATGGGGCGACCGGCACCGCGACGACGGCCCCGACCACGCGGCCCCCAGCGACGATGCGCCCGTTCGACTTCGAGCGAGACGACCGCGGACGCGACCGGCCGATCGCGTCCGGCACCCCCCCCCCCGCGTCGCGGCCTTGACAATACTTTGATGTCAAAGTATGATGCCTGAGCATCCGGCGCATCGAAAGGAGCCCGCCTTGCGCGGCACCGTCAACCAATTGGCCCGCACCCTCGCCCTGGCGAACCGCTATCTGGTCGAGCAGCTCGAGCGGCAGGGGTTGAGCGGCATCGCGCCGTCGCACGGCGATATCTTCGTGCAGCTCTTCGCGCACGGCGAGCTGCCCATGAGCGAGCTGGCCCAGCGCATCGGTCGCGACCCGTCCACCGTCACCGCCCTGGTGAAGAAGCTCGCGGCAGGCGGCTACGTGGCCACCGCGAAGCAGGCCGACGACAAACGCGTGGTGCTGGTGAAGCTCACCGACCGGGGCCGCAGCCTCCAACCTGCGTTCGAATCCATCTCTAACGCCCTCGTCGACGTGCAGCATCGCGGCTTGAGCGGAGACGACCTGGAAGCGCTCGACCGCATGCTCCGCACGATGCAGGAGAACTTCGAAACCGCTCTGAAGGGAGAACCCGTATGAACCTCGAATCAGCCCGTCCCCGCCGCCTAGCGGCGGCCCTCGCCGCGCTCGCGCTCGCCGCGGCCGCGCTTTTCGCGCTCGCCGCCTGCTCGTCGCCGAGCGACGGTTCCGACACGCCCGCGAACAGCGGCAACGGCAAGGACAAGACCCTCACCGTGGCCATGGAGCTGGCCTATCCCCCGTTCGAGACGAAGGACGACGCCGGCGAGCCGAGCGGCGTTTCCGTCGACTTCATGAGGGACTTCGGCGATGCCTACGGCTACGACGTGGTCATCGAGAACACCGCGTTCGACGGCCTCATCCCCATGGTGCAGACCGGCAAGGCCGACTGCCTTATGTCGTCCATCACCATCACCGATGCGCGCAAGGAGTCGGTTGACTTCTCCGACCCGTACGCCCAGGCGCA
The DNA here is from genome assembly GCF_003339845.1 of Gordonibacter sp. 28C. Lineage (GTDB taxonomy): Bacteria > Actinomycetota > Coriobacteriia > Coriobacteriales > Eggerthellaceae > Gordonibacter. The sequence goes on from NZ_PPTR01000010.1 coordinate 61,107, forward strand.
GCTCGCCATCCTTGCGAACGCCCAATCGGGTATCGGCAGCATCGACGATTTGAACCAAGCGGGCAAGAAGGTGGCCGTGAAAACCGGCTCCACCGGCGACGTGTACGCCACGAAGAACCTGACAAACGCCGAGATCGTGCGCCTGGCCGACGAGAGCGCCTGCGTGACCGAAGTGGTGCAGGGCAAGGCCGACGGCTTCCTGTACGACCAGCTCACCATCTACCGCAACAACCAGAAGAACCCGGATACCACCGAAGCCGTGTTCATCCCGTTCCAAGACCCCGAGTCGTGGGGCATCGCCGTGGCCAAGGGCAACGACGAGCTGCTGGGGCAGCTGAACGAGTTCATCGCCCAGAGCAAGGAAAACGGCGAGTTCGACCGCCTGACCGAGAAGTACCTCTCCTCCGAGAAGGCCGCGTTCGACGAGCTGGGCTTCAAGTGGTTCTTCGAATTCGAGTAGTCCGCAGCCTCCCCGTTCGAACCGTTTGACGAAAGGCCCGCCGTGCACGTACCCTCCCTGCTGTCCCGCCCGTTCACGGCGGCGCCGAAGCAAGCGGCGCCGCCGGTCAAGGCCGCCGCGAACTACCTTCTGGTCTGCGTCGTCGTGATCGCCGTGTTCTGGCTGTCGCTCGGCATGGCCGGCATCACCCTCAACTTCGACTTCGTGGAGCAGTACCGCACGCGCATCGCGAGCGGGTTCCTGCTCACGGTGGAGCTGTCGGCGGCCAGCCTGGTCATCAGCATGCTCGTGGGCATCCCGGTGGCCGTCGGGCAAGGCTCGCGCGTGCTGCCGGTGCGCTACCTGTGCGACCTGTACGTGAAGCTCGTGCGCGGCACGCCCCTGCTCGTGCAGATCTACCTGTTCTACTACATCATCGGCACGGCGTGGGGCATCGACAACAAGGTGGTGGCCGGCGTCGTCATCCTGTCCGTGTTCGCCGGCGCCTACATCGCCGAGATCGTGCGCGGCAGCCTGCTCTCCATCGACGAGGGCCAGATGGAGGCCGCCCGCGCCGTGGGCTTCACGCGAGCGCAGACCGTGCGCCACGTGGTGCTGCCCCAGCTGGTGGCGCGCACGCTGCCGGCGCTCACGGGCCAGTTCGCCACCATCGTGAAGGACTCGTCGCTGCTGTCCGTCATCGCGGTCATCGAGCTCACGCAGACCGTCCGCGAGATCACGGCCACGAACTACAACTTCTTCGGCGGCTTCCTGCTGCTGGGCGGGCTGTACCTGTGCCTCACGCTGCCCATCATGTTCGTGAGCAAGCGCTTCGAGAAGAGGTTCGGCTATGCGCATTAGGATAGAGGGCTTAGCGAAGGAGTTCGACGGCGTCCCCGTGCTGCGCGGCATCGACTTCGACGACGACGTCACCACGCTCGCCGTCATCGGCCCTTCGGGCGGCGGGAAGTCCACGCTGTTGCGCATAGTGGGCGGCCTCATCGCGCCCACGGGCGGCACGGTGGAGGTGGACGGCGAGACGGTGGCCTACGACGAGCGCACGCTGCCGGCCTATCGCGCGCAGCTGGGCTTCGTGTTCCAGTCGAGCGGTTTGTTCCACCACCTGAACGCGCTCGAGAACGTGGCCCTGCCCCTGCGCGTGGTGCACGGCGTGCCCGAAGACGAGGCGCGCGAGCGCGCAGCCGACCTGCTTTCGCGCTTCGGGCTTGCCGCCGAAGAAGGCAAGCGGCCCGTGCAGCTCTCGGGCGGCCAGCAGCAGCGCGTGGCCATCGCGCGCGCCGTGGCGGCGCGCCCCAAAATGCTGCTGCTCGACGAGCCCACCAGCGCGCTCGACCCCGAGTACACCAACGACGTGCTCGACCTCATCCGCGACCTCAAGGATTCCGGCACGCGCTTCATCGTGGTCACGCACGAGATGGGCTTCGCGCGGCACGCCTGCGACAAGGCGGCGTTCCTGCACGACGGAACGCTGCTGGAGTACGGCACGAGCGCGCAGCTGTTCGACCACCCGGCCACCCCGGAGCTGCAGCGCTTCCTGAGCAAGCTTCTGGAATGGAGCATCTGATGACGGAAAGCCTGGCCGAGAACCGCGCGGAACGCGCAGCCGACCCATGCGGCCGAGCGCGCGCATGCGAGAACGGAGGTGCCCGATGATAGGCGTGCTGTACGAGTCCGACGAATGGTCCGACCGCAAGCTGGCGGCCGAGATCGAAGCGTTCGGCGCGCCCGTCCGTCTGGTGAACATGGAAGACGAAACCGCCGAGGAAGAAGCGCTCGCCTGCGAGATGCTGGTCAGCCGCGTGTTCGCCAGCGCCCAGTTCCGCGGGCACATGGCGTCGCTCGAGCGCATGCCCCGCGTGATCCGCGCAGCCGAGGAGCGCGGCATTCCGCTCGTGAACCCCGGACGCGCCCACTTCTTCGAAATCGACAAGCGCCTGGCAACCGAGACGCTGGCCGGGGCCGGCCTCGTCACGCCCGCCGTCCACGCCTGCGGCACGCCGGCGGACCTCGACCCGCAGGCCCTCTCCTACCCCTGCGTCGTCAAGCCGAATTGCGGCGGCCGCACCACCTGCACCGCCATCGCCCGCACCGCCGAAGAGGCCCGGGCGTTCCTGGCCGAGGCGCCCGCCATCGAGTTCATCGCGGAAGAGTACGTGGAACCCGCGCACGGCTTCCTCACGCGCGTCGAGGTGGTGGACGGCGCCTGCGCGCTCGTCGTCAAGCGCTCCGTCGCAAGCAACGGCCTGTCCGCCTACCGCTTCGGTTCGACGTACGCCAGCTACCCCGACGTCCCCCGCGCGGTCGCGGACGCTGCGGAGCGCGCTTCCGCCGCGCTCTCCATCGAGCTCGGCAGCTTCGACGTCATCGAGGGCGGCCGCGGCCCCTGCATCATCGACGCGAACTCCGTGTCGAACGTCTCGGAGGACTGCACCGAGCTGCTCGGCCTCGACCTCATGCGCGCCCACGCCGAAGCCATCGCCCGCCGCTGGCACGCGCTGCAAAAACCACGCCCCTTGTCATCCTGAGCGGAGCGCGCAGCGCGTAGTCGAAGGATCCCGTGCGACGTTAGCTGGGAATCTTATGGCTGGCGCCGCACGGGATCCTTCGACTCCGGCCTTCGGCTCGCCGCTTCGCGGTGCCTCCCTGCGCCCGCTCCGCGTGCTCGGGAGTTCGACAGTCCACTGGACTGTCGAATGCTCAAGATGACAATAGGGAGCCTTCGTCACCTCCGCTCATGACATACGAAAGAAAGGACTACGATCATGCTCACCATCCAAGACGTGTTCGACCGGTTCGACGAGATAGGCTGCTGCAGCTTCGCCACGCCCGACGGGCGCGGCGGCGTGGAGTCGCGCATCGCGCACTTCTTCGCCGCCGACGACGAGGGGCTCTACCTGCGCACCATGGACGTGAAGCCGTTCTACCGCCAGCTCAAGGAAAGCGGGCGCTTGGCCGTGTCGGGCGAGCGCACCGAGGCAAAAGTGGTGTTCGACGAGAACAACCTGCCCCTGTTCAAACCCGGCTACCAGATGCGCGTTTCGGGCGAGGTGCGCGAGCTGTCGATGGCCGAGGTGGAGGCGAAGGCCCCGCACGACCGCAACTTCAACGTGGCCGTGTACGACATCGCGAAGTACCCCGAGACGCGCGTGTTCGTGCTGCACCGCTTCCACGGCGAGCTGTACGACTACGACTACGCCATGGCGAACCGCGACCACAAGCTTTACCGCGAGCGCTTCGCCTTCGGCGGCGACTCCTACGAGGAGCCCGGCCTCTCCATAACGGACGACTGCATCGGATGCGGCTCCTGCCTGGAAACCTGCTCGTTCAAGGCCATCGTGCCCGGCGAGCCCTACGCCATCCTGGGCGAGCGCTGCGACGAGTGCGGCAACTGCTTCCACACCTGCCCCGCGCACGCCGTGGCGAGCAAGGGCGGCTCCCCGGCCGTCTAAGGCGCAACCAGCCGGGTTCCCTCGAGCCGCATGGCTCGCAGGAGCACGCGGTCGGCCCAAAAACACGGAATCGCCGCCGAAACCGTGTTTTTGGGTCGGCGGTGCACCGCATCGAGCCGACCGCTCTGCAACCGCGAAGAACGCGTCGCCGCTCGCCGAGCCGGAACGCGCGCGTTCTTCTTGCGAAGTGGTACAATTGAAAAGCTGATCTGCGACGTCACCGCGACGCGACGGAGCCGCACCCACCGTTCCCACCCAACATCGGAGGTTGCCATGTACGCATGCGGAGATACGGTCGTCTACCGCCATCATGTCTGCGAAGTCACCGCCCTGCGCGAGGGCTATTTCGAAGGCAAGGACTACCTCGAGCTGCACGCGCTGTTCGAGAACTCGCTCAAGCTATTTGTGGCCGTCGACGAGGCCGAGCCGCCCACGCTGCGCCCCGTCATGTCGCGCAAGGAGGCGCTCGCGCTCATCGACTCCATCGCCGACGCCGAGTCCATCGACGAGGAGGCGCTCAAGCCGGGCGCGAACACGCCGACGCTTCTCGAACGCCGGATCAAAGAGGAGTACGACAAATGCCTCAGGACGTTCGCGCCCCAGGACCTCGTCCCCATCATGAAGTCCGTCCGCGAGCGCACCGCGCGCCGCACCGACGCCGGCCGCCGCATCACCGCCACGGACAAGAAGTACTTCGATCTGGCCGAAGGTCTGTTGTGCGACGAGCTGTCCGTGTCGCTCGGCATCGAGCGCGACGACGTGCGCGACTTCCTCGTGGAGCGCGTGAAGAAGGCCGAGGCGCACCGCCGCTGAGCGTGCCTGCTATACTGGAGGCAGCGCGGCCGGATACGTCGTGCGGAACCCGAGCGAAGGAGCTCCCGTGATCGAGTTGCCCGAAGCCCTGACCCTTGCCCGCCAGATGTCGGACGCCCTGGTCGGCCGCATCGTCGTGGACGCCGTGGCGAACGCGTCCCCGCACAAGTTCGCGTTCTTCACGGGAGACCCCGCCACGTACGGCGCGCGCCTGGACGGCCGGCGCATCGAGGCCGCCAAGGCGACCGGCCCCTACGTGGAGCTTCCCCTGGACGACGGCATGACGCTGCTTCTGCGCGAAGGCGTGAACGCGCGCCTCCTCGCGCCGGGCGAGGCCGTCCCCGCCAAGCACCAGCTGCTGCTGGCGTTCGACGACGGGTCGCACCTGGCGTGCACGGCCTCCATGTACGGCCTGTTCCTCATAGCCGACACGGGCGCCGACGACGACGAGTACTACGTCGCCGCGCGCGACGCCGTTCCCGTGCTCTCGGACGCCTACGACGAGGCGGCGTTTCGCGCCCTCGCCGCGTCCGCGCCGTCGAGCGCGAGCGTGAAGGCCCTGCTCGCCACCGAGCAGCGCATCCCCGGCATCGGCAACGGCGTGCTGCAGGACATCCTGTTCAACGCCCGTTTGAACCCCAAAACCAAGGTGAGCGCGCTTTCCGACGACGACCTCGCGCGCCTGTTCCTCGCCATGAAGAGCACGCTGGCCGCCATGGCGGAGCAGGGCGGGCGCGACGTGGAGCGCGACCTGTACGGCCAACCGGGCGGCTACCGCTGCATCCTGTCGGCGAAAACCTGGAAGGACGGCTGCCCCGTCTGCCACGGCGAGATCGAGAAGAAGCCCTACCTGGGCGGCAACGTATACTACTGCCCCGCCTGCCAGCCTCTTCCCTAGGTAACCGCTTTCGCCAGCCGGCCAATCCCGACTCTACGGAGCGTTCATTGCGCGCGACGTCCGGGTCGCGTATCGTGGGCGTCACGCTGAAAACGAACGGGAGGAAGACCGATGGACACCAAGCGCACCGGAGCGCTCATACGATCCTTGCGCGAGGAGCGCGGGCTCACGCAGCTCCAGCTGGCCGCGCGCGTGGGCGTGGGCGACAAGGCGGTTTCGAAGTGGGAGCGGGGCGGCGGATGCCCCGACGTGTCGCTTCTGCCCGCGCTCGCCGACGAGCTGGGCACCACGGTCGAGACGCTGCTGGCCGGCGCCCTCTCCCCCGACGACCGTCAAGGAGGAACCATGAAGCGCACGGCCTTCCGCGTATGCCCTGCCTGCGGGAACGTCATCACCACCACGGGCGACGCCGAGGTGTCCTGCTGCGGCAGGAAGCTCGAGCCCCTCGAAGCGCGCCCCGCCGACGAGGCGCACGCCCTGCGCGCCCAGAGCGTGGAGGGCGACTGGTACGTCACGTTCGACCATCCCATGGAGAAAGGCCACCACCTGGGCTTCGTCGCCGTGGTGGGATACGACCGCCTGGCCGTCGAGAAGCTCTATCCCGAGCAGGGCGGCGAGGCGCTCCTTCCGCGCCTGCCCGGCGGCGTGCTGTACGCCTACTGCACCGAGCACGGCCTCACGAGGCATCCGGCCCCGGGACGCTAGCCGTTGGCGAACCGACCGCGCCGTCCTCTCCGGCCAGCTCGCGAACGCGCTCGATCACCGGCGCGACGGCCGCGCGGTCGGTGGCGTCGAAGCCGCCGCGCATGCCCTCGAGCATCTCGGCGGCGCGCGGGTCGGTGGCGGCCTGCTTCTCCTGCATCTTGAAGAACAACTTCATGGCCAGCTTGTTCGGCATGCTCAAACGCTCGTAGGCGAACCCGCCGCGCAGGTAGAACCGCGGCACCCCGTCGAACTCCGGCGAGGGGAATTCCCGCCCCATCGCCTCGTCCACCATGTCGGTCCACTCCGTCGGGGTCGCGCCCACCGCGAACGCGACGAACCGCGCGCCGGGATGCGCCTCGCGGGCGCGCTTGAGCCATTTCATGCCCACGAGCCCGCCCGCATGAAACCAGCCGCCGAACACGACGACCTCGAAAGCCCCTGCGTCCACCCCGTCGGCCTGCTCGACCGGCACGGCATCGCAGCCCAGCTCCTCGGCGATCCATTCCGCATAGCGCCGCGTGAAACCCGTCTGCGACGCGTACACCACTATCGCGCTCATCGCTCCTCCCCTTCCGTTGCAGCGTCCTCGGACGCCTTGATCGCATGCATGTCGAAGAACCGTCTCAGATGGGCGCGCACCAACGGCTCGGCCTCCGCCCACGAGGCGCCGGACGCCAGCAGCAGGAACACCGGGCCGTGGAACTCGCGCGCAAGCGCCTGGGCGTCGTCGAGCGCGAACCGGCCGCAGGCCATCAGGTGCTCGAACACCGTGCGCTGGATGGCCGTTGGCTGTTCGATGAAAACGAGGCGGTACGCGCTTGCGGCGCACCCGTCGTCGAACTGGCTCATGGTGAGAAAACGGCGCAAGCGGATCATCTCGTCATCCGCGAAGAAGTGGCGGAAGCCCGCCAGCACCCGCCGCTCCGTCTCTTCGAACGAGCCGGCGTAGCCCGTCGGATCGTCTGTCGGCTCCACCATGACGCCCTGGCTCTCGAACACGTCGCGCGTGCGCGCGAGGGCCTCGGCCACCACGGCGTCGAATATGGCGCGCTTCCCGGGAAAATGGTTGTAAAGCGACGCATCCTTGATGCCGACGGCCGCCGCGATGTCGCGCACCGGCACCGCATGGTAGCCCCGTTCCGCGAACAGCGCGAACGCCGCCGCGACGATGCGTTCGCGCGTCGCCGAGGCCCTGCCGCTCGCCGCCGCCCCGTTCGTCTTCTCCGTCATGCCCTCTCCTTAAACTAGCGAATGCTAGTATAATAGCTAGCAATCGCTAGTTTAGCAAGGGGCGCACAAGAAAGCCAAGGCCCGGGCCTTGGCGGAGCCTAGATCGCCTGGGACTCCTCGAGCATCTTTTGCAGCACCTCCACGTGGCTGCGGCGCTTGCGGGTGGCGGTGCCCAGCAGGCACACGCTCTCGTACTCGCCGTAGCGGTCGAAGAACTGCGGCACGGCCTCGCGCTCGCGCAGGGCGTCGCGATAGGCGTCGGCGTACGCGTCCCACCCGATGTTGCCGTGCAGGTAGCGCTCGAACAAAGTCGGAGCGGGGGCGAACAGCTTGTCGTGCACGTAGTCGGCGTGCAGCAGCTTCGGCACGAAGAACGCAAGGTCGTTCTTCTTCGTGAACCCGGCCAGTTGGTTCGTGTTCTTCAAGCGGGTGTCCAGCAGAAGATCGACGTCCCATGACGCCAAAGCTTCGAAGAACCGCTCGGCGGAGGTTTCGTAAGCGCTGATCGTGTTTATCCTCATGATGAAGAGCTCCTTCTTGACAGCCTCGCGGCCGCAGGCTGCGGCTTTTTCACCAAAGCTTACCCGCAGGCTTCACGCTGCGGGCTCCGTTCCGGCCCCTTGTGGCAAAACCGCAGGCGTTTCGTCACGCAATCATCATGGCCGCCCACCGCTTTGGCGCGGCGTTCGCCTCCACTCGAGCATCCGAGCATCGTCGGCTTCTGTTTTTCGCCCATTTCAGAACCCGTTTCCAGTACAATGTTCAACGGTAATTTGACGCGCTCGGTGAGTAGACACGAGGTAAGGCCGCATGGACACGCAGGAAGCGCTGAGTTCGTTCGATCTCGATCCACGCTTGTTCTACGACGCGGTCGCCTACAGCACGGACGACTACCTGTACATCATCGACATGCGAACGGACACGGCGCTCGTGTCCGAGAACATGCTGCGCGACTTCGACCTGCCCGACCGCCTGTTCGAGGGGCTTATCCCCCGCTGGCGCGAGCTCGTGGTGGAACGCGACCGGCCGAGCTTCGACGAGTCCATCGACGATCTGCTGTCCGGCGAGACCGACGAGCACGACCTGGAGTACCAGGTGGTCAACCGCAAGGGCGAGCATGTCTGGATCGTGTGCCGCGGCCTGTTGATGCGCGACGACCAGGGGAATCCCGTGCTGTTCTCGGGCGCCATCACGAACCTGGAGCGCAAAGGCAAGGTTGACGCCATAACCGGCCTGTTCATGCACGAGAAGTGCCTGCAGGTGCTCGACCGTCTGCTCTCGCGCTCGCATGCGGAGGGCGGCATCCTGCTGCTGGGCTTGGACGATTTCTCGCGCATCAACTCCCTCAACGACCACGCGTTCGGCAACGGCGTGCTGCGCCGGTTCGCGCAGGCCACGCTTCGCCTGCTGCCCGACAACGCCACCGCCTTCCGCTTCGACGGCGACGAGTTCGCCATCGTGCTCGACGACGCCGACCGCAACGCCATGGAGGACCTGTACCGCACCGTGCACGCCTTCGCCAACCGCCAGCAGGACATAGACGGCGTGCCGTACTTCTGCACGGTCTCCGGAGGCGCGGCCATGATCGGCGAGGACGGCGCCACGGGGCTCGACCTGATCAAGCACGCGGAAAGCGCCCTAGAGGAGAGCAAGCACCGCGGCAAGAACACCCTTTCGTTCTTCTCGCCCGCCATGTCGCAGGAAAAGCTGCGGCGCCTGGAGCTCAGCGACCGTTTGCAGGCGTCCGTGATGGACGGGATGAGGGGCTTCTCGGTGCATTACCAGCCGCTCGTCGACGCCGACACGCTGCGCGTGGCGGGAGCCGAGGCGCTTCTGCGCTGGAGCGCGGAAGAGTTCGGCGCGGTGAGCCCCGTCGAGTTCATTCCCATCTTGGAATCCTACGGGCTCATCGGGGCCGTGGGCCGTTGGGTGTTCGAGCAGGCCGCCGGCCAGTGCGCCGCCTGGAGCCGCGCTCGGGACGGCTTCGTCATGAACGTGAACATCTCGTATTTGCAGCTGCTCGAAGCCGACTTCGTCCCCTTCGTAGCGCGCACGTTGGCCGAAGCGGGCGCCGACCCGCGGCGCATCGTGCTGGAGATGACCGAGAGCTACTTCGTGACCGACCTCGACGCGCTGCGCGCGACGTTCGACCGCCTGCGCGCCCTGGGCATCCGCCTGGCCATGGACGACTTCGGCACGGGATACTCCTCGCTCGGCCAGCTGTCCCAGTCGCCTGCGGACATCGTGAAGATCGATCGGGTGTTCATCAAGAACATCCACGCCGAGTCGTTCAACCGCGCGTTCATAGACGCCGTCATCGACCTGTGCCACAGCGTGGACATCGAGGTGACGGTGGAGGGCGTGGAGGAAAGCACGGAGCTGGACGCCGTGCGCGCCATCGGCGCGGACAGCGTCCAGGGCTTCCTCGTGTCGCGCCCGCTGCCGGCGGACGCGTTCGAAGAGCGCTTCCTGGGTGCGGACGGCCCGAAAGCCTAGCCTGGCCCCGCCGCCGCGCGCGCCGGTCGCCGCCGCGGGCTTACGCGTCCGCGCCCTCGCGCGGAAGGAGCGGCGAGCCCATGCGGGCGAGCTCGCCCGCCACCGTCTCCACCAGAAGCGGCAGCGCGGCGGCCACCTTCGGCGTGAGGCCCACCGTGACCACGGCCGGCGAGGGGTTCTCCACCTGCATGCCCAGGCAGAGCCCCTCAGCCTCGTAACCCAGGAGCATCGCCGCGTCGAACAGGTCGACGAGCTTCAAATCGTGCAGCGAGGCCGTCGCCCCGGAATGGCGCGCCATAGCGTCGGGCTCGAAGCGGAACACGGTGCCCGGCTCGGCGTCCGTGCCGTCCACGGCGTCCACCGTGACGATCACGTCGAAGTCGCGCACGTACGGCAGCATGTCCATGCTCAGGCAGCCCACGTCGAACAGTTCCACGTTGTCGGGCGTCTCGTACCGCTCCGTCAGCTCCTCGTACACGGCGGTGCCCAACCCGTCGTCGAGCATGAGCTTGTTGCCCACGCAGAGCACCCCGATGCGGCGGGTCTCGACCGGCTTGCTCGCGTCGCAGGCGGTCCCGGCGTTTTCGACGGCTCCGGCTTCGCCGACGTCTCCGCCATGCTCGCGGCCCTCGGCGGCCTCGGCTCCGAGGCTCTCGACATCCGACCGACCCATGGCGCTCACTCCCCCATCGTGGGACGGATGACCAGGTTGTAGTACGTGGCCACCGCTATCATGGCGCAGCCGACCACAACGCTCACAACGGCCCAGATACGCTGTCTACGCAGGTAGGCGTCCTTGTCTGCGCCGCGCTGCGCGGCGCGGTGCGCGGCGAACGGTTGCCCGATGACGGCGAAGGCCACCGTGCCCGCCGTGAGCGTGACGAACACGACAGCGGCGACGACGAGCGCGAGCGGGGTGCGCTCGGTCCATGCCGCGTAGAACGTGTTGTCCGCGAAAAGCCATATGGGGTAGAACAGGATCGCCGCCCACATGCCGTGCGCCGGTCCCCAGATGGGAGGCAAAAACAGCGCCCCTATGTTCAAGCGCGGCACGCCCTCGAGGAACTTCTCTTCTTGCGCGATCTGCTCGTCCGTCAATTCCGCCACCGCGGTCTCCTTCGCTCTCGTGATCGTCGCCTATTATAGCGAAGCCGGCACCCGCCGCTGCGGCACGCGGCCGAGCGGTTTTCCATGACGGTTCAGCGCCAAACCGACCGCGCGCATGACGAACGTGCTATCATATGGCACCAACAAGATAACATTATCGAATCGAGGAACCCTCATGAACATACTCGCCATCGCCGGATCGCTTCGCAGCGCAAGCTACAACCGCCAGCTGGCCGAGGCGGCGGGAGCGGTGCTCGCCAAGCTGCATCCCGAGGTCGACTACCGCATCCTCGCCTGGGACGACGTCCCCTTCATGAACCAGGACGCCGAGCATCCCGCCCCCGCCGCGGTGAGCCGCGTGCGCGACGAGGTCAAGCGCGCCGACGGCCTGTGGCTGTTCAGCCCCGAGTACAACCACGCCATCCCCGGGCCCTTGAAGAACCTCATCGACTGGCTCTCGCGCCCGGTGAGCGACACCGAGGGACAGGTGCTGGCCGGCAAGCCCGTGGCGCTGGCGGGCGCGAGCATCGGCATGAGCGGCGCGGCGCACGCGCAGGACCAGCTCGTGGGCGTGCTCAGCTTCCTGGACGCGCGCATCATGAACCAGCCGCGCCTGGCCGTCCCCCATATCGCCACGCAGGCCGAAGACGGCATGCTCAAGCTGGACGCCTCGGCCCCCTACCTGGAGAAGCAGGCCCAGGCCTTCGTGCGCTTCATCGATCGGCAGGGCTAACCGCAGCACCTTCGCCGTCGTTGACGACCCGCTCGGCCCGGTCGTCGACCGCACGGGGCTCGGACCCCTCGGCCGCGCCGACGGCGGGCGGCGCCCCCTTTCCGCGCTCCGACAGCACCAGCCCGGCGCAGGTCAGCACCACGCCGACGCATATCTGCGGCGTGAGGGGCTCGCCCAGCACCGCCACCGAGGCGGCCACCGTGATGACGGGCACCAGGTAGATGTAGGCGCTCGTCTTCACAGCGCCCAGAAGCCTCACGGCGATGCCCCAGGTGGCGAAGCACGCCGCCGACGCGCCCACGCCCAGGAACAGCATGTTCGCCGTCATGACCGGATCGGCGAAGCGCTCCACGCCGAACTGGAAGTCCAGCAGGAACAGCGCCGGCACCATGAGGACGAGCCCCCAGGCGAACGTGCGCTTCGTCATCTGGATGGTGTCGTCGCACAGCGCCGCCAGCTTGCGCGTGAGCACGGCGTACACGGCCCACACGGCGGCGGCGGCCACCGCCAGAAGGTCGCCCACGACGCTGCCCGTTCCCAGCCCCTCCCAGCTGATGAGCACGATGCCCGCCATGGCCAGGGCGAAGCCGGCGAAGAACACCGGATGCAGCTTCTCGTCGCGCAGCAGCACGGAGGACAAGAGCGCCGTGAAGAACGGGTTCACCGCCACGATCACGCCCACGTTGCTGGCGGTGGTGCTGGTAAGCGCGATGTTCTCGAACAGGAAGTACAGCACGACGCCGGTGAGGCCGGCCGCCGCCACGAGCGCCTCCTCGCGCCAGCCGCCCAGCTTCACATGCCGCGGCCGGCACGCCCACAGCACCAAAAAGCCTATGAGGAAGCGGTAGAACAGTATCTCGATGGGCGCGAAGTTCACGAGCAGAACCTTCGTCGCCACGAACGTCGTGCCCCACACCGCGACGGTGAACAGCGCGAACAGGTGCCCCCGCGCCGCAGGGGATCGCACGCCGGCCGCTACAGCCCGCTCGCGAGCGCTCACGACGCCTCCCCTGCCGAGCAGGCCGAGCGGTAGCGCGCCGGCGTGAGGCCCGTCACGTTGCGGAACACGCGCCCCAGGTGCGCCTGGTCGGCGAAGCCCGTGAGCCCGGCCACCGCCGCAGGGGCGCATCCCCGCTCGAGCAGGCTCTTCGCGTGCATGACGCGCACCGCCGACAGGTAGCGCCCCGGCGTGATGCCCAGCTCCTTCTTGAAGGCGCGCACGAGCGCGTAGCGGCTCGCCCCCACGACGTCGGCCACGTCCTCGAGCGCGATGCGCTCGGCGTAGCGCTCGTCGATGAAAGCGCGCGCCGAGGCCACGAGGGCGCCCGGCGCCGACGGCTCGCCCGGCCCGTCGGCCGCCGCCGCGTCGGCGGCCTCGAGCAAATCGGACACAAGCTCGTCGAGCGCGTCGAGGACGGCCGAGCCGTCGTCCGACGCGGCACGGGCGAACAAGGCGTCCGCCCGGCCGAACAGCGCGGCGTCGCGCAGCACGGGCACGGCGAACCGCGGAGCCTCTTCCGTCGCCACGCCGGCCAGCGCCGCGACCGCGCTCACGGGCACGTTCGCGCAGCGGTACGCGAACGGCTCGTTGTCGAGCGGGTCGCACGCATGGGGTTCGCCGGGGTTCACCAGGAACACGTCGCCCGGCTCCAGCACGTGCAGCTCCCGCCCGCCCATGGTGAGCGCGCGGCGGCTGGCGTTCAGGGCGCCCACCACGTAGTGCTCGTGCAGGTGGTTGGGGAACGCCCGGATGTTCCCGGCGAGCGAGCACACCTCCACCAGGGACCCGTCGGGCCGCGCGAACGCCCGCACCTCGCGCGCGTCCATGCCCCTGGGCTCCTCTTCCGTCCGCGAACGCTCGGTCCGCCCGCCTTCGCATCGCATATGCTCCCTCTCTTTTCGCATCGGCCAAGTATAGTCGAACGACGGAACCCCGCGCTTGTACGATATTGCGCGTCGGCGGGCGGAGGGCCGCGGCGGGCGCCGCCCCGCGATCCCTGGGAACCGCAGACGGAACCGGCCTTGCGCGTCTCCGCACGGCCGCGCGACGGACGATCCCCGCAGGCGGCCTCCGCCCCGCCTCCGATGCCCGTCTCGCCTTTGGCAACCGGACATCGAAAAAGGGAGCCCGGTTTCCCGGGCTCCCTTCAAGCTTCGAAAGCTACGAGCCGTGCGACGGTCCGCGCGCCTTAAGCCTTCTTGTGGTGCAGGTCATCCTCGCCCACGATCACGTGGTTCTCGGGATCGTAGACCAGTCCGCCGTGCTCTTTCCAGAAGAACATGAGCAGCGTCGGGGAGATGCCCTCGATGTTCGCCAGGTAGATGTGGATGAACATGAAGCAGATGAAGACGTACATCATGAAGTAGTGGATGATGCGCATCGACATGAGGCCGCCCACCAGATCGGTACCGGCCGCCATGAAGCCCCAGTTCATCGTGGGAGCCCACAGGCACAGGCCCGTGTAGAACATCACGATGATGAGGATGGGGATGGCCAGGTAGCTGATCTTCTGCGGAACGCCCAGCTTGGCGCCCAGCGGGTGGTCCTTCTTCAGGAACAGGTAGTACTTGATCCACGCGCCCAGCTGGTGGCGGTTGTCGGCCTGCGGCAGCCACGTCTTGTAGTCCGTGACCTGGAAGCGCGTGCCGCCGTCCGGCGAGGACTTCACGAAGAAGGCCATGATCAGACGGACGATGCAGTTCAGGAAGATGATGAAGCCGCAGAACACGTGCACGCCGCGGGCGATGCCCATGAATCCGCCCCAGAACGGGAAGTGGATGCTGAAGCCCGTGACGATCAGCAGGATCATGCAAACGAGGTTGATCCAGTGCGTGATGACGAAGGGCATCGGATGCGCTTCGCGATAGTGTGCCAAGTGCGCCATGTTACTTCACCCCCCAAGGACTCGTGACGGTCTCGAAGCTCTTGCCCGTCGCCGGTTCGGTGATGTGGACCGCGCAGGCCGTGCAGGGGTCGAAGCTGTGCACGGTGCGCAGGGCGTTGATGGGCTTCTCGATGTCGCCCACCGGGTTGCCGATGAGGGCCTGCTCCATCGGGCCGTGCTCGCCGCTGGCGTTCACCGGCGCGAGGTTCCACGTGGTCGGGATGATGATCTGGTAGCCCGTGATCTTGCCGTCCTTGACCTCTTCCGAGTGGTAGAGGGCGCCGCGGGGGGCCTCCCAGAAGCCCGTGCCGGAACCGGTGATGGTGGTGGGCTCGCGGAAGTAGTCGCTGTCGCCGCTCTTGACGGCCTCGCACAGCTCGGCGACCCAGTCCTTCATGAGGCCGGCGATGTAGAGCGTCTCGATCTGGCGGACGGCCGTGCGGCCGAGCGTGGATTGCGCCACGCCGATCTGGCCGGGGGCGCCCAGCGCGTCGAGCAAGCCGTTGACCTGCTCCACGATGAACGGCACGTTGCGCTTGTACGCCGCGAGAACGCGGGACAGGCCGCCGGCCTCGTAGGGCTTGCCGTCGTAGGCGGGGCACTTGACCCACGTGTAGCGGTCGTTCACGTCGTACTCGGTGTAGTCGGGCTCCGTGACGAAGTACGGGGAGGTGTAGGTCTCCTCGCCCTTGTACCAGGAGTGGCCCATGTACTCGGTGATGAGCTCTTCCTTGACGTCCGAGAGGTTGAGCTTGTCGTCGATGACGCCCATAGGCAGGTAGCGGTCGGCCAGCTCCATGCTCTCGTTTTCGAACACGCCCCAGGCCACGTAGCGGCCGCAGCCCTTGCCCCAGTTGAGCGCGTCGATGTAGTACGGCGCGATGGCCAGGGTGTCGGGGATCATCGTGGCCTCGACCCAGTTGTAGATCTCGTCGACGAGGTACTTGAGGTCGTCGAGCTTCTGGTCGGTGGGCACGAACGCCGTGCCGCCCGGGATGAGCGTCATGACGTGCGGCATCTTGCCGCCGATGATGGCGGACACCTGGGAGGCCTTGGCCTGCATCTGCAGCGCCTCCAGGTAGTGGGCCGTGCAGATGAGGTCGAGCTCGGGCGGGAGCTTGTAGCCCGTGCCGTCCTCCGCGTCGAACCAGTTGCCCGAAAAGATGGACAGCTGGCCGTTGTCGGCGAAGTTCGACAGGCGCTCCTGCAGGGCCACGAAGTCGCTGTTCGTAGAGGTGCCGGCAGCCTGGGCGAGGTCGTAGGCGTCCGCCGCGTCGGCCTTGAGGGCGTTGAGCGGGTTCACGTAGTCCAGAGCCGCCAGGTTGTAGAACCACAGGATATGGCTGTGGAGGAACTGGGCGCCTTCCAAGATGTTGCGGATGATGCGCGCGTTGTTCGAGATCTTGATGCCGTAGGCATGCTCGGCCGCGATGGCGGACGAGTGCGCGTGGGACACCGGGCACACGCCGCAGATGCGCTGCACGATCTGCGCGGCGTCTTCGGGCGTGCGGTTCTCAACGACCATTTCCATGCCGCGGAAGCAACCGCCGGACACCCAGGCGTCGGACACCTTGCCGTTGGTCACTTCCATCTCGACGCGGAGATGGCCCTCGATACGGGTGATCGGGTCGATAACTGAACGGGTCATGTAGGCTTACCTCCCTTCTTCTTCATCGGTTTCGACAGGCTTTGCCTGGCTGTTCTTGCTGCTCTTCTCGCACGCGGCCTTGGCTTCCTCGCGCGTGAGGTCGTACTTGCCGATGGACTTGTCGGGATGGTTCTTGTCCCAAGCGCGGACCTTCTCGAAGTCTGCGCCGCCGTCCATGCGACCGGACACCTTCATGCCGAAGCCGTGCACGACGAGCGCGGCGGCCAGGATGCCCGTGATGCCGAGCGCGATCGTGCCGGGCTGGACCATCCAATCGCCGATGCGCAGGTCGCGATGGCGCTTGTAGAACGGGGTGTTGACCTCGACCCAGTTGTGGCCGGGATCGTTCGGAGCCGCTTCGCAGCAGCCGATGCAGGGGGAACCCGCCTGCACGCACCAGCTGCGACGGTCGTTCCACAGCGTCACGCCGCAGTTGGACTTCGTCTGCGGTCCGCGGCAGCCCATGGGGTACAGGCAGTAGCCCTTGGCCTCTTCCTCGGAGCCGAACTGGTAGACGAACTCGCCGTTCTCGAAGTGGCCGCGACGCTCGCAGTTGTCGTGGATCGTCTGGTCGAAGATGCCGGAGGGCTTGTTCTCGCCGTTGAGCGCCGGCAGCTTCTCCAGCAGCACGACGTCCACGAGCACGGACACGAGCCACTCGGGGTTCGCGGGGCAGCCCGGGATGTTGATGACCGGCGTGTCGATGCCGGCCTTCTTCAGGAACGCCTGCACGCCCAGGGCGTCCGAGGAGTTCGGGTGGGCGCCCATCCAGCCGCCGTTGACGGCGCAGGAGCCCAGCGCGACGACCGCGTTGGCCTTCTCGGCAGCCTCGATCAGATGCTCCGTGCCGGGCTTGTCGGCCACGCGCAGCGCTTGGCCGCCCCAGCCTTCCAGCACGGCGCCTTCGTACACCAGGATGTAGTTCCCGGCCTCGATGGTCTGCTCCTTGGCTTCCTCCATCGACCAACCGGCCGCTGCGGACAGCGTCTCGGAATAGTTGAGCGAGATAAGCTCGAGCACGACGCTCGCGGGATCCGGCGTCTCGACCTGGGCGAACGACTCGGTACATCCCGTGCACGACGCGCCTTCGATCCAGATTACCGGGTACAGCTTCCCCTTCGTAGCGCCGATCACGGATTTCTCGAGGGCCTGCGCTATCTGCGGCGCGGCGAGCTGGGACAGCCCGGCAGCCGCGGCAACGGCGCCGCAAAGTTTCATGAAGCTGCGCCGCGTCACACCGCGGGCGGAAAGCATGTTCTGAAACTCTGAAACCGTGGCCTCTGTTTCCATGTGCACACCTCCTCAGGTGCTCTCGTCTGACATTGCACTATTTAGTATTCTCCCCGAGAAATGTTTTAAATTACGCAACGACTGCGCGAGCGCAACGATTGGCCCGCAAATGGTTCAAAAATGTTACGGATACTGTTTGTCGTAACATAATTTATGCAGGTTAATCATGCTTTTATGCAAAAACACGCATAAGAGAGCGCACCCCCTCGAATCATGCGCGATACAAGGCCGCTCATCGAAAAACAGGAGAATTGTAGGATTCCTGCATAAGAAGCGGCCCACCCCTCGGGCGACACCGCACGGAAGGATATCATAAGACGACGCGCCGCGCGACCCGGATATCCCGGACGCGCCCCCTGCGACCGCGCGTCCGCCGCTGCTCTGAGCAACCGGCGGCAACTGCACATCACGACCGAAGGGCACGTCCATGACCGCCACCGAACCCGTATTCGCCTACCTGGGCCCCGCCGGCACCTACACCGACGAGGCCGCCCGCGCCTTCGCCGCGCGCCTCGGCATCGACGAGCCGCAGCTTCTGGAATGCGCGTCGTTCGACGAGGTGTTCGACAGCGTCGACCGCGGCAAGTGCGAGTTCGGCGTCGTGGCCAAGGAGAACTCGCTCGAGGGGTCGGTCACGGCCACGCTCGACAACTTCGCGTTCAAGAGCCCGGCCACCATACTGGGCGAGCAGGTCGTCGACATCCACCACTGCCTGGTGCTGCACCCCGACGCCAAGCTGGAGGACGTCACCTGCGTGGCCTCGCACGCCCAGGGCCTCGCGCAGTGCCGTCGCTTCCTGGCCGAGCGCCTGCCGGGGCGCGCCACCGTCACCACGTCTTCCACGGCGGAAAGCGCGCGACTGGCTCTGGAGAACCCGCACGTCGCCGGCATCGCGAACGCGTTCGCCGCCGAGCTGTACGGGGCGCGCGTGGCGGAGCGCGACATCGAGGACCACTTCGGCAACCAGACGCTGTTCGCCCTCATCGGCCGCCAAGGGCACCCGCCCGTGTTCAGGGGGGACAAATACAAGACGTCGCTCGCGCTGTTCTTGCAGGTGGACCGGGCGGGCACGTTGAACATGATCCTCTCGGAGTTCGCCTACGCCGGCATCAACCTGTCCATGATCCAGTCGCGCCCCACGAAGCAGGCGCTCGGCGACTACATGTTCTTCATCGAGTTCAAGGAAGACGCCAACTCGCTGCCGGTGCAAACGGCCCTCAACTGCCTGCGCCTCAAGCTGCGCGAGGTGAAAGTGCTCGGCAGCTACCCTGTGGCGTGAACAAGCGTCGCGCTTTTAGAACGCGATGACGCCCAGGTGCTCTAGCAGGATCTTCGTGCCGATGAGAATGAGCACGACGCCGCCGACGACGGTGGCGGTCTTCTCGTAGCGGGCTCCGAAGCGGTGCCCCACGGCCACGCCCGCCAGCGACAAGACGAACGTCGTGACGCCGATGAGGGCGACGGACGACACGATGTCCACGCGCAGGAACGCGAACGTGATGCCCACGGCCAGCGCGTCGATGCTCGTGGCCACCGACAGCATCACCAGCTCGCGCAGGTCGAGCTTGCCGTCCGCCGGGCAGGACAGCTCCTCCTCGCCGCCGCGGAAGGCGTCCCACAGCATCTTGCCGCCGATGAACGCCAGCAAGACAAAGGCTATCCAGTGGTCAACCGGCGTGATGTACTGCTCGAACTGCGTTCCCAGCGCCCAGCCCGCAAGCGGCATGAGCGCCTGGAAGCCGCCGAAGAACAGGGCTATGACCACGCCTTGGCGCACGTCGAGGCGCTTCATGCACAGCCCTTTGCACACCGAAACGGCGAAGGCGTCCATGGACAGCCCCACCGCCACCAAGAACAGCTCCACGAATCCCACGATGACCCCCTCGTTCTCGTCCGGCCTCCCACGCCCGTCCTCTCATCCGGCCGTGGGCAAAAAAATACCGACGCGGGCGCGTCGGCTGCGAAAAAGCACGGTGCGACGCCTGCGCCACACCGCGAGTCTTGTCGTTTAAGGCTGGCCAGCTTCCTATGCGAAGCAGTATGTTGACCGGGCCGCGCCCGAAGGCGTCGACTACTCCCTCACGGGATTCGCGTATTCTATCACAGCGAAACGCTCAGGGAAGGAAAACGTCGCCCTCCCGTCGGAAAAAACCTTCCGACACGAGGTCCGCCGCGATCCCCTCGAACACGTCCGCGTCCACCCGGTCGCGGCCGCCGGCCAGCTCGAAGGCGTCCAGGCGCTCGGCCAGCTCGGCCGCGCCGATGCCGGGCGAGGCCAGCACGATGCGCACGAGCTCGGCGCGCTTCTGGCGCCGCGAGCCCTCGAACGCGCTCTGGCGCACGTAGTGGGCGCTGCGCCGCGAAGGATTGGCGACCTGCGTCTTCAGGTGCGCGCCGTAGTCGAGCAGCGCGTAGTACCACGCCCGCGCGTCGTCTTCGGGGCACGTGTCGGCCACGAGCGGCGCGAGCTCCTTGTCGCCCACCTTCTCGCGGTCGGGGAACAGCTCGTGCAGGAACACCGTGCGCACGTTCGTCTCGATGTAGACGGACGGGCGGTTGTAGGCGAACGCCATGACGCCGGCCGCCGTGGCCGGGCCGATGCCGGGCAGGCGCTGCAGCTCCTCGGCCGTGTCGGGCAACGCGCCCCCGCGCTCGGCCGCGCACGCGTCGGCCGTCCTTTTGAGGGCTATCGCGCGGCGGTTGTAGCCAAGACCCTGCCATTGGGCGAGCACGTCGGCCGTGTCGGCCGACGCGAGCGCGTCTATCGTGGGGAACAGCGCCATGAAGCGCTCCCAGAACCGCCCCACGCGCGCCACCTGCGTCTGCTGGAGCATGATCTCGGACACGAGCACGGCGTAGGGATCGTCGAGGCCGCGCCAGGGAAGGTCGCGGTAGAGCGCGGCGCCCTGCTCGCGCACGAGCGCGACGAACGCGTCGCGGTCGGGGTCGTCGCACGGCCACGCGGGCCGCGGCGCCTGCGTCAGCGGCATGAACCCTGGGCGCAGGAGGACGTGCGCATGGGGCAGGCGCTCGCCCGGACCCCCGACGAGGAGGCGGCGAGGGCGGCGTCCCCTCGCTCGCCAGTCGGAGCGTCGCCCGCATCCATGGCCTTCTCGATGGACGGATGGGTTCCGCCCTGCTCGAACAGGTCTTTGAGCGTGATGGACGCGAAGTAGCCGTTGAGCATGCGGTCGGCGCCCTGCCACACCTTGTTGTAGGCGCACTCCGGCTGCTTCTCGCAGTATTCGGGGTCCATGACGCACAGCGAGATGCTCACCGGCCCCTGGATGGCCTCCAGCACCTCCAGCAGCGTGACCTCGGCCGGGTCGCAGTTGAGAACGAGCCCGCCGTGCGCGCCGCGCACGGTTTTGATGAGCCCTCCCTTCACCAGGTCGTGCTGGATGCTGCGCGCGAACGCGTAGGGTATGTCCTCTTCTTCGGCTATGTCCGATACGGATACGTAGGCGTCGCCGCTCTTGTAAGCGGCCCTCAGAATGCGGCAGGCGTAATCGCAGCGTCGCGTGATATCCATGTGTTCTACTCCTCGGTTCCCTTCAGCAAATCGTCAAGATGGTCAAGCTCGCGCCTGAAGTCCTTCACGACGGCGTCCTCGAGAGCGCGGTACTCCTCCGAGTCCAGCGGCTGGTAAGCCGCCAGCTTGTCGAACAGGTTGTCTGCGGTGACGGGCAGGTAGCGCCGTGCCACCAGGCTTGCCTTGTACGCTTCCTCTATGGCTTCGCGGGCGGCCATGTATATGTCGTAGCGGGGCATGCCGGCCGAGTAGCGCACGAGGTCGACCCGGTTCACGCCGCGCAGCGACGGATGCTCGCGCGCGATCTCCATCCAAATGTCCACGCGCTCTTCCGGCGTGGGGTAGTCGATGTCCACGATGGACAGCGGCTCCAGCAGATCGTAGAAGAACGGGTCGATCTCCCCCGCTTCCGCCGCCGTGACCAGCACGAACACGTCGGGGTTCTCCACGGCCGAGCGGATGAGCCCCATGGCCTCGCGCGCGCCGCGCGACAGGCTGGAGAACATGAAGCCGCCGAACTCGTCGCCGACGTCGGACATGGGCGACGCCCACAGGTCCAGATCCTCCAGCATGAGCACGCCGGGGCCCTCGAAGGCGTTGCGCGCCGCGTTGAGCTGGGGCTGGTTGTCGGCCTGGGCCATGACGCAGAGCACCGGCATGCCCTGGAGGTTCTCCTCCATGCGCATGCGGATGGCCGGCATGTCCAGCTCGCCGAGCGTGGCCACCATGAAGCGGTTGGCGTCCTCGCGTGCGGGAGAGCGGAACATGATGGCGTCGGCAGCGGGCATGCGGTCAAGGCCGTGCCGCGCGTTGAGCAGCTCGACGAGGTTCTTGAACTGGGGGTCGTCCTGCATTCCCAGACCGAAGTCGCGCATGAGCGCCACGGTTTCGTTGTAGCCGACGATGTCGGCGTAGGAGATGCGCTCGAGCGCCGAGACGATCGCGTGAGCGTCGGCGTCCTCGCCCACCGCGTCCTCTGCCGACCGGATGGCGCGCGCGAGCGCCGAGGCATCCTCGGCCGGAGCGGCGCTCTTCTGGTCGCCCTTCGAGCCGCCGGCCTCGCGCCGCCACGAGGCGGCGCCCTTTTCGGCGTCCTCGGATTCGACGTCCGCCTCTTCAACCGGCGCATCCTCGTCGCGAATCTCCGCAGGCTCCGTCGGCTTCGGCGCGGGAGCCGCGTCGTCTTTCGGACGCGGGAGCGTGACGTGCTCCACCTTCATGAGCCGGGGCGCGTCGATGCCGAGGAAGTCCTGGGAGATCATGTCGGTCATGTCCTCCAGATCCTCGCGCGTCAAGCCGAACTCCTCCAGCTTGTCCAGCGCAAGGCGCTGCAGCTGCTCGGCGCAGGCGGCCACTTCGTCGGAGGCCAGGAAAGGCTCGAGCTTCTCGAAGATGTACTCGGCGAGCGAGCGCTCCTTCAGCTTGCAGGCGAGCGCCCAGGCTTGGCGCAGCCCGTCCACGGCCTCGTCGTCGGGGGCGTAGGCGTTGCGGGCGCCCTTCTCGAAAGCGGCAAGGTACAGGTGCATGCCCAGCACGGCGTCGCCCGCAGCGCAGGCAAGCGCGGCGCGGCGCAGGTAGTCGGCGGCGGAGCTGTTGTCGTATTCGTCGTTCTGGCTTGGCGAATTGTTCGCGTCAACGTTCTCGAACATGGGCCCCCCTCCTTCTCAGATATGTGAACGTCGCAGATGAATTGCGCAAATGTATATGGTCAAGTCACATTTTACCGGACTGCGCCGCAAGCGCATAGGGCGAAGCGCAAAAACCTCAAATCGTCACGTACCGGTAACAAAACGAATCGAAGGTAACGAACGGTCAACGCCCGCCGCATGGCAAATACCGCCGGAGCCGCCGCGCAGGGCGGGCAGCAGCCTGCCCCTACGTCAACAGGTGCCTTCCCCGGCGCAGCACCGACACCTCGCAAGAACCGTCAGCCCGCGTCAAAAACGCCGGGATGCGGGAAACCGACGGCCACAACTAGCAAGCGCGCCAGCGCGGCTGTCTTCCCCTCTCACCGCGAGACGCAAGGGCCTCTCCCCCAACTCCGTCCAGGGCGGACGGGGGCGGAGGCGCCCATAAAGCGAGTTCCGCACGAGCCGAAGCGTCCAGTGGACGCTTCGTGCGAGCAGGACTGCCCGAGCGACTGGGCGCCTCCGCCCCCGCCCGCCCGTCCCGCAGGTCAAAACAAGAGGCCCCTACCAGTCGAGCACCTTCCAGTGCTTCTCCCGCGCCGTGCGCGCAAGCGGCCGGTCGGGATCGACGGCGAAGGCGTGCTCGGCGGCCCCCAGCACCGCGCGGTCGGAGTGGTGGTCGCCGTAGGCGCTGCCCAGCACCCAGTTGCCCGCGCCGAAGCGCTCGTCGCCGAAGCGCTGCACGGCCGCGAGCTTCTCCTCGCCCTCCACGGGCCGGCCCTCCACATCGCGCGTGTACGTGCCGTCGGGCGCCTTGCGCATGCGCGTGGATATCTGGAACTCGAAGGGATGGTGCTCCATGGCGCGCAGGATTATGGGCTCGAACGTGGCCGAGATGACCACGACCACCTCGCCTGCGGCCACGTGGGCGCGCATGGCGGCGTCGGCGGCGGGACGGAACAGGAGCGCGATGCGCTCGTCGTAGAAGTCGGCCAGGAAGCGGTCGACCTCGTCGGCCGACCGGCCCTCGAACGCCGTGAACACCAGGCCGCGCACCTTGCTCTCGTTCTGCGGCAGGCGCAGCTTGTAGGCCGCCGCCCATAAAAGGATGCGGAAGATCACCCGCTTGCGCAGCATGCCCCGCTCCATGAGGTGCTGCACGAGCAGCACGGGCGAGTTGCCGTTTATGCTCGTCCCGTCGAAGTCGAACACCGCGAGCCGCACAGGCTCGTCGTCCGGCCGCTCCGCAGCGGGACCGGCGAACGGCACGCCGCCCTGTTGATCTTCCGCGATCTGCTCCCCCGGTCGGGACATAGGCCATCCTCGTCGTCGTGACGAGGTGCCCCGGATCGAAGGCCGGGGCGCGAGGGCCCGCGCGGCGGCGGGCCCTTCCCGCAAGTCGCGCTAGTCCTCGATCTCGTCGATTGTCTCAGCGAACTGTGAATTATACAGCTCCGAGTAAAAACCGCCAAGCTCGAGCAGTTCCTCGTGCGTGCCCTGCTCGACGATGTCGCCGTCGCGGATGACGAGGATGAGGTCGGCGCTCTTGATGGTGGAGAGCCTGTGCGCGATGACGAACGAGGTGCGCCCGGCCATGAGGTTGTCCATGGCCTTCTGGATGCGCTCCTCGGTGCGCGTGTCCACCGAGCTCGTGGCCTCGTCGAGGATGAGCATGCGGCGGTCGGCCAGGATGGCGCGCGCTATGGTGAGCAGCTGGCGCTGGCCCTGGCTGATGTTGCTGGCGTCCTCGTTGATCTCGGTGTCGAAGCCCTGCGGCAGCGTGCAGATGAAGTGGTAGACGTAGGCCGCCTTCGCCGCAGCCTCCACCTCCTCGTCGGTGGCGTCGAGCTTGCCGTAGCGGATGTTGTCGCGGATGGTGCCGTGGAACAGCCACGTGTCCTGCAGCACCATGCCGAACATGCTGCGCACGTCGTCGCGCGCGAACTCCCGCACGTCGTGGCCGCCGATGCGGATGGATCCCGACTGCACGTCGTAGAAGCGCATGAGCAGCTTCACCATGGTGGTCTTGCCGGCTCCCGTGGGGCCCACGAGGGCCACGGTCTGGCCTTCGGACACCTTGGCCGAGAAGTCCTTGATGACGGGCTTTTCGGGGTCGTAGCCGAAGTGCACGTGGTCGAACTCGACGTTGCACTCCACCTCGTCCGACCTCACCTTCACCTGTTCGGGCTCCTCCTCGGGCTCGCCGAGGAACTCGAAGATGCGCTCGGCGGCGGCGGCCATCTGCTGCAGCACGTTGGACACCTGCGTGAGCTGCGTGATGGGCTGCGTGAAGTTCTTCACGTACTGGATGAACGCCTGGATGTCGCCCACCGTGATGGCGCCCTGCACGGCCAGGAAGCTGCCCGTGATGGCCACGGCCACATAGCCGAGGTTGCCCACGAAGTTCATGATGGGCTGCATGAGGCCGCTGATGAACTGCGACTTCCATGCGGAGTTGTACAGCCGCCCGTTCGTCTCGTTGAAGTTGTCGACCGTGCCGTCCTCGCGGTTGAACGCCTTGACGATGGCGTGGCCCGAGAACGTCTCCTCCACGATGCCGTTGATCTCGCCCAAGGTGTTCTGCTGCGCCATGAAGAACTTCTGCGAGCGCTTCACCACCACGAGTATCAGCACGATGGAGATGGGCAGGATGACCACGGTGACCAGCGTCATGAGCGGGTTGATGGACAGCATCATGACCAGCACGCCGATGATGGTGGTGATGGACGTGATGAGCTGCGTCACGCCCTGGTTCAGGCTCTGGCCGAGCGTGTCCACGTCGTTGGTGATGCGCGAGAGCACGTCGCCGGTGGAGGTGCGCTCGAAGTAGCCCATGGGCATGCGGTCGATCTTCGACGCGATGTCGCGGCGCAGCTGGTAGCACGTGCGCTGCGAGATGGAGCTCATGATCCAGCCCTGCACGAACGAGCAGGCGGCGGAGAGCAGGTACAGCCCCAGCGTGAACAGCAGGATGTGCGCGATGGCGTCGAAGTCGATGCCGCCCGAGCCGTCGATCTTGGCCACGATGCCGTTGAACAGCTCGGTCGTGGCCGTGGAGAGCACCTTGGGGCCCACGATGTTGAAGATGGTGGAGCCGATGGCGAACGCGAGCACCACGACGAGCGCCACCTTGAAGCGGCCCATGAAGGCGATCATCTTCTTGAGGGTGCCCTTGAAGTCCTTGGGCTTCTCGCCGGGCATCATGCCATGGCCGGGACCGTGCCCGCCCATGGGGCCGCGGCGCGGGCGATGCGTCTTTGCGTTCTCTTGCGCGCTCATGCCGCATCACCCCCCGTCAGCTCTTCTTCCGACAACTGGGACATCGCGATCTCCCGGTACTCCTCGCAGGTTTGCATGAGCTCGTCGTGCGTTCCCTGGCCCACGATGCGGCCGTCGTCGAGCACGACGATCTTGTCGGCGTGCAGGATGGTGGAGATGCGCTGGGCCACGATGACCACCGTCTTGTCGGACAGGCGCGTGTGCAGCTCCTGGCGCAGCGCGGCGTCGGTCTTGTAGTCGAGCGCCGAGAAGCTGTCGTCGAACAGGTACGCGCGCGCCTCCGTGGCCAGCGCGCGGGCGATGGCCAGGCGCTGGCGCTGGCCGCCCGAGACGTTCGTTCCGCCCTGCGACACGTCCGTGTCCAAGCCTTCCTCCTTCGAGGCGACGAAGTCCGCCGCCTGGGCGATGTCGATCGCCTGGTCCACGCGTTCTTGCGGCATGTCCTCGTCGGAGTAGGCGACGTTCGACTCGATGGTGCCGGAGAACAAAAACGCCTTCTGCGGCACGTAGCCCAGCTGGGCGCGCAGCGCGCGCTGGCTCACGTCGCGGATGTCCACGCCGTCGACGGTGATGGAGCCCTCCGTGACGTCGTAGAAGCGCTCGATGAGCTTGATGACGGTGGACTTGCCCGAGCCGGTGGAGCCGATGAGCGCCGTGGTCTTGCCGGGCTCGGCCGTGAAGTTCAGGTCCTCGAGCACGCACTCCTTCGAGTCGCCGTACTTGAAGCTCACGCCGTCGAACGCGATGGTCGCGCCGCCCGCGCGGTCGGCGAGCGCCGCGTCGCGGGCGCGGGACGGATCGGGATCGCAGATGGTGGGCTCGGTCTCCAGCACCTCGTTCACGCGCTGGGCCGCCACGTCGGCGCGCGGCAGCATGATGGATATCATGCCTATCATGAGGAAGCTCATGATGATGACCATGGCGTACGTGATGAACGCGATGAGGTCGCCCGTCTGGATGGTGCCGTTGTCGATGTAGGAGCCGCCCACCCACACGATGAGCACGCTCACGCCGTTCATGACCAGCATCATGAGCGGCATCATGAACGTCATGACGCGGTTCGTGAACAGCTGGGTCTTCATGAGGTGCAGGTTGGCGGCGTCGAAGCGCTCCTCCTCGTAGGGCTGGCGGTCGAACGCGCGGATGACGGGCAGGCCGGTGAGTATCTCGCGCGACACCAGGTTCACGCGGTCGATGAGCTTCTGCACGATCTTGAACTTGGGCATGGCCACCTTCATGAGCACCATGATGAGCACGAAGATGACGGCCACGGCAAGCACGATGATCCAGCTCATAGCCAGGTTCGTGCGCGAAACCATGATGATGCCGCCGATGGCCAGGATGGGAGCGTACAGCACCATGCGCAGCAGCATGACGGTGACCATCTGCACGAGCTGGATGTCGTTCGTTCCGCGCGTGATGAGCGAGGCGGCCGAGAAGCTCTGCACCTCGGCGTCGGAGAACGACACGACGCGGCGGAACAGCTTGCCGCGCAGCGTGGCGCCCACCTTGGCGGCCGTGCGCGAGGCGATGAAGCCCACGCCGATGGCCACCACCATGCCGAGCGCGGCCAGCCCGAGCATGATGAGCCCGATGCGCACGAGGTAGTTCATCTGCAGGTCGGACAGGTTGTAGCCGAGGGATTCATACTCCTGCTTGGCGGCGGCGATGGCCTGCTGGTCGACGATGGAGTCGCCCATGTCGCCCATCTTCTCCTTGGCCTGGTCCAGCATGTCGAGTATCTGGTCCTTCGTCACCACGCCCGCTTGGTAAGCCTGCATGACCTGGTCGAGGTCGAGATCGGGGATCTGCTGGGAGTAGTGGATGGCCACTAGCGGCATGGCCACCATGCGGTCGAGCTCGTCGATCTCCTTCTTGCCCTCGTCGTCGAGCTTGTACGTGCCGTCGCCGGTCTCGGTGTAGGCGTCGCGGAACGTCTGCTCGTCCTGCTCGGGCAGCATCATGGCCACGAGGTCGTGGGTCTTCGCGGTCATCTCGTCGGTGGCCGCGTGCTCCACGCCCGATTGCTGGATGCCCACGTCGACGATCTTCGACGTGTAGTTCGGCAGCGACAGGTCGGTGAACGCCTGCACGATGAGCAGGCACACGATGAGCAGCACCGCGATCTTGGAGTTCTTGAGATAACGGACTATGCGCACGGGGCATCTTCTCCTTCGATGGCGCGCGAGGCAGAGGCGTCCGCGCCCGTGTGCTCACGCGCTGCGGAATCCTCTCCGACGCCGGAAAGCTCGTAGGCGGCGGCGTCCTCGGGGTTGCAGGGGCACGAGGGCGCCGCCGCGCTTGCGTCCGCCCGATCGTGGAACTCGACGACCCGCTTCAGAATACGCACGAGATGCGCCATGTCCTCCTCGCCGACGTACGCCATGACCTGCTCCATATGCTCGTTGTGCAGGCGGCGGCCCTCGGAGGCGAATTGCCGGCCCTCGTCGGTGAGGCTCACCGTGACGGCCCGGTAGTCGTCGCTCGTGCGGTGCCGCTCGATCAGACCCTTCTCTTCGAGCGCCTTGAGCGTCTGCGACAGCGCGCTCGGCGTGGTGTGCGATATCTCCGCCACGCGGCCCGGACGTATGGGCTCGCCGCTTGCCTCCAGCTTGTCCACCGCCATCATGGTGCGCGCCTCGGTCGGCGTCACGCCCTGCGGCGTGGGCGGCATGATGCGGTCGTGGCGCATGCGCTGCGTGAGCTCGTACAGCTCGCGCTTCATATCCGCGAACGAATCGTCCATGGCTCTCCTTCCCTGCCCTTCGATTCCCGGCCTTACAATTTAGCTGCTAAACTATATCACTTCGTAATTTTTGTGCAATGAAAATTTTAAGAACCTGTGAACGTCTTTCATAGAACGACCATGCGGTCGCAGGATCGTCGTGCGGCGAGGGGACGACTCGGCACCGCACGGCACGTCGCCGCAGGCGCATCGGAGCCCGACGATGCGTTCGCCCTACTCGGCGGAGACGCGCACCTTGCGGCCCGCCTGGCGCCCGCAGACCGGCCGCCAGGCACGCGCCCCCGACCCCGCGCGCAAGGCGCGGGCCGCCGCAAGCCTCCCGGGCGAAACGGCGTCTCGCACGCGTCTTTCGCCCTTCGTTGATCGAAAGGCGAATTTTTTTGAAAATAGGGTATTGCGTCGGCTTGAACTTCCCGGTAGAATAACCGTCGCTGCTTCAAGCACGGGGTGTTAGCTCAGTTGGTTAGAGCGCCGGCCTGTCACGTCGGAGGTCGCGAGTTCAAGTCTCGTACATCCCGCCATTAAAACTAAACGGCCGCCGGGTTCGCCCGGCGGCCGTTTTTGCATTGTCATCTTCGGGCATCCCGGCGGACGCCCTCCCGTCATCCCGGACTTATAACCCTCATCCCGTCCTCTCGGAACCCGCAAACTCCTTTGATTCTTGCAGGCGTCGACGATCCCGAGTGCGAATTGCAAGCGAAATGCGCGCGGCTTCGACAAGTGCGTCTCGAATGCCGATTTCCGAGCAGAATTGACGGTAGAAAACGGATTTCGAGCCTCCGAGCACTTCTGGAGAATGGTTTTGGAGGCGATTCGAAAAACACGGGAATCACGACCTGGGAAAACGCGCTCCATCCCGCTGGGAACCAAGGCGGGGCGCGTTCCCTACCGTCATTTCTGCTCGGAAAACCAACCCTCGCTTGCATTGGACGGGAAGGGCATCGAGCCGACCGAAGCCGCCAAGCCGCCCCTGGCTACGTCCGATTCGGACTCGTTCTTAGCCGCCTCGTCGCACGGCGCGCGTTCCGCCCTACGCCAGCCGCTCGCCCGCGTGCTCGCCGGGAGTGACCGAATAGACTTCCTCCACATGGATGTAGCACACGCCCTTGCTGGTGAAGTCGTAGCCCATGGAGCTCAATATCTCCTTCACCTGCGCGGCCACGGCCTCGTAGCGCGGGCCCTCGTCCTCGTACGTCGCGCTCCCCTTCACCTGGAAGCCGCCTTCGTCGTCCCAAACGGAGAGGGCGACGTGCGGGTTCTGGCGCAGGTTGGCCAGGCTCTTGCCCATGTACTGGTCGGAAACCATGACCGTCTCGTCGTCGATCACCTGCTTCATGCTCACCGGCACCACGTTGGGCACGCCTTCGGCGCAGGTGGAGAACGCCGCCGCGTACGCGTTGTTGATCATGTCCTGACAGGCTTGCGGCATCTTAGCCATGGCAAGCGCCCCTTTCCGCTCGCTTTCTTCCGGCCAAGCGGAGCGCAAGCGAGGCCCCTCGGCCCCGTCGGCTCCACCGCCGGCCCTCACGTTGCCCTTGCAGCTTACTCCCCTGCAGGCGCTTCGACAACAACCTCCGTGCAAACGAGCGGCACGGGGTTCTTCAGGCAGTCGCCCACGGGGCAGCGCTCTGCAGCCAGCGCCGCCAGCTTGCGCGCGGCGTCCTCGTCGCCGCACATCAGGCGCACCTTGCAGCGCACCTCCTGCAACCCGTTGCGGATGTCGGGGTTGCCCATGAAGCCCTCGGGGTCGATGTCGCCCTCCAGCTCCATGCTGACTCCTTCCAAGGGGATCTGCTGCGCACGGGCGAATATCATGGACGCGATGGACTGGCACGCCCCGAGCGAGCAGAGCAGGCCCTCCACGGGGTTCATGCCCGCGTTCGTGCCGCCCATGTCCTCGGGCTCGTCGAACGTGATCTCGAACCCCCGGCAGTGGGCCCTGACCTGCAGGCCCTCGCCCGTGCTCGAAACTTCGATGCAGCTGGTGCTTTTCATGCTTCCTCCTTCGCTCTCCTACGCGACCTCGTACACGACCACGCTGGGATCGGCGTCCCACGTGGGCTTCAAGCCGGCGACCACGTCGTCGGCGAACAGCCGGCTGCCCAAGTAGGCCCGGGCGTTCTCCACGCTGTCGAAGCCGTGCAGCACCTGCACGTCCTCGGGGCGGACGAGCAGCCCCTTGGTAAGCGCGCCGGGGACGGTGTCCAGGAACGGCTGGCGGTACGCGGCGTACACCTGGGCGGCCGCAGGGCGGTTCTCGTCGGATATCTTCATGGTGATCTCAAGGTAGGCTTTCGCTTCCATGGTCGGTCCTTTCACTCGATGGCTTCGATACGGCTGAACTTGCGCGCCAAGTCGCCCTCAAGATACGACGCCGGCTCAAGAATCGGAAGTGGTTAGCAAAAGATTAAGCGACTCAAAATTTTCATAGCTACTTCTCTCTTGCGTTGCATGCGCTATGCTGTGCGGAGGGAGAAAGGACGCCGCATGGCCCGCAAGCGCAAACTCGAGAAGGATATCCGCTGCCCGCTGGAGTACGGGCTGGACGTGTTCGGCGGCAAGTGGAAGTCGCGCATCGTGTGCGTGCTCTCCGACGGGCCGTTGCGCTACAGCGCCGTGCGCAGCGAGATGGCCAATGTGACCGACGCCGCCCTGGCGGGCGCGCTCAAGGAGCTGGCGGAGCAGGGCCTCGTGCAGCGCATCCAATACGAGGAGATCCCCCCGCGCGTGGAATACCGGCTGACCGAGAAGGGCCGGTCGCTGCTGCCCGTGCTGCAGCACATCTGCCAATGGTCGGGTTCGTTCTTCAAGGAGGAGAGCTCGCTCGAACTGGCCCGCTGCCAGCGCTGCGACTACCGACCGTAGAACGCCGGCCGATGCGTCTTCCCTGGTGAAAGCTGCTTTAAAAAAGTTGAGCCGCTCTAGTTTTCGCGGACGCCTTTCCAACGTTGGCGGGATTTTCTATACTTCAGAGCAGAGACGAGGCGGGAAAGCGACTTCGCACGCGCCCGCCTCGAAAGTTCGACGGCAGGGACGACCCGGCCGTCGAGCCGCAGGATCCATCGGACGGCATTCGCAAGGCAGGTGATCGCATGGCAGAAGCATCGACCCCGACGACGCACGGCGCCGCGCCCGGCAACCCTGCCGGGGAGGCGGAGCGGAAGGCCGCCGCGCCGAAGCCTCAGCGCAAGAACTTCCCCTCCCGCAGCGACAAGGAGGCCTATGCGGCCTGGCTCAAGGAGCTGGAGGCTCCCGACCGCTCGAACTGCCGAGCTTGATAGCCCCTGCGGCATCGGTCGATGCCGACGAGAAAAGGCTCCAACCCCTCTGTAATGGTTTTCCCGACCCCTCGGTGCAACTTTTTCGAACCTGTGATGGCTCGGCAGGTTCTGTTGAGGTCCGCTGTCGAACATGCGCGAACGTTTGCCCAGCTCGCGTTTTCCGGCTTCCTTTCGAAAACCCTTACGAGCCATCACAAGCTCGATTTTTTTGCACGGCATGCCCGATTCGCCGCAAGCCCGGCGTTCCTCCGCCGCTGAACCGGCATCGGAGCAAGCCCGCCGTCCGCGAAAGCTGATCGGGTGCGCGAGGACGCCGCACAGGCGGGCTGGCGTTAGCCGGCAAAGCCGTCGGGCACCGGCCCGCCGGCTTTGCCGCACAGGCGCGGACGCGCAGCAGGAAACCGCGGGTCGCGAGGCATCCTCGGCATCGGCGCTGCGCATATGCGCGCGAGGCGCGCTGAAAGGCCCCTTTGCAGGGCGGTTCGTCAGGCGCGCTGGTCGATGCGCGTGACGGACACGATGCGCAGAAGCTCGTCCGGGGCACAGAGAGACGCCTGCTGCCCGTCGGCGGGAGGAACCGCGGCGATCGCGGCGGCGGCGCCGGAGGGAGCCTCCGCGAGCCCCTCCCCCGCGGCGTTGTACGCGTCCACGCAGGCACGCAGCAGCACGTCGGGGCGCAGGGAGCCCGTGGGCTTCGCTTCGAGCGTGAACGTGGCCACGGCGCCGGCCACCCGCATCTCCCCCACCAGGAAGTCAGACACGCGCAGCACCTTCTCCTTCTTCTTGCGTACGACGATCACCTCGTCGGGCACGGGCAGCGCGGCGGGCGCGCAGGACAGCAGCGCGCGATAGGTGCTCAGCGGGTACGCTACGGAGGCGGCGGGCTCGCCGGGCTCGATGTAGCGGCAGTCCTTCACCATGAGGTCGGGCGGGCTCGCCGCCTGCAGGGCCTCCAAGGCCCCCTCGGGAGACACGTAGCGGGTGAGCTGCAGGTCGAACACCTCGTGCAGGCCGCCCACCCCCACGGGAAGCGCCGCTCCGAAGGCGATCTTCATATGCGGCGAGAACCCCTGGCTGATGGCGAACGGAAGCCCCGCGCGGCGCACGGTTCGCTCGAGCGCGCGGGCCACTTCCAGGTGCGACAGCAGCGCCAGGCGCCCCTGCTTGCAAAACGTCGCCCGCAGGCGGAAGTTGCGGGGATCAGACATGGGGGGCCTCCTGTTCCTCGACGGCCGCAGGTGCCGTGCGGGGTGCGGCCAGCTCGTTGTCGACGCCGAGGGAGGGGCAGGCGCCGCACGCCGAGCACGTGCCGAACGTGCAGTCGGGCGTCGTGCGGTCCTCGTCGGCCAAACGGCGCTCCCGCGCCAGGAAGCGCGCAGACACGCCTGTGGAGATGTGCGCCCATGGCATGACGCGGTCCGTGGGGTAGCTCGTCTGCGCGACGGCCTCGGGGTCGATGCCCACCTCGTCGGCGGCCGCGCGCCACGCCTGGCCGTCGAAGCACTCCGTCCACGCGTCGAAGCGCGCGCCGCGCCGCCAGGCGGCCTCGACCCACGCGGCGGCCTCGCGTCCGCCCCTGCTCATGACGGCCTCCACGAAGCTCGTGGACGGATCGTGCCAGTGCACGTCCACGGCCTTGTGCTTCACGCTGCGGCGCAGGATGCCCACGCGGCGCAGCGCCTCCTCGGGCGTTATCTGGCCGTCCCACTGGAACGGCGTCTGGGCCTTCGGCACGAACAGGGCCACCGACACGCTCACTCGCACGTTGCCGCGCTGGTCGGGCGCCACGGCGGCCTTCGCGCGGTCGTAGGCGCGGCTCGCCAGGCTGGCGATGCCCTTGATGTCGTCGTCGGTCTCGGTGGGCAGGCCTATCATGAAGTACAGCTTGCACCGGCGCCACCCGGCCGCGAAGGCCGCGTCCAGCGCACCGAACAGGTCATCCTCGGTCACGTTCTTGTTGATGACGTCGCGCAGGCGCTGCGTGCCGGCCTCGGGCGCGAACGTGAGGCCGCCCTTCTTCTGGCCCGCCACGAGCCCGGCCATGTCCACGCCGAACGCGTCGAGGCGCTGCGAGGGCACCGATATGCGCACGCCCTTGCCCTCGCAGGCGTGGTTGAGGCGCGTGAGGATGTCGGCAATCTGGGAGTGGTCGGTGGACGAGAGCGACGTCAGGCTCACCTCGTCGTATCCCGTGTTGGCGAGCCCCGCCAGCACGGACGTGACCACGTTGTCGGCCGATCGCTCGCGCACGGGGCGGTACATCATGCCGGCCTGGCAGAAGCGGCAGCCGCGGGCGCAGCCGCGCAGGATCTCGACGTTCAAGCGGTCGTGCACCACTTCCGTGAAGGGCACGATGCACGGCTCCCAGCCCGGGCTCTGGGCGAAGCCCTCGAACAGGCGCTTGTCGATGCGCGCAGGCAGGCCCGGCTCAACCGGGTCGATCCACGTGCCCGCCTCCTGGGCCTCCGCCTCGTCGCGCCAGCGGTAGAGCGACGGCACGTACCAGCCCGGCTCGTCCGCGAGCGCCCGCAGGATGGCGCCGCGCGGCGCGCCCTCGGCGCGCAGACGGCGGATGAGGGCGAGCGCCTCGGGCACGGCCTCCTCGCCCTCGCCAATGCTCACGGCGTCGAAGAACGGCGCGTAGGGCTCGGGGTTGTAGGCGCAGGGGCCGCCGCCCAGCACGAGCGGGTCGTCCTCGGCGCGCACGTCCGCGCGCAGCGGGATGCCGGCCAGATCGAGCGTTTCCAGCACGTTGGTGGCCGCCAGCTCGTGCGGCAGCGTGATGCCCACCGCGTCGAACTCGGCCACGGGAGCGCAGCTTTCGATGGAGAACAGCGGCAGGCCCTCGGCGCGCATGCGATCGCAGAACGCGGGCGCGGGCAGGAACGCGCGCTCGGCGGCCATGCCCTCGGCGGCGTTCACCGCGTTCACCAGGATGCGCACGGCCTGGTTCGCCTGACCCAGCTCGTACGTGTCGGGGTACACCATGCAGAAGCGGAAGTCCGCGTCGGGCTTGTACACGCAGCCCCATTCGCGGTTGATGTAGCGCGCGGGACGCTCCGCATCGCCGAGCAGCGCCTCGAGGCGCGGCCAGAGATCCGTCATCGGATTCGACCTTCTTTCGTTAGAATCCGCGCGCTAGCGCGCGGCGGGACGCGCGCCCTTGAGGCGCGAACGGGCGGCGTCGGCCACGGAGCGCGCGGCGCTCTTGGCCACCTCCGGCGCGTCGACGCCTGCCGCCTGGGCACCCGCCCGCACCACCGACGAGGCGAACGGCACGGCGGAGGTGGCGGCGCGCCCTGCGGCGCCCTTGACCTTGGTCGCGGCCGAGCGGGCGGCGCCGGCCACGCGCGCGGCCCCCTGCCGGGGCTCGGCGACGGACGCGGACGACACGCCGTCGCCCCGCACGACCTCGCGGGCGTCCTCCGCCAGCTCCACGGCCTTGTCGCGGGCACGGGCGACCACGCCCGCCAAACCGGAGATGCTGCCGCCCTCCTCGAAGTACTCGATGGCGGCGCGGCCCATGGCCTGGGTGCCCGTGTAGCCGATGGCGGCCTTCACGGCCCAGCCGAGCGCCGGCACGAACGCCACCACCTGGCGCGCTGCCGAGCGCAGCGCGAACGCGCCGCCCACCACGGCGGCCAGCTCCTTCACGCGCTCCATGCCCATGGGCTCGCCGTAGGCGGCGGCTATCTGCAGCAGCATCTTCGCCTGGTTGAGCGTCATGATGGGCATGTCGGCGCCGGGAATGAACACCACGAGGCCGATGCCGGCGTTCTGCACGGACGTGGCGTTCACGGCGTCCACGGACAGGGGACGGCGCACGAAGGGGAACGCCAGCGCGAACGCCAGGCGCTTGTCGTGGCACGCGGCGATGATCCACTCGCCCATGCGGCGGTCGAGGGCGGCCGCGGCGCGCTCGTCGAGCGCGTAGGGCTCGCCGACCTCGTCCGCAGGCGCACCTGCCGCGTCGGCGCCCGCCTTGGCGGGCAGCGCGCGGGAAGGACGCGGCGGCGCGGGGGGCGCAACCACGTCGGCGTGCGGGATGGGGTGGCCTTCGGACCGGGCGATCTCTTGCACGAGCGCGGGCATGGTGGTGGCCACCATGACGGGCACGCCGGCGGCGCGCAGCTCGTCGGCGTGGGCGCCCACCTCGGGCAGGAACCCTGCCACGATGACGGCCATGTCGTCTCCGGAATACGGCGCGAACGGACGGCCGTCGAGGTACGTCATGGACACCCGCGCATGCGGGCTCGCGCTGGCGAACGCGCCGCGCACGCGCGCGACCACGTCGCCCGGAGCGCTCTCGTCGATGTACACGCTCACCGACAACGGCGTGGTGCGCGCCTCGTCGATGTTCGTCGCCTCGTCGATGACCGCCTTGACGTCAACGGGTATTTGCATAGCCGCCCTTCTTTCCGGTCGCAGTGTTATGGGCCCATACCGAGCCGACGAGGCCCAGCATGATGAAGTTCATTATCGTGCCCGTCGAGCCGTAGCTCATGAACGGCAGGGGTATGCCCGTGATGGGCATGAGCCCGCAGGTCATGCCAATGTTCTCAAGTATCTGGAACAGCCACATGCCAACGACGCACATGACGATGAGCAGGCCGAACAGATCGCCGGCGGAACCGGCTATGCGGAAGCTTACCAAAACCAGGGCCACGTACAGCGCCAGCAGCACCGCTACACCGAAAAACCCGAGTTCCTCGGCCAGCACGCAGAAGATGAAGTCGGTGGGCGCCTCGGGAAGGATGCCCAGCGCGTGCTGGGAGCCCTGCAGGTACCCCTGGCCGAACAGGCCGCCCGAGCCGATGGCGATCTGGGCCTGCTTGAGGTTGTAGCCGTCGCCCGTGGGGTCGAGCTCGGGATCCAGGAACACGAGCAGGCGGCTGCGCTGGTACTCCTTGAGCAGCTTGTACTCGCCCGTCGAGTTCTTGACGACCTCGTCGAGAGCGAACACGCACGCCACGGCCACGATGCCCGCCGCCAGCGTGACGAGCAGGAACTTCGGCCGTGCCCCGCCCACCACGAGCGCCACGGCGCCGATGAACAGGTACACGAGGCCCGTGCCCAGGTCGGGCTGCGTCATGATGCACAGAAACGGGATGAGCATGATGCCGAGCGCCTTGCAGTACTCGCGCACGTCGTCGAGCTTGCCACCGTAGCGCGCCATGACGCTCGCGTCGAGCAGGATGACGGTGATCTTCGCGAACTCGCCGGGCTGAACCTGCGGGAGCGGACCCAGCTTGATCCACGACTGGGAGCCCATGCCCGCATCGGTGCCGAGGCCCGGGATGTGCGGCAAGAGGATGAGCACGACGTTCACGATGAGGAACAGCGTGGTGAACTCCGACAGGCGCCGGTAGTCGAAACGCCAGAGCAGGATCATGACCACGGCGCCCACCGCCACCAAGGCGGCTTGGCGCGAGAAGCTGTAATCGGGGTCGCCTTGAACGGCCGAGTACACCACCACCAGGCCGTAGCCCGCGAGCAGCGCCACCACCACGATGAGCGGCAGGTTCAGCGAGGGGAACCTGCGCGAGCGCGTGGCGTCGACGACGGCCTTGTCGGGCATCTTCACCGAATGTATCTGCGGCGGCTGCGCCATGGTGCCTCCTCCCTAATCCGTTCGCCCGGCGGAACCGGACGTCTTGAGTTCCTGCGACTTGCCCGTGGATCCGGCGACGGCGGCCACGTCGGTGAGCTCTCCCGCATCGGCTGCGAGCGCGGCGGCCAGCACCTCGATACCCAAAGGCGCGCCCACGGCCGAGCCGCCGCCGCCCTGCTCCACGACGCACGACACGACGAACTTCGGGTCGTCGTAGGGCGCGTAGCAGGCGAACCACGCGTAGTCCTCCTTGCCGGACACCTCGCCCGTACCCGTTTTGCAGGCCACGGTGGCGGGGTCGAGGCCGAACCGGTTGAACAGCGTGACGAGCTCGGCATTGTCGGTGGACACGCCCCGAAGCGCGTCGCGCATGATGGCCAGGTTCTCGGGCTTCACATCGGGCGTGCCGGTGACCACGGGCTCAAAGGAGGCCGCCGCGCCGCCATCGCCGTTGCGCACCTCTTTGAGCAGGTGCGGTTTCATGAGGTTGCCGGTGGCGATGGCCCCGTAGGCCACGGCTATCTGGATGGGGGTCACGAGCACGTCGCCCTGGCCGATGGCCATGTTCGTGTTGAAGCCGCCCTTCCACACCGCTTCCGAGGGATAGTCCCTGAAATGCTCGGCACGCCACTCCGGCGTGGGGATGCGGCCCGTCTCCTCGATGGCGCCCAGGTCGATGCCCGTCGTCTTGCCGAAGCCGTACTTCGCGATCTCGTCCTGCATGGCGGTGTCGCTGATGGAGCCGCCTTGGCTTTTGCTAGCCTGGAAGAACTGCTTGCCGATATCGTAGAACACGACGTCGCACGAGTTGGTGACGCCGCCGCGGAAATCGAGGATCCCATGGCCGTTGTGGTTCCAGCACAGCTGCGGCTGACCGGTGTCGAAACCGTCCCACGAACCCCCGCAGTCCCACGTCCTCTTCGTGTCGGCGAACCCGTAGGCCAGCGCCGCCAAGCCCGTGAAGGCCTTGTACGTTGACGCGGCCGGGTACGTGCCCGAAACCGCGCGGTTGAGCATGGGGTGGTACGACTCGTCGGTGTTGAACAGGTCCCAGGTGTCCTGCGAGATCGATCCCGTGAACGTCTCGGGCGAGAACGTGGGATAGCTCGACAGCGCCACGACGCCGCCGTCCCGCACGTCCATGACCACCACGGCCCCGGCGCAGCCCTTGCCCGTGCCGATGACGCCGTTCTCGGGCGCGATGAGCGCGGCCAGCGCGCGGTCGCACACGTACTGCACGGGCGCCTTGATGGTGAGGTACACGTCGGATCCGCGGGAGGGCTGCGTCTCGCTGGCCACCTCCTGCACGTTGCCCTGCGCGTCGGCCACGACCGTGCGCTGGCCGTGGTCGCCCGCGAGCAGGTCGTCGTAGACGCTCTCGATGCCCGCCTTTCCAACCGTGTCGCCGAGCTCGATCTCGCGGCCGTCGGGAACGGAGGCGAGGTCAGTTTCGTCCACGGCGCCCGTGTAGCCAACGGCGTGCGCCGCGAGCGCGCCGTAGGGGTAGTCGCGCACCGTGCGCGTCTGCACGGCCACGCCGGGGAACGCGTCGGCGTGCTCGGATATGAAGGCCACGTCGCGCAGGCGCACGTCGCTCGCCACCACGCGCTGGCTCTGCGCGCCCGACGTGGCGTCCTGGATGCGCTGGCGCACCACGTTGTACGGGATGCCCAGCACGGTGGACAGGCGCTGCACCACGTCGCGGTCGTCGGCCACGTCGGCGTCGGCCAGCACGGTGAGCGACGAGCGGTTCTTCACGATGGCCACGCCGTCGGCGTCGTAGATGTAGCCGCGCGGCGCGGGCGTGGGCACGACGGTGAACTTGTTCTTCTGGGCGGCGCTCGCGTACGATTCCGACGACAGCACCTGCATGCTCCACAGCTTCGCGCCCAGCGACCCGAAGATGGCGGCCGCGAGCACGCCCATGGCCAGGAAGCGGGACTTGAGCCCCTCGGAGGCCGCCTTCGACGCGGGCTGCGACGAGCTCACGCGCGGGGCCGAGGCGCCGCCGCCCGCGCGGTGGCCGCCCTTGCCCAGCGACGAGGACACGCCCACGTTGCCCACGGAGCGCACGTCCTTCTTCTGGCCGGCGTAAGGCGTCTTCGTGCGGCTGCGCACGACGAGCACCACGACGATGAGGACGATGGCCGCCACGAGCGTGACGGCGGCTGCGATGAGGGCGGCGATCATGAGGCGGCCCCTAGCGCAAGCGCGGCGTGCCGGGTTGGGCCGGGGCGGCGCCAGCGAGGACGCGCGCGGCAAGCGGGTAGAGCACGAGCCCGATCACGCAGTCGTACAGCGCGCACGGCAGCGCGCGGTACACGAACGCGTCGAGGGCGCTGGCGTCGAAGCCCAGCGCGAGCAAGAACGCGCCGTAGAGCGCCTCCACGAGCACGGTGGCCGCCACGAAGATGACGAGCGGCATGAACAGCGTGTCGTTGTCGAGCACGACGAAGGCCCGCGAAGCTAAAAACGCCACGAGCACGAGCAGGAACGCCATAGCCCCCACAGGCCCGCCGGACACCAGGTCGAACACGAGTCCCAGCACGAACGGAAGCACGGGGCCGGCCGTTCCCGGACGCACGATGGCCACGAGCAGCACGTAGGCCACCACGAAGTTCGGCATGGCCGAGAACAGGGCGATGTTGGGAGCCACGACGATCTGCAGGATCACCGCCACCACGGCGCCCACCGCAACCGCCACGCTGTCGCGCGTCACGTTCATGCCTCGTCGCCTCCTTCCCCGTCTCCGCCGTCGGTCGTTCCGGAATCGGCCGCCTGCCCGCCCGCCTGCGGCGTCGCGCCCAGCGCGCCCTCGGAGTTCAGGCCCTTGACCACGATCACCTCCGAAAGCGAGGCGGCTTTGTCGTTCGGCGTGACCACGATGCGGCCCGTGGCGTTGCCCTTGTCGGCGTCCACCCGCACCACCGTGCCGATGATAAGGCCGCGCACGTAGCTGCCGCCCAGACCCGACGTCACGATCACGTCGCCCACCTGGGGCATGTAGGCCTCGTCCACGTCCTCAAGGTACAGCAGGCCCTCGAGCGAGCCGCGCACGATGCCCTCGCCGCGGTTCGATTGGATGATGGCCGCCGCGCCCGACTGCGAGTCGGTGAGCAGGCGCACCTCGGAGGTGCGCGCGTCGGCCTTCTTCACCTGGCCGACGACGCCGGTCGACCCCATGACGGTCATGCCGCTCTCCACGCCGTCGTCCGTGCCTGCGTCGATGGTCACGGTCTGGTTGTACGCCTCGATGCTCTTGCCCACCACGCGCGCCGCCACGCCGTCGATATCGTACGTCTGCTTCATGTCGAGCAGCTCCTGCAGGCGCTCGGCCTCCAGCTTGTACTCGTCGGCTTCGGCGAGCCGCTTGCGCAGCGCCTCGTTGCTCTCGCGCAGGCCGGAGAGCGTCGACTCGTCGGCCGTGAGGTTCTCGACGCCCTCGCCGGCGGACGACACGCCCGCGTCGACCGCGGCGCCCGCGAACTTGAAGGGCGCGGCCACGGCCGCCGCGGCGCCCTGCACCGTGTGCAGCGGCCCGTTCTCGCCCTCGCGCGCGTACAGCGTGGCAAGGGCCAGGGAGGCCGCGAGCAATACGACGAGCAGCACCCGCTTCGCCGATGCCGATCCGCTCTGTTGGAAGTTGAGGGCCATGCGGTGAGGGGCGCTGCCTTACTTCGACCGCATGAGCGTCTGCTTGAGCGCCGTGGGCGTCTCGAGCACCTTCAGGCACCCGGTGACGACGTTCGTGAGGGCCGTCTCGCTCACCCACACCGGAATCTCCAGCTTGTCGGTGAGGT
The DNA here is from genome assembly GCF_003339845.1 of Gordonibacter sp. 28C. Taxonomy (GTDB): domain Bacteria; phylum Actinomycetota; class Coriobacteriia; order Coriobacteriales; family Eggerthellaceae; genus Gordonibacter. Next base: position 102,698 of record NZ_PPTR01000010.1, read on the forward strand.
AGCGGTCCAGGCCCGAGAGCAGGCCGCCGCCGCCCGTGAGCAGGATGCCGTTCTGGATGATGTCGGACGCGAGGTCCGGGTTCGTCTTCTTGAACGTCTCCTTGATGTGGATGACCATCTCCTCGCACGGGCCGATGAGCGCCGCGCGCACGTCCTCGGACTGGATGGTCACCTCCTTCGGCTGTTCGGTGATGACGTCCTGGCCCGAGATGATCATGTCGCGCTCGCGGCCGTCCTCGAACGGCAGGATGGAGCCGATCTTGATCTTGATGATCTCGGCCGTGCGCTCGCCGATCTTGATGCCCAGAAGGTCGCGCAGGTGCATGGCGATGGCCTCGTCCATGCGGTTGCCAGCCAGGCGCAGCGACGAGGACGTCACGATGCCGCCGAGCGATATGACGGCCACTTCCGTAGTGCCGCCGCCGATGTCCACCACCATGGAGCCCGTGGGCTCGGTGACGGGCAGGTCGGCGCCCATGGCCGCGGCCATGGGCTCCTCGATGAGGTAGGCCTGGCGCGCGCCGGCCTGGATGGCGGCCTCGAACACCGCGCGCTTCTCCACCGAGGTGGCGCCGCACGGGATGCAGATGACGATGCGGGGCTTGGCCTGCCAGGGGTACTTGCGCACGGCGGCCTTGTTGATGAACGCCGACAGCATGGCCTCGGTCACGTCGTAGTCGGCGATGACGCCGTCTTTGAGCGGATGCTCGGCCGAGAACGCCTCGGGCGTGTGGTTGATCATGTTCTTCGCCTCATGGCCCACCGCGAGCACGCGGTGCGTGCTCTTCTCGATGGCCACGACGGAGGGCTCGTTGATGACGATGCCCTCGCCCGTGATGGCGACCAGTGTATTGGCAGTCCCGAGGTCGATGGCCATATCCGTGGACATTTGGCCGGTCAGCCCGGAGAACGCGTCTAAAAAGGACATAGAGGCAAACCCCTTGAGTCTCGATTCCAAGTAAACACGCATTCTAGCACAGGCGTTGCTTCGCCGTGGAAAATCCACGAGGGGCACACCCGGCCCGGTGGCCGGTGCGAACGGCCCTCAGGCGCGCCTCGCGTCGGCCTCGAAGCGGCTCATGAGCTCCTGCTTGTCGTGGACGTCCAGCTTCGCGTACACGCGCTTGACGTGCGCCCACACGGTGTTCTCGGAGATGACGAGCTCCTCGGCGATGAAGCGGGCCGAGCGCCCGCGCGCCAGATATCCCAGTATCTCGGTTTCGCGCTTCGTCAGCCCGTACGTCTCGGCGTAGCGCCCGAGGCAGCGCTCGAACGCGGCCTCGGCCTCGCGGGGCGCCGGTTCGGGGGACGCCGCCCCGGTAGGCGCCTCTTCGCGCGGAGGTTCCGCGTCGGCGCGGCCGCGCCGCAGCACCACCATGAGCACGACGGCCAGCGGGTAGATGGCGGCGAACGCCAGCAGCGTGAGCAGCGACAGCCCGTAGTCGGCCGACACCGCACCGAGGCCCATGCCTATGGCCAGCCCCACGAGCAGAAACAGGCTCGAAGCCACCATGTACAGGCTGGTAAGGAGGTAGCTCGACACGCCCAGGCGCCGCGACTGCTCGACGATGAACAGCAAGAACACCATGCCGCACACGTCGTAGCACGTGATCATGACCGTGCCCGCCACCGGCCCCAGGAAGCCGCCCAGAAACGGCAGCAGCGACAAGATGACCAGCATGCAGGGGAAGCACACCTTGTACACCGACACGGGGTCGAGCCGCTGCACCATGAGCATGGCGACGAGCGCCGTGATGGCCGTGGACGCCGCCAGCGGCACGCCCATGTTCACGTCGCCCACGATGTGCTCGAACGACGACCCCAGAACGGAGGTGTGCAGGATGCCCACCACGCCCACCACCACGGCCAGGCACAAATACGCGTGGAACAGCGTGAAGCGGTCCTTGCGGTCGGCCACGAGCACCCGGCTCTCGGGCGGCGGGCCCAGGCGGCCCTTCGCCCAGGCGAGCACCGCGGCCGACACGAGCAGAAACGCCACGGACACCACCGCCGTGGGCAGCGCCGGCACCAGCAGCAGAAGCGACGCGAGCACCGCCTGCACGATGAGCGCGCACACGATCTGCACGATGGCCGCCGACGTGTCGCCTTCGGCGGCGAACGCCTCGAGCCACGCCGCCATGAGCACGGTGAGCGCGTAGCCGCACAGCCCCCCGAGCAGCAGCGTGGCCGCCCAGGCGGGAAGGCCCGACAGGACCCCGGTCGACCCCAGCAGGAAGCCCGCGCACAGCGCGACGAGGGCGGGCGTCTGGCGCAGGCTCCACGGGGCGATCCTCCCCGCCCGCACGAGCGCGATGACGACGACGGCGGTGACGATGGTGGCCGAGGTCATGGCGAACATGAACCCGAGCTGCGAGACGAACCCGACCGAGGTGGAAACCGACCCCATGGCCGTGATATAGGCGAGCGACGTCGCCGTCTTGCACAGGCCGAAGCCCGCCGCCAGCGCGACGGAGAGCAGGGCCGCATCCTTCGTGCGCATAAGCATCCAACCTCCCGGACCCATTGTAAACGTTCGAGGAGGCGTTCGCGGCGTCAACCGCGATCCGAAACCTTTCGACGAATGCAACCGCAAGCTTTTCATCAGGCGCTTTGCAGAAGATAACCGATAATCGGTGATCCGTCGGACGCGCGCCGACGCGAAGTTCGCCGATTATCGGTCACGACAAGGGCGCCCCGGGAGCCCATACTGGCCGCAGGGTTCGGGCAAGGCGCGACGGCTCGCGCAGGACCCGGAGCACGATCGATTCGGATCACGGAGGGAGATCGACATGGAACTTGACCGCAGGAGCTTTTTGAAGGGGTCGCTTGCGTTCGGCGGCGCGGCCGCGCTCGGGCTGGCCGGATGCGCCGCGCCCAAGCAGGCCGACAGCGCCAAGAAGGACCAGGAGGGCGAGGCGAAGAAGAGCGTGCCGGACAGCTTCACCGACGGCAAATGGGTGGGCTCGTCCATGGGCCACGACGACGAGCTGTTCGTGGAGGTGACCGTGGCGCAGGGCGACCTCGCCGGCGTGCGCGTGCTGCGCTGCGACGACACCATCGGCATCGGCTCGGTGGCCGCGCCGCTCATGGCCGCGAAGATACTCGAGTCCAAGAACCTGGACGTGGACGCCGTCTCGGGCGCCACGACCACGTCGATGGCCGTGCAGAACGCCGTGAAGGACGCCATCGAGAGCGCCGGCGGCAAGGCGAAGGACTTTTCAAAGGGCGCCGTCGCTCCCGCCGGAGGCGCCGCCCAGACCGCCGACGTGGACGTGGCGTTCATGGGCGCCGGAACCGCCGGCCTCGTGGCCGCCACGCGGCTGCTCGAAGCCGGGAAGACGGTCATCCTGTTCGAGAAGCAGGACATCGCGGGCGGCTCCATGCCCATGACCTACTCGGGCGTGGCCGCCGCCGAGTCCCAGCTGCAGACGAACTACGCGCTCGGGCGCATGGACGACAACCCCATGTACAACAAGCAGGGCATGCTCGGCGTCATGCAGAAGTACCTGGTGCCGGAAAACGACCGCTTCGGCGGCGCCATGCCCTACCAGACGGCCATGTACTCGAACTCGGGGCAGCTCGTTGACTGGATGCACGACATGGGCGTCGGCTTCTACAGCCTGGGCGTGAACAAGGCCTACGGCGTGACGCCGTATCTGGCCCCCGGCTGCTACATGGGCGGCTGCGGCTACGCCAAGGAGTTCCTGGTCGACCGCATCGGCGCGCTGGGCGGCCAGATAGTCTACGGCACGAAGGTGACCGAGCTCGTGCAGGGCGCCGACGGTCGCGTGAGCGGCCTGGTGGCCGAGGGCAAGGACGGCTCGACCTGGACCGTCTCGGCCAAGGCCGTGTGCCTCACCTCGGGCGGCTTCGCGGCGAACCAGGACATGATCAAGCAGTACTACCCGCAGTACGCCGACCACAAGTTCAACTGCGCGCCCGGCTCCACGGGCGACGGCATCGAGCTGGGGCTCGCGGCGGGCGGCGCCGTGGAGTGCATGGGCCGCGAGCTGGGAGCGTTTTTGTCCACCACGAACCAGGCCGGCTCGAACTTCGAGATAGCCTTCCTGTACCAGACCACGCCCGGCATCATCGTGAACGCCTCGGGCAAGCAGTTCGGCAACCTCATGTCCGACAACCACGGCATGTTGGGACGCGGCCTCGTGGACGAGGCCAACGGCGGCAAGTTCTTCTACATCACCGACGAGTCGGGCCGCATCACCACGAACAAGAACGAAGCCTACGCCATGGACACGTACAAGTGCCTGGAGCATCGCGGCGACATGGTGCACTACGACTCCGTCGAGGAGGCGGCCGAGAAGCTGGGGCTGCCCGATCTGGCGGCCACCATCGAGACGCACAACGCCCATGCGCTGGCCGGCGAGCCCGACGAGTTCAAGCGCAAGAACCTGCCCTACCTCGACACGCACGACGGCGTCTGGGTCGTGTCCTGCATACCCACGTTCTACCTGACCACGGGCGGCCTCGCCATCGACACGGCCGGGCACGTGCAGAAAGAGGACGGCACGGCGGTGCCCGGGCTGTACGCCGCCGGCGACGTGTGCGGCTCCATCGAGGAGAAGGACGGACGCCCCTACGCCATGGGCTTCGACGCCGCCATGAACTACGGCTACCTCATGGCCGAGACGGTGAAGGGCGAGATCTAACCGAAACGACCCCCTCCCGCCGAACCTCCCCTTCCTTCCCGGCGGGAGGACCTCCCACGCAGGGGCGGCCGCGCGATGCGCGGCCGCCCCTGCTGCTTTTTCGAGAACGACGAGCTACCAATCCACCACCGCCCAATCAATGGAAGAAAACCGAGCGTTCGGGTCGGTGCGCTGGTCGACCGTAGGGGCGCTCTCCAGAGCGCCCGTTCGCGCGCAAGCGCGAAAACCGCCGCCCAGGTTGGCGCTAGTAAGCCAGCGAGGCCCGCCCTCGTGCCCGAGATCGTGGGGATGGCGGGGGCGAAGCGTACTTCGGTACGCGAGCCTCCGGGATCGCATGAAGATCGGGCGCGAGGGGGCCTCGCAGCATCGGCTCGTTCCGGCGGCCGGCAGGCCGCCGGAACCTAATGAACGCTGCAGCTGAGACAGGGGTCGTAGGCGCGCACGAGCTTCTCTATCTCCATGCGCACGGCGTCCTCCCCCGCCCCTTCCGCCACGAGCTGCTCGGCCAGAAGGCGCATGTCGGCCTCGAGGTTCGCCACGTTCTGGGCCGTGGGCGTCATGATGGACGCGTGCACGACGCGACCCTCGTCGTCGAACTCCAGATCGTGGAACAGCGCGCCGCGCGGAGCCTCGGTGAAGCCCACGCCGCGCCCGGCCTTGACCTCGAATTCCACGGGCTCGCTCGAGCCTTCCACGCCGCCCGGCTCGGCCAGCGCGCGGCAGATGCCCGCGCAGCGGTCGAGCGCGTCCACCAGCTCGACGGCCTGGGCCACGTTGTTCATGAAGGGGTTGCGCTCCGGCGGGCGCAGGCCCGCCTTGGCGGCGGCGACCTTGGCGTTCTGTCCCAGATGCTGCCACGAGGCGTTGATGCGCGCGAGCGCGCCCGTGAAGAAGGGCGACCCCGTCTCGCGCACGCGGGCCAGCAGCGCCGCGGAGTGCGGCATCTCGTACTCCTCCAGGTGCGCGGCCACGTCGTTCGCGTCGAACTCGATGCCGGCGTCCAGGAAGCGCGCCGTGTTTGAATCCTCCACCGGATAGTAGTCGGGCTCCACCATGGCCAGCATGTCGCCCGCCGTGGTTATGCTCGGCACGGGGAAGCCGGCGAACAGGTCCACGGCCGCCGCCGCGAACGCGGCAGCCTCGTCCATCTTGTCGGCCAGCGCGAGGTACTCCCCCGCCTCCAGTTCATGGGTGAAACCGCCCGTCACGGCCGTGATGGGATGGATGCTGCGGCCGCCCACCTTCGTGCACAGCTCGTTGCCGAGGGCCTTCAGGCCCAGCGCCCTGTCGAACAGCTCCGGATCGGTCTCGGCCAGCGGGAACACGCTCTTCTGGCCCACGAAGTCGGGCGCGGCCAGCACGAACAGGTGCGTCGCGTGGTTCTGCAGGTACGAGCCGTACACCAGAAGCTCTCGCAGGGCGTTCGTGCGGGGCGTGACCTGCACGCCGAAGGCGCGCTCGATGGCCTTGAGGTCGGTGACCACGTGGCTGGCCGAGCAGATGCCGCAGATGCGCGAGGAGATGTAGGACACCTCGCGGTAGCTGCGGCCGCGCACCATGCTCTCGAACAGGCGCGCCGGCTCCACCACGTTCATCTCCACGGTCTTCACGATGCCGTCCTCGATGACCACGTGCACGTTGCCGTGGCCTTCGATGCGGGCGATGTGGTCTACGTGTATAGCGGTTTTCGTCATGCTCGTTTCCTCACTCGCTCGTCTGCAGGGCGGGGTTCACTTGGTTGAACATCTCGAGCGCCTTGTCGAAGTCCGCCACCGAAACGCCGTAGCGCTCGCACGCCTCGCGCGCCGAGGGCAGGTTCGCGTCGGGCGACAGGCCGCGGCAGCCGTTGCAGGGCCGCCCCAGGTTCACGCAGCGCGCACCGCATCCGGCACGCGTCACCAGGCCCAGGCACAGCTGCTGCTTGCCGAAGAAGCAGCTCGTCTCGTTGCGCTTGCAGTCGCCGCACATCGTGCGCGTGGGCACCGCCTTGTTCGAGCCGTACAGCGCGCGCTGGAGCACGTCGACGAAGTCGAGCGAGTCCACCGGGCACGTGCGCACCTCGAAGTCCACGTCGATCACGGCCTGCACGGGGCGCGGCGCTATCATCTCGCCGCAAGCCGCGGGCACGTGGTCGTACACCTGCGCGGGGCGCTCGAGGAAACCCGCCGCCGCCATGCCGGGTATGCCCGCCGTGGTGGCGCACGCGCCGATGGTTATGACGACGCCGGCTCGCTCGCGCAGCTGCCGCACGGTCGCCTCGGCCTCCTCGGTGGTCACGGCACCCTCGATGACGGCCACGTCGAACTCCTCGGGCATGGGGTCGCTCGAAGCCAGCTGCCAGTAGCGCAGGTCGATCTGGCCGAGCACGTCCAACAGGTGCGCCTCGACGTTCGTGATCTGCAGCTGGCAGCCGAAGCAGCTGGCCAGCCCCACCACCACGACGCGCGGCGTCGCCGGTTTCTCTTGACAGGCTATGCAGTATCCGCTCATATCACATCGACCCCTGAATGTTCTTGGCTTCCCAGTAGTTGAACACGGGCCCGTCGATGCACACGTACTGGTGCCCGATCTGGCAGTGTCCGCACTTGCCCATGCCGCACTTCATGTGCCGCTCGAAGCTCACGTAGATATGGTCGTAGCTGATGCCCTTCTTGCGCATCTCGTCGATGGCGAAGCGGTACATGACCGGCGGGCCGCACAGCGCCCCGTACGTGTTCGAGGCGTCGATCTCCAGATGCTCGAACGGCTTGGTGACCAGGCCCACCTCGCCGTCCCAGGTGTCGTCGGGATGGTCGACGGTCAGGTAGAGGTCGAAGTCCTTGCGGTGGCGCCACATCTCGAACTGCTGGCGGAACATCACCTCGGAGGGGTTCTTCGACCCGTAGATAATGGTGACCTTGCCGAATTCGGAGCGCTCGTCGTGGATGTTGTTGATGAGCGAGCGCAAAGGCGCGATGCCGAGGCCGCCCGCCACGAGCAGGATGTCGTGGCCCTTCATGTCCTCGATGGGGAAGCCGCGGCCGAACGGCCCGCGCAGCCCCACGATGTCGCCGCACTGCATCTCGTGCAGCACGTCGGTGAACGCGCCCGTGCGGCGCACGCACAGCTCGATGAACCCGCGCTTGGTGGGCGAGCTCGATATGGAGATGGGCGCCTCGCCCACGCCGAAGATGCTCACCTCGACGAACTGGCCGGGCTCGTGGTGGAACGCGTCGCGGATGCGGTCGTCGATAAGGCGGAACTCGAACAGCTTCTCCGTGGCCGTCAAGTCCACGATGGACGTGATGCGGGCCGGCCAGGGCCGGTACGGGTTGGCCGCCATCATCTCGTCGCCCGTCAGCACCGCGGGCTCCTCATGGAACGGCCGCACCTGGACGGTGGAAACCGCGCAGCTACTCGGCATCGTCGGCCCCCTTCCTCTCGAAGAACCTCAGCACCTCGATGGGGTTGATGTTCGCCTTGCACGCCGTCACGCAGCGCCCGCAGCCCACGCAGAGCATGCGGTCGTGGTTCGCCAAAAAGCCGTTGAGCTTGTGGTACATGCGGTGCCGCACGCGGTTGCGCCCGTCGGCGCGGAAGTTGTGCCCGCCGGCAACCTGGGCGAACTGCGGCGACGTGCACGAATCCCACGTGCGCTCGCGTCGTCCCGTCTTGCCGTCGGGATCGAGCGTGTCCTGGATGTCGAAGCAGAAGCAGGTGGGGCACACGGCGGAGCACGCCGTGCAGGCCAGGCAGCGCCCGCCCAGCTCCTCCCAGTAGGGGTCTTTGTGGAACGCGTCCATGAGCATGGCGACGTCCTGGATGTCGGGGATCTCGCCGTTGAAGGCGTCTTGCCGGCGCCGCGTGGCGTGTCGGAACTCGATGCGGTCCTCGTCGGTGGCCACGCGCGGGTTGCACGCCGCCTCCAGGATGTTCGCCGCCTCCACGCTGGATATGCTCACCAGGTACTTGTCGCCCAGGTCCTGCAGGAACAAATCGTAGCCGAAGCGCGCCTCGTCGGCGCCCCACAGGTTGCAGAAGCACGTGGCGTCGGGCGTGCAGCTCACGCCCACGATGAGCGTGGCCTTGCGCCGCGCCACGTAGTACGGGTCGGGATAGCGACCGTCGCGGAACACCAGGTCGAGCCGGTTCAGCGCGTTGATGTCGCAGGCGTGGGCGCCGAAGATGACGCGCGGGGTGATCTCGGCCGCGAAAGCCGCCACCTCGTTGTCGCGCGCGTCGAAGGGGAACAGCGTCTCGGTGGGCGGAAGGAAGTACTTCTTGGGCGATGAGACGGTCGTGTCGTAGCCCAGCTCGATGTCGTCGAACGATTCCACGGCCTCGAACACGTAGCTCCGGTCACGCTTGACCGGAGCTACCACTTCGTAGGTTTCCATGAACGCCGACACGAGCGAGGGAAGTTCGGAGGCATCGATGACGCGATACAGCATGCTCTCGTCCTTTTCTCGTCTGGTGACCTGCCAATGTGCAACAGCGTACTCGCCCGATGGGCTGGCAAGGAGAACTATTCAAAGAAGATGCCGATTTCTCGCTCAGCGGACTCGGGGCTGTCGGAGCCGTGAATGACGTTCTCGTCCATGATGAGGCCGAAGTCGCCGCGAATCGTGCCGGGGGCGGCTTCCGCCGGGTTCGTGGCGCCCATGAGCGAGCGGCACTTCGCCACCGCGCCCTCGCCGGACACGACCATCTTCACCACGGGGCCGCTGGTGATGTAGGAGATGAGGCCCTCGTAGAACGGCTTGCCCTCGTGCTCGGCGTAGTTGGCCTTCGCCTGCTCGTCGGTGACCATGCCCAGCTCCATGCGCTCGACGGTCAGGCCCGCGCGCTCGAAGCGGTTGACGATCTCGCCGATGTGGCCGTTGCGCACGCCGTCGGGCTTGATCATGGTGTAGGTCTTCTGCACTGCCATGTGGTTCCCTTTCTCTCTTTGGTATGTTGTCATCCTGAGCATTCGACAGCCCGGTGGGCTGTCGAACCCCTGCGCCGCGAAGCGGAAGCGCAGGGAGGCGTTTGGGGCGGCCGCCCCTGCGGCGGAGTCGAAGGATCCCGTGCGGCGCACTAGCGCGAACGGCCTATCGGCCCGCACGGGATCCTTCGACTCCGGTCGCTTCGCCCCCTGCGCTCAGGATGACAAAAAACAGCGGCGCGAACACGCCGCTGTTTTTTGTCAATTTTGGCTCGGGAAGTAGAGCTCGACGCTCGAGATCTTCCAGCCCACCATGTCGCGCACGAGCGACACCTTGTACTGCACGTCGCCGCCCTCGGCGGTCTTGGCCGTCACGTACACGGTGGAATCGCTCATGGACTTGTCCACGCCGTTGATGGAGGGGTTCGCGTCGGCCACGAGCGGCTCCACCATGGTCTTGGCCTTGTCGGCGTCGACCTCTTTCGCGAACACGGTGGAAGCGGCCGCGTCGGGGTCGGCGAACAGCTCTTTGACCACGGTGTCCTGCGTCGGGTAGCCCCAGCCCTGCGTGTACAGGAACACGGCCGCGCCGAACGCCACCAGCACCAGCAGCACGACGAACACGAGCACCTTGAGCCCCACGTTGCGGCGCTTGCGGTCCTGCTTGGCCAGGCCCTTCGACCATTTCTCCAGCTCTTCGTCGCTCGCGTTGAAGAAGTGGTCGCCCGCCTCGGTGCCGGCGTACGGCTGCTCCCCGTACGCGTCGGCGTAGTAGTAGGGGTCCTGCTGCCCGTAGGCGTAGGCGCCCTCGTCGGGGTACATGGACATGGGGGCGCCGTCGGCCGCCACGTCCAAGCCGGACATGTCGGCGGCGGCCACGGCCGGTATGACCTGCGTGATCTCGGACGTGCCCTGGGCCACGGCCGCGATGGCGCGCTGGTAGTCGACGCTCGCGGAGTCCGACAGGTAGTACGTCTTGTCGGCGATGGACTGCTCGAAGGCGTTCACGGCCTTCTGCATCTGGCCGCACGCCACGTAGGCCTGCCCGAGGTTCGCGTAGAGCTTGTTCTTCGTGTCGGGCTGCATGCCGAACTGCAGGGCGCTCTCGTAGGACGCCACGGCGTCGGCCGGACGGTCGAGCGCCATGAAGCACACGCCCAGGTTCAGCAGCGCCTTCGTGGGGTCGGGGTTGCCCTCGTCCAGCGCGGCCTCGCGGAACGCCACGCCCGCCTCGGCGGACTTGCCCAGCTTCAAAAGCGCGTTGCCCATGCCGCTGTAGGCCTTGTAGGGCGTGTCGTACTTGGCATCCGACACGGCGATCTCGAAGTGCTTGACCGCGTCCTCGTAGTCGTGCAGCGCCGCGTAGGCCATGCCCAAGTTGTAGTTCACCGCGCCGCACGCGTCGTAGGACGCGTCGGCCGTGGCCTGCGTGTAGGCGTGGATGGCCTCGTTGCAGTCTTTGAGCTTGACAAGGCAGTTGCCTATCTGGTGATAGAGCAGCCCCATCTCGCCCGGAGCGAGCGGATGGCTTCCATCCTGCAAGCACTGCGTGAACGCCTGGAGGGCGCCCTCGTAGTCCTTGGCGGCGTAAGCCGCGCGGGCTTGCTGGAATAGGTCGTTGTTCATCTGCTTCCTTACGTTTGGTTGAGGGCGCCCGATACGCGGGCGCCCCGCGCGCTATTCAGCGGCGTTCTCGATCTCGATGTGCTCGATCACATCGCCCACGCGCAGCTCGCCGATGACGTCGAGGCCCTCGATCGTGTCGCCGAACACCGTGTAGCCCGAGTCGAGCATGGGCTGGTCGCCCAGGCAGAAGTAGAACTGCGACCCGGCCGAGTTCGGATCCTGCGAGCGGGCCATGGCCAGCGTGCCGTCGTTGTGCTCGTTGTGGGGGTTCGTGGTGTACTCCTCTTTGATGGAGTAGCCCGGACCGCCGGTGCCGAGGCCCGCGAAGGGGCTCTTGGCCTTGGCGATGACGTCCTGCGTGGACAGCTCGCGCGTGTTCGGGCAGCCGCCCTGGATGACGAAGCCCGGCACGTAGCGGTGGAACTTCAGGTTGTCGTAGAAGCCCTTCTGCGCCAGCTCGACGAAGTTGCCCACGTGGATGGGGGCGTCCGCGCCGTGGAGCTGCACGCGGATCGTGCCCTTGGACGTGGTGATGACGGCGATCTCGTCGCCGGTCGGCTGGTATTCGGGCGTGTACTGCGCCATGATGGCTCCTTTTCCTCACTGCTTTTATGTCACCGCGCGCGCCGGGTCCGCCCGGCTGCGCCGCGTTGGCGAATTACCACATACGATTGAGAATTCTAGCAGGTAACATCTGCCGAAAGGGAAAAAACGTATAACATTCACGGGCTCGTTGAAGCCGCGCGAAAAGGGCTGAAACCGGCGCGGCCACGCGGCGACGTCCCGTTCCCCGCCTGGCGGCGGCCACGCGCCCGACAGCAGCCGGGGCGGAGCTGCGCGAGCGCGCGCGACGAAACCCCGCATGCAGCCGCGGCGTCCTATTCCCGCTCGAACACGCTGGCAACCTCCACGTGGTACGTTTGGGGAAACAGGTCGACCGGCTGGACGCGGGCCAGGCGGTAGCCGCTTTCCTCGAAGCGCTCGACGTCGCGCGCCCAGGTGGCGGGGTTGCAGCTCACGTAGGCCACGCGCTCGGGGGCGGCCGCGGCGATGCTCTCCACCACGCCGTCGGCCAGACCGGCGCGCGGCGGGTCGACCACGAGGGCGTCCAGCTCGCCCAGCTCCGGCAGCTCGCGCGCCGCGTCGCCGCCCACGACCTCGACGTCCACGCCGTTCATGTCGGCGTTGCGGCGCAAATCGCGCACCGAGGAGCCCGCCGATTCGATGGCGACGACGTCGGCGCCCGCCTGCGCGAGCGGCACGGAGAACGTGCCGCCGCCGGCGTACAGGTCGGCCACGAGCAGCTCGTCGAGCCCCTCGGGGCCGTCCTCCCCCACGCGTCCGCCCAAACCCGCCACGACCTCGGCCACCAGCTTCTCGGCCTGCGCGGTGTTCACCTGGAAAAACGACGGAGCGCTCGTCAGGAAGCGCGCGCCGGCCAGCTCCTCGCCCCAACAGCCCTTGCCGTCGAGCGTTTCCACTCCCTTGATCTTGCGCGCCTTTCCAGGATCGGCCAGCACGCGCACGATGCTCGTGGCCTTGAGCGCGCTCTTGAGCGTGTTGGTCACGTGGCCGCGCGGGAAGGATCCCGGCTTCGTCCACAGCGCCACCTCCACGTCGCGCGTGCGCACGCTGCCGCGCACCCCCACGCGGAAGATGCCCAGGTCCTGAGACCCCTGGGCGAACCGGAGCGCACCGCGCAGGGCCTTGGGAGCGCGCTCGATGGGCTTGGCGGCCACGGGGCAGCTGTCGGGCGTGGCGATGTCGTGCGTGCCCTCGCGGTGGAACCCCAGCATGAACGCTCCGCGCTCGTCGAAACGCGCGCCCAGTTCGAGCTTGTTGCGGTAGCCCCACTGCCGCTTGCTCGGCACGCACGGGCGCACGAGGTCCTCCGCGCGCTCCTGCTCGAAGTGCGCCGTGCGCACGAGCGCCGCCACGACGTTGCCGCGCTTCGCGTCCAGCTGCGCGTCGTAGGACAGGTGCGCCCACGGGCACCCCCCGCACAGCGACGCGTGCGGGCAGGCCGGTTCGGCGCGCAGGCCCGACGGATCGTCGAGCCTCACAAGGCGCGCGCGGGCGAACGCCTGCTTCTCCTCCACGACCTCGACGACGGCGACGTCGCCCGGCGCGCCACCCTCCACGAATACGGTTTTCCCGTTGTCGAGGCGGCCGACCGCCTCGGAGCCGTAGCCCATACGGTCGATGGTGATGGCTTGTTCCATGTTCGTGAGATTTCCTTGCATTGTTTTTCCGATTTCAACCATCATAGCGTATAATCTTCCCCCGTGCCCTTGTAGCTCAGGGGATAGAGCGTCTGCCTCCGGAGCAGAAAGCCGCAGGTTCGAATCCTGTCAAGGGCACCAGCAAGAACACCGAGGCCGGGCGCATGCCCGGCCTTTTCCGTCGGCGCCCCCTACTCGATGTCGGAGAGTATCTCGCCGGGCTCGTCGCCGGCGTCGAGGAATATCTTGCGGGTGACGAAGTTCCACACCATGACGATGAACGTGGCGCCGATCTTGACGATGAGGTAGTGCACGCCCAGAAGCTCCACGCCCGCCCACATGCAGGCGTTGTTGATGAGCAGGCCGATGACCGACAGCACGACGAAGATGACGAACTCGCGGCGGCGGCTCATGCCCTCCTTGTGCTTGAACACGTAGCGCATGGACGCCGCGTAGTTGAACACGACGGACACGGTGAACGAGACGGTGGCGCTCACCAGGTAGTTGACGCCGAACACCTCGGTGAGCAGCGCGAGCAGCCCGTAGTCGATGACGAACGCGACGACGCCCACCACGCCGAACTTCATGATCTGAGCGATGAGCTTCTTCACGTCCGCGCCTTTCCCGCCTGCGCCGCATATCGCGGCCCGGCCTCAGCGCCCTTCGCGGCGCTTTCCCAAAAACCCGTTTATTGTGGCATAAACGCTGCGAATATCAAGGGGTTTGCTCAGATGACCGTCCATTCCACTTGCCAGGCTGCGCTCCTCGTCCTCGGTGAAGGCGTTCGCCGTCATGGCCAGGATGACCACGGTGCGCGCGTCCGAACGGTCCATCGCCCGGATGGCGCGGGCGGCCTCGTAGCCGTCCATGTCGGGCATTTGCACGTCCATGAGCACGAGGTCGAACCAGCCCGCTTCGGAGGCGGCGAACGCATCCACCGCCTCGCGCCCCGTGGAAGCCGTGTCCACGCTCGCACCGGCCATGTTCATGAGCTCCACGGCTATCTCCTGGTTCAGGGGGTTGTCTTCGACCACGAGGACGCGGGCGCCGGAGAAGTCGTAGGAGCCGGCTTGGCAGGCGACGGGCGCGGCGCTCCGCGTCTCGACCGGCTCGCAGACGACCTCCCGCTCGTCCCCCGCCTCCCCGAACGGCACGTCTACCGCGAACGACGAACCGTGTCCCGCCACGCTGGCCACGCGGATGCGCCCTCCCATGAGCTCGACGAAGCGCTTGGTGATGGCCAGCCCCAATCCCGTGCCGCCGTGCAGGCGGGCGACCGACGCGTCGCCCTGCTCGAACGAGCCGAATATCTTGTCCAGGTACTCCGGCTCGATGCCGCACCCCGTGTCGTCCACGGCGAACCGAAGCCACAGCCGCCCGTCCTCGCCGTCCTCCAACCGCTCGATGCGCAGCGTCACGCTGCCGCCCTCGGGGGTGAACTTGAACGCGTTGCCCATGAGGTTGTACACCACCTGGTTCAGCCGCAAGGGGTCGCCCACGACGCTCTCGGGCACGCTGCCCTCCACCACCGCGTCGAAGGAGATGCCCCGCTCGGCGGCCTGGGTGCGGAACACGGCCGCGAGCGAGCCGATGAACGTGGCCAGGTCGAACGCCTCGCACTTGATCTCTATCTTGCCGCTTTCTATCTTGCTCATATCCAGTATGTCGTTGATGAGCGACAGCAGGTGCTCCGAGGACAGCGTCACCTTCTCCAGGCACTCTCGCACCTTGTCGTCGTCGCCGATGCTTTCCAGCGCGATGGCCGTCATGCCCATGATGCCGTTCATGGGCGTGCGTATCTCGTGCGACATGCGCGAGAGGAAGTCGGTCTTCGCCAAGCTCGCCTGCTGCGCCTCGGCGAACGCGCGCTCGGCGCGGTCCTTCTCCTCCGCCAGAAGGCGCGTGCCCTTCCTGGCCAAGCGGTAGTACACCAGAAACGCCAGCAGGGCGAACAGCAGCAGGACCCCGCACACGATAGTCGCGTTCACGGTTATGGTGCCGCTCAGATCCCCGATGTCGCCTTCCACGGCGCTGCAGGGCATGACCGTGCAAATATACCATTCTGCCTGGTCGAGCGGTCGGAAGTACAGGTACTCGTCGCGGCCGTCGACGGTGATCGGAACGAGGGCGGCGTCGCCGTGCGCGAGCGATGCGCGGATGCCGGCCTCGTCGCCGCCCGGAAAGGAAACCCGCACGGAGAGCCGGTCGAACAGGCTGTCGCCCGGCTCGAGCTCGCTGCCCCCATCGCTCACCACGCATACGCCGTTCCGATCGATGACGACCGTGCGCGAGAAACCGTCGAACAGCGTGAGGTCGAGGCGGTCGCCCACGCCTTTGGCGCTGAACCCGCAAACGACCGCGACGGCCCGGCCGTCTCCCAGGCCCACCGGATCCATCTCCTCCTCGAGCACGATAAGGCCGTCGCACAGCGCGACCGTGCGCCGCCCGTCGACGTACGCGGGCAGCGTGCGGTCGCCTCCGTCGCAGAAACGCGTCGCCCCGTCGGCCACGACGTACCCGCCGTCGTCCATTTTGAGGGCGAGGAAGGAATAGTCGTCGCCGCGCGCCTGCGCGGTCAAATAGGCGGCGGCCTCCCCCCTGCTCCGGGGCCCCGCGGCCGCCAACCCGGTCGCCACGGCGTCCATTTGGCCGAACTTTCCCTCTACGCTCGCGTCGAAGCGAAACGCCATCTGTTTGCTCAGCTCCCCCAGGTACACGCTGCTCACGTTCGCCACGACGTCGTCGGTTGCCTTGCGCGTGGACAGCACGGTGTAGGACAGCAGGATCGCCACCGCCACGGCCACGGCCGCGACCGCGGCGACCGCGCGCTTGCGTTCGCGCGCGTCGAAATGCACGTTCATGCCGAAAGCCACCACCCGTCGTCTTCGTTGGAATCACGGCATTCTATCATCGAGGCCCGCACAGCCGTTCCCCGCCGCCCTACCGCTTGGCAACAGGTCGTCTACGGGAAGCCTCCAAGCGGGACCGTCGGCGCGCGGCGACGCGCGCGGGACCGCCGAGAAAGGGAGGCCCGACGGCTGGCGTGCGCCCGTCCAATCGGTTAGGATGGTTGCATTCGAGAATCGAGGAGCGAACGTGCAAGAGAAGAAGGACGCGCCGGCCGAAGGGCCGCGCACCGAGAGCGACCCCCGGCCCGGCAGCGTGGCCGTGCTCATCCCCTGCTACAACGAGGCCGTGACCATCGGCAAGGTCGTCGACGACTTCCGCCGCGTGCTGCCGGAGGCCACGGTGTACGTCTACGACAACAACTCCTCGGACGGCACCGGCGAGATCGCGCGCGGGCACGGGGCCGTGGTGCGCTCGGAGCGCCGGCAGGGCAAGGGCAACGTCGTGCGCCAGATGATGCGCGACATCGACGCGGACTACTACCTCATGGTGGACGGCGACGACACCTACCCCGCCGAGGCCGCGCCGGAGCTCCTGGCGCCGCTCATGTCCGACGAGGCCGACATGGTGGTGGGCGACCGCCTGTCCAACGGCACCTACGGCCAGGAGAACGACCGCGCCTTCCACGGGTTCGGCAACGATTTGGTGCGCGCCCTCATCAAGTGGATCTACGGCTTCGAGTTCTCCGACGTCATGACCGGCTACCGCGCCTACAACGCCGTGTTCGCCAAGACCATGCCCGTGCTCTCGCCGGGCTTCGAGATAGAGACGGAGCTGTCCATCCACGCGGTGGACAAGCGCTGGCGCATCGCCGAGGTGCCCATCGACTACCGCGACCGGCCCGAGGGCTCGGAGAGCAAGCTCGACACGTTCTCCGACGGCGTGAAGGTGCTGCTCATGATACTGTCGCTGTTCAAGGACTACCGGCCGCTGGCGCTGTTCTCCTGGGTGGCGCTGCTGTTCTGCGTGCTGGGCCTGGTCGCCGGCGTGCCCGTGGTGTGGGAGTTCGCCCAGACCGGCCTCGTGCCGAAGCTGCCGAGCGCGCTTCTGGCCGTGGCCCTGGAGTTCATCGGCCTGCTGTCGTTCTCGTGCGGGCTCATCCTGGACACCGTGGTGAAGGGCACCCGCAAGCAGTACGAGCTGCAGGTGACCGAGGCGTACCGGGAGCACGGGAGGCGCTAGGGCCGTCCCCGGCCGGATCCCTGCCATCGGCCATCCGCGCCGTTATCCGGGGCGGATGGCCGATGCTCGCCTTGGGCTGGTGCGTCGCCTCACGTCCATGCCGCCCCGATTCGCGTGCAATATGATAATCGATATCATCAACTATTTGCAGAGGTGAATAGTTGCAGAGACCCTCGCATAATGAAGGGTTCGACATAATGCACCCTATCAGCGGAAACAGGAGTTCGAAACGTAATTCATAGGTTACATGCCCGGCTCTAAAACGTGCCGGATCCTTCGCACGCCCGGGAAGGAAACCCGCCCGGCGAACCACCTCAGGCGCGGGATGCCGCGTAGGCCCGCGCGACAAGGTCGCGCAACGCGTCCACGTCGGCCGCTGCGAAGCGGTAGGTTGCCGCTTGGAGCCCGTCGCCATCCGGCCGCACGCGTTCCACGCGCACGAAGCGCAGCTCCACCTCGTCGAAGCCCTGCGACAGCAGCGCGTAGGCGTAGCACTGGGCCTGCAGCGCGTGCTTGTCCCTCACGCGCGCGGGGTCCTCGTCGTCCGAGCCGCCGGTCTTGTAGTCCACGACGAGCGCCGGGCCGCAGGGGTCGGGCCCGTGCGTGCACAGCAGGTCGATCTCGCCCTCCATGAGCGCGTCGCCCACCGCCACGACGAACGGGACCTCGGCGCGGCACAGCTCCCAGGCGAGCGCGTCCGCGAACGTCTCGCTGCCGAACCAGCGCTCGCAAGCGGCGGCGAGGCGCATGCGCTGCGCCGGCGAGAGCGCGAGCGAGTCGGCGATCGCCGCAAGGCGCGCGGAATCGGGCGCGGCGCCCGTCTCGACCGCGAACTGGGCGGCACGGTGGAACGCGCTGCCCAAGCTGGTGGCCTTGTCCGCGTCGACGGAGGGGCGGGCGGCCCTCCCGTCGCCTTCGCCGGAGTACGGAGCTTCGCCGCCGGGAGTCGCCGCATCGGGAGTCGACCCGGCGTCGGCATCCATCGCCTCGTCGCGCGATGGGGCGATGGACGTGTACGAGAACACGTTCTCGCGCAGCGGGCTCCAAGGACAGCGCGGCAGGGGGTCGTCGCCGGCGCTGCGGGGCACGGCGAAGGTCGCGGGTTCGGTGAAGGGCGCAGGCTCGGCGTCTTCCGCGACGGCCGCCTGCACGACGATGCGCTCGAAGCGCGCCGGCTCGCTGCCGCCGTACTCGAGCTCGGCCGTGCCCTCCGGGAAGTCGCCCGCGCCGCAGAGCGCGCCCCGCACGTCGTCCACGAGGTCGGGGTACGCGGCCGGCTTGCCCGCCGAGGGGGCCTTCGCGTCCATGGCCACCACCAGCGCCTCGCTCGCCCGGGTGAGCCCCACGTAGAGCTTGCGGCGCGCTTCGGCCAGCTCTTCTGCCGCCGCGCGGGCGCGCAACGCGGCGCGGTAGGCGTCCTGGGTGCACGACGGGACGCTGCGGCCGTCGCGGGAGGGTCCTTCCTCCTCCAGCAGGCGGCGGGCGGCGGCGAGGTCGGCGTCCTCCTCGTCCTCGAAGCCGCCGGCAGCCCGCTTCGCGACGTTCGGATACCCGTCCAGCGAGCCGCCGGCGGACAGCGACGCGCGCGCGGTCGCGCCGCACGTCTCCACGAGGAGCCTCCCCTGCCCCATCGCGGGCCCGGCGAAGTCGGCCAAGGCGACGATGGGGAACTCGAGGCCCTTCGACGCGTGTATCGTCATGATCTTCACCACGTCGCCCCCGCTGCCCGAGAGCGCGCCGGGCGCCTCCTTCATCCCCGCCGCGAGCTCGTCGGCGAAGGCGCGCGCAGCGCTTGCCAGGCCCAGATGCCGCTCCGCTTCCAGCCGTTCGATGAGGCGCACGGCCTTGAGCACGTTGGCCGCGCATGCCATCCCGGCCGCCCCCTGCCCCTCGAGCCGCGCCATCCAACCCGAGCGCACCACGGCGTCCTGCACGACGCGGGAAAGCGGGCGGGTGCGCACGTCGCGCTGGGCGCGCGCGACGAGTTCCACGGCGTTGGCGAGGCGCGGGGGAAGCCCGTCCGTCCGCTCGGACAGGCGCGCGAAGCCCTTGTCCAGGTCGCGACGGCGCAGCTCGCCCGTCTCGGCGTCCTCCTCGGTGGCCAGCTCCAGCAGGTCGTCGGCCGAGAGGCGCACCATGTCGCTCGTGAGCACCTCGAACAGCGCCGCCGTGTTCGCCGGGTTCGCCAACGCCTCCGCGAACCGCGCCACCACGCGCACTTCGGGCGCGTCGGCGAACAGCGACCCTCCCGTCACGGCGCATTCGAACCCCTCGTCGCGCAGCGCCTGGGCGTACACTTCGGCCCGCGACATCTTGCCCAGCAGCACCACCATGTCGCCCGGCGCGTGGCCGCACGCGCGCAGCGCGGCGAAGCGGCGGGCGATGGCGCGGGCGCAAGCGGCCTTCGCGTCGTCCACGGACACGCCGGTGCCCCGTCCCGCGGGGCGCATGGCCAGCACGAGGTCGATGCGCGGGCCGTCGCCGCGATACGTCGACCTCCGCCCGTCGCAGGGGGCGAGCGACATGAAGTCGTCGCCGAACACGTGGGGCTGCTCGAACACGCGGTCGACGAACGAAAGCACGTCGGCATGGCTGCGGAAGTTCTTCGTCAGCTCCACGTAGAGCGCGCCCACCTCGCTGGAGCGCATGGCGCGCTTGTGGGCCTCGTACACGTTCACGTCGGCCCCGCGGAAGCGGTAGATGGACTGCTGCGCGTCGCCCACCGTGCACAGGCGGCACAGCCCGGGCCCGGCCAGATGCGCGATGAGGTCGATCTGCAGCTGGCTCGTGTCCTGGAACTCGTCCACCATGACCAGCTTGAACCGATCGGCGTAACGGCGCGCCACGCAGGGATGGTCCTCGAAGGCGGCGAGCGTCTTCACCAGCAGATCGTCGTTGTCAAGCTTGCACGCGGCGCGCTTCTTGTCCTCGTAGCGGCGCGCCACGTCGCGCGCGAGCGCCAAAAGCTCGCAGGCTCGCGGCCAGGCCAGCGCCAGCGCGATGCTGCGGCACACGTGGGCGTGCACGTCCTGGTACGCGGCCACCCGCTCCTTCACGTCCGCGCCGCCGAACGTCTTGGGCAAAAACGCGCACGCGTCCACCACGGCCGCGAGGTCGCGCAGGCCCCCGCCCGGGCTCTCGACCAGAAACGCCCGCAGCGCCTCCGCGGCGTCGGCCGCCTGGCCGCGCGCCCGTTCGGCCGCCGCGCTCGTGCCACCCTGCTCGAGCGGGGCGGCCACGTCCTCGTACGCCAGCAACAGCTCGCGGGCGAGCGCGGCGGGGCGGGGCGGCTCCGGCCCCAGGTCGACGGCGTCCAAGCCGCCGCGCAGGCCCACGGCCTTGTCGAGCAGCGCCTGCAGCATCGAGGCCACCGAGGGGGCCGTGGGCAGCGCCGAGCGCGCGGGGAACTCGTCGAACAGCGCCGCGTACGAGCCGCGCTCGACGATGTCGTTGTCGGCGCCGAGCGCCTCGTCGATGCAGGCCGCCACGAGGTCCGCCCGCTCCGCGTCTCCCACGATGCCGAACGCCGGGTCCAGCCCCAGCTCGAGCGCATGGGTGCGCAGGATGCGGGCGCACATGCCGTGGATGGTGGATATCCAGGCGGCGTCCACTTTGAGGGCCTCCTCGCCCATGCCCTCGGCGCGCAGCGTGCGCTTGACGCGCGCCTTGATCTCGGAGGCGGCCTTCTCGGTGAACGTGATGGCCAGCACCTCGTCGATGCCCCCGGCGGCCGGGCCGCTTTCGGGCAGAAGCGCGTAGGCTATGCGCTGCGTGAGCGTGAACGTCTTGCCCGAGCCGGCACCGGCCGACACGAGCAGCGGCCCGTCCACGCGCTCGACGCTGGCGCGCTGGCCCGGCGTGCAGGTTTCCAGGTTCACCGGCTAGCGCCTCCTCTCGCACGCGAGCACCGGGCAGTAGCCGCACGGGTCCGCGCCGCGCGGGTCGGGGGCCACGAGCCCTGCGCCCATGCTGCGGGCGGCGGCGGCGACGCCCTCCTCCACGCGGTCGACCAGTTCGGCGAACGACGCCGCGCCGAGCGCCTCAGAAGCCGGCCCCGGCACGCCGCAGCCCTCCGCGTCGATGCCCGGCACGTCCCCCCCGCCCACGACGGTGCGGTCGAACGCCCCGGTCGCGCGTCCATCGCGCCCGTAGGACACGTAGAGCGCGCCCACGACCTCCAATCCCATCAGGCGGCGGACCGCCTGGGCGTACACGAGCGTCTGCACCTTGTGCGGCAGCACGGCGCCTCCCGCACACGGCGCGGGCGATGCCGAGGACAGCGCGTAGTCGGGCGAGAGCGACCCCTTGTAGTCGATGACGACCGCCTGGCCGCGCGCGTTCACGTCGACGCGGTCCACGCTGCCGCGCAGCGCGCAGCCCGCGTACTCGAACGGCTCCGTTCCGCCGAAGTCGAGCTCGAAGCGCGCGGGCGCGAACCCGGGCAGGAGGGCGCTCTCGCGTTCGAGGTAGGCCGCGAGCCTGCGCTCCAGGTCGTGCACCTCGGCTCGTTCGAAGGCCGTGCGGGGCACGAGCGGGTTCCGGCTGCGCTTGAGCTCGGGCTGGAACGCCAGATGACGGGCGAACGTCTCATGAAGAAGCTCCCGCGCCTCCGGCAGGTTCTCCGGCCCCACCTTCGCATGCCCCGCCTCGATGAAGTGCTCGTAGAAGCTCTTGAGCACGCCGTGCGAGAAGCTGCCCATCTCCAGCGGGCCGAAGCCGGCGTCGGGCTCGGACAGGCGCAGGCGCCTGAGCGAGAACCACTTGCACGGGCACTCGAGGTAGCTTTCGATGGCCGAAGGCGACAAGGCGGGCAGCGCTTCGGCCGCTGCGGCCGCGCCCGGCAGCACGACGCGGCAGCGTGCCGCAGGAGACACCTCCCCGCTCGCGGGCGCGTCCCATGCCACCGCGTCGGCGGGATCGCACCCCGGCGCGAGGTTCTCGTGCAGGGCGTCCTCGCCGGCGGTCTCGGCGAAGGACGCGAGCACGCCGGGCAGGCCCGTCGCGCGGTCGAGGTCGTCCGAACGCGCAGGGTCCGTCCGGTAGCAGTCGAGCAGCTCCTCGAACATGACGGCCGGGTAGGCGGCGTCGGCGTCCACCGTGTTCAGCGGGCGCTCGCACACCACCGCGTCGCGCGCGCTCGAAAGCGCGCGGAAGAACCGGCGGCGCGAGGCCGCGAGCGCGTCGGCTGGCGCGGAGAGCCCCAGCTTCTCCATGAGCAGCGTGCCGCCGTCCTCCACGGGGCGCACCGGGTACGCGGCGGCGACGAGGTCGCACGCGAGCAGCACCGCGCACGAGCACGGCGGGCGCTCGGCCGCGTCGTCGAGGCCCATGAACAGCACGGCGGGCTCGCGGTCGACCGCGCCGCCCCCGCCGGGCGCTGCGGCGTCCTCCCGAGCCCCCGCCGCCACCGACGAGCGCTCGAGCAACGGGAGCGCGTCGACGAGGAGCGTCTCCGAGCGCGCGCAGGCGGCCGCGAAGCGTCGGGCGCACGCGCACGCCGCGAGCTGCTCCGCACGGTACGCCTCGTCGAGGTCGACACGTCGGCGCAGGTAGGCCTCGAGCGCCTCGAGCGCCCCTTCCGCGTCGTCGCGCCCGAGCGCGACGAGCGCGTCGGAGGCGACCTCGCTCGCGGCGCGCAGGTCGGCCACGATGCGCGGGCGGTCGACCGTGCGGTCGCCGCGCCAGGCGGCGTCGAGGGCGTAGGCCGCGCGCAGGGGCACGCCCGAGAACGGGCTGAGCGCGAAGTCCGAAGCCTGGGACAGCCTCCACTCCCCTCCGCGGGCGAACTCGACGAGCGCCAAAAACGCGCGGCCGAAATCGGTTCGAGCGAACGTCGCGCGCGCCGCGACGGCCGAGGAGACGCCCCGCCGCGCCAGGCAGTCGGCCACGTCGGAGAACGTCGCCGCGGGCTCGCGGCAGGCCACGCACACCGGCAGCGGGTCCCGCCCCTGCGCCTCGGCGGCGGCGCGCTCCGCGAGGGCCGCGTCGGCGGCCGCGCGCGCGACGAGCGCGGGCGCGGCGTAGCGGCCGGCCGGCAGCAGGAAGCGCACGGCGCCCGTCGGCGCGAGCGCGGTGCCGTCGGCAGGCTTGAACAGCCGCGCCAACAGGTCTTCGAGTTCGGGAGCGCGCGCCGGGTCGCCGTCCGGAGCCCGGCACCCGTCGTCGACGCGAACCACGGGCGCGCGCTCGGAAAGCGCCTGGAGCAGGTGCTCGAAGGCGCAGCCGAGCTCATCGAAGCCCAGCGCCACCAGGGGAGGCACCGCAGGAAGCGCGCCGGAGAGCGCGCGGGCGGCCTCGGACAGCTCGCATCGGCCGCCCGCGCAAAGCGCCGAGGCGTAACGGGCGAGCGCGGCGAGCGCGGCACGCTCGCCCGTGCTCAGGTCGGCCGTCCGTCCGCCCTGTTCGCAGACGAGCCAAGGAAGGGCGTCGCGGGCAAGCGCGGCCACCAGGTCGACGGTGCCGGGCGTGGCCTCCAGGTTGCCGGCCTCGTCGGCACGCCCGCCGGAGCCCCCGAGGGCGCGGCGCACGAGCAGCGCCCGCTCGACGGGGTCCACGATGCGCCGCCCGTCGCCGAACAGCTCCCAGCGGTCCCCTATCCACGAGGGGAGCGTCTCCACGCGCACGCCGAGCGCGGCCGAAGACCGCGCGAGGGCGCGCCGCACGCGCGCGACGGCGGCCGGTGCGGGTACCAGCAGCACGGGCACGGCACCTTCGCGCGCGAACTCCGCGGCGATAGCCGTAGCGGCACGCAGGGCCGCGTCGGCGTTGTCGGCTGTTTCCATTCGATAGGGCATGCGCACTATTGTACCCGTGCGCGACGGGCGCAATGCGATAGAATGGCGGCCATGCAAAAGAACACCTTGAAATACGCGGCCTTCGTCTTCGTCGGCGGAGCCAGCTACGGCGTCATGGCGACGGCCCTGAAGCTGGCGTACGCCGACGGCTTCACCTGGCGGCAGACCGTTTTGAGCCAGGGACTCTTCGGAACCCTCATCTTCGCCGCCGCCCTGTTGGTGCTGGCGTTGGTCGGCAAGCGCCCCGTCCCGCTCACTCCCAAGCGCATCGCCGCGCTCTTGGGTCTGGGCCTGACCACCTGCACGACCTGCGTTCTGTACAACTTCGCGCTCACGAAACTCCCCGTGGCGGTTGCCATCACGCTGCTGTTCCAGTTCACCTGGATCGGCGTCGTGGTGCAGGTGGCAGCCACCCGAAGACGGCCGCATGCCGCCGAGCTGGCAGCCGTGGCCGTCATCCTGGGCGGCACCGTGCTGGCCAGCGGCCTTCTGTCGGAGGACCTCTCCGGCCTCGATCCGCTGGGCGTCGCGTGCGGGGCGCTGTCGGCGGTGAGCACGGCGGCGTTCATGTACCTGTCGAGCCGCATCGGCACCGACTTGCCTCCCATCGAGCGGGGCCTGTTCGTTTGCCTGGGAGCCTGCCTGCTGGGGCTCGTCGTCTGCCCCGACTACCTCGCCAGCGGCGCGTTGCAGGCCGGCATCTGGAAGTACGGCATCGTCTTGGGCATGTTCGCGCTGTTCATTCCCGTCATCGCGTTCGGCATCGGCACGCCGCACCTGCTGCCGGGCATCTCCACCATCATGGCCTCGGCCGAGCTTCCCTGCGGCATCATCATATCGGTGATCGTCCTCGGCGAGACGGTCGACGCGCTGCAGGCGGCGGGCATCGTCGTGATCCTGGCCGGCGTGGCGGTGTCGCAGCTGCCGAACCTGTTGAACGGCAAGAAGGCCGCGCAGGGCGGATAAGGGCGATGCGCCCGTTCGCCCGCATGATAAGCAGTGGAATCAGAAGGTGATGAAGTCTCTAACCTTTGCGCCGAGGGCTTCGGCGATACGGCACAGCACGTCGATGGTGACGTTTTTCGTGCCGTTCTCGATGGAAGAGATGTACTGCTTGCTGCCGTTGCCGATGGCGGAGGCCAGATCCTCCTGAGTGAAGCCCCGCTTCTCGCGGTGCTCCCGGATTTTCCTGCCAAGCATTTTTCTCTCATCGATTCCCATTTTCAGAGCATATGCGTTAGAATCATTATGGAGTCATCCCATGGGATGACTTAAAGATACTGAAGCCACAAGGTGATCGACCCGAAGGGCACGCCGTTGTCGCCAGGAGAAAACATGGGATTGGAACTACAGCTCGGCCCTGCACTTGAAGCGCGCGGACTGACCCTACAAGACCTATCGAACAGGACGTCCTTCGACCTGCCCACCTTAGAGGCAGTCGAACGGGGAGAATATCGCAACTACAGGATTACCACCCTCGAGGCCCTCTGCAACGCCATCGGATGCGAGGTCGGCGAGCTTTTCGCAAGCAATCTTTAAATTATAATCACAAGAGTCATGGACAAAATCATGGCCGTGGTTGATTCAGCCACGGAAAAGACGCGAACCGTTTTCTGCCATCAGGCTTTTTACCGGAACGCCCACCCCTTACGCGCATAAAATCGACCATAGATCCCAATTTTGTCCGCGGATTTTTGACCTCAATGATAAACCATCGCTGGTATAGCCCAGGTCGGCCCATCCTCCGCACCCTCCTCTGACACTTCGGAGGGCTCTTCCGCCTGACGGGAAGGCCTCTCGTCTCGTCCGATCGCAGCGATCCGCCTCGAAAAACACAGCGCGCATTCATAGGTATCAACGATGGATTAACTTAGAGCACGTGCCAAAATGGCAGAGATTTCGAGGTATGTGATCGCCTTTCGAACGCGAGCCCTCTTGAAGGCATGAGGGAAATTTCCGGAGCAGGCGAAACGCCGCCGCCTGTTCGCGCGTGGCCGGTTTCTGCGCGAGATTCGATCACATACCCCGGAATCTCTGCCATGAAGTCGCACCGCCGACCTACGTTGAACCGCCGTTGGCACGGCCCGGGTCGACCCGCCCGCCGCAAAGCGGCCGGCCTTCGCGAAAGCCCCCCCCCCGATTGGCGAGGAAGCCTGCCGTCCGGCCCTCTTTCGAGCGCTCTGATGCGCAGATGGCAAACATCGGCACGTGCCAACGGTGGGTTGACGCAGAGTCCTCGGCGCGACGCTTTCGCGGGTCGCCCCGGGGCGATCGGCATACGAGCCTCCATTAGCGAGGCGATGCGGATTGGGCTTCAGAATGCGCGTTTCATCTTACAAGCCCACAACGCGAAGAGTTTTGGGGAATGCAGCGAGCGAGGCGAAGGCGGTGCGAGAGCGACGGCGAGGAATGGGTGAGGGCGACGTGTGAGGGCGACGCAGAGCGCAGCGGAAGCGCGGAAAATTCGCTCTTGCAATGGCGCGCCTGCTTTGCAATAATGTTCAGGCTGTTCTCCGCAAGCGGGAACGCGCATCGTCCCCATAGTCTAGAGGTTAGGACGCGGCCCTTTCAAGGCTGAGACACGAGTTCGATTCTCGTTGGGGGCACCAAAATTTGATACCCGGCCACCCGCAAGGGGGTCGGGTATTTTCATATCGTCCCGCCTCGCGCGGGCACGGCTCGCCCGAGGGTTATAGGCCAAAATTTGTACCTTGAGTCTAATCGTAATCAATACGGTAGGGACCTGTTGTGTGAAGCTCGTGCCATGAGACTGCATTACCCCATCTAAGTATCGCTTCATCTCTTTCTTGGAGC
>NZ_PPTR01000011.1 GCF_003339845.1 Gordonibacter sp. 28C
TACCGCGAGCAGTTCCGCAACGGCGCGCGGGACCGCAGGGAGCTGCTCTACTCCCACGAGGCGTCGGGGCGCTACGTCTGCACTCGGGTCCTGACCCACCTCGAGCCTAGGCCGTTCATGAGCTGCGTAAACAGGTGGACCGTCGGGGAGAGGTACGGCTATATGTCAATGGTGGTTTAACAGCGGATCGGATCTCCGCCGTTAAACCCACACTTCGGCATGCCCGTTCGCCTCTGCGGAGCGCCAGGTCGCCATCGGGCGCCATGCGGCTCGAAAGGGCTTACGTCAACGGCGGTTTAACGGCGGATTCCGTCTCCGATGCACAAAAAGTGCCGACGTATGATGGTCGAGCGTCCTAGATAAGATCCGAGGGTGTCGGCTGGGAAGACCTCACTCCGCTGAACTGGCGATTCGCTTTGGCGGGCTTCGAGCCTGCTATCGAATGGGCTGGGAAGGCGTCAAACGTCGCGGGTTTTTGTGCAAAATCGCCCCGCTTACGTGCAAGGTCATTCAACGTGGTTTCCATCTGACTTCCGCCCACATGCGAGTTCGCGCGGGTGACGCCGTCTCGCCGCACGGCGGGTGGGGGAGGGAGTATACTGCTACAGCAGGCTAAAGCGGCTCGGCTTCCACGCAACGACGACGCGGTTCCTCCTGCGCGACGGCAGCCCTCGGCCTCACCTTATACACGAGAAGGAGAAGAACCATGCGCTACGTCCACTGCTTGAACAACATTTCCTCGCACGGCACCGATCTGCTCACCGACTCATACGAGCTCACCGACGACCCGGCGAAGGCGTCCGCCATCCTGGTGCGCAGCGCCGCCATGCACGACATGGAATTCGGCGAGGAGCTGCTGGCCATCGCGCGCGCGGGGGCGGGCGTGAACAACATCCCCCTCGACCGCTGCGCCGAGGAGGGCGTCGTCGTGTTCAACACGCCGGGCGCCAACGCCAACGCCGTGAAGGAGATCGTGCTGTGCGCGCTTCTGCTGGGAAGCCGCGGCATCGTTGACGGCATCGCATGGTGCCGCGAGCACGCCGACGACGAGAACATCGCCAAGGCGGTCGAGAAGGCGAAGAAGGCGTTCGCCGGGCGCGAGATACTGGGCAAGAAGCTGGGCGTCATCGGTCTGGGCGCCATCGGCGCCGAGGTGTCCAACGCGGCCGTCGGGCTGGGCATGGACGTGTACGGCTACGACCCCTACGTGTCGGTGGGCGCGGCCTGGCGCCTCTCGAGCGCCGTCCACCACGTCACGAACCTGGACGACCTGTTCCGCACCTGCGACTACCTCACCATCCACGTGCCGGCCGTCGAGGGCACCATCGGCATGATCGGCGGGCGCGCCTGCTCGCTCATGAAGGACGGCGCCGTGGTGCTGAACTTCTCGCGCGACACGCTCGTGGACAACGCCGCCATGGCCTCGGCGCTGGCGTCGGGCAAGGTGGGCACCTACATCACCGACTTCGCCACGCCCGAGGTCATGAAGATGGAGCACGCCATCGTGCTGCCGCACCTGGGCGCGTCGACCGCCGAGGCCGAGGACAACTGCGCCGCCATGGCCGCGCAGGAGATGATGGACTACCTGGAGAACGGCAACATCAGGAATTCCGTGAACTTCCCGGCGTGCGACATGGGGGCTTGCCCCGAGGGCATGAGCCGCGCCGCCGTCATGCACGAGAACATCCCGAGCATGATCAGCCGCGTCACCGACGTGTTCGGCGAGGAGGGCGTCAACATCGAGAACATGACCAACAAGTCCCGCGGAAACACCTCCTACACCATGCTCGACCTCGATCAGCCCGTCCCGGACACCGCTGTGGCGAAGCTTGAGGCCCTCGAAGGCGTCCGCCGCGTGAGGGTGGTGTGCTAGCGTTTCGGAAGGCGTCGGGTTGATCCGATGCCGGTTTTGATGGAAGGGAGAAGCATATGAACGGTATTGCAAAGAAAGCGGCGACGTTCGGATGCGCTGCGGTTTTGGCCGTCGCGCTCGCGGGCTGCTCCTCTGGCGGGGAGCAATCGCAGGGCGCGGGCGATCAGCCGGCGCAGGAGCAGAAGCAACCGCTCGATCTGACGGGTACGTGGAAGCAGGTCAACTCGAATTCCGAGGACAGCTACCAGGAAGCCGTCATCGAGGGGGACACCATCACTATCGACTGGGTCGGCGACGACGGCGACACGAAGTCGCTCTACTGGGCCGGGAGCTACGAGGCGCCGAAAGACGCTGCGGACAGCTACACATGGGACTCCGTGAACGACAAGGAGCAAACCGGCAAGGCGATGCTCGCATCGGGGGACGACACGAAGAAGTTCTCCTACGACAACGGCGTGCTCAGTTACGAAGCCTCCGCGTTGGGCACCACCACCACGGTGAAGCTGGAACGCTCGCAGGCGTAGTCTGGCAAACAAAAAAAGGCCAGCCGGTTTCGCCGGCTGGCCTGCAAGTTTTCGATGGTGGACCGTCGGGGACTCGAACCCCGGACCTTGGGATTAAGAGTCCCCTGCTCTACCAACTAAGCTAACGGTCCAAAGAAAAGATATGTCAAAGTGCTCAAAGCGCTGGGCTATCTTAAAGCATGCAACTTGCGATTGCAAGCCCTAATTTCAAAAAGCGCGCTGGGGTGGCTAATCGGACTCGAACCGACGACCTCCAGAGCCACAATCTGGCGTTCTAGCCAACTGAACTATAGCCACCAAGGCGCAAGGTGGAAGTATACGGATTTTCTCCGCCGAGCGCAAGAGGATTATGGACAAATTGTATCAGCCTTGAAGCAATTAGGCGTTGATCGGCCTATTTCGAGTAGTATAGACACCCGGAACGTCGTGTTTTCACGGTCGGACGCAGGATCGCGCTGCGGCCCCGTCCGCAGCGCGACGCAGGCCCCGGCGTCGCGCAAGCGAGCGCGATCGCCATCACCACCATCATCGAGGAGCGGCACCACGTGGAAAAGCAATCATCTGAAAAACGATTCGCCCTCTTGATCGACGCCGACAACGTGTCGGCGAAGTACATCAAGCCCATCACCGACGAGCTGTCGAAGTACGGCACCGTCACCTACAAGCGCATCTACGGCGACTGGACGCTCACGCTCCACGCCAAATGGAAGGACGCGCTGCTGGAGAACTCCATCACGCCCATCCAGCAGTTCGGCTACACCCAAGGCAAGAACGCCACCGACTCGGCCATGATCATCGACGCCATGGACATCTTGTACACGC
Organism: Gordonibacter sp. 28C; assembly: GCF_003339845.1. Classification (GTDB taxonomy): domain Bacteria; phylum Actinomycetota; class Coriobacteriia; order Coriobacteriales; family Eggerthellaceae; genus Gordonibacter. The sequence goes on from NZ_PPTR01000011.1 coordinate 3,220, forward strand.
GTTCGGTGGAGGGCTTCTGCATCGTGTCGAGCGACAGCGACTTCACACGCCTGGCCAGCCGCATCCGCGAGAGCGGCCTCACGGTCATCGGCATGGGCGAGAAGAAGACGCCCGTGCCGTTCAGGAAGGCGTGCGACATCTTCACCACGCTCGAGCTTTTGCTGGGCGAGTCCGGCTCGAAGACGGGCGCCCGCGTCAAGGGGCGCGGCGACCAGGTCGGCGCGGTCAGCGCCCAGACGGCCAGCACCACGAACATCGGCAAGGACGAGATCGAGCAGGCCGTGGTGAACATCATCACCGACAACCAGAACAACGGCAAGTCCACGGGCCTCGGCGAGGTGGGCAGCCGCCTGCTGAAGCGCTATCCGGACTTCGACGTGCGCAGCTACGGCACGAACCTGCTGTCGAAGCTGCTCGACGAGTTCCAAAGCGTCCAGATCACGAAGGACGGCAGCTCGGTCACGGTGGAGCTGGCCGGCGACGATCGCGAGCGCAAGAACGGCCGCGGCAAGGACGCCGCGCACGGCAGCGAGGCCGGGCGTGCGGACGCCCCGGTCGAGGAGCCGCAGGCGCCGAAGGGGGAGGCGTCCGACGCGCAGCCCGTCGAGGACGCGTCTGCGACGCCGGTCGACTCCGCGCCTTCCGACGTCGAGGCGACCGAATCCGAAAGCGCATCCGACAAGAAGGACGCTCCCGCCGCCGACGCGGAAGCGTCGGAGAAGAAGCCGCGCCGCTCGACGCGCATGGCCGCTCGCCGCGCCGCGCAGAAAGACTCCTCGAAGGCTTCTGCAGAGCAGGAGCCCGTCGCGAAGGAGGCCCCTGACGCTTCCGCCTCCGAGGAGCGGCAACCTGCCGCCGCGCAGGTCGAGCCCGCCGAGTCCGAGCCCGTCGAGGAGGCTCCCGTCGACAACCGGCCCGGCCGCGCCGCCCGCAAGCGCGCGGCGGCCGCCTGGGCCGACGCGCTGAAGAGCCGCAAGCCCGCCAAGGTCGCCTCGGTTGAGAAGGCGCCGGAGAAGCAGGAAAATCCCGCCGCCGACCAGGCTGCGGAAACGCCGGTCGAGCAGAAGCCCGCCGCGCCGGCGAAGCGCAAGCCGGCGGCCAAGACCGCGAAGGCCAAGGCCGCGCGGACCGCTCCGAAGGTGGCCGAGGCCCCTGCCGAGGAACCCGCGCAGGTCCCCGAGGCTCCGTCCGCTCCCGCGAAGGCGGCGGGGAAGGCGTCGTCGAAGCGCCCCTCCTCGAAGGCGGCTTCCAAGCCGTCATCCCCGAAGGCCTCGTCGAAGCAGTCCGCGGCAGCGTCGAAGGCCCCTTCGAAGGCGGAGCCCGCTTCGTCCGACCCCGAGGCGTTCATCCGCCAGACGGTGGCCGACGCTGAGCCCGACGGCATTGCGCTGGCCACGCTCGGCAAGCGCGTTCGCGGCAAGTTCCGCACGTTCAAGCTACGCGATTTGGGATACGCCCAGTTCCGCCCGTATCTGGCCGACATGGCGGGCATCGACGTGGAAGAGCGCGACGGCCAGTTCTACGCCCGCTTGTCCAAATAAGGGTTTCTCCGCGCCGCGCGCTGACGGAATCCTGAACTGCGCGAGCACCGTCGACGAAGCATCGGTGCTCGCGCGGCGCCCATCCGGGACGGTCCGCGCGCAGCGTCGAGGCTCGTCGCGGCGCTGCGAGGATGGGCCTCGGAAGGTCGCGTATCGTCGGCATATCGGCCTCGTCGGGGCTTCTCGGACGGTTTTCGACCTAACCTTTCGGTCTCGCGCGGCCGCGAAACCTTAACCGCTCGTTGACGGGCGGCAGGCGTCCGTCCTTCCATGGTATCCTGCCGTCGAGACACCCGTTCCATCGAGAAGGATGCATCCATGAAGAAGATACTCATGCTCGTCGCGGCCGTGGCGCTCGTCGCCGTCGGCGTCGTGGGCACGCTCGCGTTCCAGCGCGCCTTCGAGCCCAGCGTCAAGCTCACCACCACGTCCATCCAAGAGCAGCTGTCGAACTCGAGCGAGCTGGCCACCGCCAAGCTCGAGTACCGGGGCCTCGTGCGCTACGAGAACGGCGACATAGACTTCATCAACAAGAAGGGCTTCACCATGGTTTACGACGCCGAGGTGCGCGCGGGCGTCGACTTGGCGCAGGCGTCCGTCGACGTGAGCGGCCGCACCGTCACCGTGCGCCTGCCGCAGGCGCAGCTTCTGGGCATCGAGATCGACCCGAACTCCATCGAGTTCTACGATTCGGCGTTCGCGCTGTTCAACTGGGAGAACAAGCAGGACACGGCCGAGGCCCTCAAAACGGCCCAGACCGACGCCGAGGAGCGGGTCAACCAAACCGGCATGATCGAGCAGGCCAACGAGCAGGCGCGCACCCTCGTGGAGAACCTGCTGCACCCGTTCACCGTGGGCGACAACGCCTACACGCTGCAGATCGTGGACGCGTAAGGCGGCTCCAGGCGGTCGCTACGCCAGCTCGTCCTCGCTGAACGCGTCGCGGCCCAACCTGAAGTCCCGGCCCTCGCGCCGCCATGCGCGGTACTCCGCCGTTGCGGTGAACAGCACGTCGGACGACGAGTTCAGCGCCGTCTCGCACGAGTCCTGCACCACGCCGATGATGAAGCCGATGGCCACCACCTGCATGGCCACGTCGTTGCCGATGCCGAACAGCGAGCATGCCAGCGGTATGAGCAGGAGCGATCCCCCCGCCACCCCCGAGGCCCCGCACGCGGACGCGGCGGCGAGCGCGCTCAGAATCACGGCGGTTACCGGGTTCACCGCCACGCCGAGCGTGTGGGCGGCCGCCATGGCCATGACGGTGATGGTGACGGCCGCGCCCGCCATGTTGATGGTGGCGCCCAGCGGGATGGACACCGAGTAGTTGTCCTTGTCCAGGCCGAGCTTGCGGCAAAGCTCCATGTTCACGGGGATGTTCGCCGCAGAGCTGCGTGTGAAGAACGCCGTGATGCCGCTGTCCTTCAGGCAGCGCAGCACGAGCGGGTAGGGGTTCCTGCGCACGCTCGCGAACACGATGAGCGGGTTCGAGACGAACGCGATGAACAGCATGCAGCCCACGAGCACGAGGATGAGCCGACCGTACTCGGCGAAGATGTCCAGCCCGTTCTCGGACACGGTGGTGTACACGAGGCCCAGAACGCCGAAGGGAGCGAGCGCGATGACCCAGCGCACCACGGTGGACACCGCGTTCGACACGCTGGTGAACACGTCTTTCACGGTGCCGCTCGCCGCGCGCAGCGCGATGCCCAGCACCACGGCCCACACGAGTATGCCCAGATAGTTCGCGTTCGCGAGCGCGTCCACCGGATTCGCCACCATGTTCATGACCAACGTGCCCAGCACCTCGCCGATGCCCGAGGGCGAGCTTTGCTCGGCTGCGGGTGCCGCAAGCGTCAGCTCGGTGGGGAACAGGTAGCTGGCTACCACGGCCACGAGCGCCGCTACGAACGTGCTCACCACGTACAGCACCACGACGGTTTTCATGGATCCGGCGGCCTTCGCGTTCGTGAGCGCGCTGATGACGAGGAAGAACACCAAGACGGGCGCCACAGCCTTCAGCGCCGACACGAACAGCGTGCCCAGAAGGCCCACGACCTCTACTCCGGGCAGGGCGATGCCCAGCACCGCGCCCACGACGAGGCCCGCCACGATGCGCTTGATGAGGCTAATGTCGTTGTACTTGCGCGCAAGCGTCTTGAAGTTCACGTTCGCTCCTTGGTTTGGTTCCGTCCGGTTCGGGCGCCTATGATAGCAGAGCTTTCGGTCTCGGCCGCAAGCCGTCAACTTCTGCTATCATGTTCGCTGCGCGAAATCGGCGCACGGCGTGCGGGCGTGGCGGAATTGGCAGACGCGCCAGATTTAGGTTCTGGTACCGAAAGGTGTGAAGGTTCAAGTCCTTTCGCCCGCACCACATAGCGATTCTTCAAAGGACCCGGAAGGGTCCTTTGATATTTCAGTGCAACCCCTCTTTTGCGAGCCACCTCGCTTCGGTTTCACGCTTCGAGCGTGCTCAGGGCTCGGTACCGCTTGCATGATTGAAAGACGTTGGGTTTCTGCTTCCCGTATCGCTTCACGAATCGATCCCTGGTAAGAATTAGATGAATATGATATTGTTTCCAATATTAGAAATATATCTAATATTGGAGGAACCATGCTAGCTTTGTTCAAGAACCACAAGCCCCTTTTCGCAGCGGCCGTAACCCTGAACGTCCTTTTGTCGGCGCTCACCATCGGCGTGGCGTTCGTGCTCGAGCGCATACTGAACGCCGCGATAGGCGGCGATTGGGCGCTCTTCAACGAAATGATCGCGGTGACGATCGGGTACGTCGCCCTGGTGACGGTGGCGATGACCGCGAGCAGCCTTGCAGACAAGAAACTGACCGTGCGCACGGTTCAAGACGTCAGAGCCGGTTTGCATCGAGGCATCTTCTCTCGCGACACGGAGCGCTACCGGCAAACCAATACCGCCGATTACCTCTCGGCGCTCACGAACGACGTGAAGATCGTCGAGGAGAACGTCATCGTGCCGTTCCTGCAGGCGATTCAAAGCTTTCTCGTCTTCGCGATGGCCATGGTCGCTTTGTTCGTCTACAATCCCCTGATCGGTGGACTGATGATCGTGAGCCTGGCGGCGATGTACCTGCTGCCTTCGAGTCTGGGCAGGCCTCTCGGAGCGCGGCAAGACGCCTACTCGAAGGGTCTTTCCCTGTTCACTTCGAAACTCAAGGACCAATTCGCGGGCTACGAGGTCATCCGCTCGTTTCGCTTGTCCGATCGGACGAAGAAGGATTTCGCGCGCCAAAACGACGAGCTTGCTGATCGCAAGTACGAAGTGGAGCGCCTGGTGGCCTGCAGCGAGGGCCTTTCCCAGATGCTCGGCGTGGGCTCACAGCTCGGCATCATGCTGGTGACGGCCTATTTCGTGCTGCAAGGGCAGATGGCGGCGGGCGCGCTTTTGGCGATCCTCCAGCTTTCGGGCTGCCTTGTCCAGCCAGTCGCCGTCATCATGCAGAACGCCCCGAAGATCCAAGGAGCGAAGCCGGTGCTCGATCGCATACGCGAATTGAGCACCGACCAGCCTTCCGCGTTCCAGGGGTCCGTCGAGCCCGTTTTCGAGCATCGGATCGAATTCGAGGGCGTCGGGTTCGGCTATCTGCCCGGTCGTTCGGTGCTGGACGATTGCAACGTGGTGTTCGAGAAGGGGAAGAAGTACGCCCTCGTCGGAGGCAGCGGCTGCGGAAAGACCACTCTCATCAAGCTTTTGAGCGCCGGATACGGTTCCTATGCCGGATCCATCAGCGTCGACGGAAAAGAGCTGCGGTCGCTGGACGTCGACAAGCTGCTCGCCTTGGTGTCCGTCATCCATCAAGACGTGTACATGTTCGACGAAACGATCAAGGAGAACATCGACCTCCATCGCGACTACCGCGAAGACGAGTGGGAGAGGGCTTTGAGCATCAGCGGGGTCGACCGCTTTCTCGCCCAAACCGAGAGCGGCCTTGAGACTCGTGTCGGCGAGAACGGCATCGGCCTTTCGGGCGGCCAGCGCCAGCGAGTCGCGGTTGCGCGGGCGCTTATAGAACGCAAGCCGATCCTCGTTCTCGACGAAGGCACGAGCGCCGTCGACTCTCGCACCGCCTACGACATCGAAACGGCCTTGCTGGGCATAGACGATTTGAGCATCATCACCATCACGCATAATCTGGCGCCGGATCTTTTGAGGCGCTACGATGCTGTGTTATATATGGAGCAGGGGAGGATCGAAGAGGTCGGAAGCTATGATCTCCTTATCGAGAAACAGGGCGGTTTCGCATCTTTCCAGCATATCGAGGGCGCGTAAAAAAGGCGAGACCGCGAGCGTCTGAGCCCAAGGGGCAACCGCGCGAAGGCGCTTGCGAACCGAGCGCGTGCAAAGGAGAAGGAAACCCGGCATGGACTATCGCGTGAACCCCAACTTCGAAACGCTGTTCCTTCTTGCGAACAAGGACTGGGACGTACAGGATGAGAAGCGGGCAATCGAGGCGTTGGACGGCTTCGGGGTCGAGGGCGCCGCGTTCTACCGTGCGAACTTTCAGGTGATCGAGCGGTATTACGCAGCGTTCCAAAAGAAGATCGTCCCGTCGGCCGGGGTGAAGTTGTTTGACGGCTGCGACGAAACGACGCTGCTCTTGTACGCAGCTGTTTTCCTGCGCCATCCCGAATGGCTCGATCCCGCCGACGAGATAGATGACGAAACGGCATCCCAGACGGTCAGGGACGTTCTCAGCGAAGAAGATGGGCACGACGGGAAGAGCATCGTCGATATGCTGGAATCCGGAGATTTCTCCGACCGGGCGAAGTGGCAGATCATGGCGCTGCTCCAGCAGCCGAAACAGCGCATCGAGCTGGTAGCCCAAGCGGTGCAGGACAACCTCCCCGCCTTCGAGCACGCCTATGCGAAAGTCAAACCCGAAGCGGACATCCTTTTGGACCGGTTCGATATGCGTTCGAAGGAAGAGCAGCCGACAAGCTTCATGAAGCTGTCGCGGAAGATCGATGCGGAAACCGAGATAGTGCCGACTCTGGCCGAGCCGCTCGTCGTCTTCATTGCGGAGAGGACGTGCCTCTACGGCTTGCTCGTCGACCGCCTGACGAACGAGGAGGAGCCGGGTTTCACGAAGGCCGAGCTGCTGATCGGGGCAAAGGCGTTGAGCGATTCGAGCAAGATATCGATCCTCCTAGCGCTCAAGGAGGGGAGCCTTTACAACCTCGAGATTGCCGAGCGAGTCGCGCTGACCCCTGCCACGACCTCCCACCACATGAACAACCTGCTCGCCGCGGGCTTCGTTGATATCGAGAAACGCGACGGAAAAGTGTATTACCATCTTGCGAAAGACGGAATAGGGAGATTTCTCGAAGGCGCGAGCGATTTGCTGGTTCATTAGGCCGTTCGTCCGATGCGATCCGTTGAAGTTGTCCACGCTCGCATCCGGGGTGTTTGAGCGCATGCTGCCTTTCGCGCGCCGCGCGCTGTGCAAAATGCGCGTCCTTGCCTGATTCTCGCCTCGTTCAAGGCGCATTGCGCTAAACTGGACGGCGGATCAGAGGGGGGAGCCCGCATGCAGACGAGACCGGAAAAGCTTTCGAAGGAAGACCTGGCGCAGATAGCCGGCTTGGATTCGGCCAAGCTCGACATGCTGGCCGCGTGGGCGAACAAGAAGCTCACCTGCTCCCATTGCAAGCGCTGCACGCTGCGCTGCGAGGTGCTGAAAGAGCCGGCGCTCGACATGGGCCTCGTGGAGGAGGGCTACCGCGCCGTTGTCGCGCTGCCCTTCGACGACCAGCCCGACGCGGTGCTGCGCGTCGTGCAAGAGCGCCCCGAACTCTACCACGCGCTGCGCCGCTGCTGCTTCTGCGGGTACTGCACGGCCACCTGCCAGCATCACCTGCTGGCGCCCGAGCGCATGCGCGACTGGCGCGTGCTGTTCATGCGCGCCGGGCTCATGCCGCCGGACGACTCGAAGCTCGTGATGGTGGACAACGAATGGAACATCTTCAGCGCCTACCGCGCCATCTATGGCATCGGCTACCCGGAGTTCACCTCGCTCGCTCAGGCGGCCGAGCTGGGCCCCGGCACGGTGGACACGCTCTTCTTCCCCGGCTGCTCGCTCGTGAGCTACGCGCCCGAGCTTACCCGCGCGGTGGGCCGCTGGCTCACCGACGCCGGGGTGGCCTGGGCGCTCTCCGACGACTGCTGCGGCAGCCCGCTCATGAGCGCGGGGCTGTTCGACCGCGCGGCGGCGCTGCGCCAGCGCATCCTCGGCCAGATCCGCGCGGCGGGTATCACGCGCGTGGTGACGGTCTGCCCCGGTTGCGGCGAGGAGTTCGCGGAGCTCATGGGCGACGAGGTGGACATCGTGCCCCTGCCGGAGCTGCTGCTGAAGAAGAGCCGCGCGCTCGAGCGGGCAGGAAAGCCCGCGGGCTTCTCGCCGCTTCCCGAGGCCAGCGTCACGTTCTTCGACTCGTGCCACGACCGCGCGGACGGCCGCCACGGCGCCGCCATACGCGCGCTCGTGGCATGCAATCTGCCCGAAACGGAGCGCTTGGAGCTGGACCACCACCGCAAGGGCACGCTCTGCTGCGGCGCGGGCGGGGCCGTGGCGTCCTACGACGACGACGTCACGCAGCGGCGCGTGTGGCGCGTGATAGACGAGGCGCGCAAAACCGGCGCCGCGACGCTCGTAACCGCATGCCCCACCTGCACCTACACGGTCGCGCAAGCTTGCTTGGGCGCGGATCCCGAGCGCGGCATCGGCAACCGCCATTACCTCGAGCTGCTGTTCGGCCAGACCATCGACTGGCCCCAGGTGTTCGCCCAGCTGGGCGGCATGTGGGAAGGCGAGTACGGCCCCTGGCTCACCCAGACGTTCTTCGCATAGCGAAGAACGCGACATGCGGCAAATTGCACGCACTTGGCTTCCAGATGCACGAAAATCACCGCTGTGAAGCTGTACGGGCAAAGCTGGCGTAAGAAACGCCTGATGGCGCATTCGGGAGTATTCCGAAAGAAGCGCACACGCCCTCGAAATGCACGAGGAACGCTTCACAGCGGTGATTTTCGTGCTTTCAAAGTCGTTTCCGCGTCGACAAAATCGCGATCGACGCATGCCCGTTCGCCTCTGCGGGCGCCAGGCCGCCATCAGGTGCGACGCGGGGTACGCCGATGGCGGTTCGACAGTGGAAGATCGTTTTCGCCGATCAAACCAGAATTGAATTTGGCCGCTCGGGTTCGCGGAGCGCCAGAACGCGGTTAATAGCTGTGCGAGGGCATGTCATTCTTGGTATGCGTCGGAGGGGCCGCATGCGTGAAGGGACGGCCGTTTCATGGGCCGGTTGTGCGCTCGCTCACGCGCCTTCGGCGATGACGGCACGCAGCTTCTCGATCGCGTCCGGCCGCACGCTGTAGTCGCGCACGGCTCCGGCCGCGATGCCGGCCATGCTGCGCGGGTCGGCCAGCAGGCGCGCCAGCACCACGGCGAGCGGCACCAGGCTCGGCGGGTCGGCGCGCACGGGCGTCAGCACCTCGGCCCCGCCCTTGCCGCCCGCGTAGCGGCGCAGCGTCCGCAGCACGGCGCGCCTCGTGCCCGACGACTCCGCCGCGCCCAGCAGCAGCGCCTGCAGGCTGCGCGTTTCGACGCCGGCCGCGCCCACGCGCAAACCGCCGTTCAGGCGGCCTTTCGACGACAGCTCGACGAGCAGGGCGGGGAAGTTCACGCCGGCGGCCGCCGCGTTGCCGGGCTCCACCATGCGCGGGTTGCATTCCAGGTAGCGCGGATGCCCGTCTACGTGCAGGAAGTCCAGCGTGAGGGGTCCGTGCCAGCGCAGGCGCTCGCCCACGGCCTCGATATGCCGGCGGGTTTCGGGGAAGTCGACGCTTCTGCGGGCGGCGGCCGAGTTCCCGGCGCCCACGCCCGTCTGCACGGTCGTGTGCACGGCTGCGAGGCGGCCGTGGTCGAACAATCCCGCGACCTGGCCGTAGCTCCCCGGAGCCTCTTCCTGCGCCATCAGACGGCCGCCGCCCGACGAGAGCTCGGCCGCGGCGGCCCGTATCTGCGCCTCGTCGGCCACGCGGCGCGTCGACCGGCCGGCAGTGCCGAACTCGGCCTTCACCCAGAAGGGGAAGAGAAGGCGGGCGCCCTCCTCGTCAAGAAGCCGCCAAGCGGGTTGGGGCAGGCCAAGCTCGTCCGAAAGCTCCGCGAAGCCCACCTTGCTCTGAGCGCGGCGGAAGGCCTCGGCCGATGCGATCGCGACGGGCGCTTCCGCGGGCAGCAGGCTCGCTCCCTCGGCCAAGAGCCAAGCCTGCTCGTGGGTGGGCAGCACGGCCGCATAGCCCTCGTCCTCCACGAGGCGCGCGACGTGCCGCAGATAGGCGAGGGGCTGCTCGTTCGCGTCGACCGTGCGCACGGTCTTGCTTCTCCACCGGCTGAATCGGCAAAGGGGGAGCCGGGCGCAGGTGAGCACGTGCACCTCGTAGCCGCACGACGCGAGCGCGGTGAGCGTTTCGCGCGCGGTGAGGCTGGAGCCCTCGGTCAAAAGGATTTTCTTGCGCGGCATGTTCCCGACCGCCGCCGGCATTTACGCCGCGAACCTGCCCAGCAAGAACCCGACGACCACGCAGAGGGCGGCGAAGAAGGCCGAAAGGCCGATGAGGCGGGCGTCGCGCTTCTCGCGGCGCTTGCGCTCGCGTTCGGCGCGGTTTCGCTCGAGGAAGAAGGAGTAGCCGTCCGACGTGATGACCACGATGGTCCCGCGCTTGCCCTCGGCCTTCGCGGCCAACGCGCCGCAGTCGATGAGCTCGGCCTGCAGCTCGTCGTCGGGGCGGTAGGGGAAGGCGCAGCGGTACACGAGTTCGCCGTCGACGCTGCACGTCGCCCGCTCGTAGTCGATGAGCCGCGCCAGCTCGCGTTCCTGGGGTATGTTCAAAACGATGGACACGCGCCGCCTCTCGATCGATGATACTTCATGTAAGCTTCCATGATACTCGTTCGGCACGGATGCGCGGTATGGAGAATACCCGGAGATCAGTCAACGCTGCGTTACAGGGCCCGCCTGCGGCTTGACTCGGCTTGACTCGTCCGCGCGTTTCGTCGGTTCTTCGTGAACCTGCTTCCTCAACCGTTCCATATGTGCGATAATTCCGTTTCGGTGTGCTCAGAGCGCGAATCGGATCGCTTGCGAAAACCGATGCGGATGAGCGCCCCAAGGGGGCACCCGCCGGGCGCGCCGCACGCCGCCGCGAGGCGATTGACAGGAAATGATGGAGGATAGTTACGTGGAAACAAAAGTTGAGGCATTGCAGGATAACCGCGTCAAAGTGACCGTTACCGTCGATGCCAAGGATATCGACGCCCGCATCAAGAAGACCTACAAGGACTTCGCGCACAAGTACAACTTCCCCGGGTTCCGTGCCGGCAAGGCCCCGCGCCCGATCATCGACAACGCGCTGGGCGCCGCCGCGGTTCCCGCTGCGGTGACCGACGACGTGGTGAACGAAACCTATCCCCTCGCCATCGACGGCAGCAACCTGTACCCCGTCGCGAAGCCGGCGTTCGACGAGAACATGGGCCTCGTGGAGGCCGGCAAGCCCTTCGAGTACTCGCTCGAGGTCGAGGTGAAGCCGGAGCTGGAGCTTTCGAGCTACGAGCCGGTGGAGATCGAGATGCCCGCCGAAGGCGTGAGCGACGCGGAGATCGACGACCAGATCGACCAGCTGCGCGAGCACTACTACGACTACGAGGACGCCGCGGCGGCCACGAAGGTCAAAGAGGACAGCTACCTGGACCTCTCCATCAAGGCCACCGACGACGCCGGCGAGGACATCGCCTCCATGAACACGCCGTCGCGCCTGTACGGCTTGGGCACGGGCCTGTTCCCGGCCGAGTTCGACGCCGAGCTCGTGGGCATGAAGAAGGGCCAGAAGAAGGAGTTCTCCATCGACGTGCCGGCCGAGCCGACCGTCATGACGCAGCCCCTCATGGGCAAGACGACCAAGATCAACTTCGAGGTCGAGGTCGTCTCCGTCAAGAACAAGGCGCTGCCCGAGGTCACCGACGAGTGGGCCAAGGACACGCTCGGCTTCGAGGACGTGGCCGACCTGCGCAACCGCGTGGCCGAGTCCATCGCGGAGCAGAAGGCCGACGTGCTGCCCCGCATCAAGGAGAACCAGTGCCTGTCCCAGCTGGCCGACCGCCTGCAGGGCGAAGCGCCCGAGGCCATGTGCGAAGAGGCCGAGACCAGCCTTCTGCAGGACTTCTTCCAGCAGCTGCAGCGCCAGGGCATGAGCTTCGACGCCTACCTCGCGCAGCAGGGCATCAAACCCGACCAGTTCAAGGACGACGTTAAGGCCCAGGCGGCCGACATGACGAAGCAGGACCTCGCGCTCGACGCGTGGGCCCGCCACTTCGGCATGGAGGTCACCGACGAGGACGTGGCCGAGGAGTTCGTGAAGAGCGGCGTGGAGGATCCGAAGAAGCTCCAGGAGGAGTGGCGCAAGAACGGCCAGCTCCACATGGTGAAGAACGGCATCGCCCGCACGAGGGCCGCTCAGGACGTCATGGAGAAGGCCGTCGTGACCGAGATCGAGCCGGGCAAGGCGTCCGACGAGAAGAAGAAGCCCGCCAAGAAGGCCGCGGCCAAGAAGACCGCGAAGAAGGACGAGGCCAAGGCGGACGCCGCGGCCGAGCCCGAGGCAACCGAGAAGAAGCCGGCCAAGAAGGCCGCCCCGAAGAAGGCCAAGAAGGACGAGGCCGCCGAAGCCGAGAAGGCCGCGGACGCCGAATAGCGCCGCGCGCGGCAGGCGGGACGCGCCCCTCGGGGCGCGTCCCGTTCGTCTCGCCGAAGGGTAACGAAACGGTAGCCTGGCCTTGCATGGCGGCGAAGCGTACATCACTATGGCATAAGACGATTCTGTGCGGCCCCGATGGGCCGCGAGCGAAAGCGAGGCAACAAGCTATGAGTTACGATACCAAAGCAGCATTGATCCCCTACGTCATCGAGCAGTCCCCCCGCGGCGAGCGCAGCTACGACATCTACTCGCGCCTGTTGAACGACCGCGTGATCTTCCTGGGCGAGCAGATCGACGACAACGTGGCGAACTCCGTGGTGGCGCAGCTGCTGCACCTGGAGAGCGCCGACCCCGAGAAGGACATCTCCCTCTACATCAACTCGCCGGGCGGCTCCGTCACGGCGGGCCTGGCCATCCTCGACACGATGGACTTCATCAAGTGCGACGTGTCGACCATCTGCCTGGGCGAGTGCGCCTCCATGGCCGCCGTGCTGCTGTCCAACGGCGCCAAGGGCAAGCGCATGTGCCTGCCGAACTCCATGGTGCTCATCCACCAGCCGTCCGGCGGCGCGCAGGGCCAGCAGACCGAGATCGCCATCGTGGCCGACTTCATGCTGAAGACCCGCAACCGCCTGAACAAGATCCTGGCGGACAACACGGGCCAAACGCTCGAGACCATCCAGGCCGACACCGAGCGCGACAACTACATGACCGCCGAGGAGGCGCTGGCGTACGGTCTGGTCGACCGCATCACCACGTCGCGCGCGACCGCCGCGGGCACCGAAGAGAAGAAGAGCGAATAACCCGCTATGACGAACGACATTCACGAGGAATTCTCGGGCCGGGACGACATCTCGTGCGCCTTCTGCGGCAAGCATCCGCACGAGGTGGCCGCGATGATCTCCGGTCCCAACGGCATCTACATCTGCGACGAGTGCATCTCCGTGTGCGCCGACGCCATGATGCGCGACCTGGGGCTCTCCGTGCCGCCCGAGGCGGCGGCGCAGATGGAGCCCGAGCCTCAGGGCCGCCATGCCAAGCGCGCCGGCGAGCCCTACGTGGCCGAAGCCGAGCCCGCGCCCGAGGACGTGCTGGCCGACCTGCCCACGCCCCACGAGCTCTACGGCGAGCTGTCCGAGCACGTGGTGGGCCAGGAGGCGGCCAAGCGCGCGCTGTCCGTGGCCGTGTACAACCACTACAAGCGCATCAGCCTGGGGGCCGACGCCGCCGAGGGCGACGTCGAGCTGGCCAAGAGCAACATCATGCTCTTGGGCCCCACGGGCTCCGGCAAGACGCTTTTGGCGCAGACGCTCGCGCGCACGCTGAAGGTGCCCTTCGCCATCGCCGACGCCACCACGCTCACCGAGGCGGGCTACGTGGGCGAGGACGTGGAGAACATCCTGCTCAAGCTCATGACGGCGGCCGACTTCGACATCCCGCGCGCCGAGATCGGCATCATCTACATCGACGAGATCGACAAGGTGGCCCGCAAGGCCGAGAACCTGTCCATCACGCGCGACGTGTCGGGCGAGGGCGTGCAGCAGGCGCTGCTGAAGATCGTCGAGGGCACGGAGGCGAGCGTTCCGCCGCAGGGCGGCCGCAAGCACCCGCAGCAGGAGCTTCTGCACATCGACACCACGAACATCCTGTTCATCCTGGGCGGCGCGTTCGTCGGGCTCTCCGACATCGTCGCCGAGCGCGTGGGCAAGAGCGGCCTGGGCTTCAACGCCGAGATGCCCGAGAGCAAGAAGCACGCCGAGGCCGAGCTTCTGGCCCAGGTGCTGCCGGAGGACCTGAACAAGTACGGCATGATCCCCGAGTTCGTGGGCCGCATCCCCGTGGTCACGTCGCTCAACGAGCTTTCGGAGGAAGACCTCGTGCGCATCCTCACCGAGCCGAAGAACGCGCTGGTGAAGCAGTACACGAAGATGTTCGACTTCGAGGACTCCGCGCTCGCGTTCGAGCCCGAGGCGCTCACGGCCATCGCCCACGAGGCCGTGGAGCACGGCACGGGCGCGCGCGGTTTGCGCTCCATCTGCGAGCGCGTGCTCATGGACGTGATGTACGACCTGCCCGAGCACGAGGGCGCCACCACCGTGACGGTGCGCGCGAGCGACATCACGGGCGAGACGAAGCCGGCCATCGAGCCGGTGGCGGAAGCGGTGGAGAAGAGCGCGTAGGATAGGCCGTCGCCTGAGGCGAGCGGGTAAGGTTGTCGCCTCAAGCGAGGGAATAGGTTGTCAATCCTGAGCGAGAAGCGATGCGAGATAGGTTGTCATCCTGAGCGGAGGCCGAAGGCCGGAGTCGAAGGATCCCGTGCGGCGATAGCAGGAAGATTCACGGCTGACGCCATTCGGGATCCTTCGTCCCCGCTTCGCGGGGCCTCCCTGCGCCCGCTCCGCGTGCTCGGGAGTTCGACAGTCCGCCGGACTGTCGAATGCTCCGCTCGCTCAGGATGACAGTGGTGAGGAGAGGGAGCGGGCAGGTGCGAGAGGCGCCGCGCCCGCTTTTCGGTTCGACACGAAAGAGCAGACCATGGCCGAGAACACGAACGAGAGCACCGGGGCGAAGAAGATCGACTACGACTTCGCGGCGCACGAGCGCCCGCTTTTCCAGGCGTGGAAGGACGCCGGCTACTTCCAGCGCGGCGAGGGCTTCGGCGCCAAGAAGGGCGAGCCCTACACCATCGTCATCCCGCCGCCGAACATCACGGGCGTGCTGCACATGGGCCATGCCCTCAACGACACCATCCAGGACACCTGCATCCGCCGCGCGCGCATGCAGGGGCGTCCCACGCGCTGGATCCTGGGCACCGACCACGCCGGCATCTCCACGCAGACCAAGGTTGACAAGAAGCTGGCCGACCAGGGCATCAGCCGCTTGGAGATCGGCCGCGAGGCGTTCGTCGAGGCGTGCTACGACTGGTACAAGGAGTACGGCACCACCATCGTGAACCAGATCAAGGGCATGGGCTGCTCGTGCGACTACGACGACGAGCACTTCACGCTGGAGCCGGCGTACGTGAAGGCCGTGCGCAAGCTGTTCGTGGACTGGTACCACGACGACCTTATCTACAAGGGCAAGCGCATCGTTAACTGGTGCCCGCACTGCACCACGTCCATCTCCGACGACGAGGCCGAGTACGTGGACGAGACGGGCCACCTATGGCACCTGCGCTACCCGCTGACCGAGCCCGAGGGCGATTTGGAGTACCTCGTGGTGGCCACGACGCGCCCCGAGACGATGCTGGGCGACACGGGCGTGGCGGTGAACCCGAAGGACGAGCGCTTCAAGCACCTCGTGGGCAAGACGGTGAAGCTGCCGCTGGTGAACCGCGAGATCCCCATCTTCGCCGACTGGCACGTGGACATGGAGTTCGGCACCGGTTGCGTGAAGGTGACGCCGTCGCACGACCCGAACGACTGGGCCATGGGCGAGCGCAACGGGCTTGAGCGCATCAACATCTTCGACGAGACGGCGCACGTGGTGGACGGCTACGGGCGCTTCAGCGGCATGGACCGCGACGAGGCCCGCGAGGCCGTCGTGGCCGCGTTCGAGGAACTGGGGCTGCTGGACAAGGTGGAGGACCACGACCACTCCGTCATGACCTGCTACCGCTGCCACACGAAGCTGGAGCCCTGGGAGTCCGAGCAGTGGTTCGTGGCCGTGGACGGCCTCAAGCAGAACGCGGCGCGCGTGGTGGAGGACGGTTCCATCCAGTTCCACCCCGAGCGCTGGAAGCAGGTCTACCTGGACTGGCTGGGCAACCTGAAGGACTGGTGCATCTCGCGCCAGCTGTGGTGGGGTCATCGCATTCCCATGTTCTACTGCGACGAGTGCGGCTGGGAAGACGCCAGCGTGGAGGATATCGACGTGTGCCCCGTGTGCGGCAAGCCCGTGCGCCAGGACGAGGACGTGCTGGACACGTGGTTCTCGTCGCAGCTGTGGCCCTTCGCCACGATGGGCTGGACGGAGGAGGGGGTCGACGCGCCCGAGATGAAGGCCGCGTACCCCACGCAGGTGCTCTCCACCGCCCGCGACATCATGGGGCTGTGGGTGGCGCGCATGGTGATGGCGTCCATGTACTGCACCGACCAGATTCCCTTCGAGCACGTCATCATCCACCCCACGGTCATGGCGGCCGACGGCAAGCCCATGTCCAAGAGCCGCGGCAACGGCGTGGACCCGCTGCGCCTCATGGAGGACTACGGCGCCGACGGCATGCGCTTCGGCCTGCTCATGCAGGTGACGGGCGCGCAGGACCTCAAGTTCAACGAGGCGAAGCTGGAAAGCTCGCGCAACTTCGCGAACAAGATCCGCAACGCCGCCCGCTTCGTCATGATGAACCTGGACGGCTACGAGCCCGGCGAGCCCGAGCCCACGACGCCCGCGGACCGCTGGATATTCTCGCGGCTGGCCGGCTTAGTGGCGCGCCTCGACGCGGCGTTCGACTCCTTCGAGTTCGGCGAGGCCACGCGCGAGCTGTACGCGTTCTTCTGGAACGAGTTCTGCGACTGGTACATCGAGTTCTCGAAGGCGCGGCTCGGAGCGCAGGCCGACCCGGCCGACCGCGCGGCGTGCCAGCGCAACCTCGTGTTCGTGCTCGACCAGGCGCTGCGCCTGCTGCATCCCATCATGCCGTTCGTGACCGAGGAGATTTACCGGGAGCTGCCCCTGGACCGTGCGGGCGTCCCGTACCTCATCGGGGCGGCGTGGCCGGACGCCGCGGCGCTCGCAGCCTACGTGGACGAAGAGGCCGAGCGCGCCATCGAGATGGTGTGCGAGTGCGTGTCGGCCATCCGCAGCACGCGCGCCCGCTACGGCATCTCGCCGAAGGCCGAGCTTGCCGTCACGGTGAAGGCGGGGGAGGCCGACGTCGCGCTGCTGGAGGCGCAGCGCGGGCTCATCGAGGGCATGGGCAACACGTCGTCGCTCGCCGTGGCCGCCGATGCCGAGAAGCCGGCCGAGTCGAGCGCGGTGCTGGGCGCGGGGCTCGAGGTGTACATCGTGCTGTCGGGCCTGGTGGACTTCGCTGCCGAGCGCGCCCGCTTGGAGAAGGAGCGCGCGAAGCTGGCCGCCGACGCGGGCAAGCTCGAGAAGAAGCTGTCCAACCCGGGCTTTTTGGCGAAGGCCGCGCCCGAGATCGTGGAAAAGGACCGTGCCAAGCACGCCGAGCTCGCCGACAAGCTGGCGCGCGTGGAGGCCCAGCTTGCGGAAATTGCCTGAACAGGCGTGCGCCCTTGGGCAACTTTGCTATAATGACTGTTCGTGTCGGAGCTTCGGCGGCCGGCACGGCAGTCGAATGCCGGCGCTGGGCGCGGGCAAACGTAAGAAAACGAGGTTGAAATGAACGAACTGCTGTCCCAGCTGTGGACGCCTGAGCTGCAAGCCGCGTTCACCGTGGTCGTGGTGTTGCTCGTCATTCTGTACGTGTTGTCCATCGTCTGGGTCGTCCGCGACGCCTACCTGCGCGGCTCCTACTGGTACGTGTGGGCCATCGTGGCGCTCATCCCGCTGCTCGGCATCATCGCCTACTGCCTGCTGCGCCCGCCGCTGCTGCAGATCGACCGCGACGAGCAGGAGCTGGAGATCGCGCTCAAGCAACGCGAGCTCATGAAGTACGGCGAGTGCGCGAACTGCGGTTACCCGGTGGAGGCCGATTTCGTGCTGTGCCCCAACTGCCATCAGCGCCTGAAGAACCTGTGCGGAACCTGCAACCACGCGCTCGATCCCTCGTGGACCGTGTGCCCGTACTGCGCCACCCCCGTGGGCGGCGCGGCCCCGGCGGCGCGTCGCAGCGCCCCGCGCGCCCGCGCGCAGCAGCCGCAGCAGGCGGCTCCCCAGCAGCGGCAGGCCCGCTCGCGCGCTCCGCAGGGCGAGCATCCCGTCCAGTAACCAGCGACGCCGAAAAGAAAACCGCCCGCGTGCCTTGAAGGCACCGGGCGGTTTCCCGTTGACGCGCTTGCACGCCCCCGACCGCGGTTCGCGGGCGGGGGCGTGCGTTTTTCCTTACTGCACGGCCGAGGGCGGTTCCGCGGCGAAGCTGAACACCAGGCTGTACTTCGGCTGGTGAGGCGCGTCGCTGGGATAGCTGAAGCCCTCGGGCAGCTGGCCGCTCATGCTGAAGACGGCGGTCTGCGGCGCGGATTCCGATCCCGCCCCGATGACGATCGAGCCCGGGCTCGTCAAACCGGCGCCCAGAAACGCGTCGTCGGCGCTTCTCAACGGCACGGTCAAGCTGTTCGGAGACGCGAAGCTCAGGTTCAGCGTCATTCCCGCAAGCTCGGCGGGCTCCGAAACCTTGGTGAAGCCGGTCGGCGTCACGGACACTCCGCGCGACGAGTGGTTGTAGATGCGGTAAACGGGGGAGTACACCGCTCCCTCGTCGCTTGCGAGCGATCCGAAAAGCGCGGTCGTGGGGATCTTGACGTTCACCCACGATTCGGTCGGGGGGTCGGGTCGGTTCGGATTCTCTTCGCCGTCGAAGGTGCCTATCCAGCCCTCGACGGCGGTCTTTCCATCCGATGTGCCCTGTATGCCGGTGCTGTTGTCGTTCTCGCTGTTGCCTTCGGATCCGCTGTCCCATGCGTATGCGGCGAGGGGGGTCATGGCGATGACCGCGACCAAGCCGAGCATTAAGAAAGCGGACAAGAGTTTTCTGTTCGTAGTCATGTCGACTCCTCTGGTTGTCGTTGTTGCCGATGGATGCCTTATTCGACATGCAAGGTTATCTTTACTTTGGTCTCACCTTCCTTTTCCTGCGTCTCCCGGTCGTATATCGAAACATTGACGGTCGCCCGATAGGAGCCGGGATCCGGCGTCGAATCGAGCGCGATGCCCCTGATCTGCTTGCCGGGCATCACCGCCCCCGATTGGTAAACTTTTTGCCCGCTCTCGTCGAGGGTGATGTCGAACGAGATCGGAAACACGTTGTCGAGCGGGTTGACCAGCTCGAACCTGCCCTCGCCCGTCTGCGAGGAGAAGGAGGCGTCGGGGTTGACCTGCAGCGTGAAGTAGTTCGCGTCGGCTGCGCTCTGCATGGCGCTTTCCATGCCTTCGCGGTCTGAGATGTCCTCGGCGTTCGCGTCGAGCCCGGGCATGACGGCGACGGCGGCCGGCGCGTCTTCCTGCTTGTCGCCCAGGAGGTTCACGGCCGTGCACGTGCCCAGGGCGAGCAGAAGCAGAAGGAGGAGGAGCACGAGCAGGATCTTCTTCCTCTTCCGACGCTTTTCCTGCGCGCCTTCCGACGTGTCGGGCGTTCCCGTTTGGATGGGCGCTTGCTTCGCGTCCCTGTTGTTCGTTTCGTTATCGAGCATAGGTTTCTCCTTCGAACACCGGTGCGAACGACCACACCAGGGAATAAGAGGGGCGGTGCACCACCCCGGGCGAGAAGGCGCCGAGGTAAGTGCCGGAAAAGGCAAGGTGGCGGCGTGCGGACGGGGCGAGCGTCACCCGCAGTCCGTCCGACGGGTTCTCGGGGGCGAAGGGGTGCAGGTATTCGAGGGCCGTCGTCCCGTCGAGGTCGAGGTCGAGCTTGAGGTCGTTGCCGCTCGTTGCCCCTTCGGGGCCGCTCATCAGGTTGATCCCGTCGCTTTCCAGAACCTCGAAGCCGGCGAGGGACACGTCGACGGGGAGGTCGGAGCCGTTCTCCATCTCGTACACCGGAGAGACGATCCTGCCGTCCCCGTACACGTCGATCGTTCCGAAGAGCATCTTCGTGGGAATGCGGACGTCGACCCACTGCGCCTCGTCGACGATGGTGACCGTGACGACGCGCTCGACGCCCTTGGCCGTCAGCGCGACGGTTTGGACCTCCAGCGCTTCCGTCAAGGGGTCGTGGGGCGGGACGATCTCCGAGGACAGGTCATCGCCGGTCATGAGGTCCCATGCCTGGGCGCGGCTCCGGTCCAAAACGAATTTCCCTGCATCGTCGCGAGGGAACTCGCTTTTGCGGAACGAGAAGTCCTCCGCCCGCAGCGCGACGCGGCGATCGGCGTCCACGACGGTGCTCTCGTCGGTCACGAACACGGGCACCGTCACCACGGCGCTTTTCCCCGTGGCGTTGGTGAGGACGACCTTGGCGACGGCCGGTCCGACGACGTCGGTGCCGGGCGCCTCGGCTATCGCGGCCTGCAAGGGGCCTTCGTCGCCGGCTTCGGCGTTGGCGACAAGGGCCCAAGCGTCCGTGGGGAACGGATCGCCCCGGCGGACGATTTGGAGGACGGGGTCGGCCGAAGGGTCGCCGGCCTCGAGGATCGCGGACCTTTTCTTCAGAGCGAGGAAGTCGTGCACCGCGGTCACCTCGAGCTTGGTCCGGGAGTCGACCACCGTGTTGTCTATCGCGATGGAGTAGCGCCCGGCGCCGTCGCTGGCCCCCGAGAAGCTTTGCGCCGAACCGTCGTTGCCCGCGTAGTCGACGTAAACCTGCGCGGCGGGCTCCGTCGAGCCGGCTGCGGCCGTGGAGTGGATCCATTGCCGTTCGGGAGCCAGGAGCATGGGCTCGGTTCCCACCTGGATGACGCGGGCGTTTTTGGGATCGAACCCGGCGGCGAGATCGCCGTTGTTCGAGACGATGGACTTCAGAACGTCTTGGCCCGCGGCCAGGTCGAGGGTTGCAAGGAGGCCGTTGGCGCTGTCGGACGACCACATGCGGGCGGGTTTCTCCTGCGCGGCGGCCGCCGCGTAGGTCGGCCAGTAGTTGAAGTCCGTCGTGGCGAACTGCAGGGAATTCGCCTGCGCCAAGCCGAAGATGGGCCTGTTCGAGGGCTGCACCGCGAAGACCACCGCCTTCGCTTTGTCCACCTGGACGACGGGGGCGCCTCCGGCCGGGCTCAGGAAGCGGAACAGCGGATACGCGTACGCGGAGCCGCTCGTTCCCGGCTTGTTGAGGTAGTTCATCCGCAAGACCGCGCCCTCCTCGACGACGAGCGCGTTGGAAAGGGCGATTCCCCCTGCGAAGTTGAACACCGCCGTTGCGTTTTTCCCGATGCGGATCGAGTCGACGCGATGGTCCTCCGCCGTGCTCAGCGGGTTGTAACCCGTTATGTCGACAAGGAGGGACGCGCCGTCCCCGACGTCCAGGACGACGTTGTAGGTTGTGCCCTCGACCCAGAAGAACCCCCGGCCAGTGTTGGCCGAGGTCTTGAAGGAGGCTTGCGCCCCGCTTGCGATGGTGAGGAACGGCTTTTCGGCTCCTGCGCCGAACATCCAGAAGAAGGCGCTGCCGACCGAGGTCGATTCGACGGCGAGCTCGCCGTGCACGGAAACGCCGTGCACCTCCCCGATCTCCTCGGCCGTGTTCGAGTTGCTTCCGTTCGACTTGACGAGCACGTTGTTCTCGCCGACGAACGACACGTTGCCGTATCGGTTGTAGATAAGCTGGGGACCTGTGTAGGACACGTTTTCAAGGACGATGGTCGGCGCGCCGGATGCCGCGGTGCACCAGACCACGCCGTAGTAGGTCCGCCCGACGATCGCCATGTTCCTCAGCGTGTACACGGGGCTCGCGGTCGAGGACGAGGTGAACGTGGTCGCGCCCTGCTGCTCGAGCGTGTACAGGCCCTGGCCGTCTATCGTGAGCTCGGTCTTGGCAGCGGGGATGGGGATGTGTCCCGTCATGACGATGTCGCCGCCAAGGACGATCGTGTCGATGTCCTGCGCGGCGACCGCCGAGTAAAGCTCTTGGAACGTGGTCACCAGGGAGCTTGCGCGCGCCTCGCCGCTTTCGTCGATGGGGGAGGCGGTCGAAGCTTCCCCTTCGGCATCCGAAGATACCGAGGGGAACGGGGGCTCATCTTCGGTTTCCACGTTCGCATCGCCGCCTGCCGGGGCACCCGTTTCGGATTCCGCTTCGGATCCGTCCGAAGCGCCGTTCGCTTCGCCGTCGCCGAGCTCGTCCTGTTCGGGCACGTTGTCCCGCGCCTCGTCCTGCGACGTCGCGCTTTCGGATGCGATCTGCGCGTCGGCGAACGCGCGCTCGAAAGAGGGCGCGGAAGTCCCGGCCAGCAGCACGGCTGCCAGCAGGGCGAGAAGGCCATGGCGCATGGTTTTTCTCAAGTTGCCTATGATTGGATCCGTTCTATCTCGAGCGCCTTCGCGCGCTTTACTTAATCTCTAGTAAATCGCTTTAGTATTTCGCGAGGCCCTATGGTAACGGGAAGAAGGCGCCAGCGCCGTTCCTGTCACCTATCTGTTGCTTTTCCTATAGCATTTATTCGCAAAGCAGGAGCATGGCCCCCCGCCCTCGCGTCTGACAAGGGGCCATGCAGGCTCGGTGCACCCCGTTTCGCCCGATCCGGCGTTTGTTGAAATCGTGTGCGCGGCTGGTCGCCACGCCGTTCGTGGCATACTGGACACGGCCGCGCACTCAAGACGCGACCGCAATCGATGCAGGTGCTTTGTATGCACCCGGCAGGAAAGGAACCATCATGAACATCGTACTTCCCGACGGCTCGAAGAAGGAGCTCGCCGACGGCGCCACCGTCGCCGACGTGGCCTCGTCCATCGGCGCGGGCCTGGCGAAGGCCGCGCTCGCGGGCATCGTGAACGACCAACCGGTCGACCTCTCGTCTCCTGTGGCCGAAGGCGACGCCGTGGCCATCGTCACGAGCAAGAGCGACGAGGGGCTCGAGCTTCTGCGCCACTCCACCGCGCACGTCATGGCCGCCGCGCTCGTCGACCTTTACGGCGACGTGCAGTTCGGCGTGGGGCCGGCCATCGAGGACGGCTTCTACTACGACGTGAAGCTCGACCGTGCGCTGTCGCCGGACGACTTCGCCGCGATCGAGGCCCGCATGGCCGAGATCGTGAAAGCCGACGAGCCCTTCGAACGCCGCGTGGTCACGCGCGCCGAGGCCGAGGAGATCTTCGCGGACCAGCCGTTCAAGCTGGAGCTCATCGCCGAGCTGCCCGAGGACGCCGTCATCACCACCTATCGCATAGGCAAGTTCACCGACCTGTGCCGCGGGCCGCACCTGCCCTCCACCGGCAAGATCGGCGCTTACAAGCTCACGAAGCTGGCCGGCGCGTACTGGCGCGGCGACGCGGAGCGCGAGATGCTCACCCGCATCTACGGCACCGCGTTCTTCAAGCAGAAGGAGCTTGACGAGCATGTGCGCAACCTGGAGGAGGCCGAGAAGCGCGACCACCGCAAGCTGGGCCGCGAACTGGGCATCTACACCATGGACCAACTGGCCGGCGTGGGCCTGCCGCTGTACCTTCCCAAGGGCGCGCGCATCATCCGCACCATGCAGGAGTGGTTGCGCCGCGACTTGTACGAGCGCGGCTACGAAGAGGTCATCACCCCGCACATCTACAACGCCGACGTGTGGAAGACCTCGGGCCACTACGGCTTCTACAAAGAGAACATGTACTTCTTCAACATCAACGAGGGCACCGACGAGGACCCGCGCCTGACCGAGTACGCCGTGAAGCCCATGAACTGCCCGGGCCACGTGATGCTGTACAAGAGCGAGCTGCACTCCTACCGCGACCTGCCTTTGCGCTACTTCGAGTTCGGCACCGTGTACCGCCACGAGATGAGCGGCGTCGTGCACGGCCTGCTGCGCGCCCGCGGCTTCACCCAGGACGACGCGCACGTGTTCTGCACGCGCGACCAGGTGGTGGACGAGGTGGTGGCCATCCTCGACCTCGTGGACCATATCATGTCCACGTTCGGGTTCGAGTACGAGGCCGAGATCTCCACGCGCCCCGAGAAGAGCATCGGCACCGACGACATGTGGGAGCACGCCACGAACGCCCTCAAGGAGGCCTGCGCGCGCCACGATCTGGCCTACGACATCAACGAGGGCGACGGCGCGTTCTACGGCCCGAAGATCGACATCAAGGTGAAGGACGCCATCGGCCGCACCTGGCAGTGCTCCACCGTGCAGGTGGACTTCAACATGCCCGAGCGCTTCGAGCTGACCTACCGCACCGAGGACAACACCGAGGAGCGCCCCTGGATGCTCCACCGCGCCATCTTCGGCTCCATCGAGCGCTTCCTCGGCATCCTCATCGAGCACTACGCCGGCGCGCTGCCGCTGTGGCTGGCTCCCGTGCAGGTGGCCGTGCTGCCGCTGGCCGACCGTCACAACGACGCGGCGGCCGAGCTGGCGAAGCAGTTGAAGGCTGCGGGCGGGCGCGTGGAGGTGTACGACCAGAACGAACCCATGCGCGTGAAGATCGCGAAGGCCCAGAGCCAGAAGATCCCGTACATGGTGGTGCTTGGCGACAAGGAGATCGAGAACGGCACCGTGAGCGTTCGCGAGCGCCACGAGGGCGATCTGGGCGCGTGGGACGTGGAGAAGCTGGTGCAGACCATCAAGGATGCCGCGCTGTAAAGCGTTTTCCGGTGTCGCCGGTTTGCCAAGGGGTCGCGTCCGCGTCTCGAAAACTATATACTTATGCAATGATGCGAATGCCGACGGACCTTATGATCGCCGGCATTCGTGACTATGGGGGCTGTATTCGAGCAGGGGACGCTTTATCAACGCTTTCTATACAGCCTCTTGCGTTTTGCCGTCGCGTGTGCCGAGACCGTTATACTGTGCGGGCTCGTCATAGGTAACGGGTCGTTGTCATTAAAAGGAGAGGATAAGGTATGAGGAAGAGGAGAATAGTCGTCGCATGCATCGCCGCGCTCATGACGGTGTGCTTGGGGATGCTGGCGGGCTGCGGCCCGAGCAACGAGGAGGTCATCCGCACCGGCGTGACCCAAGAGCTGGACGGGTTGAAGAACCAGGACGACGCGGCCATGGCCGAGATCGTCTCCGGCGCGAACATGTCGGGCTTGTCCGCATACGGCCTCGATGCGAACGAGTTCATGAAGGCGTACCTGAACGGCTTCGACTACCGCATCGACGACGTCACGGTGGACGGCGACAAGGCGCAGGTCACCGTGGTGCTCACGTGCAAGAGCTTCTCCGCCTACGAGAAGGCGCTGCAGGATGCGGCCGACCAGCTCATGGCCGACGAGTCCTTCGCGGAGCTCGACCGGAGCGCCATGAACCAGAAGATCGGCGAGACCGTCGTGACCGCCCTTGCGGGCATCGAGCCCACCGAGACCGAACCGATCGTGCTCGATTACGAGCTGGCGAACAACACCTGGTCGCCCACCGCCTCGGCCGAGCGGAACATAGCCGGCGCCCTTCTGGGGTAGCGCTTCCGCACGATTCCCGAATGCTTCACGTTGGGTCCCGGTTCGCGCAGGGGGTGCGCGGACCGGGACCTGTGCGTTCGGCGCGTAAGCGCCGCGCTTGCTAAGAGCGAGGGCCTTCCTCGTCTTCGTCGTCGCGGCGGTGCTCCTCGTGCAGTTCGCGCAGAAGGGACGCCCGCGCGTCTCGTGCGCCCTCGAACATGCGGCGGGCTTCCTCGCGGTCGATGCCCATGCGCTCGGCCGCGTTGCCCATCTCCTTCATGCGGCGATGGTACTCGCGCACGGCGCGCTCGGCCATGCGGCGCCGCAGCTCCTCGCGCTGCTGCGTCCGGCGCTCCGCCAGGGGCGCCACGTGCTCGTTCACGGCCTCATCGGCGGCGGCCTTCTTGGCGGACACCTCCTGGGCGGCGACGTCCAGCGCCTCGTCCAGCGCCCGCTTGCGCGCCGAGGTGCGCTGCAGGCCGAACGCGAGGTCCTCCCACGGCGTCTCTCGGCCTTCGCGACGGTCGCGGCGCGCGGCCAGGCGGGTGGCCGCCTCTTGGCGCGCCAAGAGGCGTTCCAGTTCCCAGTGCTCGCGCAGGATGTCGCCGATGTCGCGCGGGTTGCGCGCGATCTCGCGCACGGCCTCGATGGGCTTCGCGTCGGCCACGCGGTAGGTGAGCGATCCCAGCAGCGGCATGAGGAACACGGTGATGGCCCCGGCGGCCACCAGCACGCTGGCCGTCTCCTGCGGCATGGCTCCCGCGCTCACGGCAACCGACGTCACGGCCACGATGATGGGAAGCGCCGTGGTGCAGTACAGGGCGATGGTCAGGCGGTTGTGCGACGAGATGTCGCGCGTGTCCTTGCCGGTGGAAAGCGCCGCGAAGATGGGAACGGCGCGTATGAGCAGCAGCAGCACGATGAAGCCCACGAGCATCGCCGGCTGCTGGAACACGGCCAGAAGGTCGATCTTCGCGCCGGACACCACGAAGAAGATGGGTATGAGGAAGCCGTACGCGACGCCGTCGAGCTTGTGCTCGAGCGCGTGGTCGCCCTCGGGGATGATGTAGCGCAGCACGAAGCCCGACGCGAACGCCCCCAGCACGATGTCGAGGTCGAACACGGCCGAAAGCGCCACCAGCCCCACGAGCAGGAGCACGGTCACGCGCATCATGGTCTGCGACGTGCCCTCGGCGTTGGCGGTGAGGAAGTTGAACAGCTTGTGACCGGCCTTCTTCGCCTTGGCGGGCACCACGGCCACGAGCACGCAGAGCGCCGCGAACGCCAGCAGGATGAGGATGGTCTTCCACTCGGCGCGCGTGGACAGCAGCAACGCCATGGCCAGAATCGGGCAAAGCTCGCCCCAGGTGCCGTAGGCCAGGATGGACTCGCCCACGCGCGTGCCCATGAGCTCTCGCTCCTTCAGGATGGGCATGAGCGTGCCCAGCGCCGTCGTGGTGAGCGCGATGGCCACGGCAACGGACTCCAGCTCGTTGTCGAACAACCGGCCGGCGAAGTGAACGAACAAGAAGGCCAGCACGATGGAGACGGCCCAGGTTGCCAGCCCCCGCTTGCCTTGGGAACCGGTGAGGCTCTTCGGGTTGATCTCGTAGCCCGCCAGCAGGAACAGGAAGGCCAGACCCAGATCGGACAGCAGCCCGACCGACTCGGTGAGCTCGATGGCGCCTACGAGGTTCGGCCCGAGAACCGCGCCGGCGATAAGCAGAAACACCGTCTCAGGGACGAGCTTGCCGGGTATGAGCCTTGCGAGGATGGGGCACGCCGCCGCGACGAGCGCGATGATGGCGAGCGATATGAGGTCGACGGGCATGGATCGGAGCCTTTCGGGCACGGGTGCGAAACCGGTAAACCCCGCCATTGTACACCTTCGCCCTGCGGGACGAGTTTCCTTCGCGAAGTTACCGTCCGCGCGAGCGCTCCCGATTCGCCGACCGCCCGAGCGATTTGATACACTGCAACCATGAGCATTTTCCTGAGCCATAGATCGGCCTTCGAGTACTGGCGGGCGAACGATCCCCCGCCGGGCTTCGAGGCGGCGCTCGCTCGTCCCTTGTCGGGCGAGCGCGTGAGCAAGCTTGAGGTCGACGGTTTCGACGTGCGACGTTTCGGCGTTTCAACGCCCGTGCACGTCGCCGTGGCCGACGCCAACGACCGCAGCCAAGCGAAGGGGCTCGCGTGCCACGTGCAACCCGGAAACGCAGGGCCGGGTGTGTTCGTGCGCGTGGAGGAGGGCCTCTACGTCGATTCCCCCGAGCAGGCGTTCGTGCATGCGGCCGCCCTGCTGTCCCTCGTCGAACTCGTCCGCTTCGGCTACCTGCTGTGCGGGACGTACGTGTTCAACTGCGGCGGCGACGGGTTTCGAAGCGCCTTCACGGTTCTCCGACCACGGTTGAAGCGTTGCGCGAGCGCGTTGAAGGTGCGGGCGGGGAGCGCGGCGTGAACCGGGCGGCCCGCGCGCTGCGCTTCGTCGCGAACGGATCGGCTTCGCCCATGGAGACGAACCTCGCCATGGCTTTGTGCCTGCCGCGCATGCTGGGCGGCTACGGGTTCGAGCTGCCGCAGCTCAACGCCCGCATAGAAGTCCGTGCCGGTGGGGGCTTGATGGGACGGTCCTACTTCGAATGCGATTTGTACTGGGACGGGTGCAAAACCGCCATCGAGTACGACAGCGCCCAGTTCCACTCGGGCACCGAGGCGGAAACCCGCGACTCCTCCCGGCGCAGCGGACTGCTCGTCCGCGACGTGCTGGTCATCACGGTGACGACCGACCAGTTCTTCGACGCAAGGAAGCTGGACGAGGTGGCCCGCGCGCTGGCGAAGCGCATGGGCAAGCGCCTGCCCGCCAACAATGCGAGCTGGATGATGAAACGCCACGAGTTGCGGGCCGGGTTCTTGCACGACCTGCCCGGCAATCGTTAGAGCGCGGATGCGGCCGTTGCGCCCGGTCTTTACGCGACGGGGATCCGCATGCATGGCCGAACCGGCTCCCGTTGCCTTCGGACGAGGGTTTCGCGTATCTGGCCGAACCTGATCCGCGCTTGCGGCTAGTCTCGAGCCGCGATTGTAAATATAACCAAGACCATCATGTAAAAAAATCGAAGCTGTGATGGCTCGTAAGGGTTTTTGCCGAGCATGCAAAAAACGTGAACTGGGAAAACGCCAGCGCATGCAGCTTGAAAAGCCGGTCCCAAGGCCTTCAAGCCATCATAACCTCGAAAAAGTTGCAACGATGGGCGAAAAATCCATTACGCGCTTTCCGAGAGGGCGGAGTTGCGGTTGACGGCGGGGCGGGAGAGGGTTCGCGCGGTTTTTGGAGGCCGGCATCTGCCGCGTGCGCCGTGCGTGGCAGAACGCGCTCTGCAGTGCTGGTCGACTTGCCGCGTTTCGACTCCGGCCCGTGCAGCGGGCGGGGCTGGCGGGCTTTGAACGGGCGAGGAGATCGGCATGAAAAGGCGCGAGCGCCGCGGCGTGGTAAACTAGGGTCGTGCGCGCGCTCCCGATCGGGGAAGCGACGCGCGCTCAGCGAACGAGGACAGGAGCGAACCCCATGATCGTCACCACCACGCCCTCCGTCGAGGGCTACCGCGTAACCGGCTACTACGGCATCGTGTTCGGCGAGGTCATCACCGGCATCAACTTCCTGCGCGATTTCGGCGCGGGCATCCGCAACATCGTGGGCGGGCGCAGCGAAGGCTACGAGCAGGAGCTTTTGCAGGCGCGCACCGAGGCGCTGCAGGAGCTGGAGCAACGCGCGACGGCGCTCGGCGCGCACGCCGTCGTGGGCGTGGACATGGACTACGAGGTGCTCGGCCAGGGCAACATGCTCATGGTCACCGCCTCCGGCACGGCCGTGACCCTCGCGCAGGCGTAGACGGGCTCCGGCGCTCGGATCCGCATTCGACCAGGGACGGCGCACGAGTATCCGCTATACTGGCTTCATGACTGACGACAGGGAAAAGCAAGGCGAGTCCGCCCGCTGGGCGCAGGCGTCCGCGTTCAAGCGGCAGACGTTCTTCGCCCTCGAGGACGTGCGACGGGCCCACGGGGCGGCGCGGGCGCTCGGCGTCGCGCTGTTCGCGCTCATCGCGGCGAATGCCTTGCTCGTGTTCGTCGAGCCCCAGGTCGACGTGTCGACGGGCGTGTCGCAGGTTCTGCTTGCGTTCGGATTCGCGTCGAGCGTGTGCTTCGCGGTGGAGTACGCGGCCCGCCTGTGGGTGGCAGACCTCGTGCGGCCGGGCAGACCTCCCGCGCGGGCCCGGCTGCGCTACGCGCTCTCGCCCATGGGGCTCGTCGACTTGCTGGCGTTCCTCCCGGGCCTGCTGGTGCTTGCGGTGCCGGTGTCGGCCTCCATGCTCAACGCCGCTCGCATCATCCGCCTGCTGCGCCTTATCAAGCTCTCGCGCTACATGCGCGGCCTGCGCTCCATCTCGCGCGTGTTCGAAAAGCGCCGCCACGAGATAATCGCGGCGTTCATGGTGTTGGCGCTGCTCACCGTCACGGCGAGCGTGCTCATGTACGAGGTGGAGCATCCCGTGCAGCCCGAGAAGTTCGACAGCGTGCTCACGGGCATGTACTGGGCCATGACCACCATCACCACCACGGGGTACGGAGACCTCGTGCCCGTGACGGCGGCGGGGCGCCTCATCGGGTTCCTCACCATGGTGCTCTCCATCGGCGTGGTGGCCATTCCCGCCGGCATCTTCTCGGCCGGGTTCGTGTCGGAGTTCCGCGCCCAGGACGCGCGGAGCCGCAGGCGCGAGCGGCAGGAGGGGTGCGAGGACGGCGCCCGTGCGGAAAGGGACGCCGAAGAAGTCGCTGAAGACGCACAGGGGAGGGACGCCGAGGACGAGGGCTGAGGCCGCCCGAATCGAGCGACTGGGCGCGTGGTCTTTCGATTATGACAGCCGACGGCGCACCGCAACCGCGCGGCTTTTCGGTTGGAGCAACGGTTGAAGCTCGCCGCCTGCTACGAGATGACGGGGTCGGGAGCGTTCTCGCCGTTGGTGTAGGACAGCGTGACGTTCTTGTCGTCGCCCACTTTGAACACGTACTGGACGGTCTGCGTCCCCTCGTCCTCCTCGGCGCTCAGCCAGGGGCGCTCCAGCAGGAAGGTTATCGAGGCGTCGTCGCTTCCGGTGCCCTTCTGCGCCTGGAACGTGAAGGTGTCCGTGACGGTGCCGCCCGCTTTGCTGTTGTCGGCCTTCGTCTCGTGGCCCGTCTCCTTGAACACGTCGTCGGGGCTCGCCACGTAGGTCCACTGATAGCCGGTGCCGGCCTGGCTCTCCAGCGTCACCGCCACGGTGGACTTCGCCTGGCCGCCGCACGAGCTCAAAGCCGCTGCCGCGACCAGCGCGAGGGCGCACAGCGCCGCAGCCATGAGCAGGCGGGGAAGGGCGGCGGCCCTCTCGATTCCGTTCGTTTTGACGCTCATGGGAAACCTCCTATTGTCGTTGTTCCTTTGGCCCGCGCGGCGCGGGTCAAAGGGACGTGCTTCCTTCTCGTTTACGACGGGAAGCGCGTCCCCGCCATGGTAGGCGAGGCAGCACACCAACACTACACCACGCGCGGCGAGAGGGTCTCGACCGGGCCGGGCGTCCGCGGCGCCTCAGCTCGCTAGGTACCGTTCGAGGGCGGGCCAGGCGCGCATCGCCTCGGCGTAGCCCTGCTCGTAGAGCGCCATGAGCTTGGCCGGGTCCTTTTCCATGCTGGCCACGGTGACGGGCTCGGGGGGCCTGATGAGGAAGATGCGCCCCTCGTCGTGCAGGCACGGCAGCGCCCGGTACAGGCGGTTGTACTCGTAGTGGCGGTGCTGGAGCCTGTCGAGGTAGAAGGGGAAGTCGCTATAGCGCTGGCGCAGGAGCGCCATGAGCTTGTTCGGCCCCTTCACGTAGTCGGAGTCCTGCGTGAGCACGACGATACGCTTTGCGGGACCGGTGAGCAGCGAGTAGAGCACGGGCACGCTGTCGCACGTGCCGCCGTCGAGCAGGTGCTTGCCGTCCACCTCCACGATCTGGCTCACGAGCGGCATGGACGACGAGGCTATGAGGTAGGGCGCATCGGTCAGGGCGTCGTGGAACTCGTGGTAGTCGGCCTCGCCGGAGTCCAGGTCGCTCGACACGGCCACGAGGCGCATGGGGGAGTCGTTGAACGCGTCGTAGTCGAAGGGCTCCAGCTGGTTGGGTATCACGTTGAAGGCGAAGTCGCGACCGCAGGCGTTCCCCGTGCGCACGAAGCTCTTCATGGACAGGTAGCGCCAGTCGTTCGCGTACTTCACGTTGAGGTAGCACGAGCGGCCCACGTCGCCGGCCACGTAGTTGTAGCCGCAAAGCGCACCTGCCGACACGCCCACGACGCGTTCGCAGAACAGCTCGCGGTCCATGAAGGCGTCCAACACGCCGGCCGTGAACTGCCCGCGCATGGCGCCGCCCTCGAGCACGAGGTCGACGGGTGCGGTGGCGTGCCCGCGCCAAGCGGGATCGTGGGCTTCGGTGGCTCTGGAAGGTGAGGTGCGGGGGTTCGTTTCGCTCATGCGGGGCGTCCTTTCTGCGTGTCGCGCCCATTATAGCGCAGCGAGGATGCGACGGCGTCCTTCGTAGCGGAACCGCAAGGCCGCCTCTCCGATGGGAGGGCGGCGGATCTGTGGAGTAACGGTGGAGCGCCGATCGGCGCGCGAGCCGTTCGCGGCGCGAAAATGTCGGGAAATCCAAGATTTATGCCCCAAACCGTAACAATTAGATGCACAGTTGAGCGAAGGCGTTTACAATACGAGGAGAACAGAAGGAATCGCGCGCCCGCCGGGCGTCGCGAGGCGGCGCCGCCGAGCGCCGCGACGAGGCCGCGCAGGCGGCTCGAACACATAAGGAGGCTTTTTCATGAGCGAGGTTGTTTCTTCTTCCGATTTCCAGTCCAAGGTGCTCGACGCGCAGGGTCCCGTGCTCGTGGACTTCTTCGCCACGTGGTGCGGCCCGTGCAAGATGCTGGCGCCCACGGTCGACGAGATCGCCGCCGAGCAGGCCGGCAAGGCGTCCGTGTACAAGCTGGACATCGACCAGAGCCCGGACATCGCGCAGAAGTACGGCGTCATGAGCGTGCCCACGCTCATCGTGTTCGAGAACGGCCAGGTGAAGAAGCAGGCCGTGGGCGTGCAGCCCAAGCAGAACATCCTGTCGATGCTGAGCTAGCTTTCGGTTCGCAGGCTTTCCGAGGGGGCGCCGGTCGCGATCGCGGCCGGCGCCCCCTCGCGTCTCGCGACTCGAAACCAGCTGCGCGACGGTGTGCGGCGGATCCGAACCGGCTCAGGCGATGACCCATGCCCGGTAGTAGTCCCAGCGCGGGCCTTCGTCGTCGTCGTCTTCAGTGGCGGCGAGCAGGTAGCTTCCGATGATCAACCGCGCGCGCAACCCGTATCGAACGGCTTCTGCGAACAGATCGGGGGCGTTCGTCTCGTTCGTTTCCGGGTCGATTCGCAGCAGGCATTCGAGCGATCGGGTGGCCTTGCCCCCTTCTTGGCGGTTCCCCGCCTCGACGTTTTCCGGCCAGATGGTCTCGCCTTCGGAAGCGGGCAGGTCCACTGCGGCTTCGCGATAGACGTCGGGCCGCGCGGCTTCGACGATGATGCCGTAGCGCCACGGCTCGTCCACGAACAGCTTCCATTGCCGTTCGGAATCGTAATCGAGCGGGGAGAGCCGTTTGATGGCGGGAATGCCCGGTCTCATGCCCCCGCGCGCAAGGCGCTTGGCGCACGCGTTGAGGTTGCGCTGCCGGGCGAGGCGGGCGCCCACGGCCTCGAGCTCGGCGATGCGCCGCTCGATGCTCGACTGCGTGTCGGCGAGCGCCTCGTCGAGCGTCGCGAGCGAGAGGGAGCGATAGCCGTGCAGCTCCTTCACCGGCACTCCGAGCTTGCGGTAGAACACCACCTCGCCCGCGTCGATGAGGTCGTGCACGGAATAGCGGCGGTAGTCGTTCGCGCCGTCGCGCTCCGCGCTCACCAGCCCCTCGCGCTCCCAGTAGCGCAGCGCCGACGGCGCCACGCCCAGGTAGCGCGCCGCGTCTTTGATGTCGTATCGCTTAGGGTATTCCATGCCTTTCCTTTCGAGACGCACCATCTTGTCGCCTCCCGCGGGCCGCTTCGCGCGTGCGAGCTTGCTCGCGCCCGCTCACCGGCTCACGCCCTTGCGTCTGCTCGCGTCCGTCCGCCGCTTCGTCGCGCTTGCGTGGCTCCCTGCTTCCTTGCGCCGTTGCGCTCGCGTGCTCTCTACGCCGTCGTTGCTGATGGAGCGCGCAGTTTGAAGATTGTGCGATTCATCTCTTCTTGCGTCTTTACTTTAAAGCCACTTTAAGGTTTAGAGTAGCATGCGGTCAATACATGAAGCAAGAGACTCATCGGAGCGAATCGTCATGATCAAGAAAAGCATGTTGAAAGAGTACCTGCGCTACATCCTGCCCACGATGCTCACGTTCACGCTGGCGAGCGTGTACAGCATCGTGGACGGCATGTTCGTGGGGCATGCGGTGGGCGACGCGGGCGTGGCCGGCATCAACGTGGCGTTCCCGCTCGTGGCGTTCGTCATGGCCGTGGGCACGGGCATCGGCATGGGCGGCGGTGTGATCTCGTCCATCGCGCGGGGCGCGGGCGACGAGGCGAAGTCGCGGCGCGCCGTGGGCACGACGTTCGTCATGCTGCTTGCGGCGGCGCTGCCCGTCATGGCGCTGCTGCTGTTCGCCGCCGAGCCTATCTGCCGGCTTCTGGGCGGGCAGGGCGAGACGCTCGCGCAGGCGGTTGCGTACACGAGCGTCATCGCGTGGGGCGTTCCGTTCCAGATATTCGTCACGGGCTGCACGCCGCTCATCCGCAACCAGGGCCGGGTGGGCTTCGCCATGGCCGTGCAGGTGCTCGCGGGCCTTATGAACGTGGCGTTGGACTACGTGTTCGTCATGCTGATGGGCTGGGGGACGGCCGGCGCCGCTGCTGCCACGGCGGTGTCGCAGGCGGCGGCGTTCGTGCCGGTGCTCGTGTTCTTCCTGATGAAGAGGAACCGCATCGCGCGGGCCGACCTGCGTCCCGACGGCAAGATCGTCGCGCACGCGCTCAAGCTGGGCATGGCGCCGTTCGGGTTGACGCTTCTGCCCGAGGCCACCGTGGTCGCCATCAACGTGAACCTGTCGGCCTACGGCGGCGAGACGGCGCTTGCCGCCTACGCCGTGGTGTCGTACACCGCCTGCGTCATCCAGATGCTCATCCAGGGTGTGGGAGACGGAAGCCAGCCGCTCATCTCGAAGCACTACGGCATGGGCGACGCCGACGGCGTGCGGAGGTTCAGGAACACGAACTACGTCATAACCATCAGCCTGGGCGCCGTCGGTCTTCTGGCCATGTACCTGCTGCGCGACCAGGTGCCCCTGCTGTTCGGCTCGTCGGCCGAGACGGCGGCCATCGTGGCGTACGCGCTGCCCATCTTCTCGATGGCCTACGTGTTCTACGGGTTCACGCACGCGTCCACGTCGTACTTCTACGCGGTGGACGACGCGAAGGCGTCGAACGCCATCGTGTACGGCGAGGCGGTGCTCGTGGTGCTGGTGGTGTTCGGCATCGCGCGCGTCGCCGGCGTGGACGGCATCTGGTTCTCGGTGACCATCGTGCAGATGGTGCTGGCGTGCGCGGCGGGCGCCCTCCTGCGCCTCCGCCACCGGCGCCGCGCCGAGCAAGCGGCGGTGGCGGCGCAGCCTGCGGGCGAGGCTTGCTAGCGAGATTGCGGGCCTCCCTTCGCAGGAGCGCTCTGGAGAGCGCCCCTGCGGGGTCGGCGGCGGGGCGCGCCGGCGGTCGGCGAGCATTTCGGCTTCCCTGCCGTTTTCCATCGATTCCTGCATATTCAGCGTATAGTGGTGCCGTTTCGGTGACAATTGGCCGACGACCCCTATACTGGGGAGCAAACGCATACGTTCCGCGATAGGAGGCTTCCCCATGACAGAGGAACCCGTCAACAACGCAACATCCACGGAGTGCAAGGCAGCCGCGGCTCAAAATCAGGTCATCGACGTCGCCGTGGTCGGCGCGGGCCCCGCCGGGCTCACCGCCGGGCTCTACGCCGCGCGCGCCGGGCTCGAAACCGCGCTGTTCGAGCGCATCGCGCCGGGCGGCCAGCTCGCGCAGACCGAGCATATGGAGAACTACCCGGGCTTCCCCGACGGCACGAACGGCTTCGAGCTGGCCTTCGCCATGAAGCAGCAGGCCGACCGCTTCGGCGTGCGCCATGTGGGCGAGGAGGTTCTGGGCGTGGACTTCACCCAGAACCCCAAGGTGCTCAAGACCGCTTTCAACGAGTACCGCGCCAACAGCGTCATCATCGCCACCGGCGCCCGTCCGCGCAAGCTGGGGTTGGAGCTTGAGGACGACCTGCAGGGCCGCGGCGTGTCGTACTGCGCCACGTGCGACGGCAACTTCTTCCGCGACAAGGACGTCATGGTGGTGGGCGGCGGCAACACGGCCGCGGCCGATGCCATCTACCTGTCGCGTATCTGCAAGAAGGTGTACCTGGTGCACCGCCGCGACAAGCTGCGCGCCACCGCCATCTACCACAAGCGCTTGGAGGACCTGCCGAACCTCGAGTTCGTGTGGAACGCCGTGCCGCGCAAGCTCGTGGCCGACGAGGGCAAGCTCGCGGGCGTGCGCGTGGAGCTGCTCGATTCCGGCGAGGAGCGCGACATCGCCGTGGACGGCCTGTTCGTGGCCGTGGGAACCGAGCCCAACACCGAGTTTCTCGACGGCGCGCTGACGACGGACGAGACGGGCTACATCGTGGCCGACGAGACGGGCGCGACCGAGGTGCCCGGCGTCTACGTGGCCGGCGACGTGCGCACGAAGGGCCTGCGCCAGGTGGTCACCGCCGTGGCCGATGGCGCCCTGTGCGCCGAGGAGGCCGCGGAGTACCTGGCCATTTAGGTTCCGGCGGCCTGCCGGCCGCCGGAACCCCCTCGACGCTGCGGCCCGCCCTCGCACCCGATCTCGCGGCGATGCCGGGGGCTCGCGTACCGAAGTACGCTTCGCCCCCGCCATCCCCACGATCTCGGGCACGAGGGCGGGCCTCGCTGACTTACTAGCGCCAACCTGGGCGGTAGTTTTCGCGCTTGCGCGCGAACGGGCGCTCTGGAGAGCGCCCCTACGGTCTACCTGCGCGGGTTGTTTTCGCGCTTCGCGCGAATAAGCTGCGCTTTGCGGCGCTCTCTGATATCATGGACAGTTGCGAAAAGAGGCGCGGGCGCGGGGCGATACCCGCGCCCGCGCATACACCGGAACCACGTCACGAAGGACACCCACGCACATGCAGGAAACGGATATGCGAGAGAAGCTCGAGAAGATCATCGAGGCCTACAAGGATCTGCAGGCCCGTATGGGCGACCCGGCCGTGCTCTCCGACCAAAAGGAATACAACCGCCTGGCCAAGGAGTACGCCAGCCAGGGGCCGCTCGCGAACAAGGCGCGCGAGTACGTGCAGGCCGCCGACGACTTGGCGGCGGCGAAGGAGATGCTCTCCGACGCGGACATGAAGGAGTTCGCGCAGGAGGAGATCGCCGGCATCGAGGCGCGTCTGCCCGCGCTGGAAGAGGACATCAAGTTCATGCTCATCCCGGCCGACCCGGCCGACGACAAGGACATCATCGTGGAGATCCGCGCCGGCGCCGGCGGCGACGAGGCGGCCATCTTCGCGGGCGACCTGTACAAGATGTACGAGCGCTTCGCCTCCGAGCAGGGGTGGAAGACCGAGACGCTGGACGTGTCGCCCTCCGAGGCAGGCGGCTTCAAGGAGATTCAGTTCAAAGTCAAGGGCGACAAGGTGTACTCCCTCATGAAGTTCGAGAGCGGCGTGCACCGCGTGCAGCGCGTCCCCAAGACCGAGAGC
Source organism: Gordonibacter sp. 28C (assembly GCF_003339845.1). Classification (GTDB taxonomy): domain Bacteria; phylum Actinomycetota; class Coriobacteriia; order Coriobacteriales; family Eggerthellaceae; genus Gordonibacter. The sequence goes on from NZ_PPTR01000011.1 coordinate 40,603, forward strand.
CAGGGGCGCATCCACACGTCCACGGCCACCGTGGCCGTGCTGCCCGAGGCCGACGAGGTGGAGGTCGACATCAACCAGAACGACCTGCGCATCGACGTGTACCGCGCCGGCGGCCCCGGCGGCCAGTGCGTGAACACCACCGACTCGGCCGTGCGCATCACGCACATCCCGTCGGGCTTGGTGGTGCAGTCGCAGGACCAGAAGTCCCAGCTGCAGAACAAGATAGCCGCCATGGCCGTGCTGCGAGCGCGCCTGTACGACAAGATGCTGGCCGAGCAGCAGGCCGCCGAGGGCGCCGAGCGCCGCAGCCAGATAGGCACCGGCGACCGAAGCGAGAAGATCCGCACGTACAACGGCCCGCAGGACCGCGTGACCGACCATCGCATCGGCTACAACGGCACGTACAACGGCGTGCTGCTGGGCGCCGGCGGCGCGAGCCTGGGCGAGCTCATCACCGCGCTGCAGGCCGCCGACCGCGCGAAAAGGCTGGAAGCGGCGGTCTAAGGTTCCGCCGGCCTGCCGCCGGGCGAGCCTGGAGGCGGCGGCAGGGCCCTCGTCGGGTTCACCCGTAGGGGCGCTCTTTAGAGCGCCCGCTCGCGCGGAGCGCGAGAATGCGGACGCGGGCGGTTTTCGCTGATGCCCGTTTCCCGTTCGCAGCGGAACGGGCACCTTTGAGAGCGCTCCTACGAACGGCATCCAACATAGAGGGATTCGATTTGACTGACAACGACATCTGGACCGTCAAGGCGGCGCTCGAATGGACCGAGGGCTACCTTGCGCGCAAGGGCGACGAGAACCCGCGGCTGTCGGCAGAATGGCTCTTGGGCGAAGCCTGCGGGATGCGCCGCATCGAGCTGTACACGTGCTTCGAGCGCCCGCTGTCGATGGACGAGCGCGACGTGCTGCGCGATTACGTGGCGCGCCGCGGCAAGGGAGAGCCCCTGCAGTACATCACCGGCGAGGTGGCCTTCCGCCATATCGCGGTGAAGGTGCGCCCCGGCGTGCTGATTCCCCGTCCCGAAACCGAGGTGCTGGTGAGCGAGGCGCTGGCCTTGCTGCCGGGCGCGGACCGGCCGCGCGCGCTCGACTCGCGCATGACCGAGGCCGAGACGCAGGAGCTGCTTGCGGCCATGGCGGCGGAGGGGGAGGACGGGGAAGCCTCGTCCCTTGAGCCTGGCGGCGCGACGCCGGCCGGCGTCGCCGCCGATGGCGCTTCGCCGGCTGACGAAGCGCCTGCGCCCGCCCGCCCGTCTCCACTGTTCGTGGCCGACTTGTGCACGGGGTCGGGCTGCATTGCCTGTTCCATCGCCTACGAGCATCCGCGCGCCCGCGTCATCGCCACCGACATCGCGCCCGAGGCCGTTGCGCTTGCGCGAGAGAACGCCGAGGCGCTCGAGGTAGCCGACCGCGTGAGCGTTGTGCAGTGCGACCTGGGCGAGGGCGTTCCCGCAAGCGCTTTGGGCCGGCTCGACCTCGTGGTGTCCAACCCGCCTTACGTGCCCATGCACGTGCTGGCGGACGTCCCGCGCGAGGTGGCCGCCTTCGAGCCTGCGCTCGCGCTCGACGGCGGCGCGGACGGCCTCGACGTGTTCCGGCGCCTGCTGGAGTTCTGCGCCCGCGCGCTCAAACCGGACGGCGGCTTCGCCTTCGAACTGCACGAGACGTCGTTGGACGACGCGGCTCGGCTGGCCGCCGGTGCGGGCTTCAAGGACGTGCGCTCCGTCACCGACCTCGCCGGCCGCCCGCGCGTGCTGACAGGTCGCCGCGCTTAGGGGCCTTCAAGCGGGTGCGCGCTGCACGGGTTCGCGCTCCGAGCCGTGCCACGTGCCGCACGATGCGCCTTGGGCTCCGGCTTTCGGGCTCCGTGCAAGAGAGTGGTGCTTTTTCCGAGCAAAAATCACGGTAGGGAACGCGAGCCGGACGGGGGAGCAGCGCATCAAGCCGTGTTTGCCCAGATCGCAAAAACCATGCAAGGGCGATGCGGGCGAAAAGGCGGTCGACGACGTCATTCGGGAGGGTTCGGACCTGGGGAATCTGTACCCAACCGTCAATTCTGCTCGGGAATGGGCGCCGGATTCGCACGGCGTTGTTTCGTCGGGTTGCGTCCGCGTCGCCTCGGGTCCTTTTGGCAGCGCGCGCCGCCGGCGGCCTGTTCGGCTTACGCCCGCACGGCCCCTGTGCTTCGGGCGGCCCCGATGCGCCATGCCGTATAATGAACCTTACGTTAAAAGTCGACGAGGGGGAGGGGTCTTATGAGCGCCATCGTGAACGAGCCCAAGAACACGTTTCCGCTGTTCGTGAAAGTGCGCGAGCAGTTGGAGCACCGGGCGCTGTGGCTGTACCTGCTGGTGGACGAGGCGCGCAAGCACGGGCTGCCCGACGACTCCTTCGCGGCCGACGCCGTGAAGCGCTGCGGGCTGTACCAGGGCGGCGAGATCGTGAAGCAGAGCTCCACGTTGAGCCTCAAGGGCCTGAAGAAGGTGCTGTTCACGAAGAGCGCGCAGATCGTGTTCGAGATGAAGGTGGTGGAGTGCACCGACGACAAGCTCTCCATCGACTTCCACTACTGCCCGCTCGTGAAGGCGTGGCAGAAGCAGGGATGCACGGACGAGGAGATATCCCGCCTGTGCGACCTGGCCATGTGCGGAGATCGCGGCATCGGCGAGGCGCACGGCGTGGAGCTGGACCTGCCCAAGACCATCGCGCGCGGCGACGACTGCTGCGCCATCCGCTACGTGCGCCGCGGCGGGCCCGCGGCGAGCTAGACACGCCGCGCTCGTGCTTTTGTCGTCCTGGGCATCATGCGTTAGAATACGTCCAACAGTAGCTATCGTCTCATAGTTCAAGGAGCGCCTCCATGTCCCAGCCCAACGTGTTGAAAGAGAACCTGGCCGAGTCCGCGCGCGTCGTGGCCGAGCGCATCGGCGAACGCAAGCCCGAAGCGGGCATGATATTGGGATCGGGGCTGGGTCCCTTGGCCGAGCAGATAGAGGACGCCGTATACGTGCCCTTCGGCGAGGTGCCCCACATGAAGACGAGCACGGCCACGAGCCACGTGGGCCGCTTCGTGTGCGGAAACCTGGGCGGGAAATGCGTGCTGGCCATGCAGGGCCGCCTGCACGGCTACGAGGGCAACACCGCACAGGAGGTGGCGTACCCCGTGTGGCTCATGCACGGGCTGGGCATCGGCACGCTCGTCACCACGAACGCCGCCGGCGCCATCAACGAGGGCTACCGGGTGGGCGACTTCTGCATCATGGAGGACCACATCAACCTCACCGGACGCAACCCCGTGGCGGGCCTCGAGCCCGACGGCATAGCGTTCCGGTTCTTCTCCATGCTCGACGCCTACGACCCCGAGCTGCGCCGGCTGGCGCATGAAGTGGCCGACGATCTGCGCATCCGCGTGCAGGAGGGCGTGTACCTGGGCCTTCTGGGGCCGAGCTTCGAGACGCCGGCCGAGATCCGCGCCTTCCGCTCTTGGGGGGCCGACACGGTGGCCATGAGCGTGTGCGAGGAGGTCATCGCCGCGCGGCACGTGGGCATGCGCGTGCTGGGCATGTCGCTCGTGTCGAACATGGCGTGCGGAATCGAGGGAGCCTCGCCCACCGACGAGGAGGTGCTCGACGTGGCGAAGGATCGAGAAGCCGACTTCGCCCGCCTGGTCACGGGCATCGTGGAGCGGCTGTAGAAAAGGCGATCAGTCCTCCAGCTTGAGGTCGCCCTCGGCGATGAGGCCGGCCTTGCGCATGGCGGCGCACACGGCCCAGCTGATGGCGGCGGGCAGCACCAGGCACACCAGCGCCAGGCCTATCCACTCGAACGCGCCCGGTGCGGCCGCGCCGGCCTCCATGCCCGCCACCCAGCCGGTGTACACGCCGATGGGGCCCACGAGCCCGCACGTGCCCATGCCCGAGGCCACGGCCGGCCCGTTCTGCTGGAGGGCGAACACGCAGGTGGCCAGCGGCCCGGTGACGGCGGACGCCACGATGGGCGGTACCCATACGAGCGGTTTCTTCATGATGTTGCCCATCTGCAGCATCGACGTGCCCAGACCCTGCGAGAGCAGGCCGCCCCAGCGGTTCTCGCGAAAGCTCATGACGGCGAAGCCCACCATCTGCGCGCAGCAGCCCGCGAGCGCCGCGCCCCCGGCAAGCCCCGTGAGCCCCAAAGCCGCGCAGATGGCGGCCGACGAGATGGGCAGCGTGAGCGCGATGCCGATGACCACGGACACGATGATGCCCATGAACAGGGGCTGCAGCTCCGTGGCCCACATGATGAACCCGCCCACCGACGAGGCCAGCGCGCCTATCCACGGGGCCACGGCCAGCGCCAGCCCGCAGCCGGCGAGGATGGTGACGGCGGGTGTGACGATGATGTCCACCTTCGTCTCCTTCGACACCGCCTTGCCCAGCTCCGCGGCCACGATGGCGATGACGAGCACGGCCAAGGGTCCGCCGGCGCCTCCCGCCGCGTTGGCGGCGTATCCCACGGCCGCGAGCGAGAACAGCACGAGCGCGGGCGCGCGGAGCGCGTAGCCGATGGCGATGGCCATGGCCGGCCCCGCCACGCTCTTGGCGAACGCGCCGATCTCGTTCAGGAAGGCGAGGCCCGCTAGGTCGCCTACGGTGGAGAGAATGGTGCCGATGAGCAGCGAGGCGAACAGCCCCTGGGCCATGGCCGACAGCGCGTCGATGGCGTAGCGCTGAAACGACACCTCGATGTCCTTGCGTGCAAGGAATGCTGCGATGGAGTGCTTGGGCATGCCGTTCCCCTTCGGATGCAGACGCGGTTATGCGGTTCTGGTTGGGATTGCTCGTGCATCCATGGTAGGCGAAGCGCGCGAAGCGCGGCGCGTGCGGGCGGCAGGCGTGCGTCTTGGGCGGGTGTTCGGCATGCTTTCGCGCCCTTCGCTCCTACATGGTCCTCTGCGCGCGGGCGATGAACACGAGATAGGCTGCGAACACCACCACCTCCAGGGTGATGATGGCGAGCACGCCCGCGAGGGTCACCTGGCCCAGAACCCACAGCACGAGGGCGACCACGGGCACGAGCACGGTGAAGAGGTTGAACGCCTTGGTGGCGGCCAGGTTGCCGATGGCGACGTTGCGCTCGTCGGTTTGCTCGATGATCTGGGCCTTCGTGGGCTTCTGCACCAGCGCGGCGATGCCGCAGACCACGAGCGCGAACGCGCAGCCGCCCAGGCCGAAGGCCGCCTGCGCCCCCAGCGGAAGCGCGTCGGACACGCCGGCCACGTTGAAGGCGAACGCGACGGTGGCGAGGGTGAACAGGATCCCCAAAGACAGGGTGATGACGGCGGGCTGGTTCTTCATCGGTCTTCCTCTCGGTAGATGAACACGTCTTCTATGCTCAGGTCGAAGCGGCGGGCTATCTTGAACGCCAGCAGGATGGAGGGGTTGTAGCGCCCCTTCTCGAGTGAGCTGATGGTTTGGCGCGACACGCCCAGCTCCAGCGCGAGGTCTTCCTGCTTGATGCCGCGCTCCTTGCGGATCTCCTCCAGGCGGTTCTCCATACGCGGTCCTTTCGAATGCACATATGTAAAGCTAGCTTTCCATACAGTATAAGCGCATCGATCTCAAATGTAAAGCTAACTTTCCATTTGAGAATATGGGGGAGAGCGCGCGTTTGCTCGCGAACGCGCGCTGATCCGGGGTACAATCGGATGCGAGACAAGCGCGGGAGACGGACGGGGAGAGAAGCGGATGGAACGTCGTTTGGCATTGCACGTGCTGGCCAGCGGAAGCCGCGGTAACGCGGCCATCGTGGAGGACACGGCGACGGGCGCCGGCGTGCTGGTGGACTGCGGGATATGCAAGCGCGATTTCTTCGCGCGCTCGGCCGAGGCGGGCTTCGATCCGGCGAACCTGGCCGCCATAGTTGTAACCCACGAGCACACCGACCACACGAAGGGCCTCGGCGTGGTGCTGCGGGGCCTGGCGAAGCAGGGCGTCGCGCCCGCGGTGTACGTGGACGACGCCGTGCGCGCCGCCAGCAACGAGGTGGGTTCGCTCGGGGGCGCGCACGACGTGCGCGCGCTTCGCGCGGGCGACGCGCTGTCGCTCGCGGGCATGTCCGTGCACGTGTTCCGCACGTCGCACGACGCCGCCGCCTCGTGCGGGTTCCGCTTCGAAGCGGCGGGCGGCGACGTCGCGGGGTTCATGACCGACACCGGCATGGTGACGGGGGAGGCCGACGAGGCGCTTTCGGGCGTGCGGCTGCTGGCGTTGGAAAGCAACCACGACGTGCAGATGCTCGCCGACGGCCCGTACCCCTACCCGGTGAAGCGCCGCGTGGGGTCCGAAGTGGGACACCTCTCGAACGTGCAGGCGGCCGAGGAACTGGAACGGCTTCTGTGCGGCGAGCTGGAGCAGGTGGTGGCCATGCACATCTCCCAGAACAACAACACCTACCGGCTGCCCGCCGAGGCGCTGGCGTCCGTCGTCGCGCGTGCCGGCCACCCGGCCCGGGTGCAGGCGGCGTTCCAGGACCTGCTGGTGAGCGTGCGGTAGCGCCGGGGGCGGGCGCGCGGAACGAAGAGGGATGCGCACTGATCGCCAGTCGCACGGGGCATCCCTGGTTCGGCTGCCTATTGGAAGCCCGTGATGCCGGCGTAGGCGCCGATGATGCCGGGGCACTCGAACACGCGGTTTCGCTTGCCCTCGGTGATCTGCTCGACGACGCCTGCCTCCATCAGTTCGTCAACGGCCGACGTGGCCCGTTTGAAGCTGCGGTCGATGTAGGCGGCGGCGCTGGCGGCGGTGAACACGGGAATGCCCGGCAGCGCGCGCACGAGCAACGTGGTGGCCGAATCGGAGCGCGTTCCCAGGTGGGAGAGCCAAGCGTTCTGCAGCGTCGCCGCCTTCCGCTCGAAAGCGACGGCCTCGTCGACGGCGCGCGTGCAGCAGGTGCAGAAATAGCGCAGCCAGGCGTTCAGCTCCTGCACGTCGGGCCGGTCCGCCAGGAGGTTCTGCATGGTGGACATGACGCCCTTCTGGTAGTCGTGCGACGAGATGACCATGGACAGCGACAGCGGCGCGATGGCCTTCGAAATGAGCCCGCGGTGTTGGAAAACCAGCTGGATGATGGCCCGCGCCGTTTTGCCGTTGGCGCGCTCGAAGGGATGGATGGCGATGAACTGCACGTGCGCGAGCGCCGCCTGCGCGACGGCTGGCAGCTCGGCATGGTCGCAGAAGACGGCCAAGTCGCCCAGCAACGGGGGTATATCGGCCGGATCGGGCGTGCGGTAGGGCGACCCGAACGAGTGGTAGCGGCTGCCGCCCACTTGCTTGGCGTTGGTGCGGAGCAGCCCTTTGAAGGATTCGCGCGTCGTGCCCGTGAGCAGGTGACGATGGATCTCGCCGAAGGTGTCCTTGCGGATGGGGCCGTTTCCCAGCTCGCAGGCCGTCAAAAGGGCGTCGGTGTTCCTGAGCGATTCCGATTTCGCCTGCTCGCCCTTGCTGTCCTTCTGCTGGGGTTGCATGACGGCGGTGCGGAACACGTGCTGCGCGCTGGCCTGCTTGCCGGTCATCTTGATGTTGGCAATGGACTCGATGTGCAGGCAGGCGTCGGCGAACGCCTGCTCGGCGAGGGCGTCGCCCCGACGGCGGTCGAGCGAGCGCACGGCCAGCTCGGCGTCGCCCAGCATGCGCGCGGTCTCGTTGTCCAGCTGCAGCTCGATGCGGGACAAGGGGCGAACGGTGTCGTGCTGGCTCGATGGCGCGCTCGCTTTTTCCAGAGCCATGCAGCAAACCTCCCTTGCTTCGATAACGAATTATGCTTGGACGCCTATAGTATACAAGTGCTAAGTGACAATATGGACTAAGTTAACGGCCAGTTTCTTCGTAACAGTCAATACGCACGATTCTCCTCGGGATTATTTATTCAATCAATAGAATAGTTTCATCAAGGAATATTCGACCCTTTGTGTCCGCGCGTCTCAAGCGCGCACGGCAAGAAAGTCGGTATGGCTGATTTGCGAATAATACCACAATGGATATAATATAAAATTATCCATAAATAAGAATAATATAACCGATGGGATGACGACGCGGCGAGCAGGGGAATCCGAAGGAGGTTTCGGAGCATCGTCTTCGCGAATGCATGGTAGAGCTATATAGGAGGTGGGCTTCGAAATGGGTTTGACGGGAACTATAGAAGCAACCAGGCGGAGCGCCTCGGCGCCCTCTCGGATGCACGGGGCTGCGGCGCGCGTGGCGTTGAGCGTCGCGCTCGCCTTGAGCATGCTGGTGGCGGCTCCGGCAACCGCGCTGGCATTCGACGGACCCCAGCAGGACGCCTACAACGCCGCGACGGCCAGCGGCCTGGCGGACGATCCCTACCGGATACTCGTCACCAAGATAGGCGATCCGGAGCAAACCCGGCCCTCCGCGTTCTGGAGCGGGATGGGCAACAATGCGGCGAGCGGCGAAGACTCCTTCGTCCCGTTCGCCGTCGTGTTCGAGCAGCGCGCGGGGAACGTCGTTGACGGCGCGCTCGCAAGCTCTATGACATTCGACATGCACGACGGCGCCGGACGGCACGAGGGCGCGGCCGCCATCGGCCCCGTTCTCGCCAGCGCGAGCGGCGCCGCCGCCAACGTCTGGAGCGGATTGGAGTCGAGCCAGCAGGCCGATTGGACGTACGCGTTCCGCCTGTCGCCGTATTCCGCGCAGGACGTCTCGACGGGAGATCTGCGCATCGCGTTCGCGTGGCACGGTTGCTTCGCCACCTATTTCGACAGCTGGGAGTACGCATTCGATGCGGTGGGCGCCACATCCGGCCTTTCCGAAGACAAGCAGATCAAGGTCGGCGACACCGTCGCGATGTCCTATTACGGGGGCTACGACGTCGGGCAGACCTCCCGCGGCTCCTCCTACGGCGTCGATTTCTCCGTCACGTCGACGACGAACGTTTCCGCCTCCGCCCTGTCGATCCTGGGCGATCCGTCGGGCGCCGTGTACGAAGCAGTGGTCGGCGAAGACGGGTTCGCCCGGTTCAGCGGCCCGAATTCCATCCAGTACGGCGGCAATTACGCGGTTTCCATCAAGGAGCGAGCCGGTGGGGAAGATCCCGGCGAGCCCGATTCTTGGGACGCCTCTGCGGCGCAGGACGGCTCGATAACGGCGACGGTCGAGGCGAACTCCGACGGGGCGACGTATACGTTGGGGTTCGAAGGCTCCGGCGCGATGCGGGACTATGCCGCCGCAAACGAAGCCCCCTGGCACGCCGCCTACGCCGACACGATCACCGACGCGGTCGTCGGCGACGGCGTCACGAGTATCGGCGCGTACGCCCTGGGGCTGGAGAACCTCGCCACGGTCAAGGGCGGAAACGTGCTTGCGACGGTGGGGGACAACGCCTTCGCCGGCGCGTTCAACCTGACCGGCGTCGACCTTTCGGCGTGCACGCTCGCCAGCGTGTCGGAAAACTCGTTCGGCGACCAGAAGGACCAGATCAAAACGCAACGCACGGTGTACGTGAAGGACGCCGCCAGCGCGAAGGCCATGGAAGGCTTCACCTCGAGCGCCGCATCGCTGACGGCGGTGGCCGTCATGAACGGCGGCGCCTTCGCGGCGGACACGGCGTTCGAGAGCGGCAAGCTGGCGAAGCCCGCACGGGAAGGCTACACGTTCTCCACGTGGACGTCGGATGCGAGCCTCATGCACCCGGCGAACGAGTGGAAGCCCGTGACGGACTACGTGCTGTACGCGAGGTTCTCACAGAACTCCGTTGTGGACGAACCGGAGGAATACAAGGGCTATCAGGGCCTCGACCAGCAAATCAGGCTGCTCGACCCGAGCGCCTTGCCCGGCTCCAGCCTTCCCAACCCCGACATCATGTTCTACGGCGAGGACGATGATCGCTTCGACAACCGCTTCACCACTCCTTTCAGCGGTTACGACGACATCGTGTTCGCCTTCGGCATGGCCCGCGGCAACAACGCGAACGGCGGCGACGGAACCTATCAGATGAGCTTCTGCCTGCCCTACGTCAGCATCGTCGACGCTGACGGCAACACGGTGGCGACGTACGACGACGGCAACGGCCTTCTGAAGAAGTTCAGCATCGTGTTCGACGGTCAGGACGGCAAGCCCCAGGGCAACGGCATCACGGCCGTCCGCGTGGGCGTCGAGGCGGGATCGTTGCCTGCGGGCACGTACACGCTGCGCTTCGGCAAGGATTTCGGCGCCAACAACGGCATATCGTTCTTGGGCAAGGACGTCGACTTCCAGTTCGTCGTCGACTACCCGGAGCGGTACCGCCTGTCCTACCGCTGCAACGCGACCATGGGCACGGCCGAGGTCGTGGGCATCGACCTTCTGAGCGGAGCGCCGGTGGACGTGGAGATTCCGGAGACGGTGGAAGATCCGGCGACCGGCACCGCATGCAAGGTCACAGGCATCGCCGCGCAGGCGTTCGCCTCGAAGGCGACTGTCGCCACGGTATCGGTTCCGGCGTCGGTCGCCTCGATCGGCGACGGATCGTTCTCCAGCATGGGCTCGCTCGCATCGGTGACGGTGCGGTCGAAGGGCGATGGGGCCCTTCCGGTGTGGGGCGAGGGCGTGTTCACAGGATCTTCCGCCTGCGTGCTGTACGGCTACCCGACGAGCACGACGCCGACGGTCGCCGCCGGCTACGCCAACGTGACCTTCGCCTCGCTCGAGGACGGCATCTACGTGAACAATGTGGCCGCGAACGACGGCGACGTTGTGGAGCTGACGAGAGACGACCCCCGGGCGACCGTGACCGTCGTGCGCGACGGCGAGTTCGTCACGACCGGCTTCGTCGGCCTTGTCACGAACACGAACGTGGCGACGCACCCCGGCACGGGCCCCTACGATTGGAACGAGCTCACCGGGCGGGCGAACGGCGAGGCCCGCCTCGTCATTCGCATGGTGGGCGGCGGCGATTTCGCCACGCTCGCGGTACGCTGCACGGGTTTCGACGAGCAGGCCTCGACCGACAGGACCCCCGTCTACGGATACCAGGGCAACGGGGCGACGGTGTCCCTTCAGAACGCGGGCGCCCTGGAAGGCGTCTTCTACGACGAGACGAGCGATTACTACGACAACTACCTGCTTTCCCCGGTTGCGGCCGAAGGCGCCCTGTTCTCCCTGGCGTTCGGAGGCCCGGGATCCGGCTGGCAGCCCAGCCATTCCGGATGGCAGTGGGGCAAGTACCGCGAAGGCATCGACCAGGCGTTCTCGATAGTTGATTCGGACGGTGCCACCGTGGCCACCGTCGGCGACGGGCTCTACTGGAAGACGCTCTCCACGTCCCCGACCATCGTGCTCGGCGTCGGCGAAGGCGTGCTCGTTCCGGGCAAGACCTACACGCTCGTCGCCAGCAAGGACACGACCGGGCACAACGTGGCCGCTTCCCTGCAAAAGGAAGTGCGCTGGACCTTCGCCGTCGAGGCGACCGATTTGGACGTCTGCACCGTTTCCGATATCGAGGCTCAGCAATGGACGGGCTCGGAGGTGGAGCCCGGCGTTTCCGTGGCCATCGCGGTTCCCGAGATCCGCATTTGGGACGAAGCGGCGAAGGCGGATGTGGTGACGCCCGCCGAGACGCGCAGTTTGGAGCCTGGCAGGGACTACGAGGTGTCCTATACCGACAACGTCGACCCCGGCACGGCGACGCTGATGGCGACCGGCGCGGGCAGCTTCTGCGGAACCGTGTCGAAAACGTTCGTCATCGAGGAGCCGCCGACCGATTTCACGAAGCTGCGCGAAGCCGCGGCCTCGGTCCAGGCCTACAAGGACGGCTTGGCTTCCAGCGCCGACGGCAAGGACGTCGCACCGGGAACGGATTGGGCGACGCCCGAGAACCTGGCCGTCCTGCAAGCCGCCATCGACAAGGCGCAAGCCCTGGCAGACGGCGCCGAGGCCACCCAGAAAGAGGCCGACGCGGCCCTCGCCGAGCTCACCGCCGCCCAAGAAGAGTTCGACCGCACGAGCAAGAACACGGCGGCGCCCACCAAGATCGCGCTGAACGCCGCCATCGCGCAGGCGTCTTCCGAGCTGGGGGGCGTGGCGGAGTCGCTCGACGGAAGGGACGTCGCCGACGGCAAGGTGTGGGCCACTGCGGCCGAGAAGGCCGTTTTGCAAGCCGCCATCGACAAGGCGCGGGGCGTCGTCGACGACGCGGGCGCGACGCAGAACGAGATCGACGCCGCACAGAGCGAGCTCGCTTCGGCGAAGGAGGACTTCTTCGCCAACGTGGCGCATCGCGCCAGCGTGGACACGACGCGCCTGTCGCAGGCGTGCGAGGCGGCCGCCGCCGACCAAGCGGCGACGAAGGTGAGCGCGGACGGCTCGGAGGTGTATTGCACCGAGCAGTGGGCGAGCGAGGCGGACGCGGCGGTCTTCGCCGAGGCCATCGGGCGGGCAAGGGCCGCACTTGCGGCATCGGGCAAGACGCAGAACGCCGTCGACGCGGCGCTGGTGGCGCTGTCCGAGGCGACGGCGGCGTTCGACGCCGCCAAGAAAGACGGGTTGAGGCCCGATCCGCGCCCCTTGGCCGCTGCCGCCGAGCGGGCCGCGGAAAACCTCGATTCCGCCGTGGTCGCCTCCGATGCGTCGAGCGTGCCGACGGGCACGACGTGGGTGACCCAGGAAACGCACGACGCCCTGTCCAAAGCCCTTGCCGACGCCCGTGCGACGCTGCAGGACCCGAATGCCACGCAGGACGATTTCGACGCGGCGCGCACGGCCCTTGCCGAGGCGGCCGCCGCCTTCGACGCGGCCAAGCAACAGGGGGCGCACGAGCAGGGAGGGCCTGTCGGCGACGGATCGGGATCGACGCCCGGCGAAAGCGGGGCGGTGAGCGGCTCCGGCACCGTGCTTCTCAAGACGGGAGACGGCGTCGCCGCCGCGTCCGTCGTATCGCTCACCCTGCTCGCCTCAGCGGGCCTGGGGTGCGCGGTGCTCGCGCGCAGGCGAGGGCGGAACGAGGCGTAACCCGGGATACGGGAATCGGGTCGCGGCTACCGAGTCGGGGCCCGCTCGGCCCGGTTCCGAAAGCTCTACGAAAGACGGTCGAAACCGACAGGAAGGACCTCTATGCTTGCACGACAACGCACTATCGACAAGCGGCAGACCCGGTTCAAGCTCGAAAGCGCCTTGATGGCGCTCGCGCTCGCGCTCGGCATGTGCTTCACGGCAGGGCGGGCCTACGCCTCGCCGACCGCCGACAACAACTGGGAGGGAGCGTCCTACTACCAGGGCTTCCAGGGCGCCTCCACCTACGTTCCCGACAACGCGGGCCGCGCGGCTTACGAGACCTACGGCATCTGGATGGATGAGCCGGCCAACGACGGCACGTTCATCGACGACGTCATCGTCACCGACACGAGCAAGTACGTCGCCGAGACCGTCGACTTGAGCGCGCTCGACAGCGGCCTGACGGGCGACGTCCTGTGGAAGGCCGTGAACAAGTCGCCGGCGTACTACTACAACATCATCACGCGCCCCTACGACGCGACCGGGCCGATAGCGTTCCAATGGGAGCGCCAGGGTCCCGGCGGCAACAACGGCGCCTACAGCGGCATGGGCGCGTACGTGAAGATATACAGCTCGCTCGATGAGAACGGCTTGGGCAAGGACCTCGTCGCCCCGTGCGTCGAGAACCAGTTCCAATACAACAAGGACTTCGCCCAGCACTACTCGAACTGGGTGACCGGGTTCAGGTGGACGCTGCCCGCGAACGCGCTGGAGGCCGGGAAGACCTACTACCTCGTGTTCGAGCAGGGCAGCACCATGGGCAACGGCGGCACCCTGGGGCGCAGCCTGAGCGCCAACATCGTGTTCGAGTTCACCACCGACACGTCGCAGCAGGCTATCAGCTATCCCGAGGGCCAGGACATCGTGACGCCCTACTACGCCAAGCAGGGAGGCTCCGCCATCGTCGACCTCACCGAGCCGAGCCCCCGGCACATCGCGACGAACCTGACCGTTTCCCGCAACACGAAGAGCTTCTGCAACGACATCGCAAGCTACGTGGACGCGGCGAAACCGAAGTTCACGTTCGTCCTCTCGGGCTCGAACTCGCAGCAGTTCAGCGAGACCATGGCGAAGCAGGTGGCCTATCCCAACATCCACATCTACGACGCCGACGGCGTCGGCGTGGGAAGCGACGCGGTCTCGCTCGATCCCGGCAAGATCGTGGCGAGCTGGTCGGACGACGACCAGAGCGACATGGACTTCGTGTTCACCGACAAGATCGCGCCCACTTACCTGACGGTGAAGGACGGCGTGCTGGAGTCCGGCAAAGACTATTACCTGGTGTTCGAGAGCACCTGCGGGGTCTCGACGAATTCGAAGCTCGAGAAACCGGTGCTGTTCAGGTTCACCACCGGCGACGTCGCCGATACCTCCGCGCTCGACAGCGCGCTCGAGGAGGCGAACGGCGATCTCGATGCAACTAAGGTCAGCGTCGACGGGACCGATGTCCCTCTCGGTTCGAAGTGGGTCGCACCCGAGGCGTACGAAGCCTTCAAGGCCGCTGTCGCCGCCGCGCAGGAGGTGCGCGACAGCCTGAACCCGACCCAGTCCGCCATCGACGGCGCGCTGTCCGCTCTGGCGGACGCCCAGGCGGTCTTCACGGCCGTGCAGCAAGACGGCACCTACCTCGACACAGCGCAGCTGGCGTCATCCCTCGAGGCCGCGAATGCGGCCAAGGACGGGGTTGCGGCCAGCGCCGACGGTGCCGACGTGTCGCGTGGAACCTACTGGGTCACGGCCGATGCGCTGAGCGCCCTCCAGTCAGCCATCGACGCCGCCCAGGCCGTGCTCGACAACGAAAACGCCACGCAGGACGAGGTGGACGCCGCCGTCGCGCCGCTCGAGGGAGCGACGAGCGCGTTCAACGCCGCGAAGGCGTACGGCTCCAAGGCCCGCGAGGCGGGCGAGACGTTCTCGTTCACCGACGAGATAGGCACCTGGACCTGCCGCATCGACAACGTGGAGGCGGGCGAGGCCGCCATTACGGCCATGAGCCGCCCCTCGCAGGCCGGCAAGGACGTTGCCATCCCGTCAAGCGTGACAAGCGGCCCCGACACCTTCACGGTCACCGCCTTGGGCGATGGCGCGAGAATGAGCGGCGGGCAGGCGGCGAGCAAGATCCTCACCGCTTGCAACACCCTGACCATTCCCTCTACCGTGAAGGCCGTCAACGGATACGCGTTCTACGCGCTCAAAGCCAATCAACTCATATTTCCGGACGACAGCCAACTGGAAAGCATCGGGGACTACGGGTTCTCCCGCCTGTGCACGAGCAACTCGATGGACGTCATCGCTTTTCCTGCGGCCTTGAAGAGCATCGGAGACTACGCGTTCGATCGGCTCGATTACTGCAAGAAGCTCGATTTCTCGCGCTGCTCCCAGCTGGATAGCATCGGCAGGTCGGCGTTTTCGAGCCAAGGCCCTAATGCCAATACGGGCGTTCTCATCAACTCGCT
Source organism: Gordonibacter sp. 28C (assembly GCF_003339845.1). GTDB lineage: Bacteria > Actinomycetota > Coriobacteriia > Coriobacteriales > Eggerthellaceae > Gordonibacter. The sequence continues at coordinate 56,084 of NZ_PPTR01000011.1, forward strand.
CGAGGAGATAGACCTTTCCGGATGCTCGTCCTTGACGACTCTTGGCAATTACGCCTTCGCCTATGCCAGCGTGCCCGAACTTGATCTGACTCCCTGCTCGTCGCTTGAGACCATCGGAGACGCCGCGTTCGACGGCATGCAGAACTGCACGAAGGTCACGCTGCCCGCGAACGTGACCGAACTGGTGGACGATCCCTTCCAGTACGGCAAGGTGCTCGAAACCGTGGACTTCACCAAATGCACGAAGCTGACGGAGTTCTCAGGCTTCAACGATTGTCAGCAGTTGAAGAACATCCTGCTTCATGATGGGGTCGAAACGGTCTCGTTCTCATCGACGCGCAGCTTTTTCGTCGCATCGGGCTTCCCTAACGCCGCGCTTGAGGGCATCGACCTCCCGGCATCGGTGAAAACGGCATCGTTCACGGGGTGTTTGAACCTCACTCTGGACGGTCTCAGGTTCGCCTCTCCGGAAAAGGTCGAGTCTTTGAAGGTCGGAGGAAGCACGGTTCTGACTTCCGTCGACCTGTCCAAGTTTGCGTCGCTCGCCCATTTCGAATTCTCGAACTGCACCGCGCTCGCCGAAGCGAAGGGCATTCCCCTTGCGGCGACGAATTGGGAGAACGCGTTCAACGGTTGCAGCTCTTTGGCGGAGGCCCCTGTCGTGTTCGACGGCGTGACGAACCTGAACGGCGCTTTCGCCGGTTGCGCGTCTTTGACCGAGGCGCCGGCCCTTCCGGAAAGCGTCACGTCTTTGGAGCGCACGTTCAGCGACTGCCCGGGCATCAAGGTTGCCCCGAAGATACCCTCCGGCGTGACGAGCCTGTCGTCGACGTTCGCCCGCACCGGCATCGCGGAGGCGCCCGTCATTCCCGACAGCGTGGCGAACATGTACTCGGCTTTCGACGGATGCGTCTCGCTAGCCAAAGCGCCTAAAATTCCCGAAAATGTGACGCAGTTGAGCTGCGCTTTCAGCCGTACGGCCATCGTCGATCCGCCGACGATACCATCCAGCGTGACGAGCATGTACGCTACGTTCGAAGGTTGCGCCTCTTTGGTTACGGCGCCGCTTCTTCCCGCCGGATTGGACAACGTCGACGCTGCGTTCAAAGACTGCCCCTCGCTCACCTCGCTGCCCCAGGGATTCGTGCTGCCCGCAAGCGACTGGGGTTATTGGGAGACGTTCTCCGTAGGGGACCCCTACTCTCCGGATAATCCTCTCGAGACGTTCGTGACGGGTCCGGTGGACGAATCGATCGCGAACTACGATTGGGCCGGTGACAACCGCAAGCTCACGGCGGTCGATCCCGTCGCGGTCGAGAGCGTGACGCTCGACCAGGTCGAGCTCTCCTTGGCTCCCGGTCAAACGGTGACGCTGCATGCGCAGGTTGCGCCCGACGATGCGTTTGACAAGGAAGTCGTTTGGGAGTCTTCCGATTCCGAAGTGGCCACCGTCGACGATGAAGGGGCTGTCGTAGCCGTCGATGGCGGAGAGGCCCTCGTAACGGCCACGGCAGGTGGCGTGACAGCCGGCTGCCGGGTTGTCGTCGCGGCCGATACCACTGCGCTTGAGTCTGCTCTCGCGGCGGCGCGGGCGGCCATCGAAGGGGTGGCGGTGAGCGCCGACGGCACCGACGTTCCATCCAATAAAACATGGATTACCGCTGCGGCGATGGATGCTCTCAAGGCCGCTCTCGCTGATGGGGAGGGCGTGGCAGCGCAACCGCATCCGACCAAGGATGCCGTCGACTCCGCCGTCCAGGCCATCGCCGACGCGAAGGCCGCGTTCAAGCCCGCTGCCGGCACCAAGGCCGTCGACGGCGACGTGAGCGACCTCGCCGCCTCTGCCGCGGCCGCGAAGGCGGCCCGCGAGGGCGTGGCCTCCAGCGCCGACGGCACCAATGTCGAGTCGACAAAAACATGGGTGAGCGCGAACGTCGCCCAGACGCTCGACGATGCCGTCGCCGTCGCCGAGGCGCTCGCGAAGCAGGAGAATCCCGATCAGGTGGAGGTCGACGCGGCGGCGAAGGCCCTGGCCGACGCGATGGCCGCGTTCAAGCCGGCCGCCGGCACCATGGCCGCTTCCGCGTCGGTCGCCGCGCTGGGAAGCGCCGTCGCCTCCGCCGCCGAAGCCGCCGACGGGGTCGTCGTCAGCGCCGACGGCTCTGACGTCACCTCCGACAAAACGTGGGTGACGGAATCGGCGAAGGACGCCTTGGAAAAGGCCCTGGCCGACGCGAAGGTTCTTGCCGAGCAGGACAAGCCCTCGCAAGCCGACGTCGACGCCGCCGCCAAGGCCCTGGCCGACGCGAAGGCGGCCTTCCGGCCCGTCGCGGGGCTGAAGGCGTCGCAGGCGGCGATCTCCGGGTTGACCGGCGCCGCCGACGAGGCGGAGGCCGCCCGCAAGGGCGTCGCGATCGACACCGACGCCGCCAACGTGGACAAGGGCGCGTCTTGGGTGACCCAGGATGTGGCGGACGCCCTGGACGCGGCGATCGCCGCCGCGCGCACGGTCGCGGCCGATCCCGACACCACCCAGGCCGAGGCGGACGCCGCCTCCCTGCAGCTGAACAAGGCGCTCGCCGCCTTCGACGCGGCCAAGCAGGCGGGGACCAAGGGCTCCGGCTCGGGTGCGGTGACCGACCCGGGCAAGGGCGGGGCCGGTTCCGGCGGAACCGTGGGCGGCGGGACATCGCCGGCTTCCCAGGGCGGGGCCGGCGCGCCGCTCGTCAAGACGGGCGATCCGGTTCAGCTGCTTTCCATCGCGGGCACGGCAGCGGGAGCGCTTGCTGCTCTTTGCATGGCTCGCTTTTTGATGTATCGTAAACGAGATTAATCTCGAATAGAGATATTATGGACGCGTTGACTCCGATCGGTCGGGGTCAACGCTTCGCTTGAACAGCGTTTTTCGGGGGTGCGGAACTTGGGCAGGGCCGAGCATACCAAAAAAAACTTGAAGCGATGGCGTTTGGCAGCGACCATGCTCGCGGTATGCGTGGTCGCTCTGACCTTGACGAGCTCCGTCGCGCCAGCGCGCGCTTATGCAAATCCGTTCCTGAACAGTTCGAACATTTCCGCCTCGGGCATGCCGGTGTCGGGAGTCATCACGCTCCAGTTCAGCAACAACGTCGTCGGGCAGAGGGACCAGTCGACGGGCGACTGGGGCATATGGGTGTTCGACCACAACGTCGGATGCATTTCGATCTACGACGAATACGGCTCGAGCGTCGGTTTTTCGGCTTATCATAATTTCAACGGATACCAGAACGACGATTCGGGCTTTGAGCGCCAGAAGATATACGTGAGTTACGGTCCGCTTCAGCCTGGCACCGTCTACACCTTGTCGATAGCTCCAGGTATGCGGCAAGCGGGGAACCCGAGCGTCAACTCGGGCAGTGGAGGTTCCATCACCTTCACCACCGCCGGCGAGAAGCCGGTGGAGGAACCGCCGGATCCGCCGCCTCCGCCCGATCCCGATCCTCCTCCCGTCACGCCTGACGGCGGGGGCGGGTCGGGCGGCATGGCGGGCTCCGACTCCACCGGCGGCGGGCTCGACCAGAGCGGGGCGAACGGTTCGGGCGCATCGACCGGCACCTCGCCCGACGCCACCTCCGAGGCCGTTGCGGCACCCGAGGAAGCCGCCGTCGAATCGTCAGCGAAGGGCGGCGAGAGCCGTGCGGCCGGGTTGGGGGGCGGCGTGCTCTACACCATAGGAGCGGCCGGGCTCGATGCGGGCAAGGCGACCGACGAGGCTCCCGTCGAGGTTCCGGAGCTCACATGGCGGTTCGTTTTGACGTTGGGCCTGATAGCCGTTTGCCTCGCGCTGCTGGGAGCGGGGAAGCGCGCCGCAGCGTGGCGCAGGCACACGGCGCATTAGGGAATAGCACAGCCGCAAGGGGGCGCCCCGCACGGGCGACGGGAACGCGGCGCGAGAGACGAGGAAGAAGACGATTTTGGACGTTGACGTAGCGATAGTCGGCGCGGGCATCCTGGGGTGCACCATGGCGCGCGCCCTGGCCCGGTACCGGCTGGACGTGTGCGTGCTGGAAGCCGCCCATGACGTGGGCGAGGGCGCCACCAAGGCGAACAGCGGGCTCGTCCACACCGGGTTCCACCCGCGGGGCGGCAGCCTGAAGGGGACGAGTTGCGTCGAAGGCAACGCGCGCTTCGATTCCATCGCCGACGAGCTGCAGGTGCCGTTCGAGCGCGTGGGCGCCCTGTACGTGGCGTTCCACCCTGCCGGGATGGAGCATATCGCCGAGAAGCGCGAGCGCGCGCGGCTGAACGGGGCGGGCGACTTGGAGGTCGTCTCGGGCGACGAGGCCCGCCGGTTGGAGCCGCGCCTGTCCGAGCGCGTCGTCGCGGCGCTCGTGGCGCCCACGACGGGCATCGTCTCGCCGTTCGAGCTCGCGCTGGCCACGGCGCGCAACGCCGCCGCCAACGGCGCTCGGTTCGAGTTCGGCTTCGAGGTCGACGCCATCGAGCGCGTCTCCGGTCGATGGGAGCTGCGCACGAAGGACGGCCGCCGGGTTCGGGCCCCGTACGTGGTGAACATGGCCGGCGAGGAGGCGGCGCTCTTAGACGTGCAGGTTCATTCCGCCGACTTGGTGGTGCGCCCGCGCCGGGGGCAGTACGTCGTGTTCGACAAGCAGGAAGGCGGCCTTGCGGGCAAGGAGCCCATCCGCCACGTGCTGTTCCAAGCGCAGGAGACCGACGAGGGCGGCACGCTGCTCGCCCCCACCGTCGACGGCAACCTGCTGGCGGGCCCCACGAGCGAGAACGTGCGCTCCTTCGCCGACAACGCCACCACGCAGGCCGGCATCGAGCACGTGAAGCGCGTCGCGCGCAAGCTGGTGCCCGATCTGGATTTCGGTCGGGTCATCACCGAGTTCTCCGGCATCCGCGCCAACATCGTCAACGTGGAGAAGGAGAAGAAGGACTTCGTGGTGCGCGTGTCGGCGCCCGGCTTCGTGAGCGCGCTCGGCATCAAGAACCCGGGGATGACCAGCGCTCCGGCGCTTGCCGATCGTGCGCTTCGGTTGCTGGGGGAACAGGGCCTGCGCCTTGAGAACAACCCGGCCTTCGATCCGCGCGACCAGGGTCCCGTGCATCGAAGGCCCTTCATGGACTGCATCGCCTCCGAGCAGCACGCGCTGCTGGGGGCCGATGCGCGCTACGGGCACGTGGTGTGCCGTTGCGAGCGCGTCACCGAAGGCGATGTCCGCAGTTGTTTGCACGACACGCTGCCGCCGCGCACCCTCGACGGGTTGAAGCGCCGGCTGCGCTGCGGCATGGGGCGCTGCCAGGGCGCTTTCTGCACGCCGCGCATCTTGGAAGTCATGGCCGACGAGCTGGGGTGCGCGCCCTGGGAGATCGCGAAGGGCGAGCGCGGCGGACGCGTGGTCAAAAGGCAGGTGAAGCGGGCATGCGGAAGCCGGTAGCGGAGGGGCGCGTCCTTTCGGCCGCGGAAGGGCGCGTCGATGTGGACGGCGTGTTCGACGTGGTCGTCATAGGGGGTGGTTCGGCGGGGCTGGCGGCTGCGGCCGCCGTTGCGGAGAGCGGCCCGTACCGGACGCTCGTGCTGGAGCGCGAGGAGTACCTGGGCGGCGTGCTGCCCCAGTGCGTCCACGACGGGTTCGGCCTGTACCTGTACGGCGAGTCGCTCACGGGCCCCGAGTTCGCCCATCGCTGGGTCGAGCGCGTGCGCGGCGACGGCGTGCCGACGGCGCTCGCCGCGACGGTGCTGTCGGTGGAGGGCCCGGGTTCCGACGGGCTGCTGCGCGTCGATGCCCTCGGGGCCTCCTTGGGCGGCCGCGCGACGCTGGCCGCGCGCTCCGTCGTGTGCGCGACCGGCTGCCGCGAGCGCACGCGCGGGGCGCTGCAGATACCGGGTGGGCGTCCGGCCGGCGTGCTGACGGCGGGATCGGCCCAGTACATGGTCAACGTGGCCAACCAGCTTCCGGGCGACAAGGCGGTCGTGCTGGGGTCGGGAGACATCGGCCTCATCATGGCGCGGCGCATGACGCTGGAGGGCGCCGAGGTGCGCCTGGTTCTGGGTCAGGAGGCCACGGGCCTCGTGCGCAACCATATCCGCTGCATCCAGGATTTCGACATTCCCATCCGCTACGGCTGGGGCTTGGCGAGCGTTCACGGCTACGGGCAGCTGCAGGGGGTCACCGTGGCGCCCTTGCGGGCCGACGGATCGTTCGACCTGGCGCGCAGGGAGTACGTGCGCTGCAACGTCCTGCTGGTGGCGTGCGGCCTCGTTCCCGAACGCGAGGTGCTGGGTTCCTTGGCGCTCGCGCCCGACGCTCCGGGCCTGTTCCTTTGCGGCAACGCCAACGTGCCGCACGATCTGGTGGACCAGGTGACGCAGGAGGGCCTGCGCACGGGCGCCGCCGCAGCGGCCCATGCGGCCGCGCTCTCCGGCAAACCGGCTCCCGCGCTGCCCGACGACCTGGCGCGCATGGCCGGCCTTTCCGTCCGCGAGCCGAAAGGCAGGATGGGCGACATGGCCGGCGACGTGCCCTCCGGCCACCAGCGCATCGTGTGCACGGTGTGCCCGACCGGATGCGTGATGGAGGCGTCCGGGCGCGGCGGGGTGGCGGGCAACACCTGCCCGCGCGGCGAGGAGTTCGCGCGGCGCGAGCTGGCCTGCCCCACGCGGATGTTCACGGGCACCGTCGCCGTTGCCGGCGGCCGCCGTTCGCTCGTGCCCGTGCGCACGGAGCGTCCGGTGCCGAGGGATCGGCTGTTCGACGTCGCCCGCGCCTGCCGCCGCTTGAACGTCAAGGCCCCCGTGCGCATGGGCGAGGTGCTGAAAAGCGATATCGCGCGCACCGGCGTCGCGCTCGTGGCGACCGGCGAATGCGAAAGGGCCGCGCATGGGGGCAGGTAGGCGCATCGCTTTGCGGTCGGCGGCGGTCTTCGCGCTGCCGCTCGTCTGCGTGTTCGCGTCGCTGTTCTGCGGGCGCTACGCCCTGACGCTGCCCGAGGTGTGCCAGGCGCTCGCGTCGTGGTTGCCGGGGAGCCCCTCCGCCGTCTCGCCCGAGTCCGCGACGCTGGTGCTGCAGGTGCGCCTGCCGCGCGCGTTGGCCGCCGCCGCCGTGGGCGCGGCGCTGTCGGCTTCCGGCGCCGCGTTCCAAGGGGTGTTCCGCAACCCGTTGGTGAACCCGGGCCTTCTGGGCGTGAGCAACGGCGCGGGCTTCGGCGCCGCGCTCGCCATCGTGCTGTTCGGCGGCGGCGCGGCCATCTACCCGTCGGCGTTTTTGTTCGGGATCGTGGCCGTATGCGCCAGCTACTGGATCGCACGGGTGTACAAAAGCGCGCCCACCATCATGCTCATCCTGGGCGGCACCATCGTGTCGAGCGTGTTCTCGGCGCTGGTGTCGCTCATGAAGTACGTGGCCGACGCCGACACGCAGCTGCCGTCCATCGTGTACTGGCTCATGGGAAGCCTCTCGTCGGTGGGGTGGGAGAACTTCTGGTCGGTCGCCGTCATGGCCGTCGGCTGCATCGTGCTGGTCTTGTTCGCAGGGCGTGTGGACGTGCTGTCCATGGGCGACAAGGAGGCGCGCTCGCTGGGGCTGGAGGTCGGGCGGGACAAGGGCGTCGTGGTCGCGGCGGCCACGTTCGCCACGGCCGGCGCCGTGTGCATGGCCGGCGTGGTGGGCTGGGTGGGGCTCATCGTGCCGCACATCGGGCGCATGCTGGTGGGAAGCGAGAACAGGCGCCTCATCCCCGTTTCCATGGCGCTCGGCGGCGCCTTCCTCGTGGTCGTCGACACCTGCGCCCGCTGCCTGTGGGCGAGCGAGATCCCGCTCGGCATACTCACGGCCCTCATCGGCGCGCCGTTCTTCGTGTACCTGCTGAAGAAGACGAAGGGCGGTGGCTGGCGATGAGCGAATCGGCAAGCGCGTCGGCGTCGCCGACGGCCGACCGCGCGGGAAGGGCCGGGGGCGGCCATCCGGGCAGTCTTCCCATGCTCAGGGCGCGCGACGTGCGGTTCTCGTGGGGCGACCATCGCGTGCTGCAGGATTTCTCGCTCGAGGTGAAGCGGGGGTCGGTCGTGTGCCTGATGGGCGTGAACGGGTGCGGCAAGTCGACGTTCCTCGACTGCGTGCTGGGCGAGAACAGGCCGGCGTCCGGCGTCATCGAGGTCGACGGCGGCGACACGGCGGGCATGCGGGCTTGGGAGCGGGCGCGCCTTCTGGCCTACGTTCCCCAGATACACGAGCGCACGTTCCCCTACACGGTGGAGCACTTGGTGCTCATGGGCCGCACGGCCTACCAGGCGGGTTTCGGGTCGACGGACGCGGACGACCGACGCCGCGCGCTCGAGGCGTTGAGGACGTGCGGCATCGATCGTTTGCGCGAGCGGGTGTGCACGGCGCTTTCGGGCGGCGAGATGCAGATGGTGCTGCTGGCACGCGCCCTCGTGCAGGACACGCCGCTCATCGTGCTGGACGAGCCCACAGCGCATCTGGACTTCAAGAACGAGCTGGTGTTCCTTGAGACGGTCGAGCGGCTGGTGGGCGAGCGCGGCGCGACCGTCCTCATGGCCACGCACGCGCCGAACCAGGCGTTCCATCTGGCGGCGGCCGGCTTAGACGTGAAGGTGGCGCTCATGTCGCATGGGCGGGTGGCGCGGGAGGGCACGCCCGACGAGGTGCTGACGCCCGACGCGCTTCGACGCTACTTCGGCGTGACGGCCGCCGTCGCCGAGGTTCGGTTCCGGCAGGGCGAGGATATAGAGGGTTTCGGCGACGGCCGCGCGGCCGTCGTGAGGCAGATCGTTCCCCTGAGCACGACGGGAAGCGAGACGGGAGAGGATGTTCGATGACAACGCAGAAACGCGGAGCGGGAACCGTCTTGGCATCGGCTGCGGTGGGGTTGCTCATCGTGGCGGTGTGCGGCCTGGGGCTGTTCGCGTTGAACGGCGGTTCGCCCGCGACGCTGTTCGGCGGTTCGACCGCCGTCCGGGGTTCCGCCACGGAGACGAAGGAGGTCGTCGACTCGCTCGGCCGCACGGTGAACGTGCCGACGGAGCCGCAGCGCATCGCGGCCCTGGACGCCTTCTCGGGCAACGTGTGCGTGCTGGCGGGGGCGGGCGACAAGCTGATGGGCGCGCCGGGCGGCGTCCTGTCGAACAAGCTGCTGCGGGACCTGTGCCCCGGGCTCGAATCGGTCGAGCAGCTTTCGGGGAACAGCATCAACGTGGAGACCCTGCTTTCCGCCGGCGTCGACGTCGCCCTGGTCAAGCGCGACCTGTACGATGGAGGCGAGGAGACCGCCAAGCTAGACAAGCTGGGCATTCCCTACGTGGTGGTGGACTACTCCACGATGGAGGAGCAGCAGGATGCCATCGAGCTGGTGGGCGAGGTGTGCGGCCCGGGGGCATCCGAAAAGGCCGATGCCGTCGCGGAGTACTACCGCGAAACGGTCGCCCTCGTGGAGGAGCGCGCCGCGAGCGTTCCCGAAAGCGAGCGGAAGCGCGTGTACCACTCCATCAACGACCCGCTGCTAACGGACGGCTCCGGCTCGCTCGGCGCCGACTGGGTGGCGCGCTGCGGCGCCGTCGACGTGTCCGCCGAAGAGGCGGACGTGGGCGGCACCGGCGACTACTCGGCCACGCTCGAGCAGGTATACGCGTGGAACCCCGACGTCATCGTGTGCAGCACCGCCGACGCCCGCGCCTCCATCTTGGGCGATGCGCAGTGGCAGGGCATGGCGGCCGTGGCGGCGGGCGAGGTGCGCAACCTGCCGGTGTCCACGAGTCGTTGGGGCCAGCGCGGCGACCCGGAGACGTTTCTGGGCATGCTGTGGCTGGGCAAGACCCTGTACCCGCAGCTCTACGAGGATGTCGACCTGAAGGATACGGTGCGCTCCTACTACCGCGACGTGGTGGGGCTGGACATCGACGACGCCACCTGGGAGGCCATCGTGGCGGGCGAGGGGCTGCGCGCCGAAGGCTCCGGCGGGCAAGAGGGCCAAGGCAGCGGATCCGGAAGCGGAGGGGGAAAGTAGATGCGCGCCCATCTGATGAACACGCCGGCAATCCCGGCGGCCTCGGAGCTCGTCGGTGTCGTCGTGGGCGTCGACGACACCGACGACGAGACCCGCGCCACGTCCACCGGCGAGATAGCGAGCCTCATCGCCTCCGACGTTGTGGCGCTGGGAGGAAGCCTTCGGCTCGAGGTGACCCGCCATCAGCTGCTGTTGCGCGACGACGTTCCCTACACCTCGCACAACTCCTCGATGGTGTTCGAGGCGCTCATGCCGCGGTCGCGCATCGACGAGATGCGCGCGCGGGCGGTGCGCATCATCGCGGAGCACCGCGCTCCCACGTCGGATCCGGGGCTCTGCGTGGCGCGCGTGCCCGAGTCCGCATTTCGAGCCGGGACGGCCGTCGACCACGAGAACGGGCGGATGGTCGAGGAGCTCGTCGCGTTCGGACGCCGTGCCAAAATCGACTTTTGCAGCATCGAGTCGGCCTACGAGCTGGCTGGGCGCATTCCCTGGGTGAGCTTGAGCGAGCACGGGGGCGACGGGTCCGGCGTGGTGGGGGCCCTGGCCGGCGTGGGCCTGCGCCTGGGGGGCAACGACGGGCGTTTCCGGGGCAAGTGGAACTTCTCGAAGCTCTGCGCGGGCGAGGCGGCCTGCGACGTGGCGGCGGTCGCGTGTCGGCTGTCCCGCGACTTCCGCGGCCCCGTCCGGCTCGTCGACGCGCGCGGCGAGGGCCTGCCCTTCAACCTGCCGTTCGCCCTTGACGCGGAGGGCAAGCCCATCCTGCACGACGGCGCGCTCACGGTCGTGTGCGACGTCGTCGACGGCGTGGCGCACCCGTGCTCGAAGGTCGACTTGGGAGAGATCGGCAACGTTGACGACAGCTGGTCGCGCGTGTGCTCGGTCTTCGAGTGGGACAACGACGCGGAGGAGTGCATCGACCGCAGGCCCTCGTGTAAGAACTGCCTGCACCGGCGTTGGGTCGCCGGAGGCTTCCAATGCGCGCGGGACCTGGTCGTGCAGGCAACCTGACCGCAGCGCGCAACCGCTTCCGTTCCGCGCCTTCGAGCTCTTTGAAAGGATTCCAATCTCATGAACTTCCTCAACCAATTCTTCGCCAACGACGCGCTGCACGCGCTGTCGCAGGGGCTGCTCATCCCCACCGTCGTCTGCCTGGTGATACTGGCCGCGTACGCCGTGTACACGTTGGGCTCGCTGGTGGTGGAGGTGGCAGTCGAGCGCCGGCGCTACCGGGTGGCGCTGCCACAGTTGATAGCCGATCTCGACGCGGCGCCGTACGGCCAGCTCGACGGCGTGATCGACCGAAGCGGCCTGCTGGACTCCCAGAGAAGCGGCCTGCGGGAGCTGGTCTCGTACATGTACCTGCCCGAGGACGCGCTCACCGAGGTGGCCAAGCGCTTGCTGGCCGACGAGAGCGCGCGCTACCAAAAGGCGCTCTCCCTCACCGATTCCGCGGTGAAGATCGCCCCTATGCTGGGCTTGATGGGCACGCTCATCCCCTTGGGTCCGGGCATCGTGGCGCTCAGCTCGGGAGATCTCGAAACGCTGTCGTCATCGCTTTTGGTGGCGTTCGACACCACCGTGGCCGGGCTCGCGGTTGCCGTCGTGTGCTTCTTGGTGACGAAGGTGCGCCGTCGTTGGTACGCCGACTACCTGATCAGCATCGAGGGCGCCATGAACACGATCTTGGAGAAGGCGGACGCCCTGCATGCGGAGGGGTTCGCGTTCCCGCAAAGGGCGGGCTCTGCGGCCGCCGCAGCGGCTCCGGGGCTCGAGGGGAAGGCGGGCCGCCATGCCGAGGCGTGATCTGAGGGCCTCCCGCTTGGCGGGGTCGAGGCTTCTGGGCGACGACGAGCGCGACCCCATGGGGTCGATGGGCAACCTCATGGACGTGATGCTGGTGTTCGCCTGCGGCCTGCTGCTGGCGCTCATCGCCAACTGGAACGTCGATTTGGAAAGCGTGCGCACGTCGGGCGGCAGCCCCGCCATCCGCGAGATACAGGGGGACTTGGAAGCGGTGGAGGAGGGCATCGCCGCGAGCGGCAGCACCTACGAGAACCTCGGCACCGTCTACCGCGACGAGGAGACCGGCCAGCTCTACGTGGTGGCCCAGGAAGGGCAGGAGTAGGAAGCATATCTCGACGGTCGTTCGAGCGCCCGCCCGCCTTCCGTAATATGGAGAAACCGTGCCGCTGCCGTGCGGGGTGCGCTACACTGGGGTCATCTTGCTTGCCTTTGTGGGGCGGAGCAGCGCCGCCGGGTTTCCGGTCGGCACCAACACCAACAAACCACTGGACACCAGTTTCGCGGACGCGCGCCTGCGCGTCCGCCTGCGCCTGCCACCGTGCGGCGCGCCTGTCGAGAGAAGAAGAGGTACTGCATGGCCCGTTCCGAAAACGTCGGCGAACGCCGGGGTCGCTACACTTACGCCGATTGCCTGCGCGGCGACTTCAATCCGCCCGCTTCGGAAGGCGAGGGGACCTTGTTCCAAACGCTGTTCGTGGTGGGCATGGCCACGGCCATGATCCTGTTCGTGAACGTCGTCGTGCATCCGGCGCCCTCGTTCGACCCGCTGGCGCTGCTCGCGTCGTTCCCCCTGTGGTTCTGCATCGCGTTCACCGTGCGAAGCCTGTTCGCGAACAAACTCAGCTTCTGGCTGCTCGACAGGATCTGCGGCGGCAGGCGCGAGGGCGTGGGCGTGTCGGCCGTGCTCGTGCTGGTGAACGTGTGCATCATGGCGCCCGTCATGTGCGCTGTCGGCGTCACCATGTCAGGCGTGCCCCTGGGGGCGTTCGTCGGCGCCTACGCGGCAACGCTGCCCCTCGCGGCCGCAGCCGCCTACGCTCTCTGCTTTCTTTTGGTGCGCCCCCTTGTCATGCTCGTGTTCAGCAACGCCTGCAAGCCCCTGCTCGCCCGCATAAGGCAGGCGGGATAGGGGCAGAGCGGGCTCTGGAACCCATGAGGGTTCGCCGACGAACCGGCCTTGCGGGGTGGTCCATGCCCCGTTGTCCGGCTTTCTGCCGCTCGTCGGTACACGGGCGCCGGGCGGCCGCGCTATTCGCCGTCGAAGAGCGCGGTGGAGAAGTAGCGCTCGCCGGTGTCGGGCAGCAGCGTGACCACCGTCTTGCCGGGGCCCAGCTTGCGCGCCAGGCGGCGCGCGGCGGCCACGTTCGTGCCGCTGGAAACGCCGCAGAGCAGGCCCTCCTCGCGCGCGAGGGCGCGTGCCGTGTCGAGCGCCTCCTCGTCGGACACGATGCAGATGTCGTCGTAGATGCCCTGGTCCAAGAGGCGGGGATGAGCCCGTCGCCAATGCCCATCTGCAGGTGCGTGCCGATGCCGCCGCCCGAGAGTATCGCGGCGTTTTCGGGCTCCACGGCCCATATCTCCACGTCGGGGTACAGGCGCTTCAGAATCTGGCCCACGCCCGAGATGGTGCCGCCCGTGCCGATGCCCGAGCAGAAGCCGTGCACGGGGCCCTCCACGTCCTCCACGATCTCGAGGGCCGTGTGGTAGCGGTGCGCGAACAGGTTGTCCTCGTTCTCGAACTGCTGGGGCACGTAGACGCGCGGGTCTTCGGCCGCCATGCGCTCGGCGGTTGCGATGCACTCCGCGATGCACTTGCCTATGTCGCCGTCGTCGTGCACGACGACCACCTCGGCGCCGTAGTGGCGCACGAGCTTGCGGCGCTCGATGCTCACGGAATCGGGCATGATGATGCGCGCAGCATAGCCGCGCACCGCGCACACGAGCGCCAGGCCGATGCCCTGGTTGCCGCTCGTGGGCTCCACGATAATGCTGTCGGGGTGCAGCTCGCCGCGCTTCTCGGCCTCGTCGATCATCTGGAAGGCCGTGCGCGTCTTCACCGAGCCGCCCACGTTCACGCCCTCGTACTTCACGAGCATTTGCGCCGCGTCCGGCTCGGCCAGGCGGTTCAGGCGTATGAGGGGCGTGCGCCCCATGGCGTCGAGCACGTTGTCGTAGATCATGATGCTCCTGTTCGTCGTGCGGATGGCCCGAGGCGCGCCGTCTCCCGGTAATTCGAGCGATCCTTTCGGGTTATCGCGCATCATCATACGGCACCGCGTCGGTTTCGCGAAGCGGCGGCATCGTTCATCGCAAGAGATGCAAAGTATCGCGTGGCTCCGTCAAGCAACCGATGTCAACGCTCGTTAAACCGTCGGGCACTGCGAAGGCTTTCCCGTTTCGGGCTCGCATCGCAGCGCGGCGGGGTGGTCGGCTTGCGATGGATTCGCGCGCAGATCGCCTGCCCGCGGACGAACGGACTCCAAAGAACGCCGGTTCTCGTCCCAACGGCGAATAAGTGACAATATGGCGGAAGATAACGGCCAGTTCTCGGCGAACAGCCAACATGAGATTTTCTCCGTTCGGCTGAATTATTTCGTTACTAGAATACTACCTGTCAGGCAATGCGTGGGCGTTACGATAGAACGCAGCCGCTAACGGCGGTATTCCGATGAAAGGAGCGCATATGGTTTTGGCAGAGCAAGAGGAAAAGAAGGGTCTGGTACAGGGCAAGACGAAGCGCGTTCTTGTCAGCCTTGTCGCGGCTGTGGCGTTGACGATGTCGTTGTCGATCCCGGCTTTCGCTGTTGGCGGGCAGATGCAATCGCCCTACAGCGCATCTGGCGGAGTCACCGATTCTTCCGGCGCGTATTTGGTGGACGTCGATTCGACGGCCTTCACGGCACCCAGCAAGTTCTGGGGCTTCAACTCGATGGACGGAGGCCCTGGCTCATTTGCCGTGCGCTTCGAGAACACGGCAAACGGCTCCTCGTTGTCTTTCGATATGGCTAACGCCCATCTGGGAGTCGCCGCATATGGTCCTCTGTACACCGACGGTTCGAGTTCGGGCACTCCCGACTCGTACGTCGGCAACATAACGACCGATCCCGCCGAGGCTGCCGACGTGTGGAGCGGCGACTGGGTCTACGCCTTCCGCGTGTGCCCGTCGGCAACGTTCGGAACGGATCCGAGCGGGAACGCGGCCGTCGGCTTCAACTGGAAGGGCTGCTTCGGAACCTACTTCGATACGTGGGACTTCACTTTCAATGCGGCTTCGGTGCTGGGCGATTCGGCCAAGGGCGCTGAAATCACTTTGACGTACTACGGCGGCTACGTCGCGTCCCAGACGAGCCGCGGCACGTCGTACGGAGCCGACCTGGCCTCTACGGCGACCGATCTGTCTTACGGAAGCACCACTGCCGGTGCGACGGTGAACACGCCCGACACGCCGGTTGGCACGTCCTACACGGCAACCGCCGATGCTGAAGGAAACGTCACGTTCCACGGCATCGTGTACGGAGGCAACTACACCATATCGTAACCGGTCGAGCGGCGGGGCCGCTCGCGGTGACAACCCTCCGAGGCGCATGCGCCTCGGAGGGCGAGACCAAGGCCGAAGATTTCGCTTCCGCAGCTTCTCGATCGAAGGGCTGCGAAAGCGAAATCCATTGCATAGCGTCAGCCTCGCGTTCGCGGAGGCTTGGCGCAAGCGTGTCCATCTAGGAGAACAAGGAGGAACGGTATGGGGTGCGAAGCCGTGAGAAACCGGGGCGTGAAGAGGAGGTTGGGGCTGGCGCTCGCGTTCGCGATCGCTGCGATTCTTGCCGTTTCGCTGGCTCCCGGGCTCTCTTCGAGCGCGTATGCCGAGACGACGCCGATCGTGTACAGCCAACAGGACGGCTATGAGCCGTACCAGGGCTGGCAGGACTCGCCTTGGGACGAGGCCAGTGATCCGTGGTACGCGTCGTCGGGCGGCACCTCGAGGAAAGGGTTCCCGGCCTGGTCGCTTGTCGATCCTTTGTCGAAGGGTGTCACCGGGTACGACAACGGGGCGGTCACGGGGTCGACGATATCCGTGCTCACCGACATGAACAAGACGGACACGTCCGGCTCGGGCACGTACAGCGATCCGTATTATTACAAGAACATCATCCTTCCTTCCTACGACGCGAACGCCGCGACCTTGCAGTTTACGTTGACGTACGTGGGCGCCGGGGGCGTGAACCCCGTGTACCTGTTCGACGGCCACGGCGGGCTGCTCGTCACCAAAAGCGACGATCCCGCATCGTGGAGCGATCCCGCCAACGTGGTTTGGGAAGGGAACGCTTCGAACGTATCCGTGCTGGGCACCTCCGACAACTGGTGGAAGAACATCGTCTGCACCGTCGATGCAAGCAACATCGACCCCGATCAAACGTACTATTTCGTCGTCAAGAACGGCACGGCCGGCCAGTGGGCGCGCCTGTACGCGAACATCGTGTTCGAATTCAACACCTTCACCGACAAGGCGGTCGTGTGGAACGGGGACGAGTCGCAAGCGGGTTACGGACGGGAGCAGGGCAACGGCGGAACGAAGCTCGGCATCATGTCCCCTTCGCCGTCCGAGGTCGTCACCGATCTTTCCAAAATAGGCTCCTGCTGGTTCAACAAGATGCGGCAGCCGATGACTCTGGCCGACGACGGCTCGGTTTCGATGGTGATCCATGCCGACGGCAGCGGGTCGAATTGGCAGCTGCTGAACACCTGGACCGGAACGTGTGCCGACAAAGTGCTGGTGTACGACAGCGACCCGACGGCGGGAGGCTCGTTCGACGCGAGCGCTTTGACGCCGGTCGCCTCCGCTGCCAGCGGTACGTTGGGCTTCTCCCTAGTGAACCCGGATCGCGATTGGCCATCGTATGACGGCGTGAAGATCACGGCGACCGGCCTCGAAGCCAACAAGACGTACTACCTGGTGTTCGACGCCGACCTGCAGCCGCAAACCACCCGATCGCTCGGCAAGCCCATCGTGTACGAGTTCGCCGCCGCAGCCCCTGTCACGGCGATCGGGTCGTGGGACATCGGCAAGGAAACGCCGTCCGATGCTACGGCGACGCTTTACAGCGATGGGCAGTTGATAATAGCGGGTTCAGGGGATTTGAAGACCTATGACGCGGTCGGCAAACCACCTTGGTGCGCGAATGCCTATAAATCTGAAGTGAAATCGGTTCGTTTCGAGGGCGTTTCCCCGACGGACATCTCGAACTACTTTATCCAGTGCAACAAACTTGAAGTCGTTGCGAGCCTGCCTGACACGGTGACGAGTTTGGACCAAGCCTTCAACGGCTGCTCGTCGTTGAAAGACGCTCCCGTTATTCCCGAGAACGTGGAAAACCTTCACGCGGCTTTCGGTGGTTGCACCTCCATGGTGAAGCCGCCTCGCATTCCCGATGGTGTTGAAAACGTGGAAGGCGCGTTTGTTAACTGCTCGTCGCTGGACGAGGCTCCCGTGCTGCCGGAAGGCATAACTTCGATTGCAAGCATGTTTTCCGGGTGCGGGGTATTGTCCGAGGCGCCTTCGATTCCTTCAGGCGTCACGGACATGAACAACGCCTTCTACGGTTGCGCATCGCTCGAGGCCATGCCGGCCATTCCAAATGGCACCATTAACCTGCAGAACGCGTTCAGCGGTTGCATTTCGTTGAAGGTCATTTCCGAAGTGCCCAATTCCGTTGAGAACATGTCGGGAGCGTTCAACGGTTGTGCAGCGCTTGAGACGGCTCCTGTTTTGCCGAACGGCGTGAAGTACATCGCCAATATTTTCAACGGTTGCACTTCCTTGAAGGCCGCTCCCGAGATTCCGGAAAGCGTCGAGGAAAGCATGTTCGGCTCGTTCCAGAACTGCGTCGCCATGGAAACGGGCCCTTCCAAGATTCCCAACGGCATCACGAACATGTGGCGGGCCTTCCAGAACTGCCGGGCGCTCGAGCAGGCTCCCGAACTCGGCGAGGGCGTTGAAAACATGAGGGAGACGTTCTCCGGCTGCTCTTCGCTCAAGACGGCCCCTGCGATTCCCGGAACGGTGACTTCGCTGCAGGGCGCCTTCCAGAACTGTTCGGGGATAACCGAGGCGCCGCTGGTTCCTTCTTCGGTAAAGAATATGACGAGCGCGTTCATGAACTGCACCTCGCTGGTGCGCCTGCCCGACGGGTTCGCATTCCCCAACGTTGGGCTCACGAATACGTTCAAAGTCAACGACCCGTACTCGTCGAGCAACCTGCTGGCAACCTACACGACGTCGAAGGACGAATCGCTTTCGAGGTACGACTGGTCGGGTTCCAACCGGCTGCTGGTCGTGCAGGACTTCGATGCGCTGACGGCCGCCGTTTCCGGGGCCGAATCCGCCCTCGAGGCCGTCGCGGTCAGCACCGACGGCAAGGACGTCGCCAACGGTTCCGCCTACGTGGTTCCCGGCGACGCGAGCGCCCTGACCGATGCGATAGCCGCTGCGAAGGCTGTGGCGGGGAAGGCCGATGCCGCGCAGGACGAGATCGACGCGGCCGTTCAGGCGCTCGGCAACGCGAGGGCGAGCTTCGACGCTGTCGTGAAGACGGCGGTCACCGACTACGATGCTTTGAAGTCGTCGCTTGCCGAGGCCGCCGCAGCCAAGGACGCGGTCGTCGTCAGCGTCGACGGCAACGACGTGCCCGCCGGCAGGGATTGGGCCACCCAGGAGAACGTCGACCAGCTGCAGGCCGTTGTCGTTGCCCAAGCGGCCGTCGCCTCGAATGCGGCGGCGACGCAGAACGAGGTCGACGCCGCGCTGCAGGCGGTAAAGAGCGCAACGGCGGCTTTCGAAGCCTCTACGAATACCGCCAACCCCTCCACGGTGTCGTTGGCTGCGGCTTTGTCCGTCGCGCGCGCCGCCGCCGACGGGCCGGCGGTCTCGACGGACGGCCGAGACGTGCCCCATGGCAAGACGTGGTGCACCTCGGAAGATCTGCAGGCGCTCGAGAACGCCATCGGAGCGTCGCAGGACGTTGTAGACGCCATCGCGTCAGCGGCCGGCAACGGCGTTGCGGCCGACACGTCGCAGGCGGGGGTGGACGCCTCCTTGGCTGTCCTCAACGAAGCCCTGGCGACGTTCAACGCGCACGTCAAAACCGCCGCTGTCGACACGGGCGCGCTGTCCGAAGCTGTGAAGGCCGGCGCCGAGGACCTTTCCGCCACGACGGTGAGCGTGGACGGAACCGACGTCCTTGCTCGGAACAAGTGGGTCACGCAGGGACAGTTCGACGCGTACGAGCAGACCCTGGCCGCTGCGCGATCGGAGCTGCAGAACGCGTCTCGCACGCAGAACGGCGTGGACGCCGCCCTGAGGGACCTGGCGACCGCCTCGTCGTCGTTCGACGATGCGAAGCGGGCGGGCCTGAAGGCCGACACCTCCGCGCTGGCCTCGCTGGTCAAGGAGGCGCGCGAGGAAGTCGCCGCCGCGACGGTGGCGGCCGGCCCCGGCGAGGTCGCGTCCGGTGCCGAGTTCGTCACACAGGGGGCGCTCGACGCGTACCGTGCGGCGATAGCCCGGGCTCAAGCCGTGCTGGACGACCCCCTCGCCCTGCAAGACGAGGTTGACGCGGCAGCGAAGGATATGATCGAGGCCAAGGCCGCGTTCGCCTCCGCCAAGCAGGTCGGCACGCTCGAGCAGGGAGGGAGCGAGGCCGGCTCTACGGGCGGCGCTTCGGCTGGTTCGCCCGGCTCCGCAAGCGGCGTCAAGGCTCTGGCCTCCACGGGCGACGCCGCGATGCCCGTTCTGGTTTCCGGCTTCTTGGCTTGCCTTGCATGCGTCTGCGTTGTCCTCATCGCCCGCAGGCGCCTGCGCGGCTAGCGAGAACACGCTCCATCCTGGTTTCACCGCCTTTCCGGCTGCCGGCTCCCCTTCGGGAGAGTCGGCAGCCGGTTTCGTATGCCATGCGACGAGCGCGAGACGATCTGCAGGGCGCTGGGCGTATAGTTTCTCATATGGATGGATGCACTCCGACGTTCCTCGTCCGCCCTCGCCAAACGCCGGCCGGAACGCTAGAATCGAAGACGCGCCGGTTCTCTGGCGCGCTGCCGGCACATTCGAGCGAAGGGGTTTGCACATGCTGCTTTTGGTGATAGGCGACGAGGCCCGCACGAGGAAGTACCTACCCGACCTGCCCATCGTGGGCGAGGTCGAGCTGAAAGTCGTGCCGCGCGGCACCGACGACGACGCCATCTTGGCGCAGGCGGGCGACGCCGACTTCATCTTGGCCGACGCCATCAGCCCGGTGAGCGCCAAGCTCATCTCGTCCATGCCGAACCTCAAGCTCGTCCACTCCGAGGGCGTGGCCTACAACGCCATCGACCTCGACGCGGCGCGCGAGCGGGGCGTGCACGTGTGCAACAACGCCGGCGTCAACGCGGGCGCGGTGGCCGAGCAGACCGTCCTGCTCATGCTGGCGTGCCTGCGCGACGCCGTGGCGGGCGACGCCGCGGTGCGCGCGGGCCGGCAGATCCAGACGAAAGAGCGCATGATGGTGGAGGGCATCCGCGAGCTGGGCGACTGCAAGGTGGGCTTCGTGGGTTTCGGCGCCATCGCCCAGGCCACCGCCGAGCGCCTGGCGAGGTGGGGCTGCGAGATGGTCTACAACAAGCGCGCGCCGCTGCCGCCCGAGGACGAGGAACGCCTGAACGTGCGTTTCGAGGAGCTGGACCGGCTGGCCGCCACGTGCGACATCGTGAGCCTGCACGTGCCCGTGACCGACGCCACGCGCGGCATGGTGGACGACGCCTTCCTCGCCCGCATGAAAAGCGACGCCGTCCTCGTCAACACGGCGCGCGGCGAGATCGTCGACCAAGAGGCGCTGGCACGCGCCATCGCGAACGGCGTCATAGGGGCGGCGGGCTGCGACACGCTCTATCCCGAGCCGGTTCCCGCCGACCACCCGCTGCTGACCCTGCCCCCCGAAGCCGCCTGCCGCGTGGTGCTCTCGCCCCACATCGGCGGCGTGACCGAGGGCATGTTCCACCGCGCCCACCGCGCGGTGTGGGAGAACGTCGCCCGCGTCGCGGCAGGGGAGCGCCCGGTCAACGTGGTGTCGTAGGGCGTTGTAACGATTCGTTTGCAGCGGCGGCAAACAAATGCGACGGCGCGGACGGGTCGCCGGTTGCTAAGATGCACGGAGGGGGTCCGCATTTCAAGAGGGGGTATCGCGCATGCAGCTTGACGACATCGAGATATTGATGACCGTGGCGGAGACGAAGAGCCTCTCGCAGGCCGCCGAGCGCCTGTACATGTCGCGTCCCGGCCTGTCGCAAAAGATCGCGGGCATCGAGCAGCGCTACGGCGCGAAGCTCTACAACCGCACGTCCACGGGCGTCGTTCCCACGGCAGCCGGGCAGATAGTCACGAAGTTCGCGAAGAAGATCACCACGCTGGAGAACGCGCTCGCGGCCGAGCTGGCCGCCGTCGACGAGCATTTCGACAGCACCATCGAGGTGGGCATGAGCCTGGCCGACGGGGTGACGCTGCTCCCCGCGCTCGTGAAGAAGTTCCACGACCTGCATCCCGAGGCGCTCGTGCACCTGGACGCGGGCTACGAGCCCGATCTTCTGGAAAAGCTCAAGAACGGCAAGCTCGATTTCGCGCTCCTGGAGAACCAGCCGCTCGAGGACGAGATATCCCGGGAGACGCTCGGCTACAAGCAGCTCGCGTTCTGCGCGGCCGACATCCCGCCCTACAACTCCACGCCGCAGCCGGTGAGGGTGGAGACGCTGCTCAAGTGGCCCATGATCATCTACGAGTGGAACTCCGGGCGCCACATGGTGGGCAACCGCCACTTCCGCGAGCGTTACGGCGTGTCCCTGCGCGACCACAACATGGTCGCGCGCTTCGACACGCACGAGGCCATGATGAACGGCGCGAAGGCGGGCCTGGGGTGGGCGACCGTGCCCGAGTGCATTCGCGACCGCTACAAGAACGAGCCGGGGCTCATCTGGTTCAAGGTCGACACCGACCCGATGCGCTACCCGGTGGACCTGGCCTGGCACACGGGCCGCGTCATCTCGCCGCTCGCCCTCGAGTTCAAGGACTTCATCCGCGACAACGTTCCCGAGAAGTACTTCCGCCAGCACTGACCTCCCATCGGCTCCGCTCCCCCTGCTTCTCGACGGCCATGCCCTCCCTCTTCCGTGAGCTCCCGGGGCCGTTTTGCGCGTCGTTTTGCCCGCCAGCCGTAACCTGCCGTTGACGGCCGCGGCAACTCCCTCGTCCATGCAGGTTTCCTTGACCGCCGCCGCAAGCAATCGCGACGGCGAATGTCCCTCCGCGCATCGAGCGCCGCCTTCCGACGGTCTATTCTTCCGGGCATGAAAACCGCCCCGCAGACGAGGAGCGGAATCGTAAGAGGAGGAGTCGATGGACAAACAAGGCATCATCGATGCGAGCAAGAAGCGGCGTGAGGGCGAGCGCATCTTCTACACGTCGTGTCCGGCCAACGGATGCTGGGACTCGGCATGCGTTTTGAAATGCCACGTGAAGGACGGCAAGATCATCGCGATAGAACCCGATGATTCCGTCAACCGGAACGACAGCCGCGAGGACTGCGGCTGGGAGAACATCTGGAAGGGCAACGTGCAGATGCGCCCGTGCGCCATGGGCCATTCGTGGAAGAAGGAGCTCCACGCCGAGACGCGCCTTCTGCATCCCATGAAACGCGTGGGGGAGAAGGGCGCCGGCAAGGGCTACTTCGTGGAGATCAGCTGGGAGGAGGCGCTCGACACCATCGCCGAGAAGATGGTCGAGATCCGCGAGAAGTACGGCCCGTACGGCATCTTCCACTCGCAGTACCCCAGCTTCGAGAAGAACGGGTTCCCGCTGGCTCCCTGGTGGGAAGCGGGCTTCGGCGCGTGGGGCGAGCATTCCACGTCGGGCCATGCGGCCGGCGAGATGCTGCATCTGGGCGTCGACCTCTCCAAAACCGCCAAGGGCCTCTCCGACGCGCTGCCCGGCTTCGAGGCGAGCGACATCTTCAACTCGAAGCTCTTCGTCATGTGGGGCATGGACCCGGTGGTGGCGTGGTTCGGCCCCACGTCGTACTACATGCAGCTCGCGCACGAGTACGGCTGCAAGACCATCGTCATCGACCCGCGCTACACTCAGAGCGCCGAGATCCTGGCCGACCAGTGGATACCCATCCGCCCCGGCACCGACCTCGCCATGATGCTGGCGGTGGCCCAGGTGCTCTACGAGGAGGACCTCTACGACCACGAGTTCGTCGACGCGTGGGTCGACAAGGATGGCTTCGAGGAGTGGCGCGCCTACTGCATGGGCGAAGGCGAGGACGGCGTCAAGAAGACGCCCGAGTGGGCCGCCCCCATCTGCGCGGTCCCGGCCGAAACCATCCGCGAGTTCGCGCGGCTCTACGGCACCACCAAGCCGGTGCACCTGCAGTACTTCTACTCCTGCGCCAAGCGGCACATGGGCGATTACAGCGCCGCCGCCTCCATGCTCCTGCAGGCCATGACCGGCAACATCGCGTGCGCCGGCGGTTGCCAGACGGGCGCCTGCCTGCCCACCCCGGGCCGCGTTCCCGCGCCGCTCGCCGATTTCGGCCGCAACCCGGGCGACTACCAGGTGCCCGTGCTGTTCAACAACAACTGCCTGACCGAGATCCTGGCCTGCCAGAAGGATTACTGGGAAGGCCGCATGACCGAGAGCGAGTTCCGCCATCGCATCGGGTCGCCTGCCAACGACGCGCCGCTGCCGAACGTCCAGATGATCATCTTCGAGAACAACTACGCCAACAACCACTCTAACGTTAACAAGCGGTTCGCCGGCATGGCCTCCACGGAGTTCAACTGGGGCTTCCAATGGCATGTCAACCAACCCACGGCGGAGCTCTGCGACATCATCCTGCCCGCCCCGGTGTGGCAGTTCGAGGGCATGGACGAGTACATGTACGGCCACCAGCGCTTCGTGAGCGGCCCCAACGGCATGCGCAACTACTTCACGTTCTGCGCCCGCGGCCTCGACTTCCCGGGCGAGGTGCGCTCGAAGGAATGGGTGTGGACGCAGATCGCCAAGCGCCTGGGCGACGAGGTGGTCCAGGGCTACAACCCGCGTCTGGCGGACGTGGACGCGGAGCATTGGGTGGACGCCCAGGAGGATATCTACCGGGAGGCCTTCGAGAAGTGGGCCGACAACGAGACGGTCATGGCGTACCTGGGTTACGAGCGTCGGCCCACGTGGGAGGAGTTCAACGCCAGCCCTGTCGTGCGCACCGAGATCGACGTGCCGTATTACCCGTTCAAAACCACGATGGAACGCGGCGCCAGCCCCTTCGGCACGCCCAGCGGCAAGATAGAGTTCGCGTCGAACTTCGTCAAGACCCACGACATGACGGAATCCCGCTGGCGCGGGCAGATCGACCCCATGCCGGTGTGGAGCCCCAGCTACGTGGAGGGCGACATCGGGTCGGCCTCCAACGACGGCTTCTACAACCCGAAGGTCAAGGATTACCCGCTCTCGCTCGTGTCGCCGGTGTCCATCTACCGCCAGCATTCCAGCAACGACAACAACCCCTTCATGCGCGAGGACTGCTACCGCCACGCCGTGTGGATCTCGGGTGTGGACGCGCAGGCGCGCGGTATCAAGGACGGCGACGTCTGTCGCGTGCGCAGCGACCGCGGCGAGGTCTTGCTCACGGCGTACGTGACCAACCGCATGACGCCCGGCACCGCCGCCGTGCACCACGGCGCCTGGTACCAGACCGACGGCGCCCCGGCCAAGATGAACGAGTACGGCCAAGACCTGCGCGGCACGCCGAACATCCTGCTCGACGACGGCCACCTGCCCCATATCCTGGGCGCGCTCATCACGGCCGGCCTCGTAGAGGTTGAGAAGGTCGCCGACGGCGACGCGGAGGGCTTCGGCGGAGAATCCGAGCGCGGCGGCATGCGCGGCGCGAGCGTGGCGCTGAAGCTGCGCCGAACGCTCGGCGAGGGAAGGGAGTAGGGCTATGACCCAGTACGGATTTTTCTTCGATGCGAACCGCTGCTACGCCTGCCAGGCATGCAGCATCGCGTGCAAGGACTGGAACGGGCTCGAGCCCGGCGCCGAGAAGTGGATGACGGTCTACGAATGGGAGACCGGCACGTTCCCGCGCGTCCGCCTTCATTCGCTGGCGTTCCCCTGCGCGCACTGCGAGGACCCGTCGTGCGTGAAGGCATGCCCGGAGGGTGCGATCTACAAAGAGGACGAATTCGGCGCGGTGCTCGTCGACCAGGACAAGTGCAAGGGTTGCCGCACGTGCTACGATGCGTGCCCCTACGGTGCGCCGCGGTTCGCCTCCGACGCGCCCGACTGCAAGATGAGCAAATGCACCATGTGCGTCGACCGTCTGGCGGAGGGCATGCAGCCGGCCTGCACGATGAGCTGCCCGTTGCGCGCCTTCGATTTCGGCCCGCTCGACGAGCTGGTCGAGAAGTACGGCGACGTGCGCTACTGCGAGGGCATGCCCGCGCCCGACGCCACGAAGCCGGCGTTCCTCGTGTGGAACCCGCGCGAGAAGCAGCAGCTTCTGCCCTACGACGTGGACGAGGCCGTCGCGCTCAACCGACAGCGCGGCGACCTGGGCACCATGTTCGAGAGCGCCGACGACCTCGAGAACTTCGACGAGGGGGCCATCCGCCGAAACGAGCTGCGCATGAAGCATGCCTCGACCGTGGAGCTCATGAGGGCCACGCGCAACGACATGGCATAGGTGGTTCCGCGGGCCTTCGGCCTGCGGAACCTGCCGACGCTGCGGCCGGCCGCGGCACCCGATCTCGCGGCGATGCCGGGGGCTCGCGTACCCAAGTACGCTTCGCCCCCGCCATCCCCACGATCTCGGGCACCACGGCCGCCCTCGCTGACTTACTGCGCCAACCTGGAAGGTGCGGAACCATCCGTAGGGGCAAGAAGGAATCGGGATACAAAACAACGAAAGGGGAACGGTTATGGAATGGATAGGGGTTGTCGGCATCGTCGCCGGGCTCGTGTTCTTCGTCATCGCGGCCATGAGGGGCTGGAACGTGCTCATCACGTCCCTCGTCACCGCCGTCATCATCGCGCTCACCAACGGCATGGACGTCGCCGCCGCCATGGTGGGCGGCGAATCGTCCTACGTCACCGGGCTCGCGGGCTTCGTCCAGAAGAACCTGCTCATCTTCATGGGCGGCGCCATCATGGGCGAGTTCATGGACAAGTCCGGCGCCGCCAAGTCGATCGCGAACGCCATCATGAGCAAGGTGGGCACCAAGAGCCCGTATCTGGTGCTCTTGGGCATCGCCGCCGTGGGGGCCATCCTCACCTACGCGGGCATCTCCATGTTCGTGGCCATGTTCGCGCTCATCCCGCTGGCGCGTCCCATGTTCAAGGAGTGCAACATCCCGTGGCACCTGTTCTGCGCCGCGTGGACGCTGGGCGCCTGCTCGTTCACCATGGCCATGATCCCGGGCGTGCCCGCCATCGCCTGGATCAACGCCGCCAACGGCTGCGGCGTGTCCCTGACCGCCGCGCCCGTCATGGGCATCGTGGGCTCCGTCATCGCCATCGCCGTGTCGTGCCTCTACATCAAGTTCGCTTTGAAGCGCGCCCAGGCCAAGGGCGAGGTGTA
Source organism: Gordonibacter sp. 28C (assembly GCF_003339845.1). Classification (GTDB taxonomy): domain Bacteria; phylum Actinomycetota; class Coriobacteriia; order Coriobacteriales; family Eggerthellaceae; genus Gordonibacter. The sequence continues at coordinate 82,567 of NZ_PPTR01000011.1, forward strand.
CGAGGTCGCCGAAGGCGAGAGCCGCATCGCCGACGACAAGCCCGTCCCGAACGTGCTCGTGGCCCTGTTGCCGCTCGTCCTGCTCATCGCCATCATCATCGTCGGCTCTCAGCTGGGCGTGGCCAACATCGTCTACATCGCCATGATCGTGGCCGTCGTGGCCAGCATGATACTGTTCGGCAAGCACATCGACAGCCAGCGCGACGTGCTGGGCAACGGCGCGAAGGCGGCGCTCGGGCCGGCGCTCTTCACCTCCGCCGCCGTCGGCGTGGGCACCGTGGCGGCCGCCTCCGTGGGCTTCACGGTCATCTACGAGGCCATCTTCAGCATGCCGGGCGGCACGTACGTGTCCGCCGCCACCATGGCCGCGGTCCTGGGCGGCGTCATGGGCTCCGGCTCGGGCGCGGTGGGCATCATCGCCGGCAACTTCCTCGATCCCTATCTGGCTACGGGCGTCGATCCGGCCGCGCTCGCCAAGATCATCGCCACGTCGGCCACCATCGGCGGTGCCCTGCCGAACTCCGGCGCCATGTTCGGCATGCTGGCGGCCATGGGCCTCAACCACAAGAACTCCTACAAGCACATCGCCGCCATCTCCATCGGGGCCGGCCTGTGCGCGCTGGTGGTCATGATCGTCATGGCCAATATCGGCATCGTCTAGGAGCCTCGGTAAGGGGGGCGTCATGAAGGAATCACCAGCTGCCGGGAAGACCTCTTCCGAGGTGAAGGCGCCGGCGCGGGGGAGGGCTCCTTCCCCGGCATCGCGGTCGTCGCTGTTCGAGCGCGTGCCCGACAGCGAGCGGCTGGCGTGGCCCGACATCGCGTCCATCCTGTCGGGCGTCGTGTCGAGCCTCTCCAAGCTCATGGGAGGCGGCATCGTGGCGTTCTACGCGGGCTGCCAGCTGGGCGGGGTGGCCATGGCCGTCACGTTCGCGCTGAGCTTCGCGCTCACCTACCTGGTGGGCAAGATCACCTTCCGCGAGGGCTTGCCCAACAACGTGGTCAGCCGTCTGTACATCTTCGGCACCAAGGGATCGGCGGCGGGGTCGCTCGTGTGGATATTCGTGTTGGTGGGCGTGCTGGCCGTGGGAACCGTGCAGCTGGGCAACGCCGTGCTCTTCGCGTTCGGTTGGAACGAGGAGTGGATGCGCTGGGCGCTGTTCGTGGGCATCTCGTGCGTCTGGGTGTTCATGGCCCTGTTCGGCACGAAGGCCATCGCGCGAATGAACGCGGTGTTCGTGGTGGCGCTGTTCTGCGTCATGGGTTATGTGGTGTACCTCGTCGCCGCGAACGGGCAGATGGCCGACGCGCTCACGCACGGCATCCTCATTCCGGGCGTGGGCGAGGCGGAGGGCTTCGCCTACGGCGTGAACTACGCCATCATGACGTCGGGCTTGCTCGCGCTGTTCGCGGCCGACTTCACGCGCTTCGCCCGACGCGAGCGCGACCTGGTGCCCATCTCGCTTGTGGGCAGCTTGTTCGCCGTGGCCACGTACCTGTTCGGTGCGCTCATCACCTACTACGGCTTCGAGCGGTCGGTCGCCTACTTCTCCGGCATGGGATACGACGCCGCCGGAGCCGCCCATGCCGCCATCACGAATCCCGGCGTGTCGCTGGTGCTGGCGGCCGGCGGGGTGGGTCTGGCCATCATATGCCTGTCGCAGATGAAGGTGGAGACGTCGAACTCCATCGGTGGCGCGAACGCGGTGTCGAACCTGTTCGACTCGTTGTTCGGCGTGAAGCTGAAGTGGCCGGCAGCCGTGGCAGTGGCAAACGCCGTGGGGCTCGCCTTCATCCTGGGCGGCATCTTGGACCAGGTTAACGCGTTCATGAGCTTCGGCAGCATCCTCACCATCGGATGGTGCGTGCTGCTCGTCACCGACTACTACGTGGTGCGCGGGCCGATGAGGATCGGGTCGCGCAACGTGGCTCTCGACGCTGTGGAGGACGTGAACTGGCGCGGCGTGGCCACCTTGGCTTTCGTGAGCGTCGTCAACGGCGTGCTGTACGCCACCGGCATCGTGGCGGTGCCGTTTTTGACGACGGCCCCCATGTCGTTCGCCGTGTACGTGGGCTTGAGCTGGGTGTTTCGACGGCAGGTGCGCGAGCGCGATGCCGCGCGGCGCGCCGAGGCCGCCGCGGGGGCCTGCGGCGTCGACAGCGCGGCGGGATAGGCTGAAGCGACCCGCTGCGGTTCGCTTCCGGCGACGGCAAACCTGGAAGTTCCCGGTCAGACGACCGTGAGCGATAGACAAGTTCCAATCGAACAGAAGGAGAGACACTATGTGCTTCAGACCAGCGACGACCGGCATGGGCCCCGTGAAGTGCCCGAAATGCGGCGCTGAGGTCGACCCCAAGCTCGACGAGTGCCCGAGCTGCGGCGCCAAGGCCGCGCCGACACCGGAGATCCCTGCGGCTCCGGGCGCCCCCGGCATCCCGAAGCCTCCGAGCGCGCCGCAGGCCCCCGGGGCTCCGAAACCGCCGAGCGCGTAACCGCCCACGGCGTTGCGCCTCTCGCGGCGATATCCTCTCCACCGGCGGCCAGGTGGCGGATGGGCCTCAATTTGGCACAAAAGCCGAGTTCAGGGAATCGGCAGTGGAGCGCAAGGAGGCTTCGTGTGACGTTCGAGAAGTGCGACCTGCGGTTTTGCCGCCAAGGCCCGGTGAAGCCCGTCGTTGCGAGCCTCTGGTATTCCCTGAACTCAATTTTCGTGCCATGGAAGGGCATACCCGCCGCCGAGTTGCGTGCGTGGAGAGCGGTTGCATTGCGGCACTCCTTGCACCCGTCAGCCGGCCACGCCGTACGCCCACATCGACGAGCTGGCTGACAGCACGTCGTCGAAGCTCCAGCGCTTCTCGGTGCGATCGACGCTGCCGGGATCGCAGACGACGAGGCGGCTGTGCTCGTCGATGCCGCACAGCACGATGTAGGTGGTGCGTCCGCCGAAGGCGTCGGAGGAGACGGCGCAGATGACGGGGAACCCCGCGTTGAGCTGGCGCCGCAAGGCGAGCTCGCTGGCTTCGACAGGGCGCGCCGTCAAGCCGATCTCGGCGGCTCCGTCAGTGAGCAGCGCGGTGGCGTCCGGCTGGTCCGCGTAGCCCTTGCGCTGCGCGAGGGAGGCCACCTCGACGGGTCCCATGGAGGCGTCGCCGGTGAGACAGGCGTGCACCATGGCCAGGCTCAGGGGGGCGGCGCCGGACGAGCCCATGGTGCCGGAGCCGTAGGGCCGGTCGGACCATTGGTAGTCGGCCTGGTACAGCTGGGGCACCGAGCCCTGCTCCCATTCCGACGCCGCCGTGCTGAGCGGGGCGTTGCTTCCCGCGGCGTCGGCCGAGTCGATGCTGAGCACGGTTCCGTCGACGATGCCGGTGAACCCGTTCGCCACGCCGATGCCCACGAAGGCCGCGGCCACGGCTACCACCGCCATGAGCATGACGGCCGCCAGGATGCGCATGGGCTCGACGTCGGAGAGCGCCGGCTTGGCGTCGAGGCGCGACTCGTCCGCGCGCGGCGGGCACACGGTCTGACAGGTGCGGTAGGACACCACGCGGCGCTCGTTGCTGCGGGGCGCGCTCGAATAGCGCACGCCTTGCGCGCAGTCGGGCAGGGCGTGGCGCTCGGACGCGTAAGGGTCGACGCGGCCGCCGACGCTCGCCTGTTCGGATACGAGATAGGGTAGTCCGCGGTACGGCATGCCGCGCCTCCTTTCGGTTTGGTTGCCCGTCGCGGCCGATCGCGTTTCCTCCATCGGTCCGCCCGAGGGTTTTCTTCAGTGCGAAAAGGGAGTTTAGGCCCCGGCCGTCGTCTGCCGCCTGCGATCGATCCATCCGTTTCCCGTGTATGGCCGATCAGTCAGCGAGCCGACACCCGCTTTCTCTCCCGATGCCCTCCCGGCATCTTCCCGTCAGCGGCTTCGCGGGACGGTCGGGCCGTCCGCTGATCTTTTCGGCCACGGTCCGCACGCGCGCGGCGCGCGCATAGTACAATGCATCCATGCTCAATCACCCGCCGCTCGCATCGCGGGCATCGCCGCTCGCGTCGGCCGGGGAACCGAAGAGAGAGAAGGAACGCGCATGGCCAGGGTGTACAACTTTTCAGCAGGTCCCGCCGTCTTGCCGGAGGAGGTGCTGGCCGAAGCCGCGTCGGAGATGCTGGACTACCGCGGCACGGGCATGTCCGTCATGGAGATGAGCCACCGCTCCAAGGCGTTCGGCGAGATCATCGAGAACGCCGAGGCCGATCTGCGCGAGCTCGTCGGCATCCCCGACAACTACCGCGTGCTGTTCCTGCAGGGCGGCGCGTCGCAGCAGTTCGCCGCCGTGCCCATGAACCTGATGAAGAACCGCGTGGCCGACTACATCATTACGGGCTCGTGGGCGAAGAAGGCCTTCAAGGAGGGGAAGATATACGGCGACGCGCGCGCCATCGCAAGCAGCGAGGACGAGACGTTCTCCTACATCCCCGACTGCTCCGACCTGGACGTGTCCGCCGACGCCGACTACGTCTACATCTGCGAGAACAACACCATCTACGGCACGAAGTTCCACACGCTGCCCAACACGAAGGGCAAGGACCTGGTGGCCGACGTGTCGTCGTGCTTCCTGTCCGAGCCGGTTGACATCACGAAGTACGGCGTGATGTACGGCGGCGCGCAGAAGAACATCGGCCCGGCCGGCGTGGTCATCTCCATCATCCGCGAGGACCTCATCCGCGACGACGTGCTGGAAGGCACGCCCACCATGCTGAAGTGGAAGACTCAGGCCGACGCGAACTCGCTGTACAACACGCCGCCCGCCTACGGCATCTACATCTGCGGCAAAGTGTTCAAGTGGCTGAAGGACCAGGGCGGCCTCGCGGCCATGCAGCAGCGCAACGAGGAGAAGGCCGCGCTGCTCTACGACTACCTGGACCAGAGCGATCTCTTCCGCGGCACCGTACGCAAGGAGGACCGCTCGCTCATGAACGTGCCCTTCGTCACCGGCGACGCCGACCTCGACGCCGCGTTCGTGGCCGAGTCGAAGGCCGCCGGTCTGGAGAACCTGAAGGGCCATCGCAGCGTGGGCGGCATGCGCGCCAGCATCTACAACGCCATGCCGAAGGCCGGCGTGGAGGCCCTCGTCGCTTTCATGGACAAGTTCGAGAAGGCACATTCTTAAGGAGCCAGCTCGACCTCGTGGAACCTCGAGCATCGATCCAGGACCCGAAGCGTTCGCTTCGGGTCCTCTTTTTGCCGACGGGGCATTCCTATATCCAATCGAAACCGTGTGATTTTCCTGCGGGAATCCTTCGACGGTCAAAGTTTTTCTTGCGCGGGGAGGATCGTAGGGTATACTGGCCATCAACAACTTCATAGATCGAAATGCAATGACGAGGACCAGTAGGGACGAATCCATCCTCAGAGAGCCGGCGGTTAGCTGCGAGCCGGTGATGGACGGTCCGAAAGCCCCCTCCGAGCAGTTCGGCATGAACGTTTCGCGCGCGAACGGACGATCTCCGCATCGACGCGCGGGGCAAGTAAGGCTGAGCCGGCGACAACCGTTACCCGTCTAAGCGTGCACCCGTCGTTTGCCGAGGTGCATCCTTTCTCATTAACCGTGGTCCTGGTGCAGCGACTTGCCTGCAGCGGGATTTTTTTATGGGCACACGGGCCGCAACCGCAGTGTCAAGGGCGGGGGCGGTACGCACGAGGAGAAAGGATCGGCATGTACCTGAGAAGCGAAGCCGTGACCACCGGGGTCGCGCGGGCACCGCACCGCAGCCTGCTCAAGGCCGACGGCATCACCGACGAGGAGCTGAAGCGGCCGCTCGTCGCCGTGTTCAACTCTCGCAACGACATCATCCCCGGCCACAACAACCTCGACAAGATCGCCGAGGCCGTGAAAGCCGGAATCTACCTGGCGGGCGGCGTTCCGTTCGAGATATCCACCATCGGCGTGTGCGACGGCATCGCCATGAACCACGAGGGCATGCACTATTCGCTCGTGTCGCGCGAGACCATCGCCGACAGCCTGGAATGCGCGGTGCAGGGCCACGCCTTCGACGCGCTCGTGTGCATCCCGAACTGCGACAAGATCGTTCCCGGCATGCTGCTGGGCGCGCTGCGCGTGAACATCCCCACGGTGTTCGTGTCGGGAGGTCCCATGCTCGCCGGCAAGCAGCCGGGAGGGTGCGGTCCCACCACCGACCTCAACACGTTGTTCGACGGCGCTGCCGCCGTGCAGAACGGCACCATGACCGAGGGCGAGCTGAAGTACTACGAGGACACGGCGTGCCCCACCTGCGGAAGCTGCTCTGGCATGTTCACGGCGAATTCCATGAACTGCCTGTGCGAGGCCCTGGGCATCGCGCTTCCCGGCAACGGCACCATCCCGGCCGTGTACTCCGAGCGCATCCGCCTGGCGAAGCACGCGGGCATGAAGGCGATGGAGCTGCTGGAGCAGGGCGTCTGCGCGCGCGACATCGTGAGCGAGGCCGCCATCAAGAACGCCATGGAGTGCGACATGGCCTTCGGCGGCTCCACGAACACGGTGCTGCACCTCACGGCCATCGCGCGGGAGGCGGGACACCCCATCACCATGGACGACTGGGACGCCGCCAGCGCGCGCACGCCGCACCTCGTGAAGCTGCAGCCCTCCGGCCCGCGCCCGCTGTCCGACCTGTACGAGGTGGGCGGCGTGCCGGTGGTCATGCACGAGCTGGACGAGCTGGGGCTCATCGACCGCGGCGCGGTGACGTGCATGGGCCCGATGGAGGAGTACCTGCGCACGTGCACCAAGCCCGCCGACGGCGAGGTCGTGCGTGCGCACGGCAACCCGTTCTCCCCGGTGGGCGCGCTTAAAGTGCTGCACGGCAACATCGCGCCCGACGGAGCCATCGTGAAGAAGTCGGCCGTGGACCCCTCGATGCTCTGCCACACCGGTCCCGCCCGATGCTTCGACAGCGAGGAGGAGGCCTGCGCGGCCATCAACGCCGGCAAGATCGTCGCCGGGGACGTGGTGGTCATTCGCTACGAGGGGCCGAAGGGCGGCCCGGGCATGCGCGAGATGCTCACGCCCACGTCCTCCATCGTGGGGATGGGCCTGTCCACCAGCGTGGCGCTCATCACCGACGGGCGCTTCTCGGGCGCCACGAAGGGCCCGGCCGTGGGGCACGTGAGCCCCGAGGCGGCGGCCGGCGGCCCCATCGCGCTCATCGAGGAAGGCGATCCCGTCACCGTCGACATCGAAGGCGGCGCGCTCACGCTGGGCGTGGACGACGCCGAACTGGAACGCCGTCGCGCGGCTTGGACGCCGCCGGCGCCGAAACACGACCACGGCGTGCTCGCGAAGTACGCGAAGCTCGTCTCGTCCGCAGACAAGGGGGCGTACGTCTCATGACCGAAGAAGCGAAGCAGAACGCACCGCGGCCCGGCGCGACGGCGGCCGCCGTCGGAGCGCCACGCGGCCTGGGCAGCAGGACCGACAAACAAGGTTCCACCATGACCGGCGCGCAGGCGGTCGTGGCCTCGCTCGAGGCCGAGGGCGTGGACCTGGTGTTCGGCTATCCGGGCGGCCAGGCCATCAAGATATACGACGCGCTGTACGACTCGAAGCAGATCAAGCACGTGCTCTCGCGCCACGAGCAGGGGGCGGTCCACGAGGCCGACGGCTACGCGCGCGCCACGGGCAACGTGGGCGTGGCCATCGTCACCAGCGGTCCCGGCGCCACGAACACGGTCACGGGCATCGCCACGGCCTACATGGACTCCGTGCCGCTCGTGGTCATCACGGGCCAGGTGCCGCGCGGCGTCATCGGCACCGACTCGTTCCAGGAGTCCGACATCGTGGGCATCACCATGCCGGTGGTGAAGCACAGCTATCTGCTGCAAACCACCGACGAGCTCACGCAAACCTTCCGCGAGGCGTTCCATATCGCGAAGACCGGCCGCCCCGGCCCCGTGCTCATCGACGTGCCCAGCGATCTGGCCAGCGAGCAGCTGGTGTTCGAGTACCCCGACGAGGTGAACCTGCCGTCGTACAGGCCCACGTACCGCGGCAACGCCAAGCAGATAAAGCAGGCGGTGGCGCGCATCCGCCGCGCCGAGCGTCCCGTGCTCTACGTGGGCGGCGGCGTGGTGTCCTCCGGCGCGTCGGCGGAGCTGAAGGCGCTGGCCGAGCTCATGCAGATCCCCGTGGTCACCACGCTCATGGGCAAGGGCGCGTTTCCCGCGTCGCACCCGTTGAACCTGGGGCCCGTGGGCATGCACGGCTCGAAGTACGCGAACCTGGCCATGACGGAGAGCGACCTCATCATCGCAGCGGGCGCGCGCTTCTCCGACCGCGTGACGGGCCGCCTCGACGAGTTCGCGCCGCATGCCGAGGTCGTCCACATCGACATCGACCCGGCCGAGATCGGCAAGGTGCGCGAGGCGCAGATCCCCATCGTGGGCGACCTGAAGGGCGTGCTCGGGGGCATCGTGGCCCAGCTTTCGAAGGAGGGCGCACAGCCCGAGACGGAGGCGTGGGTCGCCCAGATCGCCGAATGGCGGCGGCGCCACCCGTTCTACCACCCGAACGTGGGCGACGCCCCGAACGAGATCGTGCCCGAGGTGGTCATGGAGAAGCTCTCCGACGCGCTCGATCCCGAGAAGAGCATCGTCGTGACCGAGGTGGGGCAGCACCAGATGTGGGCCGCGCAGCACGTCGCGCGCGAAGTGCCGCGCTCGTTCATCTCGTCGGGCGGCCTCGGCACCATGGGCTTCGGCTTCCCGGCGTCCATCGGAGCCGCCATAGGCTGCCCCGACAAGACGGTGGTGTGCGTGGCCGGCGACGGGTCGTTCCAGATGAACAGCCAGGAGATGGCAACGGCGGCCATCCACGGCGTGCCGGTGAAGGTGCTTATCATGGACAACCGCTGCCTGGGGATGGTGCACCAGTGGCAGCACCTGTTCTACGGCGAGCGCTACTCGTCCACGCTGCTCGACGCCAACCCCGACTTCGTGAAGCTGGCCGACGCCTACGGCTGGCGGGCCGCGCGCGTGGAGGATCCCGGCGAGTTGGACGCGGCGCTCGCGCGCATGCTGGCCGCCGAGGGGCCCTACCTCTTGGACGTGGCCATCTCGCGTGACCAGAACGTATTCCCCATGGTGGCGCCCGGCAAGGCCCTCGACGACGTCATCGGCGCCATCGACGTGGCGGTGGGCGCCGTGCGCACGGACGTGCCCGAGGCGGACGGCGCCGCGGGCGGGAAAGGGGGAGAGCGATGAGGCACATCCTGTCGGTTCTCGTGGAGAACAAGCCCGGCGTGCTGTCGCGCGTGACGGGGCTCATCTCACGGCGCGGCTTCAACATCGAGTCGCTGTCCGTGGGCCCCACCGAAGACCCCACCATGTCGCGCGTCACGGCCATCGTGAAGGCCGACGAGGTGGCGTACGAGCAGATCACGAAGCAGCTGCACAAGCTCATCAGCGTGCACAAGATCAACGACCTCACCGACGAGGGCGCCATCGAGCGCGAGCTCGTGCTGTTCAAGGTGAACGCCACGCCCGAGCGCCGCAGCGAGATCATCGAGATAGCCAACGTGTTCCGCGCGAAGATCGTCGACGTGGGCAAGAGCTCGCTCACCATCGAGGCCACGGGCGACGAGAGCAAGCTCAAGGGCATGGAGGACCTCTTCCGCGCCTACGGCATCAAGGAGATCACCCGCACCGGCAAGATAGCGATGAGCCGGAACAGCAAGGACGTGTGAGAGCCTTGTCATCCTGAGCGGAGCGACCGAAGGGAGCGCAGTCGAAGGATCTTCAACTGCGGAGGTCTTGCGTTGCCGAAGATCCTTCGACTCGCTCCGCTCGCTCAGGATGACAAATGGGGCATTCATCCGCCCAGGACGACAACCTGAACCAAGGTAAAACCAGCCAACAGAAAGGACAAACAACCATGGCTGTTACGATCTACCACGAGCAGGACGCGAACCCGGAGCTCATCCAGGGCAAGAAGGTCGCCATCATCGGCTACGGCAGCCAGGGCCACGCCCACGCGCTCAACCTGAAGGACTCGGGTTGCGACGTGCGCGTGGGCCTGCGCGAGGGCTCGAAGTCGCGCGAGGCCGCCGAGGAGGCGGGCCTCAAGGTCATGAGCGTGGCCGACGCGGCCGAGGAAGCCGACCTCATCATGATCCTCACGCCCGACGAGACGCAGGCCGCCACGTACGAGGCCGAGATCGCCCCGCATCTGAAGCCCGGCGACACGCTGGCGTTCGCGCACGGCTTCAACATCCACTTCGGCTACATCACGCCGCCCGAAGACGTGGACGTCGTCATGATCGCGCCGAAGGGTCCGGGCCACATGGTGCGCCGCGTGTTCACCGAAGGCGCGGGCGTGCCGTGCCTCATCTGCGTGCAGCAAGACGCATCCGGCCAGGCCAAGGACGTGGCGCTGTCGTACGCGTGGGGCATCGGCGGCGCGCGCGCCGGCGTCATCGAGACCACGTTCAAGAACGAGACCGAAACCGACCTGTTCGGCGAGCAGGCGGTGCTGTGCGGCGGCGTGACGGCGCTCATCAACGCCGGTTTCGAGACGCTGGTGGAGGCGGGCTACCCGCCCGAGATGGCCTACTTCGAGTGCTTCCACGAGATGAAGCTCATCGTGGACCTCATGTACGAGGGCGGCATGGCGAACATGCGCTACTCCATCTCGAACACGGCCGAGTACGGCGACTACTACGCCGGCCCCCAGGTCATCACCGACGAGGCCAAGGCCGCCATGAAGACCATCCTCGCGCGCATCCAGGACGGCAGCTTCGCCCACGAGTTCATGGAGGATTCGAAGAACGGCCAGAAGTGGCTGCTCGAGCAGCGCAAGGAGCACGCCGAGGCGCAGATCGAGGAAGTGGGCGCCAACATCCGCTCCATGTTCAACTTCGTGCGCCGGTAGGCCCGCCGATCGGCCGCGGCGGAACAGGGGGCAGCGTCCGTGCTTCGACGCCCGTACCGAGGGCCTCTCGTTTCGCAATTCATAGGTTATTTCGCCGCTCGTCCTTAAAGGGCGGGCGGTTTCGTTTTATCATGGGGGCCGCTGCGCCGACGAGCGGTAGAATGCTCCGGCGCGGTAAAGCGAAAACATAGGAATCGAACTCTTGCAGAGGTGGTTGCCGTTATGACGAAGAAGGTTCTGGTTGCCGAGAAGCTGGCGGACGCGGGCGTCGCGCTGCTGCGCGACAAGGGCTACGAGGTCGACGTGAAGCTGGAGATGTCGCCCGAAGAGCTCGTCGCCGAGATTCCCGGCTACGACGCGCTCATCGTGCGCTCGGCCACGAAGGTCACGCGCGACGTCATCGAGGCGGGGAAGAACCTGCGCATCATCGGCCGCGCCGGCGTGGGCGTTGACAACGTGGACGTGGAGGCAGCCACGGACAGCGGCGTCATCGTGTGCAACGCCCCCACGTCGAACATCGTGAGCGCCGCCGAGCACACCATGGCCCTCATGTTGGCCTGCGCCCGCAACGTCGCCCAGGCCAACGCCTCCATGCACGCCGGCAAGTGGGAGCGCTCCAAGTTCACCGGCGTGGAGCTGTTCGAGAAAACGCTCGCCATCTTCGGCCTGGGGCGCATCGGCGGCCTGGTGGCCGAGCGGGCACGCGCGTTCGGCATGAAGCTCGTCGGCTACGACCCGTACTGCAGCCCCGAGCGCGCCGAGCAATTGGGCGTGACGCTCTACGACGACGTCGACGCCATCGTGCCGCTGGCCGACTTCATCACCGTGCACCTGCCCAAGACCAAGCAGACCATCGGCATGTTCGGACCCGAGCAGTACGCCCGCATGAAGGACGGCGTCATCCTGGTGAACGCGGCGCGCGGCGGCATCTACAACGTTGACTCGCTCGCCGACTTCCTAGCGGCCGGCAAGATAGGGGCCGTGGGCCTGGACGTGTACGAGAGCGAGCCCTGCACGGAGAGCCCGCTGCACGAGTTCGACAACGCCATCCTCACGCCGCATCTGGGGGCGTCCACGAAAGAGGCGCAGCTGCGCGCCGGCGTGCAGACGGCCGAGTACGTGGCCGCCGGCCTTGCGGGTTCCATCGTGCCTACGGCCGTGAACATGGCGCCCGTGCCCCCCGAGGTCATGGACGCGGTGGGGCCGTACGTGCCCGCCTGCCAGATGATGGGCAGCATGCTGGCGCAGATCCACGGCGAGGTGCCGCAGTACCTGAAGCTCACGGCGGCCGGCTCGCTCGCCGCCGCCGACCCGTCCATCCTCGTGGCGGGCACCGTGAAGGGCCTGCTGTCCTACCAGGGCCGGGCCACGGTCACGCCCGTGAACGCCGACGCGGTGGCCAAGCGCCACGGCATCAAGGTGGAGACGCAGGCGCGCCCTGACGCCGACGGCTACGCTTCCACGGTGGCCGTCATGGCCGACGGCACGGAGGTGGCCTGCACCCGCGGCGACGCCGCGCAGACGGCGCGCATCGTTTCGCTTCTGGGCTACAAGATAGACATCGCGCCGGGTCGCCAGTCCCTCATCTTCCAGTACGTTGACGCCCCGGGCCGCATGGGCACCATCGGCACCATTCTGGGCGAGGCCGGCATCAACATCACCACCATGCAGATAGGCGCGAAGGACGAAGACCCGTGCGCGCTCGTCTACATGAACGTGGAAGGCGAGGTGGACGACGCCGTGCTGGATCGCCTGCGCGCCGAGATATCCGAGTTGAAGAACCTCTGGTACGTGAAGCTGTAGCGAGAAGGGCGAGCATTCGGCCAATCGCGCAGACCTGAATGACTGCGAAGGCGAGAAGGGCGGTTCCGGAGAGGAGCCGCCCTGTTTCATAGAAAGGCAGATGAAACGAACGAAGAAGGCATGGGGCGCGCTCGTCGCCGCCTTTGTTCGAATTCGCCATCCGCCGCAGATCCGCATGCTTGCAAAGGTGGAATCCTTTGTGCAAGAATGAAGTTTGTTTTGTGCGGGGGGGGGGGGATCGCCGATGAATCTATTCCAATTGAATTTGTTTGTGAACACGATCCACAGCGGCTCAATGAAGGTCGCTGCTGATAACTTCTATATTTCGCAGTCCGCCCTGAGCCAAAACATCAAGAAGCTCGAATCTGAATTGGGATGCACGCTCATCGATCGCACGCATTCTCCCCTGAAACCGACTCTTTATGGGAAAATCGTGCTCGACCGCGCTGAAAGAATCCTTTTTCTCGCGAACGAGATCGAGGAGGAGATAGCACGTCGGAAGCGAATCGATGCGCAAACGATAATGGTCGGGTCCTTTTATCCGACGTTGGCGAATTCGGAGATGGTGTATGTGGCCAACGCTCATCCGGATTTGAATTTCCAGGTGGTGATCGACGACGAGCCCGCGCTTCTATCGGACTTGATAAAGGGAGCGTTCGATTTCGTATTTCTCTCAAAACCTCGTTCGATACCTGGTTTTGAATCCTTTGAATTAACGAGAGAGCAGCTTTTCGTATCCCTTCCGAACAATTCCCCTCTTTCGGACAAAGAATCGATTGCCTGCGACGAGATAACCGACTTGCGGGTTACCGTTCCATCCGACCTTGACGGTGTGAGCTCCTGGTATCATGAATTCCTCGATGAAATAGACATGAAGCAGGAAAACGTTAACGAGCTCAGCTCGGAAGAATATTTTGCCGCCATGGTCAACCCGGATGTGATACATTTTCGATCGTCTCTTATGACCGCGCCCCTGAACATGCTTTCGAAGAAACGGCATCTGCCACTGGTAGAGCCGGAAATATGGCGATCCATACTCGTCATGTATCCAACCGTGAAAGCCAAAAAACTCGAGCCCCTTTTGAAAACGCTGAAAAAAGGGGCGCAGACGGCATCGGCTATATCGATCATTCCGAAATTGCTTCAATTCAGCGCGTCTTCGAATCTCGTGATTAAAAAATCCGTCGAAAAGAGCGACGAATAGACCCTGATGCGACTCGCCATATCGGCAGCCTTTAGATTTGCTTAACTATTGTTAAGCAAAGAACGGGGATGAAAAAGCCCCGCGTGCTCTAGGCTTTTTTCAGGAACCCAACGAGCGAATCCCTTTGCTCATTGGATGAGAGAAAAGAGGAGGCCATGGCAAGCACGCAGGATAAAACGGTCTACAAGACCACAGGGTGGTGCGGATTCGCGTCGGGCAGCAATACGGCTGCCGTCGATGTCAAAGACGGCAAGATCGCCCGCATCCGCCCCGTGCATTTCGAGGAGGAATACACCGAAGACGAGATCAATCCATGGAAGATCGAGGTGAGGGGCCATACCCTTACGAGCGGCATGACCACTACAGTGTCGCCCATGGCGCTTGCCTACAAGAAGCGCGTCTATTCTCCGAACCGCGTTCCTTACCCGCTCAAGCGCGTGGATTGGGATCCTCAGGGCGAGAGGAATCCGCAAAACCGCGGCATCTCGAAGTACGAGCGCATCAGCTGGGACGAGGCGACCCAGATTTGCGCCGATGAGATTCGCCGCGTCATAGACACGTACGGGAATTACTCGATTCTTTGCCAGGGCGACGGTCATGGCGAAACAAAGGTCATACATGCAAGCCATGGCTGCAACACCCGCCTCATGGGCCTGATGGGCGGCTTCACCCTCCAAGCAAGGCAGCCGGACAGCTGGGAAGGCTGGTATTGGGGAGCCAAGCACATGTGGGGCATGAATCCGCTCGGCCAGCAGGCCTTGCAGGAGAACACGCTTTGGGATATCAGCGAAAACGCCGACGCCGTTATCTGCGTCGGTTGCGATCCCGAGACCACTCCGTGGGGCTGGGGCGGCTTCATGGCCTCCAAGATCAGCTATTTCTGGTCTGAGATCGGCATCAAACAGATATACATTTGCCCGGACCTCAACTACGGTGCGGCGATCCATGCGGACAAGTGGATAACCCCGCTTCCGAACACCGACGCTGCCCTTTGGCTTGGAGTAGCCTATACCTGGATCGAAGAGGGAACGTACGAAAAAGAGTACGTCGCAACGCATACCGAGGGATTCGATTGGTTCGAGCGCTACGTCATGGGCGGCGAGGACGGCATCCCCAAAACCCCTCGGTGGGCAGAGTCGAAATGCGGCGTTCCGGCGGCGGAGATCAAGGCGCTTGCGCGCTATTGGGCAAGGCACAACGTCTCGACCGCCCACTGCAACGGCGGCGGATACATCCGCAGCTGCTTCTCGACGGAGCCCGCACGTTTAGAGGTCGCTCTTCTCGCGATGCAGGGCGTGGGGGCTCCCGGTCGCACGATGTTCAAGTTCATCGAGTGGGGGTTGTTCGGCATGGAGGGCTTGAACTCGCTTCCCAAGGGCGAGTGGGGCACCTTCATGTGGGCGGCTTATTCCGGGCATGTCCAAGGAACGTACCTCACGAGCTTCATCCCGCAAACGCTGGTTCCGAAGGCAATCCTCATGCCCGAAGGGGAAAAGCTTTCGTGGCCGGGACGCGTCGTGTGCAACATGCCGCTGGAGGACCAGTACGTCGACTACGAGTTCCCGCTTCCAGGTGCCGAGCGCATCCATATGATCTGGACGGACACTCCTTGCTGGTCGACATGCTGGAACGGCGGAAACACCATGCAAGAGGCCCTGCGCGACGAGTCGATAGAGTTCTACCTTGTGCAGCATCCTTGGATGGAGAACGACACGCTGTTCGCCGACATCATTTTGCCCATCTCGACCAAATTCGAGCAGGACGACATCGGGACTTCGTTCCAATGCGGTGAAAACGACATGGTGGTCGACGAGCTGCCGGCGATCGATCCGCTTGGCGAGGCCAAGACCGATGCGGAAGCCGTTTTGGCTATCGCGGAAAAGCTCGGCATGGCGGAAGAGCTTATGGAAGAGTGGTGCTATTCCCCCGATTTGAAAGGCGCCGTTGCCGGCAAGTCGGGCGGACAGATAGCGCCCGACCAGGTAGGCCACATCATGGGCGAGCCGTCGTTTGAAACGATGAAGCGCGTCGGTTACGAATTCGGCGGATGCAGCGAGCATATGCCCTTCGAGAAATTCCAGGAAAAGGGTTATCTGCCGATTCGCTTCAAGGACGAAGCCGATTGGAAAAGCGATCCTATCGGCATGCGCGCGTTCTACGAAGACCCCGAGAACAACCCGCTTGAAACGCCAACGGGCAAGATCGAGTTCTACTCGTTGAGCATCCATGAGCACTGGCCGAACGACCCTGAGCGACCTGAGGTTCCGCATTGGATCGAAGAGTCCGACGAGCATAAAGAGCGCCTGTCGAGCGATCGGGCCAAGGACTATCCTTTCTTGCTCATGTCGAATCATCCTCGCTGGCGCGTTCATGCGCAGGGAGACGACATCACCTGGTTCCGCGAGATTGCGACGTGCAAGGTCACGGGGCCTGACGGGTACCAGTACGAACCCGTTTGGATCAACCCGCGCGATGCCGAAAGGCTTGGCATCGAGAACGGTGACATCGTTCGTCTGTACAACGAACGCGGCAGCGTTTTGGGCGGGGCGATGATAACCGAGCGCATCCGCGAGAACGTTTTGAGCCAGGACCATGGAGCGCGTGTGGACGGCATCGTCCTCGGCACGGGCGGACTCGATCGCGGCGGCGCGAACAACCTCATCTGCCCAAGCGCGACGACTTCCAAGAACGCGCCCGGCGAAGTGACCAACGGCTTCCTCGTCGGAATCGAAAAGGCCGATGTTTTCGAACTGGCCGAGAAATACCCCGAGGAGTTCAATCGACCGTTCGACAAGTCCGAGGGCGCTCTCGCCAGCACAAAAATCGTTCGAGCTTAAATGAGGCTCTGTGGAGAGGATGGGAACATGTCCAAGAAAGTGTTTGTAGTAGACGTTGATAGGTGCAATGGCTGCCATAGCTGTCAAATTGCCTGCAAGGACGAGCACTGCGGTACCGCTTGGCTTCCGTATGCCGCGGGGCAACCGGACACGGGGCAATTCTGGTGCAAGGTGCAAGAAGAGGTGCACGGAAGCGTCCCGAAGGTCAATATCACGTACACGCCGATCATCGGCGCTCAAAGCGATGCCATCAAGGACTACGCCCCTGAACTGCTCATGGATAGGGATGACGGGCTGATCGTCATCGATCCGGAGAAGGCGAAAGGCCGCAAGGACCTAGCGGACAAATTCGAGGGCGTGTATTGGAACGAGGCGCTGGAGATCCCCCAGGGATGCACCGGTTGCGCTCATCTGATAGACGATGGCTGGAACGTTCCGCGCTGCGTCGATGCCTGCCCTATAGGAGGCTTGCGCTTCGGCGACGAAAGCGAATTCGCGGAAGAGATCGGTAAGGCGGAGAAGCTCGACCCCGAATCGAACGTCTATTACCTCAATCTTCCCAAGCGCTGGGTCGCGGGGCAGGTCATCGACGACGCAGCCGACGAGGTGGTCATAGGGGCGAAGGTGTCCCTGGAGCCTCTTGACGGTTCTTTCGAGGCCCTGGAGACGGCAACCGACGAATTCGGCGACTTCTGGTTCAGAAACCTGAAGGAGGCGGATTACCGCCTGACGGTCTCGGCTGCAGGGTATGCTTCTCGGGAACAGACCGCATCCACCAAGGAAGCCGATTGCAATGCGGGAATGATTCTCTTGGAAAAGTCCGCCTAGGCACACGAAACAACGTTCTTGTCGCGGGACTGCATCGAAACGAACGAGACCCCGAATGTTGGACGGTTGCATAAAGTTCTCAAGCGGCTCTGATCGAATGGCCTCGGTATCGCACCGGGGCCATTCCCTTTAGACCGACCTGGTAGCGGCCGTTGTTCCGATAGTGCAAGTGCTGAACATGTCCTGATTGGGGACAGTCCCCAATCAGGACATTTTGCCGCAGGTGCGGCGGTTCTGGCACGAATGGGGCCGATCTGGCAGGTACGGATCCGCGCCCTGGTCACGATGCGACGTACACTTATCCCATAGCCGATATCGCCCGTGCCGCGCAGGCTGGCCGTGTTCGTGCGGACGACTTCGGACGGCTCGACGTGAACGGGGTGGTCGCATGGAAACTAGGGGGAAGCGCGCGTTTTCGATGGCGATGGCGCTGGCTTTGGCGCTGGGGCTCGTGCCCGCAGCCGCCTTCGCCGAGGAGCCCGGGGCGACGCCCCCGGCTGGCGAGACGATTTCCAGCGAAGCCCCAACCGGCGGGACGGCGCCCGGCGAGACCCCGCCGGAGGCGACGGACGAACCCGCAGTCGACGGCGCAGCCAAGCCCGCGCCCGAGAACCCGGTGCCCGGCGAGGCCCCGTCGTCGTCTGAAGACGCCGCGAACGCGGCTTCCAACGCCCTCGGCGCGAGCGCTCCCACGAAGAAGCAGCACGATTTCGGCGACGGGAGCGGCCCGCTGGAGACTATCGTCATCCAAACCAACGTCGAGCTGGCGATGGTCGGAAAAGACCCCGCGTACCCGGCCGACGCGAACTACTACCTCGCCTCCGGGGTGTATCGGATGAAGTCCGATTTCGCTCCCATCGACGCGACGTTCACCGGGCGCTTCGACGGCAACGGCGCGCAAATCGATCTCGCGATGGACGTTCGCTTCGTGCGCGGGACGGCCGACGCCGGCATCTCCTTCCTGTCGATGTTCCGCAAGAACGCCGGCCTGATCGAGAACCTGCTCATAACCGGAGCGGTCACCACGTCCAATTCCCTCGAACCTGCCGCCGTCATGTACGCCTCGGCGCTGGCGTACGAGAACAGCGGCACCATCCGCAACGTGAAGCTGGACTGCGCCATCGGGCCGGTGGGCCTGGTGGGCGGCATCGCGTGCCTCAACGAGGCCGGCGGCGTCATCGAAGGCTGCACCGCGGACGGCGATTTGCAGGGAACGACCGTCGGCGGCATCGCGCTGTCGTCGTCGGGCCGCATCGCGTCCTGCGAAAGCCATCTCGACCTCGAGGGGCAGGGTGCGGGCATCGCAACCCGCGCGGAGGGCAAGGCGGTTTTCGAGAACTGCGTCAATTACGGGAACATCACGGGCACGGCTGCCGACGCGGCCGGCTGCTTCCTCTACTTCAACGACGATGCGCGTGCGGTCAACTGCGCGAACTACGGCGCCGTGGCGAACACCAGCTCCGACAACAACTCGTTGACGGGCGGCATCCTGGCGCATTTGGACGGCAAGGGCGTTCTGGAGAACTGCGAGAACCACGGCACCGTGTCGGGCGACGGCTCGGTCGGCGGCATCGTGGGCAGCATCAGCCCCGAGATCGATTACGACTGCTACGTCACGGGGTGCGTGAACCACGGCGCCGTGTCGGGCACGGGCGACGGCGTGGGCGGCATCGCAGGCACCAACAACGCCGGCGTCTTGCTGTGCGTGAACCACGGCGCCGTGC
Source organism: Gordonibacter sp. 28C (assembly GCF_003339845.1). GTDB lineage: Bacteria > Actinomycetota > Coriobacteriia > Coriobacteriales > Eggerthellaceae > Gordonibacter. Next base: position 101,874 of record NZ_PPTR01000011.1, read on the forward strand.
AGGGCCGCTCGGAAGTCGGCGGCGTGATCGGCGACAACAAGACGTTCGGCATGGCCCAGTCGCTTTTGAACGACGGCGACGTGAGCGGCGCGGACAACGTGGGCGGCATCGCGGGCAGCACCTCGGCCTCGAAGGTGATCTTCAAGGTGCCCATCGGGTTGGACCACGCGCTCGGCCTGTGCGCCAACTACGGCGCCGTGACGGGAACCGGTACGGGCTGCGGCGGTGTGGTGGGCTATCTGAGCGGACACTATCTGGAGGATTGCTTCAGCGAGGGCGACGTGCGCGGCAACCTGCGGGTGGGCGGCGTCGCAGGCGACGCGAGCGCGGATATCGCGTACTGCTACTCCACGGGCGACGTGGAAGGCGAAAACGCGGTGGGCGGCATCGCGGGCGACATGACGGACACGCCCCAGCCGCGCAGCCTGAGCGATTGCTACGTGGCGGGCGGCGTCTCGGGCTCGGACGACGTGGGAGCGTTCGTCGGCGCGCGCAACAAGAGCACGGGGAACTCCCGCCTGAGCGATCTGTACTACAACGCCGACCGCGTGAGCCTCTCCCCGGTGGGCGACAACCCGACCAACAACAACGACGTCCGCGTCGAGGGGCGCACGACCGACCAGATGCTGGAAGAGGGCTTGCGCGACGAGCTGGGCGACAGCCGGTGGTCGTACACGAGCGCGCGCTCGACATCCCACGACGGCGCGTTCGAGCTGCGCTGCTATCCGCTGTTGGCCCCGTTCGCGCCGGGCGGGGCGGCGGCCGCGCTCGGCGTCGGATACTCCGGCATCGTGTCGCGGCACGACTTCGAGAGCCAAGAACTCGACGGTTCGACGACGCCGGTGTTCGAGGAGTTCGCCTTCCTCTACACCGCAGACGATCTGCTTGAGGCCGAGCATCATCCCGATCAGAACTACGTGCTGGCAAACGATATCTACCTGGGCACGGCGTTCGCCGGGTTGGGCGGCGCGCAGGGGTATCGCGGCAAATTCGACGGCATGGGGCATACCGTCACGCTGTCGTACGACATGGCCGGATTGGCGGCCGTGCTCGACGGCGGCAGGATCATGAACGTGAAGGTGGACGGCGTTCCGCATCTCGACAGCGAACCATGCGGCTCCCTTGCGGGCGAGGTCCGCAGCAACGCGATGCTGTACAACTGCATAGGCAGCGCGATGCCCGAAGGCAGCATGGCCGGCGGCGTGGCGGGACTCGTGTCCGGCGACGACGTGCTCATCCGCGCGTGCGCGTGCGAGGAGGACATCATGGCGCCGCATGCCGACGGCGTGGGCGGCCTGGTGGGCGCGGTGACGGGCGATCGGCTGCTTGTTCGGGATTGCAACGTCGAGACGGACCAGCTGTGGGGCCACGATTACACGGGCGGCCTGGTGGGAAAGCTTGCGGGCGACGACGCGCGGATTTCCGATTGCACCGCGCGCTGCAGGATTCAAAGCGAGGATATGACGGGCGGCTTGGTGGGGGAGCTGTCCGGTGCGAACGCGCAGATAACGAACTGCTCGTGCGTTGGCGAGGTTTACGGCGCCTCGACGACCGGCGGGCTCGTGGGCGGCCTGTCGGGTGCGAACGCGCAGGTGGAAGGGGCTTCCCACGACGGCCTCGTCTCCTGCTGGAGCGGCAAGATCGGCGGCGTCGTCGGGCGGCTGTCGGGCGTGGACGCGCATCTGGGAGACGTTTCCTGCAGCGGAAAGGTTGTCGGGCATGACGCGACCGGCGGTTTCGTCGGAGAGCTGGCGGCAGACGACTTCGCACTTGCGTCGTACACGAACACGACACCGGTGCGCGGCGACAGCGCCGTGGGCGGCATATTCGGGCTCGTGACGGGTGCGCGCGCGACCTTGTCCGCATGTGCCAACGACGCCGCCGTGACCGTCAACGAGGAGGCGAAGGGGCCCGTGGGGATCGGCGGCGTGGCGGGCCAGGTCGAGGGCGAAGGCGCCGTGCTGGACGGGTGTTCGAACTCCGGCGCCATCAGCGGCGGCGAGCGCGCGGGCGGCATCGTGGGCGACATGACCGCTGCAAACGCCGCCGTGCGTTCTGCCGCGAACGACGGCAAGGTGACGGGCGGCTACTCGACCGGCGGCCTGGTCGGTCGCGCGGAGGGCGACGGCGCGCGGATCGAGTCCGGCTCGAACACGGCCAGCGTGACGGGCGGCGATTCGACCGGCGGCCTCGTCGGCTCCATCTCCTGCATCGACGGCGTGTACGCTTCGTACAACACCGGCAAGGTGACAGGTGGCGAAGGGGTTGGCGGCGTCGCGGGAACCTTGCACGGCCCGACTTCGGGCGGCTCGTCGAGGATCAAGGGGTGCGCCAACCATGCCCAGGTGCGTGGCAGAAACGAGGTGGGCGGCGTCGTGGGCGAGATGGACTACTCCTACGCCCACAGCTCTGTGACCGAGAGCCTCAACATCGGCGGGGTTTCCGCCGAGGAGCAGGAGTATGCCTACGTGGGCGGCATCGTGGGCCGCTACTACGCGCACGGCACGATCAAAGACTGCTACAGCGGCGGGCGCGTGACCGCGCCCGCCATCGAGACGAGCTACGCCGGCGGCATCGCGTCCTACTCGTCGGGACTGCCGGGCGAGGTGGAGAACTGCTGGTACGCAACGGAGGCGAACATGCAGGTCGAAGGAGCGCTTATGTCCCACAGCGGCTCCATGCAGGACGACAAGTACGTCAACGTGAGCGGGCTTTCCATCGTCGATATGACCGGCGAAGACGCGTTGTCCGCGCTTGAGTTCTCGGAGCCGGCGAATTGGCGGACGCGGGCGAACGAAGGCGCCGCCTCCGACGGCGCGCCCGCGCAGGTCATGAACTTCCCCGCGCCCGCCGTGCTGGCCGAGCGCGAGGGCTACCCGTGGCCGCGCATCGAGAACCGCATCGTGGACATCACGCCCGACGATCTCGTGCAGACGAAGACCTACACGGGCAAGCCGACGGCCTTCGATCTGGAGCTTCCCGGCAACCCGTACTACACGGTGCGGTACTGGTACGGCTTCGACGGGCATTGGGACTGGACGGAGGTGCCGCCGACGGTGCCGAGCGACGAGCCTTACCTGGTCAGCATCAAGATAGACGAACCGTACTACACGGCGAACGGCGTGACCGACGATCACGGGTGCTTCGAAGGCCACCTCACCATCGAGAAGGCCCCTTGCACCATCAAGGCCGACGATCAGGCCATTCTGTACGGCGAGGACGAGCCGGACTACACGTATACGGTGGAAGGGCTGGTGAACGGCGAGACGCCCGACGTGATCGACGCCGTCGGCGCACCGCGCATCTCCAGCTGGTGGGAGCTTGGCACGCATGAGATCGCCTTCTACAGTGCAAGCGACGACTGCTACGACATCACCTTGCTCCCCGGCACGCTCACGGTGACACAGGACAGCGCGGAGGGGCGTTTCGCCGTCAGCGGCGAGAAGGGCGGCAACGGCCACGACGATTGGTACGTGGGCCCCGTCACCATCGCGCCGGACGGGCGCGACGGCTACGATCGCATACGCGACCAGAGAAGCGCTGAGTGGAAGGCCTCGCTCACCATCACGAGCGATACGCCGCAAACCGTGCTCGAGACCATCGAGGTGAAGAAGTCGTCGACGGGCGCGTACACGTCGAAGAAGGAGGTGCCGCTCAACGTGTGCACGGCGCCGCTCACGCTGACGCGGCTCTCGCTCTCGAACGGGTCGGTCTCCTACGATCCGGCCACCGCGACGCTCGAGCTGACGTTCAGCCAGCCCGTGGAGCGGGGCCGCGGGTTCTTCGCGGTGCTCGCGCTCGACGGCGCCGAGCTGGCCCGCCTCGACGCGAACGGCCCGCAGGTGCGGATTTCAGATGACGGCTTGGTTGCAAGGCTGGTACTGCCGCGGGCGCTCGAAGCAGGGACGTTCTACCGTCTTGCGGTCGACGGCGAGGCGCTGTACAGCCGCTATGGCGCGCGGCTGGTCGGCGCGGGGGAGGGCGCGTGGCGGTTCGGCCCGGACACGAATGCGGACGAGCCGGTGTTCGAGCCCGCGTCCGTTGCGACCGAGGCCGCCGGGACGGACGGCGGCGACGCTTCCGCGCCGACGGCGCCCGTGCGCACGGGCGACGCGGCCGCACCGGTCGCGGCTGGCCTGGCGCTGGCATCCGCCGCAGCGACGGCGGCCGTCGCGCTCGCAGCCCGCAGGCGGCGCGCGTCGAAGTAGGAACCGGGCGTCGAACGGCCCGCCGCGCACTTCCGCGGCGGGCCGTTTTCCGTATCGGCCGCGCTTCCCGTTTTTCCGGCGGGCGATGGCGAATCCCAAGCGCGGTGCTGGGCATATTTGCTATGATAGTCAAACCAAATTGAGCCGCTTGTCGTCTATGGTTTCCACCGGGTGCGATGGCGACGGGCACGTGACGGAAAGGACGTACGCACATGACGCGCAAGATCGACATTTTCGACACCACGCTGCGCGACGGCGAGCAGTCGCCGGGCGCATCCATGAACACCGAGGAGAAGCTGGTGGTCGCGCGTCAGCTGCTGCGTCTGAACGTGGACGTCATCGAGGCCGGCTTCCCCATCTCGAGCCCCGGCGATTTCGAGTCCGTGCGCCGCATCGCCGAGCTCGCGGGCGACCAGGCCGTCGTGTGCGGCCTCACGCGCGCCGTTGAGAAGGACATCGACTCGGCCGCCGACGCGCTCAAGTACGCCAAGCGCCCCCGCATCCACACGGGCTTGGGCGTGAGCCCCAGCCACCTGCGCGACAAGCTGCGCATTTCCGAGGACGAGTGCGTCGAACGCGCCGTCAAATGCGTGAAGTACGCCAAGAAGTACGTGGAGGACGTGCAGTTCTACGCCGAGGACGCGGGCCGCTCCGACTACAACTTCCTCGTGCGCGTCATCCAGGCCGTCGTTGACGCCGGCGCCACCGTGGTGAACATCCCCGACACGACGGGCTACTCGCTGCCCGAGGAGTTCGGTCAGCGTATCAAGTACCTGGTGGAGGGCGTGAACGGGATCGAGAACGTGAAGATCGCCGTGCACTGCCACAACGACCTCGGCATGGCCACGGCGCTGGCCATGGCCGGCGTGAAGAACGGCGCCTCGCAGATCGAGTGCACCATCAACGGCTTGGGCGAGCGCGCGGGCAACACGGCCATGGAGGAAGTGGTCATGGCCATCAAGATGCACGGCGACGAGCTGGACGCCCACACCGACGTCAACACGCGCGAGTTCTGTAAGGCGAGCCGCCTCGTGTCGTCCATCACCGGCATGAACGTGCAGGCCAACAAGGCCATCGTGGGCGCGAACGCCTTCGCGCACTCGTCGGGCATCCATCAGGACGGCGTGCTGAAGAAGCGCGACACCTACGAGATCATCGACCCGGCCGACGTGGGCGCCGGCACGAGCCAGATCGTGCTCACGGCGCGCTCGGGCCATGCGGCGCTCAAGCACCGTCTGGAGGAGCTTGGCTACGAGCTGGAGGGCGAGGCGCTCGACCAGGTGTACGAGGCGTTCCTCAACCTGGCCGACAAGAAGAAGGAAGTGTACGACGAGGACCTGGAGAGCCTCGTGAACGAGCGCGACCGCAACGAGAGCGCGCTCTACACCCTTGAGGGCGTGCAGATCAGCTGCGGCTTCCCGCTCACGCCTACGGCCACCGTCACGCTGAAGAACGCCGCCGACCAGACGGTCACGGCATGCGAGTACGGCACGGGCCCCATCGACGCCATGTGCAAGGCCGTGAACAAGATCGTGCAGGTGGACAACGACCTCACCGAGTTCGCCGTTCAGTCCGTCACGCGCGGCATCGACGCGCTGGGCGAGGTAACCATCCGCGTGACCGACCCGGCAGGCGACATCTACACGGGCCGCGGCGCCGACGGCGACATCGTGGTGTCGTCCACGAAGGCGTACCTGAACGCCCTCAACCGCTTGCTCAACGACAAGCAGGAGAAGCGCGGCTAGGGTCTTCGTCATATCGTGCAGTGCAACCGAGGCGGGCGTCGCAGATTCGACGCCCGCCTCGGTTTGGGACGGGGCTCCACGTCGGCAAAGCGAATTCCCAACGATCCGCTTTGAATTGTTACTGCGCCGACAGCGTTTCCCGACCGTTGACGGGTTTCCACAAAACAACGACTGACAGACAGGGGAGGCGCGCGGTATGCTGACGGCAGCGGTCGGGTTGGCCGCGAGGTTGGGGGTGACGGCGCGGCCGTCGCCGGATGAAAGGATGCACGAATGGAAAATCCCGCTCAGAAATCCTATCAGCTCTATATCGACGGCAAGTGGGTCGACGCCTCGGACGGCGGCACGATCGACGTGTTCTGCCCGGCCAACGGCGAGCAGCTCTCCACCATCGCCGACGCGACGAAGGATGACGTCGACCGCGCGGTCGACGCGGCGTGGAAGGCCTTCGAAACCTGGGGCAAGACCGACAAGGCCCAGCGCGCCATCATCCTGAACAAGGTCGCCGACGTCATCGAGGCGAACGCCGAGAAGCTCGCGCTTTTGGAGTCGCTCGACAACGGCAAGCCCATCCGCGAGACGCGTGCCATCGACATCGCGTACTCCGTCGACCACTTCCGCTACTTCGCCGGCGTGCTGCTGGCCGACACGGGCGAGGCCGACATGCTGCCCGGCAACATGATGTCGCTCGTGCTGCACGAGCCCATCGGCGTCGTCGGCCAGATCGTGCCGTGGAACTTCCCGTTCCTCATGGCCGCCTGGAAGCTCGCCCCCGTGCTCGCCGCCGGCGACTGCACGGTGTTCAAGCCCTCTTCCACCACCTCTCTCACGGTGCTCGAGCTGGCCAAGCTCACCGAGGACATCATCCCGGCCGGCGTGTTCAACGTCGTCACGGGTCGCGGTTCGAAGTCGGGCCAGTACATCCTCGACAATCCGAAGATCAGCAAGCTCGCGTTCACCGGCTCCACCGAAGTGGGCCGCGACGTGGCCCGCGCGGCGGCCGAGCGCCTGATCCCGGCCACGCTGGAGCTGGGCGGCAAATCCGCGAACATCATCTTCCCCGACTGCAAGTGGGACATGATGCTGGACGGCATTCAGCTGGGCATTCTGTTCAACCAGGGCCAGGTGTGCTGTGCCGGCAGCCGCATCTTCGTGCATGAGAGCATCTACGACAAGTTCGTCGAGGACGCGTGCCGCGTGTTCGGCAACGTGAAGGTCGGCTTGCCGTGGGAGGACGACACCCAGATGGGCTCCCAGGTCGATCAGAACCAGCTCAACAAGATACTCGAGTACGTGGACATCGCCAAGCAGGAAGGCGGCAAGGTGCTCTGCGGCGGCGAGCGTCTCACGGAAGGCGAGCTCGCCAAGGGCGCGTTCATGAAGCCGACGCTCATCGAGGTGCCGAACAACTCCTGCCGCGTGGCGCAGGAGGAGATCTTCGGGCCGGTGGCCGTGGTCATCAAGTTCTCCGACGAGCAAGAGGTCATCGACCTGGCGAACGACTCGGTGTACGGTTTGGGCGGCGCCGTGTGGACCCGCGACATCAACCGCGCGTTCCGCGTGTCGCAGGGCGTGCGCACGGGCCGCATGTGGGTGAACACCTACAATCAGATTCCGTCGGGTGCGCCGTTCGGCGGCTACAAGGAATCCGGCATCGGCCGTGAGACGCACAAGATCATGCTCGAGCATTACACCCAGACGAAGAACATCATGATCAACCTGGGCGAGGAGCCGAGCGGGTTCTATCCCGACAAGTAGGCTGGCGTAATAGATAGGCCGACGTAAAAGATTTTGATGAAGAACGGGGCGCAATAGCGCCCCGTTCTTCACGTTTGGGGTGAACGGTAAGATTCCTTTCGAGACGCCTCGCCTTTCGCGGCGACCGCCTAGAAGTCGCTGCGCTGCATGTTGATGTAGTTCAAAAGCTCGCTGCGCTTGTGTATCTGCATCTTCTCGTAGATATGGCGGATGTGGGTGTTCACCGTGTAGGGCGATATGACCAGCTTCACGGATATCGTGTTCGTGGTGTAGCCGCGCGCGATGAGCTCCAGTATCTCGCGCTCGCGCGCCGACAGCGAGAACTCCTTGGCCACCTCGATGCAGATCTCGTCCACCTCGGCCTTCGAGGGCGGAGCGGCCGTGAGTGCGAGGATGCTGAACTCCTGGCGCACGAGCGGTATGAGCAGCGCCGCCAGCACGCAGATGAACGCGAGGCACGTCTCGGGCGTCACGGCCTGGGCCAGGGCGGGCGCGTGCTCGTAGGCCACGGCCAGCGTGTTGCCCACGGCTATGCCCGCGCGCACGAAGCCGCCCGAGAAGCTGAAGGCGAGCGCCGGGGTGTTGTAGCCCTTCGACGTCAGGATGCCGAAGTACATGATGAGCAGTATCTCGAAGATGGACGATATGCCCACAGCCATGATGAAGGCGGGGAAGTACAGCGCGCCGTCTGCCAGGAACAGCGAGAACGCCACGATCTCGAACACGAGCAGCCAGGGGTAGAGCTTGAATATGTTCACCTTGTCCTTGGATGCGATGCAGATGGCGGCTATGCCCAGCATGAGCGCGGCGCCGCCCAGGATGCCGAACGTGAAGCTGACGTCGCGGGTGGGCAGTTCCTCCCACGGTATGACGGCCGCCAGGAAGTAGGCGGCCACGGAGGCCACGAACGAGATGCCGCACACCACCACCATGCTCTTGAAGCCGCCGTGCGCGGCGTTCTTAGGCAGCAGCGGCGGGAACGAGTGCGCGCCGTCGCGCCGGGCCAGCGTCAAAAGGCCGCCGGAGGCAAGCGGCAGCACCGCCACGAACGCGGTCGAAACCACGGGCGGCAGGGCCAGAGCCAAGCCCACGCAGGCGAGCAACGTGAAGCCGAACACGGTGCCGATGTGCTTGATGGAGAAGTTGGCCTTCACGCATGCGTAGCGCTCGCCCCAGAGTATCCACATCACGGCTTCCGCCCCGCCCAAAAGAAACGACAGCAGGTAGGCCACGCCGGGCACGGTGAGCGAGAACGGCGCCACGCACAGCACGAGGGTGGCGGCGGCGATGAACACGGGCGCGACGTAGCCGAGCCAGCGGAACGACGAGAGGTGCCGCTTGCGTCCCAGCAAGAGCGCGATGAGGAACAGGAACAGCACCGTGGCGCCCAGGTTCACGAGCCACGAGATGGTAACGCGCTCGTCAAGCAACTCGGTATGCGCGAACACGTGCGGCGTGAACCACAGCGCGTAGTGCCATGCCAAAAGCAGCGCGAAACCCACGTACTTCGCCGCAGGACGCGCCGCGAGGGACGCTAACGACGCTGCCGGCTTCGTGCCTCGACCCTTGAGATCCTCCGCTTGGTTCGCCATGGACGCGCCCACCCTTCGTTCTCGGTTGTGCGATGGATGATGATGATGCTGTCTACCTGCCCGAACCGCCGGTGCGCGACGGCGGGGCACCTCGCCTACTCATAGTGAGAACCTATCACCAATTCTACGGTAACGCCTCGCAAAAAAGTAAGTATTCGGCTGTTCACGGAGAATTTGCGATGGCAAAAACACGTCTCGCGAACAGAATGCGCTCATCGGCCCGGAACCTGCCGCCCACCGTCGAGAACAAGCCGTCGGCGGTCGGCAGGGGCCGGACAACTGCAAGGAGAAAGGAAAGCGCAATGTCGTTGCTTGCCAAAAGCAAGGGGGATGTCACCTACAAGGACCTCACGGGGATCCACAAGTGGTTCCTCCTCATCCTCGTGTCGATGGGATCCTCCATCATCTACACGCCCATCTACCTGAAGAACGTGTTCTACGAGCCCCTCATGGAGGGCCTCGGCGTGACCAACGCCGACTTGGGCGCGCTCGTGTCCTGCTACGCCATCGCGGCGGTCGTCTGCTACCTGCCCTCCGGCATCATCGCCGACAAGATCCGCATGCGCACGCTGTCGTGGGTGGGCTTCGGCGGCACCGCGCTGCTCACGTTCGTGTACGCGATGCTCCCGTCGCTCACCATGATGTACGTGCTGTTCGTGGGCTTCGGCATCACGTCCATCCTCATCTGGTGGGGCACGCGCTTCAAGATCGTGCGCCTGTGCTGCGCCGAGGACGAGTACGCCTCCAAGATCGGCATCAGCTACTCCATCTACGGCGCCGCGGGCCTCGTGATCGGCTTCATCAACACGGCCATCATCTCCGCCATCCCCATCCCCTCCGAGGGCATCCAGGTGCTGCTCGTGTTCCTGGGCGTGCTCATCGCGCTTCTGGCCGTGGCTTCCTTCATCTTCATCCCGAACTTCAAGGGCGAGATCAACAAGGACGCCAAGATGTTCAGCCTCGGCGAGGTCGTCCAGGCCATCAAGCACCCCGGCGTCATCTGGGCCTGCCTCGCGTACTTCTTCGTGTACGCCGTGTACCAGGGCGTCACCTACACCACGCCGTTCATGACCATGAGCTTCGCCGCCCCGGTCGCCATCGTGTCCATCGTGGGCCTCATCCGCACCTACGGCATCGGCCTCGTGGCCGGTCCTGTGGCCGGCTTCTTCGCCGACAAGCTCAAGAGCCCCTCCAAGTCTATTCTGCTGTTCTTCGCCGCGAGCGCGGTCGTGCTGGCCTGCTTCATGATCCTGCCGCGCACCGAGGCCATGGTCATCGCCGTCGCCGTGCTGGTGGTCGTGCTCGGCTTCGTCACCTACGGCGCCTTCTCTATCGGCTCCTCGCCGCTCACGGAGGCCAAGGTTCCCATGGGCATCTTCGGCACCGCCTCCGGCATCCTGTCGGTGGTCGGCTTCATGCCCGACGTGTTCGTGCACACCTGGTTCGGCGGCATGATCGACGCCCAGGGCGCCGACGCCTTCAACACCATCTTCGTCGTCCTCATCGTGTTCGCCGTGCTCGGCTGCGCCTGCCTGGTCATGACGCGCCGCGCCATGAAGAAGAACCTGGCCGCCGAGAGCGCCGCCCCGGCGATCGAGGCCGACCCGTCCTCCGCCAAGGCGTAAGGCTTCGGCGAACCGGTTCGGAAACCCTCACGCGGAAAGGATGCGACCATGAACAAGCTCGACGTGCTGGCGAAGATCAACCCGCAGATGAAGGCCGTGCTGGCTCGCGAGGACGAGCTGGCAGGCGACGCGAACGACACGAGCGCGGGGTTCGTTCAGATGCGCGAGAACTACGTGGCCGGACGCGCGTACTGGACCGAGGGCGGCCCGGCCATGGCCGAGACGCATGACGGTTCGGTGCGCGGTCCTCACGGCGACATCCCGGTGCGGTACTACTATCCCACCCAAGACGCCGCCGCGGGCCGCGCGGCGGGCGAGCCCGCCACCCCCGGCGTCGTCTACGCGCACGGCGGCGGGTTCGTGCTGGGCAACCTGGACACGCACGACCGCATCTGCCGCATCCTGGCCGACAGGACCGGCGCCGTGGTGACGGCCGTGGACTACCGCCTGTCGCCCGAGGCCAAGTACCCGAGCGCGGTCGAGGAGGTCGCGGCCGTGGCGGAGCACCTGCACGCGCAGGGCGCCGCCTACGGCATCGACGGCGACCGCCTGGCCTTCGCCGGCGACTCGGGCGGCGCTCACCTGGGGCTGGCGGCCACGCTGTATTTGCGCGAGGAGCGCGGCGGCAGCGGTTTCGTGAAGTGTCTGCTGCTGTTCTACGGCTGGTTCGGCCTTACGGACTCGTCCTCCATGCGCCTTCTGGGCGGTGCGTGGGACGGGCTCACCGAAGAAGACTGGCAGTGGTACCTGGGCCTGTACGCCGAGGATCCCGCCGAGCTCGCCCGGGCGCGCTACGCGAACCTGTTCCTGAACGACCTCACGCGCGACGTGCCGGCGTGCTACGTCGCGGCGGCGGAGTTCGACCCGCTGCGCGACGACTCGGCCACGCTCGCGGCCATTCTGGAGCAGTACGGCACGCCGGTGCGCTACGAGGTGTTCGAAGGGGTCATCCACGCGTTTCTGCACTACACCAAGATGCTCGACGAGGCGAACGACGCGCTGGAGCACGCCGCGACGTTCTACCGCCAGCAGCTGGGGCTCTAACCGCGCCCTTCGGCGCACGAGGGGAGGGCCTCCCCGGGCGACGGTGCCCGAAACGGCCATAACGACAGGCAAGGCGGCGCGGCGGAGAAGCCGCGCCGATATCCGACAAGGAAAGGTTGGCACCATGGATTTCAAACTGACTGACGAGCAGGAGCTCATCGTCGACAGCTACCGCGAGTACATGGAGAGCGAGAACTGGGAGACCTACTTCCACGAGTGCGACGAGAAGCACGAGTACCCGCTGCGCTGGGTCAAGGGCCTGTGCGAACTGGGCTTCGACCAGATCATGCTGCCCGAGAGCCACGGCGGGTTGGGCCTGGAGCAGCCCTGCGTGACGCTCATGGCCGTGTACGAGATCCTGGGCAAGTACGGCGCCCCCACCTACGTGCTCTACCAGCTGCCCGGCTTCGAGACCGTCATCCGCGAGGGCACCCAGGAGCAGATCGAGGCCGTGCTGTCCACGCTGGGCTCCGGCGAGCAGATCTGGAACTCCGCCTGCACCGAGCCGGGCGCCGGCTCCGACGTGGGGGCTTTGGCCACCACGTACAAGCGCGAGAACGGCAAGATCTACCTCAACGGCACCAAGACGTTCATCACGTCGTCCGCGGGCGTGAAGTACCTGGTCATCATGGCGAAGAACGCCGATGACGAGAGCATGTTCACCGAGTTCTTCCTCGACATGTCCAAGCCGGGCGTGAAGCTCTCGCCCCTCACGAAGCTGGGCCTGCGCATGGACAGCTGCTGCGAGGTGTACATGGACAACGTGGAGCTGGAGGAGAAGGACATCTTCGGCAAGGAGGGCAACGGCTTCATGCGCGGCGTGTCCGACTTCAACTTCGAGCGCTGGCTCGTGGGCGCCTGCGACTACGGCACCGCCATCAGCGCGTTCGAGGACGCCATGGCGCACGCGAACACCCGCATCGCCTTCGGCAAGCCCATCAGCCGCTTCCAGCTGAACCAGATCAAGATAACCGACATGTGCATCAAGCTCACGAACATGAAGAACATGCTGTACGAGGCCGCTTGGAACGCCGACAACAACGGCGGCAGCTTCGACCCGGCCGCGGCCGCCATGTGCAAGTACTACTGCGCCAACGCCGCGTTCGAGGTGACGGACGACGCCATGCAGATCATGGGCGGCATCGCGGTGGCCAGCGAGCACCGCATCAACCGCATCTGGCGCGACCTGCGCGTCGACCGCGTCTCCGGCGGCACCGACGAGATGATGATCCTGGCTACCTCCAAGGGCGCCTCCATCAAGTACAAGCAGAAGTAAGCAAGCCGTCATCCCGATGTCGTCCTGAGCGATCGAAGGTCCCGCCTGTCATCCTGAGCGAAGGCCGTAGGCCGAAGTCGAAGGATCCCGCGCGGCGCCAGCAGGGAATCCCACGGCTCACGTCAAACGGGATCCTTCGACTCCGCGCTGCGCGCTCCGCTCAGGATGACAGCTTGGGGGCGCATGTCGCGCTCCGCTCAGGATGATAACTACCATTATCGACCAAGGAGGAAACACCATGGCACTTCCCACCGAAAAGCCGTCCTACGGCCCCCTCGACGGCGTGAAGGTCGTCTACTCGGCCGTCGAGCTCGCGTGCCCGAAGGCGTGCGACCTGCTCGCCGACTGGGGAGCCGACGTCACCTGGCTCGAGAACACCGGCGCGGGCGACACCATCCGCGACACCCCCTACGTCAAGCAGGCCGAGCGCCGCAACCAGCGCTCCGTCTCGCTGAACTACTTCTCGGACGAGGGCAAGAAGATCCTGTTCGAGATGATCAAGGACGCCGACATCTTCATGGAGGCCTCCAAGGGCGGCACCTACGCCAAGCACGGCGTGACCGACGAGGTGCTCTGGGAGATCAACCCCAGGCTCGTCATCGTGCACGTGTCCGGCTTCGGCCAGACGGGCGATCCGAAGATGGTCAAGCGCGCCGCCTACGACCTCACCGTCATGGCGTACTCCGGCTACATGAGCCAGAACGGCACGCAGGAGCAGCCCATGAACCCGGGCCCCTACGCCGGCGACTACTTCAACACGCTCATGATCGCCTCCTCGTCGCTGGCCGCGCTCTACCGTGCCGCCAAGACGGGCAAGGGCGAGTCCATCGACCTGGCCATGTACGAGACGCTGCTGTCCATCGGCCAGTACTACCTGGTGGACTACCTGAACGAGGGCATCAAGTGGCCCCGTCCCGGCGCGCGCAACCAGAACCTGTGCGGCATCGGCGAGTACAAGTGCAAGGACGGCTTCCTGGGCATCTGCCTGTACGGCGTCGACCAGAACAAGTACTTCCTCGAGGCCATCGGCTTGGGACACCTGTGGGGCACCGAGGACATCCCCGAAGACACGAGCGGCCTGTGGCTGTCCAACCCGCATGCGCAGGAGATCGAGGCGGCGTTCGACGCCTACTGCCTCGAGCGTTCGAAGTACGACATCGAGGAGGACTTCGCGGCGCACCGCATCGCCGTGCAGGTGGTCATGGAGTTCGAGGACCTGGTGGCCGAAGAGCACCTCAAGGAGCGCGGCGTGTGGCAGAGCTGGGAGACGGCCGACGGCCAGGAGTTCAAGGGCCTGGGCGTGTTCCCGAAGTTCAAGAACAACCCCGGCCAGATCTGGCGTCCCATGCCGAACCAGGGCGGCGACACCGTCGACGTGCTGACGAAGCTGGGCTACACGCAGGAGCAGATCGACGAGCTGGCCGAGGCCGGCGTCGTGAAGGTTGGCTAGCTGCATGGTGTCATCCTGAGCGAGCGAAGCGAGTCGAAGGATCCCGTGCGGCGCCAGCGGGAAGCGCCACGGCTGTCGCCAAACGGGATCCTTCGACTGCGGTGGCTTCGCTGCCTCCGCTCAGGATGACAGAATGAACGGTTCGAGAACCAGTAGCGAATCTGCGCTGGAGCGCGAAAGGATGAGACGATTGACCGACATCGTGGGAAACGAAACGGTGCGCAGCCTGTGGGACGGCCTCGTGGCCGCATGCGGCGATCGCGAGTTCCTCCTCTTCCGCGATCGGACGGGTTCGACGTGCACGTACACGTACTGCACGTTCAACGAGGAGATAGACCGCACGGCCAACGTGTTCCTCTCCATGGGCGTGCAGGCGGGCGAGCGCGTGGCCGTGCAGCTGTGCACGTGCCCCGAGTTCATGATGTGCCTGTTCGGCCTTGCGAAGATCGGCGCCGTCATGGTTCCCATGAACGAGCAGTACCTCGTGGAGGAGGCCGCGTACGTGCTCGGGCGCACCGAGGCCTCGTGCGCTGTCGTGGAGCCGAAGTTCCTCGACCTGTACCGCGCCGTGCGCGGCAGCGGCCCGCACCTGCCCAAGGGCGTGCTGGTCGCACGAACCGACGACGATAGCGTCGAAGGCGTCGACGAGGCGCGCGCCGCCCTCGGAGGCGAGGAGTCGCTGCACGACTTCTCGCGGTTGCGCGTCGCGGCGGCGGCCGTGCTCGACGAGGCGCGCCCCCTCTGCGCCGACGACCCGGCCGAGATCATCTTCACGTCGGGCACCACCTCGCGCCCGAAAGGCGTGGTGCTCTCGCACGCGAATCTTCTGTTCAGCGGCCTGTACGGCGACTGGGAGGTCACGCTCACGAAAAATGACCGCCTGCTCACCACCATGCCGGCCTGCCATTCCAACTTCCAGCTGGCCGCTCTCATGCCTGTGCTCACGGCGGGAGCTGCGCTCATCGTGGTTGAGAAGTACAGCGCCAGCCGCTTCTGGTCGCAGATCCGCGAGTTCAAGGCGACGGTCACGCAGTGCGTCGCCATGATGCTGCGCACGCTCATGCTGCAGCCCGAATCGCCCGACGACCGCAACCACGCGCTGCGCGAGATACTCTACTTCCTGCCGGTGTCCGACGCCGAGAAGGAGGCGTTCGAACGACGCTTCGGCGTGTCGCTCATGAACACGTACGGGTCCACCGAGTCCGTCGGCTGGGTGCTCACCGATCCTCCCGCCGGTCCGCGGCGCTGGCCGTCGGTGGGGCGCGCGGGCTTGGGCTACGAGGTGCGCATCATGCGAGAGGACGGTGCGGAGGGCGCGCCGGGCGAGATCGGCGAGATCCAGGTGCGCGGCGTGCGCGGACGCACCATCATGAAGGAGTACTGGGGCGATCCGGAGGCCACGGCCCGCACGTTCACGGAGGACGGCTGGCTGAAAACCGGCGACAAGGGCTACGTGGACGAGCACGGCTGGTTCTTCTTCGTCGACCGCAAGGTGAACATGATCAAGCGGGCGGGGGAGAACATCTCCACCACTGAGTTGGAGAACGTCCTGGTCGACCATCCGCGCATCGCCGAAGCCGCCGTCATCGGCGTGCCCGACCCCATCCGCGACCAGGCTGTGAAGGCGTTCGTGCTGCCGGTTTCCGGCGCGCGTATCACCGAGGAGGAGGTGCTGGCCTTCTGCGAGGAGCATATGGCGGGGTTCAAGGTTCCCTCGTACGTGGAGATCGTGGACAGCTTCCCGCGCACCTGTTCGATGAAGATAGAAAAGCGGTTGTTGAAGTGACCTGCGGGATGGCCGCGGGCGTCGGCTGCGGCCGACCTTCGGCGAATGCGGCAGAGGTTCTGATGCGGGGACGTACGAGTGATCCTGGTGAATAGGCACCCTTTAGGTGCCTGGGAGATAAGGAGACGGAATATGGCAATCAGCACAGAAATCGTGGGCAAGGAGTTCGGGCCGTTCGTGCGGGAGTACACGTTCAAGGACCTGGAGATCTGCGCCCTCGGCTGCAACGCGGGCTACGACGGCAAGACCGACCTGGAGTACGTCAACGAGTATGACGCGGCGAACCCCGACCTCAAGGTGCTGCCCATCTTCGGCGTGCCGCTGACCGTGCACGAGGAGATGACGCGCACGCTGGACTACGGTTACAACTACGACGGCTCGCTGCACTACGGCTTCGAGATCAAGCTGCACGCGCCCTTCAAGATGAACGACCGCATCGAGACGTTCGTCACCCAGGATGCGCTGTACGACCGCGGCGAGGGCCGCGGGTGCCTGTCGAAGCAGACCGGGCGCTCCTTCTCCTCCGACGGCACGCTCTTGTGCGAGACCGAGACCTGGGACGTGTGCATCTACGACGGCGGCTGGGGAGGCCCCAAGCCCCCGAAGGACATCGTCGAGATGCCCGACCGCGCGCCCGACGCCGTGGTGGAGGAGACCATGCCGCTCAACATGCCGCTGATCTACCGCCTCATGGGCGATTGGCACCAGCAGCACATCGACTTCGCCTACACCGAGCAGACCGGCCTCGCGCGCCCCATCGCGCACGGCGTGAGCCTGGGCGGCTTCACGATGCGCCATATCATCAGCTCGTTCTTCCCGGGCGATCCGGAGCGCATGAAGCGCTTCAAGACCCGCATCACCTCGCCGGTGCTGCCGGGCACCACGCTGCAGACCCGCATGTGGAAGGTGGGCGAGAACGAGATCCGCTTCCAGCTGGTCGACGCCGACGTGGACGAGACGGGTGCCAAGCCCCACCTGAACTTCGGCATCTGCACCTGGGAGTAGTTGATTCCGCCGTTCTGCCGAACGGCGGAACGAATCGACGCTGAGGGATTCTCCCGGTTGGAGATCCCTCGCCTCGCTCCGCTTGCTCAGCATGGCGGGGAGCGGGCTCCGGCTTGTCATCCTGAGCGGAGGCCGCAGGCCGGAGTCGAAGGATCTTCGAGGATGGAACCCTTTCCGTAATCGAAGATCCTTCGACTCCGACGGCTTCGCCGCCTCCGCTCAGGATGACAATCGGCAAGGCGCTGGCGCTCGTACGCGTCAGGCGATCCCCGTAGGGGCGGCCTGCTGGCTGCGGCTGCCCCCGCGAGACCCCGCGAACCGGGGTCTCACATCACGAGACTTAAGGCGGTAACACCATGATCGAGAACGTAAAAGGACTCACGCAGGTGGCAAGCCCTCCCGCGGCAACCGACGCGAAGCAGATCGGCGAGGAGGTGGTCGGCGCCACGAAGCGCGTCGTGAAGAAGACGCTCGACGACGTGTCCATGACGCCCTTCCTGCGCAAGATCACGTTCTTCGCGAGCGGCGGCGCGTTCCTCGACGGCTACGTGCTCTCGCTCATCGGCGTGGCGCTCACGCAGATCGTGCCCGCCTTCTCGCTCTCAACCGAGCAGAGCGCCCTCATCGGCGCGTCGGTGCTCGTGGGCATCTTCTTCGGCACTATCCTGGGCGGCTACGTCACCGACCGCATCGGCCGGCGCAAGATGTTCATCGCCGACGTCGTGGCCATCTGCCTGTTCTCGCTGTGGAGCGTGTTCGCCCAGGCCCCCTGGGAGCTCGTGGCAGCGCGCTT
This sequence comes from Gordonibacter sp. 28C, assembly GCF_003339845.1. Classification (GTDB taxonomy): domain Bacteria; phylum Actinomycetota; class Coriobacteriia; order Coriobacteriales; family Eggerthellaceae; genus Gordonibacter. The sequence continues at coordinate 120,156 of NZ_PPTR01000011.1, forward strand.
CTTCATCGGCATGTTCATCGGCGCCGACTACCCGATAGCCACCTCGCTCATCGCGGAGTTCGCCCCCAAGAAGAGCCGTTCCATCAACATGGGCATCGTGTCGGCGGCATGGTACCTGGGCGCCACGGTGGCCGCCGTCGTGGGGTACGCGCTCTACAGTTTCGACGACGGCTGGAAGTGGATGCTGGCATCGCCCATCCCCGTCTGCATCTTCCTGCTCGTCGGGCGCAGCGGGGTTCCCGAGTCGCCTCTGTGGCTCATACAGAAGGGGCGCACCGAGGAGGCGCACGCCGTGATGGAGCGGGTTTACGGCATGGACGTGGAGATCGAGCAGCCCGATGCGAACGCGAAGAAGATGTCGGTGCTCCAGATATTCCGCGGCGGCTACCTCAAGCGCATCGTGTTCCTGGGCATCCTCACCCTTTGCCAGGTGGCGCCCATGTACGCCATCTACACGTTCGGCCCCGAGATCATGACCGCCTTCGGCCTGGGGGCGGGGCACGAGGCCATCCTCGGCGAGAGCGTGGTCAGCCTATTCTTCCTTATCGGCTCCATCCCGGCCATGTTCTGGCTGAACTCCATGGGGCGCCGGCCGCTGCTCATCCGCTCGCTCGCGCTCATGGCCGTGGGCCTGGTGATCCTGGGGCTGTTCCCCGACGCGCCCGTGTTCGTGGTGGTGATCGCGTTCGGCCTGTACGCGTTCTTCAGCGGCGGTCCGGGCATCCTGCAGTGGCTCTATCCCAACGAGCTGTTCCCCACGGAGGTGCGCGCCTCGGCGGTGGGCATCGCCATCGCGTTCTCGCGCATCGGCACCGTGGTGGCCACCTATGGAACGCCCCTGTTCCTGGCCGCGTTCGGCGTGGGGCCCACCATGCTCGTGGCGGCGGGCCTCGTGCTGCTGGGCCTCGTGCTGTCGGTGTTCATGGCGCCCGAGACGCGCGGCAAGTCCCTCGACGAGACGAGCTCGCTGTAGAGGCTGTGCCGGCCCCGCCGCCAACGGGGCGGTTGGAGACCCGTTGCTTGTCCGTTTCGCCGCGCAACCCTACACTGGACGCATGATGGGAATCGTCCACGATATCGAGCGAGCGGCGCGCGCCGCGGCCGCGCGCTTGCGGGAATGGGCCGCGAGGCCGTTCGGGAGCGCCTACCGGTGGGGCGTGCCCCTCGTGCTGCTCGCGGCCTTGTGCTTCGCGCTGCCCGCAGGGGCGGGCCTCGCGCTGTTCGCGCCCTTCGCCGTCGCTTTCGCCTGGAAGGCCGTGCGCGTGTCCCGGCGCATCCACCGCTTGGAATTCGTGAAGCTGGCAAGCGAGGGCGGCACCGCGCACCTCGACACCGAGGCCGACCGGTTGCAGCGCGCCTGGGTGCTGGGCTGCGTCTCCGTGGTGGGTCTCGCGGTCGCGCTGCTCGCTTTCCGCGTGGCGGTCGCCCTCGTTCCAGGAACGGAGCTCGCCGGTTCGGTCGTGCTGTACCTCGGCTTCGCGGCGGTGCTGCTCGGCGGCTTCCTTCTGTTCTACTATGTGGCGCTGCGCTTTGACAGCGGGCTTGCGCGGGGTCTGGCCAGCGTCGCGGTCACGCTTCCGGCGTTTTTCGTGATCGTGGCCCTGCTGAGCGTGCTTCTGTCCTGGGGCATGCGCATCGTGGCGGCGCTCGGCCTGTCGGCCGACACGATGATCGCCGACGGCTTCTCCTGGGTGTACGACGTGCAGCGCGTGCTGGGCTCGGCCACCAACTACTTCGTGCAGCAGGACGCCGTGGTCATTGGCGGCTCCATCGTGTTCGCGGCGCTGTTGCTGCTGCTGTACGCCTACACCGTGCCGTACTACTGGATGGCCAGCGTCGCGCGCTGGTTCAAGGGCCTGGGGCTGGCGGCGGTCGTGTTCTCGGGCGCCGCCATCGTGTTCGCGGGTGCATGGGTGGTCGACGTGCAGCGTTGGGCGGCGGAAAGCGGGGGCGGGCAGCTGGCGGGCGCCATCGACGCGGGCGTGCTGAGCAGCCAGGCCGCCTCGCTTTCGGGCTATCGTGCGGACGACCTCGTGGCGCTCGTGAAGGCGTTCGTGCTGCCCTACACCGTGGGCGTGTTCGTGGCGAACGCCGTGGTGGCCTACCGCAAGGCGAAGGCGAAGCGCGAAAGCGACGCAATCCTCGACGGATTCGCCCGCGAGGGCTCCGTGGACGAGGCCGCGCTGCCCGAACTGGAGAAGCGCTACCTGTACTTCGGCGGCCGTCGCACGCTCTGGGACATAGCCCTGCGCTCCATCGGCGCCGACGTGCCCCTGCCGTCGCCGTTCGCCCCGCGCAAGCTCACCTGGAAAGAGCGCCTGACGGGGGAGTTGGAGGACCGGTAGAGGGGAGGGCTGCATCGAAGTCGTCGCAAGGCGCAGTATTGGCAATCATGTTGTTAGAAAAGCAAGCCCGCTTTCCACACGGGCGCTTTCTCGCCTCGGCCGGCACGCTTCAGCGCTCAAAAATTGCCGCGCTGTCGTTTCCGCCAAATCGGGCCTTTCGTGCAAGCGATTTATCGCCAGGAGGGCGGAATGCTGCTCAAGGCATTTTCCACGAAAGGGCCCTTGCTCGAAGTATAGGCGTCGACGTCATGGGGATGCAGCGCAGCAGCCGCCTGCTTGACGCGCGCATATTCGTTCCGTGCCGTCTCGTTGGCCCTGAGCAGGTTGCGAAATGAGAGGTGCCGTTGGAGCTCGGCGCTGCGCATGTCGCAAACGTAAAGATGGTGTTTCATCAGATGCGCTTTTACATCATACGAGAAGGCCTCTCGGCCTTCGATGCCCAGATTCCCCTCATGGCGATATCCCGCGCTTTCGAGAATGCGCCTCGTCTCGTCGAAGCATCCATCGATAACGACGTCGATGTCGATGATCGGCTTGGCGACAAGGCCTGGCACAGATGTCGAGCCAACGTGCTCGATAGCGAGCGCCGTGCTCCCCAAGACGCTATCAAGCTCACGTTTGATCTTTTCAAACTCGGCAGGCCAAGCGGGGTTGTATTTCTCAAGGATGATCCTATGCGCCATCATTGCCCTCATCTGGTTGGTGCGGACGTGAACAAATGCCCGAGAAGCGCTTTCAAATCGTGCAGAATGCAGGTCGTGTCTCGGGCTCCGTCCACAACGGCAAGGGGGCAGCAAAGCAATTTCTGCCAAGTGTCGTGCAGGGCTTTTCCTCGAACGGTCTCGTCGGCTGTGTCGTAGCTCTTCGCCCAGGCGATGAAATCTCGATGAGCTGCGTACATGTCCCCGCCGGCGTCGATGCGGGATCCGAACCTGCATCGCTCCCGTCTCTCGAGGCGGTCGATCCTAACGGACGTGTTCGCCTCAATGCGCACGGCGGCATCGAACCGGGGAATAAGGGAATCGCCCCATCCGCAAAGCGATCCGCTGACAACGCTGCGCTTATGCGAGTCAATGCTCTCGACGATCATCGCCAAGCGCTCTTCCCGTGGCCTTTTGCGTCGGAAGGGGGGATCGGTTGGGAGCCAGTAGCAGTCGTCCACATCGATGAAGTGGCAGTCGTAGGCTTCGCTTATCGCTTCCCCCAAGGTAGTCGTTCCAGAGCCCGAGGCTCCGAAGATGTGCAGGACCTTGCTCACGGCTGCGTCCTTCGTCCGATTCGGCTCGTTTCCTCGATGTCGACAGTATACGGGAACTTCGGTTGCTGGGAAGGGCGAGCCGCCCTTTCGCCTTGACGGATGCTTTCGCGCGGCTGAACAAAAGCGAAGCCCCCGGGTTGGTGATGACCCGGGGGCTTGGGTTCGGGCCGATCGCGGCCTGCGGATGGGTTAGCGGGAGGCTACTTGCCGATCCAGTTCGGCGTGCGCTTCTCGACGAAGGCGGCCGGGCCCTCGATGCCGTCGGCGGTCTTCTCCAGGAAGCGGTAGGCAGCGTCGCTGTAGCGCATGGCGTCCTCTTCGGACATCTGGTCGGCGGCGTGCACGATGTACTTCGTCCACTTCAGGGCCAAAGGCGCGTTCTTCAGACAATCCTCGGCCAGCTCGATGGCCTTGTCCATGACCTCTTCGACCGGCACAACGTAGTTGATCAGGCCCAGCGCCTTGGCCTCGTCGGCCTTGATCTTCTTGCCGGTGAGCAAAAGCTCCATGCAGTCCTTGCGGTTGATATCTCGGGCGAGACGCACGAGGCCGCCGGTGGAGGCGATGATGCCCAGGCCCACCTCGGTGCAGCCGAACTTGGCGCGCTCGGAGGCCACCACCATATCGCAGGACAGGGCGATCTCCATGCCGCCGCCGGCCGCGGAGCCGTTGCAGGCCGCGATCACGGGCTTGGAGCACAGGCGCGCGGTCAGGCCGCCGAAGCCGTGCTCGGTCACGGTCTGGCACTCGCCGCCCTCGGAGAGCTCGGAGAGGTCCTCGCCGGCGCAGAACACCTTGCCGGTGCCGGTGACGATGATCGCGCGCACCGCGGGATCGGTCTCGGCGTTGTTCATGATGTTCTCCATGGCCTTGGAGGTCGCGCCGTTGAGCGCGTTCGCCACCTCGGGACGGTTGATGCGTATGATCAGCAAGCCGTCCTCGCGAAGTTCGGATACGACGGTGTCGGTGCCGAAGTAATCTGCCATTGCTCCTCCTTGATTGTTTGAACCTGCGTGGATGCCGGGCTGGCGTGAGGCTGGTTCGGCCCTCGTCCCGGTTGCAGCTCGGGGGAAGGCCGTCGTGCGTTTCGCCCGCCCGGCGAACTGCCGTCCATGATGCGCCTCGCGCGCAAGGCGCGCATCGCAAGGCGCGCGGTAATTCCCCGATACTCAAAAACGCGGCATCGCAAGAAAATAAGTAGCGGCGTCACCACGTGCTTTGGCGATGCGGGGGAGGGGCTTTCCACCTTGCGCCGCATGGGCCTCGCAGCGTTCGAGCGGGGGGTGTTTCTATAGTTTTGTCAACTCATCTTTTCACGCTTTCCTAGAGAAGCAGGGCATGCTGACGCGAGCCCTGCGATAGGGCCTATTGAGACGGAGCGCGCCGGCCAACTCTCAGGACGGGG
>NZ_PPTR01000012.1 GCF_003339845.1 Gordonibacter sp. 28C
GGTCGGGTCGGGTCGGGTCGGGTCGGGTCGGGTCGGGTCGGGTCGGCCGATGGCCTCCGATCGCGCAACGGGTCCCCTACCCCGCCGATACGGGGAAACCAACCGGAACCGATTCTCCTATACTATATAGTGCACAAGGAAACGGCAGTGCCCGCCCGACGGAAGGGCGGCGCGGCGGAAAGGCGGAGGCATGGAGGGACGCGTGCAACACGGCAACGAGCGGATCGGCGCGATCGTGCTGCCCTCGCACGCGGCGCAGGCCCTTTCCGTGCTGGAGGAGACCGGACACGAGGCGTGGTGCGTGGGCGGGTTCGTGCGCGACGCGCTGCTCGGGCGCCCCTGCGCCGACGTGGACATCGCGACCGACGCCCCGTGGCGCGACGTGCAGCGCGCCTTCGAGGCGGCGGGCTGGCGCACGCACGAGACGGGGACGGCCCACGGCACGCTCACCGTCGTTGACGGGCGCGAGGCCCTGGAGATAACCACCTACCGCGCCGACGGCGCCTACACGGACGCGCGGCACCCCGAGGCCGTCTCGTTCGTGCGCACCATCGAGGAGGACCTGGCCCGTCGCGACTTCACCGTGAACGCGCTGGCCTACCACCCCGCGCGCGGCATCCTCGACCCGTTCGGGGGCGCGGCGGATCTGGAGGCACGCACCATACGCGCCGTGGGGGATCCGGCCAAGCGCTTCTCCGAAGACGCGCTGCGCATCCTGCGCGCGTGCCGCTTCGCCTCCCAGCTGGGGTTCGGCATAGACGCGGGCACCTATGCCGGCATGATGGCGAACAAGAGCCAGCTTCTGCGCATCTCGGCGGAGCGCGTGACGCACGAGCTGGAGCGCCTGCTGTTGGGCGGACACGTGCAAGAGGCGCTTTTGGGGACGGTCGACGTGCTGGCGGCGGTGCTGCCGGAGCTGGTGGCGTGCAAGGGGTTCGAGCAGCGCACGCCGTACCATATATACGACGTTCTCGAGCACACGGCGCGCGTCGTGCAGGGCACGCCGCCCTACCCGCTCGTGCGCTGGGCCGCGCTCTTCCACGACACGGGCAAGCCGGCGGCGTTCTTCCAAGACGCGGAGGGCACGGGGCACTTCTACGGCCACGCGAAGATCAGCGTGCGGCTTGCGCAGGCCGCCATGGGAAGGCTCGCGCTCTCGCCGGCCTTCGTCGGGCGGGTGCTGACGCTCGTGAGGTACCACGACGACGTGATCGAGCCGACCTCGAAATCCGTGAAGCGGGCGCTCGCCCGGCTGGGAGGCGACGTGGAGCTGTTCCGCGCGCTCTGCGACCTGAAGCGCGGAGACGCGCTCGCGCAGGCGCCGCAATGCGCGGGGCGCGTGGCGCTGGCCGACCGGCTGGACGCGGTGCTCGACGGAGTGTTGGCGGCGGACGAGGCGTTCACCTTGAAGAAGCTGGGCATCGACGGGCGCGACGCCATGGCGGCGGGGATCCCGCAGGGGCCGGCCGTGGGAGAGGCGCTCGCGGCGGCCCTCGACGCCGTGATAGACGAGCGCGTGCCGAACGAACGCGGCGCCCTGCTCTCGTTCTTGGACGCCTGGCGCGCGGGGCGGACCGCGGATTGCGTCGAAAACGTGTAGATCGCCTGACAGCTTGCCTTCCCGCGCGCAACGGCCCTGCGCGAAGGCGACGAACCCGAGCGTTCTTTCCCTATACTTCTGGAGAAATCCGCAAGTCCGAGAAAGGAAGCGAGGCGCCATGGCAACGATGACCCAGGAGCGCACCCAGCGCGAGACGGCCCGTGGGGCGCAAGCGGAGGCGAAGCCCCAGCCGCAGCCCGAGGCCGCACCGTCGATGAGCATTACCGTAGCGGAGGACGGCCCCTACGTGGTGAAGGGCCCGGTGCCGCTGCTGGAGGAGGTCATCACGCCGGTGGACGGGCATTACGAGTACCGCGTGCGCCGCGCGTTCCCCGCCGCGCAAACGTACGCGCTCTGCCGCTGCGGGCGCACGACGACGCCTCCGTTCTGCGACGGCTCCCATGCGGCCGCAGGGTTCTCGGGCACCGAGACCGCCAGCCGCGCGCCGTTCGAAGAGCGCGCCGACGTCTATCCCGGCGAGGGCGTCACGCTGCTCGACGACAACCGGTGCGCCTTCGCGCGGTTCTGCCACCGCGAGGACGGCGACGTGTGGACGCTCACCGAGCTCTCGGGTGACGAGCGCCTGGAGCACGAGGCCGTCAAGGCGTCGTCCGACTGCCCGGCGGGACGCCTGGTGCACTACGGCACCGACGACGGTGCGGCTCGCGAGCCGGCGCACAACCCCGCGATCTCGCTTTTGGAAGATCCCGAGAAAGACGTGAGCGGCCCGCTGTTCGTGCGCGGGGGCGTTCCGCTCGTCGGGGCGGACGGCACCGTCTACGAGCTGCGGAACCGCTACGCGCTCTGCCGCTGCGGCGCGTCGCGCAACAAGCCGTTCTGCGACGCCATGCACGTGAACGTGAGGTTCATGGACGGGCTCGACTAGGCGGAACCCTCGGGAAAGGGCCCCGCTTCGCCCCGCCGCCTCCCGATAACGCCGCACAGGGCCGCGACTTCGATATTTTCCAAAAAAGTGTGCTTTGGGGTCTTGACGAAGGGCAACGCTCCCCGTAATATATGCACTCGCGCTTGCGTCTCGCGGTCAACACCCCGGGATGTGCATCGGTAAGCCGATGGGGTGTCGTCTAATGGCAGGACAGCGGTTTCTGGTACCGTATGTGAGGGTTCGACTCCTTCCACCCCAGCCATTTTTACGGTATACTGCACAGCGCACGATGTGGCTCCGTCGTCTAGCGGTTTAGGACGCCGCCCTCTCAAGGCGGAGGTCGCCGGTTCGAATCCGGTCGGAGCTACCACGAACTTGCAGGCCGGGACTGATGTCCCGGCCTTTTTGCTATTTCACGCAGAGGATACGGAGGCCGCATGGATCGAACGAACGCGAACGACGTCGAAGCAGCCGAGGAGACGGGCTCTTTCGGCGACGTGGTCGAAGAGATGGGCGAACCCGCCGGGGAGCCGCTTCCCGGCATCGACGCGGCGGCGTCCCAGGCGTGCCTGGCCGCCCCTTTCGGCGTGCCGGTGGAGCTGCTCCCCGACCTGTACCTGGTGCGCGTCCCGCTGCCGCACAACCCCTTGAAGGCGCTCAACTCCTACCTGGTGCTCTCCGACGACCGCACCACGATCGTCGACGTGGGCTTCAACCATCCGGCCTGCGAGGAGGCGCTCGACCAGGCGCTCGCCGCGCTCGGGCGTACCTGGGACGGCGTGGAGATCGTGTTGACGCACTCCCACCCCGACCACACGGGCAACCTCGACCGCATCTACCGCGACGGCATGACCGTGTTCGCGAACCTCCATTCGTTCCAGGAGGTGGAGAACCTGCAGGACATGGAGGCGCACGTGTTCGGCCCCCTGCTGCTGAAGGCGGCCACGCCGCACCAGAGCGGCCTGGGCTTCGAGAAGGGCAAGCCCACCCTGCACGTGTCCGCCGAGCTGCTGCCGTTGAAGAACCAGCCGGCCGTGACGTTTCTGCGCGAGGGCGACGTCTACCGCGCCGGCTCCTACGCGTTCGAGGTGCTGGAGACGCCGGGACACGACCCGTGGCACATCTGCCTGTACGAGCCCTCTCGCAAGATCCTCATCGCGGGCGACCACGTGCTGGAGCGCATCACGCCGTCCATCGCCTCGTGGTTCCCCGCCTACAACGCGCTCGAGGAGTTCCTGGCGAGCCTGGGCAAGATGCGCGACTTGGACGTCGAGCACGTGCTGCCGGCCCACGGCGCCCTGTTCGGCGACCTGCGCGGGCGCGTCATGCAGCTCATCGAGCACCATGAGGAGCGCCTGCAGGAGATCTACGACCTGGTGGCCGAGGGGCACGACGACATCGTGTCCATCTCGTCCCACGCGAAATGGCGCTACGACAACTGGCGAGAATGGCCGCTCGACCAGAAGTTCTTCTCGATGGGCGAGACGATGGCCCATTTGATATACCTGGTCTGCGAAGGTAAGCTGAAGCAGATCATCTGCGGCGACGAGTATCGCTTCGAGCTGCCGTAGCCGAGCGGGCGCGGCAGGCGGACGGACCCTTGCGGGCATACGTGGCGGACGGGTACCCGCGCGGGTTCGACGAAAGCGGGCTGAGGAAAAGGAGCGCATCCCATGCACATCGACCTGGTCATCGAAAGCGAGCGCGTGTTCACGGGAACGGGCGGGACGGCGCGTCCCGGCGCCGTGGCCGTCGCCGGCGACCGCATCGCTGCCGTCGGCCCGCGCGACGACGTGCGCGCGCTGGCGCGCGAGGCGCGCGGCGGCGGGGCGGCGCCCGAGGTGCGCGACTTCGGCGACGCGCTCGTGGTGCCGGGCTTCCACGACTCCCACCTGCACTTCTTCCACTCGGCGGTGTACTCCTCCCCCTTGGCCGCCATGTTCCTGGGCGAGAGCGAGGCCGACTGCGTGGCGCGCATGCGCGCGTTCGCCGCCGGGCGCGCGGACGGCTGGCTGCTGGCGCAGGGGTGGCGCGAGTACCGCTGGAACCCTCCCGTGCTGCCGTCGAAGCGCTCGCTTGACGAGGCGTTCCCCGCACGCCCCGTGGCGCTGTACTCGGGCGACGCTCACACGCTGTGGCTGAACTCGTGCGCCCTGCGCGAACTGGGGCTGAACCGCGACAGCGCGCCGCCGGCCGGCGGCTCCTACGACCGCGACGATGCCGGCGAGCTGACGGGCATCGTGCGCGAGGCGGCCGCCATGGAGCTCATGCCGAAGATCATGGGGGCGTTCACGGACGCCGAGGTGACGAGCGCGTACCGGGGCTTCCTGGCGCAGCTGGCCGAGAACGGCGTGACGAGCGTGTGCGACCTGTCGCTCATGGCGCATCCGGGGCTCGACTTCATCCGCGACGACGTGCACGCGGCGCTGCTCGCGTCCGGCGAGCTGACGGCGCGCGTGCACCTGTTCCCCACCCTGCTGGAGGACATGGGAAGGTTCGAGGGCATGCGGGCCCGGTTCACGGGACCGCTTTTGCAGGCTCCCGGGTTCAAGCAGTTCTTCGACGGCGTGTCGAGCCAGCACACGGCCTGGGTGACCGAACCCTACGCGAACGCCCGCGCGGCGGGCGACTGCGGGCGGCCCACGGTGGACCCGGAGGCCATGCGGTCCCTCGTGCTGGCGGCGGCCGCGAAGGGCTACCCCGTGCGCATCCACACCATCGGCGACGCGGCCATACACGCCGCGCTCGACATCTTCGAGGAGGCCCGCGCGACCTACGGGGCGCTGCCCGAGGGGCGGCGCAACTGCCTGGAGCATCTGGAGAACTTCCTGCCGGAGGACCTGGAGCGCCTGAGCGCGCTGCAGGTGGTGGCGGCCGTGCAGCCGCCGCACATGACGCTCGATCCCGGCGGCCCCGAGCGCGACCTGGGGCTCGATCGCGTGCCGTTCATGTGGCCCTTCCGCACCCTGCTCGACCGCAACGCGGTGCTGGCATTCGGCACCGACTCGCCCGTGGTGGGCGTGAGGTCGATGGACGTGCTGTACAGCGCCGTGACCCGGCAGGATCCGGCCACGCACGAGCCGAACGGGGGCTGGCTGCCCGAGGAGCGCATCGGGATGGCGGAGGCCCTGCGCGCCTACACGCAGGGCAGCGCGGCGGCGGCCGGACGGCGGCGCGAGCTGGGCACGCTGGAGGTGGGCATGCTGGCCGACGTGGCCGTGCTCGACCGCGACCTGCTGACGTGCGCGCCCGAGGACATCCAGAAGACGCGCGTGCTGGCCACGTTCACGGGCGGACGGTGCGTGTTCGAGCGGTAGGGGAAACCCAGACCTGCTGCAATCGACACGCACGTTAAACCGTAGGGGGCGCTCTCCCGGGCGCCCCCTACATTCAGCTTGCGAGTCTTACCCAAACAGGGCTAGTATTCCCACATGTGATCTAAGGGTCCGCTGCCCTTCCCTAGATCCAATCCTGAGGCCAAGGCGCCGCGCACGTAGTCCTTGGCGCTGCGCACGGCCTGCTCCGTCGACCAGCCGCGCGCGAGGCCGCAGGCGATGGCCGAGGAGAGCGAGCAGCCCGTGCCGTGCGTGTTCCGCGTGTCGATGCGCGGGGCGCGCAGCCAGAGCGTCGGCGCCTCGGCGTCCGCCGCGAGCACGTCGTCGGCCCGCTCGGTGCCGTGGCCGCCCTTCACGAGCGCCGAACCGCGCACCTGGGCGGCCAGCCGCCGTGCGGCGCGCTCCATCGAGGCGTCGTCCTGGGCGGGGAACCCGCAGAGCACCTCGGCCTCGGGCATGTTCGGCGTGGCCACGTCCGCGAGCGGCAGCAGGCGCCGCACGAGCGCCTCGACCGCGTCCTCGTCGATGAGCCGCGCCCCGCTCGTGGCCACCATGACGGGATCGACCACGACGTTGCGCGCCCCGTGCTTCTCGAGCGCGTCGGCCACCGCTTCGATGATGGCCGACGACGACACCATGCCCACCTTCACTGCCGCGGGGCGTATGTCTTCGAACACGGCGTCGATCTGCGCCGTCACGAACGCCGGATCGACGTCGACCACGCCGAAGACGCCGGTGGTGTTCTGCGCCGTGAGCGCCGTGACGGCGGTTTCGGCGAACAGGCGATGCGCGGCGATGGTCTTGACGTCGGCTTGGATGCCCGCGCCGCCGCTGGAATCGGAACCCGCGATGCTCAGCACTGCCTCCATGGCTAGCCCTCCAGGAACGCGACGGCCTCGCACGTAGGCACGACCTTCGCGGCGTAGCACGTCTCCATGTAAGCGAGGCCCTCGTCCTGGTCTCCCACGAGGAACGTGAGCGTGGCGTCGCCCGCCACCACGATGCGGAAGTTGTTGAAGTACGCGTCGGCCACCGTGTGGCGCACGCAGATGTTCGTGTCCATGCCCACGCACAAAAGCGTGTCGACGCCCAGCTCGTCCAGCAGCAGGCGCAGCCCCGTTTGGAAGAAGCCGCTGTAGCGGCGCTTGTCCACCACGTAGTCGCCCTCGCCGCACTTGAGCTGCGGCGCCGGCTGGGCCTGCGGCGTGCCCGCCAAGCCGTGCGCGCCCCACAGGTCGAGCTCGCGGTCGAGCCCCGGGATATGGGCGTCGTTCGTGAACACCACCGGCACGCCCGCGGCGCGCGCCGCGTCGCACAGGCGCGCCGCGTTCTCCACCACGGGCAGCATCGCCTCGCGCAGAGGCGACGGCAGCGCGGTCGGATCGCCCAGGACGTCGATGACGAGCAGGGCGCAACGCCCCTTGTCGAGGTCGGCCAGTTCGAACGCGTCCTTGTTCAGTTCGTCTCCAAGCATCGTGTCTCCTTTACCGTAGCCCGCGATCCCCCGAAGAAGATCCCGGCATTCGACTGTCCCGTCGATCATACCGGAAACCGCCCCCCACCGCCAAAATCACGCCCAAGCAACGCAACCGCTGCATTCCCGCAGACGGCCGCCCTTCCTCTCACCAAGCTCGACCAAGCGCATCTTTTCCCGGTTGAGCTTCTCTCAACCAGAATAATGCAGGCGGGCGGGGCGGGGGTGTCCACCAAGCGAGTTCCGCAGGAGCCGAACAGCCCAGTGGGCTGTTCGTGCGACCTCAGGACTGTCCGAGCGACTGGACGCCCCCGCCCCTGCCGCCGGACAGGTCACTGCAGGTTGAGGTCCACCGTCAGCCCGTCCATGATGCGGTTGACGGTGCGCATAGCGCACATCTTGCCGCACATGGTGCACGTGCCGTCGTTCGAGGGCGGCGCGCTGTCGAAGTAGCGGCGGGCACGCACAGGGTCGAGCGCCTCGGCGAACATGCCCTCCCAGTCCACGCGGCGCCGCGCGTCGCTCATGCGGTTGTCGCGGTCGCGCGCCCCGGGCACGCCCTTGGCTATGTCGGCCGCGTGCGCGGCGATGAGCGTGGCCACGAGGCCCTCGCGCACGTCGTCGGCGTCGGGCAGGCGCAGGTGCTCGGCCGGCGTGACGTAGCACAGGAAGTCCGCGCCCGACGACGCCGCGATCGCCCCGCCGATGGCGGCCGTGATGTGGTCGTAGCCCGGCGCGATGTCGGTGACGAGCGGCCCCAGCACGTAGAACGGCGCGTCGTGGCACAGGCGCTTCTCCAGCTTCATGTTCGCGGCGATCTCGTCGAGCGCCATGTGGCCGGGGCCCTCCACCATCACCTGCACGCCCGCGTCCCATGCGCGGCGCGTGAGCTTGCCGATCTCGATGAGCTCGGCGATCTGCCCCGCGTCGGAGGCGTCGTAGGTGGAGCCGGGGCGCATGGCGTCGCCGATGCTGATGGTGACGTCGCGTTCGTGCAGGATGGCCAACACATCGTCGTAGAACTCGTAGAACGGGTTCTCGTTGCCGGTGGCCTCCATCCACGCGAACAGAAGCGACCCGCCGCGGCTCACGATGTTCGTGAGGCGGCCCGTCTCGCGGAACGACTCGACGGTGCGCCGGTTCATGCCGGCGTGGACGGTGACGAAGTCCACGCCGTCCTCGGCGTGCGCGCGCACGACGTCGAGGAAGTCGGCGGCCGTGATGTCCACCAGGGCCTTCTCCAGGTAGCCGATGGCGTCGTACATGGGCACGGTGCCGATCATGGCCGGTGACTTCTCGATAAGGCGCGTGCGGAAGGCCCGCGTCTTGCCGCTGTTCGACAGGTCCATGATGGCGTGCGCGCCCAGTTCGAGCGCCACGTCCACCTTCTTCCATTCCTCGGCCTCGTCGGCAAGGTCGCCCGATATCCCCAGGTTCACGTTGACCTTCGTGCTCAGGCCGCCGCCCACGCCCTCGGGCGAGAGGCTTTCGTGATGGACGTTCGCGGGAATGGCGATGCGCCCGGCGGCCACCCCCTCGCGCACGAACTCGGGGTCGCGCCCCTCCTTCTTCGCGACGGCGAGCATGGCCGGCGTGACGATGCCGGCGCGTGCGCAGTCGATTTGCGTGACGGGTGCGGGTTGGCCTTGCGGCGCGGCGCTGATCTGCGTCATGAAGCTCCCTTCGTTGGCATTACCCATGTCAGGTTCCTCGGGTCGAAGCGTGATCGGCGCTTCCTCTCAGCCTGCCCGGCCGCGTGCGGCAGCAAGCTCCCCGGTATGTGGACCGCCCGGATGGGCGGCGCGGCACGCGTGCGGTGCCGCATCGGGCGATTATACCGCCCCCGTCCCACGACAGGCGGGCCGAATCCGCCAGCGCGCTCTACGAACCGTCGATTGCGCCCGGGAACGGAATCGCCGACAATGGAGGGAAAACGACGACGGCAAGGACGCCCATGGACCCGCAACGGAAAAAGCAGCTCAAGCAGGAGTACAGCGAGCGCAAGCCCCTCATGGGCGTGATGGAGGTGCGCTGCCGGGCGACCGGCGAGAGCTTCCTCATAGCCACGAACGACCTGCACGCGACCGAGAACGGCCTGGTTGCGCGTTTCGGCGGGGGCAGCCACCCCAACAAGCGCCTGCAGGCGCTCTGGAACGAGCACGGACGCGAGGGGTTCTCGTTCGAGCTGGTCGAGGAGCTGGAGCACGACGACGCGCACGAGGACTACGCGGATGATCTGCGGGAACTGCTGGAGCTGTACCTGGAGGAGCACCCCGGGGCGACGCGCGTCTGGCGCTGAGGGGCGAGATCGGGCACCTCGGCACCCCACAGCGTCGGCAGGTTCCGCCATTCTGAGAACGGCGTAACCCCTAGGGCAAAGGATAGAAGACGTACAGCGTGCCCTCTTCCACCGCGATGCGCGCCGGGCGGCCGACCAGCTCGTTGGAGACGCCGCGGGACGTGCGGTTGGAGAGGTCCTCGTCGTCGAGGGAGTACAGCATGCCCGTCTCAATCACGCCGCGCGCGCGGTCGTTGGCCGAGAACACCGACACAGTGCCCGACTCCATGACGGGCAGATCGAGCACGTCGGGACCTGTGAGCAGGCGCAGCGCGCTATCGACTCCCACGGCGGTCACGTAGTACTCCTGTTCGGAGAACTTGGCGAACAGCTGGAGGCTCGCGACGGTGTGGTCGAGCCGCCCGCCCAGGGCGGCGTACACCACCAAATCGTCGTAGTCCCAAGCCACCGCCTTTTCCAGCGCCAGCTCCATGTCGCTTTTGTCCTTCTTCACGGGAAAGCGCGACACGCGTCGGCATTTCGGCTGGTAGCCGAGCGAGTCGAAGTCGCCCACCGCCATGTCGGGCTTCACGTCGAGCTCCTCCAGGTAGGCGAAGCCGGCGTCGACGGCGATCACGAACTCGAACATGCCCGCATCGTAGCGGGCCTTGAAGTCCTCGGCGTTGAATTCGGGCGATGCCCCCACGAGCGCGCACGTCGCCATCTACCTCGCCCCTTCCGTTTCGTCACTGGCCACGGCCTCGGCAGCCGGCGACTCGCCCGCCGCCGTCGGCGCCTGCGCGGCAAGCGCGGCGAGCGCTTCGCCCTCCAGCCGGTGGAGGACCAAGGGGTCCACCCGCGCGGAGCCGAGGCGCTCGTAGAACGCGAGGCCCGCCTCGTTCGTGTCGCGGCAGTGCCACGAGAGGCGCTCGTAGCCCCGCTCCTCGCAAAGCGCGGCCAGCCGCGCCATGAGCGCGCGGCCCGTGCCGCCGCCCCGGTACGCTTCCTCCACGAACAGGTCCTCCAGATACACGCCGCAAGCGCCCTTCCACGTGGAGAACGTGCGGCAGAAAACGGCGCATCCCACCACGCCGCGGACCGGATGCGCGGCGACCAGGGCCTCCCCCGCCCCCTCGCCGAACATGCCCCGCTCGATATCCTCGACCGTGGCGGCCACTTCGCCTTCCCGGCCCATGTCGGCGGCCAGCGCCCTCGTCAGCCTCAGCAGGTCGGCCGCGTCCTCGCGCACGGCGAAGCGTATGGTGAGTTCTTCGTTCATGATGCTCCTTGCCTTCCCGCAGATGCGGGCTTCGGTTGAGATCGCCGTCGCGTTTGCGTCCGCGACGGTCCGCCCGTCCAACCAACCGCATGCGGGCCGTTCCGGTTTTTCGCGCTGCTTCGCGTTTCGCGGGCGCGCGCTGCTTTCGGTTTGCTAGAATACCATATGCGAGCGGGCCAGACGATCGCGCACCTCGGTGTGAGGAAAGTCCGGGCTCCGCAGGGCAGGATGCCAGCTAACGGCTGGGCGGGGCGACCCGACGGAAAGTGCCACAGAAAAGAAAACTCCCCCGGCTCGTCCGGGAGAAAAGCTGAAACGGTGCGGTAAGAGCGCACCAGCGCGCCGGCAACGGCGCGGCTTGGAAAACCCCATCCGGAGCAAGCGCAAATAGGAACGCGACACGGTGGCCCGCCGTACGTTCGGGTTGCGTGCTTGAGGCGTGCGGCGACGCACGTTCGAGATAAATGGTCGTCCAACGACAGAACCCGGCTTATCGGCCCGCTCGCATCTACTCTTATTCTTCAATCTAAGTTTTCCCAGCGTGCGCCGCCGAGCACGGCCAAGCGCCATTGATCCCAAGGAGAACGAAGGCTAGGATTCGCCTCGCAAGGGTGCCGACGGTTCTTCGCCGACGACCCTGATACACCACGATTCGGAACGCGACCGTTCCGAATCGAAAAACCTCGCAAAACGATGGTTTCTGCTAAAAAATCACGTTTGTGCATGATCATATTCAAGAATAATAAAAAGAGCATCTTTCTCATCAGGAGTTTTATATAATGATGTTATTACATATATATTAATTCAATCAAAAAGTCGTTCACAAACGTCATTTTTTAGCAGAAACCGCCTAACAAACGTGTTTTCTCTTTGGTCAGAGCCCGTCGGGATCGACGGCGACGTCCGCCGTAGCACCGAGCTTTGCGGTTGTAAGGACGTTAAGCGGATTCGATAACAAGGCGTGGAGGGGTTCGGATGCGACGAAGCGGGAAATCCCTCGCCATCTTGAGCATGCAGCCACCTGCCGGTTTGTCGAATGCCGCGCACGCTCAGAATGATAGAGGGGCTGCCGCTTGCTCGGGATGGCGAGGGACCCTATGCCGGGAACAGCGTGTACGCTCTTCCCTCGGCCGCCACATGGGGGCGGATGGAAACGCCGAAGGCGCGCTCGATGGCGCCGGCATCCAGCACCTCAGCCACCGCGCCGGCCGCCGTGGCGCGCCCGCGTTCCATGACCAGCAGGCGGTCGGAGTAACGCAGGGCCAGGTCGAGGTCGTGGATGACCATGACGACGGTCTTGCCGGCTTCCTCGTTCAGGCGGCGCACCAGCTCCATGGTCTCGTGGCAGGCGCGGATATCCAAATAGGTGGTGGGTTCGTCGAGCACGATGAGGTCGGTGTCCTGCGCCAGCGTCATGGCGATGAACGCGCGCTGGCGCTCGCCGCCCGACAGCCGCCGCAGCTCGTGCGCGCGGAATCCCGCGATGCCGGCCAACTCGAGCGCGCGCTCCACCTGCTCGCGATCCTCGCGCGAGAGCTTCCCTTGGTGCGCCTGGTACGGGTAGCGCCCGCACGCCACGAGCGCCTCCACCGTCATGGCCGGCGGGCGGCCGGCCTGGGCCAGCACGGCCACGCGGCGGGCCCGCTCCTTCGCCTTCATCGACAGCGTGGGCACGCCGTCGACGCGCACCTCCCCTGCCTGCGGGCGCAAGAGGCCGTCGACCAGCTTGACCATCGTGGACTTCCCGCAACCGTTCGGGCCGACGATGCTGGTCACCGTCCCGTGAAGGAACGCGGCGCTCAGCTTTTCGATGAACGGCTCCTTGCCGTACGAGAACGACACGCCGCGAAGCTCGATGGCGGGGACTTGATCGCGCCGGCGCCGCGCGGGATCCTTCGACTCCGCGCTGCGCGCTCCGCTCAGGATGACAGGGGGCGGCGCGGCACGCTCGCTCGGGATGACAGGGCTACTCAAGGCTTCCCCTCCTGTTCTTCAAGATGAGGTAGATGAAGAACGGCCCGCCGAGGAACGCCATGAGGATGCCCACCGGCACCTCGTAGGGCGCGAACAGCACGCGCGCCAAAAGGTCGCACACGACGACGAACGCCGCGCCCGCCACGGCCGACAGCGGCAGCACGATTCGGTTGTCGTGGCCCACGAAGAACCGCACGAGGTGCGGGATGATGAGCCCCGCGAACCCCAGCAGGCCGGCGAAGCTCACGGCCGCGCCCGCCAGCACGGCGGCGAGTCCCAGCATGGCCAGCCGGCACGCCCCCACGTTCATGCCGAGCGCGTGGGCCGTGTCGTCGCCGAGCGCCATGATGTTGAGCTTGCCCTCCGCGAGCAGCGCCACGGCAAGGCCCGCCGCGATGTAGGCCGCCGGCCACAGCAGGTCGTCCATGAGCACGCCGGCCAGACCGCCCACGAGGAAGGCCGACGAGCCAATGTAGGCGTCGGGGTTCACGATGAGGATGGTGTTCATGCCCGCGCCGAACACCGTGGTTATGGCGATGCCCGCCAGCACCACGGTGAGCCTCGACGTGCTGGCGCCCAGCGAGATGCCGAAGATGACGAGCGCCGTGACCAGCGCGCCCAGGAATGCCGCGAGCGGCGGGAGCCACAGCGCGCTGGGAAACACGCTGGCCGCTACGAGCACGAACAGCCCGGCACCCGAGTTGATGCCGATGATGTTGGGGCTTGCCAGCGGGTTGTCCAGCACGGCCTGGATGATGGCGCCCGCCACGGCCAGCGCCCCTCCCGCCAGAAGCGCCGCCAGCACGCGCGGCAGGCGCACGTTCACGAGGATGCTCTTCGCCGCCGCGCTCACGTCGCCGCCGGTCGCCCAGGCCACGAGATCGCCCAGGCTCACCGACGACGAGCCCACGAGGAAGCCCGCCGCCGTCACCGCCGCCAGAACGGCGATGGAGACGACCACGGCGAGCGGCACCCTCGAAGAACCGTCTCGACGCACGGCCTTTTCATGCTCGATCGCAGGCATGGGACGGCCTTCGCCTTACGCGTACAGCGCGTCGTAGAGCACCTGGTAGCTCTGGTCCCAGTGCTCGTTTGGCTTGTACTGGAACAGGTGCGGGTCGAGCGCGACGTAGCGGCCGTCCTGCACCGCCGAGAGCGTGGACCAGGCGGGGTTCGCCGCCGTCTGGTCCTCGAGCGCCTTCATGGCCGCCGCGTCGTCGTTGCCCATGGGCACCACGAAGATGAAGTCGGGGTTCATCTCGATGATCGATTCCAGGCTGAAGTCCTTGAGCAGGCTGGGGTTCTCGTCGGCCAGGTTCTTGACGCCCAGGTCGGCCAGCATGGCACCCGTCATCGTGGAGGACGCCTGCACGCGGGTTCCGCCCGAGTACGTGGTCAGCACAAGTGCCGTGGGAGCCTCGCCCGCAGGTACCTTGGCCGTGATGGCCTCGATGCGGTCGGACACGGCCTGGCCGTTCTGCTCGTACAAATCGTCGCGGCCCGTGACGTCGCAGCAGGTGCGCAGCATGCGCAGATAGTCGTCGAACGTCGTCACCTGGAAGCACGCCACCGGGATGTTCGACGCGGCGAGCGCCGCCTTGAGGTCCGCCTGGTTCGAATCGCCGCCGCGCCCGCCGGAGCCGCTCGTCATGATGACGAAGTCGGGCTCGAGCGCGATGATGGACTCAAGGTTCAGGTTGGCGAAGTCGCCCACCTTCTGCACGTCCGAAGACTTCAGATCGTAGCCGGACAGCGTGAACGCGTCGTCCGAGGCGCCTGTGAGCGTGCCACCCGCCAGCTCCCATATGCTCGCAAAGCTGCCCATGCACGCCACCACGCGCTGCGGGTTGCCGACCGTGACCTCGGTGCCCGTGTCGTCGGTGAACGTGACCGCGTCGGTTTGCGGCGCGCTTTGGGCTTCCGCCTGCGGGGCGCTTCCGTCGGCGCCGGCGTCGGGTTGGGCGGCCGAGCAGCCGGCGAACAGCATCGTCGCGGCGAGGAACGCGGCGACGGCAGCAGGGACGATGCGTTTGGAGATGGTGATCATGGGTGGGTCCTTTCGATGGATACGTAAGCTAGACGAGCAGAGCGCCAAGTTGTCATCCTGAGCGCAGGCGGCAAAGCCGCCGGAGTCGAAGGATCCCGTGCGGCGCCAGCCACGAGGCTTCCTGCTGTCGCCGCACGGGATCCTTCGACTCCGCGCCTGACGGCGCTCCGCTCAGGATGACAAGCTGCCAAGCTGACGGCGCTCCGCTCGGGATGACAGGGGGCGGAGGTGCCTTTCGGCCCTCGCGCTAGACGGCGGCCGCAACCAAAGCGTTGCCGTGGGCGCAATAATCGTCTTGGGCGAGGATGTCGCCGTCGTGGTAGTAGGCGGCCCGCGCCCGGCAGCCGCCGCAGCCGTCGCGGTAGTCGCAGGTGCCGCACGAGCCGGAGTACGCCTGCGTGCGCAGCTTCTCGAACACGGGGCTCGTCCTCCATATCTCGTCGAAGGGCTGGGCGCGCACGTCGCCCGCCTCCTCGGTCATGTAGGCGCAGGGGCGCACGATGCCCTCGCTGCCGATGACGCAGTACGTGAGGCCGGCCAGGCAGCCGCGCTCGAAGCGCGTGTCCACGCCCAGCTGCTTCGCCACGCGCGTGAACTGGGGCGCGCACGTGGGCTTCACGTCGATGGGCACCTGCGAGGCCTTCGTCATGATGTCGTTCAGCAGCTGCTCGTTCTCCAGCACCTCGAGCGACGTTTCCTGGATGAACTTCCCGCGCCCCACGGGGATGAGGAAGAACACGTAGTGCGCCATCGCGCCGATCTCGACGGCGAAGTCGGTGATGGCACACACCTCGTCGCGGTTCCAATCCACGACGGTGGTGTGCAGCTGAAACGGCAGCCCCACCTGCTTGCAGGCCTCGATGCCCGCCATGGTGAGGTCGTAGGCGTCTGCCAAGCCGCGGAACTTGTCGTGCTTGGCGGCATCGAGGCTGTCCACCGAAATGCCCATGGCGCAGGCCCCGGCCTCCTTCAGCCGCCGCGCCACCTCTGGCGTGATGAGCGTGCCGTTCGAGCCGAACACGGGACGCAGCCCGCGCGAGGCGGCGTGCGCCACCAGCTCGTAGATGTCGGGGCGCATGAGCGGCTCGCCTCCCGAGAAGATCATCACCTTGAAGCCCGCGCGGGCGATCTCGTCGATCATCTTCTTGCCCTCCTCGCAGGAGAGCTCCTTGTCGGTTGCTTCCTCGGCGTCCTGGTAGCAATGGACGCACTTGAGGTTGCACTTGTTCGTCGTCATCCACGACACGAGCATGGGCGTATCCTTTCATCCGGGCGCGATAGCAGACGGCGCGCGCAAGGCTGCAGCTTGAGAAAAACGCGACGATAGATTTTTGGATGCGCCGGGCGGGCACGGCATCGGGAGGTAGGAGGGATCTGGTGCCGAGTCCGGCCGGCGCCGGATGGGCTAGTCGGCCGGGTCGGGCCGGTCGCCATAGGCGGCGACCACGGCCTCCAGGTGGTCGAACACGGCTTGTCGCAACTCGTCGAACGAGCCGTCGTCACCGCCGTGCGGAGCGATGTTCTCCATGAGGATGAAATTCCGCTCGGCCGCGACGGCGTCCTGCGACGCGTCGAGGGCCAAGTACCGCTTGGCCAAGTCGCGGTTGCGCGGGCTGTCGACGGGCTCGCCCGCCGGCATGAGGCGGATGGTGTCGGCGATGAGCTCGTGCCACTTTGATACGGACTCGCCGCGCGCGACGAGATCCTCGGCGGCCGCCTCGACGGCGGGCGCGTCGTCGCGAATGCACGTCAGGCGCCAGAAGAACTGGCTCTCGCCCTGGCAGCGCTCCACGGTGGAGGCGAGCGCCTCCCAATCGGGCAGCCCCTCGCCGGCCTCGTCGTGCAGCGAGCGCAGCGTGGTCATGCGCTTGAACAGCGCCTGGAACTGCTCTTCGATGGCGTCCATCTGCTCGCCGGCCAGCTCCTGCAAGGCGGCGGGCTCGTCGAAAAGAGCTGCATCGGATTTGATCTGGGCCAGCGACAGCCCCAGGTACTTCAAGGTCAGAATGCGATACAGGTCTTTCACGTTGGCGTCCGTGTACAGGCGCTGGTTCTGGGGGCCCTTCGCCGACGGCGACAACAGGCCCTGCTGGTCGTAGTATTGGATCGTGCGCACCGTCACCCCGACGCGTCGTGCCAACTCTCCCACGGTCAGGTATCGTTGATCGGTCATGCGGCTGCTCCTCATGCGGATCCGCGCCTGTTCGGCACGGCCGCTTCCTCGTCTTCGGCCGGACGCCCCCGTCCGACCGAAACCGAGCATATGCGATGACGCTACGTCGCCGTCAACGGGAAATCCCCGTGTTTCAAAAACTCGCAACAAAAACGCGGGGAAACCCCGCGCCGAGCTCGCTGCAAGCGGTGTGCGGCACACAGGCGCCGGATGCACGCGACGCCCGAGACAAGGAAGCCGGAAACGCGCTTACGGTCAAGCGCCCGGCACCGCGCAGGGCCCGGTCTAGCAGCGCGGCAAAGACACGATCCAGGCATCTACGCGTTCGGCGGGGGCGTCGACGGCCAAGCGCTTGCGGCGCGCGGTATGGCCGCTCGCCACCTCCACACGCGACTTCGGCACGCCGAGCTCCTCGGCCACGAGCTTGCACACGGCCTTGTTCGCCTTTCCCCCGTCGGGCGGAGCCGTCACGCGCACGCACACCTCGTCGGCGCCTGCGGCGTCGGCGCGCACCCCCGTAACCTCGTCACGCCCCGACCGGGGCGTGACGTGAACAGCTATGGTGATTGGCTTTTCGGGCACCTCGGGGCCTCGCAGCGTCGAGCGGTTCCGCCGGCCGTGGGCCGGAGGAACGCCTAGTCGATTTCCTCGAATTCGAAGGCGTCGTCGGCGTCGCCGAAGCCGGAGAGGTCCTTCTCCACGCGGGAGGGCGTGGGGGTGGCCGGCGCGACGGACACGGCGCCCGTCTGCGGCATGGCGTAAGCGGCCGTGCCGTCCTTGCTGATGGGGGCCTGGGCCGGCGAGCCCATCACGCGGCCGGTCGATTCGAGGATCTCCGTCGAGCGGGCATGGGCGCTTGCAGGCAGGGAGGAAACCGGGGCGTCGCCGCCGATCTCGGCCAGCTTGCGGGTGGCGTCGGCGATGAAGTCGGTGAGCAGCTCCTGGTAGTCTTCGCGGGCGTCCTCGCGATCGTCCTCGAGCTTCTTGATGGCGTCGAGCACCTTCTGCTTCTCGGCCTCGGCCTTGTCCACGATGCGCTTGGCCTCTTCCTCGGCGTCGTTGATGGTGCCGGCGGCCGTGGCGTTCGCGTTCGAGATGATCTCGTCGGCGGAGCGCTGGGCGATGATGAGCGCCTGGGCGATGGCGTTGTCGTCGGCCTTCTTGGCTTCCAGCTGGCGCTCGAGATCGGCGATGCGCGCGTCCTTGGCGGCCAGCTCCTCGCTGCTCGCGGCAGCTGCGGGAACGGGCGCGTCCTCGATGCGGGCGGGCGTGTCGAACCCGGCGAACGACGTGTCGTCGAGCTGGCTTTCCAGCTGGTCGATCTGCGCGCTCATCGCGTCGATCTCGTCGGCGACATGCTCCAAGAACACGTCCACTTCGTCGACGTCGTAGCCCTTGCGGTCGATCGAGAAGCTCTGGTTGTGGATCTCAGCCGAGGTGATTGCCATAGTCGGTCCCTTCGTCCTGTCCGCGCGCGAACGCGGTTATGCGCAGTTAAAACAAGTTTACTATCAAACGTACCCCGAATTGTAGTACAAGCAGGGCGATGATGGGGGTAACGTCCACCATACCTCCAAGCGGCGGGATCAGTTTTTTGAAGATGTTGAGGTACGGATCGCACACGCGTCCCAGCACCCGGTAGATGTCGGCGAGCAGGCCGCGGTCCGTGGGAAGCCACGACATGAGCACGTACACGAACAGTACCATGCTGTACACGTCGGCGATCGACACGATGAGGTATTTCAAGCTCAGCAAGAGCCCAGCTCCTTCTTTCCAGGGTCGGACGGCGCCGTTCGCCGTCGGCTACAGCACGCCTTGGTTGCGCAGGGCGAGGCGCTCGGCCTCGGTGAGCGAGGCGCCGCGCGTGATGGCGAACACCTTGTCGGCCACGGCCTCCACGCTGGCGTCGAGCGCGCTCGACACGCCGAACGAGAAGTCCAGGATGCGCTTGGACAGCTGGTCGGGCGTGTTGCGCAACGCGAGCACCACGACGTCGCCCGCCTTCAGTATCTTGGCCACGCGCTCGACCTCGCCGTAGCTCGCGGGCTTGAGCACCGAGATGGCGCGCGACGGGTTGTGCGCGGGCGCGCCCGAGCCCGCATAGGCCTCGTACGGGTCGAACGAGCCGGTGGCGGCTGCGGATGCGGGCGTCTGGGCGGTGGCGGTGGCGACGGAAACGGTCGAGGAGGACGCGGCGGCGAAACCCGACCCCGCCGACGCGGAGGTCGACGAGGGGCTTGCGGCGGGCTCGGCCGCGCTCGGCTCGAACAGCGCGTTCAAGCTCTCGGAACGCTCCCGGCGCGCGGCCGTGTGGGCCGGCGAGGAGGGCGCGGGCATGGTGGCGTCCACCACCGTGCGCTCGCCCCGGTAGCTCGAGGTCGATGCGGACGGAGTCGTCACACGGCGCGCCGGCAACGGGTCGCGGCGCAGGCTGTCGGGCACCTGGGTGTGGGCGCGCACGTCGTCGATGGACACGAGCTTGGGGAAGTCGGCGTCGGCCGAGGAGCGCGCGCTTCGGCTGCTCCCGCGCGCCGGACGCGTGGTCACGGGTGCGTACGGATCGTAGCGCGACGCGGGCGCGTCGTCGTACTCGGGCCCGTAATCGCCGAACTCGTCGTTGTAGTCGCCGAAGTCGTCCCCGTAGTCGTCGAGGTACGCGTCGTCGTATCCGGCGGCGTTGCCGGCCGCATCGGCGAAGCCGAGCTTCGACTTGATGCCGTCGAACATTCCGCCGTGCTCGGATTTCTTGATTTTGGGCAGCTCCATGTTCACCACCTGCTTCGTTTGGTTCCGGCGGCCTGGCCGCCGCTGCGTTCACCCTGCTGCGTTTGCACCTGTCCTTGCGCGGCGCCGCGTCGCCGCCGCACGGCGGTCCTGCCGCTCATGCGAGAATTCCCCACGCCCGGGCCTCAAGCCTCGAAGGCGTCGTCGAACACGGCCCTTCCGATGCGCACTATGGTAGCGCCCGCGCGCACGGCCTCGCGCCAGTCTTCGCTCATGCCCATAGAAAGCCCATCGAACAGGGCCGCACGGTCGGGGTCGAGGCGGGCGCGCAGATCCGCGTGCAGCCGCGCCAATCCCTCGAACGTCGCGCACGCCGCGTCCGGGTCGCCCTGGGGCGCCATGGTCATGAGGCCGCGCACGCGCACGTGCGGAAGTCCGCCGCACACATCGAGCAGCGCGGGCACGTCGCCCGGCGCCAGGCCGCCCTTGCTCTGCTCCCCCGACACGTTCACCTCGAGCAGCACGTCCTGCACCTTGCCCGCCGCAGCGGCCGCCTCGTCGATCTTGCGCGCGTGGCGCTCCTCGAACAGCGAGTGGACGAGCGCGGCCGATCCTACGATGTCGGGGATGCGGCGCGATTGGATGTTGCCGATGAAATGCCAGTTCGCCTGGGGATACGCGGCAGCCTTCCCCACGAGCCCGTCGGGGCGGTTCTCGCCGAAGTCGCGCGCGCCGCCCGCCACGGCCTCCCCGACCTCGGCCGCGCCCACGGTCTTCGACACGGCCACGACCGTCACCTCACGCGGGTCGCGCCCGGCCTCGCGGCAGACGGCGGCCACCTCGGCCGCCACGTTCGCATAGCGCTCTTCGATGCCCATGATCCGTCAACCTTTCTGCAACACGGCGATGGCGCCGTGGCGGCCGCAGGTGCCGCCCGACGCGCGATAGGAGAAGTACTCGTCCGACCGGCAGGCCGTGCACACGCCCGCGTCGACGACGCGGGCCGGGTCCAAGCCAGCCAGGACAAGGTCGCGCGAAACGGCGCGGGACAGGTCCACATGGCGCTCGTCGGGAGCCACATCGCCGCCGAAACGTTCCACGAAGCGCGCCCGTGCGTCCTCGCCCGTCTCGAAACACTCCGCGTGGATATGCGGGCCGAGGTAGGCGTTGCATGCGGCGGCGGCCTCGGCCGCCGTGCAGCCGAGCGCCTCGGCGTCGCGGGCGGTCACGAGGCGCGCGATCTTGCCGGCGATGCCCGCCACCGCCCCCCGCCACCCGGCGTGCGCGACGGCGAAGCGCCCCGTGGGCGACACGATCACCACGGGCACGCAATCAGCGAAGCACAGCAGCGCCGCCACCTGCGGCGCGTCCACGAGGATGCCGTCGGCCCCCCTGAGCGCGCGGGCGCGCACCTTCTCCAGCGTCCGGGCGTCGGCGGAGCCCACCTCCACGATATCGTCGCCGTGCACCTGGTTCGCCGTCACGAGGGCCGCGTCGGCGGCGCCCAGCGCCTCCAGCAGCAGCTCCCGGTTGTACGCGACGATCGCGGGGTCGTCGCCCACGTGCCCGCCCAGGTTGAGCTCGGCGAAGGGGCCCATGCTCTCGCCTCCCGCGCGACCGGTGAACGCGACGCGCACGCCCGTGCGCTCGAACAGGGCCTCGTCGGTGAGCGCCGATATGCGACGCGCGCCGAAGAGGCGCGCGTCGAGATGCGGTTCTGGAAGTTCCACGGCCGATGCCATGCAAGCGGCTCCTTTAGCGCTGACGTTTCAGGAAATCGGGGATGTAGTCCTCGTCCGCGAAGCGACCGTTGTTCGACGACGTGGAGAACGACACCGGAGGCGCGGACTGCTGCGGAATGGACGGCATGCTCGGCTCGGGCGCGGTGGACGCGAACAGGTCCTTGCGCGAGAAGTCCATGGAGGACTGCTGCTGGCTGCCCGCCTTGAAACCGGTGGCGATGACGGTGATGCGCACCTGGTCGCCCATGCCCTCGTCCACGATCTGGCCGTAGATGATGTTGGCGTTGTCGTCGGCGCAGGCCTCCACCGTGCGGGCCGCCGCGTCGACCTCGGTGAGCGTGAGGTCGGGGCCGCCGGCGATGGAGAACAGCACGCGCGAGGCGCCCGCGATGGACGTTTCGAGCAGGTTCGAGTTCGTGGCCTGCTGGGCGGCGTCGAGGGCGCGGTTCTCGCCGGAGGCGATGCCGATGCCCATCATGGCCGTGCCCGCGTCCTTCATGACGGTGCGGATGTCGGCGAAGTCGAGGTTGATGAGGCCGGGGATGGTGATGAGGTCCGTGACGCCCTGGATGCCCTGGCGCAGCGTGTCGTCGGCGATGCGGAACGCGTCGAGCATGCTGGTCTTCTTGTCCACGATCTCCAGCAAACGGTCGTTCGGGATGACGATGAGCGTGTCGACTTTCTGGGACAGCAGGTCGACGCCCTGGTCCGCCTGGTTGCGGCGCGTGCGGCCCTCGAACGAGAACGGCTTGGTGACCACGCCGACCGTCAGCGCGCCGATCTCCTCGCGGGCGATCTCGGCGATGATGGGCGCGGCTCCCGTGCCCGTGCCGCCGCCTTCGCCGGCAGTGACGAACACCATGTCGGCCTCGGCGAGCGCCTCGCGGATCTCCGCTCGGCTCTCTTCGGCCGCCTGGCATCCCACCTCGGGGTTCGCACCGGCGCCGAGGCCGCGCGTCAGCTCCTCGCCGATGTGGATCGTCTTGTCGGCATCCGACATGAGCAGGGCCTGTCGGTCGGTGTTGACGGCGATGAACTCGACGCCCTTCACTCCCGCCTCGACCATACGGTTCACGGCATTGGTGCCACCGCCGCCCACGCCCACGACCTTGATGACCGCCAAGTGCTCGGAACCTATTTTGTTTGGCATTGTATCCTCCACACCTGCTGCGTTTCTTTATGCTGCGTTTGCCCCTATGTGGGTACAGTTCACGTGGGGTTATTGTACACGAAGCTCAACCATTTGCAAATTACACCTTGACTTTGTTACATACGCGTTCACAGATATAGCGGATGAGGCAGATCAGCCGCCCCGCCGCCCCGTCCACGAGGGCGCGCGGCGATCCGGCCCGCACGGCGGGCATAGGTCGTTTTCCTGGAGGTTCCCGCTCACCGGCCGCCTGCGGCCGTTGGCTTCCAGGGCCCTCCCGCTCGCAAGTTCACGCCCTGCCGTTCGTCGCCGACCCCCTCGCAAGCGACGGGGTTTCAACGGTATCGTGAAGCCACGGTATCGTGCATCGCCAGCTGGCAACGTATAGCCCGCGATCAGAAGGGAGTCCCTCCTATGGCTCCGCTCGTGCTCACCTCTTTCAAGGTATAAACGCCTCGCGCGCCTTCTGAACGCGCACCCTTATCTTCGAACAGCATCGAGCTTCGCCCGCGCCCCTCGAGGGTTCGGCGAAGCACGTCGAAAGGAAGCCTTATGCCTTGGTTCGACCAAGCGCCGTGGCTCGTCGCTCTGGCACCGTTCTTGGGTCTGTTCCTCTCCGCGTTCACGAAGCGGAAAGACCCCTTCCTGGCCGGCGACCGGGTGTACCGCCACGACGCCCCCGCACGAATATCCCACTGGGCCCATGCGGCGGGCACGACCGTTTGCCTCGTGTCCGGCATCATCCTGGGCCTGCGGTTCACGCCCGCGTTCGTCGACGACGGCCCAGCGGCCGTCCTCTGGCAGAACGTGCACTTCGTGGCCGCCGTCGTGTTCCTGTTCGGGACGTTCTACTACCTGGGCAACACGATCGTGTCGCACTGGCGGCTGCGCGAGCACCTGCCAACGAAGAACGTGGTGTCCTACACCATCCGGCACTACAGCCTGCTCGTCGGCATCAAGAAGTTCACCATGCCCCCCGAGGACAAGTACTTCGAAAGCGAGAAGGCCGCCTACGTCATGGCCGTGGTCACCGCCGTGCTGCTGGTGGTTTCGGGCCTGTTCAAAGCGGCGGCGCATGTGTTCCTCGCGCTGCCCGACGGGCTGATGAACGTCATGTTCTGGGTCCACGACATAGCCGCCGTCCTCATGCTGGTGTTCTTGGCGGCGCACGTGTTCTTCGCCGTCATCGCGCCGTTCTCCTGGAAGACGTTCCCGTCCATGTTCACCGGCTGGATGCCGCTCGGCGAGGCCGAGAAAGAGCACCAAGGATGGCTCGAACGGCTGCAAGCCGAGCATGACGAGCGCGGCAAGGACGAGTCCGCGCTCGAAGGGGCCGCGAAAACGGCCGCAGAAGAACCGACGAGAACCGCGGCGCCCGCAGGCGGAGCGCCCGGCGTGCAAGGGAGATGAGCGAAAATGACCGAGACGAACAGAAGCGCGGCCGGCGCGCAGGAAAAGGGCGGCCTGTCGCGGCGCCAATTCATCGCCGGCATAGGCGGGTTGGGCATCGGCGTGGTGCTGGGCGGCGGCATAACGGCGCTGCTCTTGCCCGACGACGTGTACGCCCTCGAGGCGAGCCAGGGCTACCTGCTGGTGGACACCAAGAAGTGCGCAGGCTGCGAGACGTGCGTCATCTCGTGCTCGCTCGCGCACCTGGGGCGCATCAACACGTCGCTTTCCCGCATCCAGGTCATGAAGAACGCGCTCGGCAGCTTCCCCGCCGACGACGTGCAGCAGAACCAGTGCCGCCAGTGCCCCTACCCCTCGTGCGTGGAGGCGTGCCCCGTGGGCGCCATGCACGCCGACCCCGAGACGGGCGTGCGCCTTGTGGACGAGGGCAAGTGCATCGGTTGCGAGCGGTGCGTGGAGGCGTGCCCGTTCACGCCGTCGCGCGTGCAGTGGAACTTCGAGGACAAGCACGCGCAGAAATGCGACCTGTGCCAGAACACGCCCTACTGGGACGAGGAGGGCGGCGCCTTCGGCAAGCAGCTCTGCGTGGAGATATGCCCCATGAAGGCCATCACGTTCACCAACGAGCTGCCCGTGCAGACCGACGAAGGCTACACGGCGAACCTGCGCAACAATCATTATCTGGAGATAGGCCTGCCAAGCGACGACGAGGCGCGGATCTCGCCCAAGGAGCGCGGCTACAGCGCCGGCGGCACCGCGGCACAGGCGGCATCAAACGAGAACAAAGGCTAGGGGGAATCCATGTCCGAACCGAAATACGGCTACGCCGGCAAGATACTCATCGTGGACCTGACCGCGCAGAAAACCGAGACCATAGACACCGATCCTTACATCGAATGGGTTGGCGGGCACGGCATGGCCTCTAAGCTGTTCTGGGATTACTGCGAGGACAAGACCGTCGAGTCGACCGATCCCAAAAACGTCATCGTGTGCGCCACCACGCCCTTCTCCGGCGCCATCGTGCCCGCCGCGTCGGCGCGCTGCGAGTTCACGGGCATCGGGCCCTTCTCGGTGCCCGAGTGGTACAACCGCTCCAGCATGGGCGGGCGCCTGGCCGGCATGATGAAGGAAGCCGGCTACGACGCCGTCGTCATCATGGGCAAGGCCGAGGCACCGGTGTGGATCAACGTGGTGAACGACCGGGTGGAGTTCAACGACGCGACGGATCTATGGGGTCTCGACACCTTCGAAACCCAGGAGCGCATCTGGGACGAGGTCACGCACGGCACGCCGGAGGGATCGTGGTACGAGCTGTCGGGCAGCCGCGACGGGGGGCGCACGGCGCAACGCCCGTCGGTCATGTGCATCGGGCCCGCCGGCGAGAACCTAGCGCGCGTGTCGTGCGTCGTGCACGATGCGGGCCACGTGACGGGCCAGAGCGGCTTCGGCGCGGTGTTCGGCTCCAAGAACCTCAAGGCCATGAGCTTCATCGGGTCGAAGAGCATCCCCATAGCCGACCCGGCGGCGCTCGTGCGTCTGCGCATGGAGGTGCAGGAGAAGTTCGGCTACAACATCGACGAGGGCAAGGTGCCCGGCGCGCCCGGAAGCCCCGGCGCGGCTTCGACGGTGCTCGACACGAGCCCGACCGTCGCGCGCGCCGAAGGATGCCGCGGCTGCTTCAAGAACTGCCGCAACCTCTTCCCCGGCGGCGTGGGCAACGAGCTCACCTGCTCGGCGGGCACCTACTTCACCGGCAGCGGCAAGATCGACGACACGCTGGAGGTGTACAGCCTGCTGTCGAAGTACGGCCTGAACGGCTACGAGGTGGACATGCCGGTGTACCTGAACAACCTGTACAAGATGGGCGTCATGGGCAAGGGCAAGGAGATCGACACCGACCTGCCCTTCGAGAAGTTCAATACCGTCGAGTTCATGGAGGACCTTCTGCACCGCATCGCCTACCGCGAGGAGATCGGCGATGATCTGGCCGAAGGCATCGCGCGCGCCGCGCAGAAGTGGGGTCGCTGGGACGAGGACACCTCCTCCGGCCTGCTCGCCCGTCCGAACTGGGGCTACTGCGAACACAACGAGCCCCGCGCCGAGGTCGAGTGGAGCTACGGCAGCATCTTCAGCGAGCGCGACATCAACGAGCACGGCGTGCACAACGCGGTGTACAACACCTCTATCATGGCGGTGCTCACCGGCGCCGAGCCGCCGGTGGCGGCCGAGGACATGGCCAAGCAGCTGGCCGACCAGTCGGGCTTGGACGATCCCGAGTGCTTCAACTGGAGCGAGGAGGGCATCTACTCCGACGCCCGCGTGCGCGAGATCCACTGGAACCGCGCCTACGGGCGCTTCTGGCTGCAGTCGCTCGGCATGTGCGATTGGGTGTGGCCGAACTTCGTCAGCCGCAAGCACACGCTGGAAACGGGCAGCACCTACGGTGCCACGCCCGAATACGAGGTGAAGTTCTTCAAAGCGGTGACCGGGCGCGACCTGTCCTATGAGGAGAGCATACAGCTGGGCCACAAGTTCTGGGTGCTCGACCGCGCCATCTGGGCGCTTGAGGGCCGCCACCGCGAGCAGGAGGTGTTCACGAACTACGTGTACGACGTGAAGACCACCAAGCCCTTCCCCCTCGTGGTGCACGAGGACGGGAAGTGGAGCTACTCGCTATGCCAGGGCCGCACGCTCGACCGAGACAAGTTCGAGGATTTCAAATCGCGCTTCTACGTGCACGAGGGCTTCGAGGAGTCCACGGGCCGTCCCACGCGCGGCTGTTTGGAAACCTTGGGCCTGGGCTTCGCCGCCGACGCGCTCGAGGCCGCCGGCAAGCTGGGGGCGTGAGCGCGATGATCGCCGAAGAGGAGCGAACGGAAGGGCTTCCCCTGTGCGAGGAGGCCGAAGGCGACGCATCCGAAAGGGCGGCGCCTGCCGAGAACGCCTCCGTGGACGCTGCCGGGGCGGAGGACGAGATCACCGGCATGGCCGAGGCGTGCCGGCGGTTCCCGATGCCTGCCGATGAGGAGGCCGCCCATGCACTGCGCGAGCTTTCCTGGGGCGAACAGTTCGTGGCCAGCCGGATGTTCCCGTCCAAGGGCGGCACGGACTTGTACCTGTACAGCCTGCGCAGCGCGGCGCTCTTCCTTCTGGACGGCGACCGCGCGCACATCGGCAAAGGGTCCGACCAGGAGATCAAGCTCATCGACGTGGACGGGTTCGTGAGCTGGGTGCGCGACGTGGTGGGCGACGAACCCTTGGCCGACGCCATGGACGAGGACTGCCCGCCCGACGACCCCTACCATGACCGGCTGCAGGCCGTCCAGCGCCTGATCGACCTGCGCATGGTGCAGTACGGAGGGTTGTGGTGACGCCCTCGCGACAAGAGGATGCCGAAGTGCCGGGCGCGGCGAAACCGTTCGCGCCCGGCACCCCGCTGCGAGCGGCGTTCCCGCTGCTGGCAGCGAGCGACGAGCGCGGCGAGGGGCTGGCCTACCTCGACAACGCCGCTACGACGCAGAAACCCGCCTGCGTGCTGGACGCCGCGGACGCGTTCTACCGCTCCGACTGCGCCAACCCGCACCGCTCCACCCACCGCCTGGCGCGCCGCGCGACCGAGGCCCTCGAGTCCGCCCGCGCCGAGCTGGCGCGTTTCGCGGGGGCCGACGCGAACGAGATCGTGCTGACGAGCGGCGCCACGCACGCGCTCAACCTGGCGGCGTTCGGTTACGGTGCGACCGCGTTGAAGCCCGGCGACGAGATCGTCGTATCGCTTCTGGAGCACCACAGCAACCTCGTGCCGTGGCAGGCGGTAGCAAGGATCACGGGGGCAAGGCTCGTGCCCCTCGTGCCCGACCGCGCCGGGCGCATCTCCGACGCCGAGGTGGACCGGACGATCGGCCCGCGTACGCGCATCGTGGCCGTGACGGCCACGTCGAACGTTCTGGGCTGCGCGCCGCCCGTGGAGCGCATCGCGCGCGCCGCGCGCGCCTGCGGCGCCGTCGTCGTGCTGGACTGCGCCCAGAGCGTGGCCCACGAGCCGCTCGACGTGCGCGCCCTGGACGTGGACTTCGCCGCGTTCTCCGGCCACAAGATGTACGGCCCCATGGGCACGGGCGTGCTGTACGGGCGCCGCGAGCTGCTGGAGCGCACCGCGCCCCTTCTGCGCGGCGGCGGCATGGTGGACCGGGTGTTCGAGCAGGCCGCCACGTTCGACGAGGCGCCGTGCGGGCTCGAGGCGGGCACGCAGAACGTGGCGGGCGCCGCGGGAATGGCCGAGGCCGCGCGCTTCCTGTCTCGCATCGGGTTCGACGCCGTGCGCGCCCACGAACGCGCGCTCACGCGCCGCATGGTGGAGGGCCTGGCCGCCCTGCCCTCGGTGAAGCTCTACGGCCCCGGCCCTAACGACCGGGACGAGCGCCACGGCATCGTGGCGTTCAACGTGCGCGGCGTGGACGCCGCCGCCACGGCGCAGGTGCTCGACCGCCGCGGCGTGGCCGTGCGCGCGGGCACGCACTGCGCCCAGCCCCTGTTGCGCCACCTGGGCACGGACGCCGTGTGCCGCGCGAGCGTCGGCGTCTACAACGACGAGGGCGACGTCGACCGCTTCCTCGAAGCCGCGGAGAACGCCCAACGCGAAGCCGTGGCCCTCATGACGTCGGCCATGCTGTGAGACGGGTGCCTACCTGCTTGCAGGTAGGCACCCGTCTTTCACTGGCCCCTCAAGCCCTTTCTTCAAAAGCGGTGTCTCGCATGGGAGCGGAATCGACCGCTTCCATTATTTCCAAAACCGTTTCGCACGCCTGCTGAAGCGAAACGGTTCGCGCATAGGGGTTGCTCGATTGGTATCTGCTCCAAAGCTTGTCCATGCCCTGATCGTCGGCCACTCTGCCCATGATGCTTCGATAGCCGTTCAAGGCTGAAAGGCTGCCACGTCTCTCGGATGTCGCTTCGAGAGCCGCAGCCAGCGTTCTCAGATCGCACCGATCGCGTTGCAGCTTCCACAACATGAATATGTCGTAGTAATCCCTTGGGCGCGTGTTCGCCACATCGCGC
Source organism: Gordonibacter sp. 28C (assembly GCF_003339845.1). Classification (GTDB taxonomy): domain Bacteria; phylum Actinomycetota; class Coriobacteriia; order Coriobacteriales; family Eggerthellaceae; genus Gordonibacter. The sequence continues at coordinate 29,128 of NZ_PPTR01000012.1, forward strand.
ACTATCACGGTTTCGAGCTTCTCCGACAGGACGGTCTCAATCGGATAAGCCAATATCGTGATGGAACGCTCTTCGAACAGAAGAGGGTATCGGTAGGTGACGGCATCAGGCGTGATCCTGTCCCCCGTTGTGACGTCTACCGTCAGAGGAACCGCCATAGGGCTGTAGTGCGCCAACAGGAACACCCTGATGCCGGGATACTCGTCGGTATCCCGAATGTCTTCGGTGCGCACATATTCGAACCGAATGTCGTCATCAACCTCTACGAGGCAGATTTCCCTAAAGGCCCTTTCGGCGGATTCATGGGTGAGGCTGAAACCGCGTACGGTGGTGTCGAGGTCTTTGGTCGTTCGGCTGCCTACGCCGATCAACGAGGAAATGAGCACGCCGCCCTTGATGACCATGCGTTCGCGCCACGGAGTGAGAGATATCCGCTCGAGCAACCGTTCCAAAAGATAGCACTGCATCATCGATTGGGCAGACACGCCCACGTGGGCGGCCTCGGTTTTTATCTTCGCCTTGAGCTGCATTGCGTTCGTCGTTTTCATAGCAGCACTTCCATATAATTCCTCACTTTGCGCTCCACGCCCAAATCCCGGGCATATCCGAGGAGCTTCCCCATATCCCTGTCCTTGGACCTCGCGTACGCTCGCATGGCGGGATTGACGGCTTGCACGTCGACCGCAGCCTGCCCGCGCACCAGGTCGCAGAGCGTTCTTTCCACATCGTAAGCCCGTACCATGTTTCCAGAAGGCGAACGCAACATGCAAAGCCCGAGATCCAAAACAGCATCGGCGCAAGTGCGCACGTCGACCTCAGCCGCCTTTACCCGCGTCGCGTTATACGAACGAGGAAAGGTCATCGTGAACGAAAGGGGGGTGCGATCGGTCAGGTTGTGCAGAAAAAGGGCCGTCTCATGCGAATACACCCCTCTCGCAAAGCGATGTTGCAACACGAGGAACTCGTCTTCCCATGTGCCGGGGAGGGCGTACAAGCCTCGCTCCACCTTTACGAGAACGCCGTTATCCACAAGGTCGGCCAAGCACCTACGGGGTATGCCGGCCTCCGTCGCTTGAGACGACGAAACGAAGCCGTTGTTTTCTTCCGCTATGTCTACGAGTTCTTTCATCCCACCCTCCTTATGTACTTTCATGCTTAATATTACACTATATTAAGCATGAAAGTACACCACACTCGCAGGGAAGCCGGGGACACCTCGCCAAATCCCAAAAAGCCTCCAACATGGAAGCACTCGCGACGGCATCTCCCTCGCAGGTAGAACCCCTCAAGCGAACGCAACCTCGTCCAGGGCGCGAGGGGTCGGAGGGGTCCGCGCGAGATTCCGCACGAGCCGGAGGCCCCTGCGGGGCCTCCGCGCGAGCCCAGGACTGCCCGAGCGCGGGCCCCTCCGACCCCTCGCGCCCGTCCCGCAGGTTGCTAGAGAGCCCTCCAGGTGGGCCGGTCCACCACGCGCACGTTGATGTAGACGACCGTGGGGTTGTCCTCCATGATCTTCAGCACCACGCGCTCCTTGTCGCGGATGTTCTCCGCCTTGCCGAACGCTATCTCCACGTTGTTGTCCAGCGTGAGCGTGGTGCCCTCGGCGTCGGTGGCCGACACCTTCGTCACGCGGCCGGACAGGTCGGTGGTCATGCCCGACACGATGTCGAGCGCGTTGTTCACGTTGTCGTCGGTGCAGTACGCGCCGATGTCGGCGGCCGTGCCGTAGGGCACGTCGGTGATGGACAGCACGGAGGCGGCGTCCTCGTAAACCTTGGGGTTGGTCCTCTTCCCCGCCTCGGAGTCCTGGTCGGGGATGGGCATGAGCCACATGTGGTCCGACGCGATGGCCCACCGCTTCACCGACTTGGCGTCCTCGGTGGGCACCGCCACCACGGCCGCGATGGTGCGCTCGGTCACGGCCAGCTCGAGCGTGTTCGGGAAGATGCGCTTCACCTCGGCGTCGGCCACCCAGGCGTTCTTGAGCAGGCGCTCGCGGATGCCGGCTGCGTCCACGCGCAGAAGCGTGGTGTTGGCGGGCACGTTCGCCATGGCCGTCATGTCGTCGGTCGTGAGGTGCTCCACGCCGCTCACGGTGACGTTCTCCACGGCGAACAGGCTGGAGTTGTACGCCACGGCCGCGCCGACGGCGAGCACGGCCACGAGGACGAGCACCACGACGATGCGCACGACGTGGCGGCGGTACGTGCCCTGCGCGCGGCTGGCGCGCTCGACGCGGTCGAGGTCGCCCACGCGCACCGAGGTGAGCCGCTGCTGCGGACGGGGGCTCGCGGCGGGATAGCGCCCGCCGGGCATGGCGCGGTAGGATCCCTGCTGGGACGACCGCGGCGAGGTCCTCGACGACGTGCGGCCCGAGCTGCGGCCGGAGGCGCGAGCCGGGGTGTACGACGAGCGGGCACCGCGGCCGGACGTTGCCGACCCGCGCGCCTTACGCGAACCCGAGGAAGCGGACTTCCGGTTGTAATTCGATGCCATACGTTTCGTTTACCTTCGCCTGTACGAGTTCGATGAGGTCCTTCACGTCGCGCGCCGTGGCGTCGCCCGTGTTCACGATGAAGTTCGCGTGCAGCTCCGACACCTGGGCCCCGCCGAGGCGCGCCCCTTTGAGCCCCGCGCGCTCCACGAGCGAGCCGGCCGACTCCCCCTCCGGATTGCGGAACACGCTGCCGCACGAGGGGTCCGTGAGCGGCTGCGTCTTCTTCCGCCGGGCCAGCGACGCCTCCATCTTACCGCGAATGAAGAACGGATCGGCAGGCTCTACGGAAAGTTCGCATTCGACGATGACCTCGTCGGGTTGGAACGAGCTCGTGCGGTAGCCCCAGGCGATCTCGTCTCCGGAGCGGCGCGCGAGGCCCTCACCCGGCGAGAACGTGGTGACGGACGCCACGCGCGCGCCGATCCACTCGTCGCGCGATCCGGCGTTCATGCGCACGGCCCCGCCCACGGTGCCCGGCGTGCCCACGGCGAACTCCAGCCCCGCGAGCGAGCGGCGAAACGCCTCCTGCACCACCGACGACAGCGGCACCCCGGCGCCCACGCAGAACCGCTGCGAACCCTCGTCGTAGCGACAGGTGCGGAAGTCGCGCCCGAGCGTGACGACCACGCCGGGGAACCCCTCGTCGGCCACGAGCAGGTTGCTCCCGCGCCCCACCACGGTCCACGGAACGCCCGTGCGCTCGCACACCTCCACGAGCCGCGCGAGCGCGCCCACGGAGGCGACCTGCACGTAGAAGCGCGCGGGACCGCCTATGCGGTACATGGTGTGGCGCGCCATGGGCTCGGAGGGGTAGACGTCGCCGTCGAAGCGGTCGTCCACGAGCAGCGCCTCCAGCTCGGACGTATGTCGTGCCGACACGGCGCGCCTCACCTCCGCGCGGGATCGTCCGCGGACGCGCCGGCCGAGAGCGCCTCGACGAGCTGCGGCCCGATAGCCGTCACGTCGCCCGCGCCCATGGTGATGACGAGGTCGCCCTCGCCCACCTTCGCAGTCAGGTAGGGCACGACCTCCACGCGGCGCGGCACGTAGGCCGCCTCGGGGTGGCCCGCATGGTCCAGCACCACGTTCAGGAACGTCTTGCCGCTCACGCCGGGCACGGGCGCCTCGCCCGCCGGGTACACGTCCATGAACGTGACGGCGTCCGCCGCGTCGAACGCGCTGCCGAACTCGTCTTTCAGCACCTCGGTGAACAGCGAGACGCGCGAGTAGCGATGCGGCTGGAACAGCACGTGCACGTGGCGGTAGCCCAGATGCGACGCCGCCTCGATGGTGGCGGCTATCTCGGTGGGATGGTGCGCGTAGTCGTCGACCACCGTCACGCCGCCTGCTTCGCCCACGAGGTCGAACCGGCGCCGCACGCCGGCGAACTCGCCCATGGCGGCCGCCGCGGCCTCGGCGTCCATGCCGAGCGCGTCCGCGAGCACGACGACGCCGGCGGCGTTCAGCACGTTGTGGCGGCCGGGGTTCTGCTTGACGTGCGCGGATATCCGGCGCCCGTCGGGCAGGGCGAGCACGAAGTCGCTGCCCACGCCCTGGGGCTCCCACGACTCGATGCGCGCGTCGCAGCCCTCGCCGAAGCCGTACGTGATAACCGGACGGCCCGTCTCGAGCGCCACGCGCACGAGCGCCTCGTCCTCGCCGCAGGCCACCACCACGCCGCCCTCGGCGGGAACCGAGCCGATGAACGCGCCGAACTTCTCGTAGATCTCGTCGAGGTCGCGGTAGTGGTCCAGGTGGTCGGCCTCGATGTTCGTGACCAGCACGGCGCGCGGCGAGAGGTAGGTGAACGACTTGTCGCTCTCGTCGGCCTCCACCACGTAGTGGCGGCCCTTGCCCGAATGCGCGTTCGTGCCGTAGGAGCGCACGATGCCGCCGATGAGGAACGTGGGATCCTCCCCCATGGCGTCCAGCACGCTGGCCAGCATGGACGACGTCGTGGTCTTGCCGTGGGTGCCCGCCACGGCAAGCGTCTCCAAGTCGCGGCCCAGGTGCGCGAGCATCTGCGCGCGGTGCCAGATGTCCAGGCCCCGCTCCTTGGCCGCGATGAGCTCGGGGTTGTTGTCCAGGATGGCCGTGGACACCACCACCACGTCGGGCGCGGCGTCGTCGCGTCCGGGGCCGCCCGGGATGTTCGCCGGGTCGTGGCCGATGCGCACGTCGATGCCGGCGGCCTTCAGCTGCTTGGTGTAGCGGCTCTCCTTGAGGTCCGACCCGCTCACGCGCATGCCCTGGTCGAACGCGACGCGCGCGATGCCGCTCATGCCGACGCCGCCCACGCCTATGAAGTGAACCGATTGTATGCGCTTCGTGTCCATGGTGTACTGCCCTTCCTCGTATGCGCTTCCATGGTAGCCCAAAGCGGGGCTACCGCGCCGCCGCAATCACAACATCTGCCAACTTGGCGGCCGCGTCGGCCGTTTTCTGCGCGCGGGCGGCGGCGCTCATGCGCGCCCGCACGTCCGCGTCCTCCAGAAGCGAGCGCAGCAGGCGCTCGAACTCGGGCCCCTCCACGTCGGCGTCGGCCAGCATGTACGCGCAGCCCGCCTCGACATAGGCGCGGGCGTTCGTGGTCTGGTGGTCCTCGGTCGCGAACGGGAACGGCACGAGCAGCGCCGGGATGGCGCGCGCCGATATCTCCGCGAGCGACGTGGCGCCCGCGCGCGACACGATGGCGTCGGCCGCGGCCATGGCCTCGCCCATGCGGTCCAGGTAGCCGAACAGGTGCCAGCGGCGCGCCTCGTCGGGCGAGAGCGCCAGCTGCTCGGTCACGGCGTCGAGCTCCTTCGGGCCCGTGACCTGCACCACATGCAAGTCGCCGTAGGCCAGAAGCTCGTCTTTGAGCGCGCAGACGGCCTGGTTGAGGTGCCGCGCGCCCAGGCTGCCGCCCGTCACCAGCAGCATGCGCGCGTCTTCCGGAACGCCGAAGAGCGCGCGGCCCTCGGCCCGCGTGGCGGCGAACACGCTTTTGCGCACGGGGTTGCCGGTGACGGTGACGCGCTCGCGCGCGGCCTCGTCGAGCGCCGCGGCGGCATGGTCGTAGGTGAGGCACACGGCGGCGGCGCGCTTCGCCAGGTACTTGTTCGCCATGCCCATGACCGAGTTCTGCTCGTGCACCACCACGGGAACGCCGAGCTTCTCGGCCGCGCGCCCCACGGGGATGCACACGTAGCCGCCGAAGCCCACCACCGCGTCGGCGTCCAGGTCGGCGAGCCACTTCTTGGCCCTGCCCGTGCTCTTCTGTATCTTCGCCACGGCCTTCGGCAGCGTGAGCGGGTGGTTGCGGTTGAACCCGGCCGCCTCGAATGGCGTGAACGGGATGCCCGCCTCGGTAACGAGACGCGCCTCCACGCCCTGGGGCGTGCCGGCGAAGCGCACGTCGCAGCCACGGGCGCGAAGCTCGTCGGCCAGCGCGAGCGCCGGGTTGATGTGACCGGCGGTTCCGCCGCCGGAAAGAACGATCAGCATGTTGCTACCTCCTGCCTTTGCGCGACGACGAACCCGACCGTTCCCCGTCCGCGCCGCCGCGGCTCCGGGAACGCGAGCTCACCGCGTCCCATCCGATGCCGCCCGTAGAGCCCGCCGACGCCGCGCTTTTGCGCCCGCCCTGTCGCGACGAGCCCGCCTGCGAGCCCGCGCGCCCGGACGAGCGCGGAGGCTCCGGCTCGGCCCGCACGACGCGCAGGTCGGCGCGGCGGCGAGCGGGCGCGAGCGAGTCGTTCACGGCGTCCTGCGACACCGACAGGATGAGGGCCACCATGATGAACGTGGCGATGAGCGACGACCCGCCCGACGAGATGAACGGCAGCGGCTTGCCCACGACGGGGAACCACCCGATGACCATGGCGATGTTGAGGAACGCTTGAAACACGATCATGATGGTGCAGCCGCCGGCCACCATGGCGCCGAAGTTGTCGGGCGCTGTGCGCGCGATGCGCATGCCCGCGTACAGCAGCAGCAGGAACAGCACGACCACGCCGAGCGCCCCCACCAACCCCAGCTCCTCGCCGATGATGGCGAAGATGAAGTCGGTGTCCGACTGCGTGAGGTACAGGTACTTCTCATGGGAGTTTCCCAGCCCCACGCCGAACAGGCCGCCGCCGGAAAGCGCGTAGAGCGAGTGGATGATCTGGTAGCCGGTGCCGTAGCCGCCCGCGCCGTCGTCCCACGGGTTCATGAATACCAGCAGGCGTGCGCGGCGGTAGTCCTCGCCGAAGACGCCCACCAGGCCTAGCACCACGACCACGGCGGCCACCACGAGCAGGGTGCGCAAGGGAACCTCGCCGAGCCACATCACGGCGAACACGCCCACCACGCAGATCATGGCCGTTCCCAGGTCCGACTGCGGGCCGAGGATGATGAGGATGGGGGCCAAAACGAGCAGGAACACCAGCGCGAAGAACACCGGCACGGTGTAGGCGCCCTCGCGGAAGTCCGAGAAGAGGCGCGCGGCCACCAGCACGAGCGCGATCTTGGCGAACTCCGAGGGCTGCAGGCTTATCGGCCCGACGATGAGCCAACGACGCGCGCCCCATTCGTCCTCGCCCGTGCCCGCGAACACCGTGGCCACCAGCAGCACGAACGCAAGCGCCCACACGACCCACACGAGGTTGCCCCGCCAAATGGAGCAGGGAAGGAACTTCCACACGACGAAGGCCACCGCGATGCCCACGACGGCGAACTTGATCTGGTTGAGCGTGTCCGCCATCGGGTCGACGGTAGCGGGCGACTCGGCCTGCGCCAGCGCGATCACCGACGAGGTGGAGTAGATCATGACGAAGCCCAGAAGCGTGAGCGCGAGCACGGACAGCAGCAGGATGAGCCGCGGCCCCATGATATGCGCGGGAACCCCCCGCTTGTCGACGCCGGCGCGCGCCACGGGGACCTTACGCTTCCGCGCGCGCGGCACGGTCCGCCACGAGCGCCTTGAACGCGCGGCCGCGTTCCTCGTACGAGCCGAACTCGTCGAACGACGCGCACGCCGGCGACAGCAGCACCACGTCGCCCTCGCCCGCAAGCGAGAGCGCCGCGTCGAGCGCGTCCTCCAGGTGTTCGGCGCACTCGAGCGCGAAGTCGACGGGAGCAGCGGGCGCATCCGCCTCGAACGCTGTCGCGAACCTGGGGCCCGCAGCGCCGAAGCACACGACGCCGCGCGCGTGGGCGTGCGCGGCCTCCACCAGGGGGGCCAGGTCGGTGCCCTTGTCGTCGCCGCCCAGCAGCACGAGGGGGCGCGCGCCGGGGAAGGCGGCCAGCGCCGTGAGCGTCGCGTCCACGTTCGTGGCCTTCGAGTCGTTGTAGCAGGCCGCGCCGCGCACGCTGCCGCACGGCTCGATGCGGTGCTCGAGCGGCCGGAACGTGCGCAGGCCGTTCGCCACGCGCGCCTCGTCGGCGCCGAGCGCGAGCGCGGCGGCGGCGGCGGCGAGCGCGTTGCCCGCGTTGTGCGCGCCCTTCACCGCCAGCTCGTCCGCGCGTGCGAGCGCGTGCTCGCGCCCGTCGAGCGCCGCGACGAGCGAGCCGTCGTCGGCGATGAACGCGGCGTTGTCGCTGCCGCATCTTGCGCGCATGTCGCCGTCCATGCCGTCGGCCGTGCCCATCGGCACGTAGGCGAAGCCGCGCTCGGCGGCGTCGAGCGCGCGCAGGCGGCGCACCTCGGCGCGCACCACGTCGTTCGACGCGTCGAGCACGGCCACGCCCCTCGGCGCGTCCGCCAGGTTCGCCAGCACCTTGAGCTTCGCGTCGCGGTAGGCTTCGAACGTGCCGTGCCAGTGCAGGTGGTCGGGCGTGATGTTCAGCAGCACGGCCACGTCGGGCGCGAACGCGCTCGTGGACGCCAGCTGGTAGGAAGACGCCTCGGCCACGTAGACGTCGGTCGCGCCCGCCGCCACGGCGGCGATGCAGGGGTCGCCTATGTTGCCCACGGCGTCGGCGCGCAGGCCGGCCTCGCGCAGCAGGTGCGCGGCGCACGACACCACGGTGGTTTTGCCGTTCGTGCCCGTCACGGCCACCCAACGGCTGTCCGCCGCGCTCTCGCGCCAGGCAAGCTCCACTTCGCTCGCCAGCTCGCCGCACGAGGCGGCCGCCGCGACGTAGAGCGGCGAGAACGGCGGAATGCCGGGGCTCGGGACGCCCAGGTCGAACGCCGGCGCGCCCGCAGCCCGCGCCGCGCCGCCGCGATCGTCCGCCGAGCACGCCCGGGCGGCCAGCTCGGCCACGGCGTCGTCGCCGAACGCCACGAGCGCCCCGCGCGCGGCGGCGGCCTCGGCGAACGCCTCGGACTCCTCCGTGCGCGCGCCCGCGGCCACGGCCAGCGCGTCCACGCGCCCGCCCAGAAGCGGCAACAGGTACTCCACGGCCGCCCGGCCGCTCTTGCCCAGGCCCAAAACGAGCACGCGCCCGAGATGCTGCGGCGCGTGCTTCCTTCCCGCTATCATGGCGACGCGTTCCATAATCTTAGGCCACCGCCATGAGCGTCTCGGCGAAGTACAGCGAGAAGCCGCAGGCCGCCAGCACGCCCGACACGATCCAGAAGCGCACGACCACCTTCGTCTCGCTCCACCCCTTCTTCTCGAAGTGGTGGTGCAAGGGCGCCATGAGGAAGATGCGCTTCCGCGTTTTCTTGAAGTAGAGCACCTGGATCATGACCGACAGGGCCTCGGCCACGAACAGGCCGCCGATGATGATGGACACGAACTCGGTCTTCGTGACCATGGCCAAACAGCCCAGCGCCATGCCAAGCGCGAGCGACCCCGTGTCGCCCATGAAGATGTCGGCGGGAAACGAGTTGAACCACAGAAAGCCGATGCACGCGCCCGAGAGCGCGGCGGCGAAGATGGCCGGCTCCAGCAAGTCGGAGCGGTACGCGATGGCGGCCATGACGATCATGACGATCATGACGGTGCCCGCGGCCAGGCCGTCCAGGCCGTCGGTGAGGTTCACGGCGTTGCACATGCCCACCAAAAGGATGTTCGCGAAGATGAGGTACAGCCACGGGATGGCGATGCCGTCGCCCACGGGCACCACCGTGGTGAGGATGCCCAGATCGAACGTGTACACGAAGGGTATCTCCACCGTGGGAGGCACGTTCATCCAATTCACCGCCACGATCGTGAACACGGAGGCAATGAGGAACTGACCTGCGAGCTTGGCTTTCGGCGTGAGGCCGAGCGAGCGCTCCTTCACCACTTTCGAGGCGTCGTCCACCAGGCCCAGAAGGCCCGTGAGCACGGTGGCGCCCAGCAGCAGGAACGTCTCGGGCGTGGGCATGCCTATGACGAGCGACGTGGCCACCACGGCCACGAGCATGACCACGCCGCCCATGGTGGGCGTGCCCTGCTTCACCAGGTGGCTCTCCGGGCCGTCGGCGCGCACCTGCTGGCCGATGTGGCTCGATTTCAGGAACTTGATCCACACGGGCATGAGCGCCATGGTGATGACGATAGCGGCCACGATGGCCAGGAACACGAGGAACGTCGGGTAGTGGGAGAATATCGCAAACATATCAGTTGACCAGTCCTTCGACCACGCGTTCGAGCCCCATGCAGTGCGACGCCTTCACCAACACGGCGTCGCCCGGCTCGATGCACGTATCCAGTTCTCCGAGCACGTCGGAAATCGTAGCCGCGCGCACGATGCGCCCGGCGTCCATGCCCGCCTTCTCGGCGGCGTCGGCGATATGAAACGCCAGATCGCCCACGCACACCAGGCGGTCGAGCGGCAGACGCGCCGCCAGCTCGCCGATGCCCGCGTGGCAGGCCTGTGCGAAGTCGCCCAGCTCGGCCATGTCGCCCAGCACCGCCACGCGGCGACCGGGCACCTCGAGCGCGCAGAACGTGTTGAGCGAGGCCCGCATGGAGTCGGGGTTGGCGTTGTAGGCGTCGTTCACCACGGTGAAACCGCCGCGGGCGCGCAGCACCTCCTGCCGCCCCGCTTCCGGCTCGGCGTGCGCGAGCGCGTCGGCCACGGCCGCCAGCGTCATGCCGGACGCGCGGCCCACGGCCGCGGCGGCGCAGGCGTTCGCCACGTTGTGCAAACCGCGCAGGTTGAGGGCGCAGGGAGCCGTCTCGACGTGGGGCGCCGCGGCGGTTGCGTCGTCGAACCCGCTGGCGTGCAGCACGAAGCGCGCGCGGCCCTGCTCGTCCAGCTCCACCTGCTCGGCCCACACGGCCGGGCGGACGGCGTCGGCCGCGCTCGCGGCCACGCGCCGGGCGGCCGCATCCTCCGATCCGTCGAACAGCACGCACGGCACGCGGCGGGCGTCCAGGCGGGCGTCCTCGCGCATGAAGCCGGCGAAGTCGTCGGCGGCGTTCACGAACGCGAGCCCCGATCCCTCCGGCAGCTCCCGCAGAAGCTCCGCCTTGGCGCGCGCGATGTTCTCGCGGCTGCCCAGAAGCTCGATGTGGCTCTCGCCCACGTTCACCACCAGACCCCAGTCGGGGCGCACGATGGAGCACAGCTCGGCGATCTGCCCCGGACCGCGCATGCCCATCTCCACCACCACGGCCTCCGTCTCCGGCTCGGCCGAGAGCAGCGTCTTGGGAACGCCCAGCTCGTTGTTCTGGTTGCCGGCGGTGGCCGTCACGCTTCCGGCGGCGGCCAGCACGTCGCGCACGAGGTTCTTCGTGGTGGTCTTGCCCGTGGAACCCGTGAGCGCCACCACGCGGCCGTGCAGGTGCCCGCGCCACTCGCGCGCGAGATCGGACACGGCGCCCGCCGTGTCGGGCACGTCGATGACGGCGGCGCCCAGCTCGCGCGCCAGGGCGCACACCTCTTGGCCGACCGGCTGCATGACCAGCGCGCCCAGCGCCCCGGCGGCCAGCGCGGCCCCCACGAAGTCGTGCCCGTCCACGCGCTCGCCCGGCAGCGCGACGTACAGGTCGCCCGCCTTCACGTCGCGGGAGTCCCAGGTTATGCCGCACATGAGCGCGCGGGGATCGAGCGGCTCCACGGCGAACGAGCCGCCCGTGTACGCCGCTATCTGCTTCGCGTTCAGACGCATAGGCTACTCAGCGTCCTTGTCCAGCAGGCCGCCGAACGCGCGGTTCAGCTCCTCGGCCGCCACGACGCGGTCGTCGAAGCTCAAAACCTGGTCGCCCACCAGCTGGTAGTCCTCGTGGCCCTTGCCCGCGATGAGCACGGAGTCGTCCGGCTGCGCGTGCTCGAGCGCCAGTGCGATGGCGGCGCGGCGGTCGGGCTCCACGGCGAAGCGGCCCTCGCCCGAGCCCATGCCGCCCACGATGTCGTCGATAATGGCCAGCGGATCCTCGTGGCGCGGGTTGTCGCTCGTCACCACGGCGTAATCGGCCGCGAGCGCGGCCTTCCCCATGATGGAGCGCTTGGACGCGTCGCGGTCGCCGCCGCAGCCGAACACGCAGATGGTGCGGCCGCGCGTGAGCGCCATGATGGACGCGAGCGCCTTCTCCAACGCGTCGGGGGTGTGCGCGTAGTCCACGAACACGCTCACGCCGCCGTCGCACGGCACGCTCACGCGCTCCAGGCGGCCCGGGATCTGCGGCGCCTCTTCCAGCGCCTCCACGATGACGCTCGGCGAGAAGCCCAGCTGAAGCCCTATGCCGAACGCGCACATGACGTTCTCGACGTTGAACCTGCCCACGAGCAGGTAGTCGAAACGGTAGCGGCTGCCGCGCACGTCCAGCTCCACGGCAGTGTGGGTGGGCGCGTATTGCACGTCCACGGGATGTATCTGCGCCGAGGCGTCGAAGCCCGTGGTGACGACGTTGTCCTCGTTCGTGGAGCAGCGGCGCAAGAGCTCCTTGCCCCACTTGTCGTCGATGCAGATGACGCGCTTGGCCGGGTAGTCCTTCGAGAACAGGCGCGCCTTGGCCTCGAAGTATGCCTCGAACGTGTGGTGGTAGTCCAGGTGGTCCTGCGTGAGGTTGGAGAACGCGGTCACGGCGAACGTCGCGCCCCAGGTGCGCTCCAGGTCGAGCGCGTGCGAGCTCACCTCCATGGCAACCACGTCGCAGCGCTCGTCGCGCATGCGCGCGAGCAGCTGCTGCAAATCGGGCGACTCGGGCGTCGTGTGGGCCGTCTTCTCCGCCGTGCCGCCGATGCGCACGCCCACGGTGCCGATGACGCCCGTGCGCTTGCCGGCCACGTGCGCGATGTGCTCCACGAGGTACGTGGTGGTGGTCTTGCCGTTCGTGCCGGTTATGCCCACGAGCGAGAAGTCCTTGGAAGGATGGTCGTAGAAGTTCGCCGACGCGGCGGCCATGGCCTTGCGCGTGTCCTTCACCACCACCTCGGTGATGTCGGTGGCGTCGGCCAGGTACACCTTGCGCTCGACCACGAGCACCTTGGCGCCCCGGTCGATGGCGTCCTGTGCGAACGAGTGGCCGTCGGCCGTCAGGCCCACGATGCAGAAGAACGCGTCGCCCGGCCGCACGCGGTCGCTGCGGTAGGCGATCCCGCCCACCTCCTCGTCGGCGTTTCCGATAACGGTGCAGTCTATTCCCGCGAACAAGTCGGTGCAGGTCTTCCCCATATCGCATCCTTACTTGGGTGAAATCTTGAAACGGTCTATGGCAGTTGACATTATATCCTTAAACACCGGCGTGACGATGGAACCGTATTCGGTCTCGTTGGCACCCACAAAACAAACCAATTGAGGGCCCGTCGAATCGGCGATGAAGCCGGTGAACGCCATGTTGTACACGCCCTTGCGGTAGCCTCCGTTCACGTCGTCGTATATCTCCGCCGTGGACGTCTTGCCCGCCACGTTGTAGCCCTCGATGGCGGCGTCCTTGCCCGTGCCGTCGGTCACGACGGTCTTCAGCATGTCGGTCATCTGGGAGATGGCCTTCTCGCTGTCGATGACCTTCTCGGTGGCGTACTCCATCGTCTCGCCGGTCTGCGGTTTGCTCATCAGGAAGTGCGGCGTGCACTCCACGCCGTCGTTGGCCAGGGCGCCGTAGAAGCGCGTCATCTGCATAGGCGTCACCGATATGCCCTGGCCGAAGGACATGTTGTAGGCGGTTACTTTGCTCAGATCGTCGAAAGGCACCATGTAGCCCAAGATGTCGGTGCCCTCCTCGCCCTCTCCGGGGAAGTCCACGCCCGTCTTCTCGTGCAGGTTGTACTTCAATATGTGCTCGTAGAACTTGTCGAAGCCCATGTTCTCGGTGGCCAGCGATATGCCGATGTTGGACGACTGGTCCATGATCTCTTGCAAGGTGTAGGTGGCATCGCCGCGGTCGTGCGCGTCGGTGATAGTGTAGCCGTCGGCCACGATTTCGCTCGGGCAGAACAGCGTGGTGTCGGGGGCCATGCTGCCCGTTTCCAAGATGGCCATGGCCGAGACCGATTTGAAGATGGAGCCCGGCTCGAACAGGTCCGTGACCGTTTTGAGCTCCGTCGCGCCCGCCTTGATGTTCTCGCGGTCGTTCGGATCGAGCAGCGGCAGCGAGGCGGCGGCGTATATCTCCCCCGTCTCGCCGTCCATGACCACGGCGCTGCCGCCGTTGGAGGTGAGGCCCTTCTCGTCGGCCAGCAGGCGGTCCTCCACGGACTGCTGCAGCTCTATGTCCAGCGATATCATGATGTCCTCGCCGTCCACGGCGGGCGTCTCCTCGTGCACGCCGCCGGGAATGGGCGTGCCGTCGCGGCCGCGCTCGGCCTCGTAGCGGCCGGCCGTGCCGGAAAGGATGTCGTCGTAGTAGTACTCGAGCCCGGTCAGGCCCTCGCCGTCGATGTCGGTCAGGCCGATGACCTGCGCGCCCACCCGCCCGTTGGGGTATTCGCGGCGCGATTCGCTAATGAAGTAGATGCCCTTGAGGTCGAGCGCGCGCACCTGGTCGGCCACGGCGGTGTCGGCTTTGCGCTTGATGAACGCGAACGTGGTGTTGTTGGCCGCGAGTGTGCTCTCGTAGTCGGCCGCTTCGCCGCCCAGCGCGCCGGCCAGGGCGGCCGCTGTGCCGCGTATGTCCTCCACCTCGGAGGGGTTCGCGTAGATGGTGGTGGCGTCCACGCTCACGGCGAGCACGGTGCCGTTGCGGTCGTAGATGGTGCCGCGCCTCGGCTCGATGTCGAAGCCCACCGTGCGCGCCTCCTCGGCTTGCGCCGAGTACGTCGGGGCAACGATGACCTGCAAGTACACCAGCCTCACCAAAAAAAGCGCCGCGATGACGGCGAAGAGGACGATGGGTATGAACGCGCGGCCCGACTCGGCCGGAAACGCGTCGCCCGCCGCACGCGGCGAACGCGCCGCGCCGGAGGGTCGTCCGCCGCGCGGCGTATGGGGCCGGCCCGCCACGCCGCTACTCCGCGGCGCCGGCGGCGATCTGCACGCTCTTGGAAAGCGACAGGTTTCCGGCGTCGTCGGTCGCGACGACGTCGGTGCCCAGGTCGATGACGCCCACCGTCTCGGGCGCGACCATCTTCAGGCCGGTCGCCTTCGTCTTCACGCTCGTGGGGTTGGAAAGCGAGCTTTGCAGCACCTCGAGGTTGCTGCCGCTGGAGCGCGCTTCGTCGATCTGGCTGGAAAGCTGCTGCGACTGCATCGAGGTGGCGACCGTGGCCGAGGCGATGGCGATGCGCGCGAAGCTCAGGAGCGCGGCCACCACGAGCACCACGGCAACCGTCTTCGCCAAGAACACGACGGTGGAGGGGATGGTCTGGGTGCCCGTGCCCTGGCCCGGCACGACGCGAACGCGCGGGCGCTCGGGGCGTTCGGGCACGCGCTCGGGATAGTTGTAGGAAAACGCCGGTGCTGCTCCTGCCATGACCAACCCCCTTTCTTCGTTTAAGTTGCGTGTTAGGTGGTCGCGGTGCCTCTTATGGGACGGCCGGAGCTGGGCTCCGGCCGGCTATGTCGGTTTCAGCGCTTTTGGGCCACGCGCAGCTTGGCGCTGCGGGCCCGGGGATTGCGCTCGACCTCCCCTGCCGTGGGCAGAAGCGGTTTGCGCGTGACCAGGTCGAGTATCGGCTTCTTTCCGCACATGCAGACCGGGAGGTCCGGCGGACAGGCGCACCGGTTCGCGAACGAGTTGAACGTCTCCTTCACAATGCGGTCCTCCAGCGAATGGTAGCTGATGACCACGAGGCGCCCGCCCGGATTGAGCCAGCGGACCGCTGCGTCGAGTCCTCGACGCAGCACGTCCAGCTCCGAGTTGACTTCTATCCGAAGCGCCTGAAACGTCCGTTTCGCCGGATGGCCCCCGGCGCGACGCGCCGAGGCCGGTATGGCGGCTTTGATGATGTCGACGAGCTGCTCGCTCGTTTCTATCCGCTCCATCTCCCGTGCCCGCACGACGAAATCCGCGATGCGGCTGGCCCATTTCTCGTCAGAGTACATACGGATGATCCGAGTGAGATCTGCTGCATTGTAGGTGTTGATGATCTCTGCTGCGGTTAGGGTGGTTTTCCCCGGATCCATCCGCATATCAAGGGGGCCGTTCTCCTTGAAGGAGAAGCCGCGAGACGGTGTGTCGATCTGCACCGAGGAAACGCCCAAGTCGAAGAGGAACGCATCGACCCCGGGCACTTCGGCGCTGACGAGCAGGTCGTCCATATCCCCGAAGTTGCCGCGCAGAAGCTCCAGATTGGGGCGTTGATCGTCGGGCAGTGCTTCGAGCCGGACGCGGGCGGCGGCGAGCGCCACCTCATCCTGGTCGATGCCGACGAGCGTGCCCCCCGGACCTACGAGCTTGGCCGCTTCGAGGGAATGCCCTGCACCGCCGAGTGTTGCGTCCACGAACGTTTGCTGTGGTTTGAGATTCGATTGTTCGAGGCACTCGGCGAGCAGAACCGGTGTATGCCGATATTCGCTTGTCACTTCGCTCACGTCTTACGATCAGCCGAACAGAACACCGAGGTCGGTGTCGTCGTCCTGCACCTCGTAACGCTTCGCGTCCCAGATCTCGAAGTAGCCCGTGTTGCCCACGACGACGACGTCCTTGTCGATGTCCGTCGCCTCGCGCGCCTCCGACGGGAGCATGATGCGTCCCGAGCCGTCCACCTCGACGTCCTTCGCGCGGGCCTTGAGCTTGCGGCGCAGGCGCACGTGCAGGTCGTTGGAAGAGTCGTACTTGCCGAACTTGTCCTCGAACACCTCCGCGACCCAGGCGTTGAAGCCACGGGGCTCGAAGACGTAGAGGCACTCGTCCTTCGGATTGCGGGTTACCACCAGATCGTTCGAAAGCACCTTGCGGAACTTCGCGGGCAGGGACATGCGGCCTTTGGCGTCGACCTTGAAACGGAACTCGCCGTTGAGGTCGACGACCTCGGTCGCCGCCTCCGTGCTCTCCGCTGTGTCGACGACGTCCGCCATGCCACCCTTTCGCATTCGGCCCACTCGGCCCTTTCGATGTTTGGCATTCTATCCCACTTCGCCCCACTTCGCAACATTTTTGGGGTATTCCGCCCCCTTTTCGGCATGGTGGAGCCCACCCGTTACCTTCTCGTTATTTGATTTCCGACGCACGGGAAAAAGGGGGTGCCATATGTGGGCAAAAAGGGGAATGCGCCCACAACATGTGGTTCGGGAAAACGCCGGGGGGCGAAGTGGGAGAATTTGTGACGCTTTCCCACCCCGCCCCACCGCCGGCCCCTCGGAACCGCCCCTTCAACCGTTCGTTCAACCGCCCTGTAGGGGCGCTTTCCAGAGTGCCTGCTCCCACGCAACCGGAAGCGGCGACCCCGCCCGAACGAGCGAGCAGCATCGCAGAAAAACGGCCACCGAAAAACGAACGAATGTTTCACGTGAAACTTTCCGCACCGAAACCGAACGGCGAACCGCGAACCCCCTCGTATCCCCGTAGGGGCGCTCTCCAGAGCGTCCGTTCCGGCAAAGCCGGAAAAAGCAGCCGCGGCCCGCGTTCTCGCGCTTCGCGCGAGCGGGCGCTCTGGAGAGCGCCCCTGCGGGAACGACCGTCGCGGCACGCCAAGCGAGGCGTTGCGTCGCCATACGCGGCTCGTTTTTTCATGATGAAATAATTATTCGATTTAGATTATTCCCAAACAAGAATATTTACGCGCGCGGGTGGGCGCTCAGGTACTCCTCGCGGATGTGGGTGCGGTTGACGTGGGTGTATATCTGCGTCGTCGAGATGTCGGAATGGCCCAGTATCTCCTGGATGACGCGCAGGTCGGCGCCGCCCTCCAGCATGTGGGTGGCGAACGAGTGGCGCAGCATGTGGGGGTGGAGGTTGTCCACGTCGATGAGCCGCCCCGCCTCGGCCACGATGGCGTGCACGCTCTGGCGCGTGAGGCGCCCTCCGCGCGCGTTCAGGAACACGGCCGCCGTGGGCTTGGCGTAGGGCTTCGTGAGCTCGGCGCGCGCATGCTCCAGGTAATCGACTATCGCCTCGAGCGCAGCGCCCGAGATGGGGGCGATGCGCTCCTTGTTCCCCTTGCCCACGATGCGCAGGTACCCCTCGTCGAGGATGCAATCGCCCAGGTCGAGCCCCGTGCACTCGCTCACGCGCAGCCCGCAGCCGTACAGCACCTCCAGTATGGCGCGGTTGCGCAGCTGCAGCGGCTCGCGGCCCGTGCAGGCCGACAGCATGGCGTCCACCTGCTTCACCGACAGCACGTCGGGCAGGCGCTCGGGGGGCTTGGGCAGCTGCAGCGTGTCGGTGGGGTTGCGGCCCGTGTAGCCCTCGCGCACGAGGAAGCGATGGAAGCCCTTGATCACCGACACGCGCCTATCCACGCTCGACGTGGCGTACTGGCGATCCACCAGGCTCGCCTCGTAGTCCACCACGGTGGCGCGGTCGATGTCCTCGGCCTCCTCCACGCCCCGCTTCTCCAGGAACGCGGCGTAGTCGCGCAGGTCCGTAGCGTACGCCGACACGGTGAGCGGCGACGAGCCCCGCTCAACGCGCAGGTGCGAGAGGTACTCCCCCATGAGCGCTCGCACGGCGTCCACGTCCACGCGCCTCCCGTCAACCCTTGTGCCGAACGGCGGCGGCCACGAAATCGCTGAACAGCGGATGCGGACGCGTGGGGCGGCTCTTGAACTCGGGGTGCCCCTGGCTGGCCACGAACCACGGGTGGTCGGGCAGCTCCACCATCTCCACCAAACGCTCGTTCGGCGAGATGCCGGATATCGTGAGGCCCGCCTCCACCAGCCGGTCGCGGTAGGCGTTGTTCACCTCGTAGCGATGGCGATGGCGCTCGTAGACGACCTCCTCGCCGTACGCGGCGAAGGCCTTGGTGTCGCGCACCACCTTGCAGGGGTAGGCGCCCAGGCGCATGGTGCCGCCCTTGTCCTCCACGTCCTCCTGCTCGGGCATGAGGTCGATCACGGGATGGGCCGCCTCCTCGTCGAACTCGGCCGAGGTCGCGCCCTCGAGGCCCGCCACGTGGCGGGCGAACTCGCACACCGCGGCCTGCAGGCCCAGGCAGATGCCCAGGTAAGGCACGTTGTTCTCGCGCGCGTAGCGGGCGGCGGCGATCTTGCCCTCGAAGGCCCGCTGCCCGAACCCGCCCGGCACGAGCACGCCGTCCATGCCGCCCAGCACGTCCGCCGCGCTGGCGTCGGTGAGCTCCTCGCCGTCTATCAGGTGAACGTCCACGTGGCAGCCGTGATGCACGCCCGCGTGCCCTAGCGCCTCGATGACCGATAGGTAGGCGTCGGGCAGGCTCACGTACTTGCCCACCACGGCCACGTCCACGTGCCCGTCGCAGCGGTGCGAGGCCTCCAGGAACGCCCGCATGGGAGACAGGTCGATCTCGCGCTCCTCCAGCCCCAGCCGCTCGAGCACCTTCGCGTCGAAGCCCTGGCCGTGCAGGCCGATGGGCACCTCGTAGATGGAGGGCGCGTCCGTGCAGGCCAGCACCTCTTCGGTGCGCACGTCGCAGAACAGCGCTATCTTCTCGCGCACCTTGTCGGTTATCTCGTGGTCGCTGCGGCACACGATGAAGTCGGGCTGCACGCCGATGGAGCGCAGCTCCTTCACGCTGTGTTGCGTGGGCTTCGTCTTCACCTCGTGGGCGGCCGCGATGTAGGGCACCAGGGTCACGTGCACGAACAGCACGTCGCCCAGGGGCTTCTCCTTCTTGAACTGGCGCGCGGCCTCGATGAACGGCAGCGACTCGATGTCGCCGATGGTGCCGCCTATCTCGGAGATGACGATGTCGGCGCTCGACTGCTCGGCTATGCGGCGCAAGCGCTCCTTGATGGCCTCGGTGACGTGCGGGATGACCTGCACGGTGCCGCCCAGAAAATCGCCGCGGCGCTCGCGCGCGATGAGGGTCTGGTAGATGGAGCCCTGCGTGAAGTTGGACTCACGCGACAGGTTCTCGTCGATGAAGCGCTCGTAGTGGCCCAGGTCCAGGTCGCCCTCGTGGCCGTCGTCGGTCACGAACACCTCGCCGTGCTGGAACGGGCTCATGGTGCCGGGGTCCACGTTCAGGTACGGGTCCATCTTCTGCATGGTCACCTTGTACCCGCGCGCCTTCAGCAGATGGCCGAGCGACGCGGCGGTGATGCCCTTGCCCAGCGACGAGACCACGCCTCCGGTCACGAAAATATGCTTGGCCATAAGCCGCTCCTTCTCGTCCGCCCGCGCCCCGCACAATAAAAAAGCGCTCGAGGAGCCGAACTTTATCGCTTCCCAAACGCTTGTCTATTCTACAATAGTCTTTTGGCGCTGCGCCCATGCAGCGCGCTAATTAACACACCGGAAACACCGTGCACGGAAGGAGCCCGAGGCCCATGCGCATCGGATTCGACAACGACCAGTACATCGCGCTGCAGGCAGAGCACATCCGCAACCGCATCGACCAGTTCGGCGGGAAGCTCTACCTGGAGTTCGGCGGCAAGCTCTTCGACGACTACCATGCCGCCCGCGTGCTGCCCGGTTTCGAGCCCGACTCCAAGATACGCATGCTGAAGAGCCTGGTGGACGACGCGGAGATCATCATCGCCATCAACGCGAACGACATCGAGAAGAGCAAGGTGCGCGGAGATCTGGGCATCACCTACGACGAGGACGTGCTGCGCCTCATGGACATCTTCCGCGGCATGGGCTTCGCCACCACGGGCGTGGTCATAACCCACTACACGAACCAGCCCTCGGCCGAGGCGTTCCGCAAGCGCCTGGAAAGCCTGGGGATCCGCAGCTACCTGCACTACCCCATCGCCGGCTACCCCTACGACATCGACCACATCGTGAGCGACGAGGGCTACGGGCGCAACGAGTACATCGAGACGACGCGCCCCCTGGTGGTGGTGACCGCCCCCGGCCCCGGCAGCGGCAAGATGGCCACCTGCCTGTCGCAGCTCTACCACGAGCACCAGCGCGGCGTGGCGGCCGGTTACGCGAAGTACGAGACGTTCCCCATCTGGAACCTGCCGCTGAAGCATCCGGTGAACATCGCCTACGAGGCGGCCACCGTGGATCTGGACGACGCGAACACCATCGACCCCTTCCACTTGGAGGCCTACGGCGAGACCACGGTGAACTACAACCGGGACGTTGAGATATTCCCCGTGCTGAAGGCCATGATGGAGCGCATCTCCGAAACGAGCCCGTACCAGTCGCCCACCGACATGGGCGTGAACATGGCCGGCAAGGCCATCGTGGACGACGAGGCCGTGCGCGAGGCCGCCAAGATGGAGATCGTGCGCCGCTACTTCCAGGCCGCCGTGGAAACGCGCCGCACCGGCGTGGGCCAGGAGCACGTGGAGAAGCTGGAGCTGCTGATGAACCAGGCCGGCGTGAACGCGAGCTTCTCGCCCGCGCGCTCGGCGGCGCTGCTGAAGGAGGAGACCACCGGCGGCCCGGTGGGCGCCATGATGCTGCCGGACGGCACCGTGGTGACGGGCAAGACGTCGTCGCTTTTGGGCGCGGCGTCGTCGCTGCTGATGAACGCGCTGAAGGGCGTGGCGGGCGTGGACGACGAGATAGACGTGATCAGCGACGAGGTCATCGAGCCCATCTGCCGCCTGAAAACCGACCAGCTGCACAGCCGCAACCCGCGCCTGCACTCCGATGAGACGCTCATCGCGCTGTCCATCAGCTCGGCCACCGACCCCTTGGCCGCCAAGCTTGTGGACCACATCGACGATTTGCGCGGCTGCGACGCGTTCTTCTCGGTCATCATCTCGTCCACCGACGAGAAGCTCTACCGCACGCTGGGCATCAACATATGCTGCGAGCCCAAGTACGAGCAGCATCGGTACTACCACAAGTAAGGCGCACAGCGTGTGCGGAAAAGCCCCTCGCGAGGGGCCTTTCCGCCATCGATAAGAAGCTCACCGCCTCCCCCGTCTGTTTCCCGTGATCGCCGCACTCGGTTTAACTATATCGTTGACGATATAGTTATTTGGTACGATAATGTCTAAAAAGCCGGAAGGAGCGAACCGACATGCTGAGTACGAAAGACGCCGCACAGCGCTTGGGAGTATCCGAACCAAGGGTGCGTGCGTTGTTGAACAGCCAGCTTCTCGACGGAACTAAAATCGGTCGCACGTGGGCGGTTTCCGAGCAATCGGTGGAAAAGCGCCTGCGCAGCAACCCTACGTCGGGGCGTCCGAAAAAAGGGAGCACCGCCCTCTCGGAACCATGTTCGCACGATATCGAGCACGCCCGGCACCTGTACCGCGAGTGCCGCGAAACGCTGTCGGGCATGTTCAACTCCGCCTTCCTCGATCAGGCAGAAAGCAAGGAGGAAGAGGACTTTTACGTAACCGTGTCGACGTTCTTCCTGCAGAAAAAGCAGCTCGAGCTCATAGAGCAAGGCGTGTTCTAGTGGCCGCCGCGCCACCCTACATCTTGTTTGCCGGAGTGAACGGCGCCGGAAAATCGACGTTGTTCAAATCGGGACTATGGGAACGCTCCACCCTCGTGCCCGACATGCCTCGCATCAACTCCGACGAGATACTGGTTGCGCATGGATGGGACTGGAACGATCACGCGGCACAGCTTCGCGCCGGAAGAGAGGCGGTCCATCTCATACGCACCTGCTTGGCTGAGAAAATCCCTTTCAACCAGGAAAGCACGTTGACCGGGCACGGCATCATGCGTACCGTGGCGTCGGCCAAACGACAGGGTTTTCATATCGTCCTTTATTACGTAGGGATAGAGGACCCCGAGATAGCGAATAAGCGAATCGAACGACGCGTCCAGTTCGGAGGGCACGGCGTCGACCCCGAAACCGTCAGGAAACGCGCTCGGGCATCCCTCGACAATCTGGTGAAAGCCGTGCCGCTCTGCCATGAGGTTTTCCTTTTCGACAACACCTACTTGCTTAAGCCCGTTGCCCGCATTGCCCAAGGAGACCTCGTGCGCTACGAGATGGAAGGTCTCGACGTGTCATGGCCCGACACCCTCATGCGCCGGCTCATCGCTGCGTCCGATCGCGAGCTTTCTCCGCGATCTGCGGACGGAACATAAGAGGCGCGGACGAAGCAAGGAGGCACTGGAAGCGGCGAGCCGTAGGCGCAGAGTCGAGGGGCCTTCGAGAACGAAAGACCCCCTTGGCCGAAGATTCTTCGACTCGCTTCGCTCGCTCAGAATGGCAAGGAGTGTCCTAATCGGGGACTGTCCCCATTTAGGACACTTTGCGCCGTTACGCCGCAGAGACTATCCAGATCATAGAGCCATAGGTGAAGCCGGTGTCGCCGGCGGCGAGGACGGCGTTTAGCAGGGTCTTCATGCCGAAGTCGGTGAAAGTGCCGTGCCACGTGAGCTGGGTGCCCGTGTCGCCGGCGGCCAGGATGACCGGGCGGTCAAACGACACCTCCAAGCCCAGCGGCGTGAAGCGGGCGTCGCTCACGAACGTGGTGGCCCCGCCCTCGGTGGTGAGCGACCACGAGCCGCCCGGAAGGTCCATGTCCGCGCGCTTGAGCCGCGCGCCAGTAATGGCCACCGCGCGCTCAGAGCGGTTGGCCACCATGACGGGGATGGTGGCGGAGTTGGGATCGTCCTGCCCCAGCATCATGGATACTGACGAGGGAATGGTGATGTTGACCTGGGCGGCCTCTTCCTCGGCCAAATTCACAGCATCGTCGGACTCGGTGGAAACGTCTTCTGCGGACTCGGCATTGGGATCGGCCCCAAGCGTGGAATCAACGTCTTCGAGGTTGCCCGAGCCGTCCTCGACTTCGTCGCTGGCGGCGGGATCTCGCTCGTCATCTGCAAGGTCGGGGTCGGTCACGTCGGCATCGGGATCGACCGCAGCGGGGTCGTCCTCGAGGTCGGGCGCCGGAGCGTCGGGGTTCACGAGGATGCGAGCGTCGGCGGCCCAGTTGTAGGCGAGCACGTTCTCGTCGGTTCCGCGATAGGCGGTTTCAACCGGCTCGGCAGGAGCCTCCTTGAAGCCGAACAGCTCATCGGCCTTGGCATCGTCCGCGATGGCGAAATCGTCCGGCAGTTCCACGAGTTTCGGACAGTCGAAGAACAGGCGCGCGAGGTCCTTGGCCGAGACGGGCACGTTCGCCACCTCTTCGAGGTTCGTGCACCCCTCGAACCAATTGGCCAAGCTCGGAGGTTCCACAGCATCGGCAAACACGACGCGCTTGATGTCGCCAGCCACGCCCGCAGCAAGCCAGGGAACGTCCTCGACGCGCTCGAACGCCTGCGTGTCGCCGACGCCGTCCACGACGAACGTGCCATCGTCCCAAAGCTCCGCAACCACCGTCGTGGCATCGTCCTTGCCGATGGGCCACGCGTTCTCGTAGTTGGAAACAACAGGAACCACGGGAACGACAGGCTCGGGCTTCGGCTCAATTGGCGCAGGGAGGTTCGAAGGCGCTTCGACCACGACGTTCTCAACGTCGTCAACCGACGTCTTCGAAACCTCAGACTCTTCCACTGTTTCGAGAACAGCTGCATCTTTCTCAGAAGCAGCAAACGAAAGCGGTCCCGGCCACAGCAATCCCACCACCAGCAAGACGCAGAACAGCAAAGCCGCGCCCCGAAGAGGTACGGCTTTGCATATACAGTCAGAATGTCTTTCGCGTCTCGTCAAAAGAAACCATGATTTCTCTCAAACAGCCACGTTTCAACTACGCTTGCGACACTACCCACGTAATTTTGAAAAGATCGAGATTCGCGGTAAGGGGACTGCTACCAAGAAGATCTTTGCTGAGAGGGCCCATGGAGCCATCCAGCGTCAGATCAATGCCATCTCCCACAGTCCAGTTTAGGGGAATATCCCCGGCTTTCGAGACATCAATAAAATTAGCTTCGGCACCGTTTTTCAAAGTCATCCACATTTGGTTCGTGGTAAGCGACGTGCCGTCCGCAGGTTTCTCAGTAAGTAACAAATTACTGGCTGGCGAAGCAATTGTGGCTTTTTCAACCGCTATCTCAATCGCCTTATTGTTATTTGTTATCGAAATACCCGTGGTTGGCATTTGCACACCAGCCGTCTTGTCAATCGTAACAGGCAACTCCGTTGGAACCGTAACATCAATTTGCAAAGCGGAGCTGTCCTTATTTAGCGTCACTTTACTTTCAGTCGCGCCAAACGCCGCCCCCGCGCACAAGCCCGTCAGCATAGTTGCTGCGCACACGCCAACGATTCCCTTTTTGATGTAATTGAACCGACTCGTCTTCTCCATGATCCTTTTCCTTTCATGATGTGCCATTACGTTGTCTGACATGCTCTCGTATCTCTCGTCGAAGGCCCCTTAGCCTTCGATACGCAACGTGATTTTTGCGGCCACTTGGCCAGTCTGCTTGTGAGTCTCCCTGTCATAACCGGTGAAAGTGGCCACAGCCGCATAATCGCCGGGTTCAAGGTCCCTTGACAGTTTTATGCTTTGAATATGCTGATCAGGGGCGATGGCTCCCGACTCGTATATCGTCTCACCAGTACCCTCAAGTGTGATGGTCACTTTCTGATCCACCGGGTTCGCAGCGATGTTCTCGATGCGGGCCTCTCCCTCGGACGCGCCGTCGGGGAACACGATGACGGCGGCGATGGAGATGTTCATCATGCCCTTCGCCACTTCCTCGTTCAGGGCGGCCTGGATCTCCTCTTTGGACTTGCCCTCGAACTGGCCTTGCGCGGCGTTCGAGTCGAACCAGTCCTCCACGGCCGGCTGCTGCGTCAAAACGACGCCGGCAACCACGGCGGCGGCCACGGCCACCACGGCCACGAGCGCGGCGAAGGCGTGCTTGGACATGCCGAGTATCTTGCCGGTTTTCTTGGCTACCTCGGTCGCGGTATTCGCATTGGTTGAATGGGTGTCAGAAGCTCCGGTTGCGGAGGTCTGTTCGACAGATGCCGAATCAGAAGAAGCACTCGAGCCCTGTTTCTGTGCAACACCATCGACGGCGTTTTCGCCATCAGTTTGGTGCGGAGGAACATTCGGTTCAGTGTCGTCTACTGGAAGGCTCTGCATGCTCTGACTGTCTTGCTCGCTCATACGTAATAACTCCTAGACTATA
Organism: Gordonibacter sp. 28C; assembly: GCF_003339845.1. Classification (GTDB taxonomy): domain Bacteria; phylum Actinomycetota; class Coriobacteriia; order Coriobacteriales; family Eggerthellaceae; genus Gordonibacter. Next base: position 55,003 of record NZ_PPTR01000012.1, read on the forward strand.
AGCTCACCAGCCGAAACAGGTGAACTTAGTAAGCTAAGATACGCCAGGGGGGGGGGCAAGTCAACCGAAAACAGCTATACAGATTATTCTATTTTTGGTATATATGCGGTAGCAAATTCCCAGTAAACACGTGTATTTATCGGTTTTATACATTTAGAAGAACACGCGCGCGGCGTGCTCGTAGAAGCCCTCTCGTTGATAGCGCAGCAGCACCGTAGGGGCGTCTCCCCGGCGGATGTAGACGCGCCGCACGGGGCGGTCGAAGTCCAACAGCTCGCCGTCGACGAACAGCGTGGCCTCGCGCGTTTCGGCGTTATGGGACAGGTCCATCTCCACCACGTCGTTGGAAGCCGTGACGATGGCGCGCGAGTGCAGCGTGTGCGGCGCGAGCGGCACCACCACGAGCCCCGTGAAGCCCGGCGACACGAGCGGCCCACCGGCCGAGAGGGCGTAGGCCGTCGAGCCCGTGGCCGTGGCCACCACCAGGCCGTCGCCGCGCATGTCGGCGATGTGCGCGCCCGACACGCCCAAGCCGAAGTCGATGATGCGCCCGTGCGCGCCGCGGGTGACGGCCAGCTCGTTGAGGGCGAAGAACGTGCGGAGGGGCGCGGCGGCATCGGACGGCGTTGCAGGGGATCCTTCGACTCGCTTCGCTCGCTCAGGATGACAGGAGGGGGCGATGTCGCTGCGCTCAGGATGACAGTCCCCATCGTCGCCCCAGGGATCGGGCTCGCCTTCGCACACCACGTCGATCTGCAGGTTCGTGCGCTGCTCGGCCACCACGTCGCCGGCGAGCGCGGCGGCCATCGCGGACACGACGCCCTCATCGCTCGTGTTCGCCAGAAAACCCAGACGGCCGAAGTTTATCCCCAAGATGGGAACGCCCGTCGTGCCGATCTGGCGCGCGGTGCGCAGGATGGTGCCGTCGCCACCCAGCACCACGGCCATCTCCACCCCGGAGGCCAGCGCCGCGTTCAGCTCCTCATGGTCGCCCCGGCACGACAGGTCCGACGAGTCGACCAGCGTGTAGCCCGCGCCCTGCGTGGCCAGGTACGTGGCCAGCAGCAGCGACGCGTCCACGGCCCTCGAGTTGGAATTATTGCGTACGATGAGGATGTGCATGAAGGTCTTCTTTCCCGGTTTGCTATGATGGGCCATTATATCCGATGCACCGGAAAGCGTCCGTCCATGTCCGACAAGCTCGCACGAGCTCAACATACGCGCGTTGCCGAGCCGACACCAGCCCCTTCGCCCTCTCCCGAGAAGCGCCTCGCGCCCTCGCACGCGCGTGCGGCCGACCCCGGCTCCACGTCGGAGATCCGCGTGGGCGGGCGGCACGCGGGCTTGGACCGCACGGTCATCGCGGCCGCCGTGGCGCAGCAGGTGGTGCCGCGTCCGGAGCCCCGGCTCGACCCCGCCAGCGCTAAGGCCCGCCTGCGCGCCGCCGCTCCGGGCGAGACCTCCGAGATACGCATAGGCGGCAGCCACGCGGGCGTCGACCGCACCACTCCCCCGCGCGACCCCTTCGAGCCGCAGACGCCCGACCCGCACGCCGTGCGCGAAGCCGTCGCAGATCCCGGCTCCACCGCCGAGATCAAGGTGGTGGGCCGCCACACCGGCGTCGACAAGACGCTCGTGCGCGCCGCGCAGACCGAGCCCGAGGACACGACGGCGGCCGTGGGGTCGTCGGCGGCGCTCATGAGCGTGTGCGTCATGCTCTCGCGCATCACCGGCTTCGCCCGCACCTGGGTCATGGCCTTCGCGCTGGGATCCACGCTGCTTTCGAGCTCCTACCAAGTGGCGAACAACCTGCCGAACCAACTCTACGAGCTGGTGGTGGGCGGCATGCTGGTCACGGCGTTTCTGCCCGTGTACATGTCGGTTAAGAAGAAGCTGGGGCGCGACGCCTCCAACCGCTACGCGTCGAACCTGCTCACCATCGTGGTGCTGTTCCTGGGCATTGTCTCGGCGCTGTGCATAGCGTTCCCCAGCGTGGCCATCTACACGCAGAGCTTCTACTCCGACCAAAACGAGATGACGCAGTCGGTGTTCTTCTTCCAGTTCTTCGCCATCCAGATCGTGATGTACGGCGCTACCGCCATCGTGTCGGGGCTGCTCAACGCGAACCGCGACTACCTGTGGTCGTCCATCGCGCCGGTGGCGAACAACGTCATCGTCATTGCGACGTTCGTGCTGTACGCCGTCGTGGCGCCTCAGAACCAAGAGCTCGCACTCTACATCATCGCGTTCGGCAACCCGCTGGGCGTGTTCGTGCAGTTGGCCATACAGTTGCCGGCGCTCAAGAAGAACGGCATCCGCATACGCCCGCGCATCGATTTCCGCGACCCCGCCCTGCGCGAGACGGTGGCCATCGGCGTGCCCGCCGTGTTCGTCATGCTGTGCTCGCTCATCGTGGTGTCCGTGCAGAGCGCAGCCTCTTACAGCTTCGCCGACAACGGGCCGTCCATCCTGCTGTACGCGCGCCAGTGGTTCACGCTCCCTTACGCGTTTTTGGCCGTGCCCATCACCACGGCCATGTTCACCGAGCTGGCCGACATGCAGGCCGAGGGCAACACAGAAGGCGTGAAACGCGGCATCGTGGGAGGAACGAACCAGATACTGTTCTTCATGATCCCCTTCGCCCTGTACCTGATGGTGTTCGCCCTGCCACTGGTGTCGCTGTACCATGCGGGCGCGTTCACCATGGAGAACGTCTCGTCCATCGCCACGTACATGGCGGTGCTGGCGTTCGCCCTGCCGGTGTACGGCGTGAACACGTACCTGCAGAAGATATTCTCCAGCTTGCGCAAGATGGGCGTGTTCGCGGCCTTCAACTTCGTGGCCGGCGCGGTGCAGATCGCGCTCACCATGTTCGGAGCCTCGAACGTCGATCGCTTCCCCATCGAGATCATCGCCGTGGCCGAGGTGCTGTTCTACGTGGTGGCGGACGTGTGCCTGTTCGCGTACCTGCGCGGGCGCCTGGGGCCGTTCGGGCTGAGGTCGGTGGTGAAGGCCGTCCTGGCCGGCATCGTGTTCGGCGGTCTGGGCGCGGCGCTAGGCGGCGGCGTGCTGTACGCCCTGACCACGTTCGTGGCACCCTTGTCGGGCTCCATCCCGCAGGCGCTGGCCTACGTGGTGGCCGGCGGCATGGTGGCGCTGGTCGTGACGTTCGGCCTGGCCATCAAGCTGCATGTGCCCGAGGCCGCGTTCGTGAGTTCCATCGCCGGCAAAGTCGCCGGAAGGCTGGGGCGCGGATAGGAGCTCCGACCTCCCCTAAAACGCGCAAGGCGCAGAGGATTACACCCGGCAGAGCGCAAAGGAAACAACCATGGAGCAGAATCGAGACCATGCGGACATCCTCAAGAGAGTAGCCCAGGATATTCTCTCGGGCGACATCGACGGAGCAGGCGCGCTGATCGAAAGGGAGTATCCATTCGAACCCATTGCGCCGCAAAAGCGAGCGAGTTCGGCGGGTCGAATAATTCGCGTTGCCATTCGCGACGGATTCATCGATAGATACTCGGGGAAGAAGCTCGTCAACCCGGGCTTCTTGCGCTCGCTGAGCGCTCTTTTACCCGAGGTATTCCCTTTCACTTCGCATTGAAGCATGAGAGAAACGCATGCCGCCTATTGGGAGCTCACCCCGACGCTCGACCATGTGGAGCCCATCGCCCGGGGAGGAAAGGACATCGAGGAGAACATCGTCGCCACCTCCATGATGAACAACTCGATCAAGTCGAATTGGCTGTTGTCCGAAATGAATGGCTGGCACCTGCACAAACCAGGGGACGTCGAGAACTGGGACGGGCTCAGCGCCGTTTTCCTTAAACTCGCCGAGGCGCATCCGAGCTTGCTAGACAACCAAACCATCCGAAGCTATCACCGGGCGACGGCGAAACACCTGCCCGAACGACTTCTTACGGCCTAAGGTCCGGCGCCTTGCCCTAGCTTTCGCGTTTACGCGCTGCCAGCGCGGCTCCTAATGCGACGACTCCCGCTGCACCGACCGCGAGGCCGATCGGACTCCCGGCGTCGCCGGTGGCGGCGAGCTTCGAGGGGGCCGGCAGGTACTTCGAGGTCTTCGCCGCCGAAGCCGTTGCGGCGTTGCCGCCCGACGGTTGCGCAGGGGTCGGCGTAGGCTGCGGAGCCGGCTCGGGCAGCTTCTCGAACTGGGCCGCCACCGTGACGTTCTGCGTTATGTACGAGAAGTCGCGGTCCCATCCGGTAAAGCGGTAGCCCTCGGGCGCGGACACGTCGGGCGCGGCTGCCGCGCCGAACAGCGGCACCGTCTGGGTATCGAGCACCTGCCCGTCCCAACCGACGAACGTGACCGTGCGCGTGGCCGTTATGAGGAACGAGCCGTCGTCTTGCAACGTGCCCACGCGCTCGCCGTCTTCCATGATGGCGGTGTCGCCGCCGTTCACGAACAGGTTGTTCACCGCCAAGAGCTCCGAGAGCCGGGTCGCCCCGAACGGCGCCACGATGGTGTTGAACGTCTGCTGCCCGCCTACCGAGTACCCCACTATGCTGAGGGGCGAGCCGAGGGGGATGCGCGAGAGGTCGAGCGTGCCGCCGAAATGCGTGATGGTGCCCAGCGAAGAGGCGGGATCGAGCACGAGCGTTCCGCCCGCCCAGATGGACACGGCGGGTGCGCCGCCTGCGAGCACCACGGTGGCCGACGGGAGCACCTCGAGGGGTTGCTGAACCGCGCCGAGCGTCACCGCGCCCTCTCCGCTCACCCCCGCGTTGCGCACCATGTTCCACGCACCCACCTCGTTGCCGGACCCCGCGAGGCGCAACCCCGTGGTTCCCGCCATCGTAAGCGTGTCGATGCGCACGTTCGAGCCGACGTCGAGGTAGTTCACTCCCGCCGCCACGCTCACGTCGCCCGTCGAACCCGAAGACGGGTCGGCCATGCCGACGATGGCAACGCCGTTGGCCGTGACCGACAGCGTCGAGCCGTCCCACGCATACGCGTCGCTCGGCCCCTCCACGTCGAAGGGCCCTGCCGGAGCCGCCAGCGCCCGCCCCGGAGCGAAGGTGCACAGCGCGACGAGAGCCGCGCAAACGAGGCTTGCGAGCGCAAACGAACGTGCAGTCGCGGGCGACACGGCCGCTTTCGGGCATCGGGGAGGAACGACGGTTTCGGCGGAATCGGCGGGAACGGCAGAACGGGCGGACATGGTGAAGCTCCTATCGCATCGGTTTGATGCGACGAGCCTATCACCGGCGCGCGTCCGCTCAGCCGTTCCGTTACCGACCTTCACCCAACGGTAGCGGCTCCGTTGACGCAGCGAACGCGCTGCGGAGGACCCGATGCTGCCGCTTACTTCCGGAAGGAAGCTTCGGAGGATTTCGGCGTGCCGGGAGCACCGGGCGCGCCGGGAGCTTTGGGGGCATCAGGCGCACCGGGAGCGCCAGGCGCGCCGGGAGCCTTGGGGGCGCCAGGCGCGCCGGGGGCGCCGGGAGCGCTTGGGCTGCCCGCGCCTTCGGGATTGTTGACTACCGGGGTCGATGGTCTGAAGCACATGGGAAAACCTCCTTATGAAATGAAAGCCGCCTATCCTAGCCGCTTTCCCTATTCGGAATTGTAGGAGCCGATTCCGTGCAGGACATGACCCTGCCTGCACGATTTATCCCACCCTCTCGCCCGGTCAGCAAAGGGGTGGTTCAAGGGGTGGTACGACGTTGGCCGGGGGCGATAACGGGTGCCGTACGAGGGGAAAGCGCTCCTTGCGCGAGTTCTTCCACCATATGGACGGCGTTTGCGGGACAGGTGCGCAAGCACACTCCGCACCCGCCGCAAACCAAGGCATCGTCCACATAGGCTCGGCGCGCGTCCGCGTCATAGCCGATCACGTTGCCCAAGGGGCAGCCGCGCATGCAAAGTTTGCAGCCCACGCACAGATGCGCGTCTATCGTGACGCGTTTTCGCGAAGTGAAATGGGTTCTGAGAGGTCCGTAAGCCATGCATCCGTCCAGTCCGAAGGCAAGCCGCACGCCGCAAGGCGGTGCTCAGCCGTCTCCCAGCGCGCACGCCTCCTGCGCCTCGCGCTCTTTGTCACGCTTCGAGTTGATGAAGTACAGCACGATATCGGTCCCCACGAAGCAGAGGTTGATCACGTAGAACACCACCACGTAGCTCAAGGACGTAGCCATGAATTTCGAGGTGATCCCGCACAGGTAGGCGCAAAACGATATGCTCAGGAACAGCAGGCTCTTGCCTTTTGCCGTTCTCGAGCGGATCGATTTCACGATGGAAGAAGGCCAGGCGATCCCGAAGCCCACCAGAAACAGCATTTCGAAGAACTGCGACCAGAACGTCATGAAACGCTCCTCCCCTGCCGCGCATCCGCGCTCGACCTGCACCGTGCACACTCCTCCGCGGCTCCGTCAAGGGGGCGCCAGCACCAGCTGCCGCCCCCTCCGTTGTTCATGCCGTGCGTTGCGGGGAGGAGTCACCCGCCCCGTGCCGGCTGCCCGCTACTTTCCGAGCGTGTCGTAAGTGCATGTGGGATGCTGGCCCGGATCGGCGTTCTCCCAGTCGATCCGCTTGATCTCACGGCAGCCCAGCTTGTCGTACTGATCGTTGAAGTAGGTGTCGCCCTCGATGAACTGGTCGCCCGTCACCGTCACGTCCGTGCGGTCGGCAGGATCGATGCACGGGTAGATGCGGCAGAGCAGGCCGCGGTTCGTCCACGTTCCCGTGGCCTCGTCGGAACCCCTGACCGTGCCATCCACCAGGCAGCCGACGTTGGAGATGAACGCGCCCTGGTTCCACGGCTCCTCTGCCGGAAGCTCCGGGTACCACCACGAGGGCATGGCCTGCACGGTGCCCTTGATGATGGCCTGGTCGACGTGGGCAACCTGCTTGATGCGGCCGCGCTCGTTCTCGATCCACACCCAGTCGCCGTCACGCACGCCGCAGGCACGGGCGTCCTCGCGGTGCATGTAAACGCTGGGATACGGGAAGATGGAGCGGGTGCCCTGGCCGGGAACGCGGTTCTCGGAGTGGTACAGAACCGAGACGCGGCCGCCGGTGGTCAGGCGCAGCGGGTACTTCTTGGCAAGCTCGGGATTCGAGAGCGGCGTCTCGGGCAGCTCGCGGTAGTACGGAAGCGCGCTGTAGTCCAGATCCTCCATGAGCGTGGGGTATATCTCGGCCTTGCGGGTGGGCGTCGCGAAGCCCTTGGTCTGTCCGTTCGGCAGCGTCTCGGCGTACTTGAAGGACCGGGTGGGCCCGGGGAACCAAGTGCCCTGCTCGCACAGCGTGGTGTAGTCGACGTCGACGCCGCGCGAGATGCGGTGCTTGATGACGTCCTCGTAGGTCTCCCACGGCCAAGCCTCGGCCTGGCCCATGCGGATGCCCAGACCGCGGAAGAAGTCGTAGTCCATAACGCGGTCGCCCACCGGCTTGGAGCCGCGGTCGCCGCAGACCACGAAGTCGTTGGAATCCTCGGCGGTGGTGAAGCACGGGCGCTCGAGGGAGTCGCAGCCGGGGATGATGTAGTCGGCCATAGCCGCGGCAGGGGTCTTCCAGTACTCGACCGAGACGATAAGCTCCAGGTTGTTCTTCATGATCTTGTACAGGCGCTGCGGGTCGGGGGCCCAGGCGAACGGGTTGGAGGACCACATGATCATGGCCTTGATGGGATAGGGATCGCCGAACTCCATGGCGTCGTACACCAGCACCGGCGAGCACAGCAGCTGGTGCAGCATGGGGCGCGGGACGCCGAACATCTTCATGTAGGCGTCGTAGATCGGCTCGTAGCCCTTCCAGCTCATGGCGCGGAACTGGTCGTAGCCGATGTACTTCTTGCGGATCTCCGGCGTGACGAGCTCGGACATCTCCATCTCGGCGTCGCGGTACGGGAACGGCTTGGAGCCGTCGGCCTGCACGACGCCGGGCTCGCCCACATATTCGCCGCCCGGCTTGTCGATGTAATTGCAGATGATGCGCAGGATGGTCTTGGTGATGCACAGGCGCGAGGCGTTCGGGCCGGCCTGGTCGCCGCCGCCGAGGCCCCAGGTGATGAACGCGTTGCCGTTGGTGGCGTACACGCGGGCGGAATCGGCGATCTTGTTCTCGGGGATGCCGGTGACGGGAGCCGCCCACTGCGGGCTGTAAGGCTCGGCCATCTCCTTGATGGCATCCCAGGCGGTGTAGCACTCGACCGAGGAGCCGTCGAGCAGCGAGATGGCATGGGTGCCGCTCAGAGCCGGGTCGACGTCGCCGTCGGCGAACCACTCGTTCTTGTCGGAGTTCCACAGCAAGATGTCGTCGGCAAGGTCGTCCCACACCACGAAGTCGGAGTGCGCGGCTCCCTCTTTAACCTGGTCGGCGCGGATGGTGTGCTTGGTCTTCTTGTCCAGCAGGAACGGGCCGTTAGACCACCACTTGATGAACTCCTCGTCATACCACTCGTTCTCGATGACCTCGTGCAGCCAAGCCAGGGCGAGCGCATGGTCGGTGCCGGGGTAGATGGGCATCCAGATGTCGGCCAGCAGGGCCTGCGTGGTGCAATACGGGTCGATGACGATCATCTTCGGCTTCTTGCCTGGACGGTCCATAGCAGCAAGATACTGGCGCCACATGGGGCTTTGCGGGCCGTATTTCTCGGAAGCCGAAAGGCCCCATACCACGAACGTGTCGGATTGGTCGATGCCCACCGGCGAGATGGCCTCGATAGGCCAGCCCACCATGGCCATGTTCAGCGTGTAGTTCCAGCACCAGCAGATGGTGCCGGGGTCGATGACGTTGCCCGGGTTGCCGAGGTTGTTGAAGAAGCGGGTGCGCGCCCACAGGTGATCGGAGCGATACGTGCCCTCGGAAGAGACCAGCGTCTCGGGGCCGTACTTGTCGATCAGCGCCTGCAGCTTGTCGGCGATCTCGTCCATCGCCTTCTCGTAGGGGATCTCCTCCCACTTGTCCTCGCCGCGCTCGCCGGCGCGCTTCAGAACATGGTTGATGCGCTTGGGGTGGTAATGCATCTGGATGGCCTTCTGGCCGCGCTCGCCCATGCGGTCGCACAACACCGTGCCCTCTTTCCAGTTGCCGCGAATCTCCACCACGCGGTCGGTCTTGGTGTCGACGCCGATGACGATGCCGCAGTTCATATGGCAGTAGAAGCAGCGGGAATACGTCCACTGGACGCCGTTCTCGTCGATGTACTTGTTCGGCATGTCGGCGGGAAGCTTGACCTCGACCCGTTCGGTCTTCTTAAGTTCCATTGCAGCCCCTCTCGAATGGTCTGTGCGGGGCATCCTCCCAGCCCCGCGAAAGTCGCATGCGAGCAAGCCCGGGTTTCGCTCGCATGCCGTTGAGGCCATTCTATTGAGGGCGAGGGCGGCGAACATGATGCGCCCAAGGTGGTTTCCCCAGCCTATTCCCGGGATGGAGGCTAGGATGAGAAGCAGGGTGAGGCGGGGACGCGCGCTCGCGCCCGTCGATGCCAACAGGGGCGATCCGATGTGCGGCTACTCGTCCTCGCCGTCGTGGACGATGGAGAACGCGTCGATGCGATTAGTGACTCCCAGCTTGCTGTAGATGCCTCCCACGTGGCTTTTCACCGTGTTCAGCGACACGGTGAGCACCTCGGCGATCTCCCGTCGGGAAAGGCCCGCGTCAAGAAGCTCCAGCACCTCGCACTCGCGCTCGGTCAAGCCGAAGCGGGCCATGGGGTTCATCGCGCGCTCCAGCACCGTCTCCTCGGCTTCATTGGCCCCGAAACGGTGCAGCACCGCCTTGGCAAGCTGGCGAGCCTGTCCGCCGGACTTGCGCACATCCACGATCTCGTGAAGCAGCGCGCGGATTTTTCCGCCGGCACGCAAGAAGGGGCCGACCACCTGCTGGCCGGCTTGCAGCCTGAGCGCACGGTTGAGGTACATGAGGGCATCGGAACGCCTTCCCCGGGCCGCCAAGCGCTCGGCCGCCCGGAGGGAAAGCTCGAGCTCGCGCAAGCCGAGTCCCGCATCGCACGCGCGCTCGACGGACGGCAAGATGTCGTCGGGGTCGCCGACGCTTCCCGAAGCATCGTCGACGGCGGCCCTGACAGCCAAACCAGCCAGCTCGAAATCTATATCGCCCCGGCCAATGCCCGCCTCAAGGCGCTTCGCCGCCGCATCAGCCTCGGGAACATACCCCATGGCCAACGCTACCTGGACTTGCCTGACATACACGAGCAGGTTGATGCTGCGCGGCACGCTTGCCGTGCCCATCTGCAGCGCCGTCTTCGTAATTAGGTTGAAGGCCTGGGCGTGCTTCCCCACCGCCGCGTAGTAATGGGCGCGCTCGGCCTCGGCCTCGTAGAGCATATCCACGTTGCGAGACGTCGACACGATACGGTGGGCGCGCTCGACGCACTCGCGCGCCTCTTCCAGCCGGTCCATCTCCACGCACAGATATCCCTTGGAGGCAAGCAGCGACCCGTACGGGATAACGGTATCGGGGCATTCGGCGAGCGCCTTTTCGCACAGCTCGAGGGCCTCCTTCAGTTCTCCTTGCGCGATGCGCAGGGAGATGATGCCCATACGGCACATGGCGAGGTAAAAGTCCGACTTGCCCAGCTCGGCCATGACCTCTGCCTGCAGATAGTTCTTCAGCGCCTCGTCGAACCGGCCCCTTCGCACATAAGATTCCGCCAAGGAGTGCAGCAACAGGCAACGCTGCGGAAGGGAGAGCTCTTCCTCGTGAGAGCGCAGGATGGCCTCGCTTTTGACCATGGCTTCATCATGGAGGCAGTCCATCTCAAGGCATTTTGCCCGGAACAGGTCCACCACGATCGAAGCATCGGGTCCATCCTGGCCAAGTTCGCGGGCGGCGGCGCGCTCGAACACCTCGATCCAACGCAAGCCCTCGTCCGTTCGGGCGCAGATGACATACCCCCAGGCCGCGTGGAGCGCCAACTGGGGAGACTCGGTGAACCGAGCTGCCGGGATGCGGCTGATCCATTCGAAGTAGGTCACGCCGGCGCGCTGCGACTCGTATCCTGATGCCTGGGTCAGGTTCTCGATGAAGTTGGAATCCGACGCCATCAGCAAGTACTTCGCCGCCTCGGAGGTCATCTGGTGCGCTTCGTACCAATCGCTTGCCGTCCGGCACAACTCGAGCAGATGGTTGGCGTCCATCTGACCCTGCTTCATGCGCAGCCATCGGCGAAACAGCGGGTGGAACTCGAACCAGCCCGCCTCGTTGGCGCACGGACTGAGAAAGCACCCGCGTATGCGCAAATCGCGCAGGACGAACTTGGAGTCGGTGCGCGAGGTCAGCGCATTGCACAAATCGGCGCACACCGTATCGGTCAGCGCCACTTCGATTACGAACTGCGCCAGGTCTTCGGGCAGCTCGTCCAATACGCTGCTGCGGAAAAAGCGGTTGAGCATCTGCCCGAGCGCACGCTCGTCCACCGTTGCGGAGCAGTCGATCGACCCGCGGACAAGCGCGTCGGCATACGTGCGAACGCCGAGCGACCAGCCGTTCGTTATGTTCCACAGATCAGCCGCAAGCGCCTTCAAATCCTGCGCATCCAGCTTGATAGGCGTTTCGGACACGTAGGAGACCTGCGGCGATGTCTGGATGTCCATGGCCTGCCTCAAAATGGCTTCCACCTCGTCTTGGGTGAAGTTGAGCTTGTCCGAGGGGAACATGCGCACCTCGTCGCGAAAAGCCAAATCGATGTACTCCCACAGCAGATAGTTGCCCGAAGCTACCACGTGCACCGTTTCAGGGAAATAGCGCGCTGCCGAATTGAGAAATTCCGCGATGGCATCGGGGGCGGCCCTATGCAGGTCGTCGACGAACAAAACCACGTCCACCCTCACATCGGAAGCGCGTTCGAGCAAGAAGTTGCTGAGCGCGACCGAGTAGTAGGTGGGGTTTTCCCGGTAAAGCCGGGCCAGCTCGACCGTATCGAGCTCGGGCCACACCGTGTGCAGGGCGGCAAGCACATGGCGCGCCAACCTATCGCGGTCGTCGGCTTCGTCCACTGACAGCCAGGCCGTTCGCCAATGCTCGGGATCGTCGCCGAGGCGCCGGTACGCTTCTGCCAGAAAGCCGCTTCTTGCCGACCCCGCCGGAGCCTCGACCGTCACGATCTTGCCGTTCAAGCACTCGATCAGGCTTTGCAGCGCGCCATCTCGGTCGATGGAGAGGGACGAGCGACGAGGCGCGGTGATCTTCGCCAATGCAACATCGTGCGAAACCTTCATGGGTATGCCTGCCGCCATGGCCCTGCCTCCTTGTCAACTCGCGCGTCGCCGGTACCTACCCCGCTATTATGCTACCTTTCCCCACCGCCGGTGCCGTCCCCGCCGACATCTGCAGAGAAGCATCTTCAACCAGCGTGGCGCACGCCACGAGGTCCTCGCTTGCCTTGAGGCGCAAGGCCCCCTCGCGCGCCAGGTAAAGATAGCCGCCGCTTTCAACCTCTTCGCGCATCCGAGCGCCCTGGCCCTGCGCCGAAGATGAGAAGAACGCATCGATATCGGCGTCGGTTACTTCAAGGCCGCGGTGCCTGGCCCACGCGTCGAGCGCGGCCCCCTGGCGCAGCTGCGCGCGTGCCTGCATGAGCACCATCATACGGTACTCTTCCTCGCTCGAGCCTTGCGCGCTCAGAAGCTCGCCTACCGTCGTGCGCTCGGCGCGCGCCTGCTCGTACAGCGAGTCTATCATCTGATCAGCCACGGCATCGTAGGCCGCATCGGCAACGTAGCCCTCGATGCGCTTGGCGAGCTCGCCCGCCGCCATGAAGTTGCGGTAATGGCGCATCTGCTCCGCCTTTTGCCGCTCGAGCTCCCTGCGGGACCGCTCCCGCAGGTCGGCCACGCTGTTGGCGCCGGGAATGTTTTGGGAAACGAAGTCGTCGGTCAGCGTGCAGGCTACTTCGCGCATGATAGCCTCAACTTTCACCTCCGCGCAGATGGAGGGACCCGAGAGCGTCCCGTCGAGCTCCTCGCGCGTCGGCAGCAGGAAATCGACGTGCACCATGCTGCCCACCGGGACATTGGCAAGCGCCTCGTCAAAGCCTTCCGGCATCTGCCCCGAACCTGCCCGGTACAAACGGTTGGTGAAGCACAGCTGCTCGAAGCGCTCGCCATCTTTCAGGCAGTCCATCGATATCTGCACCACATCGCCCTCGGCAACCTGGGTGCGGCCCTCGTCGCGCTCGACGCTGGTGTAAGACTGCGCGACCTCTTCCATCCGCGCATCGATTTCGGCCTCGCTCACCGAAATGGGCGGAACCGCCAGCTCAAGGGGCTCATAGGAGGAAAGCGTCACGGCACCGAGACGCGTCCACGTTGCCTCGAACACCAAATCCCCCTCGTCGTCCAGGCTGCGCTCGGCATCGAAGACCGGCGCGCCCACCACCGAGTAGTCTTCGCTTTCTGACGACAAGGCGAACGGCGCGACGAAGCTCTTCATGGTTTGCGCCACCATCGCCGCCGCCTCAGATTCGCCGAGCGCGCTATCGAGCAGTTCGCGCGCCGTCTCGTCGCCACCCAGATCGATGCCGTTTCGCTGGGCCACTACCAAGCAGGCGCCGCGCTCGAGCGATTCAAGCTCGCTTGCAGCCACGCGCACCGTCAGCGTTACCGCCTCGTCTTCAACGCGCCTGTCTTCAACCCGGATCTCCATGCTTCCATCCTCCTTGTGCGCCGTCATGTCGTCACCGCCAACCATCCCCGCAGTGCGTTCTCGATGATAGTGAGCCCCTCTCACCCCTCCGTACAGCTACTGCCCGGGTGGTTTACCAGGGTGAGAGATAGGGTGAGAAACGTCGTTTGCTCGTGGTCCTCCTTTTCGCATCGTTTGCGGTAAGGCCGCTTAGCCTGATCATGGCCTTCCCGCCCCGCGTTTCACCCCGCCATTTCACCCTTCCGAGCGCATGAAGTCGCCCCGGGCGGGCGCTAGGGTGAAAGCAACAGCCATGCCGATCAGGAAACGAGGGAGATCATGCGGTTTGAAAACCTCGCCACGTACTATATTCCCGCCTTGCAGTCATACGGAATCACCGTCCCCCAAGACGGAGAAGGGCGCTTCACGCTTTTCGAAGAAGACGGAACCATCGTGCCCGAAGTGCGCAAGCAGATAATCCCGCTCGGCGAAGAGGGCCTGATTCCCCAAAAGCTCATGCAGGATGCGGTTATGCAATACCTCGACTACCAGCAGCAGGAAGACGACATCATGGCCATCTACGCGCTCGCGGAGCTCCACGAGCGCCAGCTCGGTGCGCATCTGGCTTTGTGGCAGACGATGGTCGACGCCGCCAAGGCCGGCCGCGCCTTCACCGACGTCGAGTTGGCCTGCTATGAAAAGGGCATCTCCAACGCGCGCAAAAACCTGAAAGCCGCGCGAGGCAACGCGCGAGCCGACATAGCCGAGCGCGCCCAAGCGCTTCATGACCGCGAGACGATACGGCGCTACGGCCTGCTGTTCGACCGCGAGATGATTCAGGACATCGACATGTTGGTCGGCAACGCCCTCTCGGCGCGTCCCACCCTTCTCGTGGGCGACAAGGGCATCGCGAAAACCCAGATGGCGAAGTTCGTCATGCGCCTGTACGGCACCGAGCCGCTTATCGTCTCGGTCAAGGGCGACATGATGAGCGACGAGCTGGTGGGAAAGATGGTTCACGATGCCGCTCGGAATACGTTCGTGTTCGAGGAAGGCCCCCTTCCCCGCGCCATGCGCGCTGGCGTTCCGCTGCTGCTCGACGAAATCAACTTCGGCGATCAGGCGATCATCGCGCGCTTGCAAGACGTTCTGCTCAAGCGCCCCGGCGAATCGGTGTTCTTGCAGGAAGAGGGTATCGACCTGGTGGTGCGGCCAGGGTTCACCGTGTTCGCCACCGCTAACGAAGCATCGGCGCGTTACAGGCACCGCGAGGTCCTCGACCCCGCCATCCGCGACCGTTTCGAAATCATCGAGCGAACCTACCCCGATCTCGACAACGATCCCCTGCGCCATCCCAGCCCCTCCCTGATGCGGCTCGCCCTCTGCGAGGCGGTTGACGCCGACGGTGTTTTCAGCCGCCACCTCGACCGCGACCTGTTGGAAGCCTTGGTGCATCTCGCCACCTTGACCGAGCACCTCTACGCCGTGCCGGCAAAAGACGCGGCCATCTCGTTCGAGAACGACCAGCCAGCCAGCATCGTGCGCGAGGATACCGCCCCTTTGCTGACCGACTGCATCACGCCGCGCGCCCTCAACCGCGCCGTCCAAGACAGCGCGGGAGGAAACCTACCCGGACGCCACCTCGACCTCTACCTCATCGACAAGCTGTTGCGCACCCTTGACCAGGCAGGGTCAAGCCACAACGCCGACATTGCGCGACAAGCCGCCTTGCTGGTGGGCATCGACCTCGGTCCGGTTGGCTAAGCCATGATCGCTCGCATCGAGCAGGTGAAACGCACAGTAGAGCGCGTAGCGGCCATCAGCGGGCTCCGCACCGCCACGGTCTGCGTGGGCGCCGAGGTCAGAACCGGATGCCGGCTTACTCGCAGCGGTATCGATCTGCTGGCGAACCACGAGCTCAACGAGGACATCGCCGCGCGCGAGCGCTATGGCGTGCGCGGCACCATCACCCTCGACGAAGTCGACACCATGGTTGCCTGCTTCGTGGCTACCCGCGCGCAGGACTTCCTGCTGGACGACTGGTGCCAGCGCTTCGACTACCGGAACGGCCTGTCGTCCCCTGCGCAACGCTACCTGCAAACGTGCATCGACGACATGGCGGCGTATGCGCGCATGATCGGCCGCATTCCCTTTGCCAAGAAGCACTTCGAAGCGTACCTCTCGCGCATGGCGGCCCACGTGATGGCGAGCGCGCCCTTGCATATCCAGCTTATGCGCGCCCTGCGCCTCTATCTTTTCGAAAACCGGCCCAACGTGGTCGTTTCGCCGCTCGTCGTCGAATGCCTGGGCACCACCGCCGCTATGAACCCGTGCCTTGCCGCGCTCGAGCGCCTCTTGTTCGACGAGAGCCTATCCTACCGTGCCCGCCACACCCAGGCGGCGAGCCTGATAACGCCGCTGCTCGCACGCATGATCAAGTTGGATGAGGAGGCATTGAGCTTTTACGACCTGATGCACCTCTACGACAACGAGCAATCCTACGGTGCCTCCGAAGATGCCGCCAACGACGAAAACGCGCTGCGCCAAGAGGCCGAGACGAACGCGCGCGCCCAGGCGTCGCTCGCTACCGTGAACGAAGGCACTATCGACCAGCTGATCGCCGACAACAACGAAACACCCGTTGAAGCAGGCAAAACGCCCAGTCTCAACCTGCCCAGCATGTCCGCCGAGCCCAAAGCCATGGCATTTCATGGCGACGGCCGAGCATCCTACGAGCACACGGCGCAGCGATGGCGCGACACCATCGAGCGCATTGCCGACGTCCTGGTGCGCATAGCGACGCCGCAGGAGCAGTTGAGCGTTTTTCGCTACCGCGCTCGGCTTGCCCGAAGCGGCACCCGCATGCATCCCAGCATGCTCATGCAAGCTCACCTCCAGCTCCAATCCGGTTGCGAGAATGCGATTTGGCAGAAACGGCAGCGGCGCAGTCGCCTGCAGAACCTGCAGTTTCACGGCATGGACCTATACGTGCTGCTTGACGTGAGCATCTCCATGACGGGGGAAAATGCCAGTAGCGCCGGCGCTATGGCGGTTTGTCTTATCGAGGGCATCGATCGGGCAATACAGCTTGCCTCGCGCGATCAACGACAAGGGTCGGTGGATATACGCACCCAACTGCTTGCCTTCGGCGAAGGCTGGGCCGAGCTGACGCCCCTGGAACTCACCCATGCTTACGAGCGCAGGCGCTATGCCTTCAACCAGGTCAACAACCCTACCAGCGAGCAAACCTTGGTCACCGCCGCGCTCAGGCAGGTGCAGATCCGCGCCGTTGCCGAACCGACTCGCGACGTCGTATGCCTGGTGGTGAGCGACGGCCTGTTTGCCGACGGCTTGCAGGCTAGAAAATGCGCTATGGGTCTGCCGTCGAACGTCTACCTCACGCACATCAACATCGGCGAATTCAACGGACTGCCCCTGACGAGCAATTTCGAAACGATCAAGGACCCGGCCCTGCTCCCAGAAAAGCTGCACCTCGTCTTGGCTCGACAGCTCGATCGACGCGCCGACTCCCCCGGTACGGCGCGGCGCGCCTAACCGCACGCCGGCCGAACGCCTCCAAGCAACCGCGACCGCATCAAATGCCCCGGCTCGCCGTTTATCAGCGAACGAGCGTTGGGCAAGGGCCCCTCCCTTGCTCTCGACCGGGACCGCCCCGCAGGCTGCGGCAAGGACGGAGCGCTCGCCCTGCAAGGCCACTCCGTGGAGTGCTTGCAGACCGGGACTTTCGATACGGCCCCGGTCCGCGATTCCGAGGGGGTTACGCCACCTGCGTCTTCGGGGCCAGCTGCTCGGCCGACTCGCCGAAGAACACCTCGTACCAGCACAGGAAGCAGTAGATGTTCCAGATGCGCATCATCTTGAGCTTGCCGCGGCCCTCCACGGTGCTGAAGTCGGCCGACTTGTGGTCGTCGAGCATCTGCACGAGGTAGTCCACGTTGAAGAACTCGTGCGCGGCCTCGCTCGTGAACGCCTCCTTGATGCGGTCGTAGTACAGATCGGTCTGCAGCCACACCGTGAGCGGCGTGATGAACGGCTGCTTCGGCATGTTCGCCACCTTCTTCTGGAAGCCCAGCTTGCTGGCGGCCACGCGCAGCGCGTACTTCGCGTGCTCGTCGTCCACGCGGCAGGCGGTGGGCAGCTGCAGCGCCACGTCGAGCACCTTCTTGTCCAAGAACGGCACGCGCAGCTCGAGCGACTGCGACATGGACATCTTGTCGGCCTTCAGGCAGATGTCGAAGGGCATGTAGCTGACCATGTCCACGTACTGCGTCTGCGTGATGATGTCGATGTCCTGCTTGGCGGCCTCGTCGAAGTGCGGCTTGCACCACTCCCACGGCTTGCAGGGGCCCGCGTAGTCGCGCAGCACGTTGGGGATCTCGTCCCACATGTAGTTCATGCTCGCGCGCTGGTAGCTCTTCTCCGGACCACCCGAGCCGCGCATGGCGAAGCGGCGCCCGTGGAACGGCGGCAGCTTCTCGGCGATGGCGCCCGCGGCGGCGCGCAGGGGACGCGGAATCTTGAAGTACTTCCCGAACTCGAACTGGTCGTGGTAGATCCAGTAGCCGCCGAACAGCTCGTCGGCGCCCTCGCCCGACTGCACCACCTTCACCTGCTCGCGCGCAAGGCGGCTCACGAAGAACAGCGGGATGGCGCTCGGCGCGCCCAGCGGCTCGTCCATGTGGTACTGCTCGGTGGGCACGATGTCAAGGAACTCCTTCGCATCCACCTGCACCTGGTAGTTCGGCAGCTTCGCCCACTTCGCGAACTCGGTGGCGTCGTCCAGCTCGTTCAGCTTGATCTCGAAGTCCGACTGCGCGGCGATCTGGGCCAGCTTGTCCTCGCAACCGATGTCGTAGCCCACCGAGAACGTCTTGATGTCGGGCGCGTGCTGCCCCATGCAGTACGCGGCCAGCGAGCTGTCGATGCCGCCCGACAGGAAGCTGCCGATCTCCACGTCGGCTATCTCGTGCGCCGCCACGGACTCGTCGAACACGCGGTTGATCTCGTCGGCCCACTCGTCGAGCGACTTCGACTCGTCGATCTTGTACGTGATGCGGTAATAGCACTCGGTGCGCAGCTCGCCGTTCTCGAACACCATGAAGTGGCCGGGCAGCAGCTTGTGCACGTCCTTGAACATGGTCTGCGAGTCGTTCATGTACTCGAAGCACAGGTACTGCGGCAGCATCTCGCGATTGAGCTGCTTCTTGAACGCCGGATGCGCCAGAAACGCCTTGATCTCGCTGCCGTAGATCAGGCGGTCGCCGTCGTGCTGGTAGTAGAGGGGCTTGATGCCGAACAGGTCGCGCGCGCACACGAGGCGCTTCTCCGGCGCGTCCCAGATGGCGATGGCGAACATGCCGCGCAGCTTCTCGAACACGTCGGTGCCCCAGGCCTCGTAGCCGTGCACGACGGTCTCGGTGTCGCCGTTCGTGACGAACTCGTAGCCCAGCGCCTCCAGCTCGGCGCGCAGCTCTTGGAAGTTGTAGATCTCGCCGTTGAACGTGACGGTGACGGTGCCGTCGGCGTTCTGCATGGGCTGGCGCGAGCCCTCGAGGTCGATGATGCTCAGACGGCGGAAGCCCATGGCTATGCCGTCGTCAACGAAGAAGCCCTCGTCGTCGGGCCCGCGATGGGCGATGCGGTCGGCCATGTCCTTGACGATGGCCCTGTTGGCGTCGGCATTGTAATCAACGGTGGTGAATCCCACGAATCCGCACATGCGATTGGCTCCTCCTGCGTGCGTGCCCGCGCGAGCCGCGCGGCACCTGCGTCCATATCCCTCGGTATGATACGCCACGCATCCCCGTTTCCCAAGATTCGCAAAGGAAAACCGCAGGCTGCCACAGCCGAACTACACAATCGTGCCCTTCCGCTCTTTCCACTTCCCGCTTCCCGCCTGTCACGCTCTTCCCGCCCTTCTCTCCCTTCCGCCGCGTCGGCACGGCCCGCCAGGTTGTTCAAAGCGGAAAATCTTCCCCAGCTACCTGTTTCTGCTGAAAAAACACGTTTATGCATGATCCATTTCGAGGATAATTGAAAGCGCACCTCTCTCATCTGGCTTTTTATTTAATGATATATATACTTATATATAAAATGAACCAAGAAATCGTTCACAAACGTTATTTTTTAGCAGAAACAGCCTTTAGGGAAGAAATTATGCGTGGAGAACCGCATCGCCGACCGCGTGGGGCACGGTAGACGATGCGCGCGAGACGACCAGACGGTGCGCGCGAAAACCTCACGGCGTACGGGCGACGCGGTAGGAACGAACGCACCAGCGAACGCGCACCCTTAACGCATATGCGAAGATTTCCATCTTGCCGCATGTCAAAAGCGCACTGTGAGATAATGGGCGCTTGCGAATCCAGGCACCAACCGAAGGAGCACGACCATGAACGCAGCGCCCGCTGCCGCACCCCGCATCGAGAGCCCCGCCGACGCCCGCGACCTGCTGCAGCCCGTCGTGGTGGGCGGCGACATCCTGGCGTACAGCTACGTGCGCGAGTTCCACCGCGCCTACGGCATCGAGCGCACCATCGTGCTGGCCACGCAGGACATCAAGATGCTCTCGGCCAGCCGCTTCACCGACTACCGTTTGGAGCCGCGCATCCACGAGCCGGAGGGCCTCTACGATGCGCTCGAGCGCGTGGCGGGAGAGCTGCACGCCACCGACCCCGAGCGCGTGCTGCTGGTGGTGGGCTGCGACGACTGCCACGCGCGCATGCTGTCGGCCGGGAAGGAGCGCCTGGAGGCGGTGGGCTACACGGTGCCCTACATCGACTTCCCCCTGCTCGACGACATCACGCAGAAGCGGCGCTTCTACGAGCTGTGCGACGAGCTGGACATCCCCTATCCGCGCACGTGGTACTTCGACTGCGGCAACGGGCCCGACGAGCTGCCCGTGGACGAGCTGCCCTACCCGCTCATCGCGAAGCCGTCCAACTCGGCGCAGTTCCAAGACGCCACCATCCCCCGCAAGCGCAAGATCTACGAAATCGAGTCGGCAGAAGAACTTGCGCAGGTGTGGCGTGACATCCGCGCTTCCGACTACGACAACGAGCTGGTGCTGCAGGACTTCATCCCCGGCGGCGACGATGCCATCCGCACGCTCACCACGTTCTCGGATGCGAACGGCGAGGTGCGCGTGGTGTCGGGCGGCGTGGTGTGCCTGCAGGACCACGACCCCACCGCGCTCGGCAACCCGCTGTGCATCCTGGGCGAGCGCGAGGAAGCCATCATCGAGAGCGCCAAGCGCTTTCTAGCGCGCACGGGCTACCGCGGCTTCGCGAACTTCGACATCAAGTTCGACGAGCGCGACGGATCCTTCCGCTTCTTCGAGGTGAACACGCGCGCCGGCCGGAACACGTACTACATGAGCTTGGGCGGCGTGAACTTCGTCACGCTCATCGTGGACGAATTCATGCGCGGCCGCTCCATCCCCTACCACGAAGCCTACGACGACTTCGCCTACTGCTGCGTGCCGCGCTACGTGCTCAGGCGCAGCATGGAGAACCGGGAGCGACTGGCCGAGGTGGAGGGCGCGCTGGCTTGCACGCGAGACCCTTATCCCCTGCACTACGAGGCCGATTCGTTCATGCACAACCTGTGGGCGTACATCATGTACGTGAACCAGATTCCCAAGTTCAAGCGCTTTTACTGGGACACCGACGGCAAGCAGCTGAAGTAGCGCGGAATCCGCTCGGAAAGGAGAGACCGGTTGAAAGGCCAACCCGGCGACCTGTTCGAATACGTCGACGACGAAGAGGACAGCGGCTAACCGAAGTCACGCGGCTTCCGCACGCGTTTCGGCGGCATCCTGCCCGTTGATCGCCGGGCAGGATGCGTTCGCGGAGAGCCCCCCCCCCCCGATACGGCTCGCATCTGCTACGATGGTCCCCGTTACGCATCGCTCCGTCGCCGAAGGAGTCCCCGTGAACCGACGCATGATCCCCGTGCTCGTCATCCTCTGCGTGCTGCCTCTCGCAGCTACCGCCGCGGCGGTACTGTTGTTCCTGCCGGACACTGTTCCGACGCATGCGGGCTTTTCGGGAGTGGATCGATGGGGCACGAAATACGAGTCCTTCATCACGGGGGGCATCGTGACCGCCACCTGCGTGCTGTTCTCGCTCATGTACGCGAAAGCCGAAACGCTCCAACGCCTCGGGATGATCCACGGCACCGGAGTGCGTGGCGCGCGCATCACGCTCGTCGGCTGCATGGCCCTTGTCGACGTCATCTTGCTCGCCTATCTGATATGGGCGGCGGTAACGGGCTTCAACGCGTTTTCCGGCTAGCCTCGCTCGCTCGCCAAGAACTCGGTGATGGCAGCCCGCACCTCGGGCGAGGCCCAGTACTCGTTGTGGCCGAAGCCCTCATACGTCGCCAACGTGCACCTCGACAGCGCCGAAGCCAGGCGCTCCGAACTCGCTCTGGGCACCATCTCGTCGTCGGCCGACGTCAGCACGAGCGACGGCGCCTCCACGCCGCGCGCGAACTCCGCCGACTCCATGCGGAACGCCACGAGCGCGCCGAGCGGGCCGTGGAACACGTCGAGCATGCTGTTGTACAGGTCGTAGCCGCTTGCGTACGGAGCCATGAGCACCAGGGAATCCACGTCGCGCTGGCTGGCAACGTAGGTGGCCACGCCTGTGCCGATGCTGTAGCCGAACACCGATATGCGCGCAGGATCCACGTCGTCGCGCTCGGCGAGCGCATCGTACACGGCCAGGCCGAACGCCTTGAGCGACGCCTCGGACGGCTCGCCCTCGGTCTTGCCGTAGCCCGGGTAGTCGAGCACGGCGATGTTGTATCCCTCGAACGCGCCCAGACGGTCGTTGTTCTGGAACCCCGTCAAAAGCGGCGCCGCGTTCTGCCCGTTGCCGTAGAAGTACACGACCAGCGGCGCGCCGTCCGGCGCGTTATGGAGCAGCCAGCCCGACAGGCGCCCCGCTCCGGTGTCGAGCGACAGCTCTTCCGCCTGAGGCTGCGCTTGCAGTTGGGCGAACGATTCCTCGTCGAAGTGCGGGTAGAACAAAAGCGACGGCGCGACCACGTACACGGACGCCGAGAACGCCACCGCCGCCCCCATCGCCGCGGCGACGATCGTCGCCGCGACCTTGAGCGCGCCGCCCCGCTTTCGCAACGCGAGAAACACCGTGAAACCCAGAGCGACCGCCGCAGCCGCCGTCCACCACGCGATCAGCCCGAGCGTGCCCACCAGCTCGTCGGACGACGTCGCAACCGCGACCAAGGCCGCAAGCAGCGCTGCGGCGAGCACCGCCCCGACGGCGATCAGCACGCGATTTGATTTCATGCGATTCCCCTATCGATCGGCCGCCGTAAAAATATTCCGGAAGGCGCCTGTCCCCGTTTAGGGCATTCTTAGGACACCGGGCGGCGGTAGCCCTCTTCGGTGGTGAGGATGAGGGGGCCGTCCTCGGTGATGGCGACCGTCTTCTCGAAGTGGGCCGACGGCTGGCCGTCGCGCGTGCACACGAGCCAACCGTCGGGCATCTGGCGCGTCTTGTACGTGCCCAGGTTGATCATGGGCTCTATGGCCAGCACCATGCCCGCCTCCAGCTTCACGCCGGCGTGGCGATGGCCGAAGTTCGGCACGTTCGGGTCCTCGTGCATGTCGCGGCCGATGCCGTGGCCCACGTACTCGCGCACCACGCCGAAGCCCTCGGCCTCGGCGATGGACTGCACCGCGTGCCCGATGTCGCCCAGATGGTTGCCGGGCCGCGCGGCGTCGAGGCCCGCCCACATGCACTTCTCGGTCACGTCCAGCAAACGCTGCTTCTCGGGCGAGATGCGGCCCACCGCGTACGTCCAGGCGTTGTCGCCCACCCAGCCGTCAACGATGGCGCCCGTGTCGATGGAGATGATGTCGCCCTCCTGCAGCACGACGGCCGCCGAGGGGATGCCGTGGACGATCTGCTCGTTCACCGACGCGCAGATGGAGCCGGGGAACCCGCCGTAGCCCTTGAACGCGGGGATGCCGCCCTCCAAGCGGATGAGCTGCTCGGCGAACTGGTCCAGCTCCAGCGTGGACACCCCGGGGCGCACGCGCGCGCCCACCTCGCGCAGCACCTTGGCCGAAACGCGGCCCGCTTCCTTCATGGCCTCGATCTCGGCCGGGGACTTCTTGATGATCATGCCGTGACGCCTATCTCTTTTGCGGGTAATGTCGCCGCCCAGTATAGCACTCCCCCGGCCCGCACAAGGCCCTCTCGCGGTCGTTACGGGTGCGCCACGACCCAGCAACGCGCTCCCCGCGCGCGGCGGAAGCGCGCACGCGCCTGCTAGCATGGCGGGTCACAGCGCGTTTTCCTTGCGCGCCGTAAACATCGTGAACCGCAAGAACAGGAGGCACTGCATGAACCCGTTCGATCAGAAGCCCACGAAATCGCTGGAAGACATGATGCTCGACTGGAAGGATCTGTCCCCGCGCCCCTACAAGAAGCTCGAGACCGACCCGTACACGAAGGCCCGCATCATCCTCATGAACGGCATCGAGGTGGAGGCCGTCATGTTCGGCCACAACTTTCACCGCAACTGCGAGGACAACGACCTGCGCCGCGACCTGGCGCTCATGCGCCGCATCGAGGCGGCCCAGCAGAAGCACGTGAACTGGCTCTCCCCCTCCGACGAGTCGCCGCTCGAGACGACCATCGGCTACGAGCAGCTGGCCGTGGACCTGACGGCGTGGTTGGCCATGCACGAGCCCGACGCCTACGCGAAGCAGTGCATGGACTTCGCGCTGCTGGAGGACTTCGACCACCTGTACCGCTACGCCGACCTGCTCAAGATGGACGAGGACCTGCCCGCGCACAAGCTGGTGCAGGACACCATCGAGATCACGCCGGGCCGCCCGACCGTCGCGCACCATCGCCATCCGTTCGATTCCGTACGCGCCCCGCGCAACGCCAAGACGGCCGACATCCGCACGACGCTCGGCGCGCTCATCCTGACCGCCGGCGAGCAGCAGACCATGAACTTCTACATGAACCTGGGCAACACGCAGCCCGAGGGCGTGGCCCGCGACCTCTACCTGGAGATCGGCATGGTGGAGGAAGAGCACGTGACGCACTACGGCGCGTTGCTGGACCCCTCGGCCACATGGCTGCAGAACCTGCTGCTGCGCGAGTACATGGAGTGCTACCTGTACTACTCGTTCGCCGAGACGGAGGTGGACCCCTACACGAAGAAGATCTGGGAGCACCACTTCGAGCAGGAGGTCGCCCACCTGCACAAGGCCGCCGACCTGCTGTACAAGCACGAGAACATGGAGTGGCAATCGCTCATCCCCAACGGCGAGTTCCCCGAGCTTTTGGACTTCCACCCCACGAAGGACTACGTGCGCGAGGTGCTGGCCGAGCAGGCCACGCTCACGGCGAAGGACGAGGAGTTCGTCGAGCTGGACGACCTGCCGAGCGACTTCCGCTTCTTCGATTGGAACAGCAAGGTGAACGGCCGCATCCAGGACGTTCCCAGCCACCGCGTCATCCGCGAGCTGCAGAAGAAGGACGGCGAGGACTACCGCCTCGAGGACGCGGAAAGCCCCTTGCGCGAGCTGCGCAGCCGCAAGAAGGACAACACGGACCTCGGCCGCGTGCAAGGCGCCGGCCACGACCTCGACCGCGAGGGCGTGCAGAAGGAAGAGCGCGAAGCCGTGCTGGCATAGCAAAAAACAAGGCCCGGCGAATGCCGGGCCTTGTTTTTCGTAGGGGAGGCGGCCTGCTGCCCGCCTCCTACGCGTCCCCACCGTCGTCCGAGGGCGCTTCCCCGTCGTCGGGCTTCTTCAACCTTCCCGCGTCTTTGAGGGCGCGGCGCAGGATGAACTCGACCTGCGCGTTCACGCTGCGCAGGTCGTCGGCGGCCCAGCGCTCCACAGCTTCCCAGAGGGCCGGGTCCACGCGGAGCGGGTATTGTTTGCGTTTCGCCATAGATAGCACCGCAGGCGCCCCGACGGACCCGTCGGGGCGCCTTCCTTCCCTATTGGTACAGCGTTCCCGTGTTCAGCACGGGCTGCGCGTCGGATTCGCCGCACAGCACCACCATGAGGTTCGACACCATGGCGGCCTTGCGCTCGTCGTCCAAGTCTACCACGTTCTTCGCCGACAGCTCGGTCAGCGCCATCTCCACCATGCTCACGGCCCCCTGCACGATCTTCTCACGCGCGGCGATGACGGCGTCCGCCTGCTGACGGCGAAGCATGGCCTGGGCGATCTCGGGCGCGTAGGCCAGGTGCGTGAGGCGCGCGTCGTCGATGACCACGCCGGCTTTCTCCAGGCGCACAGCCAGCTCGTCCTTGAGCGCGGCCGACACCTCCTCGATGTTGCTGCGCAGGGTGATCTCGCCCTCGGGCTCGCCGGGCATCTGGTCGTAGGCGTACGTGGTGGCCACGTGGCGCAGCGCCGTTTCGCTTTGCGTGTGCACGTAGGAGTTGTAGTCGTCCACGTCGAAGAACGCCTTCGCCGTGTTCTCCACGCGCCATACGATGACGTCTGCGATCTCGATGGGGTTGCCGCACTTGTCGTTCACCTTAAGGTGCTCGCCGTTGTACGTGCGGGCGCGCAGGGACACCTTCGTGGACTTCGGCGTCGACTTGCCCGTCCCCGCGTCGATGGTCGTTCCCGCCGACCGCGAGAGGAACGGGTTGGCCCAATGGAAGCCCTCGTCGCGCACCGTGCCCTTGTAGTCGCCGAACAGGATGAGCACGCGCGCCTGGTTCGGTTGGATGGTGAAGAAGCCCATGAACAGCAGCAGCGGCCCCACGCACACCGCCACGATGCTCACCACCATCAGCACCAAGCCGAACGTCTGCGCCCCCGTGGTTATGGGCACGTCCTCGGGCGGCAGCATCATGGCCCCCGCCACGATCCCGACGACGCAAGCGGCCGCCAGAACGATCACGAGCAACAGCATGGGCCATCCGCTTTTCGCATGGACGGTCTTCTCTGCGGACGCGCCTCCGGCCGCGCGGGCGGTCTTTTCGACGGACATGACGGTTCCTTTCTCTCCCGAGCGAAACGCCCCATGCGCCCGCTCGCGCCCCGTTCTACCAGGGTGATATTAACATGATATCACATTGAAATCGAAAAATCGAATGACTTATCCGCTATCGAATAAACGGGAGCTCTGCAAAACGTCTAAACGAGCGACTGAAAGCACCTTGAAGCCGCTTTGAAGCCGCATGCTAGCTCAAATGTTTCACGTGAAACATTTGTTCGCTAATGGGGTAAAAAGAAGGGAGCCCGTAGGCTCCCCTCTTCAAACAGTCGGCGTCGAATGCGCGATCTACTCGCCGGACTCCGTGTAGTTGCGGTTCACGGAGGAATCGACCGAGATGCCGGGGCTCATGGTGGACGACACGCAGACGGACTTCACGTACTTGCCCTTGGCCGCAGCCGGCTTCATGCGCAGGATCTCGTCGTACACGGCGCCGTAGTTCTCGGCGAGCTGCTCGGCCGTGAAACTGGCCTTGCCGATGATGACATGCGCGATGCCGTAGCGGTCGGCGCGGTACTCCACGCGGCCGCCCTTGAGCTCGTTGATGGCCTTCGCCACGTCGTTCGTGACGGTGCCGAGCTTGGGGTTCGGCATGAGGCCGCGGGGGCCGAGGATCTTGCCCAGGCGACCAACCTTGCCCATCTGGTCGGGGGTGGCCACGGCGGCGTCGAAGTTGAACTCGCCAGCCTGAATCTGGGCCATGAGCTCGTCGGAGCCCACGATATCGGCACCGGCCTCTTCGGCGGCGCGGGCGGCCTCGCCCTCGGCGAACACGGCCACGCGAACCTGCTTGCCGGAGCCGTTCGGCAGGCTCACGGTGCCGCGAAGCTGCTGGTCGGCCTGGCGGGTGTCGATGCCCAGGCGGAAGTCGACCGTGACCGTCTCGTCGAACTTGGCGGAGGACACCTCCTTCACCAGGTTCATGGCCGCGAGCGGCGCATACGTCTCTTCGCCGATCTTCTCGATAGCGGCGCGGTAGTTCTTGGACTTCTTCGTCATGGTGCTTCCTTTCGTGGTTCGTAGCGGACGCGCAGAGCGTCCTTCCACTGTCTTATCGTTCAAACGGCCGCCCGCTCGGGCGGCCGAATTCACGCTGGTCGAGCTCGCGGGAGGATTAGTCCTCGTCCTCGAGCGTCTTGCCCTGCAGCATGGCTGCAACCTTCTTGGAGGGCACGTACTTGATCTTCATCTCGCGACCCTCGATACGCACGCCCATGCTGCGGGCCGTGCCGGCGATGATCTCCATGGCGGCCTCGATGGTGTTGGCGTTGAGGTCCGGCATCTTGATCTCGGCGATCTCGCGGAGCTGGTCCTCCGTGAGCGTGCCCACGGACTGCATGTGCGGGATGCCCGCGCCGCTCTTGATGCCCAGCTTCTCCTTGATGAGGATGGCCGCCGGCGGAGTCTTGCACACGAACGTGAACGACTTGTCCTCGTACACCGTGATCTCGACGGGGATGATGGTGCCGGACTGGTCCTGCGTCTGGGCGTTGAACGCCTGGCAGAACTGCATGATGTTGACGCCCTGGGCGCCGAGGGCCGGACCGACCGGAGGAGCCGGGTTGGCGGCGCCTGCGGGAATCTGCAGCTTGATAAAGCCGGTTTGCTTCTTTTCAGCCATGAGAGCTATCCTTTCAGCTGATTCAAAATTCTCAAAATCAATCTATCAACACAGCGGTTGGTGTCGAATGAGAAGCCCCGGTCCACGCGGGCACGCGACGCCGCTTATGTTCGCTCTTTAAATCTTGGCGACCTGGTCGAACGAGAGCTCCACCGGGGTCTCGCGTCCGAAGATGGACACCAGCACCTTCACCTTGCCGGCGTCGGGCGACACCTCCGACACCACGCCGTCGAACTCCGCCAGCGGCCCGGAGACCACCTTGACGGACTGACCCACCTCGATGGACGAGGAGGTCTTCTTCGGCGCGCCGGCGCGCGGCTTGCCCATGCCCATGATCTTGTTGTATTCCTCGCGGGTGAGCGGGGCCGGGTTGCCCTGGCTGCCCACGAAGCCCGTGACGCCCGGCGTGTTGCGCACGGCCGCCCAGCTGCGATCGTCCAGCTCCATGCGGACGAGCACGTAGCCCGGGAACACCTTCTTCTCGCTCTCGACGCGGCGTCCGCCCTCTTTGATCTCCGTCACCATTTCGGTTGGGATCTCGATGGCGAACACGTTGTTCTCGAGACCCATGGTCTCGATGCGTGTCTCAAGGTTCTTCTTCACCTTGTTCTCGTAACCCGAGTAGGTGTGCAGAACGTACCACTTTTTCGACATGCCCTATGCCCCCAGACTCGAAATGCCCACGAGCACCGGCGTGATGACGACGTTGTCGAGCAACGCGACGTACACGCCGAAGAACAGCAGCGCGACCACGACCACGACGCTCCAGCGAAACACGTCCTGCTTCGTCGGCCACGTCACGCGCTTCATCTCGGAACGAACGTCCTTGAGAAAACCGAAGCGGCGCTTCTTGGGCTTGGCCTCGACCTTCTTCTCAGGCTTCTTTTCGGCCTGCTTCTCTATGCTCTTGCCCTGCTTGTCGGCGACAGGGGTCTCGGCCTTGTCGGCTTTCTTGAAAAACCGCTTCTTGGGTTCGGTTGCGGCGGCATCGGCCTCGGCGATATCCTTCGCCTCGACAGCGGCGCTCTCGGCCTCGAGGGCCTGCGCCTTTCGTGCGGCACGCGCGGCCGAAGCCTTCGCGCGCTGTGTTTTCGATTTCTTCGCCATCTGATTCCTTCGCCCTAGAAAAAACCGGGAAAATCGTTATCCGTCTAAACGCCAAACAAGCAGCCTGATTCCAAGCTGCTCGAACAAGCAACCTGAATGCAAGCTGCTCAAGATTAACAAGCTGGCAGGCCAGGAGGGACTCGAACCCCCAACATGCGGTTTTGGAGACCGCCGCTCTACCAATTGGAGCTACTGGCCTATTGCTTGTCCTACCCTGATAACGCTATCGAGTCTCTTTGTGCGTCGTGTGATGACCGCACCACTTGCAGTACTTCTTCAACTCGATGCGATCAGGATTGTTCTGCTTGTTCTTCTTGGTCGTGTAATTGCGGCGCTTGCAATCAGTGCAGGCCAAAGTGACCAACGTGCGCATGAATTCTCCTCTTATCGCTTACGTGTCGAGCTTGATAACGTAATCGGCATACACATGAATTTTCAAGAGCGGAGCCCGCAAGCGCGGGCTCCGCGTTCAGGTAAAGCGGTGTTACTTGATGATCTTCGTCACGCGGCCGGAACCAACCGTGCGGCCACCCTCGCGGATAGCGAAGCGCAGGCCCTCTTCCATGGCGATCGGGTGAATGAGCTCGCCCTTGATCTCCACGTTGTCGCCCGGCATAACCATCTCGGTGCCCTCGGGAAGGTGGGCAACGCCCGTCACGTCCGTCGTGCGGAAGTAGAACTGCGGACGGTAGCCGTCGAAGAACGGCGTGTGGCGGCCGCCCTCTTCCTTCGTCAGGATGTAGACCTGGCCTTCGAACTCGGTGTGCGGGGTCACGCTGCCGGGCTTGCAGAGAACCTGGCCGCGGACGATCTCCTCGCGCTTGACGCCGCGGAGCAGGCAGCCGATGTTGTCGCCGGCCTGAGCCTCGTCGAGCAGCTTGCGGAACATCTCGATACCGGTGCAGACCGTGTTCTGGGTCTCTTTGATGCCGATGATCTCCAGCGGGTCGTTCACGTGCAGCGTACCGCGCTCAACACGGCCGGTGGCAACGGTGCCGCGGCCGGTGATGGTCATGGTGTCCTCGACGGCCATCAGGAACGGCTTGTCGATCATGCGCTCCGGCGTGGGGATGTAGGAGTCGACCGCGTCCATGAGCTCCCAGACCTTCTCCTGCCACTCTTTGTCGCCCTCGAGGGCCTTCAGAGCGGAGCCGCGGATGATCGGGGTGTCGTCGCCGGGGAACTCGTAGCTGTCGAGCAGCTCGCGAACTTCCATCTCGACGAGCTCGAGGAGCTCTTCGTCGTCGACCATGTCGCACTTGTTCAGGAACACGACGATGTAGGGAACGCCGACCTGACGGGCGAGCAGGATGTGCTCGCGGGTCTGGGCCATGGGGCCGTCGGTGGCGGCGATAACGAGGATGGCGCCGTCCATCTGAGCAGCACCCGTGATCATGTTCTTCACGTAGTCGGCGTGACCGGGGCAGTCGACGTGAGCGTAGTGGCGCTGATCCGTCTCGTACTCGATGTGAGCGATGGAGATCGTGATGCCGCGCTCGCGCTCTTCAGGAGCCTTGTCGATGTTCTCGAAAGCCGTGAAGTCAGCGCGGGCGGAGCCGTGCGTGCCGTCGTTCTCGGACAGCGTCTTGGAAATGGCTGCCGTCAGCGTCGTCTTGCCGTGGTCAACGTGGCCGATGGTGCCGATGTTAACATGCGGCTTGGAACGCTCGAACTTCTCCTTAGCCATGTTTCATCCTCCTTATTAAGGTTCGCTTGCGCGAAAATCAAAACAAAAATAATGACGCGTCCGACAAGCGGACGCGGAATAATCAAATGGTAGCGGTGACTGGATTTGAACCAGTGACGCCACGGGTATGAACCGTGTGCTCTAACCAACTGAGCTACACCGCCATGTTGGAAAATGGAGCCTGCGATCGGACTTGAACCGACGACCTCTTCCTTACCAAGGAAGTGCTCTACCTGCTGAGCTACACAGGCGATTAGATGGTGGGAGCGCTAGGATTCGAACCTAGGTAAGCATAGCTAACGGGTTTACAGCCCGTCCCCTTTAACCACTCGGGCACACTCCCATGATTCGCTCAATTCATGTGTATTTATCAAGCTGCCTGCCGCGTGTTTCGGATGTCCCGAACGCGCGAGCAGATGAATAATACGCTAGGATCATCAGCGTGTCAACTACCTACACGCCCCCGGGTGTGTCTCCACGATTCCTCCTTTTTCGTGCGGAAACGCGTGCGAAGACGACGCGAACGCCTTCCCCGCACCGAGGTTTTTCGTCGCGAGCCGCAGCATATTGCTGCGCGCCGGGCTTACCTATATATAGTAGCTTCTTTTGTCCGTTCCAAGCGGGAGCGCGGACGAGGCTGAACGGAAAAACCTCCTTTACTATATATGGTGCGGTTGCACGAGCACCGCTCCGGCGGAGCCGGAGAAAGCCCTTCCGAGCTTCGTCCGGCTCGGTTCCCACAACATGTAGAATACGCATCCCCAATACCTTGTGGTCATGCATTTCCCCAGTTCCACGGCTCGTTTGCCTTCGTTCGACGGCTTCGAAACGCTTGCTCGGCGACAGCTTGAGAAACCCCTAGCGTTGATCTGGACTTATGAAATGCGTTCACAACATTTTTTGCCCATCTGCGCAAACGTGCTATGATGCGCACTGCTTTTGCCCACACATACTACGTGCTCAATTCAGGAGGTTTTTGAATGAGAGAGCATACAAACGGACTCAGCAGGCGAGCGTTCATTGGCGGTGCCGCCGCGCTCGGCGCCGCATCGATCGTAGCACCCTCGACCGCATTCGCGGCAACCGCTGCGGAGAAGCAAGCTGAGGCGGACGCCGTTCGCAACCAGCTCGTCGGCCTTCAGACGGACCTCGAGGTTGCCGCCGACAGCTACAAGCAGGCCCTCGACGCGCAAGAGGTCGCTCAAGCGGCCATGGAAGCCGAACAAGTCAAGATCGATGAAGCTAACGGAAAGATCGCCGACCTCCAGGACAAGCTGGGGACGCGTGCCCGCAGCATGTACCGCACCGGTTCGTCGAGCTTCCTCGATTTTGTCATGGGCGCATCCTCGTTCGAGGAGTTCACGCAGAACTGGGATCTGCTGAACAAGATGAACGAGAACGACGGCACGATGGTCGACGAGACGAAGACTTTGCGCGAAGAGCTCCAGGCATCGAAGGACGAGTACGCGCGCCAGGAGAAGATCGCCGCCGACAAGGCCGCCGAGGCCAAGGTGATCCAGGCGGAAGCCGAGGCGAAGGTCGCCCAGGCCACCGAGCTGGTGAACTCCCTGGATGCCGAGGCGCAGGCGTTGCTCGCCGAAGAGCAGGCGGCAGCCGCGCGCGCAGCCGCCGAGCAGGCCGCTGCCGAAGAGGCCGCCAAGCAGGCCCAGAACTCCAACAACGGCGGTGGCGGCGGTTCCTACACCCCTCCGTCCGGCGGCGGCGGTGGCGGAAACAACAACTACGTTCCCCCTTCGTACGGCGGAGGTGGCGGCGGCGGATCGGTTGGATCCTACAGCTCCGTGGCCGACTACGCCATGAGCCGCATCGGCTGCCCCTACGTGTGGGCCGCTGAAGGTCCCGACGCCTTCGACTGCTCGGGCCTCGTGCGCTGGGCGTATCTACAGGTGGGCATTTCTCTTCCCCACTACACCGAATCGCTGTACGCCTGCGCCAAGAACATCGTCCCGGTGTCGCAGGCGCGTCCGGGCGACGTGCTGTACCGCCCCCAGCACGTGGGCATCGCCGTGAGCTACGGCGGGTCGCACTACGTGCACGCCCCCACCTTCAACGCGTACGTGCGCGACACCGACGCGCTTTCGTGGGCGGGCTTCACCTGCGCGCTGCAGTTCTAGCCGCATCGTTTCAACCCGGTTTCGCAAGGAGGGCCTCGGCCCTCCTTTTTTGTATAATGAGAGCGAAACGACCTGCGGCTCACGCCGCCTCGCGAAAGGAGCACGTCGCATGAACATCTCCGTGAACCTGGAAAACGGCCTCCTTCCCGACCGCTACGGCAAGCACGCGCCGGTCGAGGACACCGTCGACGGCCATCCGTGCGTGTCGTTCCCCATCGAGATAGACGACGTGCCCGAGAGCGCCCGATCGCTGGCGCTCACGTTCCTGGACTGGGACGCCGTACCCGTGGGAGGCTTCTGCTGGATCCATTGGATCGCGTGCAACTTCCCCGCCGACACGCGCCTCATCCCCGAGAACGCCAGCGCGTCCGGCGCCGTGCCGTGCGTGCAGGGCTCCAACAGCGACTGGTCGCCGCTGGCGGGCTCGCATACCGACCCGCGCATCATCCATCGCTACGCCGGCCCCTACCCGCCCGACAAGACGCACGACTACACGCTGACCGTGTACGCGTTGGACTGCGAGCTCGATTTGGACGAGGGCTACTACCTGAACGAGTTTCGCCGCGCCATCCGCGGCCACGTGCTGGACGAGGCGTCGCTCGAGCTGCCGAGCAGGGCGTAGCCGGCGCGTCGCGAACGCGCAAGGAGGACCTGCCGTGGAGCCCGCACGCATAACCCATACGCTGGAGCCGATCTTCGACGCGCGGTCGCGCGTGCTCGTGCTGGGCACGATGCCGTCGCCGAAATCGCGCGAGGTCGGCTTTTACTACGGGCACCCCCAGAACCGCTTCTGGAAGGTGATGGGCGCGCTGTTCGGCGAACCGGAGCCGACGGGCAACGACGATCGCACGGCGTTTTTGCTCGCGCACCGCATCGCGCTTTGGGACGTGCTGGCCTCGTGCACCATACAAGGCGCGTCCGACGCCTCCATAACCGACGCGCGGCCGAACGACCTCGCGCGCATCGGCGCGGCGGCACCGCTCGCCGCCGTGTTCACCACCGGGTCGAAGGCGTCCGACCTGTACCGCCGACACTGCATGGGCATGCTGCCAGGCGTGTCCCACATCCCTCTGCCCTCCACGAGCCCCGCGAACGCCCGCATGCGGCTGTCCGACCTCGTGAAGGCCTACCGACCGCTGCTCGAAGCGCTGAAAGAGGGTTGACGGCGGTCGTCGCGCCATGCGCTGAGCGGGTCGCGGCGAAACGAGGTGAAAGCGTCGACGATAGCGTTCGGCGCAACCGCTACTTCTCGGCCTTTTCGGGGTGGCCGTGGTCCTTCTGCCAGCGATCCCAGGTGGAATAGCAGATGGCAGCGCGCTGCTTCTGCGAAGGGTACTCGTCCTTCTCGTTCTTCGTGATGCTTTCCATGCAGCGGGAGATGTAGGTTTCCTTCTTCTCGTTCGCGCGGGGATTCGGTACGGGCATGGCCCCTCCTTCGACGGTTGGTGCTTTCGATCGTATCGTAGACGCCCCGAGCCGCCCGGGTGCTGGCGCCCGGGCGGCTCAACCGTGCGGTTCCCCATCGGTTCCCCGACCGTCGACGGCGAACGCTGACGCGCCCGCAGTTCGGGAAAAAATGATTCTAAGATGGATGGCTTTCATCATCCATCGGCGTTCGCGCGGGAAATGGGCTCCTGCGCGCGATCGCGGTCGACGCATGCGGAGCCAAGTCGTATACTGGCTGATGGACATGACAGCGCAGAGCGAAAGGATGACGATGACAACGTACGCGGACCTGTCGACAGACGAGCTGGGCGCGCGCAAAGCCGAACTTGAGAGCCAATACGCCGAGATCAAGGCGCGCGGGCTCGCGCTCAACATGGCGCGCGGCAAGCCCGGTGCCGACCAGCTGGACCTGAGCATGCCCATGCTGTCCCTGGTGACCACGGCCGAGGACTGCCGCGCCGAGGACGGCACGGACTGCCGTAACTACGGCGTGCTGGACGGCCTGCCCGAGGCGAAGCGCTTCATGGCCTGCATGGTCGAAGAGGCGCCCGAGAACATCGTCATCGGCGGCAACTCCAGCCTTTCGCTCATGTACGAGGCCGTGGCGCGGTGCCTGGACTTCGGCACGCTGGGCTCGACGCCGTGGTGCCAGTACGAGAGCGTGAAGTGGCTCTGCCCCGTGCCGGGCTACGACCGCCACTTCGGCGTGACGGAGGCCTTCGGCATCGAGATGATCCCCGTGCCCATGACCGCCGAAGGTCCGGACATGGACGAGGTCGAGCGCCTTGCGGCCGGCG
This sequence comes from Gordonibacter sp. 28C, assembly GCF_003339845.1. Lineage (GTDB taxonomy): Bacteria > Actinomycetota > Coriobacteriia > Coriobacteriales > Eggerthellaceae > Gordonibacter. Next base: position 90,440 of record NZ_PPTR01000012.1, read on the forward strand.
ACGCGTCCGTCAAGGGCATCTGGTGCGTGCCGAAGTACTCGAACCCCGGCGGCGTCACGTACTCCGACGACGTGGTTCGCCGCCTAGCGGCCATGGAGTGCGCGGCGGAGGACTTCCGCATCTTCTGGGACAACGCCTATTGCGTGCACCATCTCTACGACGACGCGGCCGACCAGGACCAGCTGCTCGACATCGGCGCGGCGTGCCGCGAGGCGGGCAACCCGGACCGCTACTTCAAGTTCGCCTCCACGTCGAAGGTGACGCACCCCGGCGCGGGCATCTCCGCCATCGCGGCCAGCCCCGACAACGTCGCCGAGATCAAGAAGCGCATGGGCGTGGGCACCATCGGCTACGACAAGCTGAACCAGCTGCGCCACGTGAAGTTCCTGAAGGATGCCGAAGGTCTGGCGGCCCACATGGCCAAGCACGCCGCCATCCTGCGTCCGAAGTTCGAGCTCGTGGTGAGCAAGCTGGAAGAGGGCCTGGCCGACGTGGGCGGCTGCTCATGGTCGAGCCCGCGCGGCGGCTACTTCGTGTCGTTCGACGCGCCCGAGGGCACGGCGAAGCGCATCGTGTCGCTGGCGAAGGAGGCCGGCATGACCATGACGGGCGCCGGCGCCACCTATCCCTACAAGCAGGACCCGCGCGACTCCAACATCCGCATCGCCCCCACCCTGCCCCCGCTCGACGAGCTGGACGCCGCCATGGACGTGTTCGTGTGCTGCGTGAAGCTGGCCTTGGCGGAGAAGCTGCTGGGATAGGCTGAACGGAAGATCGATACGCCTTCCTTCTGCGCATCGATCTTCACAAGCGACCCGGCACGGGCGCCGGGTCGCTTCTTCTCCACCGCTCCCCACGCGTCATGCCCGTCGACGCCCCTCGCGAGATTCTGGCAATTTTGATAGCTTGCTTTTTCTTTGGCAACCCCCCTATACTCAAAGGGAAACAACGACGGGGCACAACGGACCTCTTGGGGACGGGGAACACGACGATGCTGACCCTTAGCGTGTACAGTGCGGACGGAGAGTTCATCCTCACGTGCCAAATGGAGGATATGGCATCGTTTCTCCATGTCATCCACACCGAGTTCGAGCCGCGCTGGGCAGCCGATCCGAACAAGGCTGCCATCAGCGGAAAGATGCTCGTCATCGATTCGGTGCGCGGCCCCGACTCGATGACGCCAGCGTTGTCGCAGCGTCAGCGGGAGATCATCGAGCTGCTGTCCCGCTCATATTCGCCGAAGCAGATCGCCTGTGCGCTCGGCATATCGGAATCCACTGTGCGCATGCATATCAACACGCTCAAGAAGCGCTTCAACGTGACGAGCTGCTACCACCTCATGACGGTGGTGACGGCGCTCGGGTTGTGCGATCCATTCGTCGACGAACCGCATGAGAAGTCCATCACCGTCCTCTACGATGACAACCACGGCCTGCGCAAGCCACGGCGTCCACAGCCTCCCGAAGAGTCGGAAGGCCCGGGGGCCTCGCGAAAAGAAGAGGATGAAGCCCTGTAGCCGGCATGCAGAATGCCGGCTACAGCATGTGCCTTAGCGGTTCACGTCGAAGTCGTCAGGGCGAAGCTCGCGCGATGGACTGGTGTGGGGCAGCTTCTCAAAACCCACCCGCACCTCGTCAAGGTCGCGATAGCCCGCCGCCTGCAGTCGCCCCACCTCCGCACCGGAGATCCTCACCTGGTACTTCTCCATTCCATCGACCTTCGCCACCAAAAGCTCGCCCCACATGCGCACGGGCAGATCATCCTTGAAGAACCCATCGTTGCCTGCCCGCCGCACCGCAAGGCCCACCTCCTCGGGGCCGAAGCCCTCGGCCATGAGGTCAAGATAGGCCTCCGGCGGCAAGCCGACCAAACATTCTACGTGATCCATCACCTCGCAGAAGAAGAGCTTGCCCGCCGTGACGTAGCGCTCGTCGGCACCGCGTCGATCCGCCGGGTCCTCCCAGGCGGGTAGATCGTTCCTACCGTTTCCATCGTTCACGATACGGCCTCCTTCTCCGAGACGATGCCAACCTCGGCGTCAGATTACCTCCCCGGCGTTTTCGACGCACCGGGCGCCTTGGGGACACTGAAGGCGCCCGGCACCTTGGGCGCCCCGGAAGCACCGAGAACTCCCGGAGCCCCGGGGACGCCGGGAGCGCCAGGGACGCCAGGCGTCCCAGACGTCCCGGGCGCGGAAGCAGAAGTCAACTCAGCCCCGCATGCAGGACATATGGTCGTTTCGGGCTCGCAGTCCCGCCCGCATGCGGGGCACTTACGGTCGAGCGATACCGTCGTCGGTCTGAAGCACATTGCCTTCCCCTTTCAATACGCCGCTTCGTCGTCGGTCGAGCAATCGTGCACGGCCAGCCTCGACTGGGCGGACAAGCGTTCCACGAAACGGCACACGCGCTGCGCCCAGCGGTCGAACACCTCGCGCGTGTCGTCTACCGGATAGAGTTCTTCTTTGAAATAGCGGCGAAACAGCACGTCGGAGAACATGGCGTAGTCCTCGCTTCGCATGGCCTGCTCCATCGCAAACCCCGGCGCTATCATGGCGGCCAGGTTCGCGGCCTGGTACAGCTGGTAGAAAGCCACGCGTATCCGCGCCCGCCTGCGCTCGCCTCCCTCCGCCAGCGCCTCGTCCATCAGCTCGCTGGCTCGTCGGATGCCCGCGAAGGCGTCGTCGTAGGTCGTTGCCATGGCACACCCCCGCCCTAAGCGAACAGCTTCGCCATCGTCTCCCTGTCGGACAGCTCGACGCGCGTCGGCTGCGTCTCACGCCCCCGCTTCTCGAAGTGGTACACCCGCACGTCGTCCTCGCCCAAGCCGTCGCGCTCGGCCAGGTCGGCGAGCGTCTGCAGGATATGGTCGGAGTGCGAGGTGATGAGCACCTGCTTGCCCTCCTGCGCCATGCCGAGCAGGATCTCGGCCATCGTGCGCTGGTAGCGCGGATGCAAGTGCGTTTCGGGCTCCTCGATCATCACGAGTGCGCCCTCTTCGGAAAGCGAGCCCAGCACCACGGTGGCAACCGACTGGTTCACGCCGTAGCCGGAGTTCACGGCGCTCACCCACATGCCACCCTCCACGAGGTCCACCACCACGCTCGGACCGTCCGTCACGTACGGGCTCACCTCCACGCCGAGCTTCGCCAGGCGCTCGGCCATCACGTCGAGACGCTTTTGCATCTCGGGGAAGCGCTTCGCCTCGTTCAGGCGGTACAGGATGAGATTCGACAGCCACTCCTCCAAGGCCGACGCATCGCCGGCGCGGTTCGAGATGTCCTCGACGGTGGGGTTGCCGGCCAGTAGCGGGTAGTTGTACCGCGTGAAACCACGGTTCGACGACAGGTAGAGCGCGTCCTCGAACCACTTCATCATGACTTTCTGCGCGGCCAGCACACCCGCGTAATCATCGGTTGCATAGGTGCCGCCACCGTAGCCGCCAGCTGCCAGCGGGAAGAACAGCCTGCCCGACGCCTCGATGACGCCCTCCTTCCGGCTGTCCCACGACCAGGCGCGCTCGCCGCCTCGCGAGAACGACTCCTCCACACCCTCAAGCGACGTTTCCAGGCTGTATGCCATCTCGCCGGGACCGTCGTCGAGCGCAACCTCGATGCGCACGGGCAGCGAGGCATCGTGGCCGTACGCCACCTCGCGGAAGTCGCCGAGGCGCAGCAGGTAGTCGTTGTAGCTGATCTCCTTGCGCTGCAGGCTCTGCTTGATGAAGGCGAGCGACTGGATCACCGAGGTCTTCCCGGTGGAGTTAAACCCGGTGAGCACGGTGATCTTCGCAAAGTCGAGGTCGACGCCCTTCAGGGCCTTGAAGTTCTCCAGATGAACGCGCTTGAGCATGACGGTCCCCTTTCGGTAGAGCGGTTGACGATTACCGCGCAAGGCGGCGGATGGCCACCGGACGAGCCGGCTTGACCGAAAGCGCGCGCACGGGGCACCACTTCACGCAGTCGCCGCACCCCGTGCACACGTAGCCCTCCGCTATCGCAACCACGCCGTCGCGGGCTGCGAAGTTGCCCCGAGCACACCGGCGCACGCACGCACCGCAGTTGCTGCATGTGCTGCCGCGCTGGATGATGAACGGGGACTCGGTCATTTCGCCTCGGCCTTTCTTTTATACCCTCGAGCCAGCGCTAGCCGAACAGCGAGCGGAACGGCACGTCGTCGGCACGGTGCACGTTGCACTGGGCCAGCTTGACGTTGTATACGCCCGACAACCTGCAGCAGTTGTCGGGGTCGTTGTCGGTGCACATGTTGATGTTGGAGATGAACCAGCCGCCGAGCCACGGCTCGGACTCGGGCAGCTCGGGGAACCACCAGCCGTGCTGCGCAGCCACGGTGTAGGGCGACACCGACGCGTCGAGTTTGGCCTTCTGCAAACAGCGGCCGCGGCGCGTCTCGATCCAACACCACATGCCGTCGCCGATCCCCAGGTTCGCCGCCGTTTCGGGATGTATCTGGAAATGCGGCTCGGGATAGCGGTCGCGGCACCCGTTCACCTGGCGGTACTCGGAATGGTAGTACGGCATGACGCGCGAACCGGCCGTGAGGATGAGCGGGAAGGTCTCGGCCACGTCGGGGGTGGAAATCGGCGATTCGAAGGGTTCCTCGTAGTAGGGCAGCGCCTCCTTCTCGTCGAACAGGTCTTCGATGATGGTCGAGCGCAGCTCCACCTTGCCCGTAGGCGTGCCGAAGCCGTAGAGCTGACCGGTCTTCGGGTCGGACATCTTGTGCCATTCCTCGGGCGAGGGATTGAACACGGGATCCGTTATGGCACCGCGCGCCGAGGTGCCCTGCGGCTCGAGCATGGCGTCGTAGGCCTCCTCGGTGGTCTGCCACGACCAGTACTTCTCGCACGTCTCTTCATCGAACGTGCCTTCGGCCAGCGAACGCCAGAACTCGTAGTTGTCGCGACGCTCGTACAGCGGCGGCACGGCCGCCTCGCCCGTGAGGGCCACGCCGGTGATGCACGGGCCGCCCCCGCCCACGCCCCACAGCTGCGGACGCTCGAGCCAGCCGGCGGCCGGCAGCACGTAGTCGGAGAGCATGGCGAGCGGCGTCATGGTGTACTCATGAGTTATCACCAGGTCGAGCAGCTTCACGCACTCGTAGACATCCTGGGTGTTCGAGAGATTCGAGAACGGATTCGACGCCTGCGCGATGAGGCCCTTCACCGGATAGGGCTTGCCGGTGCGGATGGCCTCGCTCACGGCGCACCAGTTCTGCGCACACGTGGCGTTCTGGCTAAGGAAGTAGGGATGGTGGAACACGCGGCTCTGCGCGTCGGAGATCATCTGGTAGCTGGGCCATGAGTGGAACGGGAAGCGGTCGGAGCCGAGCTGCTTGTCGCGCTGCGACTTCGGCAGCATCTCGGGCATCTCGAACGTGGCGTGCGGCAGCACGTCGTTGGGAGGCGCCAGGTAGGTCTGACCCGCCTTGTTGATGCCGATAAGCGCCTTGAGGCATGCCTTGGCGCGGTTGGCCTGCGCCTGGTTGCGACCGATGGCGTCAGTGGCCAGGCCCCATGGCAGGTATGCCGGCAGGCAGGTGGCGTACATGCGCGCCGCCTTCACGATCTTCTCGGCCGGCACCCAGCAGATCTCAGCCACCTTCTCGGGCGGATAGGCCTGCACGGCCTTCTTCAAATCCTCGAAGCCGTACGTCCACGCCTCGACGAACTCCTTGTCGTAGAGCTCCTCGTTGATGATGACGTTCATCCAGCCCATGGCCATGGCGCCGTCGGTACCGGGCCGCAGGCGCAACCACACGTCGGCGTTGGCCGCGTACTCGGTGCAGCGCGGATCGACCACGATGAGCTTGGCATCGGGGTCGTTCGCGAACAGGTCCTGGTAGCCCCAGTGCTCGGGGAAGTCGCCGGACTGGGCGGGGTTGTGGCCCCACAGCACCACGCAGCCAGTCTTGGCCGCCGTGAAGGCTGCCGCGAACTGGCCGTACGTCGCGCTCTCGTTCGTGTACGTAGGGCACCAGCAGATTTCGGAGCCGCCCATGGCCAGGTTGGGGCTGCCGTACAGGTTGAAGAACCGTCCTTCGTACCACTCGTCGGTGCGGCCTGTGCCGTGCGAGAAGATGACCGACTCGGGGCCGTACTCGTCGGCGAGGTAGCGCAGCTTCTCGCCGATCTCGGTGCACGCCTGATCCCACGTGAGGCGCTCCCACTTGCCGCTGCCCCGCGCTCCCACGCGCTTGAGCGGGTAGTTGCAGCGCTTCGGGTGGTCGAGCCACTCCAGCTGGAAGTCCATGCGCTCGCACACGCGACCTTGGCTCACCGTGCACTCGGGGTCGCCCTCGAGCTTGGTGATCTTGCCGTCCTCCACCGTAGCCTTCACACCGCAGTTGGCATGGGAGGCGAAGCACAGCGTTCTCTTGTACTCGACGTTTGACATAATTCGCCCTCTTCCTCTTCGTCGGCGTACTTCGTTTCAGCTGATAGCGAAGATGCGAATCCTTACCGTTCAGACTAGCGACGCGCGCTTGGACGGACAAGCTATCAAAATTGATTGCCGCGCGGACGCAGCGCGGGCCTCGCCCGAAGGCCCCCGGCATGCAACGACGGGGCCCGGGCGCGCCGTCGCGCGCCCGGGCCCCCGAGCCTCTCCCGCCCTCGCTCGCGCGAGGCGCATCGCTTCACGAGGCCTACGTCAAAGCCTCTTTCTCGTCCTGCTCCCCATCAACCGGCTGGCCCTGGGGCAACGGCGTGCGCAGCACCTTGGATGCGACGAGCATGCACAAAGGCTCCACTTGAATGGCAACGACGTAGCAGATCGCCCATATAAGGGGCATGGGCGCGAGCAGCCTGCTCGCGAACTGGGCGTCGAATCCCGTCATCATGAACGTGAGCACGAACGAGATGACGAACACCAGCACCGTGCAGAGAAGAACGTCCTTCAGCAGGAACCACCCGAGCGACCCCTCGCGCGCGCCGCACGACACCGCGAAACCCATGGAGAGGGGAATAAGCGGAACCAGCGCCAAGATCGCCGTGCCGAGCACGGTGCCGACGACCACCCCCGTCGCAAACCCCTCGGGCGTCAACGGCGCCCCGGACACCACCGGGGAGAACAGGCTCATCGTGATTGCAAGAAAGAACGACATGAGAAAGCCCATGAGGGCTCGAAACCCGAAAGTCATCTACAACCCCCTTTAGCTGAGATGTGAGAAGGTATCGCCGCGTCCCATCGCACCACCCCTTCGCGTGCGTCGATTTTCCATCCGCATCTCCTATCAGCTGATTCGCATGATAGCCGCGCGAACGGCGCAGGGATAGCTATCAAACTTGTCAGATGCTCGACTCCGCCGATCCGAAAAGGCATGGAAGGCGCGTTACCGTCTCGCAACGGCCTCGACGGGAATGGCCGGGGGGTCTACAATCGGGCTTGAGGAACCACCCGACCGAAAAGGAGGCATCATGAACCGAGAGAAGATTCGCGTGGTGCAGTACGGATGCGGGAAGATGGCGAAGCTCACGCTGCGCTATCTGCACGAGAAGGGCGCCGAGATCGTGGGCGCGATCGACACCGACCCGTCGCTCCAGGGCGTGGACGCGGGCAACTTCGCCGACCTGGGCTGCAAGCTGGGCGTGGCCATTTCGAGTGACGCGGAGCGCGTGCTCGACGAATGCGACGCCGACATCGCCGTGCTGGAGCTGTTCAGCTTCGTGGAGGACGTCTACCCCATGTTCGAGGCGTGCGCCGCGCGCGGCATCGACGTGGTCACCACCTGCGAGGAGGCCATCTATCCGTGGACGACGGCCGCCGCGCTCACGAACAAGCTCGACGCGCTGGCGAAGGAGACGGGCTGCACCATCGTGGGTTCGGGCATGCAGGACATCTTCTGGATCAACCTCGTGGGCTGCGTGGCGGGCGGCGTGCACCGCATCGACCGCATTGAAGGCGCCACGAGCTACAACGTGGAGGACTACGGCCTGGCGCTGGCGAAGGCGCACGGCGTGGGCCTCACGCCCGAGGAGTTCGAGGCGACGCTCGCCCACCCCGAGGAAATCGAGCCGTCCTACGTGTGGAACTCGAACGAGGCGCTGGCGTCGCTTTTCGGTTGGACCATCAAGAGCCAGACGCAGAAGTCCGTGCCGTTCATCGCCGAGGAGGACACCTACTCCGCCACCATGGGCGAGACGATCCCCGCCGGGCGCTGCATCGGCATGAGCGCCGTGGTGACCACCGAGACGTTCCAAGGGCCCGTCATCGAAACGCAGTGCATCGGCAAGGTGTACGGAGCCGACGACGGCGACTTGTGCGAATGGAAGATTCTCGGCGAACCGGACACGTCGTTCTCCGTGGCGAAGCCGGCCACGCCGGAGCACACCTGCGCCACCGTGGTGAACCGCATCCCCACGATACTCGCCGCGCCGCCGGGCTTCGTGACCGTGGAGAAGCTGGAACCCGTGGAGTACCTGGCGTACCCGATGAACCTCTATGTGGACGAAGGGTGCGACTGCGGCTGCTAGCACCGCGGAGCGAGGATGGCGAGCGACCGTATGGCACGCTCGCCGCATGGGGCGCGGTGCTCCCGAAGGCACCGCGCCGGACGGCCGGCAGGCCGTCCCTACGAAAAGAGGCCGCCGGATTGTTCCGGCGGCCTCTTCAACGTTTCAAGCGACGTCTTCGCTTACGCTTACGCCTGAGCGTACAGGTCCTTCAGCTTCAGCAGGTGCTCGTAGCGATCCATGGCGGCCTGCTCGTTGCGCTCGAACAGCTCGGTGGCGCGCTCGGGGAACTCGCGGGTCAGGCGGCTGTAACGGGCCTCGTTCATGAGGAACTCCTGGTAGCCGCCGGCGGGCTCCTTGGAGTCGAGCACGAACTTCTTGCCCGGCTCGGCGGCCGGGTTGAAGCGGAACAGGTTCCAGTAGCCGCAGTCCACGGCCTTCTTCATCTCGTCCTGGCAGTTCGCCATGCCGCCCTTGATGGAGTGCATCTCGCAGGGCGAGTAGCCGATGATGAGCGACGGTCCGGGGTACGCCTCGGCCTCGGCGATGGCCTTGATGGTCTGGGCCGGCTTGGCGCCCATGGCAACCTGCGCCACGTACACGTAGCCGTAGCTCATCGCGATCTCGGTGAGGCTCTTCTTCTTGATGTCCTTGCCGGCGGCCGCGAACTGCGCCACCTGGCCGATGTTGGACGCCTTGGAAGCCTGGCCGCCCGTGTTGGAGTACACCTCGGTGTCGAACACGAACACGTTCACGTTCTGGCCGGACGCCAACACGTGGTCGAGTCCGCCGTAGCCGATGTCGTAGGCCCAACCGTCGCCGCCGAAGATCCAGAACGACTTCGCACCCAGGTAGTCCTTGTCCTCGAGGATCTCGGGCGCCAAGGGACAGCCGTCGGCGGCCGCGGCCTCGAGCGCGGGAACGAGCGCGCGCGCCGCCTGGGCGTTGGCCTCGCCGTCCTCCAACGTGTCCAGATACGTCGCGATGAGCGCCTTCGTATCGGCCGGGGTCTTGTCGCTAGCGGCCATTTCCTCCAGCTTGCCCACCAGGCGCGTGCGCACCGCCTCGTGGCCCAGCAGCATGCCCAAGCCGTGCTCGGCGTTGTCCTCGAACAGCGAGTTCGACCAGGCCGGGCCATGGCCTTCCTTGTTCACCGCGTACGGCGACGTGGCGGCCGGGCCGCCCCAGATGGACGAGCAGCCGGTGGCGTTCGTGATGTACATGCGGTCGCCGAACAGCTGGGTGACGAGCTTGGCGTACGCCGTCTCGGCGCAGCCGGCGCAGGCGCCCGAGAACTCGAGGAGCGGCTGCTTGAACTGGCTGCCCTTAACGCTGGCGTCCTCAAGCTCGGGCTTGTCGGACACGGCCGCCACGCAGTAGTCGAAGACCTCCTGCTGGTCGAGCTGGCTTTCCGTGGGAACCATGGAAAGCGAGTCGGAGGGGCACACGTTCACGCACACGCCGCAGCCCATGCAGTCGAGCGGCGACACGGCCAGCGTGTACTGCAGGCCGGCCGCGGCCTTGCCCTTCGCCGGCACGAGCGTGGTGGCCGCCGGAGCCGCCGCGGCCTCGGCCTCGGTGAGCGCGAACGGGCGGATGGTGGCGTGCGGGCACGCGAAGGCGCACTGGTTGCACTGGATGCAGGTCGAAGCGTCCCATGCGGGCACGCTCACGGCCACGCCGCGCTTCTCGTAGGCGGCGGCACCCTGCTCGAACTGGCCGTCCACGTGCGGCACGAACGCCGAAACGGGCAGGCGGTCGCCGTCCATGCGGCCCACCGGCTCCATGATGTCGCGCACCATCTTCACCACTTCGGCGCGACCCTCGAGCGCGGGCTGCTCGCCCTCGTCCACGGCGTCGGCCCAGCTGGCCGGGATCTCCACCTGCACGAACGCGGTGGCGCCGGCGTCGATGGCGCGGTGGTTCATGTCGACGACGTCCTGGCCCTTCTTCAGGTAGGACTTCGTGGCCGCGTCCTTCATGTACTGGATGGCCTCGTCCTGCGGGATCACGTTCGCCAGCGTGAAGAACGCCGACTGCAAGATGGTGTTCGTGCGCTTGCCCATGCCGATCTCGCGGGCGAGGTCGATGGCGTTGATGGTGTAGAGCTTGATGCCGTTGTTGGCGATGTAGCGCTTCGCCTCGGCGTTCAGGTGGTGCTCCAGCTCCTCGGGCGTCCACTGGCAGTTGATCATGAACGTGCCGCCCGGCTTCACGTCGTTCACCATGCGGAAGCCCTTGGTGACGTAGGAGGGGTTGTGGCAGGCCACGAAGTCGGCCTTGTTCACGTAGTAGGTGCTGCGGATGGGCGAGTCGCCGAAGCGCAGGTGGCTGATGGTCACGCCGCCCGTCTTCTTAGAGTCGTACTGGAAGTAGGCCTGCACGTACTTGGCGGTGTGGTCGCCGATGATCTTGATGGAGTTCTTGTTGGCGCCCACCGTGCCGTCGCCGCCGAGGCCCCAGAACTTGCACTCCACCGTTCCCGGAGCCGCCGTGTTGGGGCTCGCGGGATCCTCGGGCAACGACAGGTTCGTCACGTCGTCCACGATGCCCACGGTGAACTCGCGCGCCGGGGCGTCCTTCTCGAGCTCCTTGTACACGGCGAACGCCGACGAGGGCGGGGTGTCCTTCGAGGCCAGGCCGTAGCGGCCGCCCACCACGGTCAGGTCGGAGCGGCCCTCGTGCGCGAGCGCGTTCACCACGTCCATGTACAGCGGTTCGCCGAGCGCGCCCGGCTCCTTCGTGCGGTCCATGACCGCGATCTTCTTGACGGTTGTCGGCAGCGCGGCCATGAACTTCTCGCTCACGAACGGGCGGTACAGGCGCACCTTCACCAGGCCCACCTTCTCGCCGTGGGCGTTCAGGTAGTCGATGACCTCTTCCACCACGTCGCAGAACGAGCCCATGGCCACGATCACGCGGTCGGCGTCGGGCGCGCCGTAGTAGTTGAACAGCTCGTAGTTCGTGCCCAGTTTGGCGTTCACCTGGTGCATGTAGTCCTCCACCACGGCCGGCAGCGCGTCGTAGTGGCCGTTGCAGGCCTCGCGGTGCTGGAAGAACACGTCGCCGTTCTCGTGGCTGCCGCGCATGGCGGGATGCTCGGGATTGAGCGCGTGGTCGCGGAAGGCGCGCACGGCGTCCATGTCGCACATCTCGGCCAGGTCGTCGTAGTCCCACACGGCGATCTTCTGCACCTCGTGGGAGGTGCGGAAGCCGTCGAAGAAGTTGATGAAGGGGACGCGGCCCTTGATGGCGGCCAAGTGCGCCACGGCGGACAGGTCCATGACCTCCTGCACGTTCGTCTCGGCCAGCATGGCGAAGCCCGTCTGGCGGCAGGCCATGACGTCGGAGTGGTCGCCGAAGATGGAGAGCGCCTGGGTGGCCACCGTGCGGGCGCTCACGTGGAACACGCTCGGCAGCTGCTCGGCGGCGATCTTGTACATGTTGGGGATCATGAGGAGCAGGCCCTGGGAGGCCGTGTAGGTGGTGGTGAGCGCGCCTGCGGCCAGCGAGCCGTGCACCGCGCCGGCGGCACCGCCCTCGGACTGCATCTCGCACACCTTCACCTTCGTGCCGAAGATGTTCTTCTGACCGGCGGCGGACCACTGGTCCACCAGGTCGGCCATCGGGCTCGACGGGGTGATGGGGTAAATGCCCGCCACCTCGGTGAACGCGTAAGATACGTACGCTGCGGCGTTGTTGCCGTCCATGGACTTGAATTCTCTCGTCATACACCTCTCCTTTGAAGGGGCCCTGCTCCGACCGGAATCTCGCGCGCGAGCGCATCCGCGACTGCGATACGCAGATGAAAACGCACCTGCGGACCTCCACCCATCCTCTCGCTTGACGCTCGCCTTCCCTTGGGAAAACAGCATCTATGATACCAGCGCGCTTTAGCCGGCTCGAGGGACGCGGCGGCGGACGGCATGCACGGGGGCGCGGGTGATCGACGGGAGCGCGAATTGTGACCAGACTATGGAGAGCGGAAATGCGATTAGAGCGGGCTCAGCTCCTTGCCCAATTCCTCGGCCAAAAGAGGGAGCAGCTCGGCCATGGTGGCGTCGATGGCCTTCTTCTTCAGCTGGCACTCCCAGACGACGTGGACCTTCCACCCCAGGGCCTCGAGGGCGGCCTGGCTCCGCTCGTCCCGCTCGACGTTGCGCTCGAACTTCACCACCCAGTACTCCACGTTGCTCTTGGGAAGGCGCGGCTTGCAATGGGGGCAGCGATGCCAGAAGCACCCGTTGATGAACAGCGCCACCTTCTTGCCAGGCCACGCCACGTCGGGACGGCCCGGCACCTTCCATTGCAGGCGGTAGCCCGCAAGCCCCGCCTCGCGCAGGCGGGCGCGCACCAGCAGCTCGGGCTTCGTGTCGCTGCGCTTGTTTCCCTGCATGGACTTGCGCACGGCCTCGTTCGAGGCGGGCGGCGGCGCTATGCGGGACGGCGCGGGCAGCGCGCGAGTCGCCAGAAGCTCGACCCGTGCGCGAAAACGCGCCGCGGATTCCGAGGATCCCGCGGACTTCCCTCGTGCACGCGCACCAAACGTATCGTTTACCGTCTGCTTACATATGGCCATATGCCGCATGATAACACGCGTTTCCCCAGTTCATATATTCTCCCATTAGAATAGTAAGAACAATATTGAGCTTACAAGTTCTTTATTTTCCAGCGATTTTGCACCATAATAGGCGGAGCTGTTGTGCGCGTGCGCAAGCATGCGCGTATGCTCGGGGCAGGAAGGCCCCGTCACCGAATGGAGGGAAACCTATGGAACAGCCTTTGAAAGCACCTTTGTCCCGCCGCACGTTCCTTGCGGGGGGCGCCGTGGCCGCGACGGCCGCCGGACTCGCGCTCGCCGGTTGCGGCGGTGGAGGCGACGCGAAGACCGAAACGCCGAAGGAAGACGGCGCCGCCGCTCCCGCAGAGGGCGGCACGCTGACGGGTGCCTGCGCCTACACGTCCACGAACGTGAACCCCGTGGGCCTGAACGGCGGCTCCGCGCTCATGCTGGCCGCCACGTGGCATGTGTTCGAGGGCCTGTACGACCTCGACCTGCACACCTACAAGACCTACAACGCGCTCGCCGCCGGCGAGCCGGTGAAGGTCACCGACACCGAGTACGAAGTGGCCCTGCGCGACGGCGCCAAGTTCTCCGACGGCACGGACGTGACCGTGGCCGACGTGGTGAACGCCCTCGAGGTCAACATGGCCGACGCCACCTGCGGCGCGTTCCTGTCGTTCATCGACTCGGTTGCCGAGAAGGACGACAAGACGGTCACCATCAAGCTGAAGTACCCCTTCGCGCTGCTGAAGGACCGTCTGTCCGTGGCGAAGGTGTTCCCCGCCTCCCTCACCGAGGACCAGCTCAAGACCATGCCCATCGGCTCCGGCCCGTGGATGTACGAGAGCGTCAACGGCGACGACGGCGGCACCATCAAGTTCGCCCCGAACCCGAACTACGAGGGCACCTACAAGCCCACGGCCGACGCCATGGAGTGGAACATCCTGCTGGACGGCACCGCCCGCACGACGGCGCTGCAGGAGGCCACGGTGCAGGTCATGGAGAACGTGCCCGACGCCAACGCCGACCAGCTCTCCGCCGCCGGCGCCACCGTCGAGTACGCCCAGGGCTTCAACCAGGCGTTCTTCATGTTCAACACGCTGAAGGCCCCGTTCGACGACTACCGCGTGCGCCAGGCCCTCTACTACGCCATCGACGTGGACAAGCTCATCTCCAACCAGCTGAACGGCCATGCCGCGCCGGTCACGGGCTTCCTGCCGGAAGAGCATGAGAACTACCACAAGGCCGCCACGGTCTACACGCACGACGTCGACAAGGCCAAGAGCCTGCTCGCCGAGGCCGGCCAGGAGAACCTCTCCTTCACGCTCGTCGTGAACAACAACTGGGTGAAGGACCTCGCCCCGCAGATCCAGGAAGACCTCAAGGCCATCGGCGTCGAGTGCACCATCGACGAGCAGAAGGTCAACTGGAGCGAGTACGCCGCCTCCGACTCGACGCTCTCCTACGACGTCATGCTCACGCCGGGCGACCCGACCTGCTTCGGCAACGACCCCGACCTGCTCATGAGCTGGTGGTACGGCGACAACGTGTGGACGCAGGGCCGCACGTGCTGGAGCAAGGCTCCCGACGGCAAGTGGGCCGAACTGCAGGACCTCATGCAGCAGGCGCGCGAGGCCGACAGCTCCAAGCAGCAGGATCTGTGGAACCAGTGCTTCGACCTCCTGGCCGAGCAGGTGCCGCTGTACCCGCTGTTCCACCGTCAGATCGCCACGGGCTACCAGGAGAGCATGATCTCCGGTTTCAAGCCCATCGCCACGACGGGCCTCGTGTTCCTGGGCGCCAGCCCCAAGGCGTAAGGTTCAACCTTGCCAGCTTGACACGTTTCGAAAGGGCCTGCTCCGCCGGAGCGGGCCCTTTTCATGGGTAGCGCGGCGAAAGGCGCGACGAGCCGCCTTTCGCCGCGCTCACCTGCACCGTCTTTCTTGCTTCACACCTTATTTTCCACCGGCAAACCGCATGCGGTCATATAGAATAAGGCTGACTGTTTGAAGAGGGGTCATGGCTTCCATGCACGCGAGAACAAACGGTCGCCGACGATAACCGATCAGAGTCCAGAGCGAAAGGAGGGTGCGGTGAACAACCTGCTAAGAATGATCGGGAGACGCCTCATAGCGCTGCCCATCATGATATTCGGTGTCACCATCCTCGTATTCTTCGTCATGGCGCTCTCCCCCATCGACCAAGCGTATTCGGTCCTGGGAGAGAACGCGACCGAGGCGCAAGTCCAGCAGTACCGTGAGGACCACGGGCTGAACGATCCGATCCTCGTGCAATACGGCAACTACATGGTGGGCTTGGCCCAAGGCGACCTGGGCACGTACGGCGCGAACAACGCCTCCGTGGCCGAGCGCATCGGCCAGGCGCTGCCCGTCACGCTCCAGCTCACGTTCTTCGGCCTCATCATCGGCGTGGTGGTGGCGGTGATCCTGGGCGTGGTCTCGGCGCTGTACCGAGACCGATGGCCCGACCAGATCATCCGCGTGTTCTCCATCGCGTGCATCGCAACGCCGTCGTTCTGGCTCGCGGTGCTCATGATCCTGCTGTTCTCGTCCATGCTGCACGTGCTGCCCGCCTCGGGCCCCCTTCCCGCCTTGTTTTCCGATCCCAGCGGTTGGCTCGCGCGCATGGCGCTGCCGGCCATCGCGTTGGGCGTGCCCGTCTCGGGCCAGCTCACGCGCGTCATCCGCACGTCCATGGTCGAGGAGCTCGACCGCGACTACGTGCGCACGGCGCTGGGCGCCGGCATCCCGAAGAGCGTCGTGGTGGCCCGCAACGTGCTACGCAACGCGCTCATCACCCCGGTTACGGTGCTGGGCCTGCGCATCGGCTACCTCATCGGCGGCGCCGTGGTCATCGAGGTCATCTTCAACCTGCCCGGCATGGGCATGGCCATCCTCTCGGGCATCACGTCCAGCTACACCATGTTGGTGCAGGGCGTCGTGCTGGTGGTGGCCATCACGTTCATCATCATCAACATCATCGTGGATATGCTCTATATCCTGATCGATCCGCGCATCAGGACGGTGTGACATGGTTAAACTTCGAGAGAACACAACGACAAAGCTGGAATCCAACCCTGGAAAAGTGCGTTTCCGCCGTTGGAAGGCCATGTCCATCGGATCGCGCATCTCGCTTATCGTGCTGATCCTCATCGTCATGATCGCCGTGCTGGCCAACATCATCGCACCGCACGACCCGTACGCCATCTTTACCGCCCGCCAGGCCCCCGATGCCCAGTTCCTGTTCGGCACCGACGACAAGGGCCGCGACGTGCTGTCGCGGATGATGTACGGCGCGCGCTACTCGCTCATCATCGGCTTGGGTGCCACGGCCTTCGCGCTCATTTGCGGATCCATCATCGGCGCCGTCGCCGCGGTGTCCCGCAAGTGGGTGTCGGAAGTCATCATGCGCATCCTCGACGTGGTCATGTCCTTCCCCGGCATCGCGCTGGCCGCCACGTTCGTCATCGCGTTCGGCAGCTCGGTTCCATCGCTCATCTTCGCGATCGGCTTCCTTTACATTCCGCAGATCGCACGCATCGTGCGCGCCAACGTGGTGAGCGAGTACAACCAGGACTACGTGCGCGCCGTCGTGGTGAGCGGCGCCCGCGCCCCGTGGATCCTCGTGAAGCACGTCATCCGCAACTGCATCGCGCCGGTCATGGTGTTCACCATCGTTTTGGTGGCCGACGCCATCGTGTTCGAGGCTTCGCTGTCGTTCATCTCCGCCGGCATCCCCGAGCCCACCCCCACGTGGGGCAACATCCTGTCCGACGCGCGCGGCGGGGTGCTTGCCGGCCGCTGGTGGCAGGCGCTGTTCCCGGGCCTGGCCATCATGATAACGGTGCTGTGCCTGAACATCCTGTCCGAGGGCATCACCGACGCCATGGCCGCGGCCCCGAAGGCCCCCGTCAAGGCCGCCGACGACGCCCTGGTCGCCAATCGCGAGGCCGACAAGATGGTCGCCGACCCCACGCTGGCCTACGCCGCCCAGGCCGAGATGCTGGAGAAGCGCCTGGCCCAGCTGCAGGCGGTGGAGAAAACGCGCAACGACCGCTTCGAGGCGCGCACCGACGTGCCGCCCATCCTGGAGGTCAAGGACCTGTGCATCAAGTTCCCGCGCCACGGCGACGTGAACGTGGTGGACCACGTGAGCTTCGTGGTGCGCCCGCGCCAGACCATGGGCCTCGTGGGCGAGTCGGGCTGCGGCAAGTCCATCACGTCGCTCACCATCATGGGCCTGCTCGATCCGAAGGCCACCGTCACGGGCGAGGTGCTCTACGACGGCCAGAACCTGCTGACCATGAGCCAGAAGCAGATGAACGCCCTGCGCGGACGCGAGATCGCCATGATCTACCAGGACGCGCTGTCCTCGCTGAACCCGTCCATGCTCATCAAATCGCAGATGAAGCAGCTCACGAAGCGCGGCGGCACCCGCACCGCGGAAGAGCTGCTGGAACTGGTGGGCCTCGACCCGAAGCGCACGCTGGACTCCTATCCGCACGAGCTCTCCGGCGGCCAGCGCCAGCGCGTGCTCATCGCCATGGCGCTCACGCGCGATCCGAAGCTCGTCATAGCCGACGAGCCCACCACGGCCTTGGACGTGACCGTGCAGAAGCAGGTTATCGACCTGCTGAACAGGCTGCAGAAGGAGCTGGGCTTCGCCATGGTGTTCGTGAGCCACGACCTGGCCCTCGTGGCCGAGGTGGCCAACTCCATCACCGTCATGTACGCCGGCCAGGTGGTCGAGCAGGGTCCGGTCACCGACATCCTGTGCCACCCCGTGCACGAGTACACACGCGGCCTGTTGGGCTCGGTGCTGTCCATCGAAGCCGGCGGCATGCGCCTGCACCAGGTGCCGGGCTCGGTTCCCAGCCCGAAGGACTTCCCCGAGGGCGACCGCTTCACGCCGCGTTCGAGCCATCCCGACAAGGTCTCGCAGCTGCGCCCCGTGCTCAAGCGCGTGGAGGGCACCGACCACTACTACGGCGAGCTGCCTGACAGCGAGCTCAAACGACTTGGTATCAAGCCCTACGTGCCAGGAGGTCCGCTGCTATGAGCGACGAGAAACTGAACGAGGCCGCCGCCGTGCCGGAGGGCGCGGACGGCGAGCCCACCCCCATCATCTTCCTCGACGACGTGCGCGTGACGTTCAAAACGCGCACGGGCTCGATTCTCCACCCCAACAAGGTGCAGGCCGTGCGCGGTCTGACGCTGAAGCTCATGCCGGGTCAGACGCTGGGCATCGTGGGCGAATCCGGCTGCGGGAAATCCACGACGGCCAACGTCATGTGCGGTTTGCAGCAGCCCACTTCGGGCAAGGTGTTCTTCAAAGGCAAGGATGTGACGAAGCGCTCCGCCGCCGAACGCCGCCTGATCGGCCGCGTGATATCGGTGGTGTTCCAGGACCCGGCCACGGCTTTGAACGCGCGCATGAGCGTGCACGACCAGCTCATGGACCCGCTCGTGGTGCACAAGATCGGCGACAAGGCCTCGCGCGAGGCGCGCGTGCAGGAGCTCATCGAGATGGTGGGCCTGCCGGGCTCGGTGCTCGACGCGCTGCCGGGCCAGCTTTCCGGCGGCCAGCGCCAGCGCGTGGCCATCGCGCGCGCCCTGTCGCTCAAGCCCGACGCCATCATCGCCGACGAGCCCACGAGCGCCTTGGACGTGTCGGTGCGCGCGCAGATTTTGAACCTGCTCATGGACCTGAAGCGCGACCTGGGC
This sequence comes from Gordonibacter sp. 28C, assembly GCF_003339845.1. Taxonomy (GTDB): domain Bacteria; phylum Actinomycetota; class Coriobacteriia; order Coriobacteriales; family Eggerthellaceae; genus Gordonibacter. The sequence goes on from NZ_PPTR01000012.1 coordinate 109,220, forward strand.
CTGTCGATGGTGTTCATCAGCCACGACATCCAAACGGTGCGCTACATATCCGACCGCATCATCGTCATGAACGCGGGCGAGGCGGTGGAGCGCGGCACGGCCGAAGAGGTGTTCTCGAACCCGAAGGACGACTACACGAAGCTCTTGCTGGGAGCGGCGCCTTCGCTTTTGCATCCTGATTTGGGGAAGTAGCGCGCTTCTACCTGCGGCGAGGGGCGGACGGCGGGGCCTCCGTGCTCAGACAGTCCTCGCTTCGCTGCGGAACTGCGCGCGGAGGCCCCGCCGTCCGCCCTGCCGGTTGGGAGCGCGTATCAACCGGAGGATTCAAAAGCGCCTTGGCTTGGTGAGAGTAAAGCCGAGGCGCTTTTCTTGTGGTCGACCCTTGCCGTACGTTGACGGCGGCCATCAGGGGAATTAAAGTCTTGACGATTATGATTCGCTACAGGGAAAGAGGCTAGTTTTTTATGACTGATTCACCGTTTCGCGGCGTAATCCCCCCGGTTGTCATTCCGCTGACCGAGAAGCGCCAGCTCGACCTGGAGGCGCTCGAGCGCTCCATCAACCGCATGATCGACGCGGGCGTGGACGGCCTGTTCTTCCTCGGCTCCTCGGGCGAGGTGGCCTTCCTCACCGACGCGCAGCGCTACCATGTGCTGCAGGAGGCCATCGCCATGGTGCACGGGCGCGTGCCGGTGCTCACGGGCATCATCGATATGGAGACCATGCGCGTGATCGACCAGGCCAAGCGGGCTACGGGCTACGGCGTGGACGCGCTCGTAGCCACTGCCCCGTTCTACGCGCTGGGCGGCCCGAAAGAGATCGAGCGACACTTCCGCGCCATCCGCGAGCACACCGACCTGCCGCTGTTCGCCTACGACCTGCCCGTGTGCGTGCACACGAAGCTCGACCCCACCATGCTGGTGCGTCTGGGTTCCGACGGCGTGCTGCAGGGCGTGAAGGACTCGTCCGGCGACGACGTGAGCTTCCGCTGGCTCGTCTTGCAGAACGAGGACGCCGGGCATCCCCTGCAGCTGCTCACCGGCCACGAGGTGGTCGTCGACGGCGCGTACCTGAGCGGCGCAGACGGCTCCGTTCCGGGCCTGGCCAACATCGACCCCGCCAGCTACGTTGAGCAGTGGCGCGCCGCGCAGGCCGGCGACTGGGAACGCGTGCGCCAGATACAGAACCATCTGGCCCGCCTCATGTTCGTCACGCGCGAGGTGAAGGCCACCGTGGGCTTCGGTGCCGGCGTGGGCGCGTTCAAGACGGCCCTGTGGCAGATGGGCGTGTTCAACACGAACCAGATGCGCGAGCCCGTGTGCGCGCTGGAGGGCGAGGACGTGGACCACATCGTCGACGTGCTCAAGAAGGCCGGCCTCATGGATGCCGACGCCCCGACGCGCGAGTCGCACTGGAGCGCCTGCCCCGTCGTCGAATAACCGAAGCGAGGAGGCTCCGTGACTGCTGACAACGCCCAGAAACTGATCGAGGCGCGCGACTGGATCCGACAGGAGCTGGACGCCTGCATCGACTTTTGGCTGGAACATGGTATGGACCGCGAGAACGGCGGCGTGTACACCTGCCTCGACCGCACGGGCGAGATCTACTCGACCGACAAGAGCGTGTGGATGCAGGGGCGCTGCGCCTGGACGTTCTCCTATTTGTGCCACCTGTACGGCGAGAAGCCGGAATGGAAGGAGGCCGCGAAAAGCTGCCTGGACTTCCTGGAGGAGCACTGCATCAACCGCGAGGCGGGCGGCCGCCTGTACTTCACGGTGACGGCGGAGGGCAAGCCGCTGCGCCAGCGCCGCTACAACTTCTCCGAGGGCTTCTACGCCATCGCGAACGCCGAGTACTACGGCCTCACGGGCGAGGCGGAGCACCTCGAGCGCGCGCGCCGCGCGTACCATATGATCTACGACCTGAACAACGGCCTCGTGGAGGATCCCACGGGCCTCGGCCCCAAGACCATCCCCGAGACGAGGGCGGGCCGCGCTCTGGGCGATCCGATGATCTTCCTGAACATCATCGGCATCATGCGCCGCGTCGACCCCGCGCACGCCGACGAGTACGATAGGCACGCTCGGGAGTGCACCGACCGCATCGTGAACGAGCACTACCGCCCGGAGCTGGGCTGCACGCTGGAAAGCGTCAATCTCGACGGCGAACCGGAGCTCTGGTACACGGCCGGACGCGTGGTGAACCCCGGCCACGACATCGAATGCAGCTGGTTCATGATGGACGAGGCCAATTACCGGGGCGACCAGGCGCTGCACGAAGCCGCCGAGAGCATCTTCCGCCTGGCCATCGAGGCCGGCTGGGACAAGGAGTACGGCGGCCTGCTGTACTTCATCGACTGCAAGGGCCTGCCCACCGAAGCCTACGAGCACGACATGAAGCTGTGGTGGCCCCACAACGAGATCATGATCGCCGCGTCGAAGGCCTACCGCGACACCGGCGACGAGTACTACCTGGACTGGCTTTTCAAGACGCTGGACTACTGCAAGGAGCACTTCGCCGACCCCGAGTACGGCGAATGGTACGGGTACCTGCGCCGCGACGGCCTGCCCACCATGCCCCCCACCAAGGGCTCCACGTTCAAGGGCCCCTTCCACGTACCCCGCGCGCTGTCCATGACCGAGCGCGTGCTGACCGAGATCATCGGAGACTAGGGGTTCCGTCGGCCTGACGGCCGACGGAACCACCCACTTGTAGAGCGACCTGCGAGAAAGGCAAACCATGAACTACCTGGGTATCGATTACGAGATCAAGAACGTGCCCGTCCTGGACGAGCAGTTCATCCCCTTCGGCGTGTGGGCGCGCGAGTACCTGAAGGGCGCAACCCTCCCCATCGCCGTGGCCGTGGAGCGCGAGGACGGGCTCATCTCGGTGCGCGAGAGCTTCATCCGCGGCGGCGAATTCGCCGAGGCCGACTTCCGCTACGTGGAGCGTCTGGTGAAGTTCGAGCTGTGGAGCATCGGCGGCTTCCGCGTCTACCTGCGCGGCTGCGACGACATCGCGGCGAAGCTGGCGGCCGCGTACTCGCCCGAGGGCGAGCGCGCGTTCGACTACGGCTTCGTGGGCGACGTGTACGAGAAGCCCCTCGAGGTCGTGGCCTGCTCCGAGGCCGACTTCCCCGCCGCCAACGAATCCGCCAAGCAGATCGGCGGCCACATGGAGGGCTGCCGCATCGGCTTCGACGCCGGCGGCTCCGACCGCAAGGTGTCGGCCGTCATCGACGGCGAGTCGGTGTACTCCGAGGAGGTCGTGTGGTTCCCGAAGGTCACCGAGGACCCGGAGTACCACTTCAACGAGATCGTGACGGCGTTCAAGACCGCCGCGTCCAAGATGCCGCGCGTCGACGCCATCGGCGTGTCGTCCGCCGGCACGTTCGTGGGCAACAGCCCCATGGTGGCGTCCCTGTTCATCAAGGTGCCGCGCGAGCGCCGCGACGAGGTGAAGAGCATCTACGACCGCGCGGGCAAGGAGATCGGCGACGTGCCCCTGGTGGTGGCCAACGACGGCGACGTGACCGCGCTCGCCGGCTTCATGAGCACGGGCTCGGGCGACATCCTGGGCATCGCCATGGGCACCTCCGAGGCCGTGGGCTACGTGAACGCCGACGGCAACGTGCTCGGCTGGATCAACGAGCTGGCCTTCGCGCCGGTCGATCTGTCGCCCAACGCCATGCAGGACGAGTGGTCCACCGACTTCGGCGTGGGCTGCAAGTACTTCAGCCAGGACGCCGTCATCAAGTTGGCGCCGACCGCCGGCATCGAGCTCGACCCCGAGCTCTCCCCCGCCGAGAAGCTCAAGGTGGTGCAGGGTCTGGCGAACGAGGGCCATGCGGGCGCGCTGGACATCTTCCGCTCCATCGGCGTGTACCTGGCGCACACGCTGGTGCTGTACAGCTCGTTCTACGAGATCAAGACGCTGCTGGTGCTGGGCCGCGTGGCCTCCGGCGTGGGCGGCGACCTGGTGATCAGCGAGTGCAACCGGGTGCTGGCCGAGGAGTACCCCGAGCTGGCCGAGCAGATCAACGTCACGCTGCCCGACGAGATGATGCGTCGCGTGGGCCAGTCCGTGGCCGCCGCCAGCCTGCCGGCGACGAAGTAGACGGCAACGACAGAACCGAGCCTTCGAAGGGCCGCTGCACCTCGCAGCGGCCCTTTTCGCGCCGAGCGCCGATTCCGTGCATTCCTCGTGCGACGTGGTGAAACAAAGCCCTTCCAAAACCAAATGAACGCGCTATACTTTACCCTTATGCTCATAGCGTATCGTGCGGGACGATGACAAGGAGTGATCGTGCAATCGCTGCTCTACATCGAAGTGAACCTGCTGTGCCTGCTCATCCTCGTGCTGGTCTTGGTAAAGGTCCGCATGGGGAACGACCTGCGCAACCGGCAGTTCTGGTTCTCGGCCGTCCTGCTGGCGAACATCCTTGCCTCTTTCCTCGACATTCTGTGGATCCTGGTCACCAAGGGCTCCGTGCACGTGGCGCCGCTCGGCAGCTTCTGCATCAACGCGGCGTACTACCTCATGGCCTCTGTCGGCAGCTTCTGCTGGTTCGTGTACTCGGAGAAGGTGCAGAACTCGCGCTTCGTGGCCTCGCATGCGCGGATGGTCGCCTGCGCGGTGCCGCTTATGGTCTCGTTCGTGCTGGTGCTGTCGTCCTACTGGACAGGATGGGCGTTCAGCATCGACGCCGACGGCGGATACGAGCGCGGCAGCCTGTACTACGTGCAGTTCTTCATCGTGTACGGATACGGCCTGTTGACGGCCGCCCATGCGCTTCTAGGCTCGTTCAAGAAGGAGAACTTCGCAGTTCGCTCGCAGTACCTGGCGCTCACGTACTTCGCCGTCCTGCCGCTGCTGTTCATCACGTTGCAGGCTTTCGCCCCGAACGTGCCGCTCACGTGCGTGGGCGTTGCCGTCGCCCTTCTGTGGGTGTACCTGGACATGCAGGAGCAGAAGATCTCGCTCGATCCTCTCACGCAGCTGAACAACCGCACCGAGCTGGCGAAGCACGTCGCGCAGCGCATGCGCCATCGGGACGCGGGCCAAACGCTCTGCCTGTACTTGGTCGACGTGGACCATTTCAAAACCATCAACGACACGTACGGCCACGTGGAGGGCGATCGGGCGCTGCAGCGCGTGGCCGACGCCTTGAGGCGGTGCTGCGCGGACGGCTCGGGCTTTCCCTCTCGCTACGGTGGAGACGAGTTCGTACTGGTGCGCGAAGCCGCGAGCCCCTGCGACGCGAAAGAGGTGAGCGCGTATCTGAACGCCGAGCTCGCGAAACGCGACGAAGGGGAGGCAGCGGGATACTCCATGCAGGTGAGCGTGGGTTCGGCGGCGTACACGGAGGGGGTTCGCACCCTGCAAGACCTCGTGCACGAGGCGGACCAGGAGCTCTACCGAGTGAAGGCGGCCCGGAGCACCTCGTAGCTCAAAGCACATGTCATCCTGAGCGAGCGAAGCGAGTCGAAGGATCTACCCACCAGTGCAGAGATCCTTCGACTCCGCGCTTCGCGCTCCGCTCAGGATGACAAAGGGAGGGGGGTGTTTCTATAGTTTTGTCAACTCATCTTTTCACGCTTTCCTAGAGAAGCAGGGCATGCTGACGCGAGCCCTGCGATAGGGCCTATTGAGACGGAGCGCGCCGGCCAACTCTCAGGACGGGG
>NZ_PPTR01000013.1 GCF_003339845.1 Gordonibacter sp. 28C
AAGGGCGAAGGGCCATCCGGGGCTGGTCGGCCAGCAACCCCGCAGGGTCAACTCCCATCGTAATCCGCACAGGGGATCAAAGGAAAGAGTTAGACCCAGCAAGAGCTGGGTCTAACTGTAATGGGCGAGGGCGATCAGCCTTGGTCGCGCAGCGAGCGCAGGGCGGCCGTCACGGCGTCGTAGGCGCGGCGGACGGGCTCCATGCGCGCCTCCGCGGCGGCGGAGTCGCCTTCGCGCAGCGCGGCGTTCACGTCGCTGACCGCATCGTACAGGTCGGTGAACGAAAGGTTGCCGGCCACGCCTTTGAGCGTGTGGGCCTCGCGCAGGGCCGCCGCGTCGTCCCCGTCGGCAAGGGCCTGTTCGAGGGCGGTGAAATGGGCGTCGTCGAGGAATTTGGCGGCGAGCCTCTCGAACAGCGCCGTGTTGCCGCCGAAACGGTCCATGGCCTCGTCGTAGTCGATGCCGCTTCTTTTCAACGCTTCCGCGTATTCTGACGTCATGGGGTCCCCGCCTCTCGTTATGCACAGTACGTTCGCCCATCGCGTGCGACGATGGATGAGCAACCAAGTATAACCTTTTCGCGCGGGGAATGAAGGATGACATGCGTTCGTCACGCGTGCGTTACCGGCTCGTGTTTTTGCCGTCCACGACTTGTTGCGGAGCTCTTCCGCACGTTCGATCATATGAGGTTGCAGAAACCTGGATATATAAATAATAGATAGCCAATGATGGAATAATCGCATAGGCGAGAGGGCCCTTTCCGTCTTGACAGGGCGCGCGCATCACGTAAGATACACATCTATGAGTTCGCTCTTCGTGCATATCATGGACATGATGATGCCCAAGCCTGGGTTGGTCGGCCCGTGCGCCGACGCTCAGGCCTAGCCTCCGCGCGGCTATACTGAACAGCCGCAAGTTTCCGCATGCAAGCACGAACGAGACGATAGAGAATCCCATGATCCAGCTCGAACACCTGAACAAAACCTACGACGGCGCGGCCGACGCCGCCCACCATGCGCTCTCCGACGTGAGCCTGACCATCGAGGACGGCGACGTCTTCGGCATCATCGGCGCGTCGGGCGCGGGGAAGTCGACGCTCGTCCGCTGCATCAACCTGCTGGAACGCCCCACCGCGGGACGCGTCGTCATCGACGGGGCGGACGTGACGAACCTCAAGGGCAAGGAGCTGCTGGAGCTGCGCGCGTCCATCGGCATGATCTTCCAGAACTTCAGTTTGTTCCAGCAGCGCACGGTGCTCGGCAACGTCATGTTCCCGTTGGAGCTGCGCCGCGAGAAGAGGGACGTTGCGGAGAAGCGCGCTCGCGAGCTTTTGGATCTGGTGGAGTTGGGGGACAAGGTCGACCGGTACCCCAGCCAGCTTTCCGGCGGCCAGCAGCAGCGCGTCGCCATCGCCCGCGCGCTGGCGAACAATCCCAAGGTCATGCTCTGCGACGAGGCCACGAGCGCGCTCGACACGCGCACGACGGTGTCCATCCTGAACCTTCTGGCCGACATCAACAAGGAGCTGGGCGTGACGATGGTGGTGATCACGCATTCGCTGGCCGTGGCGAAGAAGATATGCAACCGCATCGCGGTCATCGACGCGGGGCGCATCGTGGAGGAGGGGAGCACGGCCGACGTGTTCTCCAACCCGCAAAGCCCCGTGACGCGCGAGCTTCTGGAGTACGACAGCCTGGAGGGGAGGTAGCGTGGATTTCCTCGCATCGTTCTTCGACCAGTACGGCCTGCTGCTCGCGCAGGGCACGGGGGACACCATCGTCATGTCCGTGGCGGCAACGCTCTTCGCCTACGTCATCGGCATCCCGCTCGGCGTGGCCCTGGTGGTCACGGCTCCGGGCGGCCTGCGCCCGCACCGCGTGCTGAACGCGGTGCTCGGCTGGATCACGAACATCGGGCGCTCCGTGCCGTTCATCATCCTGCTCGTGGTGCTCATCCCGGTGACGCGCTGGATCGTGGGCACGTCGCTGGGCGTGCCGGGCGCCGTCGTGCCGCTCACGGTGGCAGCCGCGCCCTTCGTGGGGCGCATGGTGGAGCAGAGCCTGGCCGAGGTGGACGGCGGCCTGGTGGAGGCGGCGCAGAGCTTCGGCGCCGGCGTGTGGCAGATCGTGGTGAAGGTGTTTTTGCGCGAGAGCCTGCCGTCGCTCATCCGCGGCGCGTCCATCGCGTTCATCACGCTGTTCGGCTACTCGGCCATGGCCGGCATGGTGGGCGCGGGCGGCTTGGGCGACATCGCCATCCGCTACGGCTACCAGCGCTACCAGGGCGACGTGATGGTGGCGGCGCTCATCCTGTGCATCGTGCTGGTGCAGGTGGTGCAGAGCCTGGGCAACCTGTTGGCCCGGCGCGTTGACAAACGACGTTGAGAAGAGAACTCGAAGACATTTGAAACCTTATAGGGAAGGGACTACGAACATGAAAATCAGAACCATTGCGAAAGCGGTTGCCACGGTGGCCGTGGCCGGCGCCGCGCTCGCCGCGCTTGCGGGCTGCGGAGGGGCGGCGGGCGCGAAGATCGCCGTGCCGTCCGATCCGACGAACGAGGCGCGCGCCCTGCTGCTTCTGCAGGACCAGGGCCTGATCACGCTGAAGGACGGCGCGGGGCTCTCGGCCACGAAGAACGACATCGCCGACAACCCGCACAACATCGAGATCGTGGAGATGGAGGCGGCCTCGCTTCCCTCGACGCTGCCCGACGTCGACATGGCCGTCATCAACGGCAACTACGCCATCAGCGGCGGCATCGACGTCTCGTCGGCCGTGGCCCGCGAGGACACCGCGTCCGAGGCCGCCGACAAGTACGCCAACGTGGTGGCCGTGCGCGAAGGCGACGAGAACAGCGACAAGATCAAGGCGCTCGTCACGGCGCTGCAGAGCGCCACGGCGCGCCAGTACATGGAGGACACGTACGCCGGCCAGGTCGTGCCGCTCGACGCCCCCGGCAACGTGGAGATCGAGGACGCGAAGGACGGCGACACGCGCATCCTGGTGGGCGCCTCGCCCGCTCCGCACGCCGAGATCCTCGAACAGGTGCGCGGCATCCTCGCGAACCACGGCTACACGCTGGAGGTCAAGGAGTTCTCCGACTACATCCAGCCGAACGTGGCGCTGGCCGACGGCGAGCTCGACGCGAACTACTTCCAGCACATCACGTACCTGGAGGACTACAACGCCGAGAACGGCACGACGCTCGTGTCCGCCGGCAAGATACACTTCGAGCCGCTGGGCCTGTACCCCGGCAAGACCGCGAGCATCGAGGATCTGAAGAAGTAAGGGTTCCGCCGGCCTGTCGGCCGCGAAACCGCGCGGCATCGAGAGACGCGCGCTCCTCCGGGGGCGCGCGTCTTGTTTTCGACCGGGTCGAAAAACCTGTTCCATCTCGCGAAATTCATTGGTCGACGTCGGCGTAACGAAACCGAAACGTCATGCCGTATAATGGTTGCTTGAGAGAAAGGACCGTCCCATGACCGCGAACCCCGACCAAGACTTCGTCCTCAAGACCGTGAAGAGCCGCGACGTGCACTTCGTCCGGTTCTGGTTCACCGACGTGCTGGGCACCATGAAGTCGTTCGCCGTCGTGCCGAACGAGCTGGACGACGCCTTCGCCGACGGCATGGGCTTCGACGGCAGTTGCATCGAGGGGTTCTGCCGCACGCAGGAGTCCGACATGCTGGCCTATCCGGACGCCTCCACGTTCCAGGTGCTGCCGTGGCGCCCCGAGAGCAACGCGGTCGCGCGCATGTTCTGCGCCGTGCGCACGCCCGACGGCCGGCCCTTCGACGGCGACCCGCGCCACGTGCTGGCGCGCACGGTGGAGAAGGCCCAGGAGATGGGCTACGTGTTCAACGTCGGCCCCGAGCTGGAGTTCTACTACTTCAAGGACGCGGAGGGCACCGAGGTGCTCGACCGGGGCGGCTACTTCGACCTCACGAGCCTCGACTACGCCTCCGACCTGCGCCGCGACACGGTGCTCACGCTGGAGAAGATGGGCATTCCCGTTGAGTACTCCCACCACGAGAACGGCCCGTCGCAGCACGAGATAGACCTGCGCTTCACCGACGCGCTGTCCATGGCCGACGCGGTCATGACGTACAAGCTGGTGGTGAAGGAAATAGCCATGAAGCACGGCGTGTACGCGTCGTTCATGCCCAAGCCCATGGCCGACGAGCCGGGCAGCGGCATGCACGTGCACCAGAGTCTGTTCGACTTCGACGGCAACAACGCGTTCTACGACCCCGAGGACCCGCAGGGCTACCACCTGTCGAAGGTGGCGAAGCACTACGTCGCGGGCCTCTTGAAGTACGCGCCCGAGTTCTGCGCCGTCACGAACCAGTACGTGAACTCCTACAAGCGTCTCATCTCCGGCGGCGAGGCGCCCACGTACCTGTCGTGGGCGAGCAGCAACCGCTCCACGCTCGTGCGCATCCCCGGCTACCGCCCGAACCGCGAGGACGCCTGCCGCATCGAGCTGCGCAGCCCCGACCCGGCCGCGAACCCCTACCTGGCCTTCGCCGTCATGCTGGCCGCCGGCCTCAAGGGCATCGAGGACGAGCTGGAGCTGCAGCCGCCCACCGAGGACCGGGACCTGTTCTCGCTTCCGCGCCAGGACCTGCGCCACCAGGGCTTCCAAACGCTGCCCGAGAGCCTGGGCGAGGCCGTCGAGCTGTTCGCCGAGTCGGATCTCATGCGCGAGACGCTGGGCGAGCACATCCACTCCTACCTCGTGGCCGCTAAGCGCGCCGAATGGAACGACTACCAGGGCAACGTGAGCGCCTGGGAACGCGACCGCTACCTGGCGGTGCTGTAACCATGGACGGGTCTGAAGGACGGGGGCTCTGACATGAGGAAATCGGTTATTTTCGTCGCCGACAGCCTGGACAACGCGCACAAGTTCCAGCAGGTGCTCTCCGGCCTCGACGTGGACGTGGCGGCCGGCTCGTCGGCGCAGTTCAAAAAGCTGCTCTCCCAGCACCCTGGCTACGACCTCGTCATCTACGAGGCGCGCGGCGAGGCGCTGGGCTGCGTGGCGCAGGCCGAGTCCCTGCTGCTCGAGGACGGTTCCGCGTCGCTGCTCGTGATCGTGGGCGAGGATCAGCTGGGGGAGTTCCGCCTGCCCGTGCAGGTGAAGAGCGACTTCGTCGTGCACGGGGCCGGCTCCGAGGAATGCGCCGCCCGCATCCGCCAGCTGCTGTGGCCCGGCAACGAGAGCTCCGCCTCCGACTTCATCGCGGTCGATTCCATGACCATCAACCTGGCCACCTACCAGGTGAACGTGGCCGGCGAGCCCCTCGACCTCACGTACCTCGAGTACGCGCTGCTCGCGTTCCTCGTGACCCACCCCGGCCGCACGTACTCCCGCGACGCCCTCCTGCGCCGCGTGTGGGGGTTCGACTACTACGGCGGCTCGCGCACGGTCGACGTTCACGTCCGTCGCGTCCGTGCCAAGCTGGGCCCCGACCTGTCCCAGCACCTTGAAACCGTCCGCGGCGTGGGCTACCTCTGGAGCGCCTAGGGGTCTCCGGGCCTTCACAGCCTCGCAGGTTGAATCCTCTCACCAAGGTGCAGAGCTCGTTGCCCCCGCTCGGCAACCTTTCAACATCCCCTTGGCCCTTTTGTTTTATTGCGGGGTTCGATCAACCTGTCCGGCCGGCGCCCGGGGAGCCGTTTCGATTCCCCGCTCCGCTGCTCATGCGAAAGCCCTGTTCGCTTCGGCGAACAGGGCTTTCGCATTCGTGCGCTGCGCTCCTTTATGCCTTGGACGATGCGCCCCTCGGGCGCAAAACAGGAACGGTGTTCAGAAGGAATCGAAACGGCTCCCCGGGCGCCGGCCTTACCGCAGGTTGTTCGACTGCGAACCAGCAGGAGCGAGTCCGGCGAGGGGGTTCCGGGCCCTTCCGAACACCGTCATCCGCGCCCGCAGGGCGCATTCCAAAGCATGAGGGAGCGCAGCGCACGAGCGCGTATCCCCTGATCGCTTTGGCGATCAGGGGATACGCGAGAGCAGCGAAGCGGGGGCCCGGAACCCCCTCGCCGGACTCGCTCCGGGCAGGTTTGGCGAGGTTGAGAAGGGCGGGGATTCGTGGGCGGGATGGGGGGCCGCCGTGAGATATTCTGGTGAGAGGATTCAACCTGCAAGCCGTTGGGGGCTGAGCGCCGGAAGGCCCGGTGCGACGAGGCGGGTTGGGTGCGCAAGACCCGTTGCGGTTTTCTGTTTCTCGGGCGGCGTTCGGGTGCGGTGCGCGGCCCTTGAACTATACTGGTCGATCAGAAACCAAGCGACGGAGGACACGACCATGCCGAAGAAGATCGCCGTCATCGACGGCAACTCGCTCATGCACCGCGCCTACCATGCCGTTCCGCAGACTATGAACGCGCCCGACGGCACGCCCACGAACGCCGTGTTCGGCTTTTTGGCCATGCTGCTGAAGTTCATCGACATGGCCAGCCCCGACGCCATCATCTGCGCGTTCGACGCGGGGCGCCCGGCGTTCCGCATGAAGGCGCTCGAGCAGTACAAGGCGCAGCGCCCGCCCATGGACGACGACCTCAAGGTGCAGTTTCCCATCATCGAGGAGCTGCTGGAGGCCATGGCCGTGCCCGTCGTGCGCATCAAGGGCTGGGAGGGCGACGACGTGCTGGGAACCGTGGCCGCGCGCGACGAGGAGCTCGGGTACGAGACGCTGCTCGTGACGGGCGACAAGGACGCCTATCAGCTGGCCACCGACAAGACGCGCATCGTCACCACGAAGAAGGGCATCACCGACGTGGCCATCTACGGGCCGGCCGAGGTGGAGGAGCGCTACGGCGTGCGCCCCGACCAGTTCATCGACTTCCTGGGCCTCAAAGGCGACTCGTCGGACAACATCCCCGGGGTGCCCGGCATCGGCGACAAGACGGCCGCGAAGCTGCTGCAGACCTACGGGAACCTCGAGGGCATCTACGAGCACGTGGACGACCTCAAGGGCAAGCAGAAGGAGAAGATGGTCGACAACAAGGATATGGCCTTCCTGAGTCGCGAGGTGGCCACCATCGTGCGCGACCTGGACTTCCCGCTCGACTTGGAGGGATGCAGCTTCCCGTCGTTCGACCCCGAGGACGTGACCGAGGCGTTCAAGAAGGTGCAGTTCAACGCGCATCTGAACCGCGTGCTCAAGCTTGTGGGACGCGAGCTGGAGAAGAAGGCGGCCCCGCTTTCATGGGAGCCCGTCGTCACCGGGCCCGAGGCCGACGCGCTCGTCGAGGCGGCCGTCGCGCGCGGCGAGACGCTGGGCGTGTCGTTCGTGGAGCCGGAGCAGGCGTCTCTTTTCAACGTCGACCTCACGTGCGCCATCTCCACGGCGCAGGGCACGGCGCTGTACGAGGACGAGGGCGGCCTCGCGGCGTTCGCGCGCGTCGTGCGGGACGGCTCGTTCGCGGCGCTCGACGTCAAGCACGCCGCGCACCGCGTCTACCCGGCCGACACGGCCGAGCCGGCGCTCGTCGCCGACGACGACCTCGTGGGCATGCGGGCGTTCGACCTGGGGCTCGCGGGCTACGTGCTGAACTCGTCGGTGACGGAGTACTCCTTCGACGCGCTGCTCGACGCCTACTGCGGCGGCGTGCTGCCCGAGACGAAGGCGGAGGCCGACCTGGCCTGCGTGCAGGCGGCGGCTGCCCGCACGCTCGTGGGTCCGCTCACGGAGGCGCTCGAGAGAGACGGAAGCCGCGGCGCCTACTTCGACATCGATCTGCCGCTCGTGGGCGTGCTCGCCGTCATGGAGCGCACCGGGGCCGCCGTCGACTGCGACCGCCTGGCCGAGCTGGGCGCCAGCACCCAAACCGAGCTCGACGAGCTGTCGGCGCGCATCTTCGACATGGCGGGGGAGACGTTCAACCTGGACAGCCCCAAACAGCTCTCGCGCATCCTGTTCGAGGTGCTTGGCCTCAAGCCCAAGAAGAAGAACCAGCGCGGCTACTCCACCGACGCCGCCGTGCTCAAGGAGCTGTGCGCCGACCACGAGCTGCCCGCGCTCGTGCTGCGCTACCGCGAGCTCTCGAAGATCAAATCCACCTACATCGACGCGCTGCCCCGCATGCGCGCCGGCGACGGGCGCGTGCACACGTGCTTCAACGAGACGGTCACCACCACGGGGCGCTTGTCCTCGTCGGATCCGAACCTGCAGAACATCCCCGTGCGCACCGACTTCGGCCGCCAGATCCGCGAGTGCTTCGTGCCGCTCGAGAAGGGGAGCAAGTTCCTCTCCGCCGACTACTCGCAGATCGAGCTGCGCCTGCTCGCGCACCTTTCCGGCGACGAGCACCTGGTCGCGGCGTTCTGCTCGGGCGCCGACTTCCACGCCAGCACCGCCGCGCGCGTGTTCGACGTGCCGGTGGACGAGGTCACGCCGGAGCTGCGCAGTCGCGCGAAGGCCGTGAACTTCGGCATCGTGTACGGCCAGCAGGCGTTCGGCCTGTCGCAGAGCCTGGGCATCCCGTTCGGCGAGGCGAAGGAGATGATCGAGCGCTACTTCGCGGCGTACCCGGGCGTGCGCTCCTACCTGGACGCCACGATCGAGGAGGCCAAGGAGAAGGGCTTCGCCGAGACGATGTTCGGCCGCAAGCGCCACATCCCCGAGCTCAAGGCGACGAACGCCGCCACGCGCGGCTTCGGCGAGCGCACGGCCATGAACCATCCCATGCAGGGCAGCGCCGCCGACATCATCAAGCTGGCCATGACCGAGGTGCAGCGCCGCCTGGCCTCCGAGGGCTTCCAGGCTCGGCTTCTGCTGCAGGTGCACGACGAATTGGACTTCAGCGTGCCCGAAGGCGAGATCGAGGCGCTGTCCGCCCTGGTGAAGGACGTCATGGAGAACATCGCCGAACTGCGCGTCCCGCTCGACGTCGACGTGTCGTGGGGCGCGAACTGGGCGGAGTCGCACTAGGGGTTCGGCTGACTTTGTCGAACCTGTGAGGCTGGAAAAAAACACGCCACGCCGTCGTGTGTGGCTATGATTATCTGCTATCATATGAATGTTGCGCTCTGTGGAGGCGCAGCAAAGGAAAGAGTGCGATGATACGCGGAGATTGTGCATACGATCACATTGACTTGCTACGGTCACGCTGTTAAGATATCGCCTTGCGTTTTATTTCATACAAGGAGACACTCATGTACGCAATCGTAAAAACGGGCGGCAAACAGTACAAGGTTGCCCCCGGAGACAAGCTGAACATCGAGAAGCTTGAAGCCGAGGTCGGCGCGAAGGTCGAACTCGAGGCCATCTGCGTCGTCGACGGCGACAAGGTGGAGGCCGATCCTGCCAAGGCGGCCGCCACGAAGGTCACCGCCATCGTCCTCGAGCAGTTCAAGGGCGAGAAGCAGCTCGTGTTCAAGTTCAAGAAGCGCAAGAACTACAAGAAGATGCGCGGCCATCGCCAGCAGCTGACGCGCGTCGAGATCGAATCCGTCGGCTCGGCCAAGGCCGAGAAGAAGGCCGCCGCCAAGAAGGCGGCTCCGAAGAAGGCCGAGAAGGCCGAAGAACCCGCGTCCGTCGACGCCGAATAAAGCAAGGGAGGGAATACCATGGCACACAAGAAGGGTCTCGGTTCCAGCCGTAACGGCCGCGATTCCCACGCGCAGCGTCTCGGCGTGAAGTTGTTCGGCGGTCAAGAGGTGCACACGGGCAACGTCATCGTTCGCCAGCGCGGCACGCACATCCATCCGGGCGAGAACGTCGGCCGCGGCAAGGACGACACGCTGTTCGCCCTGTGCGACGGCAAGGTGGAGTTCACGAAGGGCGCCAAGCACAAGGTGCACGTCCGCCCCGAGGCGTAAAAGCGAATCTCGCGCGCCACGACTGCGTAACGTTATCTGTTTTCGCGTGCCCCCTGCTCGTCAGGGGGCATTTTTCATATACAATCCGAGTTGCGAGATCAATGAATCGACCCTCCGTTCCGCCCTGTGCGGAACCGGGCCCGAGATAGAGGTACCAAGTGTTCATAGACAAAGTACGCATCCACGTGAAGGGCGGCGACGGCGGCGCGGGCTGCATGTCGTTCCGCCGCGAGGCGCACGTGCCCAAGGGCGGGCCCGACGGAGGCGACGGCGGACACGGCGGCAACGTGGTGGTGGAGGCCGACGCGAGCCTGTCCTCGCTCATCGAGTACCGCTTCAAGCACCACTTCAAGGCCGATCGCGGCACGCACGGCAAGGGCAGCCGCATGCACGGCGCCACGGGCGAGGACCTGGTGCTCAAGGTGCCCGTGGGCACCGTGGTGCGCGAGTACTTCGAGGAGTCGAAGGAGACGGGCGAGCTTATCGCCGACCTCACGCACGACGGCGAGAGCGTGACCGTGGCCTGCGGCGGCATGGGCGGACGCGGCAACATCCACTTCGTCACGCCCACGCGGCGCGCGCCGGCGTTCGCCGAGCTGGGCGAACCGGCCCAGGAGTGCTGGATCGAGCTGGAGATGAAGCTCATGGCCGACGCGGCGCTCGTGGGCATGCCGAGCGCGGGCAAGTCGTCGCTCATCGCCAAGATCAGCGCGGCGCGCCCCAAGATCGCCGACTACCCGTTCACCACGCTCGTGCCGAACCTGGGCGTGGCCCGCTCGGGCGACCTGAGCTTCGTGGCGGCCGACATTCCCGGGCTCATCGAGGGCGCAGCCGAGGGGCGGGGCCTGGGCCACGAGTTCCTGCGCCATATCGAGCGCACGGCGCTCATCGTGCACGTGGTGGATCTGACGGGCGACTACGAGGGCCGCGACCCGTTGGAGGACTACGAGGTCATCAACCGCGAGTTGGCTCTGTACGCCGACGACCTGGCGGCGCGCCCGCGCATCGTCGTGGCGAACAAGATCGACGTGCCCGGCACCGAGGAGGCCGCCGAGCGCCTGGCCGAGCGCGTGAGGGCGGACTCCGTGGCGGCGGCCGGCGGCGACGAGTTCGCTCCCAGCCCCATCGACCCGAAGCTCTACCGCATCAGCGCGCTCACGGGCGAGGGGGTGGAGGCCCTCAAGGCCGCCATCGCCACCAAGGTGCACGAGTTGCGCGAGGCCTCGCGGGCCGAGCTCGCGGCCGACGTGCAGTACGACCATGTGTGGGAACACAAGCGCGAGGCGCGCGACAAGCGCTTCGAGGTGCTCAATCTGGGCGGAGGCGTGTTCCGCGTCGTCGGCCCCCAGGTGGAGCGCATGGTGGTGCAGACCGACTGGGAGAACGAGGAGGCTATCGCCTTTTTGCAGCACCGTCTGAAGCGCCTGGGCGTGGAGCAAGCGCTCGAACGCGCCGGCGCGGTTGACGGCGACGAGATACGCATCGTCGGGCGTGCGTTCGACTTCGAGTCGGCGCGCACGGCGGAGGATATGTTCAAGGAGCTCGACCTGTGACGAAGGGTTCTGTCGGCACCGTCCGCCCCGAGGAGGGGCGGGGAAGGCGCCTGGTGATAAAGATAGGGTCGTCCACGTTGACGACGTCCGAGAGCAAGGTGGACTACGGCTACCTGCAGTCGGTGGCCGACCAGGTGGCGCGCGTGCGCGCGGCGGGCTGGCAGCCGGTCATCGTCACGTCGGCGGCCATCGCGTGCGGCCTGGAGGCCCTGGGCATCGACAAGCGTCCGCACGACATGCCGAGCCTCCAGGCTGCGGCTTCGGTGGGCGAGGGCGTGCTGTCCACGGCCTACGCCGAGGCGTTCGCGCCCCACGGCATCGTCACGTCGGTCGTGCTGCTCACGCGCCGCGACACGGCGGACCGCCGGGCCTACCTGCACGCGCGCGACACGCTCACGCGCCTTTTGGAGCTGGGCGTGGTGCCCGTGGTGAACGAGAACGACACCGTGTCGGTCGAGCAGATCCGCTTCGGCGACAACGACACGCTCGCGGCTCTCGTGGCCTGCCTCATCGAGGCCGACCTCATGGTCATCCTCTCGGACATCGAGGGGCTCTACGACGCGAACCCGCATTTCAACCCCGATGCGAAGCTCATCGGGCGCGTGGAGGCCATAGGTCCGGACATCATGGCCGTGGCGGGCGGTGCGGGAACGACCGTGGGCTCGGGCGGCATGGTGACGAAGATCAAGGCTGCGCGCGTGCTCATGGTGGCGGGCATCCCCATGGTCATCTGCGCCGGCCGGCGCGCGGACGCCATCGTGGACGCCGCGGCGGGCGAGGACGTGGGCACGCGGTTCGTGGCCGCGCGCAAGCCGCACGAGATCACGCCGAAGAAGCTGTGGATCGCCCTGGGCGACGCGGCCAAGGGCGCGCTCGTGGTGGACGCGGGCGCGAAGGCCGCGCTCATCGGGAAGGGAAGCTCGCTTCTGTCCGTGGGCGTCGCCCGGGTCGAGGGACGGTTCGACGCGGGCGACGTCGTCGACATCAAGGACGACGCGGGCCACCTGTTCGCCCGCGGCCTCGTGGCCGCGGCCAGCGACGAGGTGGAACTCGCCGTGGGGCATTCGCGCGAGACGCTGCGGGCGAACCGGCTTCTGGCCGGCTTGGCCGACAAAGCGCTCGTGCATCGCGACGAGCTGATAGTGTTCGAGTAGGGGAGAGACGGCATGGTAATCGAAGACGCAAGGGCCGAGGTCAGGCGCGTCGCCGAGGCGGCGAAGCGCGCGAGCGTCGCGCTGGGGCAGACGAGCGCGGAGGAGCGCAACGCGGCGCTCGCGGCCATGGCGGGGGCGCTGCGCGCGCATGCGCCGGCCATCGTGGAGGCGAACGCGCTCGACGTGGAGGCGGCCTGCGCCGCCGGCACGAAGGAGAGCCTCATCGACCGCCTCATGCTGGACTGCGCACGTATCGAGTCCATGGCGGCCGCACTCGAGGACCTGGTGGCGCTGCCCGACCCGTTGGGGGCCGTGCAGGACGAGCGCACGCTGTACAACGGCATCGAACTCACCCGGGTGAGCGTTCCGCTGGGCGTGGTGGCCGTCGTGTACGAGGCGCGCCCGAACGTGACCGCCGACGCGGCCGGCATCTGCCTGAAATCCGGCAACGCGGCCGTCCTGCGCGGCGGCAGCATGGCCGCGCATTCGAACGCGGCCGTCGCGTCCACGCTGCACGACGCGGCCGTCGCCTCCGGCATGCCGGAGGGCTGCATCGGCCTGGTGGCCTCCACCGACCGCGCCGCCGCCGACGAGCTCATGCAGCTGCACGGCGTGGTGGACGTGCTCATCCCGCGCGGCGGCGCGGGCCTCATCCGCCACTGCGTCGAGTGCTCGAAGGTGCCGGTCATCGAGACGGGCACGGGCAACTGCCACGTGTACGTGCACGCGTCGGCCGACCTCGAGCGCGCCCGGGCCATCGTCGTGAACGCGAAATGCCGCCGCTACGGCGTGTGCAACGCCGCCGAGACGCTGCTCGTGGACGAGGCCGTCGCCGAGGCGTTCCTGCCGGCCGTGCTGGCCGACTTGCGCGAGCGCGGCGTGGTCCTGCACGCCGACGATCGCGCGGCCGGCGTGGCGGCGGCGCACGGCATCGAGACCGTGCCCGCGACCGAGGATGACTGGGCTGCCGAGTACCTGGCGCCCGAGATCGCGGTCAAGTGCGTGTCCGGCGTGGACGAGGCCGTCGACCATGTGAACCGCTTCGGCACGAAGCACTCCGAGGCCATCGTGGCCGAGGACGCGGACGCGTGCGAGCGGTTCCTCGCGCGCGTCGACGCGGCCGCCGTGTACGCGAACGCCTCCACGGCCTTCACCGACGGCGGGCAGTTCGGCCTGGGTGCCGAGATCGGCATCTCAACGCAGAAGCTGCACGCGCGCGGGCCCTTCGCGCTCGAGGCGCTCACGTCGTACAAGTACGTGCTGCGCGGCGACGGGCAGGTGCGCGCGTAGTGGCACGCATCTGCGAGCGCTTCGACGACCTGGGCGCGGACGGCACACCCGCGCGCCTCGGCATCATGGGCGGCACGTTCGACCCCATCCACATCGGGCACCTGGCCACGGCCGAGCAGGCGCGCGAGGCATACGGCCTCGACGCCGTCGTGTTCGTGCCGGCCGGCAACCCCGTGTTCAAGAAGCACCGCCGCGTCACGCCGGCCGTCGACCGCCTGGCACTGTGCCGGCTCGCCGTGGCCAGCAACCCGGCGTTCTGCGTGAGCGCGCTCGAGATCGAGCGCGGCGGCGACACCTACACGGTGGACACGCTGCGCGAGCTGCGCGCCCACTACCCGGCCAACGTGGAGCTGTTCTTCATCACGGGGGCCGACGCCGTGGCGCACATCGTGAAGTGGCGCGAGAGCGCCGCCATCGCCGATCTCGCCCATCTCATCGCCGTCACGCGGCCGGGCTACGCGCTCACGGCCGAGCGCAAGCGCGAGATAGAGGACGAGGGCAGCTTCGATGTTTCGTACCTCGAGGTCACGGCCTTGGCCATATCGTCGAGCGACCTGCGCGCGCGCCTGCGCGAGGGCCGTTCCATCCGCTACCTTACCATGCAGAGCGTGCGCGACTACATCCTGGAGCACGGCTTGTACGGGGAGGCGGACGATGCGGCCGAGCGCGCGGAAGAGGTTCCGGCGACGGGGGCCGACGACGCGGGCGACGCACCCGGTCGATCGCCGCGGGCTGCGGCGGCAAGCGGCCTGGCCGGGGCGGGAAAGGAGGCGCTGCGATGAGCGAAGATCCCCGACCCGCCTGCGGCGCGGCCGATGTGCTGTCCGACGCGTTCTTCGCGGCGCGCGAGGACGATCTGTCCCGCCGTCTGCGGCGCGGCCGGTTCGAGCACGCGCTCGGCGTGTCGAAGACGGCCGAGAACCTCGCGCGGCTCTACGGCGCCGACGAGCGGAAGGCGCGCTTGGCGGGCTTGCTGCACGACTGGGACAAGAATTACGACGACGAGGGCATACGCGCGCGCGTGGAGGAGCTGGGCCTGGTCGTGAACCCCTACGTGTTCGAGGAGATGCCCCAACTGCTGCACGGCCCCACGGCCGCAGCCGCCCTCGCCCGAGAGTTCCCCGGCCTGCCGCGCGACGTGGTGCAGGCCGTCGAGCGGCACACCGCGGGCGCGGTGGGCATGACCGACCTCGACATGATCGTCTACATCGCCGACGCGCTCGAACCGGGGCGCGATTACGAAGGGCTGGGGGAGATCCGCAGCCTGGTGGGGAGGGTGCCGCTCGAGGAGCTGTACCTGGCGACGTTCGGGCACGTGTTCCTGAACCTCGTGCAGCGCCGCAAGCGCGTGCATCCGCAGACCATCGAGATATGGAATTATTACATCGCCCGCTCGCGCGACGCGGCGGACGACCGAAGGAAGAAGAAAGGAACAGCGTGAGCGAACCGAAGAACAAGCAGGACGAGACGACCTCGCGGGAGCGCGCCCTCATAGCGGCGCGCGCGGCCGACGAGAAGAAGGCCACCGACATCATGGTGCAGGAGGTGCGCGACCTCATCGGCGTGACGGACTACTTCGTCATCGCCACGGCGGCGAACAACCGCCAGGTGGAGGCCATCGTCGACGAGATCGAGGAGGCCGAGCGCGTACAGGGGCATTGCAAGCCGCTGCATCGCGAGGGCACGCAGGACGGCACGTGGTCGCTTTTGGACTACGGCGACATCGTCGTGCACGTGTTCCAGCCCGAGACGCGCGAGTACTACCGCCTCGAGGCCCTGTGGAACGACGCGCCGGTCATCGACTTGGCGAAAGAGGCCGGGCTCACCGAGCTGGAGTACTCCGACCGCATCGCCAAGCTCTTGGGCAAGGCGTAGGGGATCGATCGAACGGGGGCGGCGCGCGCAAAGCGGGCCGCCCCCGTTTTCATATGCGTTGGATTCGTTCGAGTTTGGCTCGACCCCCTGTTGGGTTCCCGCAAGGTTCCGGCGGTTTCGAGCGGACAATCCCGCAAGGTTCGCACGGTTCTCGCGTTGGATCCGTGCAAGATTCGCGCGGCTTCCCGACGGCTCTCCCGCAATATAATCGATGTCTTTTCGCTGCTATGCTTCCGTTTCGGCCTCTACCCTTGACGCAGAGGTTAGTATCCTGTAAGATACAAAGGAGCGGAGATGGAACAGCGTGCGATAGCGGTGCGTGTGATGCCGGAGTTTGCCCGGTGGATGGGCGGAATGAAGGGCATCGAGGCGCGAAGCCTCGTGTCCATGCGCATTCGCCGTTTGCAGGTCGGCCTTGTCGGTGACGTGCGCGATGTGGGCGAAGGGGTGTTCGAGTTGCGAATAAACTCAGGACCTGGATATCGCGTGTACGGCACGCGCAGCGACGGTTCGTCGGTCACGCTCCTTTGCGGCGGCGACAAGGGTTCGCAGGCGCGGGACGTTGCGAGGGCGAAACGGATGGTTCGCGCGCTGCGCGGAGGAAGGAGCACCTTGTGAGGAATCCCTTTAGGAAGCCGATAGAGCTGAGCGAGTTTCGCGTAGAGGACTACCTCGATTCGGACGAGGCCATCGCTGCATACTTGACCGCTGCGCTGGAGGAGAACGACCCGGAGTTCTTCCAGGTGGCGCTCGGCGACGTGGCTCGGGCGCGTGGGGGGATGGCGCAGGTGGCCGAGACGGCGGGGGTGGGACGCGAGAGCCTGTACAAGTCGCTTTCGGCCGACGGCAACCCCCGGCTCTCCACGGTCATGGGCGTGGTCGAGGCGCTCGGGTTCAAGCTGGCGGTGGAGCCCCGCTCCTAGCTTTCGGCCGGCTTCTCGGCGCTCCTGCGATTATGGTCCTTGCCTGCCGGGGTCTTCTCCCGTTTGACGGGGCGGAACGCCTTCGGCAGCGGGACGGCGGCGCCCAGGGCGGCTGCTAGGAACATGACCACGACGCCTTTGACGGGGAAGCACAGGAACAGCAGCAGCACGGCCATGAGGGGCTGGCGCATGACGCCGCCCACGAGCGCGGCCGTGCAGGCGCACAGGCAGAACACGGGGTCGGCGCCGGTGAGCGTTGCCATGCCGTAGCCGATGGAGATGCCCGCGAAGATGACGGGGAAGAAGTGGCCTCCCCTCCAGCCGAAGCGGATGCACAGCGGCGTGACCGCGACCTTCGCGAACCCCGTGGCCAGAAGCGCGAGCGCGCCCATGGTCGTCCACACCTCGCCCAGCTGCTCGGCTTGCGTTTCGCCGGCGAACATGGTGAACGGCAGCAGGATGCCGGCGCACGCCAGCACGAGCCCGGCGACAAGGGCCTTGACTACGGGTCGGTCGCCCATCTTGCCGGACGCCTTCTCGAACAGGCCGTCGAACACGCAGAACAGCCAACCGGCCAGGGCGCCTGTGAGGGCGAGCGGCACGAGCCAGGCGAGCTCGGTCGCGCCGACGTGGATGTCGGTGAAGCGCGGCAACGACAGGCCGCCGCCGAACAGCGCCCCCAACCCCATGAACGCCCCGAGCGCGCCCGCGATGGCGCAGAAGTACGCGACGATCTTCCCGTTCTTCGGCAGCGTGATGGTCGCGTCGTCCGTGCCGTCGTCCCCGTCGCCGTAGAGCGGCGCCGCGAAGCCGAACAGGGGGGCGGTGAAGATGGCCGAGAGCGCCGCCATGGTGCCCACCTCCGTGAGCTGCTGGAAGTCGGCGCCGAAGCGCTTCATGCGGTCGCCCACCCATGTGCAGATGCCCGCGATAGCGCCGGTGAGGCCCGCTTCGGGGCCGACGGACCCGCCGAAGAAGAGCGGCAGCAGCGCGGCTGCGGACATAGGGCCCAGCTTGTCGTAGTCGTAGCGCCCGTCGCGCTTCACTTTCGCCATGACCGCGTTCAGATCCTCGGGATAAGGGCCGAACCGCTTGGCGAACAGGCCGATGACCAGGCCTCCCATGAGGCAGGCGGCCAGGGGGAAGTAGATGCCGAAGTGCGAGCCCAGATTGCTCCAGATAAACGTTATGCCCAGGTTCATGACGAACAGCAGCGCCCAGACGAACGCTCCGGCGACGGCGCCGGTGACGATGACCGCCAGGACGAACAGCGTGCGGTTCGCGAGCTTCGTCGTCTCCACGCGCGCCTCCTACCGCCGCCCGGCCAGGTCGCGGGCGGCGGGCAGCCCGTAGGCCCCCTCCGCCTCGCGCACAGCGCGCACGACGGCGCCCTGCATGGCCTCGGTCGCCAGTACGGACACCGCGTCGGGCAGGGCCTCGATCTCGCCCGACGCGAACGCGAACACGGTGTCGCCGTCGTTCAGCGTGTGCACGGGCTTGATGGCGCGCGCGTAGGCGTCGTGAACGGTCGAGGCGGTCTTGGTCGCCTGCGCCTTCGTGAGCCGCGCGTTCGTGAGCACCGCGCCGATGGTGGTGTTGGGGCAGGGCCCTCCCTTCGCAGCCGCTCCTCCCGATGCCTCGCCGGCGGCCGCCTGCGAGGCCATCGCGCCGAACGCTGCGAGCGGGTCCATGACGCCGCCCTCGCCGTCGCGGCATCCCGCGATCCAAGCGCCGTTCTCGTCGCGCACGTTGCCGAGCGCGTTCACGGCCACGACAGCGCACACGACGAGGTCGCCGAGTGCCAAGCCGCACACGCCCAGACCCGACTTCATGGCGCGCTCGCCGCCCAGCAGCTTTCCCACCGTCGCCCCGCAGCCGGCACCGACGTTGCCCTCGGCCAGAGGCTCGCTCGCCTCGCGCTCGAACGCGGCGGCGCACGCCGCGGCGCCCATGGCCGCGTCGGGGTGGGCGTTCTCGCCGACGGGCAGGTCGAACAGGCAGGCTCCCACCACGATGGGCACGCGCGCGCCGGCCACGGGAAAGCCGATGCCGCGCCCCGCGAGCTCGTCCATGACGCCGGTCGAGGCGGCCAGTCCGAAGGCGCTGCCGCCTGCGAGCACGACGGCGTGCACGGCTTCGATCATGTTCTCGGGGCGCAGCAGGTCGGTCTCGCGGGTTGCGGGGCCGCCGCCGCGCACGTCCACGCCGCATACCGCTCCCTCGGGCGCGACGATCACGGTGCATCCGGTGGCGGCTTCGGCGTTCTGCGCGTGCCCGCAGAAAAACGCGGGCAGGTCGGCGAGGGTGGCTGGTCGGAACATCGGGCTCTCCTTGCTCGTTCGGGTCGCAGCCCATTGTACACCGTCGCGGCGGTCCGCCGCGCGCCCGCGTGCGCGTTGTTCGCGCCCTCGGATGCCGTTTTCGCACCGCTTGGAACGGTCCCGCGCGCTTTCGTGCGCCTTCCTCATTTTCCGGCGGGCCGGTTTCGCTCGGGCCGCGAACGGATGTCGGGTCTTGCAGAACGCTGACCCTGCGGCTATGATAAGCAAACCATCTGGGCTGATGCGCTGCCTCTTCGAGAGGAGCGTTGCCCTATGACTGGATTCCTGGAACAATCGGCGTGCAAAGGCCGTCGGCCGAACCATCTGGCGTCCCGCCGCCACTATCCCCGGCCCGATCTCATCGCGCGGCTTCTGCGCGAGCGCCACGTGGCGCGGTTCCTCGTCGCGCCGGAGGGCTTCGGCAAGAGCGGGCTTGCCATGGAGTACTCCGACACGGTGTTCTCCTTCGAGCACGTGTTCTGGATCAACGGGCGCAGCCCGTGCTTTCTGCGCGACCTCGACCGCGACATCATCGTGTCCTCGCTGACGGCGGCGGACGAGGGGCCGTTCCTCGTCGTGATGGAGGATGTGCCGCCGCTCGACGCCGCCCGGGCGGCGTCGCTGTCGGCCGCGTTCGACGAGCTGCTCGGGCGCGGGTGCGAGGTCCTGGCCACGTGCGCGCCCTCGTGCGACGCCTACGGGCCCCTTCAGCACGACCGGCTCAAGCTTTCCGCAGTCGACCTGCTGCTCTCCGACGTCGAGGTCGACGTCGGCCGCTCTTCCGACGACCGGGCGGCACGGCCCGCCTCCGCGGTTCCCCCGGCCGAGCGCATCCCCGCGCTGGTGTGGGGCCCTCCCGGCGCGGAGGCCGCTTTCCTGGGCGGCATCCTGCGCGAGGAGCTGCCCGCCGACGTGCTGTTGGCCATGGCCACGATGCTCGTGTTGGGGATGGGCTCCGTGCTCGACGTGGACGCGTTCGGCCCGTGCGGCGACGATCTCGTGGCGCTCTTGGCATCGAGCTATCCCTACCTGGGCGTCGATCGGCGCCGCGAGCGGTTCGAGGCACCCGATTTCCCCGCGTCGGCCGTGGCGGGGGCCATCGCCGGCAAGGTCGACGCTCTCGCCGTCCGCTCGCGCTTCGCCGGGCGCGACGCGCTCGTGGGGCGCTGGGCGGACGCCCTCGTCGACCGCGCCCGCTGCGAGCGGGCCTGCGAGTTGGTGGGGGCGCTCTGCTCGCGAGCTGCGCGCGCGGCGTGGCTCGCGGAACGATCGCGCGCGCTCATGAGGCGGGCGTGCGTGCTGCCGGGCCACGAGTTGTACGCCTCGCTCGGGCAGACCGCCTCCCTTGCGAGCCCGCGGCTCGAACTGGGGGAGGCCGTGAGGCTCGCCGTGCTCGGCGACGTGTCGGGGGCGCTCGGCCTCGCCCGGCGCGTCGCCTTCGACCTGTCGGCGCCCGATGGCGTGCGCGCCCTCGCGGCGCTCTTGGTCGTGCGGCGCGGCAAGGGTCCGTCGCGCAAGAGGGCGCACGAGGAGCTCGCGCGGCTTGCGGGTTCGCATGGGGGCGGCGACGCGGCCTCGTCGATGGGCCGCGATGCGGGACGTTCGCCCGACGCGGCGTTCTGGAGCCCCCTCGTGTCGGCTCAGCTGGCTCTCCTCGACGATCCGTCGTGGCTCGCGCACGGCGCCGCATCCCGCATGGAGGACGGGGATGGGGACGCCCGCGCCCTCGCGGCGGCTTGGGCGCTCGACGAGGTGGCCGAGGGCCGGGAGGGCGCTCGATCCGACGAGGCGCCCGAGCGCGCGGAGGCTCTGGCGCGCATGGAGGCGTTCGTCCGGGCACGGCTTGCCGAGGCGGGGGAAGAGGGGCGCGACCTGTTCGCCGCCGCAGCCGGCTTGGCCTTGGAGCGGGTTCGCGAGCGGGGAGGGCTCGACTCGTCCGCGCCGCTCGGCGCCGACGAGGCCCTCGTGCTGCATCGAACGGAGATGGAGCTGTTCTCGCAGAGGCGCTCGTTCGAACGAGCCTCCCGCGAGCGCGAGGAGCGCCGCGCGGAGCGCGCGGCCGCCCGCCCGGACGCGTACCTCGACGGCCGGTACCTGCCCGAGAAGGGCCGCGCCACGACCATCGTCCCCCTGCTCACCGTCAACCTGTTCGGCGGGCTGGACGTGCGCATCGGCGACGCCCCCGTCGACCCGCGACGCTTCCGCCGGCAGAAGGTGAAGACGCTTCTGGCGCTGCTCGTGCTCAACAGGGGCCGCGAGTTCCCGCGCGATAGGCTCGTGCGCATCCTGTGGCCCGAAAGCGAGATGGACACGGCGCGCAAGAATTTCTACAGCATATGGTCGTACCTGCGCAGCGCCCTGTCGGGCCCGTCGGGCACGTGCCCCTACCTCGTGCGCCAACAGAACGGCTGCCGTCTCGACGAGCGCCTGCTGAACACCGACGTGGCGCGGTTCGACGCCGTGTGCCGCATGCTGCTGTTCGGGCAGCCGAGCGCCGACGGATGGGCGCAGCTCTACGCCGAGATAGACGACGCGTTCGCCGACGACCTCATGCCCAGCGAGCAGGACAACGAGTTCGTGGTGCAGGCGCGCAGCGAGTGCCGCGTGCAGCTCGTCGACGCGCTCGTCGCGGCAGCGGACCGCCTCGTCGCGGCGCACGACGTGCAGGAGGGGCTGTGGTTCGCCCGCGCGGCGCTGCGCCGCGACCGCACGCGCGAAGACGCCTACACGGCCCTCATGAGGGCGCAGATCGCCGCCGGTCAGCGCACGGCCGCGCTCGAGACGTACTTCTCCTGCCGCCGCTTCCTCACCACGGAGCTGGGCATCGACCCCTCGCTCGAGACCATGGAGCTCTATCGCAGCATCATCGAGACCGAGGAGCCGTTGGACTGACGGTCGCGCGTCGCCCCTGCCGCTGCGCGTGTATGTCGTGGTGGAGTGTTGAGAGTGAGTAAAAGGTTAATAAAGGTATGGATAATATATCTATAAGGAGCTATAATGGAATTCGAATACGACCCGCAGAAAAGCGCGCGAAACCTTGCGAAGCACGGCATCGACTTCGGAGAGGCGCAGAGACTGTGGGACGAGCCCCACGTGAGGGCGTCTGCCAAGAAACGAGACGAGCGCCGTTACGCTGTTGTCGGCACGGTGCGCGGCGTGTGCTGGACGGCGATAGCGACCGATCGAGGTGATCGGGTTCGTATCATATCGGTCAGGCGCTCGACGGAAAAAGAGAGGAGATACTATGCGCAGCACCAAGATAACCTCTGAGAACCTCGAGGAGATGTTTGACCGCGGTGAGGACGTTACGGAGTTTTTCGACTTCGATTCGGCTGTGGTGGAGGATAAAACCGAAACCAAGCGCGTGAACGTGGACTTCCCCGCGTGGGTGGTGGAGGCGCTCGACCGCGAGGCGCGGCGGATCGGCGTCGGCCGCCAGGCCGTCATCAAGACGTGGATCGCGGAGCGTCTCGACGACGAGGCGGCGCGCAGGAGCGCCTGAACGGCACCGCCAATCCTCTTCAATGTCGATGCGACAGCGTTTTGAGCGGCGGTCGCCCAGACCGCCGCGCGGTCGACCGACTCGAGTGGCGGCTTCATGGAAAACGGAACCCCGTCGCGCGTCCTCACCGGCGCGCGGCGGGGCCTTGCGTGCCCTGTGGATTTCCTTTGACGCGAAGCGCGTTATGCTAGAGTAGCAAGTACTGTTCAAAGCCAAGAGAAGGACGGCGCATCACACATGGCAGGATTCCTATCCAAGCTGCTGACGCTCGGCGAGGGCAAGCAGCTTAAGAACTACGAGGCGGCGGCCCAGAAGATCAACGGCCTCGAAGGGGAGATGCAGGCGAAGTCGGACGACGAGCTGCGCGCCCTCACCGCCTCCTTCCGCGAACGCGCCGACGCGGGCGAAGACCTCAAAAGCCTGCTGCCCGAGGCGTTCGCCACCGTGCGCGAGGCGTCCGTGCGCACGCTGGGGCTGCGCCACTTCGACGTGCAGCTCATCGGCGGCATGGCCCTGAACGACGGCCAGATCGCCGAGATGAAGACCGGCGAGGGCAAGACGCTCGTGTCCACGCTTGCCGGCTACCTGAACGCCATCCCCGGCGACAACGTGCACAT
This sequence comes from Gordonibacter sp. 28C, assembly GCF_003339845.1. GTDB lineage: Bacteria > Actinomycetota > Coriobacteriia > Coriobacteriales > Eggerthellaceae > Gordonibacter. The sequence goes on from NZ_PPTR01000013.1 coordinate 23,065, forward strand.
CGTCACCGTGAACGACTACCTTGCCAAGCGCGACAGCGAGTGGATGGGCCAGATATACCGCTTCCTCGGCATGGAGGTGGGCCTCATCCAGAACGGCATGCGCCCCGACAAGAAGAAGCCCGCCTACGCGGCCGCCGTCACGTACGGCACGAACTCCGAGTTCGGCTTCGACTACCTGCGCGACAACATGGTCACGCGCGCCGAGGCCCGCGTGCAGCGCGGCCACCACTTCGCCATCGTCGACGAGGTCGACTCCATCCTCATCGACGAGGCGCGAACCCCGCTCATCATCTCCGGTGCCGGCACGCAGGCGGCGGAGACGTACAACAAGTTCGCGCGCGTCATGCCGGGCCTCGTCCCCGAGGTCGACTTCGACATGGACGAGGCGAAGAAGACCATCAACGCCACCGAGAGCGGCTTGGAGAAGATCGAGTCGATGCTCGGCATCGAGGACATCTACGCCGACCCGTCGGGCCAGATGGCGAACCACCTGCAGCAGGCCTTGAAGGCCCAGTTCCTGTTCCACCGCGACGTGGACTACGTCGTGGTGAACGGCGAGGTGAAGATCGTCGACGAGTTCACGGGCCGCATCATGGAGGGCCGCCGCTACTCCGAGGGCCTGCACCAGGCGCTCGAGGCGAAAGAGCACGTGCTCGTGCGCGAGGAGAACCAGACGCTGGCCACCATCACGCTGCAGAACTACTTCCGCCTGTACGAGAAGCTCTCCGGCATGACCGGCACCGCCATGACCGAGGACGCCGAGTTCCGCGAGATCTACAAGCTGCCCGTCGTGGCCATCCCGCCGAACCGCCCCGTGGCCCGAAAAGACGAGGACGACCTCATCTACCGCTCGGTGGAGGCGAAGTTCAACGCCGTGGCCGACGACGTGGCCACGCGCCACCAGGCCGGGCAGCCCTGCCTCATCGGCACGGTGTCCATCGAGAGCTCCGAGAAGCTCTCCCGCCTGCTGGACAAGCGCGGCATCAAGCACGAGACCCTGAACGCGAAGAACCACGAGCGCGAGGCCCACATCATCGCGCAGGCCGGCCGCGTGGGCGCCGTGACCATCGCCACGAACATGGCGGGCCGCGGAACCGACATCCTCTTGGGCGGCAATCCCGAGGTCATGGCCGACGACGTGCTCCGCGCGCGCGGCTTCGACCCCGACCGCTCCTTGAACGACGAGGAGGCCGTCGAGGCGGACGAGGCGGCCATGCCGGCGCCCTCCGACGAGGAGCGCGCGAGCGCGCTCGCCGAAGCGAAGGAGACCTGCGCCGTCGAGCACGAGCAGGTCATCGCCGCGGGCGGTCTCACGGTCATCGGCACCGAGCGCCACGAGTCGCGCCGTATCGACAACCAGCTGCGCGGCCGCGCCGGCCGCCAGGGCGACCCGGGCGTCACGCAGTTCTACCTGTCGTTGGAAGACGACCTCATGCGCCTGTTCGGCGGCAACCGCATGGACTCCATCGGCCGCATGATGGAGAAGACCGACATGCCCGAGGACATGCCCATCCAGGCCGGCATGGTGTCCAAGGCCATCGAGAGCGCCCAGCGCCAGGTGGAGAGCATGCACTTCGCCGCCCGTAAGAACGTGCTCGAGTACGACGACGTCATGAACCTGCAGCGCGCCGCCATCTACGGCGAGCGCAACGCCATCCTGGACGGCAAGGACATGGCCGAGCGCATCCCCGAGATCGTGCGCGAGGCGGCTGAGGCCGTGGTGTCCGAGAACTGTCCCGACAAGGTGCCGAGCGACGACTGGGACGTCAAGCCCGTGGAGACGTGGGCCGCGAACATGACGGGTCGCGACGACTTCAAGGTGGCGGAGATCGACCACGAGGACGATCCGGCCCTGCTCGCCGACGCGTTGGTGGAGTACTTGGAAGGCGTGTACGTCGAGAAGGCCGGGCAGCTGGGCGAGGACGTTATGAAGACCCTCGAGGCCCAGGTCATGCTTCGCATCATCGACACGCGCTGGATGGCCCACCTCCAGGAGATGGACTACCTCAAAGCGGGCATCGGCCTGCGCGCGTTCGGCCAGCGCGACCCGCTCGTCGAATACAAGAACGAGGCCTACAACGCGTTCCAGAACCTCACGGCGTCCATGTACGAGGACTACCTGCGCACGCTTTTGCGCCTGCAGATAGCCGTGCAGCAGGCTCCGGAGCTGCCCGAGGAGAAGAGCCCGCTCGACGGCAAGGTGAGCTACTCCTCGCCCGAGCAGGCGCTCGAGCAGACGGGCGTGGCCGCCGCGCGCAGCCAGGCTTCCGCCCAGGCCGCCGGCCAGGCCGCGCCGCCCCCGAAGCCCGCCGCCGCGAAGCCGCAGACGTTCGAGAAGGACAAAGACGACCCCTTCGCGAACGTGGGCCGCAACGACCCGTGCCCTTGCGGCTCGGGGCTGAAATACAAGAAGTGCCACGGCAAAAACGCATAGGTTGAACATGGCAGACAGCAACGAACACGATATCGAGCAGATGGCCGAGCGCGTGAGCGACGCGCGCGGCTTCTTGCATATCGACGACAAGACGGCCGAGCTGGCGAAGCTCGACGAGGAGATAGCGGCCCCCGGTTTCTGGGACGACGCGGCGCACGCGCAGGGCGTGTCCAAGCAGGCGTCGAACCTGCGCGAGACCATCCGCGAGTACGACGAGGCCGCCGCTCTTCTGGAGGACGCCCGCGCCGCGCTCGAGCTGGCGGGGGAGGACGAGGCGTTCGCCGAGGAGGCCGACGCCGCGCTGGCGCGCCTGTCGGGCCTGCTCGACGCGCTGGAGATCACGTCGTGGTTCTCGGAGCGCTTCGACGGCGGCGATGCCATCCTCACGGTGAACCCCGGTTCCGGCGGGCTGGAGGCCCAGGACTGGACCGACATGCTCTACCGCATGTACACCCGCTACGCCGAGAACAAGGGCTGGAAGGTCACGATCCTCGACGTGGTTCCGGGCGAGGGCATCGGCCTTGACAAGGCCACGATCCAGATCGAGGGCCGCAACGCCTTCGGCATGCTGAAGAGCGAGAACGGCGTGCACCGCCTCGTGCGCATCAGCCCCACCGACGACAAGAAGCGCCGCCACACCACGTTCGCGGGCGTGGAGGTGCTGCCGGTGCTGCCCGACGACATCGAGGTGGACCTGAACCCCTCCGACGTGCGCGTGGACGTGTACCGCTCCAGCGGCCCCGGCGGCCAGTGCGTGAACACCACCGACTCGGCCGTGCGCCTCACGCACCTGCCCACGGGCATCGTGGTGACGTGCCAGAACGAGAAGTCCCAGCTGCAGAACAAGGAGGCGGCGTTCCGCGTGCTCAAGGCGAAGCTCTACGAGCGCGAAGAGCAGAAGCGCCAAGAGGAGCTGGCCGAGCTGCGCGGCGACCGCATGGAGAACACGTTCGGCAGCCAGATCCGCAACTACGTGCTCTACCCTTACCAGATGGTGAAGGACGTGCGCAGCGGCGTGGAAACCGGCAACGTCGACGCCGTCCTCGACGGCGACCTGGAGGATTTCGTGATAGGCTATCACAAGTGGCGAGTCTCGCAATAACGGAAGGAAACGAAATGACCGAGCTTGAACGACGGGCGACGGAGATGCGCGTCGACATCGTGCGCATGATCGCCGAGGCCGGCAGCGGGCACCCGGGCGGATCGCTCTCGTGCGCCGACATCCTGGCCGCGCTGTACTTCGGCGGCGTGCTCGAGCACGACCCGGAGAACCCGGAGTGGGAGGGGCGCGACCGCTTCGTCCTTGCGAAGGGGCATGCGGCGCCGGCGCTCTACGCGGCGCTCGCGCAGGCCGGCTACTTCCCGAAAGCCGAGCTCGCCACGCTGCGCAAGCTGGGCAGCCGGCTGCAGGGCCACCCGGACTCGAACCAGGTGCCCGGCGTCGAGGTGTCCACGGGCTCGCTCGGCCAGGGGCTGTCCATCGCCGCCGGCGCCGCGGCCGGCCTCAAGCTGGACGGCAAGCCGCAGGCGGTGTTCGCGCTGCTGGGCGACGGCGAGTGCCAGGAGGGCCAGGTGTGGGAGGCCGCCATGTTCGCGGCGCATCGGCGCTTGGACAACCTCGTGGCCGTCGTCGACCGCAACGGCCTGCAGATCGACGGACGCACCTGCGACGTGTGCGATCCGGGCGATCTGGGCGCGAAGTTCGCCGCGTTCGGCTGGGACGTGACCGAGGTCGACGGCCACGACGCGGGGGCCCTCGTCGAGGTGCTGGGGGCCGCGAAGGCCGACCGTGCGGGCAAGCCGCACGCCGTCATCGCCCGCACCGTCAAGGGCAAGGGCGTGCCGTTCATGGAAAACGAGGCGGGCTGGCACGGGAAGGCGCCGAGCGCCGAGCAGGCCGCCGACGCGCTCGCCGCGCTCGAGGGCGCCGAGGGGAAGGAGGCCCGCCGTGGTTAAGCTCGCCAACGAGGACCAGGCCAAGCAGAAGAAGGCCACGCGTGCGGCTTACGGAGCGACGCTCGCCGAGCTCGCGGGCGAGGGCGTGCCGGTCGTTGCGGTGGACGCCGACCTCACGGGCTCCACGACCACGAAGAAGCTGGCCGACGCCGGATACGTCGACCGCCTGTTCAACTGCGGCATCGCCGAGCAGAACATGGTGGACGTGGCGGCCGGCCTGGCCGTCACGGGGCACGTGGCCTTCACCGGCTCGTTCGCCGTGTTCGGCACGGGGCGCGCCTACGACCAGATCCGCAACACCGTGTGCTACAGCAACCTGAACGTCAAGATAGCTCCCACGCACGCCGGCATCTCGGTGGGCCCCGACGGCGGAAGCCATCAGATGCTCGAGGACGTGTCGCTCATGCGGGGGCTGCCCAACATGCGCGTGCTCGTGCCGGCCGACTACGCCGCCGCCCGCGCCGCGCTGCGCCTGGCGGCCGCCGAGCCGGGCCCCGTCTATGTGCGCATGGGCCGCGCCTCGGTGCCGTGCGTGTACGCCGACGACGTGGAGCTGGAGCTCGGGCGCGCCTACGTGCTGCGCGAGGGTTCCGACGCCACCGTCGTGGCCTGCGGCGTGGAGGTGGAGCAGGCGCTCAAGGCGGCCGAGGTGCTGGCGGCCGAGGGCGTCGAGGTCGAGGTGATCGACGCGTTCTCCGTGAAGCCGCTCGACGAGGAGACCGTCCTGGCCTCTGCGGCCAAGACGGGCTGCGTCGTCACGGCCGAAGAGCACAGCGTGATGGGCGGCCTCGGCTCGGCTGTGGCCGAGACGCTCGCGCGCAAGCTCCCCACGCCCATGGAGTTCGTGGGCATGCGCGACGCGTTCGGCAAATCGGGCGAGTTCGAGGAGCTGATGGCGTACTTCGACCTGGACGCGGACGCGCTTGTCGAAGCTGTGAAGAACGTCATGGCGCGAAAGCAAGTCTGATAGAATCTAGCCGTCTCAGTACATCACTATTCGAACGGAGCATTCTGTGACGAACGTTTCCAGCCAAGGGGGTTCTGCGCGCCCGACGGGTCGCACCGGCGCCCACGCGGCTCACTCCCGGCAGGCTACTTCGCAGCTTTCTGCGTCGCTGCCCGTTCTGGAGGTCGACGACATCCCCCAGCAGGCGGGCACGCCGGTCATCACCTTCGACCACGTGACGAAAGTGTACCCCGCGCAGCCCAACAAGCCGGCGCTCAACGACATATCGCTGCAGATCTACGCAGGCGAGTTCATCTTCCTCGTGGGCCATTCCGGCTCCGGCAAGTCCACCTTCATCCGCATGCTCATCCGCGAGGTGAAGCCGACGCAGGGCCACATCTACGTCGCCGACGAGGATCTCACCACCATGCGCAACTGGCGCGTGCCGTACTTGCGCCGCAACATCGGCTGCGTGTTCCAGGACTTCAAGCTGCTGCCGAACAAGACCGTGTTCGAGAACGTGGCGTTCGCGCTCGAGGTCATCGGCAAGAGCCGCCACGTCATCAAGACGCAGGTGCCCGAGGTGCTGCGTCTGGTGGGTTTGCAGGACAAGCTCAACAAGCGCCCCGACCAGCTCTCCGGCGGCGAGCAGCAGCGCGTGTCCATCGCGCGCGCCATCGTGAACCGCCCGCCGCTGCTCGTGTGCGACGAGCCCACCGGCAACCTCGACCCGCAGACGTCGCGCGGCATCATGGATCTGCTCGAGCGCATCAACCGCACGGGCACCACGGTGCTCGTGGCCACGCACGACCGCGAGATGGTGGACAACATGCGCCGCCGCGTGGTCGCGCTCGACCGCGGGCATCTGACCCGCGACCAGGATAGGGGGGTGTACGGCTTCGATGTCTAGTTTCGCGTACTTCCTCAAAGAGTCCCTGACGGGCTTCACGCGCAACCTTTCGACGGCGCTCGGCTCCATCGTCACCATCTTCCTGTCGCTTTTGATCATCGGCGTGTTCCTCGTCGGCGGCCTCGTGGTCGAGAACGTGGTGTCCGGCGTGGAGAACGAGGTGTCCATCGCCGCGTTCGTGGCCGACGACGCCTCGCAGAGCGACATCGACCAGGTGGAGAGCTACATCCGCGGCCTCGACGGCGTGGCCTCGGTGGGCTTCACCACCAAGGAGCAGGCGCTCGAGAACTTCCGCTCGACGTCCACCACCGACATCATCGACGCGCTCGACGGCCAGAACCCGCTGCCCGCGTCCATCGACGTGGAGCTTTCCGACCCCCAGCTCGTGGAGCAGGTCGCCGACTCCATCCGCAACAACGCCACGTACCAGAAGATCTACGGCTACGACACCGTGGACGAGTCGCTCAAGTACGGCCAGAAGACGGTGGAGAAGCTGTTCACGCTCACGAACTACGTGCGCTACATCGGCATCGCCCTCATCGTGCTGCTCATCTTCATCGCCATGGTGTTCATCAACAACACCATCCGCCTGGCCATCCTGGCCCGCCGCAAGGAGATCGCCATCATGCGCCTCGTGGGCGCGTCGAACGGCTTCATCCGCGGACCCTTCCTCATGGAGGGCGCGCTGCACGCCGTCATCGGATCGCTGTTGGCGGTGGGCGTGCTGGAGCTTCTGCGCAACATGGCGCTGCCGAAGCTGCAGAGCGCGCTGCCGTTCCTGTCCTTCGACGTGAGCCTGAACATGTTCTTGCTCATCTACGTCGCGCTCGTGGTCGCGGGCCTGGTCATCGGCCTGCTGGGCTCCGCGTTGGCCATGCGCCGCTACCTGAAGGTGTAGCGGTCGCGCAGGCGGCCCGCATATGGCAAGGCATGGAGACAACAAGCAGATTGCGGCGTCCGCGCGTAAAGCGCGGGCCCGCAATCTGCGTTTGATGAGGGTGTTCGCGCTCGTCGTGTTCCTTTGCGCGGCCTTCGTGGCCGGGTTCGCCGTGCGCGGCAACGACACGCTGCTCGCGTCGCTCGGGTTCGTCCCGCTGCTGGAGAACGGCGATTCCGTTGCGGGAACGGCGGCGGCCAAGGACAAGAACGCCTTCAACTCGCTGTCCGCGCGCGTCTCGGAGGTGGAGGACGCGCTCGCCAACGACTCCCTGGACTCCTACGATCTCGACGCGGCCACCATGGGCGTGCTCGACGCGTTCGCCGACACTACGGAAGATCCCTACCTGCGCTACTACGATCCGGCGCGCTACTCCTCGCTCATGCACGACAGCTCGGGCAGCTACTCCGGCGTGGGCGTGCTGTTCTCGGAGTACAACGGGCTGGCCTACGCCGTGGACGTGTTCGACGGCTCGGCGGCTCAGGCGGCGGGCGTGCGCCAGGGGGACTTCGTGGTGGCGATCGACGGCGACCGGGGCCAGGAATGGTCCATGAACGAGGTCACGGCATCGCTCGACCGCGAGGAGGGCGACACCGTGGTCGTGACGTGGCGGCGCCCGGCCACGCTGGAGGCCGAGGGCGGCGAGGAGTTCACCACCACGCTGGCCTGCTCGAAGTACGACGTGAAGAACGTCACGACGAGCCTCTCCGGAACCGTGGGCTACATCAAGGTGAAGCAGCTGACGCAGAACTCGTCCAGCCTGGTGAAGCAGGCGCTCGCGGATTTGGGCGCCCAAGGGGCCCTTTCGTTCGTGCTCGACGTCCGCGACAACCCCGGCGGCTACCTCACGCAGGCCGTGGACATGGCGAGCCTGTTCGTGAAAAGCGGGGCCATCGTGCAGATAGAGACGAAGGACGGCAAGAGCGTGAAGTCGGCCACGGGCAGCGTGGCCACGGACAAGCCGCTCGTGGTGCTGGTGAACGAGAACACCGCTGCCGCCGCCGAGGTGCTGGCCGCCGCGCTGCAGGAGAGCCAGCGCGCCACGCTCGTGGGCGCCTCGACGCTGGGCAAGGGGTCAGTGCAGGTGGTGCGCGATTTGAGCTTCGGCGGCGCGTTGCGCTACACGGCGGCCTACTACCTGAGCCCCCAGGGCCGCTCGTTCGACGGCGTGGGCGTGACGCCGGACGTGTCGGTGGGACTCGGCGGCGAGGCCGGCAGCGACAACCAGAAGAACCTGGCCTTGGAAACCGCCCAATCCCTCGTGCGGGAATAGCGCCGTGGCGCGCTCGCGGTCGCATACGCGCCGCCGACCCCGCAGCAACCCGCGCGGCGTGCTGACCGTGCGCGGCGGCGGCTTCGGGTTCGTGCAAACGGCCGAGGGCGCCTACTTCGTCCCCGCGTCGAAGATGGCCGGCGCCTTCGACGGCGACCTGGTGGAAGTGGCGCCCCTGCCCCCGTCGGGCGGTAAAGGAGGGGCGAAGCAGCCGCACCAGGGCGGTTCCCGTTCCGGCGACCAGCCTGCCGCCCGGGTGCTGCGCGTGCTCGACCGCGCGCACGACACGATCGTGGGCCGCTACGAGGTGGCCGAGCCCTTCGGCGTGGTGGTGCCCGAGGACGCGCGCATTCCCTACGACATCTTCACCATGCGGGCCGACCATCCGGACGTCGAGGACGGGTCGCTCGTGCGCGTGCGCATCACCGCGTTCCCGTCGCGCAACACGGCGGCCACCGGCGTGGTGGAGGAGGTTATCGGCCGCGCGGGCGACGAGGACCTGGGCGTGGACCTCATCGTGGCGCGGCACAAGCTCGAGACGGCGTTCTCGGAAGGCGCGCTCGCCGAGGCGCGCGCCGCCGTACTGGACGAGGACGGGGCGCTGGCGGAAGGGTACCGCGATCTGCGGGGGCGCTTCACGTTCACCATCGACCCCGCCGACGCGCGGGACTTCGACGACGCGCTGTCTTTGGAGCGGGTTTCGACCGACGGGACCGCCCTCGGACTCGCGGATGCCCAGTCGCTCGGCAGTCCTGGCTCGCACGGAAGCCCCGCTGGGGCTTCCGGCTCGTGCGGAACTCGCTTGGTGGGCACCCGCGAGCCCGAGGGCTCCAAGGGGGTCGTAGGTGCCGCTGGCGATGCGGGTGGTGTCGAGGGGCTGCGAGGTTCTTGCGTCGATGGAGAACGTGCTGCTGGTGAGAACGGTTCGACCGGCGAGGCTTCCGGGGTTGGGGGCTGCGGGGTTCCTGCCGGGGTGCGGTTCGTGGACGGGCGCGGCGCCCGCGCGGCGCGGTGGCGGCTGGGGGTGCATATCGCGGACGTGTCGCACTACGTGCTGTGGAACTCGTCGATCGACCTGGACGCGCGGAGGCGGGCGACGAGCGTGTACCTGGTCGACCGGGTCATCCCCATGCTTCCCGAAGAGCTGTCGGGCGACCTGTGCTCGCTTCGGCCCGGCGAGGCGCGGAGGGCGATGACGGCCGACCTGTACCTGGACGGCGAGGCCCGGCTCGTGGGCTACGAGCTGTATCCGGCGCTCATCCGCTCGGATGCCCGGCTGACCTACGACGAAGCCCAAACCATGCTGTCGGCTTGTCAGCCGACGGGCAATGCCGACGCCGCGGAAACCTTCGCTGACGTGGGTGGATCTGCTCCGTCGAACGACTCCCTCGCCGCGCGCCTCGCGGTGCTCTCGCGCATTGCGAAGCGGCGCGCGGCCGCGCGGGAGGCGGCCGGGGGGCTCGACTTCGACACGACCGAGGCGAAGGTTCGCTTGGACGACGAGGGGCATCCCGTGGCCATCGACCTGCGGCGCAAGACGGAAGCGACGTCGCTCGTCGAGGAGGCCATGATACTGGCGAACGAGACGGTCGCGCGCCATCTGCGCGACGCCAAGTTCCCGGGCATCTTCCGCGTGCACGACAAGCCCTCGGCCGACAGCCTGGCTGCGCTCGTCCCGGTGTTCCAGGAGTTCGCGTGGTTCGGGGGAATCGACCAGAACCGGCTCGTGGCCGGCGATCCGCACGTCCTCGCCCAGGTGCTCGATGCCAGCGCGGGCCGCCCCGAAGGCGAGCTCGTGTCCACGCTCGTGCTGAGGTCCATGAAGCGCGCCGTGTACCGTCCCGCCTGCGAGCCGCACTACGGCCTGGCGAGCGAGGCGTACGCGCACTTCACGAGCCCTATCAGGCGCTATCCCGACCTCGTGGTGCACCGCATGCTCAAGGCGCAGCTGCGCCGGCGGCCGGAGCGGTTCGACCAAGAGGTCGCGGCCCTGCCGTGGATAGCCGAGCACTCGTCCGACATGGAGCGTGTGGCCGAGAAGGCGGCGCGCGAGTCGCAGGAGCTCAAGATCGTGGAGTATATGGAGCGTGCGGTGGGGCAGGCGTTTCCGGCCGTCGTGTCGGGCGTGGCCAATTACGGCGTGTACGTGCGGTTGGAGAACACGGCCGAGGGGCTCGTGCCGCTCAAGAACCTGGGGCGCGAGTACTTCTCGTTCGATCCGGTGCTGCACCGTTTGACGGGCCAGGATTCCGGCGCGGTCTATCGGCTGGGGCAGCGCCTGCCCGTCGTGCTCACGTCGGCCGACCCGCGCGCCGGCCGGCTCGATTTCCGCCCGGCGCGCGAAGAGCGCTGAAGCGGATTCCGCGGGCGAAGGGGGGAAGCGATGGGACGAGTGCGCGAGAGGGCGTTGGCCATGGTGCGCGTCATGCGCCGCAACAAGGGGACCTTCGCGCTGTACGTGGTGCTGCGCCTCGTCGTGGTGGCGTGCGCCGTGACCGCGCTCGTGTTCGGCAACTACGAGGCGTTCTTCCTGTGCCTGCTCACGCTCGTGCTGTTCCTGGTGCCGCCGTTCATCGAGGTCAACTTCAGCATCACGATACCCGAGACGCTCGAGGTGGTCATCGCCCTGTTCATCTTCGCCGCGGAGATACTGGGCGAGGTGTTCCACTTCTACACCATCATCCCGTTCTGGGACACGCTGCTGCACACGTTCAACGGGTTTCTGGCGGCGGCCATCGGCCTCGCGCTCGTGTCCATCCTGAACCGCTCGGACCGCATCGCGTTCTACCTCTCGCCGTTCTTCTGCGCCGTCGTGGCGTTCTGCTTCTCCATGACCATCGGCGTGCTGTGGGAGTTCTTCGAGTTCGGCATGGACTGGGTGTTCGGGCTCGACATGCAGAAGGACACCATCGTGGGCAGCATCGCCAGCGTCATGCTGGATCCGGAAGGGCTGCAGCGGCCGTGGCGCATCGACGGCATCGAGTCCGTGGTGGTGAACGGGCGGGACCTGGGGTTGGGAGGGTACCTGGACATCGGGCTCATCGACACGATGGAGGATCTGTTCGTGAACTTCGTGGGGGCGCTCGCGTTCTCCGTCATCGGCTACCGTTACCTGAAAAGCAAGGGCGAGGGCACGTTCGCGCGTCGCTTCGTGCCCGTGCTGTCCGTGCCGGAAGGGGAAGCGCCGCGCCCCGCCGGCATCGTGTCGGGGGAGGACGGCGGGCCGGGCGAGAACGCCGAGGCCAACCCGCCTGCCGGTTTCGGCGAGCCTGCCCGTTCCGGAGGCCACGGCGCCTCCGCCGAAGGCATCGATTCCGACAAGCCAGATACTTTGACTATCTAACTAACTGCGGTATGATGCGGATGACGTGAGGCGACGAACGAGAAGGAGGCGGGAATGAACGGTTCCAGCAAGGAGGCGAGCGCGTCGCGGCAGCGACGCGAGGAGATCGACGACCTGCTGTCCGGCACGTTCAACTCCATCTTGCGCATCGAGGAGCAATCGCTCGACAACCGCCTGACGCATGGATTGACCATCACCGAAGTGCACACCATCGTGGCCATCGGCCTGCACGAGCGCAATCCGATGAACGTGGTGGCCGCGCGCCTGAACGTGACGCTGGCCACGCTGACCACGGCGGTGAACAAATTGGCCCGGAAGGGGTTCGTCGACCGCACGCGGGCGGAGGACGACCGGCGCAAGGTGCTGGTGTCGCTCACCAAGAAGGGCAGACAGGTGCTGCGCGCGCACAACCTGTTCCACCACCAGATGATCGACGAGGCGCTGGCCGACCTCACCGACGAAGAGGAGCGCGTGTTCGCCGACGCGCTGGCGAAGGTGAAGGCGTTTTTCGATTCTCAGGCTTAGGGGATATCGACCTGTGGGGCGGGCGGCGCGGTCGTACAGCACTCCTCACACACGCAGCGATTGTTCGTCGCACTGCACGACCGCGCCGCCCTGTTCATGGCTGGATGACTCGGCTGGAAGCGTTGCAGCATCCCGGGGGCTCGTCGGGAACGGGGCGGAAGAAGAGAGGGGAAGGCCGCAGAAATCGTGGAGGGGCGGCGAGGGGCCTTGCAATCGAAAGTCCGTCACCATACCATTACTTCGGTAGAAATACTTTGATTATCAAACTAATTGGCATGACGCGAAAGGAACGCAACCATGGCTACCATCGACACCGTGAAGGAAGTCCTCGTGGAGAACCTCGACCTCGAGGCCGACAAGGTCACCGAGGACGCCACGCTGGAATCGCTCGGCGTGGACTCGCTCGACATGGTCGAGCTCATCTGCGATTTGGAGGAGAAATGCGAGGTCGAGTTCGGCGAGCCCGAGGGCATCGAGACCATCGGCCAGCTCGTCGCGCACATCGACTCGTTGAAGTAAGCGCATGCCGATCGGGCCCCGATGCGGGGCCCTTGCTTTGACGCACGCCGGAAGAAGAGGAGCGAACTTGAGCATGAAGACGCGTATCACGGAACTGCTGGGCATCGAGGTGCCCGTCATCCAGGGCGCCATGGCGCGCATCGCCAACGCGAGCCTGGCCGGCGCGGTGAGCGAGGCCGGCGGCCTGGGCATCATCGCATGCGGCGGCGCGCCGCTCGATTGGGTGGAGGAGCAGGTGCGCATCGCCCGCTCGATGACCGACAAGCCCATCGGCGCGAACGTCATGCTCATGGATCCGAACGCCGGCGAGACGGCCGAGCTTCTGGCCCGGCTCAAGGTGGACGTCATCACGACGGGCGCGGGCAGCCCGGCGAACTACCTGCCGATGTGGAAGGAAGCCGGCATCAAGGTGGTGCCCGTGGTGGCCTCGAGCGCGCTGGCTGCGCGCATGGAGCGCTTGGGCGCCGATGCCGTGGTGGCCGAGGGCACCGAGGCCGGCGGCCACATCGGCGAGCTGACCACGATGGCGCTCATCCCCGCGGTGTGCGACGCCGTGTCCATCCCCGTGATCGCCGCCGGCGGCATCGCCGACGGGCGCGGCATGGCCGCCGCCTTCGCGCTGGGCGCCGAGGGCGTGCAGGTAGGCACCCGCTTCCTCACGGTGGACGAGTGCACCATCGCCGACGCGTACAAGGACAAGGTGATCGCCGCCAAGGACGCCGACACCATCGTCACGGGCCGCGGCAGCGGGCATCCCGTGCGCTGCCTGAAGAACAAGTTCGCCCGCAAAGCGCGGTCGCTCGAGGGCGACGTGGCGGCCAACGGCGACGAGTTGGAGGCCATGTACGTGGGATCGCTCAAGCGCGCCATCGAGGGCGACGTGGACAACGGCACCATGATGGCCGGCCAGTCGGCCGCGCTCGTGCACGAGCGCGCGACGGCGGCCGAGGCTATCGCTCGGATGATCGAAGAGGCCGAGGCTCTGGGCGGGCTTAACTTGGAAGCACTGGCTGCGCTGAGCGCCCGGCGCGGGCGCGCGATCTAAGGGGCTCTTGATGGACGATTTTCAACCTGCGGGAGGGCTGGACGACATCGCCCAGTCGCTCGAACAGTCCTCGCTGCGCTGCGGAACTCGCTTGGTGGACGACGCCGTCCAGCCCTGTTCCGGTTCGGCGATCCCCGTTATCCCCGCTGGCGCGCCTGTGTTCATGTTTTCGGGGCAGGGATCGCAGAAGCCGGGGATGGGGGGCGATCTCCTCGCTGTGAAAGAGGTGAGGGAGGTTTTCGCCTGCGCGTCCGACGTGCTCGGGTGCGACGTGGCCGATCTCGTGCTCAACGCGGAGCCTGAGAAGCTCAACGACACGCGCAACGCCCAGCCGGCGCTGTGCGTGCTGTCGGTGGGCATCGCGCGCGTCCTCATGGCGCGCGGCGTGGAGCCGGCGGCGGTGCTGGGCTTCTCGCTGGGGCAGGTGAGCGCGCTTGCCGTGTCGGGCATGCTTTCCGACGAGGCGACGTTCGCGTTCGTGAAGGCGCGCTCGGAGCTCATGGCCGAGGCGGCCGCCGCCCATCCGGGGGCTATGAGCGCCCTCTTGAAGGCCGACGAAGAGAGCGTCGACGCGCTCTGCGAGCGGTGCGCCGAGGGCGAGGTGCTGGTGCCCGCGAACTTCAACTGCCCGGGGCAGATCGTCGTCGCCGGCGCGCCGGCGGCCGTCGCGCGCGCCGAGGCGGCGTGGGCCGAGGCGGGGAGGCGCTCGTCGCGTCTGGCCACGTCGGGCGCGTTCCACAGCCCGCTCATGGCCGATGCCGCGGCAGGGCTCGCCGACTACCTGAAGGGCGTCGAGTTCTCTGAGCCGCGCATCCCGCTTGTCTGCAACGTCACCGCCGCGCCGCTGTCCGCCGCCGAGGCGCGCGACCATCTCGTGCGCCATCTCACGAGCCCCGTCCGCTTCCAGCAGAGCGTCGAGGCGCTTGCCCGTTCCGGCACCGACTCGTTCGTCGAAGTCGGCTTCGGCGGCGTTTTGGCGAACCTCGTGAAGCGCATCGACAAGAGCGCGACGCGCGCCTGCGTCCAGGATCGCGCGAGCTTCGACGGATACCTGGCCGCAGCTTCCGCAACCGATTCCGAATAGGAGCTTTTTCTCCCATGACCAACGAAACCGAAACCCCGCGTCGAAGCGCGGTCGTCACCGGATCGAACCGCGGCATCGGCCGCGCGGTGGCCGAGGAGCTGGCGCGCGCGGGCTTCGACGTGTGCGTGAACTGCTCGAGCGAGGGCGGTCTGCCCGCCGCGCAAGAGCTGGCAGCGCAGCTTGCAGCCGACCACGGCGTGCGCGCCATCGCGGTGGCCGCCAACGTGGCCGACTCGGCCGAGGCGCAGGCGCTCATCGACGCCGCCCATGAGGCGTTCGGCCGCGTGGACGTGCTGGTGAACAACGCCGGCATCACGCGCGACGGGCTGCTGGCGCGCATGAAGGACGAGGACTTCGACGCGGTGATCGACGTGAACCTCAAGGGCACGTTCAACTGCTGCAAGGCCGCGGCCCAGCGCATGATGAAGCAGCGCTACGGACGCATCGTCAACATGTCGAGCGTCGTGGGCGTGGCGGGCAACGCGGGCCAGGCGAACTACGCGGCCTCGAAGGCCGGCGTCATCGGCCTCACGAAGTCCATCGCCCGCGAGCTGGCCGCCCGCAACATAACGGCGAACGCGGTGGCGCCGGGCTTCATCGCCACCGACATGACCGACGCGCTGTCGGAGAAGCAGCGCGAGGCCATCGTGGGGCGCATCGCCAGCAAGCGCCTCGGCGAGCCCGAGGACGTGGCGAAGCTCGTGCGCTTCCTGGCCAGCGAGGACGCGGGCTACATCACCGGACAGGTTGTCTGCATCGACGGAGGTATGTCGCTATGAGCGAGAACACGAACGCATCGACGCGCCGCCCCGACGGCACGCATCGCGTGGTCATCACCGGCATGGGCGCGGTGTCGCCCGCCGGCGTGGGCACCGACGCGCTGTGGGACGCGGTCATGGGCCGCGCCTGCTGCATCGGGCCGGTCACGCGCTTCGACACGACCGACTACGACGTGCACATCGCCGCCGAGGTGCGCGACTTCGACGCCACCGAGCACGGCCTGTCGAAGAAGGAAGCGCGCCGCTTCGAGCGCTTCGTGCAGTACGCCGTCGTGGCTTCCGACGAGGCCCTCGCGCAGTCGGGCCTGGACCTCGAGGCCGAGGACGCCACGCGCATCGCGTGCGTGTTCGGCACGGGCATCGGCGGCATCGACGAGCTGCAGAGCGGATTCTTCACGCTGGCCGAGAAGGGGCCGAAACGCGTGAGCCCGCTGTTCATCCCCACGATGATCGGCAACATCGCGGCCGGGAACCTGTCTATCCGCTACGGTTTGAAGGGCGAGTGCCTCAACGTGGTCACCGCTTGCGCCACCGGGGCGCACTGCATCGGCTCGGCCGTGCGCGACATCCGCCACGGCTACATCGACGCGGCGCTGGCGGGCGGCTCGGAGGAGTCCGTGTCGCCCATCTGCCTGGCGGGCTTCTCGAACCTGGGCGCGCTGACGAAGGCGGAGGATCCCGCCCAGGCGTCGCTGCCGTTCGACGCGCGCCGGGCCGGTTTCGTGGCGGGCGAGGGCGCGGGCGCGGTGGTGCTCGAGTCGCTCGAGCATGCGCTGGGGCGCGGGGCGACGATCTTGGCCGAAGTCACGGGCTTCGGCTCCACGGGCGACGCCTACCACATGACGGCTCCCGAGCCCAGCGGCGAGGGCGTGGCGCGCGCCATGCGCCAGGCGCTCGAGGAAGGCGGTTTCACGCCGGCCGACCTGGGGCATTTGAACGCGCACGGCACGGGCACGCCGGCGAACGACGCCACCGAGTCGAAGGCGCTGCTGGCGCTCGTCGGCGAGGAGGCGGGACGCGCGGTTCCGGTCACGTCGGTGAAGGGCACGACGGGCCACACGCTGGGCGCCGCCGGCGCCATCGAGGCCATCGTCACGGCCTTGTCCGTGATGAACGACTGCGTGCCGCCTACGGCCGGCTTCGCCGAAGCCGACCCCGAGTGCCCGGTGAGCGTCGTGACGGAGGCGAAGACGAACTACCCGCAGAAGGTGGCGCTGTCGAACAGCCTCGGCTTCGGCGGGCACAACGCCTGCTTGGCTATTTCGCCGTATCGCAGGTAGCGGCCTGTGGCCCGCGTGAGGCGATCGGCAGGTTGACCGTAGGGGCGATCTCCTGATCGCCCGCTCGCGCGAAGCGCGAGAACGCGGCACAGGGTTGTTTTCCGGCTTCGCCGGAACGGGCGATCAGGAGATCGCCCCTACGGAGGATTGCCGTCGCCGGAGGTAGGGGCGGCCGTCCTACGGAACCGCTCTGCACGGCAAGGAACGTTGGAAGGAAAGAGCATGGACATCGAATATCCCTGCGGCAAGGACGTCGTTCAGGCGGTGCTGCCGCATCGCGATCCGTTCTGCTGGGTGAGCCGGGTTGCGGCGTGCAAGCCGGGCGTGGAAGTGACGGCCGAGCTGGACGTCGATCCCTCCCTCCCGCTGTTCGCCGGCCACTTTCCCGGGCATCCGGTGCTGCCCGGCGTCATCATCATGGAGGCGCTCGCACAGGCGGCCTCGTTCTGCATTCTGGTGGAGCGCGGCGCGGAGGGGTCCATCGGGTTCCTCACCGGCATCGACGGGGCCAAGTTCCGTCGGCAGGTGGAGCCGGGCGAGACGCTCGTGCTGAAGGCCCGCATCGTGAAATCGTCGTCGCGCCTGTGCGTGGCGGAGGTGGAGGCCAGCGTGGACGGCCAGGTGTGCGCCACGGCCGTGCAGAAGTACGTGCTGGCGAAGGCCGAGGCGTAAGGCGGCGCGTTCGCGCCCCGAGACAGAGGCAAGGGATCATCCGATGAAGCAACGCAAGCAGAACTACATCACGCTCTCCGCCGACGGCGCGGTCGTCCCGCAGCGAAGCGCGTCCGAAGAGACGGCGCCCGCGCAGGAATCGGCCGACGTCGCCTACCGCCTGTCGCGCATGGTGGAGGAGGCGGCCGGCTTTCCGGTGGCCCCGAACGCGCTGGATGCGGCCGACATGTCGGAGTACACCGCCGTGGCGCCGGGCGAGGCCCAGGCCGCCGCGCGCGCCGAGGGGGTCTCGCGCGCCGCAGTGCCGGCGGCCAAGCCCGTCGCGCTCGTGATGGCGCGCTCCAAGTCGGCCAAGCGCCTGTTGCAGGCCGTGGCGGACGCGGGCTTCTGCGCCTGCGCGGTCTACACGCAGGACCGTCGCAACGAAGGGTACCTCAAAGCGGCGCAACGCGCGGTGTGCCTGGGCGAGAAATACTCCGACGCGCTGTTCTGCAACGGCCACGCCGTGCTGGAGGCGGCCGCCGAGTGCGAGGCGGCGGTGGTGCTGCTCTCCGACGAGGCTCTTCCCCTGGCCGAGGTGGACAGCTTCCTGGCCCGCGCCGCCGCGCGGGGCGTCCGCGTGTTCCGCGCCATGAGCCCGGACGCGCCGGCGCTCGGCTGGATACTCTGCTCCACCGACAAGCCCGCCGCCGACGACGGGACGTGGCGCACCTGCCCGCGCTGCGGCCTCTCGTTCGACGAGGCCAGCCTGGCGTCCGGCCATTACGTGTGCCCCTCGTGCGGCGGCTACTTCCGCATGTCGTCGGCCGAGCGCATCGACGACACGCTCGACGCGGACAGCTTCGTCGAATGGAACCGCCGCGTGCCCGAGACCGACCCGCTGGGCTTTCCGGGCTACGAGGACAAGCTGGCCGCGCAGCGCGAGAAGACGGGCCTCGAGGAAGCCGTGCGTACGGGCGAGGGCCGCATCGCCGGTCTGCGCGTGGCCGTGGGCATCATGGAGTCGCGGTTCTTCATGGGCTCCATGGGTTCGGTCGTGGGGGAGAAGCTCTGCCGCATGGTGGAGCGCGCCACCGACGAGCGGCTGCCGGTGGTGGTGTTCACGGCTTCGGGCGGCGCGCGCATGCAGGAGGGCCTCGTCTCGCTCATGCAGATGGCGAAGGTGTCGTGCGCGCTCGCGCGTCACGCCGAGGCGGGGCTGCCGTACCTCTCGGTGCTCACCGACCCCACCACGGGCGGGGTGACCGCGTCGTTCGCCATGCAGGGCGACGTCATCCTGGCCGAACCGCGCGCGCTCATCGGCTTCGCCGGCCAGCGCGTCATCAAAGACACCATCAAGCAGGAGCTGCCCGAGGGCTTCCAAACCGCCGAGTTCGCCCTCGAGCACGGCCTGATCGACGCCATCGTCGAGCGCGGCGAGCTGCGCGCGACGCTTGCGCACCTGCTGGCCATCCATCTGGCTACGGAGGACCGCGGTTCGTGCGGGCCGGGCGAGCGCTCCATCCTGGTGGACTACCAAAAGGTGCGCGACAACCTGGAGCACGGCACGGACACCTACAACACGGTGACGTACGGCATGCTGGAGCCCGAAGGGGGCTTGCCGTTCGGCGAGGCCGCCGCGCGCGGTTCGCGCCGGGCGCAGCGGCTGCTGTCCGGCCTCGCCGGGCGCTTCGAGCGGAGGGGTTCCGGCGCCGCGATGCCCAAGCGCTTGGAGAAGGCTCTCTCGCGCGGCGGCTTCGACGCCGAAGAGGGCGCTTCGCTCGAGGTGAACGGCGTGGTGGTGGGCGGCGGTGCGGACATGGCCGCCGATCCCGGCAACCGCGCATGGCAGAGCGTGCAGCTCGCGCGCAACGTGCACCGTCCCACGGCGCGGGCCTACATCGACACCTTCGTGGACGGCTTCATCGAGCTGCACGGCGACCGCGCGTTCGGCGACGACGAGGCGGTGGTGTGCGGCGTCGGCTGGATAGGCGGCCGCGCCGTCACGGTGATCGCGCAGGAGAAGGGGGCGGACTTGAAGGAGCGCATCCGGCGCAACTTTGGCTGCCCGCAGCCCGAGGGGTACCGCAAGAGCTTGCGGCTCATGCGCCAGGCCGAGAAGTTCGGCCGCCCTGTGGTGTGCCTCGTGGACACGCAGGGCGCGTTCTGCGGCATGGAGGCCGAGGAGCGCGGGCAGGGCAACGCCATCGCCGACAACCTGCTGGCCTTGGCGGGCTTGCGCGTGCCGGTGGTGAGCGTGCTTCTGGGCGAGGGCGGGAGCGGCGGGGCGCTCGCGCTCGCACTGGCCGACCGCGTGGCCATGCAGGAGCACGCCGTGTACTCGGTGCTGTCGCCGGAGGGCTTCGCGTCCATCCTCTGGAAGGACCGCACGCGCGCGCCCGAGGCGGCGGCCGTCATGAAGATGAGCGCCGCCGAGGCCTGCCAGATGGGCATCGTGGACGCCGTGCTATCCGAAGGCCCGGCTCCCGCCCACGAGAACCCTGAGGCCGCCGCCGAGCAGGTGCGCGCCTACGTGGCAGACACCCTCGCCGAGCTGTGCGAGCAACCGATCGAAGAGGTGCTGGAAGCCCGCTACGAGCGCTTCGCGAAGTTCTGAGTTTCGAGCAAGTGATTTTCCTGTCATCCTGAGAGGGGGCTGCACCCCCCCCCTCTCTCTCTCTTGCCATCCTGGACGAAGGCCGCAGGCTCCCTCCTCTTGTCATCCCTGCAGCAGGTCCGCGAGTTCTTCTTTGCTGAGCGACGCCAGCGACACGCCGCCTCCGGCGATCAGCCGGTCGGCCAGCTCGCTTTTGGCGTCCTGCAGGCGCAGGATGCGCTCCTCGATGGTGCCCTCTGCTATGACCTGGTGCACGCTCACCACCTTCGTCTGGCCGATGCGGTGCGCGCGGTCGGTGGCCTGGTTCTGCGCGGCGGCGTTCCACCAGGGGTCGGCGTGCACGACCACCGACGCGCCCGTGAGGTTGAGCCCCGTGCCGCCCGCCTTGAGCGACACGAGGAACGCGGGCGTGTCGTCGGCGTTGAAGGCGTCCACCAGCTCCAGGCGCTTCTTCTTGGGCGTGGCGCCCGTGATGGTGTAGTGGGGCACGCCGGCGCGCGCGAGCCGCTCCGAGATGCGCGCGAGGAAGCTTGTGAACTGCGAGAACACGAGCGTCTTCTCCCCGGCGTCCAAGGCGGACTCCACCAGCTCTATCACGGCGTCCAGCTTCGCGGCGGGGCCGTCGTAGTTCTCGTACAGAAGCCCCGGGTCGCAGCACAGCTGGCGCAACCTCGTGAGCTCGGCGAGTATCTCGACCTTGGTGCGGTCCTTCTCCCGGCTCTTGCGCTCGCGGTGCTGCTCGGTCAGCGCCTCCCGCAGCTGCTGCTCGCTTGCGGCGTACAGGCGGCGCTGCTCGCCCTCCAGGCTCACGCGCACCACCGATTCCAGCTTGTCCGGCAAGTCGCGCAGCACGTCGGCCTTCAGGCGCCTGAGCATGAACGGCCCCACGAGCGCCTGCAGCCGACGCGCGGCCTCGTCGTCGCCGCCGAGCAGCGGCAGCTCGAAGCGCTCGCGGAAGCGCATGTAGGATCCCAGGAGCCCCGGCATGAGGAAGTCGAAGATGCTCCACAGCTCGCTCGGGCGGTTCTCCACCGGCGTGCCGGTGAGGGCGAAGCGGTGGCGGGCCCGCACGCGTTTGACGCCGCGCGCCGTCTTGGTGGCATGGTTCTTCACGTACTGCGCCTCGTCGAGCACGCAGCAGAAAAACGATCGGCGGGCGTAGTCGTCCGCGTCGATGCGCAGCAGGTCGTAGGAGGTCACGAGCACGTCGCAGGGCTTCGCGCCGTCGCCGGCCGTCCCGTTTCCGTACGTTGCGCCGCCGCAGGCCTCGTCGCGCGCGAGGGCCCGCTCGCGCTTCGTGCCCGCGATGGCGCGCACGTCCAGCTGCGGCGCGAAGCGCTCGAGCTCGGCCTTCCAGTTGTACACGAGCGATGCCGGGCATACGATGAGGCTGGGCCCCTCGGCGCGCGCCTCGTCGCGGCGCGCGAGCAGGAAGGCGATGAGCTGCACGGACTTGCCCAGGCCCATCTCGTCGGCCAGGATGCCGCCGAACCCCGCGTCGGCGAGCGCGCTCATCCAGCGGAAGCCCGCCTCCTGGTAGGGGCGCAGCGTGCCCGCGAGCGACGCCGGTGCGCGGTAGGCGCGCTCGTCGATTCGGCGGAAGTTCTCCACGTAGCGCGTGAACGACTTGTCTCGCTCGGCGTCCTGAAGCGCTTCGTCCAGGTAGAGCGCGCGGAAGGCGGGCAGCTGCACCGTGCCCGACGACAGCTCCCTGGCCGTGATGCCGAAATCCTCCACGAGGCGGTCGAGCTCGGCCAGGTCGTAGCCCTCCAGGCTCACGAACGCGCCGTTGCGCAGCCGGTGGTAGCGCTTGCGCTTGCGGTAGCTGGACAGGAGCGCGGCGAGCTCCGAGGCGGGCAGGTCGTCGGAGGACACGGTGAGGTTCACCAGATCCCCCGCGAGGGAGAGCCCCGTGGCGATGCGCGGCTGCTTGTCGCGCAAGAGCCGGTCGAAGGCGGGCGTGGTGAACACCTCGCCGAGTTCCTGGAAGCGGGCGAGGCCGCCGAACACGAGCGACGCGACGGCCTCGTCGTCGCCTATCTCGATGAACGGATCCGGCAGGTCGAAATACCGCTCCACCAAGTCGCGCGCCCTGCCTTCCAACCGCTCGTCCCGCAGCGGGCCGGGGGAGGGCTCGGGCCTTCCGCCCTGCCGCGCTCCGCCTCCGGTCCCGGCTTCCGGCGCCTCGAACAGCGGGTGGCGCCGCTCCCCGTACACGGCTTGGGCGTCGCAGGTGACTCCGCGCTTGTCCCGGTCGAAGTAGAACTCCAGCCGGCAGGGCACCGGGCGGTAGGCGTTCACCTCTTCGGGGGCGACCACGTGCAGGTGCTCCTCGATGGCGGGCAGCACGGCCGCGCAGAACAGGGGCATGTCGGACTCGCTCACGAACAGGCGGTCGTCGTCGCTTTCGTACACGTTGCGCAGGAAGTCGGCCGTGCGCGCGAAGCCGGGAGAGCAACGGTAGAACAGGTCGTCCCGCCACACGTACATGCGCTCTCCCTGCGCGGCGAAGGGGATGTCGTCTCCGCGCGCGATGACGAAGCCGCCTTTGTCCGTTCGGTTCAGGCGCACGTCGACGAGCGGGTCCTCGTGGACGATGCGCGCCTGCGTGACGGAACGCGTGCCGTAGTCGGTCCCCTCGACGGTGAACGCGGTGCCGTCCAGCGCGTCCAGGAGCTCGATAAGCTCCCAGTCGGACAGGTCCAGGCTGCGCTCCACCTCGTCTCGGCTGCGATAGCGGCCGTACAGAGGGCCATTCGCCTGCTCGCGCAGCGAGACCGCCTTTTCCAGGAAGCGGGCGAGGGCGCGCCCGCGGTCGGTGAACGCGGAGGGGACGTGGGCGAAGGCGAGCTTCTTGCCGTAGGAGAAGCGCTCGCCGGTGCGCATGCGGCGCACGAAGTCGGAGATGCTGCGCAGGACGTAGGAGCCGTTCGGGCCGGCCACGCGGAAATGCGCCGACCACGTGCGGTAGCCGTAGGCGACGGTGGCTTCCAGATCGACGGTGCCGGGCTCCTCGGCGCCCGCCTGGCGCGCGCGTTCCATGAACGCGGCGATGCTCGGCGACGTGGACGCCGTGCGCACCTCCCGATAGCCCAGGAATTTCTCGGGGGCCTTCCCGTAGGCCAGAAGCAGCGCGGCGGAGTGCTTGCACATGCCGTCGTACTCGCGGTAGGCGGGGCAGGTGCACGCGTAGTCCGTGACGACGTCGGCCTCCTCGTCGAAGGACGCGGAGGTGCGGTAGCGGTCGTTCCAGCCGTTGCTCGAGGCGACGAACGCGGAGAGCACGGTCTCGTCGCCGTCGTAGCGCACCTGCTTCGTGAGGATGTTCCGATCGGAGGCCGCGATCGCCTGGGCCCGCTGCAGCGTGCGCGGGTAACAGTGCTCCGCGATGGCGTCTTCCGAGATCATATAGGCTTTCTGCTCCTTGTTCCGCGAACGGGTGTACTGTTCATCATACTACAGACCATGGCGCGAAGGGATGCGGATGCGCGCTCCGCGCGTTAAATCGGCAAAGTACGGGTCCTGGGCGGCGCCTAAGAGCTGGTCGGTCGCCCCAGGTCAACGGTGCTCAGCTTGTCGATGAGCTTGCGGTAGATGCGCTCCCGTATCCAGGGCTCGGTCGACACGGCGCAGACGTCGTCCAGGTCCACCCACCTCACGCCGCTGTTCTCGTCGGGCTTGACGCACAGCGGCTCGTCCGGCGAGGCCACGGCCAGGTACGTGACGTTCAAATGCAGGTGCGAGCTCACGTAGCGTCCGCGCTTCTCGTGGCCGTCCACCGTGAGCACCTCGAGCGAGTAGATGCCGCCCGGTCCGCACGGCACGAGGTGCGCGTGTGCGACGCCGGTCTCCTCTTTTAGCTCGCGCAGCGCCACGCGGGCGAGGTCGCGCTCGCCGTCCGCGTGCCCGCCGATCCAGCTCCACGAGTCGTAGAGGTTGTGGTACACCATGAGCGTGCGCGCCCGGGTGGCGTCGACCGTCCAGACGGAGCATGCCATATGGGCGGGGGACGAACGGTCGAACGCGTGCGGATCGGTCTCGAGCGCGCGCAGGATGACCTGCCGGTCGGCCGTCTCCTGCTCGTTGAAGGGCTCGTAGGCGCGTATGTCGTCGATGAGGCTCATGGGTGCCCATTGTACGCGGAGCCCCCGCGAAGGGCAACGCCGCGGAGGCGCCGCCGTGTTAGAATGGCGTTTCGGTCGCCGTTCGCCCAACGCCACGGAAGAGAGGCCCCTCTTGAAGATTGCCGTCAGCTCCTGCCTTATGGGAGAGCCCTGCCGCTTCGACGGACGGGCCTGCCCGAACGAAGCGGCCCGGTCCCTGCGAGACGTTGACGGCATCGAGCTCGTGGAGCTGTGCCCGGAGGTCCTCGGCGGCCTGCCCACGCCGCGCCCACCGAGCGAGATCGCCGCGTCGGAGCGCGTCCTGCGCGTGACGAACGCGGAGGGTGTCGACGTCACGGCCGCGTTCATGGAAGGCGCGCAGAGGGCGCTCGAGATCGTGCAGCGAAACGAATGCAAGCTGGCCGTGCTCAAGGCGAAGAGCCCGTCGTGCGGCAACGGGCGCGTCTACGACGGCACGTTCACGGGAACGCTGGCGGAAGGCTACGGCGCGACGGCGCGCCTGCTGCGCGGGGAGGGCGTGCGCGTGATCGACGAGGAGCGGCTGGGCGCGGCGCTCGCCGCGTCCGAGGCGCGCCATCCGGGCGCACGGCCCGCCCTTCTCGCTGCCGCCTCGGCGGAGTGCCCCGTGCTCGAGACCGAGCGGCTCGTGCTGCGCGCCATCGCGCCGGACGACGCCGAGGACGTGTTCGCCTACTGCTCGGATCCGGACGTGGGCGCGGACGCCGGGTGGCCCATGCACCGCACCGTCGAGGACTCGCGCGCGTTCATCGATGCCGCGGCCTGCGAGCCGCACGTGTTCGGCCTGTTCGAGAAGGTTCCCGCCGCCGACGGATCCGCCACCTCGGCCGGCGACGAATCCGCAGCGTTGCGCACGGGCCCCTGCATCGGCTCGGTCGGGCTCATCCCCGACCCGCAGCGGCGCAACGTGGACGCCCTCATGCTGGGCTACTCCATGGCGAAGCCCGCCTGGGGCCGCGGCTATATGACCGAGGCGTCGCGCGAGGTGCTGTGCTACGGCTTCGAGGAGCTGGCGCTCGACCTGGTCTCCTGCACGCATTACCCGTCAAACGACCGCTCCCGCCGCGTCATCGAGAAGTGCGGCTTCGCGCACGAGGGCACCATCCACGCCGCCGAGGCCGGCCCCGACGGCGTCGTGCGGGATCTCGAGTCGTACTACTTGACGCGGGTAGGATGGGCTGCCGGGGCGCGCGGCTGAGGGGACGCCCTACGCGCCGCCGTCCGGCCGCTCCCGGCCGTCGCGGCCCGCTTCGCGCCGTTCAGCCGCCACGGCGGGCTTGCGGTAGAGGAACGTGAAGCAATGCGGGCAGCTCAGCGCGTCGTCGGGAACCGGCTCGCCGCATGCGGGGCAGCGGCCGTCGTCGACGTCGGCGCCGTTCCCGTCCATGCAGGCGCCGCACATCACGCAGGGGATGCACATGGGGCGCCTCCTTTCCCTGGCCGATCTTCGGAGCCCGGTTCCCGGGCGGCCTTCTCGATCTCCTGCCGTATGAGGGCGGCCAACGAGTCGTGCACGACGTTCTCGAAGGGGATGATGTCGCGCGCGGTGCGTCGCGCCGACGTGTAGTTGAGGCGCTCGACGAAGCGCGACAGGAACGCTCCCGTGTAGAACTCGGCGAGGAAGTCGACTCCCGCGTTGCTCGTCATGCGCTCTCGCAGGGCCTTCCGCTCCACCGCGCTCTGCCGGCCGATCTCGCGGTCGATGAGGAAGAGGATGTCCTCCTTGATTGCAGGAAAGAACAGCTGGTGCAGGTAGAAGTCGAGCGTTCCCGGCCCGCGCGTCGAGAAGATGCGGCGGTAGTACGCCCTCCGCTTCTCCAGGGAATAGGAGAGCGCGGCGAAGAAGGGAGCGTTGTAGATGCGCCCCGACTCCTCGATCCGGCGCGCGTAGAACGGGAACTCCGCGAGCGGATTGTCCGGCGAGTCCTGCTCGCGCACGAGCAGGTCCTCGGGGAATTTGTCGGCGAGCCCGCTTGCCAAATCGTAGCGGAACAGCCAAACGACCAGCTGCTCCTTGTCGGCGAAGTGGTAGTAGAACGTCTTGCGGTGCTTGCCCGACGCCTCCGCGATCATATTGACGGTGATCCGCTCGGCGGGCATGGCTTCCACGAGGCGTACGAACGCTTCGGCTAGGCGGAGTTTCGCTTCGTAGCGCTTCGGGCTCATGCGGCACCTCGAACGGCTCGTCTGCGCGCGGCCGGTCGACGCCGCGCTGGCAACTGCGGTTTCCATGATAGCGCGGAAGTACCTGCGGCGAAACGGCTTGCCGCAGGTACTTCCTGTTTTTCTACGGTCGAGGGTTACGCGCCGCCCTCCGGATTCCCCGGCGCTTTCGGCGGCATGGGCGCCTTGGGCGCTCCCGGCGCGGCCGGAGCGCCTGGCGCGCCGGGAGCCGTCGCCTGGTCCTGCGGCTTCCTCATCATCGCTCCGCATTCGGGGCAGGTGCCGTCGGGGTTCGGCTCGGCGACGATGTAGCAGCCGGGGCACACCACCTCGCCCGCCTCCGCCGTGGGTGGCCTGAAGCACATGGTTGAGCCTCCTTACCATTCGCAGTTCGACATGAGGATGAAGTTGCCGGCCGTCGAGGACCATTCCTCCAGCTTGAAGGGGTCGACGTCGATCTTCCCCGCGAGTTCCGCGCGGGAGTCGGGGTACTTGGCCACTTCGTAGAAGTCCTCGATGGTGCCGATGCCCAGGTCCTTGAGCTTCGTCACCGCGTCGGGGTCGATACCGAACAGCTTGTCGAGATCGGCAGCCATGAAAATCATCCGCCTTTCCTGGTCGTCCGCGCGACGGGGTCGTCGTGCGGGAATCGTCAACATGCCAATGCGCCCGCCCCCGATCCTCGCCGGACGGGGGCGGGCGTTTGCGCGGCGCTCGGGCGGCTTAAACGGGCCCGCCTCGGCGCCGCGCCGTTTTCCTACAGGTCCTGCTCCTCGCACTTGTACACCTTCGCGGCCACGCCGGTTTGCTGCCAAGCGCCGATGAGCTGGTCGAGCGTGTCGGGATCGTCGTCCAGAAGCACGTTCGCGTTCGACTCGAACGCCCCGAACAGGCTCGGCAGGGCCTCTTCCTTCTCCGGGAACCACCAGTCGTGCTGCACGCTGATGACGCGCGGGTCCACGATGGACGTCTTGCGAGCGCGCTGCTTGATGCGGCCCATGTGCGTTTCGATCCAGCACCAGTCGCCGTCGCGGATGTCCAGGTCGATGGCCGTGTCGGGATGGATGTCGAAGATCGGGTCGGGGTGCAGGTCGCGGTACGGGCCGGGCTGGCGGTGCTCCGAGTGGTAGAACGGCATGAAGCGCGCGCCGGTGATCATGGCGAGCGGGTAGACGCCTTCCCATTCGGGGTGCTTCTCCACGCTGAGGCCCGGGTACTCGAAGTGCGGCAGCGGGTCGAACGGCAAACCCGTTTCCGCGGCCAGCTTCTCCACCACGCTCGACTTCAGCTCCACCTTGCCCGAGGGCGTGAGGAACTTGTAGCCGGGCTCCTTGTACTTCTCGAACTTCTTCTGGCCGGCCATGTACTTCACGTCGTTGTAGAACTTTTCGTGCGTCATGCCCATGGGAGCCAGCTGGAAGTCCAGCATGCCCTCGGTGGTGGGGCCCCACCACTTGTCCTCCTGGCCCAGGCGGCAGGCCAGGCCGTAGAAGAACTCGTAATCGTCGCGGAAGTCCACGTCGGCGCCGCCTTCGAAGCGCTCTATCACGCGGGCCTGCGCGCCGAAGTACATGGGGCGGTGGTTCATGACCGCGTAGCAGTTGTCGGGACGCTCGAGCCAGGTGGCAGCCGGCAGCGCGTAGTCGGCCAGCGCCGCCGTGGGCGTGAGGAAGTAGTCGTGCACCACCAGAAGCTCCAGGTTCATGAGCGCTTCCACCACGAGCTTCGTGTTCGAGAACGCCATGACCGGGTTGTCGGCCTGCACGATGAGCGCCTTCACGGGGTAGGGGTCGCCGTCGCGCATGGCGCGGAACAGCAGCGGCGCGTTGCTGTACGGGTAGAACGACGGGTACGCCTGCGAGATGACGTCCCAGCCCTTGAACGTGAGGCCGGGGAAGCGGTCGTTGCCGATCATCTTGTCGCGCTGCTCCTGCGAGAGCGCGTAGTGCTCGTAGAACGCCGGGGGGAAGCGCGACGGGGGTGCCAGCTGGTCGCCGCCCTTCTTGTCGATGTTGCCCGTGATGGCGCGCAGGATGGCCTTGGCCTGGATGGCGCTCGAGGCGTTGATGCCGCTGGCGTCGCCGCCCTTCTGGCCCCACGGTAGGCAGGCCGACGGCGCGGTGGCGTACATGCGGGCCGCCTCGCGGATCTTGTCGGCCGGGACCCAGGTGATCTCGGCCACTTTCTCGGGCGGGTACTCCTTCGCGCGCTCGCGCAGCTCGTCGAAGCCGATGCACCACTCGTCCACGAACTCGTGGTCGTAGAGGTCCTCTTCGACGATGACGTTGATGAAGCCGAGCGCGAGCGCCGCGTCGGTGCCGGGGCGCAGCTGCAGGAACAGGTCGGCCTGCTGGGCGACTTCGCTGAAGCGCGGGTCGATGACCAGCAGCTTTGCCCCCCGCTCCTTGCGGTTCGTGTCGACCCAATGCCACAGCAGCGGCTCCGACGCGATGGTGTTGCGCCCCCACAGCACCACGAGGTCGGCGTTCACCCAGTCGGCCTTGTCGGAGCAGAAGCCGCCGTACGTGCAGGGCTCGAGCCACATGTCGGAGCTGTAGCAGATGGTGCCGTTGCCGCCGGTGTTCGGGCTGCCGAACAGGTTGGTGAACTTGTAGTGCAGCCAGCTCCACGTGCGCGCCGTGCCCTCGGTGAAGGCCAGCGTCTCGGGGCCGTACTCGTCGCGCAGTTCCGCCAGCTTCGCGGCTATCTCGTCGAACGCCTGGTCCCACGAGATCTCCTCCCACTGCCCGCCGCCGCGCTCTCCTTTGCGCTTGAGCGGCTTCTTCAGGCGGTTCGGGTTGTAGACGAACCCTTCGAGGTAGCGTCCCTTGTCCAAGCGGGAGCACGTGTAGCCCTTGTTGTGCGGGCAGTCCGGGTCGCCCTCGATGTTCGTGATCCTGCCGTTGACCTTCGTCACCAGCACGCCGCAGCGCACGTGGCAGAAGAAGCAACCTGCTCGCAGTACCTCCACCTTGTCTTCAGCCATGAGTCCTCTTCCTCTCGTCTTGTCGGTCGACGATTGCGGATGATCGTTTCGCCTTCGGTCTGCTCCTTTCCGAACGGGGCTTGCCATGCCGTGTGCCCGCTTCGCGGTGCCTGCGGGCGCTTGCCTTCGAAAACGTGCGACGTGCGGTCGATCTGAGGTGCAGCTAGGGGAATGACGTTAGGGACAGTATGGCCCGGCGGAGGGTGGCGGCGCCATGTCCAAAAGCGCGCAGGAGGATAGTTTTTTTTTGGGGGGGGGGGGCTCTATGCGCACCGTAGACGCTATGCGGAGAACGATGTGCGTTATGCCAACCCTGCATAATACGACAGTCTCGACGGTTCCTGCCCTTAGCGGCAAGCTTCTCAGCGATGTACGATATCGACCACTAGTACCACTAGGAACCGACATCGATGCTACATACGATGTGATAATCGTCGACGCGATGGCACTGCGGTTCCGCAAGGTTTCCGACGAATGCCTTTCCTTGCTATGAGGGTCGTCGCGGCGGGATATCTCCTCAAGTTCGTAGATTATCTTGGGGTGTAGGCAAAAAAGTGTGTCTGTTTTAGGGACGTAAGAGCAGGCCGTGACCTAAAAACCGTCTTTTAAACTTATGGGACGATTTTAAGAGCCCGGAAAAAACGTGTGTCCGATTTGATTTGATGCCGCAGGTCAGAGGCTATAGACCTTCCTTTCGAATTCTGTGTTTCTATCGCAGAATTCGAAAGGTGTTGCGTCCTGCGTGCGGAGACGAAACGCAACGGCAAGACCTCCTCCGGCGCCACTCGCTGGCGCTGCAAGGCTTGCAGCGCGTCTACCACGCAACGAAACGACGATATGAGGATGCGTTGCATCAGAAAAACGGATTCGATTTTTCCAAATCATAATTCCTAATTAATATTTCAGTAATTCCTTTTCTATTACCCGAAGCCGCCGCTATGCCGCTAAACCTTGTTACCCTGTCAATAGTCCATCTCTCCATGCTGTATAAAGAATGAATCGAGTCGTGATCAGCATTGGAAATCAAAATTTTCGCACCTCTATCACTCGCATCGTTCAATGATCGAGAAAGCCTCTCCTGGTCATTCCATGAGAATATCTTTTCATTATATTTTAAAAAACCATTTTGATTGTGGCGAACAGTATATGGTGGATCAACGTATACGAAATCACCTCTATGCGCCATTTGAATCGTTTTTTCAAAATCCTGAGCATAGAAGATTGCATTTTTCAAAATGCTCGCCCATGCTGAGAAATCGTCGTCTTCTCGAAGTACGTTTTTTTTCGTTCCTATGGGAACATTGAAAACTCCTTCTTTATTGACGCGGTATAGGCCGTTGAAACATGTCCTGTTCAAATATATGAATTGAGCTGCTTTAGTGTGAGATTTAGTGCATTGTCGATTTCTTGTATTGTAATAGTATTCTGTGCAGTGATTGGAATCATGGATCTTGAGAATGTTTAAAACTTTATCATAATCATCACGTACTGCCTTGTATGTGTCAATTAGCTGTTGGTTCGAATCAGATAGTATGGCGTTTTTGGGTTGGTGTGCAAAGAAAATTGCTCCGCTGCCCAGAAAAGGCTCTATATATCTTTCATAGCTGCAAAAAAAATATTCTGGATACTTTACTGTTAGCCATCGTTTGCCGCCGGCCCAGTTTAAAAATGGCTTCATTGTCTAGCTTTCGCTGCTGTTTGCATGGATACGATTTATAAATTCTTGAAATACATAATCAAGATATTCGTAGTCTTCCATCTTGTAGCTCCGATTTTCAGTCGGATGCGCTTGTATTCGCCTTAGCTCGTTAATCCTCTCCATCCATTTCAAATTTTTTGCCTTTCCTTTTTCGTTTGGTTCTGGGATATCAAATACAGATTTGAATATCGGCCAATTGTCTTTACGCTCGACAATCTTTTTGTATTCGATAAATTCGAGATAGTTCTCTAGAGGAAGATGTTCCTCGTCTTCCTCTAGAGATTTCGCGTAAGCTTTGCTCATGATGGTTTTGTCTTGAACTCCATGGCGCCAATAATCGTCGCCATGAATCTTTTTAAGCTGATCAAATATGGTTTTTTGAACAGCGATATGCAGCTCTTTAATTTGTCTATCAGCTTTTTCAATGCGCTCAACAGAACGTTCATTGAGCCATTTTGCATACCCATCTGGTTGGAATTCGGGGTATTCACTATTAATTATTTGACAAAGTCGAAAATAGTATTCTTTTGGCCCTCCGGAGCCGAATTGAACTTTGAATTCGTCAACCATCGTTTCTACAGTAGCCGACGAAAGCCATTTTCTAATAGGGGAGAGATAATCGAGTATGCCCAGAACGATATCAAGTGGATTTTGCTTTTGCATATCCGTTTCAGCTTCAAGCTGTTTGAAGGTTAAAAGTGCACCAAAAAGCATCAAATACCCTTGAATGCTTATGTTTGTGCATATAATTCCTTTGCGTCCCATGTCCCAAAGTATAGGATTTGAACTTTTGACAAAGTCGAGATAACTATTAATAGCTTCACGAGCGCGTTGAAGTGTTTCAGAATCGTTTTCGCCTGAAAGAGGTCCTCTGAGATACTCTTTATTGCAGCCTATGGTTCCGATGAGCCCTGATTTTTTTAACCCATTTTTCAATTCCGGGATAGTGAGGCAGGTTTCATCGGCTGGTGGGATTCCCTGCTGAGTCACTTTCCTGTAGAGTGGTTCTCCAAGATCCTCGTTTAAAAGCTTTATCAATCGCGAACCTATTGCGCCAATGCGTTCATTTGGTTTGTCTGACCCCCACCTTAGTTCTCCCTCGAGTTCATCAAGGAGGGTTTTCGAAACTGATTTTTGCTCATGGTTGATGGTTACAAAAAGATTTGCTTCCTCAGTTTTATCGAGTTCTTCGAATGCCACAACCATTACATTTTGTTTTAAATGATCCTCGTCCAACGGCGCGTATCCGTACAGTCTATGCTGCCCATCTATGATCCATGCTGAGCGGTATTGGCTCGGTAGATATAAATTTCCAAAGGTGATATCAGCATTTTCATCATGGCTGATGCGCTCAAATCTACACTTTCTTGTGAAATTGATTAAAATATTAGTAGGGAAGTAACCTCCGTTTTTGATAAATTTTGATATCTGTCCGAGTCTCGTTTTGTTAATTAGTCTTTGATAGGAAGGAGCACCTTCCGGGTCGTTAAGTGACCTGTGGTTGACAAAAGATATTTTAAGTAATTGCTGCGGTGTTGAAACAAAAGAATAGTAAGAATGGCCTCCGAGTTTCCCTCTGATTGCGGGAACCTTTACGTTTTCGAGTGCAGGTATCTTCTGATCTTTCAAAAACTCTGCGAGCACCTGATATCTAGCTGCAGATTTTAAGTGCTCTGCGACTTGCAGATAGTAACGAAGCTCCTTTTCGGTTACGACTTGAATCCTGTTCTTTGCTGCATATTGCTTGTCTAAAGAAGTCCAGATGATATTTTGGGTTATGATTATCCATATGATCTTTAATTTGTTGCCTTGGTTTGCGTAATGTTCGTTGATGGCTTTTGATATCTGGTTCTTTGAGCAAGTGAAATCATCGATTTCTTTCGTAAGACTTGCTCTGGAAAGGATATCGGAAGACACGCACTTGGACACAACTACGGTTTCGTCGTCTTTTGCTATTACGTCTATATGGTAAAAAAAGGACTTGTCATCCGCCTTTTTTGAACTGGTATTGAAATCGAAATCTGCACCCAGCTCGCAATAGCCCAATTTATAAAAAAGAAGCCAAACCCGATTCACAAGCTGATTATGATGAGCCCATTCTCTCTTGACAATGCATTTTCGCGTCATTTCTCGTGCAATATAAAAGCCACTATCCTTAAATTTCTCAATATCCTTTTTGAAGATAGAGAGCTCCTCGGCGGGCTTTTTTCTCCACTGCGCCTCTTTAGAGAGCGATGTGGGTTCTGCATCCATTTTTTGAAGACATGAGTACTCGTCCATGCGCCATCCCATCCAGAGACAATTATCTACTGCTATTATCAATGATGATTGATTTAATCGCAAATATAAAACTGTGAGCGCGTGAGCTAAGTTTTCCGGGATTGACCCTGGAGAAGCTCCTTAATGCGGCAAGAGCTGAATACTCTCCGATTGAAGCGACTTGAGTTCATATGTGGTGCTCTGCGGAGCAGAGTCGCCCATATACGCAGATTTCGCTTTCTCTTGCTTTGGCTAACATGCGGTACGATCTTTCGCCCGCTTTATAGATGACCCATACGGGTCTTCGTCTTCATAACGAACAGGGAATGCTGCGTTATGAAAACTAAGTCAGTTCATCTATAGTGTTGTGCGATTCGGCCTGAGGCTGGGATGTGGTCATGCGCCGGACAAAGAACTTCAGTACGAGAGCATGGTCAAAGTAATCTCCCCATCATGGCAGAGAGTGCGGTTGAGATAACAAATGACATCGACTCGAAAGCAAACTGGGCCGCCCTCTGACACGGGCAGCCCTGTCGTATCCTTTACTATCCCACCACCAGCGGCACGAACTCGAACGTCGTGCAGTCTACCAATCCCCGGTTCGTCAACCTCAGTTCGGGTAGGCAGGCCAACGGGATCAGGGCCATCGTCATGAACGGCGACGGCATGGCGCAGCCGATCTCGGTCCAGGCGCCCTCAAGGGCGTGCACCTTCTCGCTCATCTCCTCGGCGGGCAGCGCGTCCATCAGGCCGGCTATCGGCAGCTCCACCAGTCCCAGCACCTCGCCGTCGGCGACGACCGCCATGCCGCCTCCGCAGGCGGCCAGCGTGTTGGCGGCCAAGGCCATATCCTCGTCGTTCGTGCCAACCACCAGTAGGTTGTGCGCGTCGTGCGCCACGGTGGACGCCATGGCGCCGCGTTTGATGCCGAAGCCCTTGACGAACCCGCAACCGAACGTGCCCGTCTCGTGGTGCCGTTCGAACACGAACGTCTTGAGCACGTCCTGTTCGATGTCGGACTCAAGGCGGCCATTCGTCACGGGCAAGTCGACGTGCGTCTCGAACGTGCCCACTTTGCCGGGGATGATCTCGATCGTGCGCACGCGCACGACGTCTCCGGCACCCTCGGGCGCATCGACGGCGAACGACTCCGGCACGATGTCGCGCCCGAGGTGCATGGAGTGCGTCACCCATGCGGGGAACTGGAACGGCGGAAGGTCGAACGTGGCCCGCCCGTCCTCGGCCACGATCTCGCCGTCTACCAGCACGCGCGTGACCTGCAGGCTCTCCAAGTCGTCCAGGAACACGATGTCGGCGCACTTGCCGGGCGCGATGGAGCCCAGGTCGTGGTCCATCTGGAAGCACTGCGCGCAGTTGATGGTGACCATCTGGATGGCCGTGATCGCGTCGATCCCCAGCTCCACGGCCGTGCGCACGATGTGGTCCAGGTGCCCGTCGGCCACGAGCGTGTGCGGGTGCGTGTCGTCGCTCACCAGCATCGCGAAACGCGTGTCGATGTCGTGCGCCAGCACGGCCTCGGCCAACACGGGCAGGTCCTTCCACGCCGACCCGTAGCGCAGCTGCGCGTACATCCCCAGGCGCATCTTCGCCAGCGCGTCCTCGGCGCGCGTGGACTCGTGGCAGCAGCGCACGCCGGAGGCGACGTAGGCGTTCAGGCCCCGGTCGGTCTCCGGCAGGGAGTAGTGGCCGGTCACCACCTTGCCGGCCCGCAACGTCTCGGCAACCTCGCCGTGCGCGTGGTCGGTTCCGCCCAGGATGCCGGGGAAGTTCATCATCTCGCCCAGCCCCACCACGCTCGGCCACGCCATCGTCTCGGCCACGTCCTTCGGTCCCACGAACGACCCCGTGTCCTCGAAGCCGGGTACGGCCGGCACGCACGACGGGGTGGTTATCATGGCCTTGAGCGGCGTGCGCCGGGCGTCCTCTTCCATCACCTTCACGCCCTCGAGGCCCAGCACGTTGCATATCTCGTGGGGGTCCCAGTAGATGCCCGTGGTCCCGTGCGGCACGACGGCGCGCGCGTACTCGCCCGCGCCCATCATCGACGACTCCACATGGATGTGCCCGTCCAGGAACCCGGGCGCGATGCACTGGCCGTTCGCCTCGATGACCTGCGTGTCCTCGCCGATGCAGTGGTCGGCGTCGCCGATGTAGGCGATCCGCCCATCGGCGATGGCCACGTCCATGTCCCCCTGGACCTCGGCCGTGCACACGTTCACGAGCCGCGCGCCCCGGATAACCGTGTCGGCGGGTTGCCGTCCCTGCGCCACAGCGGCGAGCGTTTGCGAGCATTTCCAGAGAGGCTTCTTGCAGAAGTTGTTGATCATGCCGAGCTCCTTCGAAAGGATTGCGCCGTCGGGCGCCCATGGGCCGATGGGGCCATTCTCGCCGGGAAACGCGCGGCTGTCGAGGGCGGTGCGCCCGGCTTCGCACAATTGCCACGTGGAGGAGAAGGGAACGGTCCGAGAAATGAAGGGCAAGCGCGAAGGTGAACGGAAAGGCGGAGGCAACCATGCAGATGAAAGCGGAGACGGATGTGACGGGGGAGGTGAA
Organism: Gordonibacter sp. 28C; assembly: GCF_003339845.1. GTDB lineage: Bacteria > Actinomycetota > Coriobacteriia > Coriobacteriales > Eggerthellaceae > Gordonibacter. The sequence continues at coordinate 59,187 of NZ_PPTR01000013.1, forward strand.
AGGCCGAATCCGGGATGGGACGCCGCGGGACGCGGGGCGGCCAAGCTGAGCCTCGGGCGCGAGCGCCGGCTCAACCGAGGGTGGAGCCGGACGCTCGCCTTTTGTCTTTGGGCTATAATGCATGCTCGCGAGCAGGTCGAGGGAGGGAAAGTCGTGGCATCGGAACAGCAGCAGGCGGAGCGCGCGTTCAAGCGGCTGGTGCGAAAGCGCCCGCTGGTTGCGCTGCTGTTGGCCGTCGCGCTGCTCGCAGCGGCTTCCCTCGGGTGGTGGGGGACTACCGGTGCCGGCGACGCGAACGGAACATCTGCGGACCGCGGCGCGCAGGCGACCGCGTCGGACGCGGCGCTCGAGCAGGCCGAGGTCGTGCGGGTGGTCGACGGGGACACGCTCAAGGTGAAAACGGCTGACGGCTCCGAAGAGCGGGTGCGGCTCGTCGGCATGGACACGCCGGAGAGCGTCGCGGAGGAAGAGTCGCGCAACTGCGAGGAGGGCGTCATCGCGGCCAACTACACGAAATCGCTCGTCGCGCCGGGGCAGACAGTGTGGCTCTCGCGCGACGTGTCCGACACCGACCAGTACGGGCGCCTGCTGCGCTACGTGTGGCTCGAACGGCCGAGCGACCCGGCGAGCGAAAGCGAGATCGCGGGCAAGATGCTCAACGCCATCCTCGTGCGCGACGGCTACGCCCAGGTCAAACGCTACAAGCCCGACACGACGCTGTACGATACGTTCAAGCACTGGGGCGACGAGGCCGTCGCCGAGGGCAAGGGAGTGACGAGCAAATGGGCGTGAAAGCCGAAAAGCCCGTCGACCCGAACGCGGAGCCCTCTGCGGGCGACGAGGCCGTGTCGGTTCGGGACGCGTGCCGCGAAGCTTCCGCGGAACCGAACTCCGACGAGCCGCCCGCCTACTTCGTGTACGTGCTGGCCTGCGCCGACGGCACGCTCTACACGGGCTACACGAACGACGTGGAACAGCGGGTGCGCACGCACAACGCCGGCAAGGGGGCGAAGTACACGCGCGGCCGCACGCCCGTAAAGGTGGTCGCCCAAGCCCGTTTCGCCACGAAGCACGAGGCCATGAGCGCCGAGTTCCGTTTCAAGCGCCTGTCGCGCGGCGCGAAAGACGACCTGCTGGCCCGCGCCCGCGCGGAGGGATTCGCGGAAGCCCTCGCCGCGCTGCGGCCAGACGCCGATGACGAGGGCGTGAGCAAACGGCTCGACGAAAAGGGGTAGCGCCGACCTCCGTCTCGCATCCTAGAGCGTTGCCGCGGAATTTTGCGGCGCCCCCGATCCTCCCGCCGCCAGAAAACCCTCGGCGAGCCGCTGGTGCTTGACGAGGTCCTCATGGGTGAGTCCGGGCCGTATGAGCGTGGTCAGCCCCTCGCGCATGGCGCGCGCGGTGCGGTCGAGCGTGGCGTACCCGTCGCTCGTGATCTCCATGAGCACCGACCGCTTGTCGACAGCGTCGCGATGGCAGGCGATGAGCTGCCGCCGGGCCAGCTCGCCCTGCGCCATCGCAAGGGAGTTGGCCATCATGTTCAGCTCGCGCGTCATCTGGCAGGGGTGCGCGCCCTCGGTGTGGTCGAGCAGGCCGAGCAGCAGCCGATACTCGTTCAAGGACAGCCCCTCATCGCGCGTGATGTGCGACGCGAGGTTCGCCGTGAACAGTATCTCGTCGCACAGCGCGGTGTTCACGTTCGCCGGCATCGCGTGCGCGCCGAAAAGGGAGCGCTCGTCGGCCACCATCAGGGTGCTGACGGAGGCGTAGCGGCGCAGGTCCAGGGGGAACCGGTTTCGCATGGTCTCGAGCAGCGGCCGGATGGCCGCGTCCACCTGGGCCGCGCGGCGCTGCCCGGCGCTCGTGAGGATGACGTGCACGTTCCTCTGGTCGGCGGTGCTCTTCACGCGGATGGCCTCGCCCATCTCCACGAGCTGCGACACCGAGGCGGTGACGGTGCTGGCGCCCAGGTCCAGCATCTCGGCGAGCTCGCCTATCCTCAGCGACCCCCCTTGGTACACCAGGCGGATGAGGATGCGGTACTGGGTGGGCGTGACGTCGTTGGAGAGGATGGCCCGTTCGAGAAGGCGCGCGTTCAGCACGGCCATCGAGAGATAGCTTGCATGGCTGAACGTGTCGACCACGTAGTCGAGCCGGGTGTCGCGTGCGGTCGCTTCCATGTAAAAAGCCTCCCACTCAGCGTTGGGCCGTCGCAGCGGATCCTCTTTCCATAATACGCGCATCCAGCCGAACCGGCGGTCTGTTTTCGCGATGCCGGGCAACGGTTTGTTCAACGGTTGAACAAGTTGCAGGGGTCGTTCCATGCGCGAAACAACCGTTGCTTGCTTCGGGCTTCGGGCCTCCATAGGATGAAGCGAGGAGGTTCCCGGCGAGAGAGGAGATCGGCTATGGCGGAGGAGTCATTCGTCTACACGGCGTGCCCCGGTTGGGGCGACCACGAGTTCTGCGCGATCAAAACCGTCGTGAAGGACGGCAGGATCGTGCGAACGGAGAAGGCATGCTACACCGGACCGGAGGCGTGCGAGGGCCATATCTGCCAGAAGGGCATCATGGCCGGGCGGCAGCCGTACAACCCGAAGCGGCTGACGCACCCGCTCAAGCGCGCAGGCGAGCGCGGCGAGGGAAAGTGGCAGCAGATCAGCTGGGATAAGGCCCTGGACGAGATCGCCGCGAAGATGCTCGATTTGCGCGACGAGTTCGGCCCCGAGTCGTTCGCTATGTGGAACGTCACGGCCAGCGTGCCGCCGTCGCAGGGCCTGGGGTGCCTGCTGGCCTCGCGGTTCCTGGGGCTTTGGGGCGGAAGCGACCCCATCGAGGGGTACGGGCTGGACAACGGGCCCTTCTACGCCGCGTACTACGACATGGGCGACTTCTACAAGTACATGACCACCGACCCGGTCAACTTCGATTCCTCGAAGTACCTGATCGTGTGGGGTGCCAACCCGATGGAGAACCAGCATCGGCTGGCGAAGCACATCGTGGAGGCGAAGAGCCGGGGCGCGAAGATCGTCGACGTGGGATTGCTGTTCGACGCGACGGCCGGCTACGCCGACTGGTTCATTCCGGTCAAGCCCGGCAGCGACCCGGCGCTCGCCTTGTGCATGGCGCACCTCATCGTCGAGGGCGGGCGCTGCGACGAGGCGTTCCTGCTCGAGCACACCGTCGCCCCGTTCCTCGTGCGCGACGACGACGGGATGCTCATGCGCGACGACGAGGGCAGCTACCTGGTTTGGGACGCCGCCGCGCAGGCTCCCGTGGCCGTGGCCCCGGGCGTCAAGCAGATAGCGTGCGACCGCATGGAGCTGGAAGGCTCCCACGAGATCGGCGGCACGGCCTGCCGGACGGCGTTCTCCGTGCTGCGCGAGCACCTTTCACTCTACACTCCGGAATACCAGGAGAAGATCACCGGCGTTCCCGCGGCCGACGCGGAGCGGCTCGCCGACGAGTACGCGGCCGCCGATCCCGCTTACATCCTGGGCGCCCTCGGCCTGCGCTACCAGAACCAGGGCGAAAGCTACCGGGCGTTCTACCTGCTGGGGATGCTCACGGGCAACCTGGGCAAGCCGGGCGCGGGCGTGACGTCGGAGATGCTGCCGTCCGGCTGGCCCCTCATCTTCAACGACTCCGCCATCGCGATGCCGCTGGGGCCCGAGGGGTACAAGGGCAAGGCCATCCGCCAGTGCGACTTCTACGAGCAGGTGGAGAGCGGCGAGCCGTACCCCATCAAGGCGCTCTGGATCGTGGCGGGCAACCCGGTGCACAACTGCCCGAACCGCGGCCGTTGGATCGACGAGGTGTTCCCGAAACTCGACCTCATCGTGGACATCGACATCTGGATGACCGACACCGGCGAGTACGCCGACTACGTCCTGCCCGACTGCATGCCGTTCGAGCGCGAGGAGCTCATCGCCAGCGCGTCGTACAACCACGTGGTCTTGCAGGAGCCCGCCATCGAGCCCGTCGGCGAGGCGAAGGACCCCACGTTCCTCTACAGCGAGCTGGCGAAGCGCGTGGGCCTGGGCGAGTACTTCGACAAGACCGCCGACGAGTGGATCGACGTCAGGCTCCAGTCGCAGTGGCCCCTCATCGCGAACATCGAGCCCCACCTGGACATCGAGCGCCTCAAGGCCGAGAAGATGGTGCGCGCGGCCACGCCCCCCGTGGCGTGGGACCCGTTCTTCGGCATGGAGTTCAACACGCCCTCGGCGCGCCTCGAGTTCTACAGCGAGCGGCTCGTGCCGGTGGGCGCGCAGCTGGCCTCCTACCGCGAGCCGCTGGAGGTTCCCACCGCGGCCTCGCTGGCGGCGGGGAAGAGCGACGAGCATCCCTACCAGTTCTTCAGCGGCCGCCAGCGCTTCTTCATGCAGTCGATGTTCACCGACGATCCGGTCATGGCCGAGCTGTCGGGCGGCAAGCCCACGTCGCGCATCAACCCGCTCGACGCCCGGAAAGAGGGCATCCGCGACGGCGACCGGGTGGAGATATACAACCAGCGCGGCCACGTGACGTGCACCATGCGCCTGGACCAGGCGATACCTCCCGGAACGCTGCAGGTGTGGTTCGGATGGCGCCGCGAGGCGTTCGAGGACGGCATGTACTCGGAGCTCATCGTGCCCCTGGGCGGCCGCGAGACCATCGACGAGCGCGCCGATCTGTGGTGGAGCCACGTCGAGGGGCAGGGCGGCATCCGGCCGGGCTTCGCGACGGGCGGCATCGGGGGCATGGCAGGCGCTTGGGACACCATTTGGGACTGCGCGTGCAACCTGCGCAAGGCCCCGGAGGAAAAGGAGGCCCGTCGTGGCTGATTCGAGGATTCTGGTGAACCTGCAGCGCTGCACGGGCTGCTGGACCTGCTCGCTGGCCTGCAAGGTGGGAAACGACCTTGACGACAAGGTGTTCTGGCAAACGGTGCGCACGCTGGGAAGCGGAGAGGGCATCGACCGTCCGGCGGGGACGTGGCCCGACCTGCACATGTCGTGGATGCCCGTGTGGTCGGAAAGCTGCACGAAGTGCCCGTCCCGCATCAAGGAGGGGTCCCTTCCGTACTGCGTCTACAACTGCCCCAACGCGGCGCTGACGTTCGGCGAGGAAGTCGACGGCGAGGTGGAGCGCCTGCGCTCCGAGGGCTTCCGCGTGTTCGAGCTGCCCGCCTGGGAGAAGTCGAAGGACGGCATCGTGTACACGAGCAAGTAGTTCGCCGGGCATACCGGGCCGCTTCGGCTGCCGGCAAGGGGATCGGCCCCGGGAACCTCCCGGGGCCGATCCCCGTTTTGCGTCCGGCCGCGCCGCCGCGCCCGCCGTACGGCGGGCGGCCGGCCGTGGCCGCACGGCCGCCGCGTGGTATCATGGATCGTCTGGAACCCGCCCGCATCCCTCGTAGAAAGGCCGTCCCGTGCTCGCATCGCCTCCCATCGCCGACCGCAACGGCCTCGTCTCCCCGCGCGTGCCCGAGGCTCTGTCGGAGGTGCCGGCTTGACGGCCGAGGCGCCCGACCTGGCGGGGCGCCTCGCGCGCCTGATCCGCGCGGAGCGCGCGCGTCTGCGCCCGCGCGACGTGCTGGAGGCGCTGTCGCTTCTTTTGGGTGACCGTGTCCAGGTGGGCGACGCCTCGCGCTACATCTACGAGTACGGCCGCCGCGCCGGCTACGAGCTGCCGCCGTACCCGCTGGCCGGTTGCGGGGAGATCCGGGAGTTCTTCGCCGACCAGGGCGTGCGCAACGTCCCCGAATGGTACGAGCGGAAGCTCGGCGTGGGGCCGCAGCTGTACGCCGAGCTCACTGCGCGCACCGTCGTGGTGGTGCGCGACGGAGGGAACCGCCGCAAGGCGTTCGTGCTCGACGCCGTGCGCCATCGCCAGGACGCCGGGTTCGCGAACCTGTCGGAGAGCGGCCTCGCGCGCACGCTCGCGCCCGACGGGCTGGCCGAGCTGCTGGACCGCATCATGGCGTTCTTGCTGGGCGAGGAAGCTCCGGCGGGCGAGCCCGCCGCAACGGCGGAGGGCTCGCAGGGCGGCTCGGCGCCCGCCGAGGACGCCGGCACCGTGCGGTTCGAGTCGCCCTTGTTCTAGCCGCGCGGCCCGCCTGCGGGCTATGCCCGCGCGAGCGTCCGGTCGCGCGACGGAGCCGGCGCGGCCGGACGCGACGCGCTTCGGCCCGCGGCGGCCGGGAGGGCGGCGGCAGCGGGCTCCTCGGCGCACGCGACGGCCAGCGCCTCCAAGAGCTCGCGCATCTCGCCGGTGTTCTTCAGGGCGAACCGCGCCCGGGTGGGGCCGTCGCCTATCTTCACGGTCCACGCCGAGGCGGGCGCGGCCTCGAACACGTCCTCGTCGGTCCGGTCGTCGCCTGCGGCCAGCACGAAGCCGTAGGAGGGGTCGCGGAACCACCGGTGCGCGGCATGGCCCTTGTCCACGCCGCGCGGCTTCACCTCCACCACCTTGTTGCCGTCCATGAGCGCGATGCCGCGGTCCTCCAAGCCGTCGCCCAGGGCGTTCTTCACCTCCACCACGCGCCGCTCCGCCAGCTCCTTGCTGCACATGCGGTAGTGCCACACGAGCGAATAGTCCTTCTCTTCCAGCAGGGACCCCGGCGTGCGGTCGACGAAGTCCGCCAGCACCGGTCGCACCGCGTCCTTCCATTCGGCGTTCAACGGCTCCTCCAGCATCCACGCGCGCTCGCGGCGACCGCGGAACCACACCCCGTGCTCGGCCACCAGGTCGACAGGCAGGTCGCCCAGCCACGCCTCCAGCGTGGCGCGGTCGCGGCCCGACACCACGGCAACGTCGGTGCGCGGGTTCGAGCCCAGCCGCTGCAGCAGCTCGCGCAGACGCTCGTCGGGAGCCACGCGCGCCGGGTCGTCGGAGAGGGGCATGAGGGTGCCGTCGTAGTCCAGCAGCAGCACCCGCCTGCGCGCCGTCTTGAACGACGCGAGCAGCCTGCGCGCCGACGTGGGGCCCAGCAGGTGCGCGCTCAGGCCCGCCTGGCGGCGCTTCACCTCGTCGGCCGCGTCCAGGAACTCCCGCGCCCACTTCTGGGAGGTGTAGCGCGCCAGGCGCTCCTGCATGGGGGCGTTGCGGCGGCGCTGCTCGTCGGGCGGCATCTCCAGCGCCCGGCGCATGGCGTCCACCACGCCTTCCAGGTCGAAGGGGTTCACGGTGAGGGCCTCGTGCAGCTCGTAGGACGCGCCGGCCATCTCCGACAGCACGAGCGCGCCGCCGCCCCCGTCGTGGCAGGCCAGGTACTCCTTGCACACCAGGTTCATGCCGTCGCGCAGCGGCGTGACCAGCATGACGTCGCTCGCGGCGTACAGGCTAACCAGGCGGTCGAACGGCAGCGAGCGGTAGTAGTAGTCCACGGGCGTCCAGTCCATGGTGGAGTGCTTGCCGTTCACCAGGCCCACCAGCTCGTCGACCTGCTTCTTCAGCGCGGCGTACGACGCCACGTTCTCGCGCGAGGGCACCGTCACCAGCACCAGCACCACGCGTCCGCGCCAGGCGGGGTAGCGGTCGAGGAACGCGTCGTAGGCCAGCAGCCGCTCGGGGATGCCCTTGGAGTAGTCCAGCCGCTCCACCGACAGCATGACCTTGCAGCCCTCGTGTCCCTTCTCCTCGGCGAACGCCGACACGAGCCGGCGCACCTCGGGCTTGCGCGCGGCCGCGCGGTACCGCTCGTAGTCGATGCCCAGCGGGAAGGCGTCGGCCCGCACGAGCCGGCCGTCCGCGAACAGCGTGCCGCTCTCGTTCTCCACGCCCACGATGCGGCGGCAGCTGGAAAGGAAGTGCCGCACGTAGTCGTAGGCGTGGAAGCCCACGAGGTCGGCTCCCAGCACGCCGCGCACGAGCTCGCGCCGCCACGGCAGCATGCGGAACGTCTCGTAGTCGGGGAAGGGGATGTGCAGGAAGAAGCCGATGGAGGCGTCGGGCAGCGCCTCGCGCAGAAGCGATGGCAGCAGCATGAGATGGTAGTCGTGCACCCACACCGTGTCGCCGGGCTGCGCCAGCTCGAGCACCGCGTCGCGGAACCGCTCGTTCACGCGCACGTAGGCCTCCCAGGCCTCTTCGTCGAAGCGGGTGTGCTGGGGGAATCCGTGGAACAGGGGCCACAGCGCGGAGTTCGAGAAGCCCTCGTAGTACAGCTCCGCGTCGCGCTCGTCCAGGCGCACGGGCGCGCAGGAGCGCTCGGCCAGGGCCCGCTCGAACCGCGCGCGCCCGGCCTCATCGAGGCCAGCGGGCTCGTCGGCCCAGCCCAGCCACACGTTGCCCTTTTGCTCGTGCAGCGGCTCCAGTCCCGCCACGAGGCCGCCCACCGTGCGCGTGAAGGCGAAACCCTCCCGCTCGTCGGGCTCGATGCGGTAGGGGAGGCGGTTCGATACGATGATCAGACGGTTGCTCGGGTTGTCCATGCGGTCCACCTTACGTTTCGCTCGTTTTCAGCCATTGTACGGGCGCTTCGCACGCGTCCGCCCAGCGGTTGCGGGGCCGTTGCGGGGCCGTAGCGCTCTCGTGACCGCCGCTGCGGCGATGCGGCGCTCGCCGTCGGCGGGAGATTCGGCGGCATGTCGTGCTATGATGCCATGATCGCCCGAAAACGCCGCTCGACCGTGAAGGAAGGACATGCAGACCTACATCGCCCACTACCGCTCGCCAGCCGCCTCCGACGCACGCGCCACGGGGCTGTTCGAATTCGAGAGCGACGCCCGCGCGGGCTCGAAGAACAACCTCCGCGACGCCCGTTTGAGGATGCTCGAGCTGTACGGCAAGGACGCCGTGTCGTGGACGGTCGACCGCGTCGAGCGCAAGAAGGCCTCGGAGGCCCACCAGGACGGTCAGCTGGAGCTGGATTTCCGCCCCCCGAAGAAGCAGCGCGCCCGCGCGAAGAAGAAGGAGTGGTGGTAGGAGGCCCTTCCCGTTTCGTGATGGGCCGGTGACGGCCGCGCGTCGTCTGCGCGAAAGACGCCCGTTCCACCAGCGCGAGGCGCTATAATGGGGCCCACATCAACGGAAGCGCGCCGCCCGGCGCGCGGCGGGCCCTTCGGCTCCCGCGCGGCCGTGGGCGACGCGCGTGAACCAACAGGGAGCACCATGAAGAAAAAGCAGGTGAAATTCCTCAAGAAACTGCTCGAGACGCCCTCGGCCACCGGCACGGAGATCGCCGTCGCCCGGCTCGTGCGCGAGCGGCTGGCCGATTCTGCCGACGAGGTGGAGACGAACGTCATGGGCTCGGTGCACGCCACCCTGAAGGGCGCCGGGGCGGGCCCCTCGCTCATGCTGTCCGCCCATATGGACGAGATCGGCCTCATGGTCACCTACATCTCCGACGAGGGGTTCCTCTCGGTGGCGTCCGTGGGCGGCGTAGACGCGGCCGTGCTGCCCGGCATGCGCGTCGACGTGCACGCCTCGGAGTCGGTGGAGCCGCTGCGCGGCGTGGTGGGCCGCAAGCCCATCCACCTCATCGAGCCCGACGAGCGCAAGAAGGTCACCCCGCTCGACAAGCTGGTCATCGACCTCGGACTGCCCGCTAAAAAGGTGAAGAAGCTCGTGCGCGTGGGCGACGTCATCACGTTCGGCGTGGGCTTCGAGCGCTTCGGCGAGGGCATGGCCGTGTCGCGCGCGTTCGACGACAAGGCCGGCGTATGGGTGGCCGTGCGCGTGCTGGAGGAGCTGGCGCGCGGCGAGCGCCCGGCCGGCGACTTCGTCTGCGCCGCCACGGTGCAGGAGGAGATAGGCACGCGGGGCGCCGAGACGAGCGCGTACTCCGTGTTCCCCGACGTGGGGATCGCGTTCGACGTGACGCACGCCACGGACTACCCGGGCATCGACAAGACGAAGCACGGCGACATCGTATGCGGCGGGGGTCCCGTCATCGCGCGCGGCCCCAACATCAACCCCGAGGTGTTCGAGCGCCTGGTTGCCGCGGCCGAGGCCGAGGGGCTGCCGTACCAGGTGGAGGCCGAGCCCGGCGTGACGGGCACCGACGCGCGCGCCATCCAGATGGCCCGCGGCGGCATCCCCACGGGCCTCGTGTCCGTGGCGCTGCGCTACATGCACACGCCCACCGAGGTGGTGTGCCTGGACGATTTGGAGGCCACGGTGAAGCTCATCGCGCGTTTCGCGCGCGACCTGGACGAGGACGCGTGCTTCGTGCCGGGCATGGCCGGGGCGGGCGCGACCCTGTTCGAGAGCGAGGACGAACCCGCCGACGACGAGCCGTCCATGCGGGCGCAGTTCGACGAGACGGGCGCGGAGTAGGCGCCATGAAACGCGAAGCCTCCACCATCGCCAAGAACAAGAAGGCCTTCCACGAGTACGACATCCTGGAAACCTACGAGGCCGGCATAGAGCTCACGGGCACCGAGGTGCGCTCGCTGCGCGAGAACCACTGCCAGCTCACCGACTGCTTCGCCATCATCCGGGGCGGCGAGGTGTGGCTGCACAACGTGCACATACCTCCGTACGCGAACGGCAACATCGCCAACCCCGACCCGGACCGCAAGCGCAAGCTGCTGCTGCACAAACGGCAGATCCGCTTCTTGCAGGAGCAGGTGAAGGAGAAGGGCATGGCGCTCGTGCCCATCAAGATGTACTTCAAGGAGAACTCGCTCGTGAAGGTCGAGCTGGGCGTGGCGCGCGGCAAGAAGCTGCACGACAAGCGCGCCAGCATGGCCGAGCGCGACTCCCGCCGCGAGATAGAGCGCGCGCTCAAAGAGCGCAGCCGCTGATACGTGAATTCGCGCCGCCCCGGCGGCGCCCGACTCGAAGGAGGCCTTCTATGGGCTTGGACGAAGAGCTTGAAAGCATGGAGGACGGAGCCGAGACGGAGGCCGAGCAGATCGACGAGGAAACCGAGATCGAAGACCTCGAAGAGTTCCAAGACGACGAGGAGTTCGACCCGCAGTCCGAGGAGTCCGACCTGGAGGAAGCCTACGAGGGCTTCTTCGCCGAAGAGGGCCCGGACGGCGAGGGCGAGACGTCGCTTTCGGGCGACGACGGCGGCCTGGCCGCGGCGGTGGAGCGCTCGACGGGTATCGACTTGTCCGAAGAGGGTTTCCACATCGTGGGCGGCGACGCCGGCGACGCTGAGGCCGAGCTGGGCGAGGAGGGCCGCATCGACGGCTACGACGGCGACGAGCTGTCCGACGAAATCGGGGACATGACGGTGGTGGAGCCGTCCGACAACGAGGACGGCTACGAGCTGGTGGAGCTGGAGCTGGACGAGGACGACATCGTGCGCTACCTGGAGGACGACGACGGCAACCGCATCGGCTTCGTGCTGATGGAGGACGGCGAGGAGGCCGAGTACCTCTACGTCGAGGACGACGACGAAGACGACGGGGAAGCGGACGACGACAACCCGTACGACCTGGGCATAACCAAGGAGGGCGTGGCCGAGGCCACGAACGACATGAACGCCATCTACAAGGACGGCATCGCCGTGGCGGCCGAGCTCAAGGAGGCGTTCGACGACATCAAGGGCGCCTTCGACTTCTCGTTTCTGAAGAAGTAGGCGCGCCCCACGACCCGCAACGCAAAAGGAGCCCCGTCGGCGATGTCGGCGGGGCTCCTGCTGTTGGTGGCGGAACGCGGAGGCCGATCGCTGCCTTTCGTGCCCCTTGCTGCGGTGGTCCATCCCGATGGCGAGCTCGATCATGCTTTCGGGCAAGGGGAAAGACCCCGCCAGTGGCGCATCAGGACGGAGTGCGTTTCGCCTAAAGGGTTTTTAGCTCGGCGGCGGCTTTTTCGACCATGCTTATAAGGTCTTGCTGGGAATGTATGCCGAGCTTCTTGTACACGTTGTGGATGTGGGTCTTCGAGGTGTGCGGCGAGATCACGAACACGGTCGAAATGTATTCGACGTTGCGGCCCCGTGCAAGCAGGCTGAAAACCTCCTTCTCGCGTTGGGAAAGCCCGTACTTCGCCGCGATGAAGTCGCTCTGCCGCTTCCACCGTCCGGGGGTCGGCGCTTCCGGAGCGGGGCTCCCGCCGTTTTCCGACGGGCGCTCCTCAACCTGCTCGCCCTCTTCGGCGTCCTCGTCTTTGACGGCGAAGAGCGACCCGCACGACACGATGAGCACGAGCAGCAGCAGCGAGTTGAAGGCCGAGAGGGCCGTGCTGTCGAACGACACGGCCTCCGACAGCAGCCATCCGACAACCCATCCGACGAATATCCCCAAGGCGTTCGCGCATCGACCGATTGAGAACGCGCTGGTGGACGGGAAGCGGTACAGCATCGAGACGCGCATCAAAAGCGTGATCGACGCGAGGTCGAACAGGTAGAACCCGGCAATGACCAAGCTGTTCGCCACGGCGAGGTTGTTGCCGAGCAAGGGGGCCGCCAGAAGCCCGCAGGCGGTCAGAGGCAGCGCTATGCGGTAGATGATGCCGGTCCGCGATGCCGCAGGCGCGATGCTCGCGGCATAGGCGAAAACGGTCCCCAGGACGAGGCCCGCCACGTTGTACCAGATGGGGACTGCTGTTTCATGGTTGCCGAACGTGATGGCCTGCATGGCCCCGAACGCGACCCCGAAGAAGGCTATGGCGGCCGTGATACGAACGAGGCTCGCAGGGCGCTGCTTCGGCAAGGGGACGACGTCGTCGAGGGCGGCCTTTTCGGCGGACGAGCAGCGGGTTTGCGCGCCCTTCAGGGAAAGGCCGCACGCCAAGGGGAGCAAGGCGATCACCGCGAGCGCCGCCGGCTGGTAAAGAAAGCTCACGAGCAGCAGCAGGGCGACGGCGATCAGCGCGGAGAGGCAAAGCGCCGCCACGGCGCGCCTCATCCCGGCGATGCAGTACAGGTCGAGCCATCCGACCAGCAGCAACCCGTCGGCTATGCCGATGGGCAGCCAAGCCGCCGCCGACGCCAAGGAGGCCGCCTCGCCGGGGAGCACGCTTCCCAAGCCCAGCAGCGCGACGCCCAGCAGCCCCGTCCACGGCGCCGCCCGCGTTGCCGTGGCGACCGTCCAACGAGGGCTCTTGCCGCGCGCGAAGAGGAAGATGGCCGCAAGCGTCATCCCCCGTATCGCGTACTCGCTCACCGAGACGGGCAGGCTCCCCAGAACCTGCAGGGACGAAGGGGCGCTTCTGTCCAGGATGAGCAGGGACAGCACCCAAGCCCAATAGAAGGAGAAGCCCAGCAGGGGCAGCGAATCGGAGCCGTCCGCCCGCTTCGCGGACAAACCCGTCACGTCTGCGAAGTCGTTCCGCAGCTCCGCCAGCGAGGACTTCCCCATGCCCATGCGCGCGCCCCTCCCTCCAGGTTCGGTTCACTGTTCGATTATAGGGCATCTTTCGATGCGGCGTTTCCGTCCTTCGAGCCGTTTTCTATATCCCCAGCAGGTTCTCGGCGGCTGCATGGTAGAAGTCCTCTCGGAGCTGCTGGTCGGCGGGGAGGCCTTCCAGGCTTTTCAAGGGCTGCTCGCGGCCGAGCTCCGCCGACGTGATCGGGTAGTCGGAACCGAACATGACGTGGTCCGTTCCCATGATCTGCTGCGCCAAGGCGACGTCCTCCACGCTCATGGAATGGCTGTCCAGATAGAAGAACCGCGCGTAGTCTTTGAGGTTGCGCAGGTACGTATCGAGGTTGTCGGGGTTCTTGTAGTCGACGCCCTGCTTGTCGCCGTTGCCCGAGTACAAACCGTACATGAGCTCGTAGCGGCCGAACATCCACGGGAAGAAGCCCCCGAGCTGGCCAAGGACGATACGCAGGTCGTCGTACTTGTCGAGGTAGCCCGAGTACACGAGGCGCACTGCCGACACCGTGTTCTCCACCAGCACCGACACCCCGCCGTTCTGCACGTTCTCGGTCGAGAACCCCGTGAGCGGCGAATCGGGATCGTTGATGGGGAATCGCGTGCTGAAGTGGGTGAACACCGGCAGTTTGAGCTTGTTGGCCTCTGCCCAGAAAGGCTCGAAGCTCGGGTGGTCGAGGTAGTGCCCGCCTCCGCCGAACCTATAGCCCGTGAGGACGCCGAACGCCTTGGTTCCCTTTTCGGCCATGCGGTCCATCTCGCTCACGGCCGTCTCGGGCTGGGTGGGGTCGATCCACGAGCACGTGACGATGCGTCCGTCGGACGCCTTCGATATCTCGTGCAGGCCGTCGTTGAGCGCTTGGAGGGCGCCTGTGCCGTCGAGGCCCTTCGCCTCGGCCGCTTTAAGGATGTTCGGGACGTTCGAGCTGAAGGTGACCACTTCGGCGTCGATGCCGAACCGGTCCATCTCGGAAACATGGTTCTCGACGTCCTCGAAGGCGGTGTTCGTCCATAAAAACGACGGACCGTCCTCCATGGTCTTCGTCTCGTCGAGCCATGCGACGTAGTCGGCGTTCATGGTGCCGGGCAGCAGATGCGCGTGCACGTCGATGATGCGCTCCGGCGCCTTTGCGGCGGGCGCGTCGCCCGAAGCCGACGCGGAAGGCGGCGTTTGAGTGCCGCTCGCGCATCCGGCGAGCGCGCTTGCGCCTGCGAGCCCCAAGAGCCCCACGGCTCCTCCTTTAAGAAAATCGCTTCGGCTGATATGCGGATGAGTGCTCGTCATAGTTGTTCCTTTCAAAGTGGCGAAACCGTTCATGCTCGTTTTGCGTCGACCGCCCCATGCCGGCCGTGCCGCGCTATCGCGCCGGAGCCGCAGCGGAATCGGGCATGCGAACGAACTTGTCCTCGGGCTTCACGACGAGGCCCGCAAGGCCCGTGCAAAGGGGGTACAGGAAGAACACGACCGCGAACACCAGAGGCCCGAACGAAACGAGGCCCGAGACCAACCGGTCGAAGATGGTGGTGCCCTCGACGATGCCGAGGCCCGTGTTGTAGGCGATCATGGTGAAGGCGAGCGCCGTCATCATGATGAGGCCGATGAACATCGCGGTGACGAAGCTGAAGACGAACGTGCCCGGTTTCGCGTCGAACTTCGCTGCTGCGGACGCTCCTATGCGGCCGATGGGAACGACGTTGGCCACGAGCAGGGACACGACGAGCGAGATCAGAAACGACACGAGAAACCCGTGCGAACCGAGCATCGGAACGGTGGGAGCGCCCTGCATGAGCGGCATGCAGTAGCAGAACACCGCGGACATCAGGATGCAGAAGAACGCGTTGAACCAGACGGTGTACTTGCGGGTGAGCATAACAACCTCCTTGTGTTCGTTTTTCCTTGGGTTGCGCCGCCTGGCGCCGGGGGCCGCGCAGATGCTGTGCACTATAGCGTCCTGCCGGCGCGAAACACGCGTGATCAGCCCTTATCATCATGCTAGATGTAGGCGAATACACCGGGTCGGTGTAGGCCCTTTTGGACGCGAAGGCGGGTTTACAGCTACCCGGGCGATTCATTTTCCCCGCCGGGCTGCCTAGAGTGAAGGAAGCGCCGCGTAAGGGTTCGCATCGTGCACGGCACGTTGCGGCTCGAGCGGCGAACCAGTGCGAGAGAGGAGTTCTACATGGGGAAGACAGCCGACAAGACCGTCTATAAAACCCTGGGCTGGTGCGGGTTCGGCGTAGGAGCCATCGCCGGTGCCGTGGACGTGAAGGACGGGCGCGTCGCCCGCATTCGCCCGCTGCATCTGGACGATGCGTACAGCGAGGATCAGATCAAGCCGTGGAAGATCGAAGCGCGCGGAACCACCTTCGAGAGCGGCTTGGTGACGTCCATCCCGCCGCTGGCCGTGGGTTACAAGAAGCGCACCTATTCCAAGAACCGCGTTCCGTACCCGTTGAAGCGCGTCGATTGGGATCCGTCGGGCGAGCGCCACGTCGAGAACCGCGGCATAAGCGGTTACGAGCGCATCAGCTGGGACGAGGCGGCTCAGATCTGCGCCGACGAGATCCGCCGCATCGTCGACACCTACGGCCCGTCGGCCGTGTACTGCCAGGGCGACGGCCACGGCGAGACGAAGAACGTGGGCGGCACGCATGGCGCGAACACACGCCTTATGGACCTTCTGGGCGGCTATACGCTGCAGGGTCGCCAGCCCGACAGCTGGGAGGGGTGGTACTGGGGCGCGAAGCACGCGTGGGGCCAGGACCCGCTGGGCAAGCAGTCCCAAGGCCGCAACCTTCTCAAGGACATCGCGGAGAACACCGAGTGCATGCTGTACTGGGGGTGCGACCCCGAGACCACGACGTGGGGCTGGAGCGGCCAGATGCCGAGCCGTCTGTGCTACTGGTTCAGCGACTTGGGCATCAAGAACATCTACATCTGCCCCGATCTGAACTACGGCGCGGCCGTGCATGCGGACAAGTGGATTCCCGTGCGTCCGAACTGCGACGCGGCGCTGCAGCTGGCGATCGCCTACGTGTGGATCACCGAAGGACTTTTCGACGCCGATTACGTCGATACGCACGCCATCGGCTACGACAACTTCGCCTGGTACGTCACGGGCGGCGAGGACGACGTGCCGAAGACGCCGAAGTGGGCCGAGGAGAAGTGCGGCGTTCCGGCTCGCCAGATCAAGGCGCTTGCGCGCTACTGGGCCAAGCACAACACCTCCATCGCCCACTGCAACGGCGGCGGGTACATTCGCAGCTGCTTCGCGCACGAGCCGGCCCGGCTCGAGGTGTGCCTGCTCACGATGCAGGCGCTCGGCCACCCCGGCCGCAACCAGTTCTCGTTCGTGGAGTGGGGCATGTTCGGCATGCCCGAGACCATCGCCTGCCCCGCTCCGGCCTATCCCGTGTACGTAGGAGGGTCCTACACCGGCCACCTTCCCGGCACCGGCTTCCGCTGGTTCATCCCCCAAACGCTGCTCCCCGACGCCATCCTGCTTCCCGAAGGCGAGAAGCTCACTTGGAACGGGCATGTGGCCAGCGGGCTTCCCCGCCAAGACCAGTACGACCAGTACAGCTATCCCGCCGAGGACGGCTCCCGCATCCACATGATCTGGTCGGACACGCCCTGCTGGTCGACTTGCTGGAACGGCGGCAACCGCTACCAGGACGCCCTGCGCCACGAGTCCATCGAGTTCATGCTGGTGAACCATCCCTGGATCGAGAACGACACGCTGTTCGCCGACATCATCCTGCCTTCCTCCACGAAGCTCGAGCAGGACGACATCGCCACGAGCACCATGTGCGGCTACAACGACATGGTCGTGAACGAGGCCCGGGCCATCGACCCGGTGGGCGAGGCGAGGACCGACCCCGAGTGCGTGCTGGCCATCGCCGAGAAGCTTGGCTTGGCCGACCAGCTGGTATCCGCGTGGTGCGGCATGGACGGCTCGCTCGACGCCCCGTTCGACCCCGCGAAGGACACTCCCGACGTGCGCATGGCGAAGATGTCCCACCAGGCCGTGGTGGCCGCGGGCATCACCGAGCCTTCCATGGACGTGCTAAAGCAGATCGGCTGGGTCGGCGGCGGCATGGAAGAGCACCAGAGCTACGAGGACTTCCTCGAGAAGGGGTACCACGTCGTGCCCACCTCCGATGATTGGGAGAGCCTCCCCGCCGGCCTCATCGAGTTCTACGAGGACCCCGAAGGGCATCCGCTCGACACCCCGTCGGGCAAGGTCGAGATGTACTCCACCTCGATCGCCGACCACTGGCCCGACGACCCCGAGCGCCCTCCGGTTCCGCATTGGATCGAGGAGAGCCCGGCGCACCACGAGCGCGTGACGTCCGACCGCGCCAAGGACTACCCGTACCTGCTCGTGTCGAACCACCCGCGCTGGCGCATCCATGCCAACCACGACGACGTGACGTGGCTGCGCGAGATCGAGACCTGCAAGGTCGTTGGCCCCGACGGCTACGCGTACGAGCCGATCTGGGTGCACCCCTCAGACGCCGAGAAGCTGGGCCTTGCCGACGGCGACGTCGCGAAGCTCTACAACGAGCGCGGCGCGGTTCTGGGCGGCGTGCGCGTGAGCGAGCGCATCATGCCCGGCAGCCTGTACCAGGACCACGGCGCGCGCGTCGACGTCATCGAGCGCGGGACCGGCGGCTTGGAGCGCGGCGGAGCGAACAACCTCATCTGCCCGGGCGCGACCACCTCGCAAAACGCTCCCGGCGAGGTGACGAACAGCTTCCTCGTCGGCTGCGAGAAGGTCGACGTCTCCGAGCTGGCCGAAGAGTTCCCCGAGGCGTTCTCCCGTGCCTACGACGCGGCAACGGGCCTGACCGCCGAAACCTACCTCGTGAAGGAGGCCTAGAGATGGGCAAAGTGTTTGTTATCGACGTCGCGCGCTGCAACGGCTGCCGCAACTGCCAGATCGCCTGCAAGGACGAGCATTGCGGCCAGGCTTGGGCGCCCTATGCGGCGGCCCAGCCCGACACCGGGCAGTTCTGGATGAAGGTGGACGAGCGGGAGCACGGCACGGTGCCGAAGATATTCGTGGCCTACACGGCCCACGGCTGCATGCACTGCGACAACGCCCCCTGCATGGCGGCCGCCAAGGGCGGTGCGGTGTACCGTCGCGAAGACGGCCTGGTCGTCATCGACCCGGTCAAGGCGAAGGGCCAGAAGGCCATCGTGGACGCATGCCCCTACCGCGCCGTGTTCTGGAACGAGGAGGAGCAGCTGCCCCAGAAGTGCACGGGCTGCGCGCACCTGCTCGACGACGGCTGGACGGTGCCGCGGTGCGTGGACGCCTGCCCCACGGGCGCGCTGCGCTTCGGCGACGAGAGCGACTTCGCCGACGAGATCGCCCAGGCCGAGGTGCTGCTTCCCGAGCAGGGCACCGTGCCGCGCGCGTACTACCTGAACCTTCCCAAGCGCTTCGTGGCGGGGGAGGTGTACGACGAGGTCGAGGACGAGGTGGTCATAGGTGCGAAGGTCACGTTGAAGGACGCCTCCGGCGCGGTTTTGGAGACCGCTAGCGACGATTTCGGCGACTTCTGGTTCAAGCAAGTCGCGCCGAGCGTGTACACGGTGGGAATCGAGGCCCCCGGTTACGCGCCGAAGACCATCGTGGTGGATGCGACCGAAGAAGACGTCAACATCGGCGGAATAGCCCTCTAAGGCCGTATCGCCCGTCAACGAAAGGAAGTCAGCAGCATGTGTTTTAGACCCCCCAGCGCGGGATTGGAACCGGTGAAGTGCCCGAAGTGCGGAGCGTTGGTGCCCCCGAGCGCAGACGCCTGCCCTTCGTGCGGCGCCCGTGCCGACATGCCGGCACCCGGCGTTGCGAAGGTCCCCTCGGTGCCGAAAGTGCCCAAGGTGCCGAACGTGCCGAAGCCTCCCGTTTCCGGCCGATAGCTGCGCCGGAACCGCTTCTCAACGCTTGCGCCCTCTGCGCAGCGTGGACAAAAATAACGCCCGGCCTGCTGGATCTTCGCAGGTCGGGCGTATTTCGTTTGGTGGAGGCGCGGAGAATCGAACTCCGGTCCATACTACATCATCCATGAGGCTCTACAAGCTTAGTCGGTGGTCGAGGTTCGGAGGCGCCCGGTCCACTGACAAACGAGACGCACCCTAGTCGGTTCGATCTTTGCTTAAGCCATACCGGCTACGTGCTCAAGCGCATTCCCCTGAGTTGATGCCGAACCGAGGGGCGGGGAAGTCCCAAGGCCGACAGCCAGGCGCTATTAAGCAGCCATGGCGAGCGCCGGAGCGCTCTGAGTGTTGTTTTTGCCAATTAAATTGACGTTACCCCTGTTTAACGTGGCGAGGAGACCACGACCTGCTCCTCATTTCAAACGTACCATGTCGAAACCAGTCGCCCCCGGTTGCAAGGCGGCGGTGCCCGTGGCGGGCTGCCGCAGCCGTCGGGAGGGGATGGCCCCACCTTTTCAAGGATCCCGCCCCGCGAGGGGCGCCGCGTGCCGAGGCGTTGCGGAACGTCCATTCTATCCCGCCCGGCCCGTTTGTCAAGCGGCCCGGGCGGTCGAGGGCGGCCCGCATCCTCATCCATACGTTGAGGATGCGGGGAAAACGCGCCTCGTCCGTGGCGAATTTGTGACGAGTGTAACCTTAGGGCTCGATGAACCGTTTTGTTTACGAGGGAATGACGCTTCTCTTGGTACAATGCAACGATTAGACGAGAAGCGAACGCCGAGCCGTCCGAGTGTATGAGAGCCGCACATGAACGATAACAAGAACAGCAAAGCCAAGCACGCGCGCCACGCCGCCCCCGCCGCGTCGGAGGGCGACGGCGCCGCGTTGGAAGAATCGAAGCCCGTCGGCCAAGAAGCGAGGCCGGCATCGCCGGCACCGAACCAAACGGCCGTCATGCCGCAGGCCGTGCGTCCCGTGATGCCGCACGGCGCTCCCGCAGGCGCGCCTGCGGGCCAGCCCGGGTTCACACCCGGCGGCCCCATGCTGCCGGTGGACGTGAGCGAGGCCGACGCCAAGGGCCGCCGCAGGCCCGCCAAGGTGATCGGCATCGTCCTCGGGGCGATCGTGGCCGTTCTGGCCGTGGTGTACCTGGCCGGAGCCTTCGTGTTCATGGACCGCTTCCTGCCGAACACGACGGTGGGCGACCTCGACCTGTCGTTCAAGTCGTCCGTCGAGGCGCAGGGCATGCTCTCCGACGTGGTGGACGACTATAGGCTCAAGGTGGACGGGCAGGGCTTCTCGCTCACGCTGTCGGCCAGCGACGCCGGCATGAAGCTCGACGCCAAAGCCGTCACCGACTCCATCCACGCCGACGCCAACCCGTGGGCGTGGCCGTTGGAGATCGCGAAGACCCACGACGAGACGGAGAAGCTGGCCGCCTCGTACAACGAGAGCGGCCTGGGCGCCGCGGTTCGCACCGCGGTGGACGAGTTCAACAAGACCGCCACAGCGCCGGTGGATGCGACCGTCGGCTACAGCGAGGCGCAGAGCGCGTTCGTCGTGCAGCCCGAGACCGTGGGCACGGCGCTGGACTACGACGCCGTGCTCAAGGTCGTCGACGACGCCGTCCTCGCCATGCAGCCCACGGCGAAGCTCACGAAGGACGAGTTGCAGCAGCCCACCGTGCTGTCCACCGACGCGAAGCTCACGACCGCAGCCCAGCAGGCGAACACCATGATAAAGGCCGACCTCGTGCTCACGATGGCCGGTTCCACGGCCGGCGAAGTGAACGCCGATCTCATCTCGCAGTGGGTGCACCTGGGCGACGACCTTGCGGCCACGCTCGACGAGGGCGCGCTCACGGCCTGGGTGGACGACCTCGCGGCGAAGTGCGACACCGTGGGCACGACGCGCACGTACACGCGTCCCGATGGCAAGGTGATCACGGTGTCCGGCGGCGTCTACGGCTGGTCGGTCGACAAGGACGCGCTGCTCGCCATGGTGAAGGACGGCGTGGCGAACGGCACGGTGGGCACGTTCGACGTTCCCGCCTCCACCACGGGCACGGCCTACAACGGCGCCGGCGCGCAGGATTGGGGCGCGCGCTACTGCGACATCGACCTGGCCGAGCAGTACGTGCGCTTCTACGACGAGTCCGGAGCGCTGGTGTGGGAGTCGCCCTGCATCTCGGGCATCCCCGACGGCGTGCACGACACGTCGGTTGGCGTGTACTGGCTCAACCAGAAGGCGAGCCCCTCGAAGCTCATCGGCTACGAGAACGGCCAGAAGATATACGAGTCCACCGTGCAGTACTGGATGCCGTTCGTGGGCAACGCCATCGGCCTGCACGACGCCGACTGGCAGCCCAGCTTCGGCGGCTCCATGTACGCCAACGGCTACGGAAGCCACGGCTGCGTGAACCTGCCGCCCTACAAGGCCGCCGAGCTCTACGGCATCATCCAGGCGGGCGACGTGGTGGTGAGCCACTGGTAGGATGTATCTTCGCCGAACAACGAGCGGGCCCGCACCCTTGGGGATGCGGGCCCGCTTTGCGTCGGGGGAGGAGCGTTTCGCGCGGCGCCGGCCTCACACCACCGTCAGGTCGGCGCGGGAGAGCGGCTCGACCACGCGGCCGAGGTCGCCCGGAGCCATCTCCACCTGGCAGCCTATGCGCCCGCCCGAGAACGCGATGCGCTCGTAGAGGTCCGCCGTCTCGTCGATGACGGTGGGGAACTGTTTCAGCATGGCGATGGGGGAGCAACCGCCGTGCACGTAGCCGGTGAGCGGCAGCAGGTCGCGCGACTTTACCATGGCCACGGCCTTCTCGCCCACGGCTGCGGCGGCCTTCTTCAGGTCCAACTCGCACGCCACGGGGATCATGAACACGTAGTGCTCGCCCGACTTGCCCTGCGTGACCAGCGTCTTGAACACGCGGTCCTGGTCGAGCCCCAGGAGGCGCGCCACCTCCGTTCCGGAGAGCGCCTCCGGGCATTCGAAGAACCGCGCCTCGTACGGCGTTCCCGCCGCGTCCAGCACGCGCATGGCGTTCGTCTTGTGGTCGCGTTCCTTGGGCATGGTCGGATCCTTTGGGGGACGATGGCTTGTTTTCCGAACAGCGTAGCACAAGGCGCGGGGAACCGCATTCTCCTGACGTTTCCGCCGTCGCGACGGAAAGGGGATCGTGTTTTCGCTGGTCTTGCGCATACCGCTCGCCTGCGGCTCTGTTACTCAATTGTTGCTTTTATACAACTACTTATCTATAATCGACATGCCGAGTGCGAGACACGGTGCGATTTGCTATTCGTTTGGAGCGATGCGGGGGATGCCCTCGAAGAACTCCGACAGGGTCATGTCGAAGCCGTTGGCGATTTTGGCGAGGTTCTGCAGCGTTACGTTGCGGTCGCCGACTTCGATGGAGGCCAGGTAGGTGCGGTCCATGCCGATCTTCAAGGCGAACCGCTCCTGACTGAGCCCGGCGGCTGCGCGCAGGTCCTTGATCCTGAGGCCCACTTTTGTTTGCAGTAAGTTTCGCATGAACGCAGACTACGGGTGTGTTGTATGTATAACAACGGACTATATACAACATTGCCGAAGTCGTTGCCCAATTGAAAGGCGCCTCGCGCCTTTTCTTTGGCCCTCGTATGTTGCGTAGATACAACAAACGGGGAAACGAACATATCTTGAGATGACGCAATCGTCGCGAAGCGCGTTCCGTCGATCGACAAGAGGATGAATAGGTGCAGGCGATTTCCCTTCCGGCCGAGGGCCGGGGCGAGAGAGACGTGCAGCTGTTCATCCTCTTTTCTTTTGGCGGAACCTCAAAGCGACGGGGAAGGAGCAGGCGATGTGGTACGTGGCGCAGGTGCAAGCGGGACGCGAAGCCGCCACGCGCGATCTTTGCCGCCGCTTGGTATCCCCGGACGTCTTGGAGGAGTGCTTCATGCCCGAATACGAGACCATGTGGCGCATCCACGGCGAATGGCGGCTGGTGAAGCGGCTGCTGTTCCCCGGCTACCTGTTCTTCGTCACGAGCGACGCCGAAGAGCTCAACAAGGAGCTTTTGCGGGTGCCCATGCCCATCCGCCTGCTGGGCAACGAGGAGAACTCGTTCTTCCCGCTGACGGAAAAAGAGCAGGACTGGTTCCTGTCGTTCATGGACGGCGAGCACATCGTGCGCATGAGCGAGGGCTACATCAAAGGCGACAAGGTCACGGTCACGCGCGGCCCGCTCATGGGCTTCGAGGCCGACATCCGCAAGATCGACCGCCACAAGCGCCGCGCCTATTTGGACGTGACGCTGTTCGGCCGCACCGTCCCCGCCAGCGTGGGCCTGGAAGTAGTGAGGAAGACCGCGTGACGCAGTCCCACCGCCCGACGGGGGGGGGGGGTGCTGACCGCTGCGGTCGCTACTTCATGCAGGAGATGGAGCCAACGGATGAGCTTGCCTTCGACGAGGGCGCATTGCCGTGCGAGGTAGCCGCCGAGCCGGTCGGACTCGGCGGCGAGGCGGACGGTGCGCATGCAAAGGGGCGCATAGGCTACCGGGTTGCGAAGCGGGTGTTCGATATTGTGTTCAGCGCGACGGCAATAGTGTTGTTGCTCGTTCCTTCGATCATCCTATGCATCGCCATCCGCCTGGAATCGCCAGGCAGCCCGATCTACTCCCAAAAGCGTGTCGGTCGCATTGGCACCGACGGCAAAATCGTGACCTTCGACATGTACAAGTTCCGCAGCATGTACGCCGACGCCGACGAGCGTCTGCCGGAGCTGCAGGAGATGAACGAGGCCGACGGACCGCTGTTCAAGATCAAGGACGACCCGCGCGTGACGTGCATCGGCCGTTTCATCCGCAAGCACTCCATCGACGAGCTTCCCCAGTTCGTGAACTGCTTTCTGGGCCAGCTCTCCTGCGTGGGCCCGAGGCCGCCGCTGCCCGGCGAGGTGGCCCAGTACGACGCGCGCGCCATGCGCCGCCTGTCCGTGAAGCCCGGCCTCACCGGCTACTGGCAGGTGAGCGGCCGCAGCGACACGAGCTTCGACGACATGGTGGAGCTGGACCTCGCCTACATCGAGGAGCGCGGCGTGCTGACCGACCTCAAGGTTATCGCCCGCACCGTGGCCGTGATGCTCACCGGCAAGGGGGCGTGCTAGGTGGCCGCCGAGTCCCGCGTGCAAGCCCCGCCGCGCGTGTCGGTCATCGGCGTGCCCATCACGGCGGTCGACCTGGAGGGGTGCGTACGCTTCGTCGAGGAGAGCCTCGACGCGATCAGGGGGAGCTACCTCTGCCTCTCCAACGCCCATACCACGGTCATGGCCCACGACGACCCGGCGTACTTCGAGGTGCAGGCGGGATCGCTGATGTCGCTTCCCGACGGCAAGCCCCTCTCCGTGGTCGGGTGCAGAAGCGAGCCTTCGATGGGCCGCGTGACCGGCCCCGACCTGCTGAGGGCCCTGCTCGAACGCTCGAAATCGCATGGTTGGTCCCACTACTTCTATGGGAACACGCCGGAGAACCTGCAGCGTCTAGAAGTGACCCTCGGGCGGGACTATCCGCAGGCTCGGATTGCCGGCCTCGAGCCTTCCGTGTTCCGAGAGCTCTCCGACGAGGAGGTGGGGGAACTCGCCGGGAGGGTCGATGCCTCCGGCGCGGACTTCCTCTGGGTCGGCATCGGGGCCCCGCGGCAGGAGACGCTCTGCGCACGCCTCAAAGGAAACACGCACTGCCTCATGGCGGGGGTAGGGGGAGCCTTCAACATCCTGGCCGGCGTGACGCCGGGGGCTCCCGGCTGGATGCAGCGGGTGGGGCTCGAGTGGCTCTACCGCCTCTCGCAGGAGCCGCGGCGGCTGTTCAGGCGCTACGCCGTCACCAACACGAAGTTCGTCTTTTACGCGCTGACAGGGAAGAGAAGGAAATCGTAGATGCAGGCATTGGAAGGCAAGACTCTCATGATAACCGGCGGCACGGGCAGTTTCGGCTCCACCGTGCTCGGGCACTTCTTCGGCTCGGACGTGGGCGAGGTCCGCGTGTTTAGCCGCGACGAGAAGAAGCAGGATGACATGCGCCACTGCCTGCAGGAGCGCGACCCGGAGCTCGCCTCGAAGGTGCGCTTCCTCATCGGGGACGTGCGCGACGAGAGGTCCGTGCGCGACGCGATGCGCGGGGTGGACTTCGTGTTCCATGCGGCGGCGCTCAAGCAGGTGCCCTCCTGCGAGTTCTTCCCCATGGAGGCCGTGAAGACGAACGTCGTCGGCACCGACAACGTGCTTCACGCCGCCATCGACGAGGGCGTGCAGAAGGTCGTGTGCCTCTCCACCGACAAGGCAGCCTATCCCATCAACGCGATGGGCACCTCGAAGGCCATGATGGAGAAGATCATCTACGCCAACGCCAGGAACGGCGCGGGCCGGACCACCATCTGCTGCACCCGCTACGGCAACGTCATGTGCTCGCGGGGAAGCGTCATCCCGCTCTTCATCGACCAGATCCGCGCCGGGCGGCCCGTGACGGTCACCGATCCCTCCATGACGCGCTTCCTCATGAGCCTCGACGAGGCGGTCGACCTCGTGCTCTTCGCCTTTGGGCACGCCGAGCCGGGGGACCTGTTCATCCAGAAGGCACCCGCCGCGACGGTGGGCGATTTGGCCGAGGCCGTGCAGGAGCTGTTCGGACGCACAGGCACGAGGGTGATCGGCACGCGCCACGGCGAGAAGCTCTACGAGACGCTCATGACCTTCGAGGAGCGCCTGCGCGCCGAGGACATGGGCGACTACTTCAGGGTGCACGCCGACACACGCGACCTCAACTATGACAAGTTTGTCGCGGAGGGCAAGGTGGAGTCGCGGGGCGAGGAGTCCTACAACTCCCACAACGCCGAGCGACTCGACGTGGCGGGGACGGTCGCGAAGGTCAAGGAGGCCTCCTACGTGCGTGAGGCGCTCGCCGGGCGGAAGGGGGACCTTCTGTGAGGGTGCTCGTGACGGGTGCGAAGGGCTTCGTGGGCCGCAACCTCTGTGAGTCTTTAAAGGCGATCCGCGACGGGAAGGACCGCAGGCCACGCTACCAGGCGCTGCTGCCGATCGAGGTCTGGGAGTACGACCGCGACTCTTCCCCCGAGAACCTCGAAGTGTGGTGCGCTCAGGCCGACTTCGTCTTCAACCTCGCCGGCGTGAACCGCCCCAAGGACCCCTCCGAGTTCATGGAGGGCAACTTCGGGTTCGCCTCGGAGCTCTTGGGACTCCTGGAGCGCCACGGCAACCGCTGCCCTGTCATGCTCGCGTCTTCGGCCCAGGCCTCCCTCGAGGGCCGCTACGCGGGAAGCGAGTACGGCAGGTCCAAGCTCGCGGGGGAGAACCTGCTCCTCGAGTATTCGGAGCGCACCGGCGCGAGGGTCCTCGTCTACCGCTTTCCGAACCTCTACGGCAAGTGGTGCCGCCCGAACTACAACTCCGCCGTGGCCACGTTCTGCCACAACGTCGCGCGCGGCCTGCCCGTGCGCGTGGACGACTCCGCGGTCGAGCTCGAGCTGCTTCACGTCGACGACCTCGTCTCCGAGATGCTCGAGGCGCTGCTCGGAAACGAGACGTGCGACGCGGACGGCCTCTGCCATGCCGACCCGACCGACCGTGCGACCTTGGGCGAGATCGTCGCGCTCCTCGAGTCCTTCCGCGACTCGCGCGCCACCCTCGATGTCCCCGACCAGACCGAGGGCTCCTTCTCCAAGAAGCTCCACTCGACGTTCCTGTCGTACTACGAGCCTGGGACCTTGTCCTACCCCCTCGATCCCAAATCCGACGAGCGCGGCTCCTTCGCCGAGCTCCTGCGCACCCCCGACCGGGGCCAGGTCTCGGTGAACGTCTCCAAGCCCGGCGTCACGAAGGGCAACCACTGGCACCACCTGAAGTGGGAGAAGTTCCTCGTCGTCTCCGGCGAGGCGTCGATCCGGCTGCGGCGAGTGGGCCTCGACGAGGAGGGGAGGCCTTTTCCGACCGTGGAGTACCTCGTCTCCGGTGAGCGCCCCGAGGTCGTGGAGATGGCCCCCGGGTTCACCCACTGCATCGAGAACCTCTCCGTCGAGCGCGACCTCGTGACACTCATGTGGGCCAACGAACCCTTCGACTCCGAAGCCCCCGACACGTACTACGAGGAGGTATAGAGGATGAGAGCGGACTTCTCCGACGTCTCCTTCGAAAACGACGGTCGCCTCAGGCTCCTCGTCATCGTGGGCACGCGTCCCGAGGTTATCCGTCTGTCCGAGGTCATCAAGAAGTGCCGCCGGCACTTCGACTGCCTGCTCGCCCACACGGGGCAGAACTACGACTATTCCCTCAACGGCGTCTTCTTCCGCGATCTCGAGCTCGGCGACCCCGACGTGTACCTGGACGCCGCAGGGGAAGACCTCGGGGAGACTATCGGCGCGATAATCGAGTCGAGCTACAAGCTCATGGCCGTCGTGCGCCCCGACGCGCTCCTGATCCTCGGCGACACGAACAGCTGTCTGTCGGCCATCCCTGCCAAGCGCCTGCACATCCCGATCTTCCACATGGAGGCGGGCAACCGCTGCAAGGACGAGCGGATCCCCGAGGAGACGAACAGGCGGATCGTCGACATCATATCCGACGTGAACCTCGCCTACTCCGAGCACGCGCGCCGCTACCTGGCCGAATGCGGCTGCGCCCCTGAGCGCACCTTCGTGACGGGCAGCCCCATGGCCGAGGTCCTGCGCGCGAACCTCCCGAAGATCGACGCGAGCGGCATCCTGGGCGAGCTCGGTCTCGAGCCCAAGCGTTATATGCTCCTCTCCGCCCACCGTGAGGAGAACGTCGACGACGCGGCGAGCCTGCGCTCGCTCTTCGGCGCCGTGAACGCCCTCGCCGAGGGCTACGGCATGCCAATCCTCTACTCCTGTCACCCGCGCAGCCGCAAAAGGCTTGCCGAGGCCGGCCTCGGGCTGCACACCCTCGTGCGCATGCACGAGCCGCTTGGCTTCCACGACTACAACAAGCTGCAGTCGAGCGCGTACTGCGTGGTCTCCGACTCGGGGACGCTGCCCGAGGAGTCGTCGTTCTTCGCCTCGATCGGCAGGCCCTTCCCTGCGGTGTGCGTGCGCACCTCCACCGAGCGCCCCGAGGCCCTCGAGAAGGCCTGCTTCGTCCTGGCCGGCATCGGCGAGCGCGGCCTTTTGCAGGCCGTGCAGACCGCCGTGGCCCTCGAGGAGGCCGGCGACGCCGGCATCCAGGTGCCCGACTACGCCGACGGAAACGTGTCGGCGAAGGTTGTGAGGATCGTCCAGTCCTACGTCGGCATCGTCGACAAGATGGTGTGGAGGAAGGGCTGACGTGAAATACGTCCAGATCAACTCCTTTTACAACGGATCGACCGGGACCATCATGCGCGGCCTCCACAAGGAGCTGCTCGAACAGGGCCACGACTCCTATGTCTTCTGGGGGCGCCGCCACGAGACGGTGTCAGACCATGAGCGGTGCTGCGCTTCGAAGGCCGGGGTCTACGCGCACGGCGTGTTGACGAGGCTGACGGGCCGTGCGGGATTCTACTCGAAGCGCGACACGGCGAGGCTGCTCGCGGAGCTCGACGAGATCGACCCCGACGTGGTGCACCTGCACAACGTCCACGGCTACTACGTGAACGTTGAGATGCTCTTTGAGTGGCTGGCGGCGCATCGCTGTCAGGTGAAGTGGACCCTGCACGATTGCTGGGCGTTCACGGGCCACTGCGCGCACTTCACATATGTGAAGTGCGCGCAGTGGAAGACCCGCTGCGCGTACGAAGAGCCCTGCTGCCAGCTGTCCACCTACCCTAAGACGATCTCCAAGCGCTCCTGCACGAGGAACTTCGACGACAAGAAGCGCATTTTCAATCTAATCTCTGCCGACCGCATGGAGCTGATAACCCCCTCTCAGTGGCTCGCCGACCTTGTGGGCGAGTCGTTCCTCTCCAAGTACCCGGTCACCGTGAAGCACAACGAGATCGACCGCGCCGTGTTCAAGCCGACTTCGAGCGACTTCTGCGAGCGCTACGGCCTGGATGGCAAGTTCGTGATCTTGGGCGTCGCGTCCCCATGGACGGAGCGCAAAGGATTGGGTGACTTCGTGCGCCTGGCGAATGTGCTGGATGATAGGTGCGCCATCGTGCTCGTCGGGTTGACTAGGCGACAGATCAAGAAGATGACCTCGCACATTTTGTCTTTCGGGAGGTTGGAGGATCCGAAGGCTCTTGCTCGCGTGTACACGGCGGCCGACTTGTTCGTGCATCCCGGCGTAGAGGAGACGTACGGCCTCGCGGTCGCCGAGGCTCAGGCGTGTGGCACCCCTGTTCTAGTACGTTCGAGGAGCGCTTGCGAGGAGGCTGTGCAAAACGGCGAATGCCATACGGTCGATCTTGGCTTCGATGCGCTGAAATCGACAGTAATAACGGTGGGAGGGGGGTGCTCCGTGATTTGCCTTGAGAGAACGGAATCGAAGCAGCAGATGGCTGCGATATACAGCGCGGCGGATGTTTTCTTCAACCCGACACGAGAAGACAATTTCCCTACCGTGAACTTGGAAGCGCAAGCC
Source organism: Gordonibacter sp. 28C (assembly GCF_003339845.1). Classification (GTDB taxonomy): domain Bacteria; phylum Actinomycetota; class Coriobacteriia; order Coriobacteriales; family Eggerthellaceae; genus Gordonibacter. The sequence goes on from NZ_PPTR01000013.1 coordinate 88,965, forward strand.
TGCGGCACTCCGGTGCTGACCTACGACACAGGCGGATGCGAAGAGACGATAAACCTTGAACATTCGCAAGTGATAGGGGGCTGATAGGATCATGCCTTTGTTGTTGGCAGCAATGATCGGTGTCTCAATCTTTGGAAATGAGTTCTTTAAGTTCTCAATAGGGACGTTTAATGTGCTTGATTTTCTAATTGCGACCACATGCATTTCGTATTTAGTAATTCTCTCGTTTGGCAAAACGAAAAGAAGCTTCAATTCTGGTCTTTTGTGCGACAGGTGGCTCTGGGCCTTTTTGGCGTATGGGCTGATCTCGGTCGTTTTCTCGTATATGAGTTTTTATTCATCTCTCGGGCTGTCTTCAGACGTGTTGTTCAATGCCTCTTTCATACCACGGCAAGCATACTACTTTTTCTTTATTCCGCTGATCATCGCATCGACGCGTCATCCATCTTCTGAAAGTTGCAGGAAGTTCCTTTGTAGAAAGTACAGGTTGCTTTTCTTTTGCATTTATGTAGCGCACGTTTTATGGACGGGTGGATTTGCCCTTGATGTATCGAGCTGTTTTTGCCTGAGTTTACTTCTGCTGTTGAATAAAAGGAAGCAAGAGGTCATCGACCTTCTCTTCCTAGGTGTTGTTCTGCTCAGCCCAATGGCTGTAGGGGGAGAGATGACGCAGGCTGCGATTCGCCTCGTATGCCTAGTGTTCTATTTTGCGAAAAACAAGGAAAGCGTTTTCCGCTACGGGATGTTTGCAGTCTTGGCCATTGTGATCGCATGTTTTATCGTTCCGTTTGTACCGTTTGGAGACTTGGGTCTTGATGCGAATACTAGTTGGAGGATTTCATACTGGAGAGACGAGCTCGACCAGCTCCTGGCTACATACGGCATGGGCGTAGGATATGGTACTTCGTATGCATCGTATAGCTTTATTGGGTCGGCGACATTCGGGCCATTTGCGGCCACTGAGCAGTATTCCACTTTAGAGAAAATGTACGTTGTGGGTTGTCACAACTCGTTTATTTCGCTGGCTTTCAGGTTGGGTATTGCTGGCGTTTCCTTGTTGCTGGCGTATATTTTAAGCCTTGCAAGTCGGAAGCGTTCATATCGGGAGGGCTTTACTTCCTCGGCTTGCTTCGCAGTAATTTCTTCTCTGATAATAATCTGTTTCAACGTCGGATTCGAGAGTCCTGCCTATTTTTTCTTGTTCGCCTTCTCAGTAAGTTACCTGAATTCGGCTATTACTTTGCGCGAAGCAGGCTCTTACTCCATAGAGGCAGACAGAGGGCATCGTTTGAATATGACCAATTTTGCAGGCATGGGTGGTGCAGAGGTTTTTCTACATCACGGTGTGATTTCAGAAACCGTTAAAAGAGCGCATACCTGGCTCGGATGCCATCTTGTAACGAAGGGCGCGTAGAATGCGGAGTCCCTTGCTTTCAATTGTCATTCCGGCTTATAACGCTCAGAATTATTTGAGCGACTGCCTCAACTCCATTCTCATGCAGGATTTTGAAGATTATCAGGTAGTGATTGTCGATGACGGATCCATCGACGACACACCAAAAATATGTGGGGCATTTGAGTCTTCGCATTCTGGGAAAATAATATATTTTCGACAAGAAAACAAAGGCCCCCTCTTGGCTCGACTTCGTGGGCTAGACGAGGCATCAGGTCGTTATGTCACTTTTGTCGATAGTGACGACATGCTGCATCACTTTTCGTTGTTGCAAGTTGCGGATGCGCTTGGCCGGCTGATGCCCGATATGCTTATGTTTGATATGAGCCAGCATAAGTCTTTTGATAAAAGTGGTCCGAGATTGTTCGATGTTGATTACGAACTTTCGGTTATCGAGAAAGAGCAAGTTGTAACAAAACTTTATTCAACTCATCTGCTTAATTCGCCGTTTTGCAAGGTTTTTAAAAAAGATACTGTTAATGATGCCACTTCTTCCTTGAGTCGATTCGCTTATTACTCGAGTTCCGAAGATTATCTAATGGTAATGACTTTGATCGATGCTTGTACGACGTTTGCGTATTTGAGAAGCCCTCTCTATTACTACAGAAACACACCCGGTAGTCTTAGTCGTTCGTTTGCGCTTGAAAAGGCGGAGCAATCTCTTGCTGTCAGGAATATAGCCCTGAACAATGCTTCGAAATGGGCCGCAAAGTTTGGGTCGGAGGATATCTATCGCGGTGCGTGCGTAGATGCGTGCGCTACCTTTTCGGGAATCATCGAGAGTGCTGCTTTGAACTGCAAAGACACCTCTGAAGTGTTCAATTTGGTAAGAAAGAGCGACTGCTTTAATAGGTCTGTGATCGAAGGGCCTCGCGACATGGTTGTTCGCATTGATAGGCTTGTTGAATGTGAGCTACTTAAGCAGAGCCACTTCTTGCTACTCAAAATGCTAAGCAAAATATTTTTTGTTGCGAAGCAGATCAAAAAGAATTTGTTTGGCGCATGACGGCTCGTCGCAGCGGTCGAGGAATTGTCGAAAGGCTGACAACTCCGACAGAAAGTTCGTCAGTGATGACGAACATTTCACTTGCTTTCTTTGCTCAGGGATCTACTTTGGTTGTAAGTATTGCCATGTCTCTTGTCGTGCCGAAACTTTTAGGATTGGAGTCTTACTCATACTGGCAAACATTTTTGCTTTATGCCGGATTCGTGGGGCTTGCTCTTCTCGGCGTAAACGATGGCTTATATTTGAGGCTGGGGGGGTCAGCCTATGGCTCTATTGATCGAAAGATGCTCAAAGGGGAGTACGGACTGATTCTCGCTGCGCAGTTCTTTATTGCCGGCTTTTTTATCGTAATCGTGCTTGCCCAGGGCTTTAGGGGTGATTTACTCACAATTGGGATAGGCGTTTGTTTTTACTGTTTGAGTGCTAATTCGTTCTCCTTGTTCGGATACACCTTACAAGCTGCCAATCTCACCCATTTATATTCCATTGCTAGTCTAATCAACAAGATTGTGTTTATTGCGGCGCTAATTATTTTGTTTGGAACCGGACATGAAAGCTATGCGGCCTTAATCGCTGTGTATGTGTTAAGCCAGATCGTTGCAAGCTTATACATGCTTTATTGTTTAAGGGATTTGTTCAAGGTTGGCGCGTGCGATGTAAAATCATCCGCATCTCTTGTGATAAAAGATATTAAATCCGGCATTAAGGTCATGGTGGCCTTTTATGCCAGCTCTCTAATAGTTGGCTTTGCGCGGGTTATGGTTGAACTAAATTGGAGTATAGAAGAGTTCGGCCTTCTCTCTTTCGCTTTGTCAATAGTGTCTTTCGCCTTAGCTTTTATAGGTCAAATATCAATGGTCATGTTTCCTGTTTTAAGAAGAATAGGGGGAGATGAGCAGAAGCGGCGCTTCCTTCAGATAAGAAATGTGTTGGTCGTTATCATGCCTCTCGTCTATGTGGTTTATCCCCTTGGTGCATTCTTTTTGACGTGGTGGTTGCCTGATTTTTCAGATGCTTTGCTTTACCTGGGCATCGTAATGCCTATCTGCGTGTTTGACGGAAAGTTCAACTTGCTGTGCAGTACTTATCTTAAGGTGCTTCGCGATGAGAGATATCTTCTTCTACTGAATGTTGCAGCAATGGTCGTAGGTATCACCCTTAGTTTGATTGCCGTCCATGTGTTCAAAAGCATCATTTTTGTAGCCTTGGGAGTGGTTGCGTCGATCGTCTTCAGGAGTGTTTCGGCGGAGTTGTTTTTAGCTCGAAGGAGAATTGACCTGCGGGTAGGACGGTATCTTGCAAGCGAAGTGTGTTTGGCGGTCGTGTTTATCACCATCCAGTTATTGAACATTAAAGCTATGGGCTTGCCACTGGTTTGGTGTGCTTATCTATTCTACTTGTTATTCAACAGAGGTTGCTTGCGAGATGTTTTTCGCTTGATGGGTAGGAAAGCTAAGAATAAAAAAGCCTTTTGCGAGGAAGTGTACCGATGCAGGAAATGACATTAGAAGAAATCCAAAAAACTTGCCTAGAGCTTCTCAAAGAGTTGGATTCCTTTTGCAGTGTGCACGGGCTTCAGTATTTCCTCATCGGCGGCTCCGCTTTGGGAGCGGTGCGTCATGGTGGGTTTATCCCGTGGGATGACGACGTCGATGTGGGGATGCCCAGGGAGGATTACGAGTCGTTCTGCCGCTCTTACGCGGACGGCGACATATTCAAGCTGTCGCTTTTGGGCAAAACGGAAGGCTATTTCAACCCCTTCGCCAAGTTGTGCGACGCCCGCACGAAATACGAGGAGCCGACCTCGAGGAGCGTCAGCCAAGGAGTCTTTATAGACGTCTTCCCGATCGACTACGTATGCGAATCCCAGACGGCCATCAAAAGAGCGATGGTCAGGAAGCGCCTGTACAACTACGCGTTCACGACTCGGCTCGACGCTCAGAAATACAGGAGCGAGCCGATTTCGATGCGGATCTTGAGGAAGGCGATGAGCAAGGCGTACGCGATGCGCGACCCCGTCGCTGCCTCGGAGGCCGTTGTCTCGGGCATCGTCAGCTCAAAACCCACTTCGCGGGCGATGAATATCTGGGGGGCATGGAACGAGCGTGAGGTCATGAACGCGGAGTGGTTTGGCGAGGGGGCGACGTTTCGGTTCGAGGACATGGATTGCCCGATCCCCTCCGAATGGGACAAATACCTCTCAAGGCTGTACGGGGACTACATGTCCCCTCCCAAAAGCCTGCCGCACAGCCACGGGCTCGCTTTTCGGATCGAAGACTAGATCGCAAAAACGGACGGAAGGGACGGACATGAAGGACAAGATCGGCCTCATATTGCTCGCGGGGGGAGTGGGCAGGAGAACGCAGCGCAAAGTTCCGAAGCAGCTGCTGCTCGTCGGCGGAAAGCCCATGCTGGTCCACTCGCTTGAGAAGATCGAGGACATCCCCCAGATCACGAGCGTTGCCATCCCCTGCGCCGAGGAGGCGATGGAGAAGACCAGGTACGTGCTCGACGCATGGGGCTACGATGAGGCGAAGTACCGCATCGTCGAGGGCGGAGCGACCCGGCACGAGTCCGTGTCGAGGGGCCTGTCCAGCCTTTCGGGCTGCGACTACGTGATCATCCACGAGGCGGCGCGCCCGTTCGCGGCCAAGGCCGACTTCTTGCGCCTTTTGGAGATCGAGGACTACAATGCGACTCTGGGTGTGTCGATCCCGTTCACCGTGGCGGAGGTCGACAAGACCGGCAATCTGAGCGGGGTTCTCGACCGCTCCGCCTTGGTTAACGTCCAGCTTCCCCAGATATTCGAATACGCGACGCTGGCCGCAGCGCATGAGAAGGCGGCGCAGGCGGGAAGGCAGTACACGGAGGACGCAAGCCTTTTGTACGACCAGCTCGGGGTCGCGGTCCGCATAGTGGAGGGCAGCGAGATCAACATAAAAATCACGTACCCGTCCGACTTGGTGATCGCGGAGTCCATATACAGGAGCTTTGTGATAGGAGGGGCCGATGACTAGCAAAGGGGCCTGCATCGTCACCGGGGCGAGCCAGGGGATAGGCCGGGCGACGGCGATAGCCTTGGCGGCCAAGCGGGAGTACTCGTCGATCGTCCTGGTGTCGAGAAATCTCGAGAAGCTGGAGGAGACCAAGGCGCTGGCGGGCAACCCCGACAACATGTTCGCGCTCCCGTTTGATCTGGAGGAGCTGGAGGGGATACCCGCGATGGTCTCCTCCGTCGTAAGGGATTATGGGGACATAGACCTCCTCGTGAACGTCTCGGGCTATGCGGATCCGAAGCCCCTTTTCGAGACGGACGCCCACTCGCTGGAGAAAACCTTCCGAGTGAACGTCTTCGCACTTACCCTGATGTGCCGGGAGGTCGCGAAGAACATGCGCGGCCACCGATGCGGCAAGATTATAAACATCGCTTCCACGGCGGGCAGCACGCCGCGTCCGGGATGGATCTCCTACTCGTCGTCGAAAGCGGCCGTCATCTCCATCTCCCAGACCCTGACCGCCGAGCTCGCGGAATACGGGGTCAAGGTGTACTGCGTGTCTCCGGGGCGATGCGCGACTGATCTGCGCAGGAAGCTCGCGCCGGAAGAGGACCCTGCGACCATCATGCAGCCCGAGCAGGTTGCGGAGATAATCGACAACTTAAGCGGGGACACGGGAAACGCGTTGGATGGGCAGGATATCGTTGTCCGCTATCAGCCGAGGCTCTAGTAGGTTGGTTCTGCCGAACAATGCGTTGTGCTTAGCTTTGAATGTTGACCAGCGATCTTGAGCGGTTCTGAACAACAATATGGGTGGAAAACCACGATAATCAACTCGCCATCAGGCAAATCATCGTAGAGTGACCACTTCCTTGCACTCCTCTCGTATGTCCCCGTCCCCTGGAGCCTTGGATCTTCGAACTACACGACGCTTAAGCTTCATGCCACGCTTTACATCCGACACCAGGTGTTCATTACCGGGGTGCTTGTGGAGCGATGAACTCTGCGTGTTCGGTGAATCTTGTTGATGCGAGAGCTCGGGATTAGCGAATCGCAAAGCTAAAGACTCTACTTCGTTTGCGAGAGCCATTTCTTAATCAGATGCAGAATTCAATTGGAAAATGCAATTAGGGGAATCTATTCCGAAGGGGCATTCACTGGGCTAGGCAGTTCATTGTTGCTCGCTGCAAATGAGCTCGCAGGCGCTTTCGACGGTGAGGGAGCAGTAGTCAAGCAAGCAGGATATGAGCCTGATGGACTCCGGTTCTGATATTTCGCTTTGCGCCAGCGCCAAGGCGAGTGCGGATGTGCCCGAAAGCGTCATCCTCACGTCGGCGAATTCGTCGAAGGCTTCGAGCGGGGTGTTGATCTGAGGCTTTTGACGAAACACATCAGTTCCTTTCTATGAATTTGAATATTCAATATTTATATTTTAATATTCAAATATAATATCAGATAGTGAATCAAAAAAGAATAGATAAGAAGAGTTGTTCGGCGCTTTTGTCTTTTTGGGTTGGCGGTTGCTGGTATTCTACCCATAAGGAGGAGCGCATGGCATCTATTCGCTACTACAAACTATTCGATTTGCTTGCACGTCGAGGATACAAGAAGACGGACCTTATGAAGGAAGTGGGTCTATCGTCGGTGACGGTTGCCAAGCTCTCCAAAGGCGAGTCCGTCACCACGGACACCATCCTGCGCATCTGCGAGCGGTTCGACGTGCAGCCGGGCGACATCATGGAATACGTTCCGGATTGATGCGCTCGCTGTTTTTGCGGATCTGTGCGCCGCGCGAAGGGCGTCGGGTGTAGGGGTGGCGATCCGAAAGCCCGCATTAAGTTTCGTTCTGAAAACGGTTTGCGCCATCGGGCTCGGAGCGACGCTGGTCGCCATATTCTTGCTCACCGAGCAGACGCCCGAACAGACCTCGTCTTTGTCCGGCGAGGCTGCCCGCTTCATCGCCGCCGGAGTCACCTCGCTCGAGGCGGCGGTGGCCCGCATCGGCTCAGATGCGCTCAGCAGTGTGTTCGCCTGGCTGCAAGCGGCCGGCGTGAGGCGTTGGGCGCATACGGCCGAGTTCTTCGCGGTTGGGTTGTTCTCGAGCTTTACGTCGCTTGCGATTTTCGGGAGATCGAGGCGGCTTGCCCCTCTTGCGATCGGGTCGCTGGCGTTCAGCATCGCATGCTCCCTGTTCGATCAGACGCACAAGCTTTTCGTTCCTGGGCGCGAATTCGATACGCAGGACCTGCTCTTCGACGCGTTCGGCTACGTTGCCGCCGTCGCCATCGTCTTCGCCGTCGGGGGAGTGTGCAGGATGGTGCGGCGACGACTGTCGGCGCCTCCATCTGGTCGGCATCTGCGCGATCGCGATTAGCGTATGCCTACATTGCACCGCCAGCCTGCTTTGCACATAAGAGGTGCGGACGAAGCAGGGAGGGGTCCAAGGAGAAGCTGAAATAGCAAAGCCCGGGAACAAGTCCCGGGCCCCATAATACCTGCGCCGCCCGACCTGGATGGTGAAGCCCCATAAGCCGCCGTCCTGGGCACCGCCGGTGATTCGTATTATACGAGGCGCGCAGCCCGTGCGCAACATGGTTGATCTTGCATTTCGTCCGGCTTCCAGCGGTTCGCACAGGGGCTTCGCAAGCTCCTTTACCTAATGAAGTTCGTCATCACCTTCGGCTCCACGTCGGGGGCGGGCACGCTTGCCGTCGCCTTCAGCAGCCAGGCCATGTTCCGGCCCAGCACGCGCATGATCTGCAGGCCCTCTTCGTCTTGCCGCACGTCCTCGGCGCTCTTGCCGTGCACCATGGGCCAGTAGTTCGACGACACCACGGGCATGCAGTTGATCTGGAAGTACTTGTTCACTTGGTCGATGGCCGGCGTCGTGCCCGCGCGGCGTGCGGAGGCCACGGCCGCCGCGGGCTTGAAGCGCAGGTTGGCCGAGGCGGCGTAGAACATGCGGTCGAGCACGGCCAGCAGGGCGCCGTTCGCGCCGGCGTAGTACACGGGCGTTCCCACCACGATGCCGTCGGCGGCCTCCGCCTTCTCGATAAGGCCGTTCACCACGTCGTCGCGGAAGATGCAGCGATGGTCGCCGCACTTGGCGCAGCCGCCGCAGCCGATGCATCCGCGAATGGGGTCGCGGCCTACCCAGGCCATCTCGGTCTCCACGCCTTCGACCGCGAGAGCGCCCGCCACCTCGGCGAGCGCGGTGTGCGTGCAGCGTTCTTCGTTCGGGCTTCCGTTGATCAGCAGAACCTTCATGGGCATGCCATCCTCTCGTCTTCGACGCTTCCGTTTCTCTCGCATCCCAGATTAGCAGAAACTATGGCAGCCCGGTGCCGACTGCAAACAACGAACGAACCCTACGCTATACTGGCCGTATGGACGACATGCATACAAACCCCCTCCCGCCGGAAACGGAAACGACGCAAAAGCCCCTGGCGAGCGCCCCGCGCACCTTCGACGATGCGCCCATCGGCGTGTTCGACTCGGGCTTCGGCGGCCTCACGGTGGCGCGCGAACTGGCGAAGGCACTTCCGAGCGAATCCATCGTGTATTTGGGCGACTCGGCGCGCTGCCCCTACGGCCCGCGCACGCTGCAGGAGGTCGACGGCTTCGTGCAGCAGATCGGCGGCTGGCTGGTGGAGCGCGGCGTGAAGATGATCGTCATCGCCTGCAACACCGCCACGGCGGCAGGTCTCGCGCATGCGCAGCGGACGTTCCCCGTGCCGGTCATCGGCGTGGTGGAGCCGGGCGCGCGGGCGGCTGCCATGGCCACGAGGAACAACCGCGTGGGCGTCATCGCCACGAAGGGCACGGTGGAGTCGAACGCCTACACGTCGGCCATCCGCCATCTTGACGCGGGCATCACCGTGTTCTCCACGGCCACGCCGCGCTTCGTGGAGATAGCCGAGCAGGGCATCCGCATGGCGGAAGGCCCGCTGGAGAACTACACGTCGCTCGCCTCGAAGGTCTACATCCGCCCGGCGTTCGAGGAGATCGCCCGCGAGTACCTGGAGCCGCTGCGTCGCGCGGGCGTGGACACGCTCGTGCTGGGCTGCACGCACTTTCCGCTGCTCAAGGCGCTCATCGGCGGCGTCATGGGGCGCGAGGTGGAGCTCATATCGTCGTCGACGGAGGCCGCGCGCGACGTGGCCGAGATCCTCGGGCGCCGCGGCGCCTACGCGCGCGACGGCCACGAGGCGCGCTACGAGTTCTTCACGACGGGCGACGACGTGGAGGAGTTCCGCAGCTTCGGCAGCCGCGTGTTCCGCGAGCCCATCGACACGGTGGCGCACGTCGACCTGGCTTGAGAACGGCGCGGCGCAGGGCCGCTGGCAAGACGTATCGAGGGAAGGGAAGACCTGCATGAAAACGGTGGTGCTGGCCACGAACAACGCGCACAAGGTTTCCGAGATAGCCACGGCGCTCGATTTCCCCGGATGGGAGTTTCGCACGCTGCGGGAGCTGGGCATCGAGTCGGACCCGGCGGAGGACGCCGACACGTTCGAGGGCAACGCGCGCATCAAGGCCCGCGCGGCGCACGAGGCGTCCGGCGGGCTCGCGGCGCTGGCCGACGACTCCGGCTTGGAAGTGGACGCGCTCGACGGCGCGCCCGGCGTGCATTCGGCGCGCTACGCCGGCGAGCCGTGCGACGACGCCGCGAACAACGCCAAGCTGCTGGCCGCGTTGGCCGACGTGCCGGACGCCAGTCGCGCGGCGCGCTTCGTGAGCACGCTCGTGTTCGTCGACGAGGACGGCACCGAGACCATCGCGCGCGGCACCATCGAGGGGCGTATGGGCCATGAAGAGCGTGGGAGCGAGGGCTTCGGCTACGACCCGCTGTTCCTGCCCGACGTGTTCGGGGGCGACCGCACGCTCGCCGAGGTGAGCCAGGACGAGAAGAACGCCGTCTCGCACCGCGGCAACGCCCTGCGCCAGCTGCGCGCGATGCTGGAGGGCGCCGGCGATTAGGACGATATCGGCGAAGCCGTCATCGCAGCGGCGACGCTTCTGCTATAATACCCGTTGCTGATTCGGCGTCGGGGCGTGGCGCAGCTTGGTAGCGCGCCTGCTTTGGGAGCAGGATGCCGCAGGTTCAAATCCTGTCGCCCCGACCATAAGATGCCTCTCAGGTGACGTGTCAGCCCATTTTCTGCGTTATTCTTGCTTTACGCCCTAACGAATTTCTTTTTCTAGTTGTCGAATCCACGAATTGTAGGGTTTTGCCATGGTTCGTAGTGATCGGGTACAGAGCTGCGGTGGATGATAGCAATCTCGCAACTTCGTTCATCAGAAGTAAGCCGCGGTGCTCGTTAAGGCGAAAAACCCGATGCCTTTTAATCTCGATGGGCATTCCCAATTGAGTTTTCCGGAATTGAAAAAAAGCGGTCTAACAAAAATCGATTACCCGTCTGCTTTCCTTAATTATCCTTTCTTGCAAACCACTGGATGTGCTCTCGGGAAAAAGCGTTTTCCGAGTCACTCACGAATTTTGCTAATGTTTCGTCAGTGACATCATCGATCTCACAAGACGAGATAAATCCGATATCATGCGCTGCTTGATTGTATGAAGCTACAAGTTCAGAAAACCTTTTTGCCTGGATCCAAGTGAGTATCGACGTGGAAAAAGCGATTACTACGTCAACTGGAAGTTGCTTTTCATTTCCACTTGAATAGCCGAGCATCAAAAACATAATTGAGACAATCAGAGATAATACGTACAATATCGAAAAAATGTTGTATTGCCAGCGTTTAACATTACCTTTTTTTCTGTACCATTCATACTGATCGTTCACCCTTGAGCTATCGTATAGTTTTTTGCGGTCTTCAGCTGATCTTGCTCTAAGTGAGATCATTTTATCTGGCAACTGGCAACTATTCTTATCGGGATGGAGTTTTGTTGCTAGCTCTTGATTTTGTTTGTAGAGCATATCAAGGCGATCACAAAAATCGATTTTCGCTCTTTTTTCGTCATCATATTCAAAAGGGTATGCTTTTGTTACAAAACGCCAGGATAGTGTTTTAACTGATTCTGCAAGAGCTCTTGCAGAATACCAGTGAGCCATAGTTTTGCTCACCAGTAGGTAGATTGCTATAACAAGGATGATCAATAAGGAGATTATTTGGTAAAAAATGAGAGAAGGATGATCTTTAGAAAAAAAAAGAAAACACGGCAATAGAAACGAATAAAAACAACTGAGCTATCAAAACACCGTAATATTTATGCTGCTCTTTAGCCGAGCATGAATCTGCGGATCGGTACAAAGCTGGGAAATCATCATATGATAATTCGAGGCTAGATTCATTTTTCAAAACTATTCTCCTCTATATCTTTCAAATTCAGTACTAAATTTTGTTGGTCTGCCAATGATGCCGCTTGCGGGCTGCACGCCAAGCCATGATTCAAGATTGTTAATAAGATTTGAATCGGTAATTTTTTTGTAGCCACGTCCTTGGCATTCTATTTCGCTGAGATGAGGAGGGATTCTTATTGCCGATGCTCCCCAGTACCAGTATTTTTCTGCGATCAAAACGGAGTCTGCCCTTAGATCTCTTCTATAGTTTTTGATGTTTCGCTCGCCGCCAGGCAAACTATGATGCGAATTCTCCTGAATGAATTCTTGATTAGCAGCGTCAAAATGATAGATATTGTCGCCGTACTTGAACCGAGCGCTTCCGTTCATTACTGGCTTTTTACACTTAAATCTAGGATCGTTCCAGTACTCGTTGAAAGACATTTTTTCACTGACTTGCATAGTGAATATAATCGAGTGTTTGCGAATCGAACTTTGCGCATTTGAAGTGCAGCCAACTATCCAATCCCCAATTTTTGCTGATTTTCTAATACCTGGCTTACACGTGGCTAAGGTGCAGCATGGTGGAAAGGGATTAGGAGCAAATCCATAATCACGAGTAATGATATAACTGAAAATTGAGGGGTTGTTAGCAGGTGGCACGTCCGTCTCCATCGAAAAGCTTCAGTGTTCCATCACTGTTTTCGAAGACGGAATTCCCGTTGATTGCATCTAGGATGCTTTTCGAATTCCATGAGGCAATTGAATTGCTGTATAGTTCAATTGCCTCGGGAAGAATAGCATTTTCTACGCCTGGCAGATATACGCCAACTATATTTTTCCCATGCTTAAGAGCGTATTCTATCTCCCAAGATACCCAGTCGCGTGTATGCGTATCTTCTCCAATTAACACAACTACAGTTCCAGCCCAATCTATTGACGACCGTATAAGGCTTTTGATGTATTCAGGATTGTGCGCGGCATTAGGGTCTTCTTTAGTTAATGAGCTGTCTCGAACCGTGTACTTATCTCCTATAAGGGCTTTAAAGTCATCGATGTAATTTTCATCGTCTCCCGAATGTGCAATAAAAATATTTATCATTTCACTCATATATGTGCTCCTAGAAATTGAAAACACTATAATGATTATATCACTGCATATCGTTTGGAGGATTTATGAAAAAAACTCCAGTCTTTGCTTATCGGAATATAAATGACGCTCTTCCTGATTTATTAAACGAATTATTAGTAGAAGGTGCGGAAGTTGATAGTCGAAATGGGAAAACTTTGGAGATAGCACCAATAGTTTTTTCGCTCTCAAATCCATTAGAACGATACATGGTCTTGCCATGCAGGCGAAATAATGTCTTTTCTACCATTGCGGAGACGATGTGGGTGCTGGCCGGTAGAGACGATCTTAAATATATTGCGAACTATTTAAAGAGGGCGGCTGATTATTCTGATGACAATAAGTCTTGGCGTGGTGCATATGGCCCAAGGTTGATTAACTGGGGTGGCGTTAATCAACTTTTTGAGGCGTATCGCCTTTTACGAGAAGACGGGAATACGAGAAGGGCGGTAATGTCGCTTTTTGATCCCGCGCATGATTTCGTTAATAGCAAAGATATACCTTGTAACAATTGGATTCATTTCCTGATTAGAGATAACCATCTTGATATGAGAGTCGTTATTCGATCGAATGATGCCATATGGGGTCTTTCCGGAATAAATGTTTTCGAGTGGAGCGTTATTCTGGAGATAATGTCTTACTGGTTGGCTATACCTGTAGGAAATCTTACTTTCTTTATTTCGTCTTTGCACTTGTATTCGGAACACTATAGCCGGGCTCATGCTATTGTTGATAATGCTCCTATGAAAAACCTGTATGATTTGAATTTGAAAAGAGCAGAGTTCCGTACATCCGTAGATGACTTTGACGATACTGTTGCATATTGGTTCGACTTGGAGGAGAAGATTCGATTAAGTATCGATTGCAGCAAAGAGATCGAGTCTTTTCCGGATCCTCTGTTTAAGTCTTTTCTCCAAATGTTGGAGATGTACTGGATTCGCAGCCGTACAGAGAATGATATCGAGTTAAAGAAATGCATTGGCAAAATTACTGGAAGTGATTCCGAAGTAGTCGTTAAGGAGTACTTCTCAAGAAATGAAAGCCCGGAGTATCTAAAGAAAACGCTAGGGGAAACCGATAGAGAAGTTGCAGGTAATAAATTAAAGAGCGCCATAATTGAATTGCACAAGGAGAAAGACAACGATTATGGACATAGTTGGAAAAGGCGCGGAGAGGCGGCGATTCTTGAGAATATAGGACGTAAGGTTGATCGAATTGAGCACAGTCTCACACACGAATTCAGAAATGGTGAAACCTTGCTCGATACAGGGATAGATTTATTAGTTTATAGCCTAAAGTATAAAACATATCTATTTGACCAAAAAGGATGGCTCAACTACGTACCAAATTTTCTTCCGGCATCGAATTCGTATAGCGACAATACTAGCGCTTTCGAGATTTGCTTGCGCAGAATGGTCTTTCGTCAGCCTAAAAAGGAACTTGAGGAAGTCGGCGGAGAATTAGTGTCAAAATTTGAATTATTATATAATTATCAGGATAATCTTAACTCAAACAATGCAAAGAAATCAAAAATATTAGATTCCTTTATTGAGATGAGTTCGGAATTCGTAGTTGCAGCTTGCCTTAGGTTCCCATTCGAGTGCCGTTCGTTTATTGCAAAGCATAGTGTTTCAGTTGTTTCTGAGGAGTAGTCTGTGAAACCAAAACCAAGAACTGAAGTATACAGCTACTACTGGAAATTCGCACACGAAAGAATGCAGATCTTTTACAACAGAATGAATGGAGACAAGTTTCCGTGGACCGATGACCCCATTCTTCAGCAGTATAAGTTTTGCAATGCATATCGCGTATGCGACCGCGTAAGCCAGTATCTAGTCAGAAACATTTGTTATCGAGAAAATATTGACAGTGAAAAAGATCTTCTGTTTCAAATTGTTGCATTTCGAATCTTTAGTAGGATTGAAACGTGGCAAGAGTTAATCGTTCTACTGGGGCACCAGCCCACGCTAGATGATTTAAAAAACGATCTATTTGAGTCTGCACTGATCCAAATACGAAATACTTATGGAAAACTCTATACGGGCGCTTTTATTCTTTGTGCTAATGATGCGTATGGAAGAAGGGCCAAACATCTGAACCATGTAAGTTTGCTAAAAGACATGTTTTTCAATAATAATTTGTATGATCGGATTAAAGAGGCACGAAGCCTAGAATCGATTTATAGAATAATACACGAGTTTCCTCTGATGGGGGACTTTATGTCTTATCAGATTGCGATCGACATAAATTATAGCGAACTAGTTAATTTTTCGGAAAACGATTTTACACAGGCTGGCCCCGGTGCACAGAGAGGCATTGCGAAGGTCTTTGCTGACACCCGGGGAATGACGGCGACAGAAGTTATTATGTGGATGACCGAGCATCAAAAAGAGGAGTTCAATCGATTAGGATATCCTTTTGAAGGATTGTTCGGTAGGCCACTTCATGCAATTGATTGCCAGAACCTCTTTTGTGAAGTAGACAAGTACTGTCGGGTGGCGTTTCCAGAGGTAGTAAGCAACAGGAAAAGAATAAAAACAAAATTTCGTGAAACCTCCGAACCTATAGATTTTTTCTTTCCTCCTAAATGGGAATTACCCATTATGCAACATGGGCAAACTAGCATCGGTAGTACGCATACTGTGTAAGCCCTTACTTTTGTAAAAACCGCTATGGCATTTGATTGATCGTATATGCACATTCATTTTCGTTCTATACAATTCCGCATGAGAACTCTAAGGATCTCATCGCCTCCTCGTAAGTCACATCCTCGAAGAGCAGGGGGCGGTGACGTTCTCGCGGTTATCGCGGTACGCGTCTTTTTTGATGATCGCTTCGAGGACGGATGGGATATGTTTGAGACGGCGAGTCCCATTTCCTCGACGGCGTGCGTGACCGCGGCCTTCATGCGCTTGCGCTGCCCTTCGGTCGCATGCTCGACCTCTAGCCCGAGGTTGACGTCTTCCGAGAATCGTGCGATGGCGTTGTGACATTTCGAGAAGTAGGTGGCTCCCTTGAACACGATCTCCGGATACTCTCGCGTGATGAGCTTTAGCGTCAGGAATATGAAGTAATCCTTGATGGCGAACGCTTCTGCGAGGACGTAGCGCTTCGCTGCCCTTGCGACGGGTTCTTCCTATTCCTTTTAATTTTCATGCAAGTACACCGTACGCCTCGCTTTCGAGGAGCCTCAAGGCCGTTTTGCCCGGATAGTGTTTCGCGCATTCTACCAGCTTTCGCCTGTCCACTTTCGAGGCGAACTCCTTGAGGCGTGCGAGCTCGTCTGGGGTGAAACGGTCGACGGGCGTGTAGGTCAAGATGTCGAGCAGCTGCAGCGCCTCGACGTAGTCGGCGTTCACGGGGATCTTAGGACGGCGCAGGGTGATCTCGCGGTAGCCTCCGTATGGTTCGATCCTGCGCGATCGGGTGGACTGCGGTTGGTGACGATCTCGAGCGTGCCGGGAACCTGGTTGGGGATGCCGATCTGGTTCTCGAGGGCCGAGCCGGTGATGTAACCGTACACCTTGCAGCCGTCCGTCAGATACTTCTTCTCAAGTATCCTCGCATCGTTGAGCGTCGACGGGCCGAATCGCGTCTCGGTGGGGGCGTAGTAGACGCCTTTGCAGGGTTTTGCCGGCCTCGAAGAGGTGACGGCGCTGCGGAGGCGGCGGTAGTGCGTCGCCTCGGGCATGCCGGGGAAGGCGTCCCGTATCTCGTCGAGGAGGATAGGACGGTCGGTATCAAAGGTTCGCTCGAGTATGTTGACGAAGTCTTCCATATGGTTGATGGCAACATATGATAGTGAATTCTACAAATACTGAAAATATACTATCAATCAAATACAAGAGCGCGAAAGACGTATTGGGGTTTCGCGGACGTCGAGATACTTGGTCAAGCTTTGATTTCGAATCTAGTAATCGAATATAGCTTTTTATCAGGTATTATAAAGTCGTTTTAAAATGGGAATACAAATGCCGTAAAGGCAAGATATTGCAGATTTATATCCCATGGCATAAAGAGGGAGAAAAGGGGCGAATGTGTGGCAGTTGCCAACTTTTGATATTTCTTGGTCGGATCTACTCGGCCTTTGGAATGAAATATCTTACGAAAAAGGAATAAGCCCCTCATTCAAAGAGATCATCATTCTTGAGCCGGCATTGGTGGAAGGGATAGAGCCTTGTCAGGGCTTTGATTGGCTTTCTGTAGAGGAATTGAAAGGACCTATAAAGCCCAAAAAGCGTACGATCAGCTATGACTTTGGGAAATACACAACCCATGTCGCGCGTGCGCCCAAAGCTTCCTTGCAAACTCTAAAAACGCTTTTGGAGAATAATCGAGACGAAGAGGCACTTGCATCTATTGCATTAATTGCCACCGCAAAGCAATTCTTAGGTAAAGTGCCCAATCATTGGCGAGGATGGAATTTCCGCTTTTTTGAAGAAGCAAAAATATGCTGTGAGCGCAAGGCTAGTCAGCTGAGCCATCCTCCGTACTGGAGTCATTCTTCAAAATAATTATTTCCAAGAGGATTTTACTCTGAAGAAGTTATAGACGAAACTCACAATCTGGACGAATCGATATTTGCCGAACTGGCACTTCGCAATCTGGCATATTATTGCGAATCCCATCGTCCATGCTATTACCTTCAAACGGATGTCGACGATGTTTCACGGTTCGAGAACCTAATGATGGAAATTGGTATAAAGACGGTTTTCCACGAGATGAAGTGCGGTAGCTCAAACGGGAAAGGTGCCCCTAAGGAAAATCGGTCTGCGCGTATCAAGAAGGAGATCGAAAACTATGACAAATTGGTTCATCATCGTGAAGGGAGAATGGTGGAGAGAAGGTCTGTGGCTTACGAAAGATCGCCGCAGGCGCGGAAAGAGTGTTTGCAACATTATGGTTATGAGTGCGCAATTTGCGGCATGGACTTCGGCAAAGAGTTTGGGGAAGAATTTTCGGGGGTGATAGAGGTGCATCATCTTGAGCCACTGAACCTGTTGAAAGAGGAGCGCGAGATAGACCCCATTAGAGACCTCGTCCCTTTGTGTCCCAACTGTCATAAAATGGTACATCGAAAAACAGGTAAACCTTATACTTTGGATCAACTAAGGAATATTAGGAAAGCTTCAATTACTTCAAAAATTATGATGCAATACGGTGACCCTGGAATAGGGGTACCGGCCTTGGCTTGCATCTGCTCATTTTCATTGATGCAAATGAACCGAGGATATGTTGCTTATCAGATTCGAAGGCTAGTGCTGTCCGCGTCTTCGTTGGACGATTGAATATCCGTGCGTGCATGCAGTTCCTGCTGTTCTATGGCTTCGTGGCGTGGATGCCGGCCATCCTGCAATCGAAAGGCGTTTCGCCGGACACCGCGGGGTGCTTTGCACCTCTATGCCAATGGATAGGCAATCTGGCTCCCTTCGCTGTGTCGCTGTTGACGGGGAAGATGAAGGACTAACGGCTGCTGGCGAGTCCTTCGGGTACATCGTTGCGGCCATCTGCCTCGCTTTGCTGGAGGCCATCTACGACAGGACCGCCTCTCAGCGCTTCGATCGTGTTCTTGGCCGCTGTCGTGGCGGCGCTGTTCGCGGCTGGCTTTCTTGCGGTGCGGAACCAGACCGTATCCTTCGAAACGGAGCCGGCGGCATCGGCGAAGCTGGAGGTGCGGTAGGCAACAAGCTGAGCGCGGCCGTCCGTCTCGCGCAGGTCGACGTCGCTTGCGGCCGCCCGTATCGTCATTTCAGCGCCTGATCGACTTCGAAGAACCCCTCCCACGGGTCTCCGCCCTCCATCCTGGCCAGCGCGCCCTCCATGGTCACGCCGTCGGGGGCGACTTCGTCCAGCTCGTCCCACGTTAGGGGCATGGACACCGGAGCGCCCGGCCGTGCGCGCAGGGAGTAGGGGGCTGCGCTCGTGGCGCCGCGGCCGTTGCGCATCCAGTCGATGAACACCTTGCCCGTGCGCTTGGCCAGCCGCACGTTGCTCGTGTAGCGATCGGGCCACTTCTCGGCCATCGTTCGGGCTATGCGCCGCGCGAAGTCGTGGAACGCGTCCCACGAGGCGGCCGGCTCGAACGGCACCACCACGTGGTAGCCCTTGCCGCCGCTCGTCTTCAGAAACGAGCTCAGCCCCAGATCGTCCAAGAGGCTCTTGAGGTCGCGCACGCCCCGGCGCACCTGCCAGAGCTCCAGCCCCTTGTCGGGGTCGAGGTCGAACACCATCATGTCGGGGTGCTCGAGCTCGTCCACCCGGCTGCCCCACACGTGGAACTCGATCGTGTCCATCTGCGCTTCCGACACGAGCCCCACGGCGCTGTCGACGTAGAAGTACTCCTCGTCCTCGCCGTCGCTCGCAGGCACGGTCGTGGCCACGACGCCGGCGGTGTCGGATCCGGGATGCTTCTTGAAGAAGCACGCCGAGGCCGCGCCGCGCGGGCAGCGCACGATGCTCAGTATGCGGCCGCCCGCGTAGGGCAGCATGCGCTCGGCTGCGCGGGCGTAGTAGCGCGCCACGTCCTCCTTCGTGACGGCGGGGCTCTCGAACAGCAGCTTGCCGGGGTTCGTGATGCGCACGCCGTCGACGCGCACGTCCTTGTCGGTTGCTTCCATGGTACGCTCCGATCTCTCGCGGGGTTGAAGGGGCGCGGCCGGCGCCTCGGCGGTTTCGCGGTGCACGTCGAGCGGGTCCTTGTCCGTGCGCAGGCCCTGGTAGCTCGGGTGCCTCAGCAGGTCGTCCTGGGTCCATTCGGCGAACTTCACCTCGGCCACCAGCTTCGGCTCGAGCCAGACGACGCGTTCGCCCGTCCGCGGCTTCGGCGCCTGCGCGAACGGGGGGTCTGTCCGCTCGAGGCCCGCGAACGCCGCGAGGAGCTCGCGGGCCTCTGCCGCGTCCAGGCCCGAGCCCGCGCGCCCCGCGTACTCCAGCTCGCCGTGCTCGTAGTGCCCCAGCAGAAGCGAGCTTATCCCGCGCACCCGCTTGGACGATTGCGTGTAGCCGCCGATGACGAACTCCTGGACGTTGCCGCACTTCAGCTTGATCCAGTCGCCGTTGCGCGCGCCGCGGTAGGGCGCGTCGGCGCGCTTGCCCACGATGCCCTCCAAATGAAGATCGCACGCCGCGTGCAGGCTGTCCTCGCCGCGCCCGGCAACGTGGCGGCTGTAGCGGACGTCGGCCGGCGCGTCGGCCAGCAGGGCTTCGAGCAACTCCTTGCGCGCGGAAAGGGGGCGGTCCCGCAGGTCCTCGCCGTCCAGGGCCAGCAGGTCGAACGCCATGTAGGCGGGTTGCGGCCCTTCCGGGTTTCTCAGATAGCCCTGCAGGGCCTGGAAGTCCGTGCGGCCGTCCTCGTCCGCGACGACCAGCTCGCCGTCCAGCACCATGGCCCTCCCGCCCGCCCAGCCGGCCAGGGAGGCGGCTATCGTGGGGAACCGGTCGGTGTAGTCGTTGCCGTTGCGGGTGACGAGCCTCGTGCGGCCTTCTTCCACGAACGCGAGCATGCGGTAGCCGTCGTACTTCACCTCGTAGACCCAGCCGTCGCCCTCGGGCGCCGAATCCACCAGACGGGCCAGCTGCACGTCGGCCTGCGAGAAGGGGTTGCGCGCAAGCTTCCCGTCCGCGCCCTCGGCGATCTCCGCCATCGTGCGCCCGGTGCGCACGCTCGTGTCGAACGCGGTCACGCCGTCGTCGGTCCGCTCGCGTCCGTCCTTCTCCTTGATGAGGAGCCAGTCGTCGGCGTCCTTGCCCGGTTTCGCCTTCAGGCGCACGAGCACCCAAGCGCCTTTGAGCCGCTTTCCGTCTAGCTCGAACTTCAGCTCGCCCTTGCGCAGGTCCTCTTCGACGTCGCCCAGGGGCTCCCAGAAGCCCTCGTCCCACAGCATCACCGTGCCGCCGCCGTACTCGCCCTTCGGGATGGTGCCCTCGAAGTTGCGGTACTCCAGCGGATGGTCCTCCACCCGCACGGCCAGCCGCTTGTCGCGCGGGTTGTACGAGGGCCCCTTGGGCACCGCCCAGCTCAGCAGCACGCCGTTCCATTCGAGGCGCAGGTCGTAGTGGTCGCGCCGGGCCCGGTGATGCTGCACGAGGAACCGCAGGCGATCGCCCTTTTGTCCGACGACGCCCTCGGGCTCCGCGGTTCTGTCGAAGTTCCTCTTGCTGTTGTACGCGCTGAGCTCGGCGGTTTGGGGCATGGCGGGTCTTCCTCTGTCGCGGGCTTCGACGCCGGTATGGCGTCCGTCGCTTATCGAGGGTAGACGATCCGGTCTCGCCGCGCCGGTCGCGGGCGATATTGGCACCGGGGCGAATAGGCGCGTTCGACGTGGCGTAACGCGGGCGCACGCCGCTCCCGCACGGCTGGGGAGTCCGTCTGCGCGGGAGGATAGAAGGTTGCTCGTGGAATGCTCGGTGAATCTCGCCCGCGAACGGCTAACTTGCGGTACAATAGTCGCCGCGCAAAAACGCGGGTGTGGTTCAATGGTAGAACCTGAGCCTTCCAAGCTCATGACGCGGGTTCGATTCCCGTCACCCGCTCCACGAAACCCTGGGCCAGAGCCAAAAACTCTGGCTTTTTCTAATATGAGTAGAGCATTGTCAAGATGCAATAAAGGCCCAGACCGGATCATTTCCAGCCTGGGCTCTCCTATATCAACCTCGCAAACGCTCACGGACGGGTGTGTCATTGAATCGACGCTCGTTTTC
>NZ_PPTR01000014.1 GCF_003339845.1 Gordonibacter sp. 28C
CAAGAGCATTTAGGGTACACGTTTTGACCGAGTGCGCAGTTGATGCGATTCAACTGTAGAGACAAATTATCGAACGCTGGTCAGGCTTTATGACCTCAATTTGGGTACAAGTTTTGGCCTATAACCCTCGCCCGACAGGACTACCCGAACAGCGCCAGTAGGTACACGTTCGCCAGCAAAACGGTTGCGACCATGAGGGGGAACCCTATCTTCAGGTAGCCGATGAACGTAACGGGATGCCCTTCCCGATTACCCATGGACGACAGAACGATGTTCGCGCTCGCGCCGACGAGCGTGCCGTTGCCACCCAGGCAGGCGCCCAGCGACACCGCCCACCACAAAGGCGCGATGTCGGTGCCGCCCGCGCCGAGCGCCAGCACGATGGGAATGATGGTGGCGACGAAGGGGATGTTGTCGAGCACGGCAGACACCAAGGCGCTCGCCCACAGCAGAACCACCATGGTCAAAACGACGTCCCCGGCCGTGGCCGCGGCGATCGCCTGCGCCAAAAGCCCGATGACGCCCGTCTCGACCAACCCGCCCACGACGATGAACAGACCGGCGAAAAAGCCAATGGTGGTCCACTCCACGTCCGTCACGACCTGCTCGATGCTCGTCCTCGTCACCACCAGCATGACGGCCGCTGCCGAAAGCGCGATAACGCCCGATTCGACGCCCAGGACCTCGTGGAAGGAGAACGCCACCGCCACGACGCCCACCATGGTGATGCTCTTCGCGAACAAGCCGCGATCGAGGATGTATGCGCGCTCGTCGAGCGCCATGACGGCCTCGATCCTGCTTGCGGCGGCCGTCAACTTCCTTCCGCCCAGCACCCACAGGTAGGCGACCAAAAACGCGAGCGCCACCGCCACGATGGGCCCGTTGACGACGACGAAGTCCAGAAAGCCCAGGTTCGCCGCCGACCCCACCATGATGTTGGGTGGGTCGCCGATGAGCGTCGCGGTTCCTCCGATGTTCGAAGCCGCGATCTGCGAGATCAAAAACGGCACCGGATCGACCTCCAGCATCCGGCAGATGGTCAGCGTCATGGGACCTATGAGCAGCACGGTCGTGACGTTGTCGAGCAAGGCGGACAACACGGCGGTGATCAGTATGAACGCCACCATGATGCGCCAAGGGCTCCCCTTCGCGATCTTGGCCGCCTTGACGGCCACGAACTGGAACAAGCCCGACGGCTTCATGCAAGCGACGAGCAGCATCATGCCCAACAGCACGCCGAGCGTGTTGAAGTCGATGCACGCCACGCCGGCCTCGAAATCGAGCACGCCGACGAAGACGAGCACCATCGCGCCGATGAGAGCGGCCGTGCAGCGGTGGACCTTTTCGGTCACGACCAGGGCCATGACGCCCGCGAACACGGCGATGGCAGTGATTTGCTGAAAAGACATGGGACGACCTTTGCTGAACCGCGGACGGACTGTTTTGCTTGATCGTCCGAAGAGGGAGCAGGGGAAGTAGCGCCCCCTCTTCGGAGACCGGCGAGAAAAAGCCTGCGAAACCTGGCGCGCAGCCCGTCAGACCAACCCGACGAGCTGGGCCGCAAGCGGTATCCAGGCCGCCATGACCACCGCGATGCCCACCTGCACGGGCGCGGAGACCTTGGGCAGGTCAGCCATCGAGTAGTAGCCTGGCGCGTACGTGATGGCCGGCACGGTGTCGAAGGGGAAGATGATGCAGTTGCCCGCGCACATGCCCAAGGGCAGCAGGAACAGCACGGGCGACAGGCCCGACACCGCCGCGAGCGCGGCGAGCGGGGCGGCCAGCAGGTTGATGATAGCCGGGGCCGAGGGGATGACGATCATGAGCGCGAAGATGATCAGCGACACAATGAGCACGGCCAAGAAGGAGCCCATCGCGAGCGTCTCGGGGAACACGAGCCCGCAAAGCCACGTGGTCACGCCGTTCTTCACCAGCGTCGTGCCCACCATGATCATGGTCGAGATGATGATGTAGGGAGTCCAGTTGATGCCCTTGATGTACTCCTTGTAGGTGAGGATCTCGATCTTCGGGATGAACATGAAGATGCATCCGATGGTCGCCACGAGCGTGATGTCGAGGAAGGGCACCCACGACGACGCGATCCAAAGCGCGAACATGACCACGATAACGCTCAGCACGTACTTTTCCTTGAAGTCCATCTTCGCCGGGATGGACTCCTCGCGTAGCTTGTTCCGGTAGGCCGCGATGTCCTCCTTGCTCAGCTCGGGCATCTTGAACACACGCGTCGTGAGGAACCATGCGAGCAGGGTGCACACGAAAGCCGCGGGGGTGCCGCACACCATCCACTGCAGGAAGGTGATGCGCACGTCGGCGAACTCCTGAACGAACTCGATGATGAGCAGGTTCAGAGAGGAGCCCGCCGGAGTCGCCATGCCGCCCAGCGTGGCGGATATGGCGATGCCGATCATGAACAGCTTGCCGGCCTGCCTCCCTGTTGCCTCGTCGTCGTAGATGTCGAAGAACTTGATCGCGATGGCGACGAAGATGGCCGCCGTGGCGACGTTGGAGATGAACGCCGACAGGATGCAGATCGTGATCATGAAGGCGAGGAGTATCTGCTTGATGTTCTTTCCGAAGAGCTTCATCATGTTGAACAGAAGCCGGTTGCCCAGCGGGACCTTGGTGATGGCGATGGAGAGCGCGAACGACACGATGACGAAGAAGGACGTCGTGTTCGTGAATCCCGCCAGGGTAGCGGCGAAGCTGTCGACCGCCCCGAACAGATACATCAAGGAGATGCAGATGAAGCAGGTGATGGGCGTGGCGAACGTCTCGGTCAGCAAAAGCGCCAGCGTGATGGCGAGCACCCCCACCGTGTGCAGGGCCACTTCCGAAGGCAGGCCCAACGCCTCGTAGGGAAGAACGAAGCTCAGGATGCCGAACAGAACCGACAGGCTCAGTCCGACGATCTGCTTGGTCTTCATAAGGCTCGATCCTTTCTACTCGTCGGGAAGTCCAGACGATCCCGAAAAGGCCCTCACAGCCCCAGCTTGAAGAACTCGTTGGCCGTGTCGCGGGCTATCTTCTTCTTGTCGGTCTCGCTTATCTGGAGCCCGTCGAACCACACGCAGGCGTCGGACACCTCCTCGAACGGGTAGTCCGTGGCGAACATGATGCGGTCGGCGCCCATCTGCATCATGGTGCACACGAGCGGGGGCAGCGTGAACTGGCCGCTGGTCGTGACCCACACGTTCTCGTTCAGGTACTCGGGCAGGGGCTTCTGCGCGGGCATGCCCCTCCGGCGCTTGTTGAGGTGGTTCTGGGCGCGCCAGATCAAGAACGGCAGCCCCTCGCCCAAGTGGCCCAGGACGATGCGCAGCTTGGGGTACTCGTCGAACAGGCCGCTGCACATCAAGCGGAGCGTGTGGGTGGCCGTCTCCACGCCGAACGCCCACGGCGCGCCGTGGATCCAGTAGTGCCCGTCGAGCGTGTGGGCATTGCAAGGCATGGGCTCGCGGGGATGCAGGTAGAACGGAACGTCCATCTTCTCCATCTCGGCCCAGAACGGCCGGTAGAGCGGATCGTCCAGATACAGGTAGTTGTCCTCGCTGCCGATCTGCGAGTAGCCGTTCGCCAGCACGCCCACGAACCCCAGCTCGTCGATCGCGTAGTGGAGCTCCTCGATGGCGAGGTCGGGATCCTGCAGCGGCAGCGCGGCGAACCCGCGGAAGCGGTCGGGCTCCTTCGTTATCGCGTCGGCCAGCTCCTCGTTCGCCTTGCGCGAGAGCTCGGCCGCCCGCTGCGGGTCGCAGATGGACTGGATGGCCGGACTGTTGAGGGACAGGATCATCATGTCCATGCCGTTCTCGTCCATCTGCTGGATGCGCAGATCCAGCAGGTCCAGCAGGCGCGTCGTGCGCAGGTCCTGCTCGCCGGTGAAGTAGACGAGCGATCCCCCCAGGGTGTCGGGAATGGCGAAGTGCTCTTCCAGCCCAATTTTTCCGTACATGTTTTCCTCCTTGTTCGAAAAACCGTCTCGGAAAGCCCACGACAGGGCTTTCGGGGCGCAGGATAGCAAGTTCCCGCGGCATACGAAAAATGAAATAACAGCAGGCCGCACCTCTGTTTTCCCGATCCCCCGCCGTCCATCCCCCAAAGGCGGCCATCGCGAACCTCGAAAGCGCCTATCGACAATCGGCATAGGCGTCTTCTCGTTTCGGAAAACCCCTCGGCGAGGAATCGATGCCGAACCGTGCCCCGATCGACGCGTCGCGGTCTCGTACGTTTGGTAGAATGGGGTATACGATGTCGAGGGGGTGCGGCATGGATCTTCAAGTGCTCAAGGAATACGTCGAATTCGCCAAGTATCTGAACTTCAGCGCGGCCGCCAGGATGCTCCACATGTCCCAGTCGAGCCTGAGCAAGCACATCGCCGACCTCGAGAAGAACCTGGGCTTCGTCCTCGTCTCGCGCAAAGGGACGCCGACGCTGACCCCCGCGGGGCAGATCTTCCTCGAAACCGTCGAGGACGTGCTGTTCCAACTGGAGAAAACGGTGGAGAAGTGCAAGGAGGTCCAGCACGGCCACGTCGGGCGCATCGTGATCCAGGACCCCCTGATAGACGCCACCATCGGCAACCAGAGCATCAACGCCTTCATGTACTTCTCCGAGCACTACCCCATGATCAGCATCGACCTCCACACCATACGGGGCCAGACCTCCCTGGAGGCCCTGAACGACGGGACGGTGGACATCGCGTACTACATGGCCTACGGAGACGAGGCCGAGATCATCGAGGAGCGGGCGCGCCTGGGGGTCACCGCCTTCCCCATGCGCCGTCGGCGGTTCGCGGTGTGGATGAGGAGGGACCATCGGCTCACCAACTTGGAGGAGCTGCACATGGCCGACTTGCACGACGTCCCCTTCCTGATTCCGGCGGACCGGCTGTTCGACGACTGGAGGGTGGTTCTCGAGCAGGCGAGCTTGGCACACGGGTTCTTCCCGAAGGTCAACCTCAAGGTCACGCCCACGATCAACGGCTACTTCGCCCTCAACACGAAGGACGGGGTCGTCATCTTGAGCGAGGCGTTCCTCCGGGATCCCCGCTTCCTGATGCGCGACGACATGGTCACCCACGAACTGGCCGATCCCGATTGCTACTACACGCTTTTCATCGTCTACCGGGAGGACAACGAGAACCCCGCCCTGCCCCCGTTCGTCGAGCGCCTGAAGATGGCGGCGGCGGAAGAGGTCGACCAAGGCCTGTGAAGGTCGCCGGCACGACGCGCATGCCGGCCGAGCTTCGAGCAGGGGGCGAAGCAAGCGCTCCCGGCGCGCGACGAAGCTTTCCCTGAAAGCTTGCCCGAGTTAGAGGCGCGCCGGAGCGCCTTACGGGGCCAGTTTACCGGACGGCCGGCGGCGCGGCGTCCCGTCCGCCGTTCGTCACGGTTCTGTAACCATCGGGCTCATGGAAACCGCCAGGTTCCACTCGTTCCGTGAAGCCGAGGGCCGCTTGGCCGCGAAATCGCTCCGCAAGCGGGGACGTTGCGGTATGATGGAGGGCATGGATATCGACGAGGCGGCAGCGCCGCAATCCCCATACGAGAACCCCGAGGGCGACCCCGCTCCCTCCGCGGACGGCGAAGAGCATGGCGACGAGCCCGTCGGCCTCGTCATGGCGGAACCCGAACCGGAGCCCGAGCCGCCCAAGCCGCGCGTCATCGTCATGCACGCGTCGGTCGGCTCGGGCCATCGCAGCGCGGCCATGGCCGTGGCCCAGGCCCTCGAGCTGCTGCGCGACGAGGCGGCGGCGAGGCGGCGGAACGCCGCGGACGGCGTCGACGAGGACCCGCTCGTCCCCGAGGACCTGGAGGTCGAGGTCGTCGACATCCTGGAGTGGGGGCGCATCGTGTTCGACGGCGACCACGCCGCATCGCTCTTCACGGGAGCTACCCGTCCCATCTACGACCTCACCTGGCGTTTCACGCTCACGGGCCGCTTGCTGTGGGGCGGAGGCACCGTGTGGTCGCGCGTCATGTACCCCGCCTTCACCGACCACGTGCGCGAGGTGCGGCCCTTGGCCGTGGTGTGCACGCACATCACGGCGGCGAACGTGGCCGTGGGCGCGCGCATGCTCTCGGGCGTGGAGTTCCCCATCGTCTGCGTGCCCACCGACTACGAGACGGAGGGGCTCTGGCCGCATCGCAGCGCCGATTTGTTCTGCGTGGCGAACGAGTCCATGGCCGAGACGCTGCGCCCGCGCAAGGTGGGCGACGAGCGCATCCTCATCACGGGCATCCCCACGCGCGAGGACTTCCGCCGCACCTACGACCAGCGCGCGACGCGCGAGCGCCTGGGGCTTCCGCTCGACAAGACCGTGGTGCTGGCGCTGGCCGGCGCGCAGCTCCCCCGCCCCTACGTGCACTTCCGCGAGGCGCTCGACAAGCTGCTGCCCTACGTGCACGCGCTTTCGGACATGCACTTCGTGCTCGTGGCGGGCAGCGACGCCGAATACGCGCGTCACCTGCGTCACGAATGCACCGAGCTGGGGCTCTCCAACGTCACCGTGCTCGACTACGTGGAGGGCATGGCGGCGCTCATGGCGGCGAGCGACCTGGTGATCTGCAAGTCCGGCGGCCTGGTGGTCACGGAATGCCTGTGCGCGCAGGTGCCCATGATCCTGCTGGGCCGCGCCTACGGCCAGGAGAAGGTGAACGTGCTCATGCTCACCGCCGTGGGCGCGGCGATGCACGTGACCACGTCGCGCGAGCTCTTGGACGCCTTGCGGCACATCGAGAAGAACCCGGAGAGCATCCGGTCCATGCTCGTCAACGGCAGGTTCCTGCGCCACGAGTCCGCCGCGCGCGACGTCGCGCACGCCGCGCTGGAACTTGCCGCGCATCCCAAAAAACCCGACGACCCGCTGCGCAAGAGGCACTTCATGGGCTTCTACTGGGGCGGGAAACCCGCGCATATGCGCTAACCATCGAAAGGAACGCAAGCGATACCCATGACCGAATTCAACGAACTGGGGCTTTCCCCAGAAGTGCTCGACGCCGTCGCCCGCTTGGGCTATGAATCCCCCACCCCCGTGCAGGAGCAGGCCATCCCGCTGGTGCTGGAAGGACGCGACCTCATCGCCGCCGCCAAGACCGGCACGGGCAAGACGGCCGCGTTCTCGCTGCCCACGCTGGACGGCCTCGGCCACGCCAAGGGCGGCCAGGGGCCGCTCATGCTGGTGGTCACGCCCACGCGCGAGCTGGCGCAGCAGATAGGCGAGGTGTGCTCCGCCGTGGCGGTGTCCACGCACCACCGCATAGCCACCGTGGTGGGAGGGCTGTCCTACGAACCGCAGATCCAGAAGCTCAAGCACGGCGTCGACGTGCTCATCGCCACGCCGGGCCGTTTGGTGGACCTCATGGAGCAGGGCGCCGCGCGTCTGGGCGACGTGGAGGTGCTCGTGCTGGACGAGGCCGACCGCATGCTGGACATGGGCTTTCTGCCTTCTATGAAAAAGATCATCGGCGCGACGCCCGCCTCGCGGCAAACACTTCTGTTCTCGGCCACCATCGACCGGTCTATCATGGGCAGCGTGGGCAAGCTTTTGCACGACCCGGCCATGGTTGAGATCGCGCACAAGGGCGACACGGCCGACACGGTGGAGCAGTTCATCGTGCGCGCGCCGCAGACGCTCAAGCCGGCGCTGCTGAAAGCGGTGCTCGCCGAGAAAGGCCACGAGCGCGTCATCGTGTTCACGCGCACCCGCAGCCGGGCCGACGCCACGTGCCGCCGTCTGAAGAAGGCGGGCTACACGGCCGAGGCCATCCACTCCGACCGCAGCCAGAACCAGCGTCGGCGCGCACTCGACAACTTCATGAACGGGGCCACCGACGTGCTCGTGGCCACCGACGTGCTGGCGCGCGGCATCGACGTGGAGAGCGTCGACCACGTCATCAACTACGACCTGCCCACCGTGCCCGAGGACTACGTGCACCGCATCGGCCGCACCGGCCGCGCCGGCGAGGAAGGCTGGGCCATCTCGTTCGTGAGCCCCGAGACCGAGGACGCCCTGCGCGACATCCAGAAGCTCATCAAGCGCGAGATCCCCGAGATGGAGATATCCACGTTCGACGAGGAGGAGGCCCTGGCCGAATCCGCCGCCCACGCCACGCGCAAGGCGGCGCGCACCGATCCCGAGATCGCGCAGGCGGCCCGCGAGCTGAACGCGCGCGAGCGCAGGAAGCAGCGCGCCCGCGAGGCGGCCGCCGAGGAAGCGCAGGCCGCGCCCGCCAAGGGACAGGGCTCAGGCGCGAAGGGCGGCGCCAAGAAGCGCGCGACGAAGAAGCCGGCCGGCACGGCGGGAGCCCAACCCAACCGCCAGCGCCCCGCGCAGAAGGGCCCGAAGAAGCCCGCCGGCAGCAAGGGCGCGGCGAACGCGGCGGGTCGCCAAGCGCAGCCGAAGCAGCAGGCGTCGAAGGCGCCCTCCGCATCCAAGCCCGCGCGCGGCGGATCCGACCTGCGCCCCGGCCGTGCCCACCGCGCCGACGTGGCCAAGCGCCGCGGCAAGCAGCGGTAAAAACGACAGGCACGCGGGCACCGCTCTTTCCGCCGCGATACGCGCTCGGCGGACGGGCGCGCATCGCGGTGCGGCGCTCGAAGGGCGCGATGCGGCGCAGTGATTTTGACGCGCCCGCGCCACGCCGCGGGCGCACGGGCGCGGCGTGGCGTGCAAACCTCCGCACGAAGCCTTCGCGAAAGGCTCCCTCGCACGGGGGCCACCATACGCCCCTCCCCGTGCGCTCCGGTTCGCAAACGGCAAGCGGCGGCACGTGTCGACGACGGTTAGGCAGAAAGAACGGCGGTTTCTGCTAAAAAATTACGTTTGTGCATGACCTTTTTGAAGGATAATTAAAAGTACATTCCGACCATCAGGCCTTTTAGAAGATGACCTTTTTACATCTATATAAAAAGTCAGGGAAATTCGTTCACAAACGTCATTTTTTAGCAGAAACCGCCGGACAAGCGAGTTTTCTCCTTGGTTAGAGCGATCCGCCGTTAAACAAGAATTGACGCAAGCCCGTTCGAGGCCGTTAACGCCAGGCCGCCTTCAGACGCCAAGCAGAGGCGCGTCGATGGCGGCTTAACAGCGAAAAGAGCGGTAGCCACGTCACTCGGACGCGGACGGATGAGGGCGGCTTGTAAATGTTCTCGAGGTCGCCGCGTGCGATCGGGTACCCGGGCGGCTGCGGCTTCACCCGCTCTTGAGGCCTTTCGCCTCTATCCCATAGGATCCTTGTTCTGGTTGGCGGCCACGCGCACCAGGCGGTTGGCCAGCCACACCGCCCCCACCAGCACCACCAGCGCGCCGCCCGCCAGCAACCAAGCCCCCTGCAGCAGCTCCCCCAGCAGAAGGAACGCGGCAGCGGCCGCAACGAATATGAGCGCGACCACGCCCACCGCAACGACGGCCGTTCCCGCAAGGCGCGCGCCGCGCCCTTCCTCGTGCTCCCGCTGTTCCTCGTCCGCCATGGCGGCCACCCTGTCCCTTCGTTCGATCCGTGCCCGCTATGGTACGCTTTTCGTGGCCACCACGGCCACGCCGGTTCCGCACACGTCGGCGACGACGACGTCGCCCGCCGCGACCGGCGCCGCAAGGCGCGCGGCGGAACAGGCGGACAGCACGTCGGCCATGAGGTCTTTCGGCACGGGGGCGGACGTCTTCACGCTCACCGGCTCCAGGCACCCCTCAACGGGTAGAACGGCCGTCACCATGCGCTCGGGCGCCGTGGCCTCGCGCGCCGCGTAGTCGGCCCCGCGCTTGCACGTGTTGCCCGACACCTCGGCCACGCCCCCCTGCTCGTCCAAGGCCACCTCCAGCTGGCAGCCCAGCGGACAGCAGATGCAGGTGAACGTGGTTATCTCAGTGGCCAGCTGCATCATTCGGCTCCCCCTCCCGCCACGTCGGAGCGGCCCTCGACACGGGAGGAGGCGCCGAGGGGCATTGCTTCGGAGGCATCCTCGAATCGGCCTTCCACGCGCACGTGAAGCGAAGAGAGCCCCGCCACGTCGGCGCCTGTAAGCTTGATCTGCACCATCTCCGCCGGCACCGCCACCATGGTCTTGGCTTTCTTCACCGTGCGCATCGAGCCGTCGGCGGAGACGCCCTCCACGAAGAAGCGCGGTTCGCGCAGGGCGCGCGACACGCGCAGCGACAGCGTGAGTCGCTCGTCCGCGCCCGTGGCCGGATCGATGCGCTGGGGCACCACGTAGCGCACGCCGTCGTCGGGAAGCACCGGCACGGGCGCGGCTGAAGCAGGCGCGCCCGTGCTCTCAGGCGTTTCCAACGCATCGTCGACGACGCGCGCGGGCGAACCCGGCGCCTCCCGAACGCACGAGCCGCCCGCCGCGACGCGGCGCGCGTAGGCGGCGGCCGCCCTGCCGGCAACCTCCCCCTCCGCCGACGCGTGGTCCACCAAATCGTGCACGTGCAGCGCGTTTCCGCAGGCGAACAACCCGGGCACGCTCGTGGCCAGGCGGTTGTCCACGCGCGCGCCGCCCGTCGTCGCGTCGAGCTCCGCTCCGGCCGTCTTGGCCACCTCGTTCTCGGGAATGAGCCCCACCGACAAGAGCAGCGTGTCGCACGGCACGCGCCGCTCGGTGCCCGGCACGGGCGCGAGCGTGACGGGGTCGACGTCCGAGACGTGCACGGCCCCCAAGCGCCCCTCCCCCTCCAGGCGCGTTACCGTGCGGCTCAGGTACAGCGGGATGCCGAAGTCGTCCAGGCACTGCACGATGTTGCGGCGCAGGCCCGAGGGATGGGGCATGAGCTCGTACACGCCCTCGACCTCGGCGCCTTGGGACGCCAGGCGGCGCGCCATGATGAGGCCGATGTCGCCCGACCCCAGGATGACGGCGCGCCGGCCCGGCAGGCAGCCCTGCAGGTTCATGAAGTTCTGGGCGCTTCCGGCCGAGAACACGCCCGAAGGACGGCTCCCAGCCATGTTGAGCGCGCCCGCCCCGCGCTCGCGCGACCCCGTGGCCAGCACGACGGCGCGGGCGCGCAGCACATGGGCGCCCGCCTCGCTGACCGCGTGCACCGCAAGCTCGCCCTCGCCGGCGCGCGCCGCGTCCACCGACAGCACGGACGCGCCGCGCAGCACCTCCACGCGCCCGTCTCCGGCGCTTTCCCCTGCGTCGTCGATTTCAGGCGCGCGCCTCTCGAGCGAAGCGGCCTCGCGCGCCGCGTACTCGGGCCCGGTGAGCTCCTCGCCGAAGCGGTGCAGGCCGAAGCCGTTGTGCACGCACTGCTTCAGGATGCCGCCGAGCTTCGCCTCGCGATCCACCAGCAGCACCCGGGAGGCTCCCCCGTCCGCGGCCGCGCGCGCCGCCGCCATGCCCGCCGCGCCGCCGCCCACCACCACCACGTCGTAAAGGTCGTCCGGGAAACCCGCAGGCGGCCCGTCGAACGGCGACGCCCCCGTAGGGGCGC
The DNA here is from genome assembly GCF_003339845.1 of Gordonibacter sp. 28C. Taxonomy (GTDB): domain Bacteria; phylum Actinomycetota; class Coriobacteriia; order Coriobacteriales; family Eggerthellaceae; genus Gordonibacter. Next base: position 11,450 of record NZ_PPTR01000014.1, read on the forward strand.
TCTCCAGAGCACCCGTTCCGGCACAGGCGGAAAACCGACGGGAATCGGCCCCCTGCCCCGCCCGCGCGTCCTCGAGACGCGCCAATTCCGCGTAATCCCCTCGCGCGGTCGCGACCAAGGGCGATCCCGGTAGCCGCTTGTCCAAACGGTCCGGCGCCACGCCTGTCTCGCGCGCGACGATCTTCGCGATCTCCGGCGAGCAGAACCCGCCGTGGCACCGTCCCATCGTGGCGCGGGTGCGCCATTTCAGCGCGTCGAGCGACAATACGGGCACCGGGCCGTGCAGCGCCTCTACGATCTCGGCCTCCGTCACGTCGCAGCAGCGGCACACCACGCGACCCGCGCGCGGGTCGGCGGCGACGGCCCGCGCCCGTCCGTCTTCGTCGAGCTCCGAGAACGGCACTGCACGGCGCCGGCGGGGGTCGAAGTCCGCGCGCGCCGGCGCGTCCAGCAACTCCGCCACGTCGCGGGCGACGTCTGCGGCCACGGCGGGCGCCGACGTGAGGCCGGGCGAGTCGAAACAGGCCACGTTGAAGAAGCCGGGGGCGTCGTCCGGCTGGCCGATGGCGAAGTCGCCGTCCGCCCCGGAGGCGCGCAGGCCCGCGAAGTTCGCTATCACGCCGCGCGTGCCGGCTCCGGGCCAGGTGCGGCGGGCCGCCTCGAGCACGAACGCGAGGCCCTCGGCGCTCGTGGACACGTCGTCTTTGCTCCCCTGCTCCACGGCGTTGGGCCCCACCAGCAGGTTGCCGTGCACGGTGGGCGTCACCAGCACGCCCTTGCCCGCCCGCGACGGCGCTTGGAACATCGTATGCGAGAACGTGCGGCCGAAGTCGGTGTCGTAGAGGCAGTACTCCCCGCGGCGCGGGACGATGCGCAGGCGCCGCTCGCTCACCAGGTTGTTGATCTCGTCGGCATGCACCCCGGCCGCGTTCACCACGGCCCGGGCGGCCCAGCGCGCCCCCGACGCCGTTGCCACCAGATAGCGGGCGGCCGAGCCGGCATCGCCGTCCTGCGAAAGCCGCGCCACGGAGCTCACGCGCTCGTTGAAGCGCAAGCGCGCGCCGTGGGCGACCGCCTGCTCGACGCACGCGAACGCCGCTTCGTACGGATCGCAGATGGCGCCCGTCTCGGCGAGCAGCGCCCCCTTGACGGCCGCGTCGACCTGCGGCTCCAGCGCGCGCACCTCGCCTGCGTCCAGCTCGCGCACCCCTTCGACCCCGTTTCGGGCGGCGCGCGCCACGAGCGCTCGCACGCTCGTCAGCTCCTCGTCGGAGAACGCCAGCACGAGCGACCCGTTGCGCCGGTACGCGAACCCCAGTTCGTCGGCCCAGCGCGCGTACAGGCGCGACCCCTCCACGTTGTAGCGCGCTTTGAGCGTGCCGGGCGCTGGGTCGTAGCCGGCGTGCACGATGCCGGAGTTGGCGCGGGTCGCCCCGCAGGCCACGTCGTTTCCCGCCTCGAGCAGGACGACGTCCAGCCGGTAGCGGGAAAGCTCGCGCGCGCAGGCCGCGCCGGCGACGCCCGCGCCGATGACGACGACGTCGCAAAGAGGTGCGTTCATGGTATCCATGTCGTTCAGCTTACTATTTTTCCCCGTTGGGCGAAAGAGCGGATGCAAAATCGCGCGAACACGTTATCGTATGGCAGACGGATTCAGCGAAAGGGTGCTCATGAGGATCGCAGTGGCGAGCGAAGGCTTGGGGGTCGCCCCCCGTTTCAGTCAATGCTCGAGCTACATGTGTTACACGGTCGACCGGGGCGTCATCGTGGAATGCCAGAACATGCCGAACCCCGGCATGTCGACGGCCAAGCTCGTCACGTTGTTCTCCGAAATGGGCGTGGACACCATCATCGTGGACGCCATCGACTACGACGTGGCGAACGTGTTCTGCCACGCGGGCATAGAGGTGATAGCCAGCGCACGCGGCGGCACGCGCGAGGTGGCGCAAGCCTACCTCACCCGCACGCTCACCGGCGTCGACGAGCTGTGCCATCTTGGCGACTGGGAACACGACGACCTCGACCACGATCTCGCCGAGGCGTAAAGCCTCGCAAGGCCGCCGCTGGCGGCCTTTTTTATCTTTCCAAATTGCCAGACGAAGCCGGCGAAGATCGCGCCGCTCGGTCCCTGGCTCCGAAATGCACCCCTTCCCCAGCAAAACGAAGGCACTGCCCCGCAGGATCCTCGCTCGCCGCGCCAGCGAAACGAGCCCTTCCGTCGATACAGCTTCGTGACACGTTCGTGAGACAATGGCCTCTACGCACAACAGCAGGAAGGAGGGCCGGCCATGGCGCGCATACTCGTAGCCGAAGACGAACGCCCCATCAACGACCTCGTCTGCCGCAACCTGGCGCTCGTGGGTCACGAGGCCGTTCCGTGCTTCGACGGCGACGAAGCCCTGCGGCTCGCCGGACAAGAGCGCTTCGACCTCGTGCTCCTGGACGTCATGATGCCGGGGCCGACGGGCTTCGAGGTGAAGCGGCGCATGGACGCGGGCATCCCCGTGATATTCGTGACGGCGAAAGACGACCTGGCCAGCCGTTTGGACGGACTGGGCATGGGAGCCGACGACTACGTGGTAAAGCCTTTCGAGATACTGGAGCTGCTGGCCCGCGTGGAGGCGGTGCTGCGGCGCACCGACCAGCACCAGCGCTCGTTCGAGCACCAAGGAGTGCGCGTCGACCTGGCCACGCGCCAAGCGTTCAAAGACGGCGTGGAGGTGGCGCTCGCACCCAAGGAGTTCGACCTTCTGGAGACGCTCGTGGTGAACCGCAACCTGGCCCTGTCGCGCGAGCAGCTGCTGCGGCTGGTGTGGGGCTACGACTTCGAAGGCGAGAGCCGCACCGTGGACATGCACGTGCTGCGCCTGCGCAAGAAGCTGGGCTGGGAGGACGTCATCCAAACGGTGTACAAAGTGGGCTACCGCCTGAGCACGAGGCGGCGCGCATGAGGTCGCTGCGCTTCTGGCAGAAAGCCTACCTGCTCACGTTGGCCCTGTTCCTGGCGGCGCTTTACGGAGGCGTCGCGTTCATCGGCTGGCAGAACCAGCAGCAAACCATGGCCAGCGAGGTGGAGAAGGCGCGCGGCGAGCAGAGCTTCGTCGCGCAAGGGCTCGCCCAGGATCTTGCCGCCGTCGAAGGCGGCAACGCGCGCTTGCAGAAAGCGTCGCTCGCCCGCTCGTACGGCACCTACTACGCGCAAAACGGCATCCTGCTGGCGGTTTCGCAAAACGGCGAGGAGATGTTCTCCAACCTACCCGCTGGAGGCGACGCCGCCCTCGCGGCCGACAAGGGCCGGCAAAGCTGGGCGCTGCGCACGCTCGACGGCACGCCCTACCTGCTGGTGGCGTCCGCCCTGCCGGGCGGGCTGGACGACTACGCCCTCGTCTGCGGCCGCTCGATGGAGCAGCTGTACGCCACCTGGGCGCAGATGCGCGCGACGCTCGTGGTCAGCAGCACCATCGTGTCCGTCGTGCTGGCGGCGGGCCTGTTCCTCATCCTCAGACGCCTGGCGAAACCGCTCGAGCGCCTGGCAGGGGTCGCCGACGAGTTCGCCGCCGGCAACTACGCCGTGCGCGCCGAAAAACGCAGCGACGACGAGGTGGGCATGCTGGCGGCGAGCCTCAACGCCATGGCGGACGCCGCCGAGCGCGACATCGCCGAGATACGCCGCGTGGCCGAGCAGAACGCCCGCATGGCGGCGAACCTCTCCCACGAGATACGCACGCCCCTCACGGCCATCAAAGGGTACGCCGAGTACCTGCGCATAGCAGAGCCGACGGACGACGAGCGCGAATCGGCCCTGCGCTACATGACGGAGCAGAGCACGCGCCTGCAGGGCATCGCGCAGCGCATCCTGCAGCTCTCATCTCTCGAGCACGGCGACGTGGAGTTCGAGCCCGTAGAACTGGGGGAGGTGATCGACCGGGTGACCCGGTCCGTGCAACCCCTTGCCGAGCGACAGGGGGTCGAAGTGCGCGTGAAGCCCTTTGACCCCGCCAGCGTGCTGGGCGACGCGATCCTCCTCGAAAGCCTGTTCACGAACCTCGTGGAGAACGCCGTGCGGGCCTGCGAGCCGGGCGGTCGCGTGGACGTGGGAATCGAGGCGCGCGGGTCCTCGGTCGCCGTGCGGGTGGCCGACGACGGGCGCGGCCTCGCGCCGGACGAGCTCGCGCGCCTCGGCGAGCCGTTCTACCGCCCCGACAAGGCGCGCAGCCGCGAAGCGGGCGGCGCGGGTCTCGGCGTGGCGCTCTGCAACGAGATAGCCCGAGCCCACGCCGCCGAGCTCGCCTTCGCCTCGGAACCGGGGCGGGGAACCACGGCCGCCGTTCTTTTTACCGGTTCGTGACAACTCGGTGCCCGTGCCGTGACCGCCGCGGGCGATACTTCGAAGCACCGAAGCGCGCACGGCGCCTCGACACCGAAAGACAAGGAGCGCACCCATGAGATCGAAGATAGCGAGAGGCGAATCGTTCATCGTCATCGGCGTAGCCGCGGCCCTCATAGCCATCTGCGTCGCGGGCCTCGGCTCGTTTCTGGCCCACGCCGAAGGAGCCGAAGCCGACACCGTTCACGACGAGGCCCTGCCCACCGCCGACCTGACCCTCACCGACGAGGTGACCGCCCCGGAAGGGCTGACTGTGAAAGTGGACACCCGCGGCATCGACCTGCCCGAAGACGCCGTATCGGCCCAGTACGCCGCAGCGCTCGCAGCCGATATCGCCGAGCACTCGTTCAACCTCGCGCCCTCCGGCCGTTGCGCCGTCTCGCTGTACGACAGCGCCACGACGCTCGACGAGGACTACTACGGTTTCTCCGGCCTGTACTGGAACGTGGAGCTGGAAACTGAAAACGGCCTCATCAGAACGAGCATCGCGGCCTCCTCCGGCGTCGACTTCCAGTCGAACCTGGTCCTGCAAGACAAGGTGGACTGGCAATGGTTCGACACGTGGAACGGCGACGAGAGCAGCAGCGGATACTACGGCACCGAGCAGGAGCTTGTCGCGCAGTACGAAGAGGTAGTCGAAAAGTACGGCGAAGACTACGGCAAGCCGCTCATGACCGAAGACGAGATCGCCTACGTGCACGACATGAAGCGCGTCGCCATGATGGAGAACGCGGCGAGCTGGGTCGAACTCCCCCATGCCGAGAAGGCCGTCGAACTCGTGAACGACCGCGGCATCGGAAACGGCGCGACGGCCGTATCCGCCCGCACGCTCATGAGCGGAGGCAGCTCCAGCATCGGCTCCATCTACGTGGTAGAGGTGACACTCGACGACGGCACCTACCTGTTCGTGAACGTCGGCGAGGAAAGCCTGGAACTGAGCGGCTACCAACGTTCGGCCACCGACCTTCCCACCCTTATGTACGAATAGTACTTCGAGAAACGAGGGAACCGGCCTTCCGGTCATTTCAATGTCCTAAAAAGTGCCTGACCCCTTTTAGGATACGGTCATTGCGAGACTCCCCGTAGGGGCGATCCCCTGATCGCCCCTTCCGGCGAAGCCGGAAAAGCAACCGGAACCCGCATTCCCGCGCTCCGCGCGAGCGGGCGATCTGGAGATCGCCCCTACGAAAGAGCAACGTGAGAACCCTCTTCCTCTCTCTCATCGAACGAAGGCCCTGCCCCCCCCCCGCAGGACCTTCGTTCGGCTCACCCGCAAGAAGCCCATCCCCGTGTTGGCTTCAGCTCGCGCCCAGGGCCGAGGGGGCCGTGCAGTGCGACGAACTTTCGCGAAGTGTGTGAGGAGTACTGCACGGCCCCCTCGGCCCGCCCCGCAGGTAGAAAAAAGCCCCGCGAGATTTCGCAGGGCTTTCATCAATCTATGACGGGTTAGCAGTCGGCCTACAGGGCCTTCTTCGCCACTTCCACCACGGCGGTGAACGCCGCAGGGTCGTTGACGGCCATGTCGGAGAGCACCTTGCGATCCAGCTGCACGCCGGCCTTCTTCAGGCCGTTCATCAGCACGGAGTAGCTCAGGCCGTTGATGCGGGCGGCCGCGTTGATGCGGGTGATCCACAGGCGGCGGATCTCGCGCTTCTTGTTGCGGCGATCGCGGTACATGTACTGCAGCGAGTGCTGCACCTGCTCCTTCGCGGCACGGTAGGAGCGGGACTTCGCGCCGTAGTAGCCCTTGGCGCGAGTAAGAACGGTGCGACGCTTCTTATGGGCGTTGACTGCACGCTTGACACGAGGCATGGATGATCACTCCTTATCGATTAGCGAAGCCCGAGGTTGCGGGCGATGACCTTCTGGTCGGACTTGGCCACTTCGGTCTCGTGGCGGAAATTGCGCTTGCGCTTCTGGCTCTTCTTCGTCATGATGTGGCTCTTGAACGCCTTGGAGCGCATGATCTTGCCGGAACCGGTGACGCGGAAACGCTTCGCGGTGCCGCGATGGGTCTTCATCTTAGGCATTACTCGTCCTTCCCTTCAGCTTCCTTCTTCTCGTTTTCCTTTTTCTTCTTCGCCGCCACCACCGAAGGCAGGGGAGCGATGAGCATGTGCATGTTGCGGCCTTCCATCTTGGGCTGGTTCTCGATGACCGCTTCGTCTTTCAGGTCGTCGGCCAAGCGCTCGAGGATGGTCAGACCCAGTTCCGGGTGCGCCATCTCGCGGCCGCGGAACATGATGGTGATCTTCACCTTGTTGCCGTCGTCGAGGAAGCGCATGACGTGCTTCTTCTTCGTCGTGTAGTCGCCCACGTCGATCTTCGGCCGGAACTTCATTTCCTTCGTCTCGACCTTGCTCTGGTTCTTGCGGGCCTGCTTGGCCTTGATGGCCTGGTCGTACTTGAACTTGCCGTAGTCCATGATGCGGCATACGGGCGGTTCTGCGTTCGGCGCGATCTCCACGAGATCGAGTCCTTGGTTGTCGGCGACCCGCTGGGCCTCCGACGTCACGTAAATGCCCATCTGCTCGCCGTCGAAGCCGATCAAACGGCATTCGCGGACGGTAATTTCTTCGTTGAGCCGAGGCTCTTGAGCAGCTATCGCGCTCACCTCCCAATCTTTAAGCGTTTGTCGCGCTTCAATGAAAAACCCGCCGCCTTGGCAGGCGACGGGTTCGCATTCAGATGACCGGGCCGCATGCGGCCCCGTATTCGAGCGACCCATCAGCAGCCGAAGCGCCGAATCAGGTGGAGGGTCTCCCCTCGCTTGAGTAAACAACTTGCTTATTCTAACACAGCCGATTTCCAATGCAATTGTTTTCGCACCTTTTCTGAAACCTTTTTTGCACGCCCTCTTCCTTCCCCGACACGGGGAGCACGCCGCGCTCCAGGCGCCCCACGGGAGAAACCCGCCGCTTCCCTCTTCGAGAACAACGGTGCCCGCGCGGTTTGCTATACTCGCGTCATCAGATGCCCGCATGCTTCGGCCTTGGCCCGGAGCCCGCCATTGACGACGGAAGGACACCATGAAACGCCTGCCCCGCCTGCTCATGCTCGCCGGCGCCTGGATCGCCTGCATCCTGGGGTGCGTGGGCGTGTTCGTGCCGGTGCTTCCCACCACCCCGCTGTTGCTGCTGGCCACGTTCCTGTTCGCCAAATCCTCGCCGCGCTGCCATGCATGGATCGTCTCCACGAAGGTGTACCGCACCTACGTGGCCGCGTTCAAGGAGGCGGGGGGCATCCCCGCCGCGACGAAGGTGCGCATCCTCACCGTGTCGTTCGTGCTTATGGGAGCGAGCGCGCTTATTGTCCAGAAGCCCGTCGTCTGGATCGTCCTGGGCTGCGTGGCCGTGTTCCTGATCTACCTCATGTGCGTGCGCATACCCACCATCTCGCTGGAAAACGCACGTACGGCACGAGATGCTAAAGAAGCGGATTAGCCCCTCGTGCGGGGCGCACGGAAAACGCGCACCCCGCACGACCCCTAGTTCTTGTCTTCGTACAGCTCGATCACGGCGCCGTCCTTCTCGACGAAGGCCAGGCGCACGCCGGGGCCCGCATCCATGGGGCCGCAGATGATGCGGTCGGCGTCGTCGGCGTAGGCGTCGAGGTCGTCCACCGCGTAGGCCACGTGCCAGCGGCGATGCAGCTCTTCAGGGAAAGGCGTGCCCTCTTCGAACTTGAGGTACTCCACCTTGTAGTCGTAGTCGTCGACGTTCGACACCCAGAACTTCATGGCCTCGTTGTAGGCCATGTTCGGCTTCTTCTCCGTTATGGGGATGCCGATGTGCATATAGGTTGCGGTCATGATGCGCTCCTCTCGATTTCCCGGACGATGCCTGCTGGCGCCGCACGGGATCCTTCGACTTCGGCGGCTCGCGCCGCCTTCGCTCAGGATGACATCCTGAACATGTCCATGGCGGCTTCGGCGTCGGCCTGCATGGCTTCGGTGGCGGCGTTTGCCAGGGCATGGAAGTACTTCGGATGCTTCTCGGCGATGAGCGCCTCGACGGCGCGCACGCCCGCGTTGCTCATGTAGCTGAAGTAGTTGATCTTGCGGATGCCGGCGCGGATGGCCGCGCGCGTGTCCTCGCACGACAGCCCGCTGCCGCCGTGCATGACGAGCGGCACGCCGCAGCGGATGCGAAGTTCCTCGATGAGCTTGAAGTCGAGCTTCGGAGCGGCCTTGTAGAAGCCGTGCACCGTGCCCACGGATGCCGCGAGCGCGTCGATACCCGTGTCGGCCACGAAGCGCGCGGCTTCGTCGGGGTCGGTGTACACGTTCTCCCGGTCGTCGTCGGCAAGCTCGAGTCCCTCGTGTCCCGTCGTGAAGCCGATCTCAGCCTCGACATCGGCTCCGTACTCGTGAGCCAGCTCCACGGCACCCAACGTCAGCGCCACGTTCTCCTCGTAGGGCAGCTGCGAGCCGTCGATCATGACGGCCGAGAACCCCAGATCGAGCGCCCGACGCACGTAGTCGATGTCTTCGCCGTGGTCGAGCATGACGCACACCGGAACACGCGACGCCTCGGCGCGCGCCACCATGATGGGGCCGATCACGTCGATGGACGTCTCATCCTCGTGCAGCTGGGCGTGCTGGATGATGACGGGCTCGTCGCGATCCTCGGCCGCGCCGATGGCCGCCAGCAGCAGCTCGAGGTTCGGCGTGTCGAAGGCGGCCGCCGCGCAGCCTTGCTCTTCCGCCCAAGCGAGGACGGATCTCAGGGAAACCAGCAAAAGGGGCTCCTTTCGGATCGAGGGGAGGGGGCCTCCCTGTCGCGCGGCGGCGAAACCGCGGTCGCCCACGCCGCGCGAGGGAGGGCGGGCTACTTCTTCAGATACGGCGTGTTGCAGGGGGCGTTCCACAGGCGCAGCAGCTCGTCGTCCATGCGCGCCATGAACATCTGGAACCCGGCCTGCTCCTGCACGGTCAGCATCTCGCCCACGAAGTTCGCGACCACTTCGATATCCTGCTTCGCCAGCTCCTTGACCGCGGCGCGGTACACGATGAGCTGCTCCATGAGCGTGGTGGCGCCCGAGCCGTTAACGATGAGCATGACCTTCTCGCCCGGCTCGATGCCGATGTCCCGCACCAGCGCGTTCACCATGATCGCAGCGGTTTCGTCGGCGGACTTCATGGGCTGGCGGCCGCCGCCCTCCTCGCCGTGCTGCCCCATGCCGATCTCCATCTCGTCGTCGCCGAGCTCGGCCAGCAGCGTGCCCGTCTGCGGGTGCGTGGCGCCGCGCACGGCCACGGCCAGCGTGGCCATGTTGTCGGCGAAGCGCTGCGCGACGGCGGCAACCTCCTCCAGGCTCCCGCCCTCGGCGGCTGCGGCGCCGGCGATCTTGTACGTGGGAATGCAGCCCACCAGCCCGCGACGGTCGTCGGCGTTCTCGCGCGTGGCGTTCGACACGTCCTCCTGCGTGACCACGCGCGCCACGTTCAGACCCTGCTTCTTGCACTGCTTCATGGTCATGTTGCCCGTGAGCATGTCGCCGGCGTGGTTGAGCACGATGTAGAGCACGCCCTTGCCCTTGTCGGCCAGCTTGATGGCGTCGACGCAGGCCTGCGGGCCGGGCGCGGCGAAGATGTCGCCCACCACGTCGATGTCAACCATGCCCTCGCCCACGAAGCCCTCGATGGCCGGCTCGTGGCCGGCGCCGCCCTGCGTCACGATGGTCACGCGGTCCGCCTCGGCCAGCTTTTTGTTGACGACCATGTTGTCCTCGCCCAGCTCGAGGATGTCGGGGTTGGCCATGGCCAGGCCCTCCAGCAGCTCGGCAGTGAGGTTCTCGGGGTCGTTGATGAACTTCTTCATCTGCACGGTGCGCTCCTTCTGGTCGGATGACAGCCGGAATAGAAAGGCCCGCCGCGCTCGCGGCAGGGCCGGTACCCTAGCGTTGCGCGGCGCCTTCCGCAAGCCCGCGGAAGAACAGCGAGGTGGACACGGCCCCCGCGTCGGGCGTGCCGATGGTGGCGTCGCCGTAGCTGCGGGCGCGGCCGAACTTCGAGGCGAAGCCCTCGGAGGCGCGCGCGCCGTTCTCGGCCGCCTCGGCCGCCGCCGCGAACACGGCCTCGGCGCCGCCCGGCGACGTCTCGACGGCCTGTGCGGCGGCTACGGCGGGGACGAGCGCGTCCATCATGGTCTTGTCGCCCACCCGCGCGTTCGTGATGTCTTGCATCTCGGCCAGACAGCCGGCGAGCATGCGCCGCGCCGTATCGGCGGAAAGCTCGTTCTCGTCATCGCCCAGCTCGACGCCCAAACCGCCTATCATCGTGCCGTAGAGCGGACCGGCGGAGCCTCCGCGCACGGCCATGGCGGCCGTGCCCAGGTCGTCAAGGAAGTCTTTGATGGACGCATCGTTCCATGCGGCCACGTGGTCTTGCACGAGCTTGGCGATTTTGGTGATGGTGACGCCGTGGTCCCCGTCGCCGAACTTGGAATCGATGTCGCTCAAAACGTCGGCGTTGTCCAGCATGAGCCGAGCGCTGGCCGAGAGCATGCGCCCGAACGTTTCGCGGTCGATCATGGGAGCCCCTTTCCCGTCGGTAATCGCTTGCGCCCAACTCTACCCGCATCGTCCGGCTTGGTCAATGACGGAGCGGAAGGCTGCGGCAAAAGACCGCCAGGGGCGCAGGTGAGACGCCTGTCCTCTTCGCGTTCCCGCGACAGGCACGCGAAGAAAGGCTCTCTTTCCCGCGGTGTTTGCGCTATCATGGGCAACGTGACGCCGCAGGCTCAGGGAAAGCCCGGGCGCCGTGGACAGGACAGGGGATATCCATGGGGAACGAATTCGCTCTCAGCGCGCGAGACGCGTGCGCCTACCTCGAACGCATCGGGCTTGGTCGGCCCGAGCAGCCCACGCGGGAAGCGCTCGACGACCTCGTCTACGCGCATCAATGCTCCATTCCGTTCGAGACCATCGACATGTACCGTTGCGCCGAACCGCCCGACCTCGCACTCGACCGCGTGTTCGACAAGCTGATCACCCAGCACCGCGGAGGCTACTGCTTCGAGCTGAACGCCCTGTTCGAAGCGCTGCTCGCCAGCTTGGGCTACGAGGTTCGCCCGTGTCTGTGCCGCGCCGTGTGCGGTGCCAAGGTGAAGGACCCCATCAACCACCGCGCCGTGCTCGTGAACTTGGACGGCGAAGAGGTGCTCGCGGACGTGGGCTTCGGAGGGCCGCTGCCCTCGGCCTCGCTCTCGCTGGTCGACGGGCAGGAGCAGATCATCCGCGGCGAGTCGTTCACCGCGCGCCGCATCGACGATTACTGGTGGGCCGTCGACCGTGTGACCGGGGCGAAGAAGGACCTCTACGGCATCGAGGGGCCGTCCCGCACGCAGACCGAGCTGGAACTGTGCCTGGCCGCCGTGACCGACAAGGACTTCGCCGCGCTCAACCTGGCCTGTTCGCAGCCGGGCATGGAGTTCTACGAGCACCGCATCGCCAACCTGCGCACCAAAACGGGCTACTACGGCATCTGGGACGACACGCTCACCGTGCGCGAGAGGGGCGAGAAGGTCCGCACCGCGCTCGCCGACGAGGCGGCCTTCGCCGACGCCTGCGAGCGGTACTTCGGCTTCCGTCCGCACGGCGCGTAGCGCGCTCGCCCGTCCGCTTCCGCCCGCAGGCGCAAAAGCGGACGGCAGGTTGGCGCAACGGAACGGCGGGGCCGGCCGCAGCGTCGGCAGGTTCCGGCGGCCGGCAGGCTGCCGGAACCCTAAGCGTTGATGTACACGTAGATGATGCGGACGGTGTCGGCCAGGTTGCCCGACATGTTGGCCGTGGTGTAGTTGTAGGACAGCACGGCCGACCATTCGTGGGCGGCGCCGTTCAGATCCACCGTGCCGGAGAACGAGCAGTTCTCCTTCACAAGCGTCGTGCCGTCGGTGTCGTACGTGGAGTACACGGTCTTGTCCTCGGGCAGCGTCGCCGCCCCTTCGGCCACGGGGATGCCGGCCTCCTGCAGCGTCTTCTCCACCACGTGCTCGTTCTTCACCGCGTCGGCGAAGCTGAGCGATCCGTAGCCGAGCGCGGCCGTGGAAGCGGAGTAGCCCGCCTGCACGACCTTGCCCTCCTCGTTCAATCCCAGGTACACCGTGGGAGTGCCCGTGCGCGTGTCGGCCGGCTCGTCGGTGAGCGCCACCGTCACGTTCTTCTTGACGGGGTTGCCCTCCTCGTTCACGTCCTTCGAGCTGGTCACCTCGGCGCCGTGTTTGAGTGCCGCCACGGCCTCGTCCTGGGTGAGGCCGAGCACGGAGGCCAGATCGGGGGCCTCGGTCTTTTTCGCCGTCTCGGTGGAGGCGTCCTTCGTCTCCTCCTGCTGGATGGCGGTGACCTCCTGCGCGTCCTGCTGCTGCTGCGTTTGCTGCGTCGCCAGCGTCTGGCTCTCGTCGATCAGGCGGAACGTGAAGTAGCCCAGCGCGGCCAGCAGGACCGCCAACAGCACCACCACCACGATGAGCACGCGCCGCATGCGGCGCGATTTGCGCATATGAGGGGGCACGTCCGGCTTGTCCTTCTTGCCGTGGCGGCCCACCGGCTGCTCGGGCTCCAAGGGCAGCTCGTCCTCGGCGAGCAGAAGCGGGGGCACCTCGCGCGGCTCCAAGCTGTCGAAGGCGTCGGGGTACTCGTCGTCGGTGTCGCCTTTGTAGCTGAAGCCGCCGGCGTGCGCCGGGCCTTCGGAGGAGCCGCCCACCGGGGCGAACGCCTGCGTCAAGCCGATGGCGTTGTCGCGGCCTTCCGCAGGGGCGTCGGGCTCGTCGACGACGGGATCGACGCTCACCGGCGAGAACGCCTCCGTCAAGCCGATGCGGTCGTCGCGCTCGTCGTCCGGAACGGGAGCGTCGGAAGCCGACACGCGATCGGCGGGATTCGATGAGGTGCCATGGGGTTCGTTTGCAGCGTGTTTGGGCATCGATTAACCTTCCTACCAGAAAAAGGTGCGCTCGTTAGCGCATGAAGAAGAAGTAGTACACGGCGAACCCGACTATGAGCAGCAGGGCCACCGCCAGAACGGCCTTCTGGGCTGCGGGCATAGGCGCGCTCGCCAGATCTTCGAGCTGTTGCTCGCGATACGAGCCCTCGCGCTCGGGGCGCGCGTCGTCCTGCCCGCCCGCATCCGGCGCGTCTCCCGCCGCGGCGTCCTCGGCGGGAAGGGGTTCGTCCGGCTCGGCGATCGGGACCTCCGGCTCGTCGACGGCCGTGACGGGCTCGGGCACGGCCCCGCTCGGCTCCGTGCGCGCCCCGGCCTGGATGACGATATCGTCCTCGTCGTCGGCCGAAACGGTGATATGGGAAAACGCCTTCTCGTCAGCCACGGCAACGTCCTTTCGTGTCCTGCCGATTATAAGGTACGGTCTATCCGCGCAAGCCCTTGTCCAAATAATATCCATCGGGCGAGAAGCGCTTGCGGTACGTGAGGTAGCTTGCCATGACGATGGCGACGGTGTTGGCCGCGGACAGCATGAGCATGACCACGATCTGGTACTTCGCGGCCGCCACGGGGTCGGCGCCCGCCAACAGCTGGCCGGTCATCATGCCGGGAAACGTCACGATGCCCGCAGCCGACATGTTCGCCAGCACCGGCGTCATGCCCGCCCCGATGGCGGCCTTGAGCGACGGCGCGGCCGCCTCTCCGGGAGAGGCCCCCAGGGCCACGAGCGAGAACATCTCGTTTGCGCGCGCGTCCATGTCGGAGAAGAGCCGGTCGATGGCCACGGCCACGGACGACATTGCGTTGCCCATGATCATGCCCACGATGGGCACCACCTGCCGCGCGTTGAACCACGGGTCGGCGTGGATGACGCCCTCCACCACGATGAAGCCGATGGCCGTGGACGACACCAGAAGCGACACGAATACGGAGGGAACGAGCCCCGGGATGCGGTTCTTGACGCGTGACGTGGCGATCTGGGTGGCGGCTATCACCATGCCCGCCAGCACGAGCCCCACGAGCCACCACGTTTGGAACTCGAACAGGTACGTGAGCAAGAAGCCCGCGGCCAGAAGCTGCACGAAGCAGCGCACGGACGACACGGCGATGCGCCTCGTCTGCCCCAGCTCCAGCTTCCACGACACGAGGCCCGCCACCAACATGAGCGCGCTGGCCGCGAACAGCTCCACGTAGCCGATGTCGACCACGCCGCCGCTCACGGTCGCTCCCCTTCCCCAACCGCCGCAGGTCTCTCGGACGCCAGGTCCTGCAGGGCGGCGTAGTCCGCCGGGTCGAACCCCTCCGCGCAGCTCGCGCCGTCCGCGGCGATCGCGGCGTCGGCGTAGGCGAGCCGCCCGTCGCGCAGCTCGAAGGAGCCGGACGCGAAGCCGTCCGCAGCCCGATGGCGGATGCGCAGGCACGTGGTGCGCTCGTCGACGAGCGCCTTCGTCAAACGGCCTATGGCGCAGGCCGACTCGTCGTCGAGGGCGGCGTCCACCTCGTCGAGCAGCATGACCGGGGGTCGCGTGGCGAACGCGCGCAAAAGCGCGACGCGGGCCGCCTGGCCGCCCGACAGCTGCGAGACGTCGCGGCCGAGCTCGACGTCGGCCAGCTCGGCGAGCGCGAGCATGCGGGCAAGGGCCTCGTCGGCGGGCGGGCGCTCCCCCGCGTTCACCTTGAGCGTCCACGGCAGGCGCAGGTTGTCGCGCACCGTACCCGCCACGAGGGACGCCTGCTGCGGCACGAGGCACACCCGGCGCCTCCATTCCGACGGCTTGAACGACGAGGAAGGGACCCCGTCCAGATACAACTCGCCCGACGAGCGCTCCATCATGAGCGCGCACGCGCGCAAAAGCGTCGACTTGCCCGCCCCCGACGGGCCCACGAGATCGTAGACGGAGCCGGCCTCGAGCTCGAGGCCCACGTCGTTCAGAAGCGGCACGGCTTGGCCGTCGCGCGAGTAGGATACCGAGAGATGTTCGACTGAAAACAATGGCATGCGCCTATAGTATCACCGTTCCCCGGCGTCGTCCGAGCGCAGGGCTCGGAGCACGGAAAAGACCCCCGGATCGCCGGAGCCTTGCGGAGCGCGGGGGACGGAAGCCGTCGACGGCTGCGAGTCAGTGCTTCTTGTTCCACCACCACGCGCCGATGAGCAGCGCGCAGAACACGAGGTCGGCGAAAGCGGCGGTGTTGGCGGTGGCAAGCACGAGAACCTTTCCGATAGGGTGTTGTCGATCTGCCGTCAGTATAGCGCCCGTCGCGCCGCAGGGAAAGAGGTCGGCGCGGCCCGTATGCGAGCCGATCGATTTTGTTACCTTTCACCCGCCGTCCCGAGCAAGCCCCGTCCCGGTCGGGGCCCTGTCGAAGCGGCCCTTGCCGGCCGCTTTTGACGACCCGCCCCGTTTGGCGTAGCATCGAGGGACGCGCTAACCGACCGAGAAAAAGGAGCTGCCATGGAAGCGTTTGACATGTTGAGGAACCGTCGGAGCATTCGGAAGTTCAAGTCGGATCAAGTGTCGGAAGACGCCCTCGAACAGGTGCTGGAGGCCGGGCTGTACGCCGCGTCCGGCGCCGGGCGGCAGAGCGCCGTGACGGTGGTCGTGCAAGACCCCGCGACCGTCGCGAAGATCGACGAGTTGAACGCCAAGGTCCTCGACTCCGACCAGGCCGTGCACCCCTATTACGGCGCCCCCACCATCCTCGTCGTCCTCGCGCCGAAAGACGCGCTGACGCCGACGGAGGACGCGGTGCTCATGGCCGGCAACATGCTCAACGCGGCCTACGCCGCAGGTCTGGGCTCGTGCTGGATCCACCGCTCGAAAGAGGTGTTCGAGATGCCCGAGGGCAAGGAGCTTCTGCGCGCCTGGGGCCTGCCCGAGGACATGGCGGGCGTGTCCTCCATCGCCCTGGGCTACGCCGACTGCCCGCAGCCCGAGGCCGCTCCTCGCAAAGAGGGGCGCGTCGTCCGAGCGTAGCGCCCCGTTCCACCTGGACAGCGCCCGGAGGCGGGCCCTCGCCTCCGGGCGCCCGCCGTTTCACGCCGTTGCGGCCTCCTTCCCCCTCTCCTTTCGCAGCCTGCGGCGCTTCCGAGCGCGCCTTTAGTCGGATTTTCGCACCGCAGGCGGACAAAAATCGTTTCAATGCGGTAAATTACCTGCTGCACCTTGCTCTATTGTACTAAAGTATACGGATACGCAACGGTTGCCCCCAAGGCGCGACCGGGCGTAGCGAGCTGAAAGCTCGAAGGAGGGCCCCGTTGGGAAGCGGGGTTTGAGGGAAGGAGACATCCTTTATGGAAAGTAAGAGTTCGTTCAGCAGGCGTCAGTTCATGGAGCTGCTCGGCGTGTCTGCGGCAGGCTTCGGCCTCGTCAGCATGGCGGGCTGCGGCGGCGGTGGCGATGACGCCAAGAATGACGGCGGCTCGGACGGCGCGGCCGGCGGCGGCGCGTCCGACACCATCACGTACAGCCTGACGGCCGACCCGCGCGCGGTCGACCCGGCGTACTTCGACGACGGCGAGTCCGCCGTGGTGTCCTGCAACATGTACGAGGGCCTGTACCAGTACGGCAAGACCGACGCGAAAGTGTCGCCCTGCCTGGCCAAGGAGCTGCCCGAGATCTCGGACGACGGCCTGGTCTACACGATCAAGCTCAACGAGGGCATCAAGTTCCACGACGGCACCGACTTCAACGCCGACGCCGTGAAGCAGTCCATCGAGCGCCAGCTCGAGCCCAACCGCAACTCCGACATGCCCTACGCGTCGTTCGTGTTCGGCGAGAAGGAGCTCGAAAACGGCGTGGACACGGTCGAGGCCGTTGACGATTACACCGTGAAGATCACGATGCGCGCGGCTTCCGCCCCGTTCGTGAAGAACCTCGCCATGGCCCTGGCCTCCCCCATCGTGGCGCCGAGCGCCATCGAGAAGGCCACCGACGGCCAGGCCATCACCGAGCCCGTGGGCACCGGCCCCTACAAGTTCGTCAACTGGACGAAGGGCGCCTCCATCACGCTCGTGGCGAACGAGGACTACTGGGGCGACGCTCCCAAGACGAAGAACCTCATCTTCAAGATCATCACCGAGGGCAACACCCGCATCACGTCGCTCATCAACGGCGAGTGCGACATCATCTCGAGCGTCGACCCCTCCGCGGTCGACCAGATCGTCGACGGCGGCTTCGAGCTGTTCTCCGAAGACGGCATGACCATCAACTACATGGCGTTCAACACCGAGACCGGCAAGTGCACCGACCAGGAGGTCCGCAAGGCGGTGGCCCAGGCCATCAACGTCGAGGAGATGGTGAAGTCCATCTACGGCGACTACGCCACCGTGGCGAACTCGGTCATGCCCCTGTGGATGGCCCCCTACGACAAGGACGTCAAGCAGACGGCCTACGATCCCGAGGCCGCCAAGAAGACGCTGGCCGACAAGGGCATCACGTCGCTGCAGTGCATCACCTACACCACCGCCCGCCCCTACAACCAGAAGGGCGGCAGCGACCTGGCCCGCATGATCCAGGGCTACCTGGCCGAGGTCGGCGTGGACGTGAGCATCACCGAGTACGACTGGACCACCTACAAGACCAAGGTTCAGACCGACCCGTACGACATCTGCTTCTACGGCTGGACGGGCGACAACGGCGACCCGGACAACTTCATGAACCTGCTCGCTGACACGAACTGGTCCATGAACGTGGCCCACTGGCAGGACGACGAGTACAAGGCGCTCATCGCCGAGGGCCTGGCCACGCCGGACGGCGACGAGCGTGACGCCATCTACCTGAAGTGCGAGGAAATGGTTGCCGAGAAGCAGCCGTGGGTGCTCATCTCCCACTCCAAGAACCTGCTGGGCTACAGCCCGAAGGTCAAGGACTTCTACTACCATCCCACGGGAGTCGCGTTCTTCAAGGGCGTCTCGAAGGAAGCGTAACCGCTGTTCCCGGCGTTCGCGAGGACGCCGGGTTTTTCCTTGTGCGGCCCGTGCGTCGTATTCTCGTAGCGCACGGGCCGCACTTGCGCTACACTGTCATCCGGTCGTAACGATCCGATGATCTGCACGTCAAAGACGAGTTGGCGTGCTCGAAGCCGGGGGCCACGGGTCTCCGGCTTCGTTCCTGTATCCGTTCGGATAGCGGTGCAGGGCAGGCAAGAAAGGTGCTCTATGCTCAAATACATCCTCAAACGAATCCTTATGGTGATTCCCGTTTTGCTGGGTGTTACGATCATCATCTTCCTCATCACGCGCGTGTTGGCCCCGGACCCGGCTCCGGTGGTTCTGGGCGAGCACGCAACCCCCGAGGCGATGGCGACGTGGCGCGCGGACAACGGGTTGGACAGCCCCATCTGGATGCAGTACATCAACTTCATCGTGGGCGCCGTGCAGGGCGACCTCGGCTTGTCCTACTACACCCACCAGCCGGTCACGGCCGAGATCGCCGCGCGCTTCCCCGCCACGGCCGAGCTCGCCATCTGCGCCATCATCGTGGCGTCGCTTCTGGGCGTGACGCTGGGCGTGCTGGCGGCGGTGAAGAAGAACAAGCTCGCCGACAACGTGAGCATGCTCATAGCCCTGGTGGGCGTGTCGATGCCCATCTTCTGGTCGGGCATCCTGCTCATCTTGCTGTTCGCCGGCATCCTGCACGTGCTGCCGTCCAGCGGGCGCGTGACGCCCCTGCTCCAACCAACCGGAGGAACCGGGTTCTTCATACTGGACACCATCATGCGGGCCGATTGGACGGCTTTGGGCGACGTGCTCATCCATCTGATCCTGCCCACGCTGGCGCTGTCGTTGTACTCCATGGCCATCATCACGCGCATGACGCGCTCGAGCATGCTCGAGACGCTGAACGCCGACTACATCCGCACGGCGCGCGCCAAGGGCCTGAAGAAGGGCACGGTGAACATCAAGCACGCGCTGCGCAACGCCATGCTGCCCGTGTCGACGGTCATCGGCCTGCAGTTCGGCAGCCTGCTGGGCGGCGCACTGCTCACCGAGACGGTGTTCGCCTGGCCCGGCATCGGCAAGTTCGCCGTGGACTGCGTGCTGAAGAGCGACTTCCCCGTGGTGCAGGGCATCGTGCTTTTGGTGGCCGTCATCTTCGTTATCATGAACCTGGTCGTCGATATCGTGTACGCCTACCTTGACCCCCGCATCAAGTACGGCGCGAAGGAAGAGGGGTGATATCGATGAGCAAGAACGAGAAGCTCGCCACCGAGCCGGCCGCAGGCGCGGCCTTGGCCGTGCAACCGGTCAAGGAGAAGCGCGAGAGCATCTGGAAAGACGTGTTCGCCGGCATCGTGTCGAACAAGGCGTCGCTCATCAGCGGCATATTCATACTGATACTCGTCATCATCGCCTTGGTCACGAAGTTCGTGCCGGGCGTGCTGCCCTACGACCCGTACGCGCAGAACCTGAGCGAGTCGCTGGTCGGGCCTTCGGCCGCGCATTGGTTCGGAACCGACATCCAGGGCCGCGACATCTTCAGCCGCGTGCTCGTGGGCACGCAGATCACGCTCACCGTGGGCCTGGCCGCCGTGGCCATCTCGCTCACCATCGGCGTGCTGCTGGGCTCCATCGCGGGCTACAAGGGAGGCAAGACGGACACGGTCATCATGCGCGTCATGGACATGATGCTGGCCATCCCCTCCATCCTTCTGGCCATCGCCATCATGGCGGCCCTCGGGCCCGGCATCGAGAAGGCGGTCGTGGCCATCGGCCTGGTGTCCATTCCCGAGTACGCGCGCATCGTGCGCTCGGAGATACTGTCCATCAAGGAGAACGACTACGTGGCAGCGGCGCGCGTCGTGGGCGACTCCAACGCCGCCATCATCTTCCGCCACGTGCTGCCGAACGTGCTGCCCTCCATCATCGTGCGCGCCACGCTGGGCATCTCCACCGCCATCCTGGACGCCGCGGCGCTCGGCTTCTTGGGCCTGGGCGTGCAGCCGCCGGCGGCCGAATGGGGCGACATGCTGGGCCGCGGCCGCAACGAGCTGTTCCGCGCTCCGTGGCTCATGATCTTCCCCGGCCTGGCCATCACGCTGACCGTGCTGGCGTTCAACCTGCTGGGCGACGGCATCCGCGACGGCCTCGACCCCAAAGCAAGGAAGAGGTGATCGCATGCTGTTATCGGTGAAGAACCTCTCCACGGAGTTCCCCGTCAAGAAGGGCGTCGTCAAAGCCGTCGAGGACGTGAGCTTCGACGTGGACGAGGGCGAGATCCTGGCCATCGTGGGCGAGTCGGGCTCGGGCAAGTCCGTGACGAGCCTGTCGGTCATGGGCCTTCTGGCCGAGCCGGGCCATGTTGCCGGCGGGTCGATGGAGTTCGAAGGCAAGGACCTGGTGCACCTGTCCGAGCGCGAGTATCGAGCGCTGCGCGGCAACGACATGGCCATGATCTTCCAAGAGCCCATGACGTCGCTCAACCCCGTGTACCGCGTGGGCAAGCAGATCGTGGAGGCCATCCGCACGCACGAGAACGTGTCGAAGAAGGAGGCACGCGAGCGCGCCATCGACATGCTGCGCAAGGTGGGCATCCCCAGCCCCGAGAAGCGCATCGACGACTACCCGCACCAGATGTCGGGCGGCATGCGCCAGCGCGTGATGATAGCCATGGCGCTTTCGTGCAACCCGAAGCTCCTGATAGCCGACGAGCCCACCACGGCGCTCGACGTGACCATCCAGGCGCAGATACTGGACCTGCTGCGCCGCCTGCGCGACGACACCGGCATGGCCGTGCTGCTGATCACGCACGATCTGGGCGTGGTGTCGGAGACGGCCGACCGCGTGGTGGTCATGTACTGCGGCCAGGTGGTGGAGGAAGCCGAGGTGCGCACGCTGTTCGACCACCCCATGCACCCCTACACGCTGGGCCTGCTGAAGTCCATCCCCCGCCTGGAGGACGACGACTCGAAGCGCCTGTACATGATCAAGGGCATGGTGCCGAACCCCCTGGAGATGCCCCCGGGCTGCCATTTCTCGGACCGCTGCGACTCGTGCATGGACATCTGCCACGAGAAGATCCCCGACCTGGTCGACCTGGACGGGCACAAGGTGCGCTGCTTCCTGTACGAGAACGCGGAGGGCGAGGCGAAGAGCGACGCCGCCATCGCCGAAGCCGAAGCGGAGGCCATCGCCGACGTCGAGGCCGCCCGCAACGTGGAAACCGCCGAGGCCCTGCTCGCCGGCGAGGAGTTGCGCGAGGCCGAGGTCGAGGACATTGAGGAGGCGAGCCGATGAGCGAGCACAACGAGCAAGTCGCTGGCGCCGCCCAGCCGCAGGCGGGCGCGGACGGCGCGTCCGCGCCCGAGCAGGATATCCTGCTCGACGTCCAGCACCTCACGAAGCGCTTCGCCGCCGAGACGAACTTCTTCGGCAAGGCGACCTCGCACGTGCAGGCCGTGGACGACGTGAGCTTCCACATCCGTCGCGGCGAGGCGTTCGGCCTCGTGGGCGAGTCGGGTTGCGGCAAGACCACCGTGGGCAAGATGCTGGTGAACCTGCTGCGCCCCACGTCGGGCAAGATCGTCTTCGACGGCCACGACCTCACGGCCATGAAGCCGGGCGAGCGCAAGCAGTACTGCAAGGACATCCAGCTGATCTTCCAGGATCCCTACGCGTCGCTCAACCCGCGCATGCGCATCGGCGACATCATCGCCGAGCCCATCCTCACGAACAACATCCTGCCGAAGGACAAGGTCGAGGATCGTGTGAACGAGCTTCTGGAGTGCGTGGGCCTGGCGAACTACATGCGCAACCGCTACCCCCACGAGTTCTCGGGCGGGCAGCGCCAGCGCGTGGGCATCGCACGCGCCCTGGCCGTGAACCCGAAGCTCATCGTATGCGACGAGCCCGTGAGTGCGCTCGACGTGTCCATCCAGGCGCAGGTGCTGAACCTGCTGGACGACCTTAAAGAGCAGTTCGGCCTCACGTACCTGTTCATCGCCCACGGCCTGAACGTGGTGAAGCACGTGTCCGACCGCGTGGGCGTCATGTACCTGGGCAAGATGATGGAGATCGCCCCGAAGAAGGCGCTGTACGCCGACCCGCTGTCGCCGTACACCCAGGCGCTGCTGTCGGCCATTCCGTCGGTCGACCCCGCCACCAAGAAGGACCGCATCATCCTGGAGGGCGACGTGCCCTCTCCCATCGACCCGCCGCCGGGCTGCCGCTTCGCCGGCCGCTGCTTCGCGAAGGTCGAGGGCTGCGACGAGGTCATGCCGCCGCTCGTCGAGGTGAAGCCGAACCATCAGTGCGCTTGCCATCGGTACGACGAAGGCGGGCCGGGGACGGCGGTCGTGGCGTAGCGCGACTTGCGTTATTCAACCTGCGACGGGAGGCATCCAGGACATGCCCAGTCGCTCAAACAGTCCTGACTCGCACGGAGGCCCCACTGGGGCCTCCGGCTCGTGCGGAACTCGCTTGGTGGGCACGCCCTGGATGCCTCCCTGCTGCAAGAGGGCAGGACGGGTCGACGAGCGGGTCAGGGAGAAGGGGGATCGACCTGCGAGGTTTGGGTTGATGGGGGGCGTTTTAGGACCTGGCGCTCGGCCTCAGCTCGCTCGGAAGCCGGCGGTGCGGAGGTGAGCAGCTAGGAAGTCGAGGAACTTGAGCGACTCGGCGCTGGCGCGGACGCGGGACGGGGTGCCCACGACGATGCGGCGCTGGAAGTCGGGTTCGGCAAGGCGGACGAGGCGCACGCTCGATCGGTCGGGCGTACCCCAGCTGATCTCCGGCCAGAAGCCCACGCCCTGCCCGAGGCCGATCATGCGCTGCACGACCGACGGGTTGTCGCTCTCGAACGCCACGACGGGCTTGAACCCGTGGCGCGCGCACAGGTCGTCGCAGATGCCGCGGAAGCGGCGCGACCCGGCCAGGCACACGAATTCCCAGCCCTCCAGATCGTGCAGCGACAGCTCGGACCCGGCCAGGGGGAAGTTTGAGGGAACGGCTGCGAAGATGTCCTCCACCAAGGACACGGCCGCCTCGCCACCGGCCAACGCTGCGTTGGCCGAAGCCGAAGCCGGAACGGTATCCACCAGCACGTCAGCCTCGAAGCCCCGATCGCCCTGCCCTATCTTGAACAGGGTTCCGGGATGCGCCGCGCGATAGGCCGTGACGGCGTCGATGGCGATGCTCGAGGCGGACATCAGGCTGATGCGGACCGTGCGCGCCCCTTCCTCATCAAGAGAGGCGAGCTCGGCCGCCACGCCGTCGAGGGCGCGCACAAGCGGGGCCACGCGATCCCTGAGCAGGCGCCCGCCCGGGGTGAGCCGTATGTTCCGCCCCACGCGCTCGAACAACGGGGAGCCCAGCTCGTCCTCCAGACGATGCAGCGAGCGCGAGAGCGCCGGTTGCGCGACACGGAGGCGCTGCGCGCTTCTGGTGACGTGCTCGCTTTCGGCAACGTCGAGGAAGTACCTCAACTGCACCAGGTCCATGTCGCACCGTTCCTTTCGCCGTCGAAACGTCGCCGAAAGACGCGTTTTCGACAACCGCCTCGTGGGGCAGAGGCGCTGCACTTGCCCCACGAAAAACGCTCCGGCGGCATGCTTGCCCCCGCCATCGTCGTTCTCGTTCTCGTTCTCGTTCTCGTGATACATATCATAATTGATATTGATTTTGCTTGAAACATATATTTGATTGCATTGTTTCAGAATCATATCATCGTACAGGACGTCAAGAGAAAGAAAGGTCGTTTCAGCATGGCTGAGATACTCGAGGCGGCGATGCTGGTCTGTTTCGGACTGTCGTGGCCGCTCAACGCGTTCAAGAACTACAAGGCGGCCACCGCCGTCGGAACGAGCTGGCAGTTCATAGCGCTCATCACCGTCGGCTACGTGGCCGGCATCGCGGCGAAGTTCGCGTCGGGCCAGACCAACTGGGTGCTCGTCGTGTACTTCGTCAACATGGTGTGCTTGGCGGCGAACTGGCTCGTGTACTTCAGGAACCGCCGGCTCGACAAGGCGCAGGCCGCCGCTCGCGAAGAGGGGCGCTCCTTCGAGCAGGCAACGGTAATCTGATGATGCGGTGAACGGCTCGGACGCCGGCAAGCGGCCGGTCGGGGGTTGTGCGACAATGAGGGGAAACTCTTATGGCGCACTCCTTACGAAAGGCGACCTCCCATGGAACTGGAAATCGACGACCGATTGCACGGGTTCACCGTGCTCACGCGCGAAGAACTGCCCGAGATCGACGGCACGGCGTACACGCTCGCACACCGGAAGAGCGGCGCGAGGCTGCTCTACCTGGCGAACGACGACGCCAACAAGGCGTTCTCCATCGCGTTCAAGACCCCGCCGGCCGACGACACGGGCGTGTTCCACATCCTTGAGCACTCGGTGCTGTGCGGGTCGGACAAGTTCCCCGTGAAGGAGCCGTTCGTCGACCTGCTGAAAAGCTCCATGCAGACGTTCCTGAACGCCATGACGTTCCCCGACAAGACCATGTACCCGGTGGCCAGCACCAACGAGCAGGACCTGCTCAACCTCATGGACGTGTACCTGGACGCGGTGCTTCATCCGGCCATCTACCGCAAGCCCGCCATCTTCGAGCAGGAGGGATGGCACTACGAGCTGGCGGCCGACGTGGAGGCCGACGAGGGCGATTCCGTGGCGGGCGAGATGGTGGCGAGCACCGAGGCGCAGGACGGCTCCGCCGAGCTCGTGCTCAACGGCGTGGTGTACAACGAGATGAAGGGCGCGCTGTCCGACCCGAACTCCGTGCTCTACGACGAGTTGCAAGCGGCGCTTTTCCCCGACACGGCCTACCGCTTCGAGTCGGGCGGCACGCCCCGCGCCATTCCCGACCTCACCTACGAGCGGTTCCTCGAGGAGCACGCGCGCCACTACCGCCTGAGCAACAGCTACCTCACGCTCTACGGCGATGTGGACCTCGACCGCATGCTGGCGTTCTTGGACGAGGAGTACCTCTCCCCCGTGTCGGACGAGGAGGCTGCCCGCGACGCCGCGCGCACGGAGGCCGGCGAGCCGCCGCTCGCCCCCCACGCGCTGGAGGCCCAGGCCCCGGTGACGAACCCCGACGTGGTGAGGATCATGGACACGGCCCCCGAGAACGCCTGCGCGGGCTTGGGCTACGTCATTGGCGACGTCGCCGAACGGACGCGCATCGTGGCGGTGGACATACTGCTGGACGCGCTCATGGGCAGCAACGAGGCGCCCGTGAAACGGGCCCTGCTGGACGCCGACTTGGCCGACGACGTGCAGGCTTTCCTGGCCGACTCGCTGCTGCAGCCGTTCGCGGTCGTGCAGTTGCGGGGCTCGAAGCCCGGGGCCGCCGAGCGGTTCCGAGGCGCCTTCGAGGACGCGCTGCGCGCCGTGGCGGAGCAGGGCGTCGACCGCACGCTGGTGGAGGCGTCGCTCTCGCGCGCCGAGTTCGTCATGCGCGAGCGCGAGTTCGGCATTCCCGACGGCGTGGCGCTTTCCATGACGGCGCTGTCGGGCTGGCTCTACGACGACGAGATGGCCACGACCTACCTGCGCTATGAGGACGACTTCGCCTTCCTGCGCCGCGAGCTGGACAACGGCTACTTCGAACGCCTGCTGGTCGACGTGTTCCTGGAGAGCGACCACTGGGCGCTGGCCGAGGTGCGCCCCGTGGAGGGCGGCGAGGACGCCTACGAGGCCGACCGCCTGCGCGCCGCCGAAGCGGGCATGGGACCGGACGACTTTGCGCGCGTGGCCGACGAGGAGGCCGAGCTGCGCCGCCTGCAGACCGAACCGGACGCGCCCGAGGCGCTCGCCACCCTGCCGCGCCTGTCCGTGGCCGACATCGGAGGCGCACCCGAGGAGCCTTCCTACGGGCTGGTGGACGGCACCCCCGTTCCCTGCCTGCGCCACGACGTGGCAACGCACGGCATCGCGTACGCCTATCGCTACTTCGATCTGGAGCGCGCGAGCTTCGAGGAGCTGCCGTACGTGAGCGTGCTGGGGCTCGTGCTGGGCAAGCTGGGCACCGCGCGGCACACGGCCGCCGAGATCGACACGCTGGTGAACGGGCGGTTGGGCAACCTCTCGTTCTACGCCGAGATCCACGAGAGCGAGAACGATCCCCACGCGCTGACGCCGAAGCTCGTGGTGAGCGCGAGCGCGTTGACCGAGAACGTGGAGGCCACCTGCGAGCTGCCGCTGGAGATCATGCTGGAAACCGATTTCTCGGACACGGGAAAGATCAAAGATGTGCTGCAGCAGAAGCGCATAAGCATGGAGCAGAGCTTCGCCGCGGCGGGGCACGCGGCCGCCATGGCTCGCGTGGCGTCGTACTACCTGCCCGCCGGCGTGCTGCGCGAGCAGCTGGGCGGCGTCGACTTCTACCGCTTCCTGAAGGATTTGCTGGCCCATTACGACGAGCGCGCGGACGAGTTGGCCGAGCGTCTGGCCGACCTTGCCGGGCGCCTGTTCGTGGACGACGGCTGCACGGTGAGCTTCACGGGCGCCGACGGGGACTTCGAGCGCTTCTGGAAGGCCGGCGCCGTCACGGGCCGCACGGGCTCCTCCGCCCGTCCGCTGGCCGCTCCCGAGCCCGTCGTGCGCAACGAGGCGTTCGTCGTGCCCTCCGACGTGTGCTACGCGGCGCAGGGCTTCGACCGGCGCGCCACGGGCGGTGCCTACACGGGCGCCTGGCAGGTGGCGGCACGGGCGCTGTCCTACGACTTCCTCTGGAACGAGGTGCGCGTGAAGGGCGGTGCCTACGGCGCCGGCTTCGGCGCGACGCGCACGGGCAACCTGCGCTTCTACTCGTACCGCGACCCGCACCTGGACGAGACGCTCGCGCGCTTCGCCGACTCCGCCGCCTGGCTCGCAGCGTTCGAGCCGGAACCCGAGGCCATGGAGGGGTACGTGGTGAGCACGGTGGCCGGCTTCGACGCGCCGCTCAAGGCCCGCATGCTGGCCCGCCGCCAGGACGGCGACTTCTTCGGCGGCCGCACGCCCGAGGCGCGGAGGCAGACCCGCGAGGAGATGGTGGGCGCCGATCCGCAGGCCGTGCGCGCGCTGGGCGCCCCGCTGGCCGACGCCGTGTCGCGCGACGCCGTGTGCGTGTTCGGCGGCAAGGACATCCTCGAGGCCTCCCGTGCCGGCCTTGCCATGGTGGACCTGTTGAACGAGTAGCGCGCCCTCCCGCAGCCCGCACCGAAAATGCGCTCCAGCAAGCTAACGCGCTGGAGCGCATTCGTTTTTTCATCCTCCTTTTTCCATCGTCCGGTCTTCACCACCCGTTTCCTTAAACGCCCCCTCCTCGATGCTCGTTTTTTCCTCGGCGTCGACAGGCGTTCGCACACGATGTTTCATGTGAAACATTTGTACGTTTTTCCGAACGGTGCGCTCGCCTTGTCGCAAACAAAAAGAACATTCATGTTTCCGCACCGGTCATTTGAGCTAGAATTAGCGGTTGGAACGAATCGGCGCATGAGAGGGTCGCCCGACCTTCGCGATCGACCGGCCGCGCCTGCGGACCGGTGGCCCGAAGGCGGCACGCGTTCAGGGGGTTCGCGGCCGCCGCCGCTTGACCTCATGCGCCATAAATGGTAGTAATAGAGTATCAATTAGAGGGAGAGACGGAGAGCACCTGCCATGTTGGAACTGAAGAACCTCACGTTTGAAGTGCCGCTGTCAGAGGGCGCCCAAGAGACGAAACGCATCATCGACGACCTCACGCTCACGATCCCCGACGACCGGTTCACGGTCATCACGGGCCCGAACGGCGGCGGCAAGTCGACGCTCGCCAAGCTCATCATGGGCGTGGAGCAACCGACGGGCGGCCAGATCCTGTTCGACGGCGAGGATATCACGAACCTGTCCATATCCGAGCGCGCCAAGAAGGGCATCGGCTACGGCTTCCAGCAGCCCGCCCGCTTCAAGGGCATGAAGGTGAAGAAGCTGCTGGACATCGCCGCCGGCAAGAAGCTGCCCATGCTGGCGTGCAACGAGTACCTGGCCCGCGTGGGCCTGTGCTCGGCGAACTACCTCACCCGCGAGGTGGACAAGAACCTGTCCGGCGGCGAGGTGAAGCGCATCGAGATAGCCACCATCTTGGCCCGCGATCCGAAACTGGCCATCTACGACGAGCCCGAGGCGGGCATCGACCTGTGGAGCTTCGACCGTCTGACCGAGACGTTCCGCGACATCCACGAGGCGCGCGACGGCCGCTCCATCGTCATCATCTCGCACCAGGAGCGCATCATCCAGCTGGCCGACGAGATCGTGTTGCTGCGCAACGGCAAGGTTGTCGAGACGGGCTCTCCCGCCGACCTCATGCCGAAGCTCGGCTTCGTGGCGAAGGGCATACCCGGCTGCACGTTCACCGAGCCGCCCGAGCTGCACCTCACCGAAATCGCCACGACCTGCTAACCCCTGGCGGCGCGCCAACGCGCGCGGGCCGCACGAACCCTGAAAAGGAGGCCATCATGGCCGTTGATCTTTCCCCTATCGACGAGAGCCTGCTCGCCGAGATCGCCAACATACACGGCATGCCGAAAGGCGCGTTCAACATCCGCAAGGACGGACAGCTCGTGGAACGCCATTCCTCGGCGAACATCGAGATTTCCACCAAAACGGACAACCCCGGCATCGACATCCGCATCAAGGCCGGCACGAAGGGCGAGACGGTGTACATCCCCGTCATCGTCACGCAGGCGGGCCTGAAGGACGTGGTGTACAACACGTTTTACATCGAGGACGACTGCGACGTGACCATCGTGGCCGGCTGCGGCATCCACAACGAGAGCCACCAGGCCTCCGAGCACGACGGCATCCATACGTTCTACTGCGGCAAGAACAGCCACGTGAAGTACGTGGAGAAGCACTACGGCGAGGGAACCGGCACCGGCGAGCGCATTTTGAACCCCGTGACGAACGTCGTCATGGAGGAGAACTCCAGCTGCGAGATGGAGCTCACCCAGCTGCGCGGCGTGTCGTCCACCGTGCGCGACACGAACGCCGAGCTGGGAGCGAACGCGAAGCTCGTGCTGACGGAGAAGCTGCTGACGCACGACGACCAGGTGGCGACGTCGAACATGAAGATCGAGCTCAAGGGAGACGACTCCAGCGTGCAGGTGGTCTCGCGCTCGGTGGCGCAGGACAACTCCAAGCAGATCTTCAACCCGCTGGTCATCGGCGAGGCGGCCTGCCGCGGGCACGTCCAGTGCGACGCCATTATCATGGGCAAGGCCAAGGTCACGGCCATCCCCGGCATCGAGGCCGCCAGCGAGGACGCCATGCTGGTGCACGAGGCCGCCATCGGCAAGATCGCCGGCGACCAGATCGTCAAGCTCATGACGCTGGGCCTGAACGAGGAAGAGGCCGAGCAGGAGATCCTGGAGGACTTCCTGAACTGATCCGTTACGTTGGCCTTGCGGCCGGCGAGATAGAAGATTCGATGCAGGAAAGGGGCCGCGAAGGCCCCTTTCCTTTTGAGGGCCGCATTGCAGGTCGTCGGAAGAAGGGGCATCGGCCGAGGCGGACAAGGTCGCCGCCTGCATGAACGAGCAAGCGCCCGTCGCTTTGCATGGCGACGGGCGCTTGCTTGCGAATCCCGGCAGGCTCAAGCCTCCCGCCGACGTTCGATCGGAAACGCTATGCGGCCTGCGGCTGGACGGCGTTCTCGCCGGCGTTGTCTCCTGCGTCGCCCTCTTCCTCATCGGCATCCGACCCGTCGCCGTCCGAGGTGCTGCTCGCCGCCGCGTTGCCCTGCTGGGTGGTGGTGCCCGTGCCATTCGTCTTCGTGGACGTGGCGCCCGCCGTGAGCGGCAGCGTCGACGTGTCGAGCGCGGAGCCGAGCCACTTCTTCTCTATGACCGACACCATGCCGCCGCCCGTGAGCGACTCGACCGCAGCGGACACGGCCTGCTTCAGCTCGGTGTTCGTGTCGAGCACGCCGACGCAGTAGCCGCCGGGCTGCTGCATGAGCGCAACGATGTGCGCGTCGTAGCCGTTGCCGTTCGCGGCGTACATGCCGATGATGGCGTCGGCCGCCACGTACTGCACGGTTCCCGCGTCGAGGTCGGAGAACGCGCTCTTCAGATCGTTCTCGGCCACGAGGGAGTCCTCGCCGAACTCGTTGGTGACCTGCCAGGAGCTCGTGGACGACACCTGGGCGGCTATCTTGGGTGCGGACGCCTTCGTGGGCACCGTCGTGTTCGATGTCGTGGAGAACAGCGCAACGCCCTTGGGCAGGTACGCCGCCGACCGCCAGAACGACACATCGGTTTCGGAGCCGATACCCATGGCGATGTCGACCTTGCCCTCCTTGAGCGCGGTTTCGGGGTCCGTGCCCACGTCGACGATCTCCAGCTTCAAACCCAGTTCGTCGGCGAGCGCGGCGGCCACGTCGACGTCGATGCCCACGATCTTGGACGAGGACGAGGGTGATCCGGCCATCGGCGGGGATCCGGCGTTCACGCCCACGCGCAGCGTGCCGTCCTTGCCGATGGTCGGCGTCGTTACGGTCGGGCTCTTCTCGGGAGGGGTGTAGCTTTGCTGCGACGAGCACCCTGCCAGCACCATCGCCAGGCAAGCGGCCGCCGCGCAGCATGCGAGCGCCTTCATACGCTTCATATTCGGTGTGCCTCCATCCGTTTCTCTCTCAAAGCGCCCCTTTCGACTGACCTAGTCTTTGCCCCCACACTCGCGCACCGGAGCCCAAGCTTGCACCGGGAACCCTCTCGCCCGTCGCGGCCGTATGTCGCGTTTGTAAACGGGCGGTGCGACTTACCTCTAGGATGCGCCATGATCGCCGACCGACCGAGCCGGTGCGACTTACGTGGATCCTTTCGACCGCATCTGCCATGGACTTGGGGCAAACGCCCCGCAACTACAGACTCGAAAGAAGCACCGTTCAGTTTACCAGATAGGGAAAACCCTCGGAAGCACAGCCCCCAGAAACGCACGAATAGGTCCGGAGGAGCGCTACCGTTCGCATTCGCCATCTTGTACGCGGGCCGGAGTCGAAGCGGCTTCGCACGGCGGCCGCACGATCATGCAAGGTTGCGGTGGCGGGCGCGCAAGGCTCGCGCGGCCGACGAGCAAGGTCCGCGCGGTTTTCGCGCAAGATCCGTGCAAGGTTCGCGCGACGCGGCGACGGTCGGAATACGGTCGGCGGGCAAGGTTGCGGCGCTATGCTCGAAGGCATGTCCTTCCTTGTCGAAAGAGCGCACGTGTACGCCGCCGGCGCGGCCGAGGCCTTGGCCGAAACGCTGTGGCCGACCCGCTGCGCTGTGTGCGACGCGCCCGGGGAGGTGCTGTGCGGCTCTTGCCTGCGCGCCCTGCCCTATCTGGACTGGTGGCGCGCCTGCCCGAGATGCGGGGCCCCGTTCGGGCGCGTGCAGTGCAGCGAGTGCAACCCCGTGACGCTTTCGCGCGCGGGTCGGGACGGCGTGCCCTTCGACGGGTGCGCGAGCGCCGTCACGTTCGAGGAGGATGCCGCCCGCATCGTGCGCGCGTACAAGGACCAGGGGGAGCGCCGTCTGTCCGAGTCCATGGCCCTGCTCATGGCTCGCGCCTGCCCGCCCACCTGGGAGGCCGACGCAGTGGCATTCGTGCCGGCCTCGTCCGCCGCAAGGCGGCGACGCGGATTCGACCATGCGGAGCTGCTGGCGCAGGGCGCGGCGCGGCGTCTCGGCCTGCCGTGCACGTCGCCGCTCGCCCGCCCCCGCACCCGCGACCAGCGCTCGCTGTCGCGCCGGGCGCGCCTGGACAACACGGCCGGCCGCTTCGAGGCCCTGCCGGGGGCCACCGTGCCCGAGCGCGTGCTGCTGGTGGACGACGTGTGCACCACGGGCGCCACGCTGTTCGACGCCACCGACGCCCTGCGCCGCGCCGGCGCCGAACGCGTGTGGTGCCTCACCTTCGCCCGCGTTTGGTAGAACCGGCCCGCAATGCAGAAAGGACGGCCTTCATGAACGACCCGTAGGCGGCATCGGCTTGGCCAACTTGACCGAAAATCAAACGATCATTATACTTATGCAATACAAAAGTAGGAGCCTTGATATGGATCCAAACATCACCGTGCATCGTCGCGTTCGAGATCGTCACCCGGAACTTGCGAACGACGACGTACTCGCAGCTTGGAAGAACGCCATCGCATCTACGCAGAGAATACGGAAGAGCCCGAACGAATACGTTGCCATCGGCTTCGACGGCAACGGGAGACTCGTAGAGATGGTGGCAACCCGGCTCGCCAACGGCAATTGGCCCATATACCACGCCATGACGCCGCCTTCCGCGAACACGTTCAAAGAGCTGAGGATCGAAAGGAGCTGAAAATGGAATACAAAGCAGACGACGGCACTGTCTTGACCGACGAAATGCTCGACAAAATGGCGGAAGAATACGAAAAAGGCACGTGGCGCGGACACGGAGAGGTTGTCATGGGACGTCCGAAACTCTACGACGAGGACATGGAGACGGTGTCTTTCCGCCTCCCCCGCTCTCGCATCCGAGCCGTCGAGGCCGCAGCGAAGCAACGAGGCGAAAGCAAGTCGGATTTCTTCCGCAAAGCCATCGACAGAGAGCTTATGAACAGCAGGTAGCCTCGGCGGAGGCGAACCAAACGCGGTGCCCCCCCTACGCCCTGCGACGCCCCCGGCACCGAGCGCGGCTCCCTCCGCCGTCCCTCCCTTCGCCGGCGAGAGTGTTCCGGCTTCGCCGGAATCGACGGACTGCGCGGTTTTCGCCATCGCGTGCCATATCGAAGGCGAAAAAAACGGCGGGCCCGCAGGCCCGCCGTGCGATGTTTCCGGCTTTCAGCCGAACGTTATATCGTGCGCTCGCGCTTGGCGTTCGCGGCGGCGTCGGAGAACTCGGCCACGTCCACCGAAATGCTGTGCTGGATGGGCTTCCACTTGCACTTCTTCACCAGCGCGACCAGCGCGATGGGGATGTAGGTGAGCATGAAGAAGGGGAACGTGAACATGTAGAGCACCTTCTTGCCCGTGGCGGCGTGGATGGAGTCCCACTCCACGAACGTGGTGAGCACGCCGAACATGAACATGAACACCAGGTAGTTGAACAGGCAGAAGAAGATGGACGAGAGGGACGAGGCTATCATGATGCCCGTGGACATCATGCCCGTGGCCGCCAGCACGATGATGATGGCGTTGAACAGCACCGACACGATGGTGAGCAGCATGCCCGGCGCGATGGTCATGAGCATGTCGTAGCAGGCGAAGCGCGCGCCCTTGGGATTTGCCACGGTGCCCTTCACCAAACGGGCGCCGTAGTGCCAGAAAACCTGGTAGAAGCCCTTGGCCCAACGGAAGCGCTGGTTCCACGAGTCGCGGAACGTGGTGGGCTGCTCGTCGTAGAGGATGGCCGTGGGGGTGTAGCTGATGCGCACGCCCTCCAAGATGCTGTTCGTGGAGAACTCGATGTCCTCGGTGAGCAGGTGCCACTTCCAACCGCCGTGCTTCTCGATGATGTCGGCGGCGATGAAGAAGCCCGTGCCCGACACCACGCAGCTCGTGTTGAGCGTGAGGCGCGCCTGGCTCAGGAACTTCGCCTCGCGCAGGAACCACACGGCGTAGCCGGCGGAGATCCAGTTCGAGTCGTAGTTCTTGGAGTTGCGGTAGCTGGTGGACGCCTTGGCGCCGTTGTCGAACGTGGCGTTCATCTCGCGGAAGTAGTTCACGTCGAGCACGTTGTCGGCGTCGAACACGAAATAGGCCTCGTAGCCGCGGTCGGCGTACTGCTCGCGGATGACCTGGAAGCCGTAGTCGAGCGCGTAGCCCTTGCCCACTTCCTTGTCGTTGCGGCGGGGGAACACGATGGCGCCGGCCTCGCGGGCCACGTCGGCCGTGTCGTCCGTGCAGTTGTCGGCGATGACGAACACGTCGATGAGCTCGGTCGGGTAGTTCTGCACCTTGATGGAGTGGATGAGGTCGCCGATGACGGCGCTCTCGTTGCGGGCCGAGATGACGGCGGCGAAGCGGTGGTTCTTCTTGGCGACGAGCTTCTTGGGCTTGCGCGTGAGCACCACGAACACGTAGTAGAGCTGATAGGTGTAGCAGATGCTGAAAGTGAGAAACACGCAGAAATTGAAGATGTCGACGAACGATATCTGCGAGAAAAATTGGTCTAGCACTCCATTTGCTCCTTTTACGGGCCGTCCCGCTTTCGCGACCGGCCGTCCTCTGCCCACTCGCACGCGCGCCGGCAGAAGGGCCTCGGCGCCCGTTAGCTGCCTGGTGCGTTTGAAATGCATGTGCCGTTGTGCGAGTTCGCAAGCTCGGACGATTATAGCGACTTCGCGGCCGTTCGTCCTAACGGGGAGTCTCTTCGTTGCCGTTTCTTCCGTTTTTTGCGAGGGAAATGCCAAGGATTCACAAACGTTGTGCATACGAACTCCACAAACGCCGCCGCTCGCACGTGCGGCGAAAGCGCGCGAGGCGCCCTTCTTCCGTCGCTTTTATGAAACGGACGGCGGCGGGTGCCGTGGCGATCGGAGCGTGTGCTACGCTTGCGGTTACGAGATTCTCCCTTGCTTGAGCACCATATACAGGAGGCATCATGCCCGAGAACTACGACATCAAAGACATCGCGCTGGCCGACGAGGGCCTCGCCCGCATCCGATGGGCCGACCGCGACATGCCCGTGCTCGCGTCCATCCGCGAGCGCTTCGAGCGCGAGCGCCCGCTGGAGGGCGTGCGCATCGGCGCGTGCATGCACGTGACCACCGAGACGGCGAACCTCATGCGCGCCCTCACCGCTTCGGGCGCCAAGGTGACGCTGTGCGCGTCGAACCCGCTGTCCACCCAGGACGACACGGCGGCCGCGCTCGTGCGCGACTTCGGCATCTCCGTGCACGCCGTGGCCGGCGAGGACATGGGAACCTACGAGAAGCACATCGAGGCCGTCATCGCCACGAACCCGCAGATCATCATGGACGACGGCGCCGACCTTGACACGGCGCTGCACACGAGGTTCACCGACAAGCTGGAACACGTGCTGGGCGGCACCGAGGAGACCACCACGGGCGTGGTGCGCCTCATGTCCATGGCGGCCGAGGGCACGCTCGCCTATCCCGTGTTCAACATCAACGACGCCAACACGAAGCACTGCTTCGACAACCACTACGGCACCGGCCAGTCCACGCTCGACGGCATCATCCGCGCCACGAACCGCCTCATGTGCGGGCGCACCATCGTCATCTCGGGTTACGGCTACTGCGGCAGCGGCCTGGCCCTGCGCGCGAAGGGCATGGGCATGCGCGTGATCGTGTGCGAGGTGAACCCCCTGAAGGCGCTCGAGGCGCACATGGAGGGCTACGAGGTGATGCCCGCGGCCGAAGCCGCACGCTTCGCCGACGTGTGGGTCACGGTGACGGGCAACTGCAAGGTGGTGGACGCCCCCGCCTTCGAGAACATGAAGGACGGCGCCATCGTGTGCAACTCCGGCCACTTCGACTCCGAGATCAACCTGGTGTGGCTCGAGGAGCACGCCGTGAAGAAGACGGAGCTCAAGCCGCTGGTCGAGGAGTACACGCTGGGCGACGGCCGCACGGTCATCGTGCTGGCTCAGGGGCGCCTCGTGAACCTGTCGTGCGCCGAGGGGCACCCCGCATCCGTGATGGACATGAGCTTCGCGAACCAGGCCCTGGCCGCCGAGTACCTGTACCTCCACGCCGGCGAGCTGGAGAACAAGGTGTACGACGTGCCGGCCGAGATCGACGACGGCGTGGCCCGCGTGAAGCTGGAAACGCTCGGCATCGAGATAGACACGCTGACCGAGGAGCAGATCAAGTACATGAACTCCTGGGACTTCAGCCAGGCGTAGGAACCGCATAGGACGCGGAAACCCGATGACGCCCACGTGCCTCGACGCCCCGTTCGCACCAGCGAGCGGGGCGTTGCTTTGAACTCGCGGACAACCCGCAAAAAGAGACAAGCCGGCGCGAACCTCGGCCGAGAACGAGGAAAGGCGGTAGCCCATGGACGTGACGTATTCGACGAGCGAGGGACGATTCAACTACCGGGTGGGCGCGGTTGCGGTCGACGCGGGGCGGCTGCTCGTCATGCGCGATTGGCACTGCCCTTACCTTTACCTGCCCGGCGGCAAGGTGGAGCTCCACGAAACGGCGGAGGACGCCGTGCTGCGCGAGCTGCGGGAGGAGATGCAGGCGGAGGCGCGCATCGTGCGGCCGTTGTGGCTCAGCCAGGCGTTCTTCACCGAAGACGCCAGCGGAGAGCGGTTCCACGAGCTGTGCCTCTACTTCCTGGTGAGCCTGCCCGACTCCCTTTTGCCCTCGCACGGCGAAACGTTCTCGCGCGAGGAGAACGGGCGGCGGAACTCCTTTTTCTGGCTGCCGTTCGAGCAGCTGGAGCGGGAGTACCTCCACCCCTCGTTCGTCAAGTCCGCGATATTCAACCTGCCCGAGCACTTGGAACTGGTGAGCGAGAGCGAGTTGCTTCTAGCATAGATTCAGTCGTTTCGGCCCGCATGATTCTCATTTTCTTGCGTCGTATAGTATTATTATATATAATTAATACTATTGAACGAAACGAGGGAGGCGGAGGCATGGACAAAACGGAACTCGTTGACAAGCTTGCTCGCGTTGACGAAGATGCGTTCTTCTCCGGAGTTGGGCGGGACGGTCGCAAGGTGCGGGTGATCGTCGTTGGAGCGAGCGCCCTTTTGCTGAACGACCTGTCGGCAACTCAGAAAACGAAAGACGTTGACATTTTCGAAGCGGAATCGTCGGTACGCGAGTGCTTGTACCGCGACCCGGACTTCAACTCGCAGTGCCAGGCTTTCTGCTCCTGCCTCCCCTACAACTTCGAGGACAGGTTGGTGGAAATCGGGCTCGACACCATGTCGATAACGTATCAAACTCCTTCCGTGGAGGATTTGGCGGTAATGAAGCTCTATCGTTGGGAGGACCCCGACAAAGCCGACCTAACTGCCGAGGGTTTCCTCTCCAAACTCGACTGGCAACAGCTCGATTACCTTGTTCACGATCCGAGCGAAGCCGCCGCTTCGAGATCGGTCCCTCCCGAGCGCGACCGGGAGTTCCAGAACTTGCTGCACAACTACGACGAATACCGAAAGGAGTGGAGAAGATGAGGGGGAGCTTCGGCCATTTTCTCCTCGGATACTGCCAGGAGCTTACCGGGTGCGACGGCACCTCAAGCCTGAAACGCCTCTTTCAGGCTATGCGCTCGAACAATCCGCGCGCCGCCGAACCGTTGCTGCTGCTCGCCCTTTGCCAAGGGCGCGAAGGATATCTTCTGAAAACGGCTTCGAATACGAAAGTGGAATCGTCCTACCGTGCTTTCCTGTCCGATTATCGCGAATCCGGCAAAGCGCTGGAAACGTACCTCGACACCCTTCCGGAAGGAAACCGCTTCAAGAAAGCCTACGTTGCCTGGCAAGCGGAGCGAACCCGACTCCAGCGCGATCGGCTCACGCTCGAAAACGTAAGCAGAGACATAAGCGAAATGCTTGACGAGAAGAGGATTTCTCGTGCCGATGCCTGCCGTGCTCTGAGTTTGAACAAGGGAAACTTCTACGCGTTTCTCAAGGGGGATACTTCGAAGCTGAGTCGCAAAACCGCCGTCGATGCCTACAAAAAACTCGCGAACATCTAAACGGGCGGCGAGGAAGGCGGCAACCATGGCTAAGGTGCTGGTGCTGGTAAGGCACGGGAAGGCGCAGAAGCGCTCCGCCGACGTGCCCGACGAGCTGCGCGCGCTCACAGAGGCCGGGCGGAAGGCGCTCGCCGCCCATCTGCCGCAGGCGCTCGCGCTGCTCGACGTCGCGGACGGGCCGGACGTCGCGGTGCTCGCAAGCCCGGCCGTGCGGACGAGGCAGACGGCCGACGAAGTCGCGAAGGCCCTAGGCGCCGGGGCGCCCGTCGACTGCGAGAGCCTTTTCGCCCAGGACGCCGAATCGTTCATGCAGGATGTCGCGAACGCGTCGGCGGACATCGTGGTGGCCGTGGGGCACAACCCGTTCGCGGAAGAGCTGACCGAACGGCTCTGCGGGGCGCGCATCGGGTTCTCGACCGGGGCGATGGCGGCGATCGAGCTGTCCGAGGACACGGACGACGGAACCGCACGGCTCCTTTGGTTCGTGCAGGGACCCCGGCCGCGCCCGTCGTTGAAAGCGACGGCCCTCCGGTAACCGGAAAGATGGTATGATCTGGTCATCCGAGGGAAAGGCGGCCGTCATGAAAATCTTGGGCATGGGCGTTCCGGAGATGTTCATCCTTGTTATGTACGTCTTCTTTATCGCGATCTTCGCCGCCGTCGTCTACGCGGTGGTGAAAGCCGCGGTCAAGAAAGCCATCATCGAGGCGCACGACGAGATAGAGGCGCGCGGCAAGCAGGGCTGACGCCGGACGTGCGACGCAGGGCTGAACGGGCGGCGCGCAGGGCCGGTTGCGCCGACGCGCGGCGAACCGCACCGCGCCGGGCAGGCGCGCGTTCGGTCGAACACCGTCCGGCGCGACGCTAGTCGGCGATAACGACGCCGAGGCGCTGGGCGATGCCGGCGGCTTGGTACAGGTCCATGCGACAGCCGCGCAGCTCCCCCATGGCGTCGGACAGCACGATGTCGGCCAGCTGGCAGGCGGTGAAGTCGATGCCGGACAGGCTCGTGCGGAAGAAGCTCGTGCCCACGAAGCGCACGTCGTCGAACGCCGTGCGCTTGAGGCGCGCCTCGGACACGTCGGCGTGCGAGAAGTCGGTCGCACGGGCCGTCGCGTCTTCGATCTTGGCCTTCGCGAGCGACGCATAGGAAAGCGTCGAGTCGCGCACCTCGACGCGGCGCAGCACGGCCTCGGTGAAGTTCGCTCCCGTGAACTTGCACGACGCGAACGTGCAGCGTGTGAAGTTCGCCTCGGAGAAGTCGCTGTTGGAGAAGTCGCAGCCGGAAAACGCCACATCGGCGAACGAGGCACGGGAGAAATCGCAGCCCGCGTAGCGGCAGCCCTCGACGCGCGCCTCGGACAACTCGAGCAGCGCGAAGTCAACGCGCGCGGCCTCGTCGCCCGAGACGAGCACGTGCGCCACAAGGGGGTCGCCGTCGCTCTCGTGCTCGATCCACGCCGCAAGGGATCCCGCATCGGCCAGCTCGCCGGGAACGGCCGGGTTCGCAGGCATCGGCGAAGCGTGTCGGAACGAGTCGTGCGAACGGTCTTGCATGGGACGGCCTCCTTCTCTCCCCGCCATTCTACCTGAACGAGAAGATGCGGGAGCGGCAGGCGGCCTGGGTTTCGCATGGCGCACAAGCAGGGCGCTGGCGGGCCGAATCGCAACGCTCCCCTAATCATCAGGTGAAACGTTTTTCCTGTATGATAGAATCGAGCCGATGGCCAGCCCCGGCGCCCCTTTCGGGCGACTCCGGGCGAACCGCCCGACCGCTCTCCTGACGCCGGCGCGACGCACCGGGCGGAATCGGCGTCGTCGGCATAAGGAGGTTGCCATGCAACAGCCCTTGCTCCTGTCCACCGGCGAGTTCGCGCAGATGTGCAACGTCAGCCGGGAGCTCTTGGTGCATTACGACAAGATCGGCCTGCTCAAGCCAAAAGAGGTCAAGGGCAACGGCTACCGCTACTACTCGCTCAAGCAGCTGTACCTGTTCGACGTCATCAGGTTCTTCATGGACACGGGCATGTCCACGAAGGAGATCAAGGAGTATTTGGACGGCCGCACGACCCAGCTGTTCCTCGACAGCATCCAGACGAGCATCGACCGCATGCAGTTGCAGCGCGACATACTGGACGCCCGCATCGGCATGATGGAGAAGATGCGCTACATCACCCAGCGCGCCGTGACGTTCCCCAAGGAGCAGCCGCGGCTCTCGTATTGGGACGAGATCTGGTTCCTCACCACCGACGTGCGTCGCGAGCGCACGCAGCAGGTGTACGCGCAGGCCGTGAGCGAGCACTCCGACTTCTGCCGCAACACCGCCGGCATGGCCACGTTCCCCCTGGGACGCGTCATCGACATCCCCGACCCCCGCAACCCCGCCGAGTTCTACTACACGAAGCTCGTCACCTGGGTGTCCCCGCCGAAGAACCCCGAACGGCTCGAAGGGCGCATCGAGCGCAAGCCGAAGGGCAACTACGCCGTCATCCTGCACCAAGGGGGCACGAGCACGGTCGAACGCTCCTACGAGAAGCTGCTGGACTACGTGGAGCGGGAGGGCTTCGAGATGCGGGGGCCGCTGTACGAGCTGGACATGAACTCGTATCTCATGTCGGACTCGGCCGACGACTACCTGCTGCACATCTCGGTGCTCGTGGACGTGGAGGACGCCGCCGACGCGTTCGCGCCGAGGTTCTGACGCCCCTTCCCAGCTCGGATAAGCCGGGAAACGCGCAACCGCCCGCGAAGGAGAACGTCGCGGGCGGCACGCCAAGGAGGAGGTAGGCCGCCCGGGTGGGGTGGGCGGCAGCGTATGGTTAGGCGCTCAAGCGCTTGGTTTCCCGAATGAGGTCGCGAACCACGGAGGGCTCGGACAACGTGGAAACGTCGCAGAGGTCCTCGGTCTCCTGCGCGGCGATCTTGCGCAGGATGCGGCGCATGATCTTGCCGCTGCGGGTCTTGGGCAGCGCGGCCGTGAAGTGGATGACGTCGGGCGTGGCGATGGGGCCGATGCTCTCGCGCACGTGCCCGACCAGCTTGGCGCGCAGATCGTCGTTGATGACCGTGCCCTCCTTCACCGTGACGTAGGCGTAGATTCCCTCGCCTTTCACCGGGTGCGGGCAACCCACGACCGCGGCCTCGGCAACTTGCAGGT
This sequence comes from Gordonibacter sp. 28C, assembly GCF_003339845.1. Lineage (GTDB taxonomy): Bacteria > Actinomycetota > Coriobacteriia > Coriobacteriales > Eggerthellaceae > Gordonibacter. Next base: position 52,531 of record NZ_PPTR01000014.1, read on the forward strand.
ACGACACGAGCGCGCTTTCCACCTCGGCCGTGCCGATGCGGTGTCCCGACACGTTGATGACGTCGTCGATGCGACCCGTGATCCAGAAGTAGCCGTCCTCGTCGCGGTAGGCGCCGTCGCCGGTGAGGTAGCGTCCCGGCACGGGGAAGTACACGTCCTTGAACGCGGTCTCGTTCTGGTACACGCCCAGCATCATGCCCGGCCAAGGCCGCGAGACGACCAGGGTGCCGCCCTCGTTCGGGGCCGCCTCGGTGCCGTCGGGACGCAGGACCTGCGGGGCCACGCCGAAGAACGGCAGGGCCGCCGAGCCCGGCTTCATGTCGACCGCGCCGGGCAGGGACGTGATCATCACGCCGCCGGTCTCGGTCTGCCACCACGTGTCGGCGATGGGGCAGCGGCCCTGGCCGATGGCGGAGTAGTACCACATCCACGCCTTCGACGTGATGGGCTCGCCCACCGATCCCAGAAGGCGCAGGCTGCTGATGTCGTGGCCGTTCACCCAGCGCTCGCCCTCCTTCATCATGGCGCGGACGGCGGTGGGGGCGGTATAGAGGATGTTCACGCCGAACTTCTCGACGACCTCCCAGAAGCGGTCGTGCTTCGGGTAGCTGGGCACGCCCTCGAACATGAGCGACGTGGCGCCGTTGGCCAGCGGGCCGTACACCAGGTAGGAGTGCCCCGTGATCCAGCCGACGTCGGCCGTGCACCAGTAGATGTCGGTTTCCTTGAGGTCGAACACGTACTTCATGGTGAGCGTGGCGTACAGCAGGTAGCCTCCGGTGCCGTGCACGATGCCCTTGGGCTTGGCCGTGCTGCCGCTGGTGTAGAGCACGAACAGCGGATCGTTGGACTCCATGCGCTCCGGCTCGCAGACCGGCGACGCGCCCGCCATGAGGTCGTCCCACCACAGGTCGCGCTCGGCCTCCATCACGGTGCGCTTCTCGATGCGGCGCACCACGACGCAGCTCTTCACCTGCGGGCATCCTTCGAGGGCCTTGTCGCAGATGCCCTTGAGCTGCAGGATCTTGCCCGAGCGGTAGCCGTAGTTGGCCGTGACCACCACGCTGGCGCCCGAATCGACGATGCGGTCCTTCAGCGCCTCGGCCGACAGCCCGCTGAACACGACGCAGTGAATGGCCCCGATGCGGGCGCACGCCAGCATTGCGATGGCCAGCTGGGGGATCATGGGAAGGTAGAGCACCACGCGGTCGCCCCTCTTCACGCCCAGGCCCTTCAGCACGTTCGCGGCCTTGCTCACCTCGCGGTGCAGGCGCTGGTACGTGTAGACCTCCACTTCCTCGGAGGGCTCGCCCTGCCAGATGAGGGCGGCCTTGTTGCGGCGCGGGCCGTCGAGGTGCCTATCGAGGCAGTTGTGGGACGCGTTGAGCTCGGCGCCGCGGAAGTAGCGGACGAACGGCTTGTCGGAGTCGAAGTCGTACTCCTCCACCGCGTCCCACGGACGGTACCAGTCGAGCGTCTCGCGGGCCATCTGCCCCCAGAACGCCTCGGGCTCGTCGATGGAACGGCGGTACAGCTCGTCGTAGTCTTGGCGGCTCTTCACCAGGGCCTTGTAGCTGAACTCGGGGGAAGGCTCGATCGTTCGCTCGTCTTTGAGCATCTGCCTGATAAAGGCGGCACGGGTGTTGTGCTCCATGGTGGGTCCCTTCTACTCGTCTTGGGAGGATTCGCGGATGCGCGCTTAGGCGACGTTGTCTTCTCGGGTGAGGTCGATGTACACCACGTTGTTGGCCACGACGGGCATGTACATGGCCTTCAGGTGCAATTCTCCGGGGCTGCAGGCGCGCAGGCTTCCGCCCAAGTCCGGACGGGCGTGCATGAGGTGGGCGAACGTGTCCTCCAAAAGGACGGTCTCGTGCATGCCCTGGCACTCGTGCAGGGCGAGGCACAGCGCGTCGACCGTGCCCGAATCGCATCGGGCGCACCAGTCGAAGTCGGCGATGTCCATGAGCACCACGGCGTAGGCGATGAGGTCCTTGTCGCGCAGGCAGGGCACGAGGCGCTCGAGGTCGACGCGGGAGAGGGGCTTGCCGTCCAGCAGTTCGTCGAGGCGCAGAAGCGCGTCCCTCCTCAGGTAAACGGGGGCGTCGCTGGCGGCGAGAGCCACGAGGGGCAGCGTGTCGATGAGTCGGGAAACGGCGGCGATCTTCGTCGCGCGGCTGGCGTCCTCGTCGAAGACGCGGGCGAGCGGCTCGAGTCCGCGGGCGTCGACGCGGGCGGTCTGAGCGAGCAAGGCGCTCAAGGTAACCGGGGGCCGATTGGTTGCGGGGTTCTGGTTTTGGCTCTTCGTCAGTTCGATGACTCTTTCCTTCGCGTTCATGATGCGCCTCCTTCGCGTTCAACTCATATTGTCCTCACGGTTCGGATCGCCGCCGATCGGTTTCGATCGACGAAGGTTCGGGCCGACGCCGGGACTCGGAGTGCACCAGCGTCGGTCGCCGTGGGCCCATCATGGGGGTTGCAACGATTACAAGGTCAAGGAAGCGCGCGCACGGACCCCTCCGGCCGGTGGAATTTCGACCGCGAGCGGAGGAAAAACGGGCGAAAAGAATCGTGCGGGACGGGTCGAAGGCTAGGCGGCGTTGAGGTCCAACTGCATCAAGTACACCTCTTCGCGCAGGTCGCGGGCCGTTTCGCGGCTGATCTCGCCCCGTTCGCGATCAAGCCAGCGGTTCAGTCGCTGACCCAGTGAGTGACTCGGTGACCCAGTAACTGACCCAGTAAGTGACCAAGTTGAGTTCCGCGCGACCGCCCCGACAGGGCCGCGCTCGCCTGCTTCAGCGGCCGCTGCACGGCGGTTCGACCGGCTCGGTCGCCGAACCGCCTCGCTTCTCGCGCGCTCGCAAAGCCCTGGAGTAAAAGAACGCGAGCACCAGCCCCGCCGCCGCGATGCCCACGGCTATCGTCAGCGTGTGCGCGAACGCCGACGCGTACGCCGGGGCCTTCGCGAGCCCTGCCGCCGTGTCCCTGAGCACGTCGGCCGAGAGCACGCCCACGAACAGCGACGACCCGATGGCCGAAGCTATCTGGACGGCCGTCGAGTTGATGGAGGCGCCGTGCGGGTACAGGTCGGGCGGCAGCTGGCCGAGCGCCGCGGTCTTGGACGGGGCGACCACGAAGCCCGCGCCCGCGTACACCGCGGCCGAGGACGCAACCACCAAAGCGACCAGCAGGCCCTCCGCCGAGAAGAACGCGCCAGCCTGCCCTATCAGCACCAGCACCAGGCCGCCCGGCACGAGCGGCCATATGCCCCACCGGTCGAACACCTTGCCGCCCAAAAACGTGAACGCCGCGTTCACCAGAACGGGACCCATGAGCAGCATGCCGGCGAGGAACGGCGTGTACCCCAGCGCGCCCTCGTAGTACAGCGGAAGCAGGATGCTCATGGAGAAGGACGTGAGCATGCCCACCATGACCAGCACGATGCCCGCCGCGAACCTCGCATGGCCCAACGGCCGCAGGTTCAAAAGCGGGTCGTCCAAAACGAGTTGGCGCCAGACGAACAACCCGAGCACCGCCGCGCCGGCTACGAGGGCCGCGATCGACGGCGCCGGATCGTGGGTGACCTCCCCCAGCCCGTACATGAGCGCCCCCAGACCCACCGGGCCGAGCACGACGCTGAGAAGGTCGATGGAGGAGCGCTCCGTCGCGCGCGTCCCATGAATCAAGAAGTATCCCGTCGCCAGCAGCGCAAGGGCCATGACGAGCGGCGTGACGAACAGGGCGCTCCAACCGAAATACGTCAGCACCAAGCCCGACGCGGTGGGGCTCACTGCCAATCCCACCGCGATGACGCCGCTGTTCAACGCCAGGCGGGCGCCCCTGCTCCCGGCCGGCGAGTTCGTCATGATGGCGCTGGTCACCAGGGGGAAGAACAGCCCCGTGCAAACCGCCTGCACCAGACGGCATCCGAACAGCGTAGGGAAATCGGGGGCGAGCAGGGCCAGCCCGCTGCCCAGGGCCATCGCTCCGCAGCCCGCGAAGAACACCCGGCGCAAACCGAAGCGTTTGAGCAGGAAGGCCGACAGCATGATGGACGTGGCGGCCACCACCATGTACCCCACGATCAACCAGTTCGCCACGGAGAGCGTGACGTCGAAGCGGCGCGCCACCTCGGGCAGGGCGGCGTTCATCATGCTCTGCCCGAACGACGCGGTGAACGAGCATCCCAAAAGGGCGGGCAGCAGCGCGCCCGCAGCGCCCTTTCCCGACTCCGCAGCCTTGCCCATCCGACCCTTCTTTCCGCGCTCTCCGCACCATCTTAACGCCGCACCAAGGCGGCCAACCTCCTCAGTCTAGCGACGGCCCGGCAGGAAGACGAAAACTCCCCAGAGGCGCTACGATACGGTAATCGAGCCGATCGTCTCCTGGCACAAAATCCACCGTTCGAGGTTCGACGGACGCGTATAATGGGCGCGTGCGCAGTCGGGCGCATCGGCGAAGGAACGGGAGGGCGCATGGACGTTGACGTCGGCATCGCCCTCGACTCCCTATCCGTCGTGTTCATGCTCGTCCTGGTGGGGGGCATGTGGGGCTCCCGCGCCAAAAGCGCGTCGAGCAAGCTCTACTTTTCGCTGGTCGTGGCCGTCATCGTCCTTTTGTGCTCCGACATCGGGTACATGGCCCTGCTCGGCAACGAGGAGGCGCGCGGCGCGCTGACGGCCGTGAAGAGCCTCTACTTCGTTGCGAACGCCGCCGTCATCTGGATCTGGGCGATCTACGTCGACTACACGGTGCTCGGAGACCGCACGCGCTTCAACGCCTTCGGAAAGCTGTGCACCGCCATCTTGGCCGTCAACCTCGTCCTGGTCGCCATCAACGCCGTCACCGGCTGCATGTTCTCCATCACCAAAGCCGGAACGTTCGAGGCGAACCCCGCAGGCATGTGGGCGTTCACCACCCTCAACTACCTGAGCGCCATCGTCATGCTGGTGGCGCTTCTCATGCACAGCGCCGAGATCAGGCGCGGGGTGCTCGTCCGCTTCGTGCTGTTCCCCATGATCCCCTTCGCGGCCGAATCGGTTCACCTGGCCGACCCGAGCTTGGTGCTGACGTGCTCTTACGCCGTTTCGGCGCTGATGGTGTTCCAAATATCCCAAAGCAACCTGGTGTACACCGACGAGCTGACGGGGCTCGGCAACCGAAGGCGGCTGACCGACCGTCTGAGCCGCTGGTTCCACGGCGTGCAGAACGCCGCCGTATGCGGGATCATGATCGACCTCGACGGCCTGAAGAGCATCAACGACACGCACGGGCACGCCGCGGGCGACGAGGCCCTGATTTTGGTGGGCGACGCGATCCGCGCGAGCGCGCCCAGGGAGTCCGTCGCGGTCCGCTACGGCGGCGACGAGTTCATCATAGCGTGGAATGCGGACGAAGGGCCCGAACCCGAGGCCGTCGCGGCGCAGCTCGAAACCGAGAAGGCGACGGCGAACGAGCGCCCCCGCCCCTGGGGGCCGCTCGACTTCAGCGTGGGGTTCTTGCGAAGCGACGCGGCGTCGTGCCCGGATCCCGAGGCGTTCGTCGAGCGGCTCGACGCGCTCATGTACGAGGCGAAGCGCCTCAAGAGGCCCGTCGGCTCCGGGCAAGCGCAGACGGACTGAACTCTACCCCTTCCGCTTCGGCAGCTGCAGCGCGGCGGCGGCGTAGGCCATCCAGCTGCGCGGGACCAGGCGCGTGGCGAACACGAGCGCCTTCGGCACGATGCCGGGCACGCAGAGCGTCTTGTTCCAGCGCAACGCCCGCAAGCCGGCTCGCGCGACGCGCGGGGCGCCCATCGCCGCGTGCGCGAGCAGCGTCTGGCCGGCGTCGGCCGCGTTCCAGAACTCGGTGCGCACGGGGCCGGGACACAGCGCGGTCACGTGCACGCCGGAAAGCCGCAGCTCGGCGTGAAGCCCCTGCGTGAACGTTTGGACGAACGCCTTCGAGGCGTAGTAGGTGGACATGAAGGGGCCGGCCATGAAGCCGGCCATGGACGCGACGTTGAGGATGCCTCCCGCGCCCCGCTCGACCATGCCGGGGGCGAACGCGCGGCACAGCTCCACGACGGCGGCGACGTTGACCTGCATCAAAGCGCGCTGACGCGCAGGGTCGCTCTCCACGAAGGGCGCGTCGCAGCCGAAGCCGGCGTTGTTCGCCAGCACGTCCACCTCGAGCCCCAGCTCGTCCACCGCGGCCTTGACGCGTCCCGCCGCGCCGCGGTCGGAAAGATCCTGCGCCACCACCTGCGCCGCGATGCCGTAGGCCCCTTCCAGCTCCGACGCCGCCTCGCGCAACCGCTCCTCGCTGCGCGCGACGAGGACCACGTCGCAGCCGTCGGCCGCGAGCAGGCGCGCCAATTCCAACCCGATGCCTCCCGACGCGCCGGTGACGAGCGCCACGCGCCTTCCGTCCGCCTTCGCCGCACCCGCGCCCGCCATAGCCGCCTCCTTCGCTCGCCTGCCGCCAGCATAGCAAAACGCGCGGACGTGCGCGCGGCACAAGGCGGAAGCGAAACGCAACGGCAACCGCAGCGGGCGAACCCGCGGCGCCGAACGATCCAAGCGGACGCAAGAACCGACCGCCGGGCCGTGCGGGCATGCCGGAGCCGACCGCCCCGTCCGCAGGGGCCGATCGGCGAACCCGCGACCGCCGCCCGTGCGCTCGATGGAGGCTTTGTCGCGTTCCGAGCGAATTTTGTCATGTTCTCGGCAAATTCCCACCGGCCCGGCCGGACGCATGGCATACTGTCCCAGCCGAATTCGAGCACCCGTGCAAACATCGTCCGGAAAGGAACCGCGCCGCCCATGAAGAAGAGCCTCCTCGCCCTCGCCAGCGGGTCGTTCGCCCTCGGTTTCGCCGAGTTCGTGATGATGGGCATCCTCGCGAACACGGCCGCCGGGCTGAACGTGAGCGTGCCCGCCGCCGGAGACTTCGTGTCCGCCTACGCCCTGGGCGTGTGCGCGGGCACGCTGTTCCTGGTGTTCGGCCGGCGCGTGCCGCCGAAACGCCTGCTGCTCTTCTTCGTCGCGCTCGTGGCGGCGGGCAACGCCTCGGCCGCCCTCGCCCCGAGCGCCGAGGCCCTCGTTGCGGCGCGCTTCGTGTCCGGACTGCCGCACGGGGCGTTCTTCGGCACGGCCACCATCGTGGCCAAGGAGCTCGCCGACCCCGGCCGCGAGGGTCGGGCCGTATCCGTCATGGTTCTGGGCCAGACGCTCGCGAACATGCTGGGGGTGCCCGGCGGAACGCTCTTGGCGAGCCTCGTGTCGTGGCGCGCGGCTTTCCTGTTCGTCGCCGTGTGGGCGGTGGGCTCCCTCGTCTTGGTCGCGCGCTTCGTGCCGCGCGTCTCCCCTATCCCCGACGCAGGGCTGGCAGGCCAGTTCCGCTTCCTGAAGAAACCTGCGCCCTGGCTGATCATCGGGGCGGTGCTGCTGGGCAACACCGGCATCTTCTGCTGGTGGAGCTACGTGTCGCCCTGGCTCACCGACGTCGGGGGCTTCCCCGCCGTCGACCTGCCGGCGCTGCTCGTGCTGGCAGGGCTGGGCATGGTGGCGGGCTCGCTCGTGGGCGGAAGGCTTGCCGACCGCACCACGCCCGGCAAGATGGCGGCCCTCGGGCAGGCCATCGCCGGAGGCGTGCTCGCGCTGATATTCCTGTTCTCGGGCGCGCAGGTTTCGGCCGCCGGGCTCATGTTCCTGTGCTCGTTCGGCATGTTCTTCGTGTCGAGCCCCCAGCAGCTGCTCATGGTGGAAGTGGGCCGGGGCGGCGGCGAGATGATAGGGTCGGCCTGCGTGCAGGTGGCCTTCAACCTGGGCAACGCCTTCGGCGCGATGATCGGCCAGGCGGTGCTGAACGCCGGGGCCACCTACGCGTGGCCGAGCCTGGCCGGCGTGCCGTTCTCGCTGGCGGCCGTGGCGTTGCTGGTGGCGTTCTTCACGCGCTACGAGCACCGCTACCGCGGAGGCGGGCCGCGACGGGCTCAAGAGGCCCCCGTCGGCCCCAGCGCGCAGCGGGCGTGACGCGCCCCTAAAGCGCAAGCAGCCCCTGGCTTGCCAGCAGGTAGCCCAACGCGGCCACCCAGAGCACAGCCGTCGCGACCCGCACGGCGTTCGGCACGCGCAGGTTCTTGGAAGGCAGCATGAACATGGCCACCAGCCCGCCCAGCGCGCCGCCCAAATGCCCGCTCACGGATATGCCCGGCACCAGGAAGGTGTACGCCACGTTGACGGCGATGATGGTGAGCATGCTCTTGCTGTACTGGGCGAACACCGAACGGTTGCCCTTGTGCAGAAGGCCGAGCAGGGCAACGGCCACGAACAGGCCGAACACGCTCGTGGAGGCGCCGGCGCTCACGGTGGCCCCGCCGCCCAGGAACACGTCGGCCGCGTAGGACACGGCGTTGCCCGTGATGCCGCCCACGAAGTAGAGCGCCAGGAAGTTCCCTTTGCCCAGCACGCGCTCCAGCACCTCGCCCACGCTGTAGAGCGCCACCATGTTGAAGCCCAGGTGCATGAGGTCCATGTGCAGGAACATGGGCGTGACGAACCGGTACAGGTCTGCCGCCGACTGCACCCACGGCGCGTACATGGCGCCCATCTCCACGAGCACCCGGGTCGATATGTTCACGCGAAAACCGGACAGCACGGCCTCGACGGCGAACACGGCGACGTTGAAGGCGATGAGGCAGAGCGTGACCATGCGGAAGCGGTTGCGCTGGAGGAAACCGCGCTGGTTCTGCTTCATCATCCGCTTCAGCTGCTCGTCGTCGATCACGTTGCGGGCGGGAATCGGCGCGCTGCTCTGGTCTTCCGGCACGGCTTGCTCCTTGGGGAACGGCATGGCTGCTTGTTGTTTCTACGGCATCCTACCACGACCGCCACCGGTTCCGCGTTACGGTTGAATCGACGACAACCCCTCGCCCGGCCGCCGAGGGCGGCGAAACCACAACCTCTCCACTTACGCCGGCTTGAAGATTCCGCTAGGATGAATGCGATACGAACGTCTGCGCCTATTTCTCACGGAACCGAACACGAACCGAATACCGTCGCCGCCGCGCGACCCCGCCCCCGTGCGCCCTGGTGCGGGAGGGCTCGGCCGCGCACGGCATCCCGCACCCAGAAAGAGGTACCAACCGCATGAGTTCAACCCCCATCCGCAACGCGGCAGCCGTGCTTTTCACCGTGGCGTTCGCCACGCTGCTCGCCACGTTCAACGAGACGTTCCTCAACGTCGCCCTCACGCCCATCATGGCCGACTTCGGCATCGACGCCGGCACCGTGCAGTGGGTGACCACCGCCTACATGCTGGCCGCCGCCGTCATGGTGCCCGTGACCGGCTTCCTGTACCGCAGCGTGCCCACGAAGCGCCTGCTGATCGTCGCGCTCGCCTTGCTGCTTGCCGGCACCGTCGCGGGCGCGTTCGCCCCGAGCTTCCCCGCCCTGCTCGCAGGCCGCATCGTGCAGGCGCTCGGCACCGGCATGATCGTGCCCATCGGCATGAACCTGACGCTGGCCGTGGCGCCGCAGGGCAAGCTGGGAACCTACATGGGCGTGGTGAGCGCCATGACCACGCTCGGACCCGCGTTCGGCCCCATCGTCGCCGGCGCCGTGCTGGCCGCAGGCAGCTGGCATATGCTGTTCGCGGTGTTCGGCGTGCTGGTGGTGGCGTGCCTGATTGCCGCCGTGGCGTTCGTGCCCGACGCGGCGGAGCTCACGAACCCCAAGCTCGACCTCGCGTCCACGGTGCTGGTGGGCCTCGCGCTCATCGGCATCCTCTACGGCATCTCCACCGCGTTCTCGGGCGCGACGGCGATTGCGGCGATTGCACTCGTCGCGGGCGTCGGCTGCCTGGTCGGCTTCGTCGCGCGCCAGCGCGTCGTTCCCGAACCGCTCATCGACCTGCGCCCGTTCTCGAACCGCGGGTTCGTCTGCGGGCTTCTGGTCATCGTCATCGCGCTCATGACGGTGTTCTCCATGAACATGATCCTGCCGCTGTTCATGCAGGGGTCGCTGGGCTTCTCGGCGCTCGACGCGGCCATGACGCTGCTGCCCGCGTGCGTGCTCTCCTGCGTGCTGGCGCCCGTGGCCGGCAAGGTGTACGACCGGTTCGGCCTGCGCCTCATGCTGCCGGCGGGCCTCGCGCTCATGACCGCGTTCGGGTTCGCGCTGTCCACGTGCACCGAGCAGGCGGGCTCGCTTCAGATCGTGGCGTTCTACGCGCCCGTCATCATCGGTTGCGCGCTGTCCATGGGGCCGGCGCAGAGCTTCGCGCTGTCCAGCCTGAAGCCCGAGCTGTACCCGCACGGCGTGACCGTGGTGTCCACGTCGTTCCAGATCGCCGGCTGTCTGGGATCGTCGCTGTTCGTGGGCGTGCTCTCCGGCGTGCAGGCCGCCTCGCTCGCGCAGGGCGCGGACGCGGCCGTCGCCACGGCCGGCGGGTTCCAGACGGCGTGCCTCGTGGCCGTGGCGCTGGGCGCGGCGGGCTTCTGCCTGTCGTTGGCGCTCGGCCGCATCGAGCGGAAGCGCCGCGCGAAGAACGCGCCCGCGGCGAAGGCGGCCGCGCAAGCTCTGTAGGGCGAAGGCGCCCGGCGAGCGGAACGGATGCGACCCCACGGGTTCTCGGCAGCTCGGCAGGCGCGATCCCTCCGCCCTGTCCGCTCGCCTGCAAGTCGACGTTCGGCGCAGGCGCCCCTTCGCCCGCGCCGCGCTGTCGGGTACAATGCGGCGTGCGGGCACCAAGCCGGAGGAAGCCGGCGTCGAGCACCCCGCGGGCGAGGAGGCGCGCATGCGCAAGATGAGCGACAAGGAGTTCGAGGACGCCGTCGAGGAGGCGCTGGAACGCATTCCCGCGCGATTCCTGGAGGCGCTCGAGAACGTGGCCGTGGTGGTGGAGGACGAGCCGAACGACTACCACTGGGACGCGCTGGAGGCGCCCGACTCGCTCGGTGCGGCGACGTGCGGCGACGAGCTGCTCGGGCTCTACGACGGCGTGAACCTGCTCGATCGGGCCGACGGCTACGACGGGGACCTGCCCGACGTCATCACCGTGTTCAAGGGCCCGCACGAGCGCTGCTTCGGCTCGCGCGAAGAGATCGTCGAGGAGATAGGCAAGACGGTCGTCCACGAGATAGGCCACTACTTCGGCCTCGACGACGACCGCCTGTACGAGCTGGGCTACTAGCGCGGCAGGCGGAGCATCGCCGATAACAGGGGGAGGGGGCTTTCACCCCCTCCCCTCGACGCCGTGCCTCAACCGGTCAGTCCCGCTGCGGCCGCACGATGACGGCCTGATGCGGCCGGAGCTTGGCCGCGAGCACGTCCGTTCCGTCGGCGGCGCTCACACGTCCCGCCTCCGCCAGATGCTCCAGCTCGCTGCGCGAAACGCCCAGCTTCTTCCGCAGCACCTCGGCAAGCCGCATGCCCGCAAGGGGCCCGCCATCGATCTCGACCCGGCAATCCTCGCCGTCGTCGGGCGCGGGGCCCTCGACGACGAAGGACACCGGGGCCCGCCGCGCGCCGTTGCGCTTCAGCAAGCCCGCGTCGAGCGAGCATCGAAGCGCCAGTCGAGCGTCGTTGCCCAGGAACCGGTCCAACTCCTCGCTGCCGATGCTCCCCGGCCGCGCACGGCCCACCACGGAGCAGTTCCACACCGCGCCGCAGGTCGAGCACCGGTAGATGAGCCATACGTCCAAGCGTTTCTTCTGGGCGTTCACCCGAAACGCACCCGTGGACGAGAACGCCGCGTCAGCACCGCATTTCCCACAAGCGCGCAGGGCGGCCGGCGCCTCGGCCGGCGCCACGCGCCACGCTATTGTTTTCATAAGGGGTTTTGCCTTCCTTCGCAATCCGATCGCATTCGAAAAGGAAGGCGGGCACAGGCGGAACGACGCTGTTGTTCAGCTTTTTCATAGGGAACCTCTCTGATTGTCTCGACCGGAAAAGCCCATCGCAAAGCAACCGCGCGTCAGCGCGACGGCAGGCAGGGCAAGGTGTGTCGCGTGGTTTACCGGTTGGGAGGAACGGTCATGAGAGAGGTCCTTTCAAGGGAACGAGCCGTTCGCGGCTCGGGCGCCATCATAACGGACCGGACGGCGACGCGTCAACCGCACAGGTAGCGCACCCGCTTTCACCTTGCCTTGCCCTAGCGTCAGGGACAGAGAGAACAACCATCTTGGCACTATATTGACCGATTCTCTGCATGCGAACCTGCTCTCGATTAGCGCTGATTTACGCGATCTGGGCAAACGATCAGCGTGGGCGGCAGGTGACGGGTGGTGAGAGCGTTTTCAGTCCGAAACGTGCAGAGAATCAGTCATTACTGTGCCAAACGTGGGGCCGGTCTGCGATCCGGAAGAGTCGAACCGGTCCGTCAGCCAAGACCGGCCGGAACCGAGCGAAGGGGCACGCCGTTGCGTCCCTTCGAGGCGAGCGGCCCTGCGCCCATTCAAGCGACCTGCAAGGTCGAGCAATCGCAGGCCTCTGCCACGCCAAGTCGTTGCGCGCTCTTGCACTTTCCCTGTTGCGGAGCGCCGCGCGTCCGTTCACGCACGCCCCGGCACGGGCGCCCCCGCTCCCGCCAGGTCGGCCAGGGTCACACCGTCCACGTAGCGCTCGATGACGTCGTCGAGGCCCGCCCAGAAGCGCACCGTGGTGCATGCGTCGGAGCGCGGGCACGTCGACCCCTCCTCCAGGCTTTTGCAGGCCACCGGCGCCGTCGTGCCCTCCACGGCGCGCAGCACGTCGCCTGCGCGCACCGCGTCGGGGTCCTGCGCAAGGGCGTAGCCGCCGCCCTTGCCGCGCACGCTGCGCAGCAGACCGGACTGCACGAGGGGTCGCGCCAGCTGCTCCAGGTACTTCATCGAGATGTCCTCGAGCTCCGCCGCCTCGCGCAGGGACACCTTCCCTCCCGGGCCTGCTTGCGCTATGCACACCATCAAGCGCAGCGCATAGCGTCCTTTCGTCGATACGAGCATAAAACCGTCCTTTCGTCCCGCGCCATCGGAGCCCGACGTTCTCGTTGCGCATAGGGCGCGGCCGCTTGCGTAGCCCCGCCGCATCTCCAACGTAGCCGCGCCCGGCAACTCATCACGTTTTCAGCGCCGTTGCGTCCGCTGAACCCCGACGCTCCCTCGCGCCGTCGCGTTCGACGCCTCGAGGCGCCCACGCCCTCGGCGCCGTCAACACTCGGCGACCCGACATGCGCTCGGCACGACCGCGCAACGCCCCGACGCGTACTCGATGCGGTTACCCGTTCGAAACAACCACTCCCTGAACGTCGCCTCACCCACGGGACAGCGATACGCTGGCCGAGCGCGATCGCCCGGCAGCTTTCCGATCGCCCGCAGCGCGCTTGCAGTAAATTCTAGTGAAATAGTAGGATTAAGTCTTGACTTTTATCCTGCGCAATCTATTTTAATCATAGCAAAACTATATGATTAATGAAAGGCATGCGACATGGCAGACGAGCACACCATCAACCAAACGCCCGAAACGGGCGCTGAAACCCTCCTTTCCGTCCAGAACCTCACCGTCTCGGCCGACGGCAAGACCATCCTGCACGATGTCGACCTCGCCGTGGGCGCGGGCGAGACGCACGTGATCATGGGACCGAACGGCGCCGGCAAGTCGACGCTCGGGCACGTGGTCATGGGCGATGCCGCCTACGACGTGGAAGACGGCGCCGTCGTGTTCGACGGCATTGACGTGACCGACCTCTCCCCCGACAAGCGCTCGCGCGCAGGGCTGTTCCTGAGCTTCCAGGCTCCCGTGGAGATACCCGGCGTGCCGGTGTCCAGCTTCCTGCGCGCGGCCGCCGCAGGGCGCGAAGGCGTGGGCGACTTGAAGGGCAAGCAGTTCCGCAAGCACGTGCGCGAACTGGCCGGAGAACTGGACATGGACCCGGCCTACCTGGACCGCGAGCTGGGCGTGGGTTTCTCCGGCGGCGAGAAGAAGAAGCTGGAGATGCTGCAGCTGCTGCTTCTGCGCCCGAAGCTGGCCATCCTGGACGAGACGGACTCGGGGCTGGACGTGGACGCGCTCGGCGTGGTGTCGCGCGGCATCGACGCCTACCGCCGCACGGCGGACGGCGCGCTGGTCATCATCACGCACAACACCCGCATCCTGGAGCACCTGGACGTGGACCGCGTGCACGTGATGGTGCGCGGGCGCATGGTGGCCGAGGGCGACGCGTCGCTCGTCGCGCGCATCGACGAGCATGGTTTCGAGCAGTTCGAGCAGGCCGCGCCCGACGCGGCCCCCGACGAGCGGGCCGAGGCAGCGCCCGTCGCCGCGGCCTGTTAGGGAGGCCGCCCCATGGAAAAGAAACGCACGCAGGTCGACGACATCGACCGCAGCCTATACGACTTCGCCGACGACGAGGCGGGAGCCGAGCGCCTGGACGCCGGCCTCACGCCCGGGATCGTCCGCGAGATCTCGGCCAAGAAGGACGAGCCCGACTGGATGCTGGACTTCCGCTTGCAGGCGCTCGACACCTACCTGCACATGGCCGCCCCCGACTGGGGCCCGGCGCTCGACGGCCTGGACATGGACCACATCGTGACGTACGTGAAGCCGAACACCGAGCAGCAGAGCGACTGGGAGAGCCTGCCCGACGACGTGAAGAACACGTTCGACCGCCTGGGCATCCCCCAAGCCGAGCGCGCCTACCTGGCGGGCGTCGGCGCGCAGTACGACTCGGAGCTGGTGTACCACAACATGCAGGACACGGCCGCGAAGCAGGGCATCGTGTACTCCGGCATCGAGGAGGCGCTGCACGACCCGCAATGGGAGCCCCTCATCCGCAGCAAGTTCATGACGCTCATCCCGCCCACCGACCACAAGTTCGCCGCGCTCCACGGCGCGGTGTGGAGCGGCGGCTCGTTCGTCTACGTGCCCGCGGGCGTGAAGCTGGACTTCCCCCTGCAGAGCTACTTCCGCCTGAACGCGAAGGGCGCCGGGCAGTTCGAGCACACGCTCATCATCGTGGAGGACGACGCCGACCTGCACTTCATCGAAGGATGCTCGGCCCCGAAGTACAACGTGGCCAACCTGCACGCGGGCGCCGTGGAGCTGTTCGTGGGCAAAAACGCGCGCCTGCGCTACTCCACCATCGAGAACTGGTCGAAGAACATGTACAACCTGAACACGAAGCGGGCGCGCGTGGACGAGGGCGGCGCCGTGGAGTGGGTCAGCGGGTCGTTCGGCAGCCACGTGGGCTACCTCTACCCCATGTCCATCCTGGCCGGGCGCAAAAGCACCTGCACGTTCACCGGCATCACGTTCGCCGGCGCCGGGCAGAACCTGGACACCGGCTGCAAGGTGGTGCTGGCCGCGCCCGACACCTCGGCGGCCGTCGAGACGAAGTCCATCTCGAAGGGCGGCGGCATATCCACGTTCCGCTCGTCGGTGGTGGCCACCGAGGCCGCGCACGGCTCTGCCGCGAGCGTGTCGTGCCAGTCGCTCATGCTGGACAACGCCAGCCGCAGCGACACCATCCCCGCCATGGACATACGTTGCAAGAACGTGGACATAGGACACGAGGCCACCATCGGCCGCATCTCCGACGACACCGTGTTCTACCTCATGAGCCGCGGCGTCTCGGAAGAGGAGGCCCGCACCATGGTGGTGAACGGCTTCGCCGAGCCGGTGTCCAAGGAGCTGCCGCTCGAGTACGCCGTGGAGATGAACAACCTCATCAAACTCGAAATGGAAGGGGCGATAGGATAATGGCTGCCACACCTGCGGCGTCCGCGAACGCGGCGCCGACCATCACCTTGCACCACGTGAACGCCATGCCGGCCCCAACGTGGCACCGCCTGCGCGTGAACGAGACCGGCGTCGAGTTCCCCGCCGATCTGCGCGCCGAGCCCGACGTGCAGGTGGAAGCGCCGCAAGAGCTCCTGGGCGAACCGGGGGCCTTCGAGACGGCGTTGAAGCGGCTCGAAGCGCACCTGAAGTCGACCGGCGAGCTGGCCGCAGCGTCGCCTGCGGGCGCCGTCGCCGACCCCCTCGACCAGCCGGCCCTCTCCGCGTTCCAAGCCGCCTCGGCGACCGTCGAGGCGTCCGGCTCCCTCGAGCGCGCCTTCGAGACGGGCATGGGTTCGGAGGCCTTCGCGTACCTGCGCGAGGCGGCCGGCGAGCCCGTCGTCATCGCCACGGCACCGGGCCAGCAGGGCGCCCGGGCCGCCGTGCGCGTGCGCGGCGTGGACGGGGCGGCGAGTGCGGCCGCCGTCGACGTGGTGGCCGCCGAGGGCAGCGACGTTTCCGTGAGCATCGCGCTGGACTCCCCCGAGCCAGGCGCGGGCGCGGTGGGCTGCTCGCTGCGCGTGTTCGCCGGACGCGACGCGCGCGTGAGCATCACCTCCACGCAGACGCTCGACCCCGCCTGGATCGCACTGGACGACACCGGCATGATGCTGGACGAACGAGCCCGGGCGGACGTGCGCCACACGGTGCTGGGCGCCGGGCAGTCCTACACGGGCCTGGCCGGCGACCTGCGCGGCGAGGAGGCGAAGGTCGCGGTGGACACGCGCTACCTGGGCAGCGGCGCGCGCGAGCTCGACTTCAACTACGAGCTGCGCCACCACGGCGCCAAAACCGAGAGCGCCATGAACGCGAACGGCGTGCTGGCCGGGGCGAGCTCGAAAACGCTGCGCGGCACCATCGACTTCGTGCGCGGCTGCAAGGGAGCGAGCGGCCAGGAGGTCGAGACCGTGCTCATAGCCGACGAACGCGCCGCCAACCGCACGGTGCCCGTCATCCTGTGCGGCGAGGACGACGTGGCCGGCAATCACGGAGCCACCATCGGACACGTGCGGCCCGAGCAGCTGCTGTACCTGGCCAGCCGCGGGCTCTCGCCCGAGGCGGCCGAGCAGCTGTTCCTGCGCGCCACGCTGGAGGAGGCGGCGCTCTCCGCCCCCGACGACGCAACCCGCGCCGGCGTCGCGCGCCTGGGCCGCGCGTTGCTGGAAGACTTCGAGGAGGAGATAGCATGAGCACCGTGATGGAATCGACGAAGGCGGCCCCGTCGGGCGCCGCGCTTCGGGAGGACCCCGCCGTCCTCGACAAAACCGCCTGCGCCATAGCCGACGCGGCCGCCGCGGCCGCCGGCTCCAGCGCCACGGCGCGCCCGGCGGACCCCGCCGACATCGCGGCGAGCCCGTTCAAGCGCGACTTCCCGCTACTGGCGAACCATCCCGAGCTCGCCTTCCTGGACAGCGCGGCCACCGCGCAACGCCCCAAAGCGGTGCTCGACGCGCAGCGGCGCTTCTACGAGGAGATGAACGCCAACGCCCTGCGCGGCCTGTACCGCCTGTCGATGGAGGCCACCGAGGCCATCGAGGTGGCGCGCGAGCGCGTGGCTCGCTTCATCGGCGCTCCCAGCGCCCGCGACGTCGTGCTGGTGCGCAACGCGAGCGAGGCCCTGAACCTGGTGGCGAAGGCGTTCGCCCCCACCGTGCTGGGCCCGGGCGACGAGGTGTGCATCACCATCATGGAGCACCACTCCAACCTCATCCCCTGGCAACAGGCCTGCCGGGCGGCGGGCGCGAGGCTCGTCTACCTCTACCCCGACGAGCAGGGCGTCATCCAGCCCGAGGAGATGGACGCCAAGATCGGGCCGCGCACGAAGATCGTGGCCGCCGCGCACGTGTCCAACGTGCTGGGCATCGAGAATCCCATCGCCGAGCTGGGACGGCGCGTGCACGCCCGCGGCGGCTACCTCGTGGTTGACGGCGCGCAGTCCGTGCCCCACATGAAAGTGGACGTGCAGGCTCTCGATTGCGATTTCTTCGCGTTCTCGGCCCACAAGGCGTTTGGGCCCTTCGGCATGGGGGTGCTTTGGGGCAAGCACGAGCTGCTGGAGGCCATGCCGCCCTTCCTCACGGGAGGCGAGATGATCGACAACGTGACCGAGCAGGATGCCCAGTGGGCGCCCGTGCCCGAGAAGTTCGAGGCCGGCACGCAGGACGCCGCCGGCATCTACGCCACCGCGGCGGCCATCGCCTATATGGAGGCCGTCGGGCGCGACGTGATCGAGCAGCGCGAGCGGGCGCTCGTGCGCGACTGCATGGAGAAGCTGGCGGAGCTGCCCTACGTGCACGTCATCGGCCACCCCGACCCCGACCAGCACCACGGCGTGGTCAGCTTCAACGTGGAGGGCATCCACCCGCATGACGTGGCCAGCATCCTGGACATGCAGAACGTGGCCATCCGCGCGGGGCACCACTGCGCCCAGCCGCTGCTGGCGTGGCTGGGGCAGGAGTCGTGCTGCCGCGCGTCGTACGCGTTCTACAACGACGAGGCCGATACCGACGCGCTCGTCGAGGGCCTGAAAACCGTTTGGAGGACGTTCAATGGCGAGTAACATCTACACGGCGGCGCTCATGGAGCACAACGCCCACCCCGACTACAAGTACGACATGGACGCGCCCACGTCCACGCTCGACGGCGTGAACCCCAGCTGCGGCGACGAGCTTGTGCTGGCGCTGCGCGTGGAAGACGGCGTCATCGAGGAGGCCGCCTTCACCGGCCACGGCTGCGCCGTGAGTCAGGCGTCCGCCGACATGATGGCCGACCTCGTGACCGGCGAGACCGTGGAAGAGGCGCGCCGCCTGATAAGCCTGTTCCTCGCCATGGTGAAGGGAGAGGAGCTCTCGAGCGCCGAGCGGGAGGATTTGGACGAGGCCGCCGAGCTGGAGTCCATCAGCCGCATGCCCGCCCGCGTGAAGTGCGCCGAACTGGCCTGGCGTACCTTGGAACGGATGCTGGACGAGCAAGGCCCGCAATCGGTTTGAGCGCGCGGCTTGACGCGTCGAAGTCGGTTCCTCGAAGCACGATGCCGGTGATTCGATGTCGTACTTTTGGGCAATTGCGGATATGCCGATCGATGCAAAAGAAGAGTATGACGGTTTGATGTCGCAATTCGTGATATCAAACACAGGCCATGGGCGGGGAGGAACGTGCAAGCTGCCCCTTGTGTTCGCGGAGCAGGGATCACGACCCTCGTGCAAAAGGCGAGCCAAGAAATGATCCTCATCGACAACTACGTCGATCTTGGCACGCTGAACATCCTCGCAAAGAAGAGGGATTCAAGCAGCAACTTGCCTAGTAACTGACTTACGAGTAAGATACTCGTAAGTCAGTTACTGCAAAGGAGTGTTGTCATGTTCGTAGGTCGAGAGGAAGAGCTGGGCGTGTTCGAGCGCTTGTACCGAAAAGGCGGCTTCCAGATGGTCGTTCTCTACGGGCGCCGACGCATCGGGAAAACGACGCTGCTCGACAAGTTCTCCGAAGGCAAGCCCACCCTGTACTTCACCGCGCAGGTTCAAAGCGCCGCTTTGAACCTGCGCGCCTTTTCTCGAACGGTTTACCAATTCTTCGATCTGCCCGTCGCCACCGGAGCGTTCGAATCGTGGTCGGACGCCTTCTCCTTCGTTGTCAACCGAGCGAAGTCGGTGCCCAAGCCCATCCTCTTCGTTTTCGACGAGTTCCCGTACGCCGCCGAGTCCGACCCCTCGCTTCCCTCCACCTTGCAAATCGCCATTGACCACGAGTTCAAGGACACCAACCTGCTCCTCGTGCTCAGCGGAAGCAACGAAGGGTTCATGGAAGGGAAAGTCTTGGGGAGGAAAAGCCCTTTGTACGGGCGCCGCACCGCGCAGATCAAGCTGCAGCCATTCGACTACCTCGACGCCGCTCGCATGATGCCCGCGAAATCCGATGAGGAGCGCATCGAATACTACGCCACTTTCGGAGGCACACCCTACTACCTTTCCCAAATTGATCCGGACGCCTCGTTCGAAGAAAACGTCGAGCTGCAATTCTTCAACAAGGCCGGACTCCTCTACGAGGAGCCCATGATGCTTTTGCGCCAAGAGCTGCGCGAACCGGCGAACTACAATTCGGTGATGAGCGCAGTGGCAGGCGGCGCGACCTCTCCCAAGGAGATCGCCGAAAGCGCCGGGATCGAGCAGAATTCCATTGGAAAATACCTCAAGACGCTCGAAGGGCTCGACCTGATCGAGCGCAGCGTCCCGTTCGGCGACAACCCTGAAAAGTCGCGTAAGTCCATGTATTCGGTGCACGACCCCTTCTTCGCCTATTGGTATCGGTTCGTGAGCCGCAGCGTGGGCGCCATCGAAAGCGGGGCGGGGCATGCGGTCGCGCAAAGAACCGCGTTCGGAGAGGCGTTTTCCGCGTACGTGGGCAAGCGGTTCGAAGCCGTCTGCCTGCAATGGCTCATTCGCCGCAATCGCCAGGGAAGCCTACCGTTTTTGGCCTCCTCGTTCGGACGATGGTGGGGCACCGACCCCGCCGCGCACGAGCAGACCGATATCGACGTCATCGCCGCCGACAAGCCGTCGAAGAGCATCCTGCTCGGCGAGTGCAAATGGCGGGAATCCTTCGACGAGACGGAGGCGCTGCGAAAGCTGGAAGCGCGCGCTTCGCTCGTAAAAGGATACGACAGGCACTCGTTCGCGCTGTTCGCCAAGAAGCCCCTGGGCAATGTGACGAAGAAAAAGCACGCCTCGCGCGACGATCTGCTCCTCGTTTCAGCCGCAGACCTCTTCGAAGACCTGTAGGAAGCGCGACTCGACGAGGAAGGCTTTGCCGCGGCTGTCGTGGTTCTTCGACGCGACAGGAACCTCGCGGAGGTCGAGGGGTTCGATCTCCGCTTCGAACCAGCGAACATGCACCGCCGACCCGTCGTGGACGAGTATCAGATTTAGTTAGCCTTTCAAACTAAATGCTTCTCGATAGCCCATGAAAGCGATATACTTTCTTGGCCCCTCCGACATGAAGGGGATGCGTCCGGCCCCGCGTGCCGGACGTTTCCGTCGAAAGGAATCGAACCATGAAAGCACTCGCGAAGATCAGCGACTTCGCGGGAAAGTACATGGCGATCATCGCGCTCGTCGTCGCGATTATCGCCCTGGTCTTTCCCGAGCCCGTGTCCGCCGTCGTCAAAACCAGCTACGTGAACCTGCTGCTGGGCGTGGTGATGTTCGGCATGGGCATGACGCTCAAGCTGGCCGACTTCAAGGTAGTGTTCACCAAGCCCAAGGCCGTCGTCACGGGGGTTCTGGCGCAGTTCGTCATCATGCCGGTGCTGGCGTTCCTGCTCACCGTGGTGTTCCAGCTGCCGCCCGAGCTGGCGGTGGGCGTGATACTGGTGGGCTCGTGCCCCGGCGGCACCAGCTCCAACGTCATGACGTACCTGGCGCGCGGCGACGTGGCGCTGTCGGTGGGCATGACCGCGTGCACCACCGTCCTGGCCCCCGTCGTCACGCCGTTGCTGGTGCTGCTGCTCGCCGGCCAGACGGTCGACGTGAACGTGGTGGACATGTTCCTGTCCATCGTGCAGGTGGTGCTCGTGCCCATCGCGCTGGGCTTCCTCATCAACTACTTCTTCGAGAAGGCGGCGGCCGCGTGCGCGAGCGTCCTTCCGCTCGTGTCGGTGGTCGGCATCTCGCTCATCATCATGGCCGTGGTGGCCGCCAACCAGGCGAAGCTGCTCACGGTGGGCCCGCTCATCATCGCGGTGGTCGTGCTGCACAACGTTCTGGGCTACGCGCTGGGGTACCTCGCCGGCCGCGTCCTGCGCCTGTCGAAGGCGCAGCGGCGCACGCTGTCCATCGAGGTGGGCATGCAGAACTCGGGCCTGGCCACCTCGCTTGCCACCGTGCACTTCGCTGCCATGCCGCTGGCCGCGGTGCCCGGCGCCGTGTTCAGCGTGTGGCACAACATATCCGGAGCCGTGTACGCGAACATCCTCGCCCGCTCGGCCGGCAAGGACGAGGGGGACGCGGCGGACGACGCCGAGCGCGCGACCGCCTAGGGACGGGCGGCTTCGCCCGCCGTCGGCTCGAACGCAAGGCGTGCAAAACAGCGCGATGAGTCCGATGCCGTTCCCCGTCCCGACCATGGCATCCCGCAACCGGCGCGCCGATCCGGGGACCGAACGCGGAAAGGGGCCCGCTCTTCGGCAGCGCCCCTTTCCTTCCGCATCGCCGGCAGAGAACCGCTGCCGGTCGGCCCGCGCCGCTACTCGGCCCAGTCGTGGATCACAGCCTCGATGTTGTTGCCCTCGAGGTCGTACACGAAAGCCGCGTAGTAGCCGGGATGGTAGTCGCGCGGGCCGGGAGCGCCGTTGTCGGTGCCGCCGGCGGCCAGCGCCGCCTCGTAGAAGGCTTTGACCTGCTCGGCGTCCTTCGCAAGGAAGGCGACGTGGGCCGGAACGGGCTCGCTACCCTCGGGAAGCGGGGCCACCCACACGTCGCCCGGCTCGCCCTCGACACGCAGCTGCAGGCCGCCGGGATACTCGATGCCCTTCTCGTAGCCGAGCGGGGCCAGCGCCGCCTCGTAGAACGCCTTGGCTCCCTCGACGTCCTTCACCTTCACGCTCATATGGTCGATCATCGCGATCCTTTCTCTCGGGAGATGCCGTCGCCGCCAGTGTAGCACGGACCCGCAAAGGCCGAAGGTTTCACCCTCTCTACGCCGACGGCCGACAGGCAAGGGACCGCGCAGGGTCGAGGAAACTCGTGTTCGACGAGCGCGCAACGGCATGGAACGGCACCGGCAAGGGACGTCGCAAGGAAACATGCTGTTTTGCTGACGAGTTCGCCTGCGAGTCGCGATCGCGTTACGCGCGGCGCCCCTCGTGCCTTACAATCGGAAAAACGTTTCAACCGCATGACGGAAAGAGGGCGCTATGGCAGATCGCGACGACATCACGCTGGGCTTCATCGGATTCGGGAACATGGCGCAGGCCATGGCGCAAGGGCTCGTGGAGTCGGGCGCGCTGCCGGGCGAGCGCATCTACGCGACCGCCGCGCACTTCGACAAGCTCCAGAAGAGCACGGCCGCGCTGGGCGCCTGCGCCTGCGAGACGGCGCGCGAGGTGGTGGAGGCGAGCGACTTCGTGGTGCTGGCCGTGAAGCCCTACCTGGTGGCCGACGTGGTGGAGCCCGTGCGCGACGCGCTTGCCAACAAGGCCGTGATATCGGTGGCCGCCGGCTGCGACTTCGCGTTCTACGAGGGCGTCCTCGCCCCCGGCACGCATCATTTGAGCACCATTCCCAACACCCCCATCGCCGTGGGGGCGGGCGTGGTGGCCTGCGAGCAGCGCCACTCGCTCGACGACGGCGAGCTAGCGGCGTTCGAGTCCCTGTTCGGCCAGGTGGCGCTCATCGAGTGGGTGGACGGCAAGCTGCTGTCCACCGCCAGCTCCGTGGCCGGCTGCGGCCCCGCCTTCGCCGCCATGTTCCTAGAGGCGCTGGGCGACGCGGGCGTGAAGCACGGCCTGCCGCGCGCCACGGCGTACCGCCTGGCCGCGCAGATGATGATGGGCACGGCCAAGCTGCACCTGGAAACGGGCACCCACCCCGGCGCCATGAAGGACGCCGTGTGCTCGCCGGGCGGCACCACCATCAAGGGCGTGGCCTCGCTGGAGAAGGACGCCTTCCGCGGCGCCGTCGTCAACGCCATCGACGCCATACAAGGTTAGGGCGTCCCCGCCGTTCGGCCGCCTAAAACGCGACGGCGGTCTCCGGCCGCGGCCCCGCGCTGCCCGAAGACCGCCGTCGCGGACAGCGCTACGACCGACGCGCTGTCCGCGACGGCTCCCTACAGGTTCGCGTCCATCTCGTAGGACAGCTGGGAGTCCTCGGCGGACTGCATGACCAGGTCCTGCGCCATCGAGCGCGCATCGACCAGCATCTCGTCCATAAACGCGCGGTTGGCCTCCGTCAGCGCCGCGGTCAACTCCTCTCCGGAGAGCGCGGCGGTCTCTCGGTCGGTGCGCTCCACGAACGCGCGGGCCTTGCGACGGCAGGCGGAGAGGTAGTCCTCCACCGGCTTCGCGAACATCGCGTAACGCGTCTCGGCCAGCATGCTCAACGTGCGGTACAGCCAATACGCGCTGTCGCTCTCGGGGCGAACGCCCGCTTTCTCCCAAACGGGATGGACGGTCGACGCGTTCGCGAAGAACGGCACGAACGGAGAGAACGCCGTGGTTGCCAGCGCCACCCAGTGGACGCCTGCGCGCTCGGCGGGCAAGCCGGGTCGCAGCTGCAGCACATGACCCTCCTGCGTGCGCGACAGCGCGATGGACCGGTAGCGCGTGCGGGTGCGCTCGTCGCCGTCGGTTCCCAGAGGATCGAAAGGCGTGGCGTTGTAGTGCGAGCCCAGCACCCAGGCCACATCGTCCACGTCGATGAGGCGGTTCGCGCGGCGGATAAAGGGCAGGTCCAGATCCTCCGGCTGCTGTTCGACAGCCGGGGTCAGATAGCGCTGGCCGTACCACACGCGCGGCGCGTTGTAGTGCAGGTCCTGCTGCGAGTACGTGCCGAATATCCGCCGGAAGTCGAACGTGCCGGGATCGGGGTTCAGGTGGTGCTCCGCGACGAACTCTCGTATGCCCTCCGACCACTTGAAGTCGGGCGAGGCGAAATCGACCTCTTGGATGGAGATGCGGTTCGCGCACACGGCGTAGGCGTCGTCGGGAACGCGCTGGGCAACCCAGTGGTGCCCCGTGGCCAATTCCATGTACCACACCTCGTCCGCGTCGGCGAGCAGCACGCTGTTGCCTTCGGCCGAGCCGTGCGCTTCAACGATGGCGGCGATGCGCTCCACGCCCTCGCGCGCCGACTCGACGAACGGCAGCACGACAGTGACCAGGGCGTCCTCGGCGAGCCCGTCTTCGACGAGCGGGTCGAAGGCAAGAACGCGGTCGTTGGCGTAGGTGCTCTCGGTGGCGCTCATGGCCACGCCCGCCTCGTTGATGCCGGCTTCCTCGTACAGGCCCTCCCCCGTATCGCCCTCGGGCGTGGACGTGTAGCGCAGCCCCCGTCCATCCAACTCGCACGCGAAACCGTTGTTGGCCGACACGAACCGCTCCTTCCGATGCATCCGCGCCGGCACCACGGTGAAGCGCTTGGGGGCGCAGGCGTCGTGATGGTCCTCGGTGCGCGCGATCATCGTCGAGCCGTCGACGGACGCGGCTTTGCCGACGAGCACGGACGTGCAAGCGCAATGGGTGGGTCGGGCCATGGAGGCCTCCTGTTCCTCGAACGCGCCGCGCCGGGCGGCCCGCCGATTCCAGGCGCCAAGGTTCGCGAAGCTTGGCGCTCATGTTCAGATGCGCTCATTCTACTCCTTCGAGCGACGCGTCGCATCTGTCCGTGCGGCTCGCGTGGAGCAGCGCACGGACGGGCGCGCTTGTGTTACGATGCAGGTACGAAACCACGCGCGGCGCTCTCGCCGCGCGGCCGGCGAACATGGGATCGGCGCCGCCATTCCCCTGCGAAAGGACGGCAGACATGCCCATCAACAAGGCGGTGCTCGCCGCCTTCAGAGCGGCCACGAGGCTCAGGCCCGACATCAAGGAGTTCTACGCGACGCAACGCGCGGCCGAGGACATGCTCGCCAAGCTCACGCTGCGCGACCCCCGCTGCCGCATCGAGGACGTGAGCGCCGTCATGCCCGACGGCTTCGAGGTGCTCTTGCGCGTGTTCACCCCACTCGACATAGACTTCTCGCTGACCTCCGGCCTCAAGGTGACCGAGGACTCCCGCGGCACCATCCTGTTCTTCCACGGCGGCGGCTGGGTCAACGGCGACGTGGACTTCTACACCGACGCCTGCACGTCCATGGCCCTGCGCCTCGAGCGGCGCGTGGTGTCGGTGGACTACCGGCGCGCGCCCGAGCACCGCTTCCCCCAGGCTCCCGAGGATTGCTACGAGGTGACCCGGCAGCTGCTGGCGGGCGAGCTTCTGGCCGACGTCGACGCCGACCACGTGGTGCTGTTCGGCGACAGCGCGGGCGGCAACTTGGCCGCGGTGGTGTCGCTCATGGCCCGCGACCGCGGCGAGTTCATGCCGCGCACCCAGATGCTGCTCTACCCCGTGACGTACAACGACCACGACCCCTCCACCTCGTTCTTCGACTCGGTGCGCGCAAACGGCGAGGACTACCTGCTCTCGGCGCGCGACATCAAGGGTTACATGGAGCTGTACGCCTCGAAGCCCGAGGATCTGCACAGCCCCTACTTCGCCCCGCTGCTCGAGCCCGACCTGTCCGGCCAGCCCCGCACGCTCGTGGTCACGGCCGAGTACTGCCCCTTGCGCGACGAGGGCGAGGTCTACGCGCAGCGTCTGGCTGATGACGGCGGCGACGTGCAGTGCTATCGTGTACTCGACGCCGTGCACGGGTACCTGCTGTACCCGACGGTGTTCAACATCGTGAAGGACACGTACCGCATCATCAAGAGCTTCTTGGATGGGGACGAGCTTGCACAGGAAGGTGAGCCGGCTTGGCTCGAGATACTTGGTACCGCTTAGACAACGTCGGCAAGTTCTACTCGTCGCAGGCGGGCAGCTCCGCCCAGACGGTGTTCCGCTATGCGGCCGAGCTGGTCGACGAGGTGGACGAGACCGTGCTGCAGCGCGCCCTCGACAAGACGGTGGACACGTTCCCCGGCTTCAACGTGTGCCTGCGCAGCGGCATGTTCTGGCACTATCTGGAGCAGTCCGCCAAACGACCCCTTGTGACCTGCGAGAACCTGCCGATATGCTTCGGCCTGCACGTCCACGCCAAGAGCGTGCTGTTTAGGGTGAGCTACTACCGCAACCGCCTGAACCTGGAAGTCTCGCACATCGTGTCCGACGGGCGCGGGACCTTGAACTTCTTCAAGGCGTTGCTCTACGCCTACCTGCAGGAACGCTACGACGTCGACGGCATCTTGCCGGAATACGACGGCTCCGACCACCAGAAGTCCGAGAACAGCTTCGACAAGTACTACGAGCGGGACAAGGCCGCCTCCACCCGCGCGCCCAAGGTGTACCGCATCTCCGGCTGGCGCGACGTGGCCGACCCCACGTTCATGGAGTACCACCTACCCGTGCGCTCCATGCTCGATCTGGCGCGCTCCCACGGCGTGAGCCTCACGTCGCTCGTCATCGCCGCGGTCATGTGCTCCATCCGCGACGAGATGCCCCGGCGCGAGCGTCACCGGGCCATCCGCATCGACATACCCGTGGACCTGCGGCAGTTCTTCAAGTCCACCACTACCAAGAACTTCTTCGGGCTGGCGTTCGTGTCCTACGTGCCCGGCGACGAGGACGAACCCGTGGAACAGGTGGCCGAGCAGGTGCAGGAGCAGCTCAAAACAGCCACACTGCTCGAAAACCTCAAACCCCGCATGAACCGCATGATCGCGCTGGAGAAGAACCCTCTTCTGCGTCTGGCGCCGCTGTTCGTGAAGGACGCCATCCTCGAGCTCGTCAGCCGTTTGACCGCGCGCGAGACCACCACCACCGTCTCGAACCTCGGACGCATCCAGATAGACGAGCGGCTGGCCCCCTATGTTCGCAGCGTCAACCTGCTCACCTCCACCACCGGCATCAACTTCCTGCTCTGCTCGTTCGGCGACGACTTGTGCGTGGGCATCTCCACGGCGTATTCGAACCCCGACGTCGTCAAGAACTTCTGCCGGTACTTCTCGTCCCAAGGCATCGAGGGGTACGTCAACATCAACAAAACGCGCGAGGAGGTTGCCGAAGACCTGCGCGAGACCAAGTTCGAGACGTCGGTCAAACGCCTGGGCGGCCAAGCGCCCGCGCACGGCGGGACAGCGGAGCAGACCGAGCGGCAAACGGGAGCGGACAAACCCGGACGAGCCGAGAGGGAGGCGGAGACGGGCGGACGCGATGAAAGCCGTGCCGAATCGAAGAAGTCCGAGCGCGCCGAGAGGAAAGCCGCCCGGGCGAGGGCGGCGGCGGACAAGAAGGAGGCCCG
This sequence comes from Gordonibacter sp. 28C, assembly GCF_003339845.1. GTDB lineage: Bacteria > Actinomycetota > Coriobacteriia > Coriobacteriales > Eggerthellaceae > Gordonibacter. The sequence goes on from NZ_PPTR01000014.1 coordinate 80,322, forward strand.
GCGATGAGGCGATGCGACAAGTGCGGCGTCGGGTTCGCCGGCGACCTCGACCGCTGCCCGCTCTGCCAAGCCGAGCTCACGGGCCAGGCGGAGCCCTCGGCGTTTCCCAAGAACGAGGTGCGCAAGTCGGGTGCCATGGCGCTGAGGGTGCTGGCGTTCGCCACCGGGGCGTGCCTGCTGGCCATGCTGTTTCTGGGGCAGTTCGTGTCCCTGCCGGGCGACATCGTGCTCACGGTGTGTCTGGGCCTGGTGGTGAACTACCTGTTCGTGCGCAACATCCTCGTGCATACCCCGGATTTTTTGCGCGTGGTCGTGCGCTACTTCCTCATACTGCTGGCCATCGCGGCCCTGTGGTACCTCATCACGCGCAACCCGGTGGTGACCACGTTCGTCATACCCGGCATCTGCCTGCTGGCGCTCGTGTTCGACGCCGTGCTCGTGGCGGTGTTCCGCGGCACGTTCGTGTCGGGCTACGCGAAGTACCTGCTGTTCGACGTGGTGCTGGGACTGATCCCCCTCGCGCTCGTGGCGTTGGGCCTGACCACCTGGGACGTGCTCGCCAACGTGAGCGCACTCGTGTCCAGCGTGTTCCTGCTGGCGCTTATCGTGTTCACCCGCAAGCAGCTGGCCGCCGAGGTGCGCAAGCTGTTCTCAGCGTGACGACCACGGGAAACGCCGACAGGCGCGAGGCGAACCGCCGGTTTGACGGAGGCTGCCATAACCAACCCGGTCGCCTCGCCGCGAGCACACCGGGTAAACCGTTTCGCCGCTTCGCACAAGCCGGCGAAACGTGGTCGTTCGCACTCGCATACCGGCATTATCTCGTCCAAATGTCGCGCGCCCCCGCCCGACCCATCCCAACATCGCTCCGCCCGGCCTTCGTACCGCCTCCGGCACCCCGTCCCAGCCAACTTGGCACAGTAATGGCAGATTCTTTGCATCCAACCTGCTTTCTAGAGGGATACGCTTTTCGCCCAAGATTCGCGATCAGGGGAAACCCCGAAGAGGGCAGAAAGAAGCGCATCGTCGGCGTGCTTTCGCCTCCAAACTTGCAGAGAATCTGTAATTACTGTGCCACGGACCCCTGGCGCGACGCCGCGAGGTCCCGCCGAGGACGCGGACCTCGTTTCAGCGCCGCAAGCGACTCGTGCGCGACTGCGCGCGGCCGTTTACTCGTACCCCACCGGCAACCCCAGCTGTCTCCTGAGCTTCAGCTTGCGAGCATGGTAGTTCGTGGCGCGAATCTGCGAGTGCTTCCCCAGATGCCGTCTCAACGTGTACGCTATCGTCTCGGTCGCAGCGAAACTGTCCAGCTCGTCGTTCGTGACGCCCACCACGGTCCAGCCCATGGACATCAGGGCGTTCGTCCTTCTCGAGTCCGCAATGCGGACGAGCTCCCCCTCGTGGCACTCCTTGCTCTGGTACTCCACATCCAGCTTGTTTTCGGGCCAGCAAAGATCGGCACGAAAGGACCTCTTCCCGGAAATCGCCCGCGCGGCCCTGCTCGCCTTCACTTCGTAGTTCATATGGGGGATTCCCAGACCGTAGCCCCCGTGCCTGTGCGGCAGCCCGAGGACGAGAGCCTGCTTCGTCTCGCGCGCCGAAGCGGAGCCGTCGACAAGATAGCGGACGATGCGGGCGACCTTGCGGGCGCCGTAAACCGAAGGGTTCAGCGCCACGTAGTCTCCGAGTTCCCGCACGGAAGCAAGCGGAACCACGTCGTAGGCGGACGAGGGACCCGTACGCTTGGTCTGGTACGTTCCGCATAATTCGTAGCCCAGCTCGAGCAGGGCAACCGCGCTTTTCTCCCGAGTCGCCTCGTGCGCAAAGGCGAGGGCCGGCACGCTGGCGAACACGCCGTCCTCCAGCTGATAGAACGACGCACCCAAAAGGGACGCGGTGCAGGCATGCCACCGGCAAGTCCGCGAGGCCCGGTGCCGCACGGCGCCCCCGACAAGGACGTGCCAGGGGCCTTCAATGGCAAGCCCCGGGTAGGCGGCCTCCAGACGACCGACCGCAGCTTCGACCTCGTCTGCGGACGGCGCGCAGTCGGGCAGAACGCAAGACCTCCCCTTCACCGGAAGAAGCGCCGCAGGTTGAACCTGGCGCAGTATCCGCAAAGCCGTTTCGTACCCGAAGAATATGCGCGGACCCTCGTTCGCGCGCGAGATGGAAGCAGGCATGGAACCTCCCCTGCAAGCCCGTTGCTCAGAGGATCTTGCAAGCGTGGTAGGGGAAGCGAGGGCACCGTTTCCGCAATGGGCTGCTTCGCCGGGCGAAGAGCGCCTGCACTGGCTCTTTGATAGCGCTATTCTAGCAGCAAGATGCGACGCGCGGCACGAAAATCACCGATCCTCTGCGTCGAAGCGTCTTCGAGAAGGGTCAAGCGTCATTCGCATCTTTCGCGATCTGGGAAAACGTCGGGAAGAGATGCCGTTCGCACGTTTTCCTACGAGTCCTTCCCGCCAAACCTGCAGGGAATCGGTGATTTCCGTGCCGACTGCAGTACGAACGCGAGCACCCCGCTTCGCTCGGTATGCGAAAACGAGCGTCCGTGCTCTCCCTGTTCCGCTACAATAGCCATATGGAAGACAACGCGCGCATCCTCGTCATCGAGGACGACATCGACATCAACGACGTGATGGCCACCTCGCTTCGGAAGGCGGGCTACGCATGCGAGCAGGCGTTCTCGGGAAGCGAGGCCCGTTTGCTGCTGAAGGCGGCGGCCTTGGAGGGCGAAGCGCCTTTCGACCTCGTCATCACCGACCTCATGCTGCCGGGCGCGTCCGGCGAGGACCTCGTTCGCGAGATCCGCAACCGCAGCGACGCGCCCATCATCGTCGTGTCGGCCCGCACCGGCACGAACGACAAAGTGGAGCTGCTGAAGCTGGGTGCCGACGACTACCTGGCCAAACCCTTCGATCTGGACGAGCTGCATGCACGCATCGCCGTGCAGTTGCGCCACGCCGCCCGCGGCGCCGGCCGCAGCAGCGCCACGCTGCGCTTCAAAGAGTGGGTGCTCGACACCGAGGCGCGCACCCTCGTCGTCGCCGGCGCGCCGGTGAAGCTCACGCGCCTGGAGTACGACATCGTCGAGACGCTGGTGCGCCGGCCCAAGAAGGTGTTCACGAAACAGGACCTGTTCAGGGCGGCCTGGAACGAGGAATGCTTCGTGGAGGAGAAGGCCGTGAACGTGCACATCAGCAACATTCGCGGCAAGCTGAAGGCCACCGGCACCGAAGGGTACATCGAGACGGTGTGGGGCATCGGATTCAAACTGGCGGACTGATGAGCGGACCGGCAGCTCCAGCGATCTTTACCCTTTCTTAACCATTTCCGAGCGGATTGCTGAACATCTTTTCCGTATCGTGGTGGACGTGGGGAAAACGACGATACGGAAGGAGCGCAGCGTGAACGTAATCGAGACGCACGGGCTCGTGAAGACCTTCGGCGGCCGGGCGGCCGTCGACCAGTTCGACATGCACGTGAACCAAGGCGACGTCTACGGGTTCGTGGGCCGCAACGGCGCCGGCAAGACGACGGTGATGAGGATGCTCGCAGGACTTGCCGCCCCCAGCGGCGGAGAGGTGCGGGTGTTCGGAACGGAGCCGAAGGAGGCGGGCACGTCGCGACGCATCGGAACGCTCATCGAGGCGCCGGGCCTGTACGGATCCATGACCGCCTACGACAACATGATGCTGAAGGCGCTCGCGCTGGGGCTCGTCGACCCGAAGACCAAAGTGCAGAACCTGCTGGCGTTCACCGGCTTGGGGGCTGCGGGCTCGAAGAAGACCCGGAACTTCTCCATGGGCATGAAGCAGCGCCTGGGCTTGGCGCTCGCGCTTCTGGGCGACCCCGACCTGCTGCTGCTGGACGAGCCGCTCAACGGGCTGGACCCCGAGGGAGCGCGCGAGGTGCGCCAGCTCATCATGCACCTCAACGACCAACGCGGCATCACGGTGGTGGTGAGCTCGCACGTGCTGGAGCAGCTGGGCAAGATGGCCACGCGCTACGGCGTCATCCGCGAGGGCCGCATGGTGCGCGAGATGTCGGCTGCCGACGTCGACCAGGAGTGCAGCGACTTCCTGCGCCTCGATGCCGCGAACCCGACGCTCGCCCTGGCCGTGCTGCAGGAGCGGTTCCCCGCCCTGCGGTTCCAATCCATGCCCGACGCGTCCATCCGCATGTACGGCAGCGTGGACGCTGGCGAGATCGGCTCGACGCTGAACGAGGCGGGCATCGCCGTTCAGGGCCTGTACGCCCACAAGCGCGACCTGGAAGAGTTTTTCGTTGAGATGATGGGGGCTGAGTACCGTGGTTAATATCATGAGAATGGACGTGTACCGCCTCGTCCACGGCAAGTCGTTCTGGATATTCCTGGCCATCATCGTGGGCACGGCGGCACTGGCCACCGGCATGATGAGCGTCGTCACGAGCCCCGAATTCATGCAATCGATGCAGTCGGCCAGCGACGTGGCGGCCCGTTCGGGCTTCAAGCTCTCGATCACCTCCAGTCCGGGCGGCCTCGATGCGGGCGACTACGCCGACGTGGACGCCGCGCTCGCCATGCTGTCCGGGGGCATCACGCAGATCGCCTATATCGGCAGGCTGTTTCTGAACGGTGGGGCGCTCACCGTCATGTTCGCCATCTTCCTGTCCATCTTCCTGGCGTCCGAATTCGAAACCGGCTTCAGCAAGAACGTGTTCACCGTGCAACCGAACCGCCTGGCGTTTCTCGGCGCTCGCGTCGTCGAGATCGTCGTGCTGGCCGCGGTGTTCGTCGCGGTGGCCTTGGCGGCGTCGCTCGCGTCGGCGGCCGTGTTCGGGCTCGACCTCGCCCCCACCCCCCTGCCCGACTTCCTGCTGTGGGGCGTGCTCGTGACGTTCGTGACCGCCGGATTCGGCATGCTCACGGCGCTGTTCGTATGGCTGACGCGCAAGATGGCGGTGGGCATCGTGGCGGGCGTGCTGCTGTCCACTGGCCTGGTCACGAGCATTATCCAAGGCATCCTGCTGCTGTTCCCCAATCTGAAGCACCTCGCCGACTTCACGCTGAGCTCCTGCATGGCCTCGCTCGGCCAAGGTCTGGACGTAGCGGGCGGCCTGAGCTCGGTGCACGTGGCCGTCGTGGGGTTGGCGTTCATCGTGCTCGGCGCCGTGCTGAGCGCCGTCGCCCTTCAAAAGAAAGATATCTAGACTATGGAAATAGCGGTCGCCCTGCTCGCCGTCGCCGTCGTCGCGCTGACGGTCCAACTCGTCCGTTCGGAACGGGAGCTGCGCGCCATCGCGCGGTTCCTGGTGGACCGCGACACGCAGAGCAACGCCCGCGTCACGGTGTCGGTGCACACACGCGGGTTCGTGCGCCTGGGGCAAGCCGTCAACCGTCAGCTGGACCGCCATCAAGGCGAGCGGATAGCGGCCGAAGAGGGCAAACGCGACCTGCGCCGCGGGCTCACCTACCTCTCGCACGACATCCGCACGCCTCTGGCCGGCGCGCAAGGCTACGCGCAACTTGTGGCCGTCGAGGAGGACGAGGCGCTGCGAGCGCGCTACCTCGACGTGGTGGGACGGCGGCTCGACGACGTGGCGAGCCTGCTCGACCAGCTGTACGCCTACGCCCAGGTGCAGGATCCCGACCATCGCATCGAGCGCGAGCCCGTGAACGTGAACGACGTGCTGGCGGAATCACTCGCATCGCTCTACACCGCGTTCAAGGAGCGCGGATGGACACCCTCCATCGAGCTGGAAAACGAGCCACTCGTTGCCCCTTCGGATGTCGACGCGCTGGCGCGCATCTTCCGCAACCTGGCAGTGAACGCGCTGCGCTACGGCAGCGACGCGCCGAGCATCGTGCAGAGCGGGCGCACGGTCGCGTTCTCGAACCGCGTGGCGAACCCCCAGGACGTGAACGTCGAGCGCCTGTTCGAGCGGTTCTACCAGGGCAGCGCCGCCCGCACCGGCGAGGGAAGCGGCCTGGGGCTGGCCATCGTCGAGCAGCTGGCAAAGGCGCTCGGCATAACCGTGTCCGCCCGGCTCGACGGCGACGTGCTGTCCATAGCATTGGCGTTCCCCGAGTAGCGCGTTTCCCCGATGCCGGATCCGGCCGCTGCAGGAAGAAGCGCCACCCTACAGGCGCGCGATGAGCACGGCAAAGACGGCCGCGAACACGCCGACGACGGCGAGGGGCACGGCCCCGTCGACGAAAGAAGCCAACGGCGGCAAGTGGAAGTACAACACGTAGCACACGAGGTTCGCCACCGTGACAAGCGCTATGACGGCGGCGATTGTCCAGAACGCTCCTAGGGGCAGCGCCCCTGCGCCCAGCAGCGCGTTCGCCACGGCCAGCTCGAGAGCCGCCCACAGGACGAACAGCAAGAGCTCCGTGGTGACGGGCCGCTGGAAGAAGCGCACGGTCACGAACGCCAGCACCGCATAGGCCGCCACGCCGCCCACGGCGAACGCCCAGCCCGGCGCCGCGCCGACGCCCGCGCCCGACCCCGCGAGCGCGCCGAGGCCCATCGCCAAAAGCACGATCGCCGCGATGCCGCCTGCAACCGCGCCCAAGATGAAGCCGACGCCCACGGCGTACATTGCCCCGGTCGCTTTCGGCAGCGCGGGGTTGAAGAACACCCACCACCATGCCAAGTACAACGCCGCGCACACGGCCAGGGCCGCATGGCCCCAAACCAAGGTTCCGGGAACGGTGGATTCCATTGCTCGTCGCCTCCTACGCTCGACCGCACCGCGCTTTCCGCGCAAGAGCCGAACGACTTTCAACGTGGCCCTCGCTCCTTCGCAGCTCCCGTTATACACCACCTTCGGCAGAATATCGGACGCAACGGCGAACCGTCACGATTCCGATCGCCAACGATGCGAATCCTCACGCAAAGACGTACAATGCGGGAGAGGTCCGAAGACGTTTGGCGAGAAAGGAACGCCCATGAACATTCTGGTGGTGACGGGAAGTCCGCGCAAGGGATCGAACACCGACCTCATGGCCTCCGCGTTCGCGGAGGGCGCGCAAGAGGCCGGGCACGACGTGACGGTGCGGCACCTGCACGAGCACAAGGTGGAGCCGTGCCTGGCCTGCGAGTACTGCTTCGCGCACGACGGAACGTGCGTGCAGAAGGACGCTATGAACGAGCTTCTGGCCGACGTGGACGCGGCCGACGCCCTCGTGGTGGCGTCGCCCATCTACTGGTTCGACGTGTCGGCGCAATCGAAGTGCTTCATCGACCGCCTGTACGCGCGCGCCCGCAAAGGCTTCTCCATCAAGGCGTTCGCGTTTCTGCTGGACTCCGGCTCGCCGGGCGTGTATGCCGCGGCCGAGGCGCAGCTCGCCGACATCTGCGGCTATCTGGAGTGGGAGAACAAGGGCACGTTCACCGCTCCCGGCATGAACGGCCGCGGCTCCATCAAGGACACGGGCTATTTGGACGGCGCGCGGGAGTTCGGGCGGACGTTCGCATAGCTGCCCATCGCGACGACGCCGCCGTCGAGCGGACGATCAGAAGGAGGCCGTGTCGAGGCCGCCGTCTCGACACGGCCTCCTTTGCGAGGCGGCGGGGCCGCTTCCGCAGCAAGTCCGCCATCCCCCCCCCCCGGTTGCCGCGAGCCGCTCCGCCTAGGAAAGCTCGCCTTGCGCGTCGACGGGATCGTTCGCCTCCGCCCTCTGCTCGGCCAGCAGCAGGTCGACCATGCGCCCGTAGCTTTGCATGCCGTCGGACTGGTTGTTCGCCTTGAGGTACGCGTCGTTCGCGGCGTTGGAGGCGTCCTGCACCGGACCCTCGTACTGCGCCCAGTGCTGCGCGCGCTGGGCCAAGTCGCGCTGCACCGCGGGCGCGAGGCCGGCCGCGATCCGCGACGCCGCCTCCGGATCGACCTTCCGTAGCGCGCCCATGGCGTTGTCGTACGCCAGCAAAAGCCCGCTGTAGCGCATGAGCGCGTCGCCGGACTCCTTGCAGGCCAGATACGCGATGAAGTTGGCCTCGTCCTCGCGCATGAAGCCGCACTGGTGCGCCAGCTCGTGCGCCATGGTTCCGGGGACCGAGAAGAACGGGTTGTCCACGTTGATGTTCGACTCCATGGTGAAGGGGAAGAACATGCCGCCGATGTTGGCGTACGACATGAGCTTGGAGGCGAGCACGGGCTTGGGCGGCGAGTACAGCGGCCGCTCCAGCACGGGATAGCGCTCGGCCAGCGCGCGCATGGCCGCCACCGACTCCCGCGCGTAACGCTCGAACTCGCCCGGCTGGGCAGCGAACAGGTCGGCGTCGACGCCCAGCTCCGCGCGCTCCCGTCCCAAGCCCTCGGCGAGCGACGCGGCGAGGCGCTCGAGCTCCTCCTGCCGCTCGACCGCATCGATGTCGGCCATCTCCGCATCGTAGCCGGTGTACGAGGAAAAGGTGTGCCGATGGTAGTTCAGCCCGCATAACGCGGTGAAGGAGAAGAACGCGACGCAGGCTATCGCGACCGCCCCCATGACAGCGCGGTACGCGATCAAACCGCGCTCGCCTTTGCCCACGACGATCTTGCGGACGTAGTACGCGACGTAGCCCAGGCAGAACAGCAGGAACAAACCCGCAGCCCACTCGGCAACCGAGAAGCCCACGAGCGACGGCAGGAAACCCACCGCCGAGGACAGCGCGGGGTACACCGTCCTGCCGTACGCCTCCGCCCAATCGGGATGGCCCTGGGCGAGCAAGGTCGCCGCCAGGGCGACCACGCCGAGCGGGATGAGCAGCATCCGCTTGAGCAGGAACTTTTTCTCGCCACCGTCCGCAGCGCGGCGCCGCCCGCCTTCCCGACGATCCACGAGCTAGACCTCCAGCACGAACAGGTCGTCGGACTCGTCGTAGGAAAAACCTGCCGCACGAAGCAGCGCGCGAGAGGCTTCGTTTCCAGAATCGGGCTGCACGATAACGCGCTCGGCGTCCGGCTCGGCGGCGATGCGCTCGACCAGGAGTTCAAGGGCCGCGCAGGCGACGCCGCAGCGCAGAAAGGCAGCCTCCCCCACCAGGTAGTCCAAGCTGTACGATCCTTCGGCAGGCTGCGTCCCGTTCCAATCCTCGCCGCCGCGCGCGAACGGGTAGTACTGGCAAAAGCCCGCAGGCGCGCCGTCGGCTTCGATGACGAAGTGGCGGATCCACGAGAACGCGCCTTGACGGCCCTCCGCCTCTTCGATCCAAGCGTCTGGATGCTCGAACCACGGGCGCACGTGCTCGGCGGCAAGCCACCGCCGCAAACGGGGCACGTCTTCGTCTTCGAACGGTCTGAGGGCCACGTCCACGGGCGTCCTTTCGTCGACTGGGGAGTTCGTTCCCATGATAGCGCAGTGCGGCCTCGGGCATGCCCGAGGCCGCGTTCGCGACGAGCTATCGCCGAAACGGGTTCGACTGCGCCCGCCTTACAGCTTGCCCACCAGGTCGATGCCCGGGTGCAGCACCTCGGAGCCCGGCACCCAGCGCGCGGGGCACACGGAGTCGCCGTGCTCGGCCACGAACTGGCTCGCCTGCACGCGGCGCAGCAGCTCGGCGGCGTTGCGGCCGATGTTGCCCGCGTTCACCTCGTAGCACACGATCTTGCCCTCGGGGTTCACGATGAAGCTGCCGCGCTCGGCCACGCCGTCCTCCTCGATGTACACGTCGAAGATGTCGGCCAGCTTGTGCGTGGGGTCGGCGAGCATCGGGTACGGCAGGTTCTTGATGTTCTCGGAGGCGTCGTGCCACGCCTTGTGCACGAAATGCGTGTCGCAGGACACGGAGTAGATCTCGCAGTCGGCGGCCTGGAACTGGTCGTAGAGGGCCGCCAGGTCCTCCAGCTCGGTCGGGCACACGAACGTGAAGTCGGCCGGATAGAAGAAGAACACGCTCCAGTGGCCCAGCACGTCGTCCTTCGTGACGGTTTTGAAGTCGTCGTTCGAGAACGCCTGGACGGAGAAATCGTCGATCTCGCGGTTGATCATGGACATGTTGCTCGCTCCTTCGCGTCTTCGACGAGCTGGTCGGGCGGCTGTCTGCGACCTGCGAAACGCCTGACGGCGCATGTCTTCGCGATCCGCAGCACACCCGCCTTGCTCGCCGCATTTGTTATCTTGTGCTTACTTTCTCATATTTGATACTTTTTGAATAGCATTTAAAGATTCCTGCCGAAAATCTCCAAAACCAGGATCGGACGTTTTGCCGACAGCCAGCCTAAGCGGCCGCTTGACCTGCCGCGTAAGATCCGCGGCGGATCCGTGTAAGGTCCATGCAAGGTCCGTGAGACAAATCCGCAGATCAACAGTGATATGCTGCGAACAGCAGCAGCTAAGATCGGAACGAGGCGCCCCCTGCCGCTCATTGCACCTGCAGCAAACTTGACCAACCACTATTTTAGTAGTACTTTAAAGTAGTACTAAAGGAAGGACGGGTATGGACGATATCATCGTGCACCCGCATTCCCTTAAGCACGGGCTCACCAAAGAGGATGTCGCGTACGCGTGGAACAACTTTGCAAGGAAGAGACCGCGAGGCGACGATTACTGGGTGGCTTTGGGTTTCGACGGCAAAGGCCGCGAGGTAGAGCTCGTCGCTGCGGTACTGGCCGACGGCACGTTGCTGCTGATCCACGCGAAAACGCCGGCAACGAAGAAGTTCAAGAAAGAGCTCGGGTACGGAAGGAGGTAGCAACATGGAGTACACGTTGAAAAGCGGCGCGGTGGTGACCGACGATGATCTCGAGCGCATCGCCGACGCGTTCGAACGCGGAGAATTCCCTAGCAAACCGGGCAAACTCGTGGTGGGTCGCCCTCGCCTCTCCCACGAGCCGCTGGAAGTGATCTCGTTCAAGGTTCCGCGTTCCATGGCGCAAACCATCAACCGGGCCGCCGAGGCTACCGGAGAAAGCCGCTCCAGCTTCCTGCGCGATGCTGCCATGGAGAAAGCCGAGCGCACGTTGGCCGCGAGTTAGCATTGCGAGCATGGCGCGGCCGTGATTATGGCCGTGCCAACTTCCCGGCTTTCGGGTTCGACCGTCCTCGTGTGCCGTGGTACAACCCGCTCACCAACCCTCGAGAAAGCCACGCGGAGCCCCCGCCTACCGCGGCCGGGTTTCCGCCAGACCCTCGTCGGGAAGCTTCGCCTTGGCCGGGGCCTGCGCGCAGCCGTCGCACGAGGGCGCGGCGCATCCGGAGCAGCCGCCGCATCCGCCCACGCCGGCGCGGCGCCGGCGCACCATGCGCCGCACCACCAGCACGACGGCCAGCGCGACCGCGAGGCCGACCGCGACGGTCCACACGTCCCCCGCCGGCAGCTCGAGGAACAGCCCCACGCCGCGCACCGCGAGCGCGGCCACCCAGGCCACGGCGAACTGCCCGAACACCATGGCCAGCGCCCAGCGCCCGCCCAGCTCGCGCTTCACCGAGGCGATGGCCGCCACGCACGGCGTGTACAGCAGGCAGAACACCAAAAGCCCCAGCGCCGCCAGCGGCGTGATGGCCGCCACCAGGGCCGCCGTCGACCCGAACAGCACCGACAGCGTGGACACCACGCTCTCCTTCGCCATGATGCCCGTGACCAGCGCCGTGGAGATGCGCCAATCGTCGAAGCCGAGCGGCGCGAACACCGGCGCGATCCAACCCGCCACCACGGCCAGCATGCTGTCGGCCGAGTCGGCCACCACGTTCAGCCCGAAGTCGAACATCTGCAGGAACCATATGACGATGGTGGCCACGAAGATGATGGTGAACGCCCGCTCCAGGAAGTCCTTCGCCTTCTCCCACAGAAGCTGGCCCACGTTGCGGGCGCTGGGCATGCGGTAATTCGGCAGCTCCATGACGAAGGGCACGGCCTCGCCCGAGAACATGCCCTTGCGCATCACGAGCGCGGCCAGCACGCCCACGACGATGCCGCCGAAGTACAGCCCCACCATGACGATGGCGCCGGTGGCCGGGAAGAACGCCGCCGTGAAGAACGCGTAGATGGGCAGCTTGGCCGAGCAGCTCATGAACGGCGTGAGCATGACCGTCATCTTGCGGTCGCGCTCGGAGGGCAGCGTGCGCGACGCCATGACGGCCGGCACGGTGCAGCCGAAGCCCACGAGCATGGGCACGATGCTGCGGCCCGACAGCCCTATCTTGCGCAGCAGCTTGTCCATGACGAACGCCACGCGCGCCATGTAGCCCGAGTCCTCCAGAAGCGACAGGAAGAAGAACAGCGTGACGATGGTGGGCAGGAAGCTGAGCACGCTGCCCACGCCGTTGAACACGCCGTCGATGACCAGCGATTGCAGCACCTCGTTGACCTGCATCGCAGCCAGCCCGTTCGCCACCACGTCGGTGAGCCACCCGATGCCGGCGTCCAACACGCTCGACAGCCACGCGCCCACCACGTTGAACGTAAGCCAGAACACGATGGCCATGATGGCCACGAACGCGGGGATGGCCGTGAACGTGCCGGTGAGCAGCCGGTCGATGCGGGCGCTGCGCGCGTGCTCGCGGCTCTCGCGCGGCTTCACCACGCACTCGTCGCACACCTTCCCGATGAAGGCGAACCGCATGTCGGCTATGGCCGCCGCGCGGTCCAAGCCGCGCTCCACCTCCATCTGGCGCACGATGTGCTCGAGCATGTGCCGCTCGTTCGGATCGAGGTGCAGCTTCTCCAGCACGAGCCCGTCGCCCTCGGCCAGCTTGCTGGCGGCGAACCGCACGGGGATGCCGGCACGCTCGGCGTGGTCGCCCACGAGGGTCATGATGCCGTGCAGGCAGCGGTGCACCGCGCCGCCGTGCTCGTCGGCCGCGCAGAAGTCCTGGTGGACGGGCGGCTCTTGAAAGCGCGCGACATGCAGCGCGTGGTCCACCAGCTCGCCGATGCCCTCGTTCTTCGAAGCCGAGATGGGCACCACGGGAACGCCCAGCAGCTTCTCCATCTCGTTCACGCGGATGGTGCCGCCGTTGCCCTCCACCTCGTCCATCATGTTCAGCGCCACCACCATGGGAACGCCCAGCTCCAAAAGCTGCATGGTGAGGTACAGGTTGCGCTCCACGTTCGTGGCGTCCACGATGTTGATGATGCCGCGCGGTTGCTCGTCCAGCAGGAACCGGCGGGTGACCACCTCCTCGCTGGAGTACGGCGACATGGAGTAGATGCCCGGCAGGTCGGTGACGTTCGCCTCCGCATGGCCTCGGATGGTTCCGTCCTTGCGGTCCACCGTGACGCCGGGGAAGTTGCCCACGTGCTGGTTCGCTCCGGTGAGCTGGTTGAACAGGGTGGTCTTGCCGCAGTTCTGGTTGCCCACGAGCGCGAACGTGAGCGGCTCGCCTTCGGGCAGCGGCTGCTCGTCGTCCTTGTCGTGGAACTTGCCGCCCTCGCCCAGGCCCGGGTGCGGCACGCGCTCGGCGAAGCTGCGGCGCGCCCGAGGGCCGCCGGTGCGCTCGGCCGCGGCGTCGCGCTCGTCGGTCACCTCGATCTTGCGGGCGTCGTCCAGGCGCAGCGTGAGCTCGTAGCCGTGGATGCTCACCTCCACCGGATCGCCCATCGGAGCGTGCTTCACCATGGTCACGTCGACTTGCGGAATGATGCCCATGTCCAGGAAGTGCTGCCGCAGCGATCCATCGCCGCCCACCGCCACCACCGTGGCGGTCTTCCCGATGGGCAGGTTGTTCAAGGTGCCCACGTCTCGTCTCCTCGCGCAGCCGCAGCGAATCCCCCTCGCCCGGCCCCGTTAGCCTTCGTTTACTTTCGGGAACCATAGTACCGCTAATCGGCCCGGATGGCACGAGAAAGTTTCCCAAGGTGAACGATTCGTGTATCGAGGAGCGAATGCGCCTCGTTTCAGTCGGACGGGAGGAAGGCGCCCGCGTCGAGCGCGATGTCGAAGCGCAGCCACTGCGTGCCGTCGCGGTCCTCCAGACGCGCGCCGATGTCGCCGCCCATGCGCTCCAGCAGATGGCGCGCGATGGCGAGGCCGAGGCCGGAGCTTTCCTGCGTCCGCGATCCGTCCGCCGTGTAGAACGGCTGGAACAGGCGCTCCGCCTGATCCTCGTCGAGCGCGTCCGCGTCGTTGGCGAACGTGACGAGCACGCGACGACCGTCCTCTTCGGCGGTCTGCCGCACCGACACCTCCAGCGCGGACTTCGCGTACTTGCCCGCGTTGTGCAGCAGATTCGAGAACACGCGGTCGAGCGCGTCCTCGTTCGCGCAGGCCGGCACGGCGCGCTCCGGCACGGACAGGCGCACGTCCAGGCCCCGTTCGGAAAGCAGCCGGTACTGCTCCGCCACGGCCTCCCGCAGCGCGCGGCCGACGTCGACCTCCCCCAACTCCAGCTCAACGCCGTCGCCCTCGAGGCGCGAGAGCTCGTAGAACTGCGCGACGAGGCGCTCGAGCGAGGACGCCTTCCGCCTGACCGTGGCAAGCGAAGCGCGCGTGCCGTCGTCCAGACGCGCTTCGTCCACCAGCGCCAGATACCCCCTGATGGAGGTGAGGGGCGTGCGCAGGTCGTGGCTGATATGCTCAACCTGGGCTTTCAGATCGGCTTCGCGGCGGGCGTGCTCCACGCCCTGCCGACGGATGCCGTCGAGCGCCGCGTTGAGGGTGCCGAGCAGCGCCTCCAGATCGCGGTCGGGCTGGGGCAGCCGCACGATGCGGTTCTCCTCCAGCTGCGCCACGATGGCGCGCAGCTCGCGGTCGACTTGGCGAATCGACCGCCTGAGCAGGAGATAGCGCACGCCGAACCAGACCGCCGCCGCGATTGCGCAGACCAGGGCAACCGTCAACAGGGCATCCGCCATGCGCCCTCCCCTCGCCTACAGCTCGACCTTGCGGGCGCGCCACACGCCCGCGACGGCGAACAGGGCCAGGCCGGAGAAACCGGCGATCAGGCACCTTGCCAGGCCGAACGGCTTGTCCCAAGGGAAGTCTCCGCCCAAAAAGGCCATGTTGACTTCGTTTCCGAAGATGTTGGTCGGTAGCCAGCTGGCGAGCACGGCCACCGGGTCGATCCGCAGGCCGACGAGCGCGAGCACCTGGGGCACGACGAACACGACGACTATCCAGGCGACGATGGCGGCCGTCGTTTTGGCGAAGTAGCCGTCCAAAGCGACGGCGAGCACGACGGCGGCCACGATGGAGGGCAGCCCGGCCGCAATAGCCGCGAGCAGGACGCCCACCGGTTCGGCAACGGGGCCTTCGAGCAAGAGCGCCGCGCTTCCGATGTAGACGACCAGCACCACCGCCATGGACGCGAGGCCCACCGCAACCGAAACGATGCACTTGCCGACGAAAAGGCTCGTGCGGGAGCACCCGTGGGCGATCGCGTTCTTGCACGTGCCGTTCTTCCGATCGTCGGCGTACAGCAAGGCGACGAGCACCCCGGCCAGGGCGAACAGCATGGTGAACATCCCCAGGAGGTTGCTCAGCGAGAAATGGACGGTCGCGTAGGGGAACGTGGGGTCCACGAACGTCATGACGTACAGGACGATGTTCGCCGCCAGCACGACAACAACCAATGCGACGACGAGCAGGTACGCTTCGGTGCCGCGCGCGATGCGGTAGAACTCGCCTTTCATATAGTTCAGCATCACGCAGCCCCCTTTTCCTTCATTTCAAGATAGTACTGCTCAAGCGACATTTTCCGGCGCTCCAGCTTGCAAACGCCCAAACCCTGGGCGCTGGCGAGCGCGCTGTACGTTTCGACGCTCGCCTGGGGGTCGAAGATGCGCACCGTGCCGTCGGGCAGCACCTGGTAGCGCTCGTGGCGCAGTTCGCGCTCGAGCAGCACCGTGTAGCGGGCCGGGTCCGACACGCCGATGTCGATGCAATCGGCGCAACGCGTCTGCAGCGTTCGGGCGCTCACCTGCTCGACCAGACGGCCGCGGCTGAGGAAGGCGTACACGGTGGCCAGCTGCTCGAGCTCGGCCAGATGGTGGCTCGACACCACGATGGTGATGCCCTTCTCGCGGTTGAGCTGCTGCAGGAACGTGCGCATCTCCACGATGCCGCTGGGGTCGAGACCGCTCGTCGGCTCGTCCAAGATCAGCACTTCCGGCTCTCCCATCAGCGCCATCGCCAGACCGAGGCGCTGTTTCATGCCCATGGACAGCTCGCGGCACCGAAAGCCCTTCGCGTATGTCAGCCCCACGACGTCCAGCACGCGAGCCACGCGGTCCTTGCCCGGAACGCCTTTCTGGATGCGGCAGCACTCCAGGTTCTTCTCCACGCTCAGGGCGGGATAGAAGCCGGGCTGCTCGATGATGGCGCCCACCCGCGCCCGTTGCCGCTCCAGGTCGCGCGGAGCGTGCGAGCCGAACAGCCGCAGCTCCCCCTGCGTGGGGAACGCCAGTCCGCACAACAGTTTGAACAAGGTCGACTTACCCGCCCCGTTGTCGCCCACCAATCCGAACACGTCGCCGCGCCGCACGGTGACGCCCACGTCGTCCAAGGCGGTGAAGGCCCCGTAGCGCTTCGTGAGCCCTTTCGTCTCGATCACTGCATCCATCGAACAGGTTCTCCCTTTCTTCCGCTCGTTCATGATAGAGGAACCTTACGGCAGCGGCGCTTAATAAGTCCTCAAGAAAGGCTAAGGAAAGCGTAAAGGCGCGCGGCGCGGCGTTTCGGGAACACCGCCGAACGCGCATGCCCGCCCGGTGACGACGAGCGCGCCGTCGGCAAAGAGCCCCTCCGCTGCCGCTGCGGGGGTCCTTCGACTACGCTCGCTCCGATCGCTCGCCCGAAACGGCACAATGTCCTAAAAGGGGACAGTCCCCTTTTAGGACACGAAAGGGGACCGTCCCCCTTTCGGGGCGTTTCTCACGCCAGCTTGAACCCGATGCCCCAGACGGTTTTGATGTACTCCCCGTCCGAGTCGACGGCGGCCAACTTCTTGCGGATGTTGCTCACGTGCACGTTGACGGCGTTCTCCTCGCCGTAGTAGCCGGCCTTCCACACCAGCTCGTACAAGCGCTCGCGCGAGAACACCTTGTCGGGCGCCTGCATGAGCACGTGCAGGATGTCGAACTCGTGCGCGGTGAGCGCGAGCTCGACGCCGTCGAGCGTCACGCGCCGCGCAGCCGTCTCCAGGCGCAGAGCGCCGCGAACGAAAACCGGGTCGTCGTCGGTGCCGCCGTCACCCGCACGCGCGGCGCCCCGGTAGCGGCGCAGCACGGCGCGCACGCGCGCCGATACCTCGTCCGGCTCGAACGGCTTGACCACGTAGTCGTCCGCGCCCAGGGCCAGCATGTCCACCTTGTCGGAAAGGGCCGCCCGCGCCGACACGACGATGACCGGCACGTCGAGCCCGCGCTCTCCGCGCAGGCGCGCGACAAGGTCGGCGCCGTCCATGCCGGGCAGCATCAGGTCCAGCAGAACCAAGTCGAACGCCTCGCGCTCCACAAGCAGCAAAGCCTCGGTACCCGAGAACGCTTGGACGACCGAGAAGCCGTCGCGCGCCATTATCTTGACGAGCAGGGCGTTGATGTCCGGGTCGTCTTCGACCACGAGAATGCTGCACGCGTCCATGTCGACCGCCCTTTCTCCGTGCGCCTCTAGAACCCGCACACGCCTCGTTGACTTGAAGCCGCTCACATTATCGGCGAAAACGGGCGGCCCGTCGAGAACGAAGGGGCTGGGGCAGGATCGCACGAGAATGCGGGAAGCAGCGAAAGGATGCTTTGAAGATCGACCAGGACAGGGAGCGAGGCTGTTGGCGGCTCCCTTGACGGCTCCCGGGTCGCCGCAGCCAGGCCTAGCCGCGCTCGAGCCCGTCGACGTAGGCGCTCCACTTGGCGAACGACTCGTCGCTCATGGCGTGCTCCATCTTGCAGGCCTCTTCGTCGGCGGTGGCCGAGTCGATACCGAGCATCTCGGTCATGAACTTGAACAGGAGCCGATGGCGGTCGAGCACCCGCGTGCCGTATTCCAGCCCTTCTTCGGTCAGGGTGATGTCGCCGTAGGGCGGTTGGTCGACCAGGCCCTTTTCCTTCAGAACCGAGAGGGCCTTGCTCACCGACGCCTTCGCGACGTCGAGGTTCTCCGCCACGTCGACGGAGCGCACGGCATGGTGCCCGAGCCCGCCGAGCACGACGATGGCCTCCAGGTAGTCCTCGCAAGACACGGATATCTTTTCCACGAACACCGTTCCTTTCGTCGTCGACCGCCCGACTCCGGCTCGCGCTGCGGGTCGAGGCGGCCTCGCCGCCTTCCATGAGGGGTCGGCGTCTTCGCTGCAAAGACGATATGAGTAGAACATTGTGAGCCCCTACTTCATATCGTCTTCTCATTTGACCGTGGATCTTTGGGCTGATAATGGTCGCGTCCATACAACCGGCAATTCTTCCCAGGTTGCCACATATAC
>NZ_PPTR01000015.1 GCF_003339845.1 Gordonibacter sp. 28C
GAATACGAGCGTCGGTTTGACACTGCTTGTCGAGATCAGAGATCAAGTGAAGATAGATAGGCTCAAGCTGGAGCAAATCTCTGGCCTGAGCCTTTATTGCCTCTTGACAATGTTCTACTCATATTAAACGAAAGCGGGCCGGACGATGATCGCCCGGCCCGCGTAGGTAGTGGTGGAGCCTAGGGGGATCGAACCCCTGACCTCATGGCTGCCAGCCATGCGCTCTCCCAGCTGAGCTAAGGCCCCGAAAAAGTGCGAAACCTAGTATAGCGGAAGAGAGCGGGGGGTCAAGCGCCATTTTTGAGAATTTCATCGTTTTCGGGCGTAGGCGAGAACGTCCGCGCTCGATCGCTCACGTAGGCGCGAAGGTCGCGCTCGTTGTGCACGTCCAGCTTCGCGTAAACGGCGTGCAGGTGCGTCTTGACCGTGTTCGGCGCGATGAAGAGTGCCTTCGCCGCGTCGGCGCGCGAGTCCCCCTCCACGATGCGCTGCAAAACGTCGAACTCTCGTTGCGTGAGGTTGAAGTCCTCGGCGACGATCTGGCAGGCGCGCAGCGCGTTCGTGTCCTCGTCGGGGTCTCCGGGGTGCACGAAGCCCCAGCCCGTGCGCAGGTTCGCTCCGTTTGACAGCAAAAGGGCCGCCAAGACGAAGCAGAACGCCGCAATGCACGGGACCGCGACCGATCCCGCGTTGTTGGGCAGCAGGTCCAAGGCCGCAGCGCCCAGCACCGCGCCCAGCGTCCTGCCGGCCATGAGCGAGGCGGTGGGGCACGAGGCCACCCAGGTGGCAGGCTGCCCGCAGTTCTTGATGAGGTACGATCCCAGGCCCCACAGCACCAAGTCGAGATAGAGGAAACCCGTTATCTGCAACACGACGCTCGCGCTCTCCAAAGGCGCGCCCGCCACGCCGGCCAGCAGAAGGCCCAGGCCCACGAGCGGGAACCCGATCTGGTACACCGAGCGGTTGAAGTCGAGCTTGCACACCAGCACCGTGGCCAGCGTGAGCCCGGCGGCCAGCAGGTAGCCCGCCGCGTTCCACGAAGGGTCGAACGCGCCGCTGGAGCACAGGAAGGCCACGAGCAGTCCGGCTGCGGACCCCTGCGCCACGGAGGTGGCGATGAACCGGTACGGCACGAGCACGTTCGCCTCGGGCTCGCCGTAGCGTGTTTTGCGGGATCCGCGCACGGCCAGCCGCGCGCGATGGAACGCGACGGCGAGCACGAAGGGGAGCGCGAGCACCGCCGCCCAGCGGCTCTGCGGTGCGGGCGCAGCGGCCAGTCCCAGGTACAGCACGACGGCGCCGAACGCGGCGGCCACGCCGAACGTGAGCGTCTGCGTCATGCCCAGCGCTCCCATGACGCGCGCGATCTCTATATGCACGCCGATGAGTCCCACAGCCATCAGGACGACGCCCATCCCGCGGCACGTGGCCGCCAGCGCCTCGTTGCCCACGCCGCCTTGCTCCCTGAGCAGCAGCAGGAACGCCCCGAACAGGATGCAGGCCGTGAGCAGCCCCAGGTACCATCCGCGGTCGAAGAAGGTGAGACGCCGGAACAGCACGGCGAACGACAGGCACGCCAACGTGCAGGCGAAGAACAGCAGCGTGCAGGTGGGCAGCGCCAAACCGCCCAGGTCGAACGTGCCCGGCAGCAGAAACGTTTCCATGAGCAACAGCATTGCAAGCAGCTTGTACGAGGTCAAAGCGACGAACAGGGATGGGATGGTGCGAACGCCGAGGACCATCCGTTTCAAGTCGCTTTGCCGGTGACGAGCGCGCTCCATAATAGCCTCCTTAGAGAGAGCGTGCGGCCGGCTTGCGCTTGGAACATCCCCATCCCATACGCGACGGCGTTTATTCAACTGCCCTTAGTATACGATACGCCGTCTTCACCTGCATGCGGTTTCTTCGGACATGCCGTTCGTCGCCCGACATGTTACGGTTTTCGGCCGCGGCCGCGCCGTGCCCTATAATGGCAAGCGAACGAATCGTTGAGCGAGGGCGGGTCGCCGGGGAATTGCCCGAGGCGGCCCGCTCGGCATGAGGGCGTTTGCGCGCAGGCGGAGGAAGCATGGCGGTTGGACAGGGAACGGGAGCGGTCGGCGCGGGCAAGGTGGGAGCATTGCGAGCGGTCGGCGGCGCGGCGTTGATCGGCGCGGACGGCATGCCCATGTCGACGTGGCAGGTTTGGCTGAGGCGGTTGTGCATCGTCATGATCGTATGGGCGGTGCTGGAGCTGGCGTTCGGCGTGGTGTTCTGGACCGTGGGGTCGGTGGTCGAGGGTGCGCAGATCGCCGGTATCGAGCTGCGTTCCATCGCGGCATCGGTGGGATCCACCGCGCTGATGAGCGCGGTGTTCAACTTGGTCATAGGCCTGCTGGGCATACGCGGCGCGAGGAACCCCTACAAGATATCGCTGTTCTTCTGGATCACGCTGGCCGACGCCGTGCTCACGGCATGGGCCATGGCCAGCAACATCTCGTCGGGCATCATCGACGTCACGGGCATCGTGAGCGGCCTGTTCATCATCGCCCTGGCCGTGTGCACCTGGCAGGTGCGCGGCCAGACGGGCTACTTCGACGAGCACCCGTAGGCGCAAGGCGAACATGCCGGGTTGGTTCCGTCCAGCCACGCAAAGAGGGCCTCGAGATCGAAATCCCGAGGCCCTCTGCCATTCGCGTTTGCGGGATGCCGCTTATTCGGCGTCCGCTTTGCCGCAGGCTTCCACCTGCTCGATGATGGGGTCGAGCGCGCCGGCCACGTCGTACTCCTCCACCTTGCCCTCGTCCACCAGGCGCGCAAACGACGGATCGATGGGCAGCGTGGCGAACGACGGGATGTCGTAGCGCTTCGCCACGGCCTCGCCCTGGGGCTCGCCGAAGATGAAGTGCTCTTTGCCGCATTCGTCGCACTTGAAGTAGGCCATGTTCTCCACCAAGCCCACCACGGGCACGTTCAGGTCGTGCGCCAGGTTCACGGCCTTGCCCACGATCATGGCCACCAGCTCCTGCGGAGCCGACACGGTGACGATGCCGTCCACGGGCAGCGACTGGAACACGGTCAGGAACACGTCGGAGGTTCCCGGGGGCATGTCCACGAACAGGTAGTCGATGTCGCCCCAGCTCACCTCGCCCCAGAACTGCTTGATGATGCCGGACACCACGGGGCCGCGCCATGCGACCGGGATGTCGTCTTTCGGCAGCATGAGGTTCACGGACACCACTTTGATGCCGCTGGCCGTCTGGGCCGGCACGATGCCGTCCTTGTCGGCCGTGAGCGGGTTCGTGATGCCGAACGTCTTCGGGATGGACGGGCCGGTGACGTCGGCGTCGAGGATGCCCACCTTGAAGCCCTTCTTCTGCATCTGGCTGGCCAGCAGGCTGGTCACGAGCGACTTGCCCACGCCGCCTTTGCCCGACACCACGCCGATGACGTGCTTGATGTTCGTGTTGACGTTCGTCGGGAATGTGGACGGACCCGCGTCCTCGCGGTCGCCGCAGCCGGCGACGCCGCAGCTACCGCATTCGTGCGTGCATTCTTCTTCTGCCATGTCTCCTTCTTTCCTCGAAAGGCCGCCGTGTCATGTATGCGGCCCGTCGTCTCGTCTCCCCGGCATGATAGCATATATAAGGTACGGTCAAGTAAGATTGCCGGCGGAGCGGCAGATAGGGAAGATTGCCGTCGGCAATTACTAGATGCAGTCTTATAATGTGCGGAAGAAAAACGCGCGCCCGGCGACGAGGGCGCCCTCGAGGCAAGGAGAGCCCATGCTGTTCGCAGACATCGACATCTTGGATGAGAACCTGGACCATCGATCTCATCGCTGGGTGGGCGTGAAGGACGGCCGCATCGCCTATATCGGCGAGAAGGCGCCCGTCGGAGCCGAGGCCGACGCGTACGGCGAGGTGTACGACGGCCGCGGCAAGCTGCTCATGCCGGCCTTCTACAACGCCCACGCCCACGCGCCCATGACGCTGCTGCGCGGCTACGCCGAGAACCTGCCGCTGCAGGCGTGGCTCAACGACATGGTGTGGCCTTTCGAGGCGAAGATGACGCCCGAGGACAACTACTGGGGCACGCTGCTGTCGTGCGCCGAGATGGCGCGCTACGGCGTGGTGGGCTTCTCCGACATGTACTACCACACCGACGAGCGCGTGCGCGCGGTGGTGGAGTCGGGCTTGAAGGCGAACATCTGCGAGAGCGAGCTGTACTTCGAGCCGAAGCCGTTCTCGGAGTATCGTGCGTGCGCGCTCTGCGAGGACTACGTGGACAAGTACCACGGCGCGGCGGACGGGCGCATCCTCATCGACTACAACATCCACGCGGAGTACACGTCGAACCCGCAGACCTGCAAAGACATCGCGGCCGTGACGAAGGAGAAGGGCTTGCGCATGCATCTGCACGCCTCGGAGACGAAGAGCGAGCACGAGGAGTGCAAGCAGCGCCACGACGGCATGACGCCCATCCAGTACTTCGAGAGCATCGGCGTGCTCGATTCGCCCACCACCGCCGCGCACTGCACGTGGTGCGAGCCCGCCGACTTCGACATCATGGTGGAGCGCGGGGTGTTCGTGGCGGCGAACCCGGCGTCGAACATGAAGCTGGGCAGCGGCTACGCGCCCATTCCGGCCATGCTCGAGCGCGGCGTGAACGTGTGCCTGGGCACCGACGGCATGGCCTCGAACAACAACCACGACATGATGCAGGATCTGTACCTGCTGGCCCTGCTGTACAAGGGCTCCACGAACGACCCGTCCGTGGTCACGCCGAAGCAGGCCCTCGCGGCCGCCACGCGCATGGGCGCGCTCTCGCAGGGTCGCGAGGACTGCGGGCAGGTGAAGGAGGGCATGAAGGCCGACCTCTGCGTGCTGGACGTGACGGGCCCCTCGTGGGCTCCCATGACGAACCCGCTGGTGAACGTGGTGTACGCCGGCCATGGCTCCGACGTGTGCCTCACCATGAGCGACGGCGCGGTGGTGTACCGCGACGGCGCCTTCCCGACCATCGACGTGGAGCGCGCCAAAGCCGAGGTGGACCAGCGCACGAAGCGCATCATCGCGGAAGTGTGACGATAGGTGCAGCCCCTCTGCGCCAGCGGTTCAAAGGGGATCGTGTCGGCTATGGAAGACGCTATACTGGGATATGAGCCAACTTGTCTTTTACGGCCGACAACGCACGCGACTTCCTCCTTGCTGAAAGCTGGCGACGCCTGCGTTCTGGACTCTTCGCGCGCTCCAGATTCTGTTTGCTCTGGGGTGCGTGTCCCCCATAGGGGCGGGCCGTTCGCACCCGGCGCACGGGAATTCTGTGGGCCGCCAGGGGAACCTGCACTCAAAGTACAGCTTCCCCTGGGGGCCTGTATTGGTTATTCTATAACAGCGATATTCCCAATTGAGAATATCGTGTGCGGGACGGCGGCGGCCTCTCCCTGGTTCGCCGGCGCCGCCCCGCATGGGTTTCGCCCGCGCCGCGTAGGCAGGCGCGGTTTTTTGGATCGCGCCATGTGCAGGCGCGGTTCGGCCCGCGTTGCGCGCGGGCGCTTTGCGACAACGAGAGGTGGAAGGGGAAGTCATGCTGCGAATATCCGACGCGCGCATCGACGGCTTCATTGCCGAGGACGTGCCCTACGTCGATCTGACGTGCGCGGTGCTGGGCATAGGGGACGAGCCCGGACAGATGGACTACTTCACGCGCGAGGACTGCGTGCTGGCCGGCACGGAAGTGGTCGAGCGCATCATGGCGAAGCTGGGATGCGAGGTCGTCTCGGCGGTGCCGAGCGGCCAGCGCGCGGCCGCGGGCGACACGTTCATGAGCGTGCGCGGCACCTCGGCCGACCTGCACGCGGCGTGGAAGGTGTGCCTGAACGTGTTCGACCACGGCTCGGCCGTGGCCACGAAGACGCGCGCCATGGTGGACGCGGCGCACGGCGCGAACCCGCGCTGCGAGGTGCTCACCACGCGCAAGAGCCAGCCCGGCGCGAAGGACCTGCTCACCGGGGCCGTCATGGCGGGCGGTGCGTTCCCGCACCGGCTGGGGCTGTCGGAGACGGTGCTCGTGTTCGACCATCACCTCACGTTCTTAGGCGGCTTCGACAAGTTCGTGGAGCAGCTGCCGGTCATCAAGGGCCGCTGCATCGAGAAGAAGCTGTTCGTGGAGGCCGACGCCGAGCGCGCCCGCGTGCTCGCGGCCGCCGGGGTGGACGGCATCCAGTTCGACAAGGTGCCCGCAGACGAGCTGGCCCCGCTGGTGGGGGAGCTGCGCGCCATCGACCCGCACCTCACGCTCATCGCCGCCGGGGGCATCAACCCCCAAAACGCCGCCGCCTACGCCGCCACCGGCGTGGACGGCCTGGCCACCACCGCCCCCTTCGCCGCCAAGCCCCTGGACATGAGCGTGCGCATGCGTGCTCTGTAGGGAAGGGCGGAGACGCAGCGGCGGCGCAACGATAGCTTTTTGTCATCCTGAGCGGAGGCCGCACAGCGGCCGCAGTCGAAGGATCCCCTGCGGCGCCAGCGGAAAGCGATGGAAACACGCACCTCGCATGTTTCACGTGAAACATGCGTTCGATAAAACAAGCGAGTTGTTCGGCAACGAAAAAACGAATTGCCGGAACGGAACGAAAGAAGGAGCGACGATCATGACTGTTGCAACGTTGAAGGTGACGGGCATGCACTGCCCGAAGTGCACGGCCCGCGTGGAGAAGGCCGTCGGCGTGCTGGACGGCGTCATGGGCGTCTCAGCCGACTTCGAGGCCGACAAGGTCGACCTGACCTACGACGGCCAGCCGTCCACGCTGGACGCCGTGAAAGCCGCCATCACCGCCGAGGAGTTCGTCGTAGAAGGGTAGCGAGCCTTCGAAGAAAGAGGCCGCGCGATGCGGCCTCTTTCCAATGCCCGACGAAAGCCGGGCGATGTTTTCGTATCGCTCGTGCGCGGTTATTCCACGCCCACGATGACGTCGGTGGACTTGACCACGGCCAGCGCCTCGGCGCCCTCGGTCAGGCCCAGGTCCTCGATGGCCTCGTTGGTGATGGAGCCCATGATGCGGTTGCCGTCGGCCAGCTCGAGGGCCACGTGGCCGTTCACGGCGCCCTTCTTCACGGAAACGATCTTGCCGGCCAGCTGGTTGCGGGCGGACAGGCCCTTGATGCGCTCGGTGCCCGCGGCGAACATGACGTTGCTGGCCTTGATGACGGCCACGGCGTCCACGCCCTCTTTCAGGCCCAGGTCCTTGATGGCTTCCATGGTGATGTCGGCCTTGATGGTGGCGTCGCCCAGATCGATGGCGACGACGCCGTTCACGGCGCCGTCGGTGACGGACGAGACGGTGCCCTTGAGCTGGTTGCGTGCGGAGATCTTCATGATACGCTCCTTCTTGGTTGGGGAGGGCCGCCGACCTTTTCGGCGAACCCGTCGGTACGCTTGCCATTATGGATGGTTCCGCCAAGAAGGGAAGGGGACGCGGCGAATCGCCCCCGGTTCGTTTCGTTTCGCCCCTTCTCGTCACGTTTCGTTTCAATGGGCGGTATGGCGAAGAACGCTGGGGTGGCAAAACTACCGCTCCGAGAACATTTGCATGAGCTCCTTCTTGTTATGCACGCCCAGCTTGTCGTAAGCGTTCTTGCTGTGGAACTTCACCGTGCGCTCGGTGATGAACAGCTTCTCGGCTATGCCGCCCAGCGTCTGCCCGTCGATGATCATGGCCACGATCTCGCGCTCGCGCTCCGTCAGCCCGTAGGGCTCCATCAGCTTCAGCTGGTGCGCGCGCAACGCCTCGCGGATGTCCTCGAGCGAAAGCGGCTTGGGTTCCGCGGCGGACTCGGCCGCGCGCTGCTCGGCTCCCAGCTGCCTGATGCGCAGCACCATGTAGAGGATGGCCAGCACGGCCACGAAGGCGATGACGACCGTGGCCGTGCTGGTGAGGGCTTCGAAGCCTATTCCCAGGCTCTTGTTGATCCACGCGCCCAGGTACGGCACGTACAAGGTGCCGCTGCCCAGGATAAGCAGGGCGAAGCAGGGCACGAAGGGCAGGCGAGCGTCGGCTATCTCGCGGGGAAACACGATCCAGCAGAGGATGACCAGGCAGTTCTTCGCGCTCAGCACCATGCCGAGCGCCGTGGTCATGGTGCCGGGCAGCTTCATGGAGAACAGCAGCAGCCCGCCGACGAGCAGGATGAGGGCGATGCCCGCCATGAGCTGCATGAGCAGCGCGGGATTGCGCGGCTCGGTTGGATTGGCGGAACCGCCCGGCCCGGCCAGCCCTTCCGGCTCGGCGAAACCATCCAGATGGGCGAACCCGCCCGACGAAGCCTCCTCCTGCCCGGCCGCGGCCTTCTTCGAGGAAAAATAGAGCAGGCCGCCCGCCCCGATGAGCAGCAGCCCCGCAACGGTCACGGCCAGCATGCTGGTTGTGACGATGTTCGAGTTCGTGAGGTAGGGATTCGCCGTCAAGCCGCTGAAGAGCGACGCTGCGAACGTGCACAGGCAGAGAACGACGATGAGCATCCACGGGAGCCGGCGCAACGCGTCGGGGTCGATCGGCTCGAACGTGAAGAAGCCGTTGCTGGCCGTGTGGACCGCGCGGCCGGTCTCGTCGCCCAGAACCTCCTCCTCGCTCCTTCCCAGTGCGCGGAACAGGCAGATGCCGGAGCACGCAGGGAGCGCTATCGCGGCCAGAAACGTGGCCTGCGAGCTCAGAAGCGAGCAAGCGAAGAGCAGGGCGGCCGAACAAAGCCCTGCCGCGCACACCAAGGGGATAAGGGTTCGGTAGCCGAAAAGAGTGAGCCGTTCTCCCCATGCGACGACGAGCAGGGCCCCGCACGCCATTTGCAGGCAAAAGAACAACAGTCGAGCGCCCTCGCTTCCGGCGAACGCGTACCCGAACCCGCAGGCGCTCGCGACGAGGGAGACCCCCAGCAAGAACCTCCGCCCGGGCTCGACGGCCAGCAAGCGGTTTAATAGCCCGTACAGCAGCAACGTGATGGCGAACACGGCGCAGACCGCCGCGCTTCCGTTGTGCACGGCGGCATCGCGGGCAAGGCACAGGTAGTCGCTCGTTTGCAGCCAAGCGAGCAGACTCGAGAAGCCAAGGAATGTCACCAGGTTGTAGGGCATGGATCCAGTATAACGCCTGTCGGCCATTGTTCGCCACTAACATTATTCTTTTACTCGAATAGTCAAAATACTGTCCCTAAAGTACAGGGCACGTTTTATACTCTATTAGCTATTATTCTTCCGTGGGTACGCATGGAACGCTGGCCTCAAGGGGCCTCCGCCCATGCGCGAAAGGGAAAACCTGCGCCCGAGGACAGGTAAAAGTAATAGAAAGGAGTGCAAGGGATGAACCATTCCAAGCAGAAGAATCATTGCAGAGGGGGTGCGATGAAAAGAGAGATTGCGGCATCGGCGTCTCGAATGCCGGCGTTGTTCCGAGCCTTCGTGGCGCTGGTGCTGTGCATGGGGCTCATGGTCCCGTCCACGCTGACGACCAACAAGGCGTACGCGGCGACCGACGAGTACAGCCATGGCAACATAGCTGTCAGCTCCGACGAAGCCGCCAACGACGTGATCGAGCTTGCGGTCGGCGAGACGGCGACCATCACGGTGCTTCCATATCAGCACGTGCAGTACCAGGGATGCGGAAGGCCCGAGTGCCCGCAGGATTGCGAGGCCGAGTACGGCAAGACGTGCTTCGAAACGGGCAAGGGCTGCGTATGCGATCCCGCTCCCGTGTTGCGATCGGCGACAGTGGAGGCTTTGCCAACAGACACGGGCATCGTGTCTGTTGGCGACGTTGTCGCGGACAAGGAGCTTACTGCCTCTGCAGATAGCGTCGGCGCGACGAACGCTGGCAACATCGAATTAAAGGCGTTGAAGAGCGGTGAGACCACCGTAGTCGTAAGCGCCGACGACCTTGATTTCTGGACTCCGGCTTCCGTTACCTACACGGTCAAGGTTGCCGAGCGCGACACAACGGCCCCCACCGTCAAGGCCGACCAGAAGATCCAGCTGCGCCAGGCCGGCGACACCGGCACCGCGCGCGTCTCGCTGGAGGGTGCGAGCCAGGAGTGGGCCGACAAGGTCGAGTCGGTGTCCGTCGAGGCCCTCAGCGGCGACGACGCGGGCGCCTCGAGCGTCCTGTCCGCCGATCAGTACGCGGTGGACGTCGCCAACGGCCGCATCGCCTTCACGCGCACCGAAGCCGACCCCGTGTTCTCCGTCGCACCGGGCGAGGGCGACCCAATCGACGTCGCCGCATGGGGCAGCACCACGACCTATCCGCAGTCCAAGCAGTACAAGGTGACCGTCAAGGCCGACGGCTACGCCGACGTGGAAGGCGCGGTCACGGTGTACACGGGCGCCGCCACCACCTTCTCCATCGTGGTGGATGCGGACGGCAAAGACGAGACAACCGACGACCGCACGGTCGTGAAGACCTACACCAAAGACCAGATCGAGCAGATGTCGACGTTCCAGAACGGCTCGTCGCAGTGCGGCATGACCGGTTTCCGCACGTTCTCCGCCAAGGGCGTCGCCCTGGCCGATCTCATCGCGGGCGCCGGCGTCAAGGTGAGCGAGACCGACGCGTTCAAGCTCGACACGACCGACGATTTCGGCCGCATGTGGAGCTACTCGCAGCTGTTCGGCGACCGCTACTTCCTGCAGAGCATCTACGACGACCCGGATATGAAGGCCGCCTACGCCGAGCTCGTCGCTTCCGACGACGAGGCGGGCGCCACCGTCGAGCTGCGCAAGCTGCTGGCGAGCAAGGCCAAGGAGGACAACTCCATCGCCAAGCCCATGATGTCGGCGAACTACGCCGAGACCATGATCTCGTCCGACCAGGTGGCCGACGCGGTGCTCCCCACCGAGGAGAACACGGAGATCAACGAGCTCGTCGGCGCCGAGAACCAGTACCGTTTCACCTACGGCATATCTCTGGTGCAGGAGGACTGCACGGTAACGTTCGCGGGCGAGGGCGTGGAGATCCCGGCGCAGACGGTGAAGAGCCATCTGATGACCTCCACCGAGAACACCACCATCCGCTCGACCTACTGGAACAACGCGCTCGTCATCTACAAGAACGCGGCCGAGCCCGTCGAGCCCAGCGCGGCGGCCGACAAGATCGCCAAGCCGGCCGACCCGACGCGCGAGGGCTACACCTTCGCCGGCTGGTACACCGACGAGGCCTGCACCGACGGCAACGAGTTCGACTTCGAGGCCAACGACGGCACGGTGGACGCGAGCACCACGCTCTACGCCAAGTGGGTGAGTGATCAGTCTGCCGCCCCCACCGTCAAGGCCGGCCAGAAGGTCCTGCTGCGCCAGGCCGGCGACACCGGCACGGCGCGCGTGTCCCTGGAGGGCGCTACCCCCGAGTGGGCAAACGCGGTCGAGTCCGTCACGGTGACCCCCGTCGTGGACGGCGTCAAGGGCGAGCCCCGGACGCTCTCCGACGGCCAGTACTCCGTGGACGCCGCCAGCGGCCGCGTGACCTTCACGCGCACCGCGGACGACCCGGTGTTCTCCGTCGCCGCCGGCGAGGGCGACCCGATCGACATCAGCGGATGGCGCGGCACGACCACCTACCCGCAGTCCAAGGTCTACGAGGTGTCCGTCAAGGCCGCCGGCTACGCCGACGCGACCGGCGAGGTGTCGTTCTACACCGGCACCTCCGAGGAGTTCTCCATCATCGTGGTGGAGGAGGACGGCACCGAGAACAGGGTGGCGAGCTGGACCGCCGACGAGCTCGAGGGCCTCGACGGCTTCGGCTTCCAGAACGGCTCGTCGCAGTGCGGCATGACCGGCTTCCGCACGTTCTCCGGCAACGGCGTCTCGCTGGCGGGCCTGCTCGCGGACGCCGGCGTCGAGGTGTCCGAGAGCGACGCCTTCCTGCTGGACACGTCCGACCACTACGGCAACAACTTCACCTACGACAGCCTGTTCGGCGCCCAGCGCTACTTCCTGGCGGGCATCTACGACGACGACTTCAAGGCGAAGTACGCCGAGCTCGTCACCTCCGACGACGAGGCCGGCGCCACCGTCGAGCTGCGCCGCCTGCTGGCGGCCAAGGCGCTGGAGGACGGATCCACCATCGAGCCGATGGTGTCCACCGGCTACGCCGAGACCATGATCTCTTCCGACCAGGTGGCCGGTGCGGTGCTCCCGACCGAGGAGAACACGGCCATCAATCCTCTAGTGTCTCTGGAGAACCAGTTCCGCTTCATCTACGGCATCAAGCTCGCCCAGGACGACTGCACGGTCACGTTCGCGACCGGCGACGGCTCTGCGGTCGAGCCCCAGACGGTGAAGAGCCACCTGATGACCTCCACCGAGAACACCACCATCAAGTCCAGCTACTGGGCCAACGCCCTGTACGTCTACCGCGGCAAGGCCGAGCCCGTCGAGCCCAGCGCGGCGGCCGACAAGATCGCCAAGCCGGCCGACCCGACGCGCGAGGGCTACACCTTCGCCGGCTGGTACACCGACGAGGCCTGCACCGACGGCAGCGAGTTCGACTTCGAGGCCAACGACGGCACGGTGGACGCGAGCACCACGCTCTACGCCAAGTGGGTCGAAGCCGAGCCGGTCGAGGATATCGACCTCGGCATGACGTTCCCCGCCGATTCTGGCACGGTATCGACCGACATGGGTCGCAACCCGGCCGGCAAGGTGAATTTCAGCCTGAAGCCGTCCGACGATGCTTTCGCTGTCTACCAGGCGGCGCATGCCGACGCGACGAAGAAGGACATGCTGCAGGTATGGATCGACGGCATCACGTCCGTGACCATCGACGGGGTGAAGCTCGAGGGCAAAGCCTTCAGCGAGTGGAAAAACGAGCTGACCAACGCCGCCGATGACGCGGGCAAGCTCAAGTACTACGAGATCACGGCCGGCACTTCGTCGGCATCGGTGGCGCTGCCCGTCGCGCTCTTCGACACCACGTCGAGCGAGACCGACACCAAGACGCTTGCCGTGGAGTCCGCCGGCTTCGCGGCCGTGTCGGGCGACGTGACGTACCGCAACATCGGCGCGGAGGACCTCGTCGTGCGCGTGCTCAACGAGGACGGCACCGTTCGATCCACGGAGGTGCTCACCCAGGACCAGCTAAAGAGCCTGAACGTTCAGAAGCGTTACAACACCAGCGCCAACTGCGGCATGGCGGGTCTGCGCTCCTATACGAGCGAGGGCGTGTTGCTGACCGACGTGCTTGACGCGGCCGGTGTCGAGTTCGGTCCCGGTATGACGCTCAAGCTGCGCGTGAACGACCAGCTTGATGCGAACGGCGATGCGTCGACCGCCGAGGACGGCTATATCGGCAACGCCCAGTTCTCGTACGACTACCTGTTCGGCCAGCCGCGCTACTATTATCCGGCCGGGTGGGACGACACCACGACGTATCCCGAACTGGGAGGCAAGACCATCTACAGCTTCCTTTCCCAAGACATGCGCGCCTGGAAGGGCGACGACGAGCGGTCCAAGGCGCTTGCCAAGCTCATCGGTGCAATCAAGGAGGAAGTGCAGCCGATTCTCGCTTGGTCGTGGAACGAAGGCGTTGTGGCTTGGGGCGGTGCGAACCCGTCTGCGGTTGACGGCTACAACGGCTACACGGATCAGGAAACGTATCGCTTCCTCTTCGGCATGAACGCAGCCGAGGACGGCTCCATCACCGATGACAACACCACGTTCTCCAACACGTACGCCGTGTTCGGCATGGACGTCGTGGCCGGTGAAGTCGACGAGTCCGGAACGTACGGCATCACCTACAACCTCGACGGAGGCGTGAACGCGGCCTCCAACCCGGCCACGTACACGGTTGGCACGGCCGTGCAGCTGGCGGCTCCGACCAAGGACGGCTACATGTTCGACGGTTGGTACACCGACGCGTCGTTCTCCAACCGGGTGACCGAGATAGCCGCAGGCGTGTCCGGCGATATCGCGCTTTACGCGAAGTGGGTCAAGAACGCCGATCCGACTCCCGAGCAGCCTGCTACCGGCACCAAGATCGATCCGGCGACGGGCGTTGCAGTGAGCGGCTCCGTGCTCGCTCCTGGCGGCAGCGCTGTCGACGGCAGCTTGAAGGTGTCGGAGATGCTGTCCTCGAGCGACCGCTTCCAGGAGTTGAAGTCGAAGTACGCACCGGCGAACAACCTGCTGTTCAAGGTGTTCGACGTGTCCCTGCAGAATCTGAACGGCGTTGAAATCACCGACTTGGGCGCCGACGGGCTCACGCTCACGTTCCCTGTGGGGGCCGAGTACAACGGCAAGCCGGGCACGATCATCCACCTGCACAAGAACGCAGACGGCACGGTGTCCGAGCAGCGCAGTGCCGACGGCCAGAAGGTGGTCGACGGCAAGCTGTCCATCTCGGGTGTCAAGAACTTCTCCGAGTTCGTGGTGATGGTGAACGACAACGCCGCGACCGCGGGAGGAAACGCGTCCGGTACGACGTTGACGAAGACGGGCGACAGCCTGCCGATAGTGCCCATCGCCTGCTTCGGCGGAGCGGCGGCGCTGCTATTGGCGCTGGCCGTGCTCGCCCGCCGTCGCGACGGCATGGACGAGAGGGGCTAGCTCCTTCGCCGGGTTTTGGCGAAAGGCGGCATGAGGGTTGCCTCGGAGGGCGGGACGCGGTCGGCGTTTCGCCCTCTCGGGGCGCATCGAGGGCCTGTGCGGTGTCTCGCGCGGGCAAGAAAAGAAAGCTTAGGGGGATTCACGTGGTTTCGAAAACAGCCGTCAGAAGGGCTCGTCCCGCCGCGCGCGTATCGGCGCTTGGAATAGGGCTGGCGATCATGCTGGCGCTCGCGATGCTGCCGGCGCAGGCGTTCGCCTACTACAACCGGGGCAGCGTGTCGGTTGCTTTGGGAACCACGGCCATCGAGGTGCAGGCGGGGGCCACGGCGAGCGCGACCGTGTCCATCGCGCCGTCGTCGGACGATCAGACCGAGGGGTGCGGCATGCCCAAGTGCCCCCAGGGGTGCGCCGACTCCTGCGCCGACGAGAACGGGCAGTGCCGCTGCTCCGGCCCCGACTACAAGACGTACTATCCCACGGCCGTGGCGTCGTCCAGCAACGCGAGCGTGGCCGTGGCCACCTACAGCGGCGGCGCGCTCACCGTGTACGGCAAGTCCGAGGGGGAGGCCGTCATCACCGTGCGGGCGTCGCTGCGCCAGTTCACCGACGCCGAGGCTGCGCTCAAGGTGACGGTGTCGGGCACGGCCGCCGGTGCCCAAACGGGCTCGACGGCCTTCGTCGACGTGCCCGAAGCGGCTGCGGCCGACCAGGAGGACAAGGCCGCCTTCGTGGAGAAGACGGTCATGGGCCGTCCCGTGCACAACGTGCGCATCGTCGACGGGTGCGACGCGGCCGGCCGCCTTGCGGAGATGGCCGGCGTCGACGGCGACGTGACGTTCTGGGAGGGCGACACGTACTACCACCCGAACTACTCGCTCACGTTCAACGGCACGACGTACGAAGCGTCCGCCGTGCAGCCCTTCGACGTGGGCCTTGCGGTGTCGACCGAGGCTGCGGGCGTGCTGAACCAGCCGCTTTCCGGCGTGCAGAACTTCGTGGCGGTCGACTTCGCCTGCAAGGGCGCGCTGCCCGCTCCCGCAACCGTGTACGCCCTGGCCGGGACCGCGCTCTCCGACGACGACGCCGTGGCGTTGTTCTCGTACGACAGCGCGGCGAAGGCGTTCGTGAAGGAGGACGCGTCCGCCGCCATGGTGGGCGGCTATGCCACGTTCACGGTGCAGGAGGGCAAGACCTACGTGGTTTCGTCGCGAGACCTGACGACGGAGGCCAAGGCCATCGTGGTGGGTGGTGCGACCTCCGCCCAGCAGGGCGGCAGCTGCTGCGATCCCACGCCGGCCGCAGCGACCACGGCCGACGGCGCGTCGTGCTGCGACGCGCCGAGCACCGCTATGGCTCCGATGGTGCCCATCGCCATCGGCGTCATCGTGGTGGCGGCCGGGGTGGCCATCGTCGTGATCATCATGACCCAGCGCAAGGGCAAGAGCGCGGGGGAGCCTTCGGCTTCCCCGGTAGCCGGCGCGAACGAGGAAGAGGGGCGTTAGGAGATGAACGGCATGAAGCATCAGCGCGCGAATGCGCAGAGGGAGGGTGCGATGAAGTCGCCCCGGGCTTGGTCCGCACCGGTGATCATGCTGGCAGTTGCTTTGGCCTTCGCGCTTGCAGCCTGCCTCGTTCCCACTACGAAGGCGGCCGCGTACTATAACTTCGGCACAGTGGGGGTGTACCCCGGCGGGTCGTATCTGAGCGTGCAAGCAGGGCAGTCCACCAGCACCAGCATCAGCGTCGATCCGTCGTCGAGCGATCAGACGCTCGGCTGCGGCATGGCCAAGTGCCCGCAAGTTTGCACGAGCGAGGAGGTCATTGAGGCGAACTACACGTGCTTCGACGTGAACGGACAGTGCACGTGCGCCGGCACCTCGTATTCCACGTACTATCCCGAGGTGTACGCCTCGTCCAGCAACGGCGGCGTGGCCACCGCGTACGTGAGCGGCGGCACGCTGGTCGTCACGGGAAACTCGGCAGGGTCCGCCACCATCACGGTGACCGCGTCGCTGCGCCAATGGACGACGAACTCCGCCTCCATCCAAGTCGATGTGACCGAACCTCCCACGTCGGGCGGATCGACCTCGGGCGGGGGAGGCGGCGGGTCGTCGAGCTCGGAAATCCCGGCTTCATCTCTTTCCGCAACTAGCACGCCGTCGACGGCGGGCGTTCCACGGGAGGCGACGCCCACCGAGTCGAAGGACGACGCGCTGAACGAAACCGTCATAGAAACGGTGGCCGGCAAGGTCATTGTGGTGGAGAAGAACAGCTTCCTCGAAACGCGTACGCAGTTCGAGAAGATCATCGGCACGAAGGACCAGGTCGTTTTCTGGTCGGGTTCCTCGTCCGACCGTCCCGACTATTCGTGGACGTTCGTGGGGGAGGACGTGTCCGCCGACAGCCCGTACCTGGACTTCGACCCCACCATCACAGTGTCGAAGCTGGGCGCCGGCAACGTGTCCAACATCATGAAGCAAGCCAAAGACGGGCTGGTCATGGAGTTCGCCCATGAAGGCGACCTTCCCGGCGAGGCGTCCGTTTACGTCAAGGTGGGCGACGCGTTCTCCGACGGCACGGAGCTGGGCCTGTTCTGCTTCGACGACAAGGCCAAGCGCTTCGAGCGCGCGCAGGAAGGGCTGAAGGTTCAGGACGGCTACGTGTCGTTCAAGACCACGCACTGTTCCACCTGGGCGTTCTCCACCGACGATCTGGCAAGCTACGAGGTGGAGGAGACGAACACTCCCGGTGCCATCTCCGTGAACAAGCAGGACAGCATCGCCGACGAAGGCTCGAACGGCTGGATCGTGCCGGTGGCCGTGGGCATCGTCGTCGTGGCCGCTGCCGCCGTCGTCGCCGTCGTGCTCGTGCGGCGCCGCAAGCGCGCCGACAGCGGGACGGACGTCGAGCAGGAAGGGGCGCCGGAGGCCGAAAAGCCGCCGGTCGCCAAGGACGAGCCCGATGACGCCCGCTAACGAGCGTGCAGCCGCCGCAGGCGCGGCGGCTGCACGCCTCTTCCAAACGCTGCTCGTAGCCCTGCTCGTCGTCGGCGCCGTTTCCGCTCCGTCGCCTGCGTTCGCGGCGATGGGGGGCATGGGCGGTTCCGGCTCCTCCGAGGACGTGTCCTCGGACGCCTCCGTCGCGCAGAGCGCGGACGACGACCCGAACGCGGAGCAGCTCGGCCTCATGCCGAAGCTCTTCCGCCTCACCGGCGAGAGCCGCGCATCCCAAGGCGAGGGCAGCCTGTCCGTCGAAGGCGTGGGCGCCGTCTTCCCGAACCTGCTGTCAGTGAACACCACGCCCGCGTCCATCAGCACGGGCATCGAGTGCCACATGGACGAGGTGTGCGGCTTCGACCCCTGCACCTGCGGCAAGCCCGACGCGTGGGGCCACTGCGCGTGCGGCGGCTTCCGCGAGACCACCCCCGCCGTGACCATATCCACGAGCGACGCCGACGTGGCGCAGGTCGTGCAGGCGTTCGGCCAGACGTGGATCATGCCCGTCGGGCCCGGCACGGCCACGGTGCAGATCACGGCCGACCTCGTGCACTACCGAAGCGCCAGCTACGCGTTCGACGTGGAGGTGGCCCCGTTCGGCGCGGTGGACGCCCTGCTCATCGCGGCGGCGCTTCTATTGGCGGTGGGCATCCTGGTGGGTCTGTTCTTCCTCGTGCGGCTCATCGTGCGCCTCGTGCGACGCAAGCTGGCCGAGCGCCGCGCCTGGAAGGCGCGCGGCGACGAGCTGAAGGAGGAGTTCCCCTTGACGTGGCGTGCCAAGCTCCAATCCGAGAAATATGCGAAGTCCCAGCGCGGCCGTCGTCGGCGCGCGGGGCACCGCCGCCCGTTCGCGCACGACTTCCTGTTCTCGCTGCGCCAGGCGGTTCCGGTGCTCGTGGCCGCGCTTGCGCTGTTCGCCGTGCTCGTGCCGGTGTCCACCTCGGTGGTGGGCGACATCTCCGTGTTCAACGTGAACTACACGCACGAGCAGCTGAAGTTCCAGTTCTACGCGCAGGACCTTGCGCCCGTCGTCAACGCGGCGTGCGTGCTGTTCGGCGCCGTGCTGGCCGTGGTGCTGTTCCGTTTCCTGCTGGTGAAGCGCGCCACCACGGCGTTCTTGTCGGTGGGCCTGTCGCGCGTGAAACTGTTCTTCTCGCGCTACCTGGCCGGCGCCGCGTGCATCGTGGCGGGCATCGCCGTGCCGTTCGCCGTGTCGCTGCTGCTGAACCACCTGGCGCTGGGGCTCTACGACGGCGAGGTCCACGAGTTCTTCTACGTTACCTGCGGCTACGTCACGGTGGCGCTCGCGGCGTTCGCGCTCGTGGGCATCGCCGTCATCTGCGCGGGCACGCTGTTCGAGACGTGCACGTTCGGCGTGGCGCTGCTGGCCAGCGTAAGCGTGGTGCTGTGGGGCGTGGGCGTGCTGGCCGACTACCTGCTGGTGGGCAACGCCTCGGGGGCGGCGCTTTACGGCCAGGCGGTGCAGGTGGAGCCGTCGTTTTTGTCGCAGCTCTCGTATCTGAACCCGCTGCTGTTCTTCTCCGACGCGGGCGGCTCGCACCAGTTCTTCATGGCGCTGCATCCCGTGTACTACCCCGTGTTCGGATCGTGGTCGCTCATCATCGGCTGGTTCGCGGCGTACCTGGCGCTTTCGGCGCTGGGGCTGGCGGCGTTTTGCCGCCGTCGCGGCGAGCAGGCCGAGATGGCCGGCAAGGCGCCCGTGTTCTCGCTGCTCTCCGTGGCCGTGCTGGGTTTGGCCGCCTTCGCGGCCGCCGTGGCCCTGTTGGGCTCGGTGGACGTGGGGGTGGCGCTCGTGGTGGGCGCGGCGCTGTTCGTGCTCGTGTCGCTCGTGCTGCTGTTCGGACCCCTGCGCGGCCGCACCGCACGCCGGACGACGCTCGCTTGCGTGGGCGGCGAGCTTGCGGCCATGGCGGCCGTCGTGGCGGTGGTGGCGGGCGGCGCCTTCGGGTACGCGGGCTTCATCCCCGCTGCCGAGGACGTGGAGAGCGTGGAGGTGTCCTACAACGGCTCGCCCAGCTACCTCACGCAGGGCTTCTCGGGCGTGGCCAGCGGCTCGTCCTACTATTACACGTCGTACCGCAGCTACGGCCAGGAGTCGTCCGTCGACATCGTGCGCTCGCTCCACGGCCAGCTCATCGACTCGGCGCGCACGGCGCGCGCGACGAACTACGAGGATTTCCAGAGCTCGGTCGTGCCCTACGACGTGGTGCTGCGCTACCGTCTGAAAGACGGCGGGGAAGTGGTGCGCTACTACAACCAAGCCACGGTGGGCGAGCTTTCCGCCCTGTTGGCCCTGGACAACGACGAGCACACCCACGAGCTGGAGAACGCCGTGGTCACCGGCGACACGAGCGGCCTGTCCGACGAGGAGCGCGAGGCGCTGTCGAAGTCGCCCTCGTACAACGCCTACCGCGCCGGCTACGTCTACCTGGGCGACGGCGCGCTCAACCGCATCATGCAGGTGGAGTGCACCGACGAGGAGCGCTCCGAACTCGTGCGCGCCTTGGCGCACGACCTGGCGAACACGAACGCGAACGAGCGCTACCTGCCGTCCAAGCCGGCCCGCGCCGCGCTCATGTTCACGCTGTCGCCCGAGCTGGACGTGGCCTCGTTCGGCTACTCGTTCAGCAACGCCGTGACCTACGTCACGGACGACTGGACCGAGACCATGGCGTGGCTCGAGGGCAAGGGCCTTATCGACGCGTTGGGCGGGCAGCTGGACTCCAAGGTCATCGAGCAGCTCACGTTCCAGCTCGATGACCCCTACGCGTCCATCAACAAGGTCACGCAGCCGGTGAGCCGCTATTTCATGGCCTACCGCAGCGAAACGGCCGGCCAGTACTGGATCACGCAGGACTACGGCGCCCTCAAGGTGGTCGACGAGCAGAGCAAGATCGCCGAGATCGTGCCGAACCTGCGCATGGGCTGCTACA
The DNA here is from genome assembly GCF_003339845.1 of Gordonibacter sp. 28C. Classification (GTDB taxonomy): domain Bacteria; phylum Actinomycetota; class Coriobacteriia; order Coriobacteriales; family Eggerthellaceae; genus Gordonibacter. Next base: position 20,522 of record NZ_PPTR01000015.1, read on the forward strand.
TGACGGGCGGCTACCTGGTGCAGGCGAAGCTGCGCGGTATCGAGGCGTACGTGTACTTCTACCTGCCGGCGGAGCTCGCGCCGTCGTACCTGTAAGGGGGTGCCCATGATAGAGGTGGCGAACATATCGAAGCGCTTCGGGGCGCATCAGGCGCTCGAGGACATCACGCTCACCGTGGCCGACGGCATGGTGTACGGCCTGGTGGGCTACAACGGGGCGGGCAAGACCACGCTGCTGAAGATCATCGCCGGCGTGTACAAGCCCGACGCCGGCGAGGTGCACATCGACGGCGTGCCCATGCACAGCGACCGGGTGAGCCACGACTCGCTGTTCATCGTGGCCGACGAACCGTACTTCCTGCCCCAAGCCACGCCCGAGACCATGCACTCGTTCTACCGAGGCTACTACCCGCACTGGTCCGACGACGTCTACGAGCGCATGCTGGCCCTGTTCGGCTTGGATCCTCTGGCGAAGGTCACGGGCTTCTCCAAGGGCATGCAGCGCCAACTGGGCATTCTGCTGGGCTTCGCCACGGGCGTGAAGACCATGCTCCTGGACGAGAGCTTCGACGGGCTGGACCTGGGGAAGCGCAACCTGCTGAAGCGGCTGTTGAAGGCGTACGCGCACGAGCGCGGGGCCTCGGTCATCCTGTCGTCGCACAACCTGCGCGAGCTGGAGGACGCGGCCGACCACCTGGGCATGATCAAGGGGTGCCGGTTGACGTTCGACGGCAGCGTGGCAAGTGTGCACGAGCAGTATCCGGGGTCGTCTTTGGAGGAGATTTTTCTGTCCGAGGGCGGGAACAAGGTCGAGGACATCCATGGTATTTTCGTTTGAAAATCGGGTGGTGGCCGCAGGGGCCGGGGACTCGGGGGCACGGCGCTCGGGCAGTCCTGGCTCGCACGAACAGCCCGCAGGGCTGTTCGGCTCGTGCGGAATCTCGCGGCGCGCCCCCGAGCCCCCGGCCCCTGCGGGGGACCCGCTTTGTCAGCTGGGTGAGAGAGGGGGACAGCGGAGCGCCTTCGGCGCTTGCTTTGGAAGGATGTTCCGTCCCGAGCAAAGTCGGAGTGCTGCAGCTTGTCATCCCGAGGGAAGCCGGAGCGTTATCCTCTGTCGTCCCGCGCGGAGCCGAAGCGCCGCCCCCTGTCATCCTGAGCGGAGCGCGTCAGCGCGGAGTCGAAGGATCCCGCGCGGCGTCAGCCATGGCGCTTTCGAGTGGAACCGTCATGGTTGCGTGGCCCTCGCAGGCGGCCTCGCGGTCTGGCGTCTCCTCCTTCTCCCTCTCGTCCTGGCGCTGGCGGCGTGCTTGGCGCTCGCCTCTCCGGCCTACGCGCTTTCCTCCACGGCGGAGCGTGTCGTGGAGCCGGTGGAGGTGTTGCGGGTGAGCGCGGGAGCGTTCGGCGCGGAGTCGACGGCGCCTCTCGCGGACGGAGCGGGGGAGCTTGCGCTGCCGCGGTTCTGCCCGGTGGCGCTTTCGGCGGAGTGCGATCCGGCGTCCATCGAGGCGGGGGTCGATTGCGGTATGGACTGGATGTGCGGGATCGAGCCGTGCCTGTGCGGGTCGGCCGACGCGTGGGGAGGGTGCTCGTGCAACGGGCTGGAGACGACGGTGCCTGCCGTGGCCTACGCGTCGTCGGATGAAGGCGTCGTGCGGGTGGCGGAAGCTGCGGGACGGGTGTGGCTCGTGCCCGTCGCCCCCGGCACCGCCACCGTCACGTGCACGGCTTCGCTCAAGCACTTCGCCGACGCCGAGGCGCATCTGGCCGTGACCGTGGGCGGGCCGACGCTCGCCGACGGCGTGCTCGCGGGTCTGTGCTTGCTGGCGGTCGCGTTGACCGCGGCGTGCGTGCTGCTCGCCCGTCGCGCGGTGAAGCGGAGGAGGCGCCATGCGGGCCTTTCGTAGGGGCGATCTCCTGATCGCCCGTTCGCGCGCAGCGCGAAAAGCAACTTCTGCCGGGTTTGCCGGCTTCGCCGGAGCGGGCGATCAGGAGATCGCCCCTACAGGTCCAAGGGGGTTGGGGGGATGGTGATGAAAAACGTTGTGAAGACGGCTTGTGCGGCCGTTGCGCTCGCGCTCTGCGTTCTCGCGCTCGCCGGCTGCGCGCAGCCGCAGGTGGCGAGCGACTCGCCGCGCGTCGCCGACGTGCGGCTCGCCAGCACGAGCGCCATGACGGAATCTTCGCAGAACGTGGAGGTCAAGCTCGTGTTCGACCAGCCCGTGTCCGTGGCGGCCGACGCGGCCGACGACTTCGAGGTGCTGCTCAACGGCAGCCCGCTCGACGGCGGGGCTGTGGCGCTCGACGTGCGCGGCTCGGCCGACGGCGTCACGTTCGTGCTGCATCCCTCGTCCGGCGCCAGCACCGCGGGAGGGAAGGGCACGTTCTTCGCGCTGTACCAGAGCGGGTTCTCCGTAGCCGCCAAGCGCGCGGACGGCGCGCTGCCGTCCGTTACGGCCGTCTCCGGCTCGTGCGCCGTGCTCGACGCGCCGGTGGAGGGCACGCTGCCCAGCGGCCTGACCATCGAGGTGGCGGATGTGCGCGCCGGGTCGACGGACGACAACCTGCCGGCCCAGACCACGTTCAGGGTGACGTCCCCTGCTCTCGTGCGCGCCATCACCTGGTTCTCGCCCGACGGGGGTGCGACGAAGCTGCTCAAGCACAACCACACGTTCGCCGACGCCGATGCTCAGGACTGCGCGGCCGACTTGGCGAAGGTGGTCAACGAGGCATCCGGCTTCGGCATCGTTGCCAAGGCGTCGGGCGACGTGGTCACGCTCACGGCCGTCTCGGTCGCCGACGGCCAAACCGTCGATCCCGTGGTCGTGGAGGGCGTGGGCGTGGAAGGCGGGGCGTACGACGCGTCCCAGGGCACGGGAGAGGGGGCTTGATGGCCGCCGAACCGCTGGTCGGGACCGCTGCGGTCGCGAGGGACGAGCTTTCGCCGGCATGTTCCGCCGCACCCGCGTGCGCTCCCGTCGAAGGCTCCGTCCGCACTGCCCGCAAGCTGGGAGGCACCCCCGCGAAAGGGCTCGTGCGCGTCCCCAGCGCCGCCGACGGCGCGCCGTCCGTGCGCCGCCGCAAGGCACTCGTGCTGGTGGCGCTTACTGCGCTCGTGGTCGCAAGCTTCCTGTTCTCGCTCACGCTCGGGCGCTACGACATGGACTTCGGGCAGCTGCTCGCCCTGCTGGCCGCACCGTTCTCGGGTTCGGCCGAGGCGACGGACGCCAATGTGTTCTTCACCATCCGGTTGCCCCGCGTGCTGGCGGCGCTCGTGGTGGGCGCCGCGCTGTCGGGCGCGGGCTGCGCGTTCCAGGGCATCTTCAAGAACCCCATGGTGTCGCCCGACCTGCTGGGCGCGTCGGCGGGCGCGTGCTTCGGCGCGGCGCTCGGCATCCTGCTTTCGTTCGGGAGCTTAGGGATAGAGATCGCCGCGTTCGCGGCGGGCGTGGCGGCCGTGCTTGTGAGCTACGGGCTTTCCAGCGTCATCGGGCGGCGCATGAGCGGAGTGCTCGTGCTCGTGCTGTCGGGCCTCGTGGTGGGCAACCTCTTCCAGGCGTTCACCTCGGCCGTGAAGTTCCTGGCCGACCCGAACTCCCAGCTGCCCGAGATAACCTTCTGGCTCATGGGCGGCCTGTCGTCCGTGCGAGAGGGCGATCTCGTGGGCCTGCTGGCCGCATTCGCCGTGGGCACGGTGGGCATCATGGTGCTGCGCTGGCGGCTGAACGTCATGGCGCTCGGCGACGAGGAGGCGCTCTCGCTCGGCGTGAACGTGAAGCGCACGCGCCTGGCCGTCATCGCCTGCGCCACGCTGCTCACGTCGGCCTCGGTGGCCGTGGCGGGCATGGTGGGCTGGGTGGGCCTCATCGTGCCGCATCTGGCGCGCTTTTTGGTGGGCTCGGACCATCGCGCGCTCGTGCCGGCGTCCATGCTGCTGGGTGGCGCGTTCCTCATGCTGGTGGACGACGTGTGCCGCAGCGTCTACACCACTGAGATACCGCTGTCCATTCTCACGGCTATTCTGGGCGCGCCGCTGTTCGTGTACCTGATCTGCCGGCAGAGGAAGTCGCTGTGAGCGCCCGGGAAAGGGCGCGGGCCGCCGCGAGCATTCCCGCCGCAACCGCCCCTGCCCTCCAAGTGAGCCATCTGGCCTGCGGATACGGCGGTGCTTCTGTGCTCGACGACGTGTCGTTCTCGCTTGGGTGCGGCCGGGCGCTCGTGCTGTTGGGACCTAACGGCGTGGGAAAGACCACGTTGTTCAAGACCATCTTGGGTTTCCTGCCGCGTATTGCCGGCGACGTGCGCATCGAGGGCGAGGACGTGCGCGGTTGGACGCGCAAGCGCTACGCGCGCTCGGTCGCCTACGTGCCGCAGACGCACGATTCTGCGTTCGGCTTCACCGTGCGCGAGATGGTGCTCATGGGCCGCACGCCCACGCTCGACGGCCTCGCCGGTCCCGGCCGCGAGGACGAGCGCATCGCCGACGCGGCCATCGACGAGTTGGGTCTGGCCGCGCTGGCCGACCGAGACTGCACCACGCTCTCGGGCGGCGAGCGCCAGATGGTGCTCATTGCCCGGGCGCTCGCCCAAGAGCCGCGCTTGCTGGTCATGGACGAGCCCTGCGCGAACCTCGATCTGGGCAACCAGGTCGTCGTGCTCAAGCGCATTCTGGCGCTCGTGGAGCGGGGGCTCGCCGTGGTCATCACGTCCCACGATCCGAACCATGCGTTTTTGCTGGGCAGCGACGTGGTGTGCGTGGGGCGGGGCTCGGGCGTCACGGCGGGCGCGGCGCGCGACGTTCTCACGGCCGACGCCCTGGGCGCGCTCTACGGCGTCGAGGTGGGCGTGGGCGAAGTGGGCGGCTCCGAAGGGAAGAGGGGGACGGCGTGCACGCCGTTTCTGGATAGCGAGAGGATCGATCTATGAAGAACCTGCACCCGGAATCCGGCCTTGCGACGCGCGGCTCCCGAACAGCTCGAACGGGCGGCGCGGCACGCGTCCTCACCCGTCGGAGCTTCCTCGGCTGGGCGGCCGTCGCCGCCGCCAGCGCGTGCGCGGGCGGCATGCTCTCCGGATGCGCGAGCGCCGGTTTCGCGCAGGGCAACCTCACCAGCGTCGCCGACATGGGCGGGCGCAGCGTCATGGTGCCCGAGCAGATCGACCGCGTGTTCTGCACGAACCCCATCGGCACGGTCGATCTGTTCGCCCTCGCGCCCGAGAAGCTGGCCGGTTGGAACTTCCGCCCGGCCGGCGACAACAAGAAGTACATCCCCGACGAGTACTTCGCCCTGCCGTCGCTGGGCGTGTGGATGGGCGCGGGATCGGTGCCCAACGCCGAGGAAATAGCCGCGCAGGATCCCGACGTCCTGCTGTGCTACTGGACGGCGGACGACGTGGGCGGCGGCATGGCCGACGACATCCGCGACGAGACGGGCCTGCCCGTGGTGCTGGTGGACTACGACGTTCGCCATGCGCCCGAGATGTTCCGCTATGTGGGCGACCTCGTCGGCTGCGCCGAGCGCGGCGAGGAGTTGGCGGCGTTCTGCGAGCGGAAGCTCGCCGTCATCGAGCGCATCGCCGCCAGCATCCCGGATAGGCAGCGCAAGTCCGTCTTCCTGGCACAGGGCAACGACGGCCTCACCACCGACCCGGTGGGCAGCATGCACGTCACCGACGCGCTCGAGCTCATCAGGACGGGCAACGTGGCCGACATGCCCGGCACCGAGGGCAAGGGCATGGGCATGCCCAGCGTTAACCTGGAGCAGGTCATCACCTGGAACCCCGACGCCGTGCTCGTGGCCGAGTTCAACATGAGCGATTCGGAGAGTTCCGACATCTACGGCGCCATCCAGCAGGATGCTCACTGGAACAACGTGCCGTGCGTGAAGGCTGGCGAGATATACCGCATCCCCCAGTCGCCGTTCTCGTGGTTTGGACGGCCCCCCTCGGCCGCGCGCGTGCTCGGCTGCCTCTGGGTGCTGAAGGTGCTCTATCCCCAGTACGCCGCCGACATCAACATGCGCGACGAGACCATCGAGTTCTACCGCACGTTCTACCGCTACGACGGCTTCGACGAGTACACCCTCGACCAGCTTCTGGGTGCTGCGGGCATCGACAGCGTCACCGGGGAGAAGCGCTAAACGGCCCGCCGCTCCCTCTCGGCCTCGACCTTGCACGGCGACCGTGATCGAACCGTCGCGAAACCGCGCGAACCTTGCACGGATCTAACGAATGAGCCTTACGGACCTTGCCCGTTTTCCGGTAGAGGCGTCGCGCAGACCTTGCACGTCTTCTGCTCGAGCGCCGTCCCGATCTTGCCCGTTCCGGCAAAGGAGCTTTGCGCGCCTTGCGCGGCGAAGGCGGGCTTGGCAGGCTGAGGCCTCAATCCGCTCGCGTCGGCCGCGCGGCCCTTTCCGGGTTTTTCAAAATCATCCGTAACCTTTTCCGCTTCCCGCGCGTCTAATAAGCAATCGACGCGAAAAGGAGGTTCCTGCGTGAACGAACTCGTGATACGCGTTAAGCAGGGCGACAGCGATGCGTTCGTGGAATTGTTCGAGCAGCACAAGCTCGCCCTGTGGAAGGCCGCGATGGCGGTGCTCGACAACGCCGACGATGCGGCCGACGCGCTGCAGGAGACCGCCGTCAAGGCGTGGAAGGCCCTGCCCGGGTTCGAGGGCCGCAGCGCCGTGGGCACCTGGCTCACGCGCATCCTGCTGCGAACCTGCTCCGACGTTGCGCGCAGGCGCCGCCGCGAGACTCCATGCTCCATGGACGACGGCTCCTTCGATGAAGCCCTCGGTGCGGCGAACATGGAGCGGAGCTTCAACGGGCGCAACGCCGTCGGGGGCGTTTCTGCCGTCGATCACGACGTCGTGCTCGACGTGCGCGGCGCCGTCGACCGGCTCTCTGCCGACGATCGTTTGCTGCTCACGTTCTTCTATGTGGACGATTACCCCACGCGCAACATCGCCGAGATACTGAACGTATCCGAAGGCGCCGTGCGCACCCGGTTGTCAAGGGCGCGGGACCGGTTCAAGGCACTGTACCTAGGAAAGAGGCAAGAGGAGGTCGAGGCGGTATGACAGGCTCCAGCAGTCAGGACGGCTCCAGCAGGCAAGGCGCCCGCAACGGCGAGGACGAACTCGGACGGGAGGTGCGCCGCTTCTACGACGTGCAGCGCATACCGCCCAAGGCCCAGGTCAAGCTCGAAGAGGCGTACGCAAAGCTCAGAACGACGCCGCAGGATCGGCCCCGTTCGCAGCCGGTCGCCGCGACGGAGGGTCGCAGCTCCTCGGAAAGCGCCGGTCGCCACGCGCCCGTGCGAGGGGCCGTTCCCGCGCGCGGCAAGGGCAAGGCTCCCCGCGTCGTCAAGCGCGGCGTGGTCGTCGCGGTGGCTGCCGTGCTCGTGGTCTTGCTGTGCGGCACGGCCTTCGCGGCCTCGCGTCTTTTGCAGATGCGGCCGGGCGAGACGGGCTTCTTCGAAGTCGGCGGCAACCTGCCCGTGTACGACAGCCTCAAACCGGGCGTGTCCAGCCTGAACGCCCCGGTGGGGGATGCTGTGGCGGTCGAGGGCGTCGATGTGGCGCTCGATGCCGTCTCTTGCGATCGCAACGTCGTGAATCTGTTCTTCACCCTCACGAAGGAGGGCGGCTTCGACCTGGACGAGCAGTCGAACTACGAGGGATCGCAAGAGAACGAGTGGTCACGCCTGCAAAGGCTTTCGCCCCGCTTCGGGTACACGCTCACCAGCAACGGCGAGACCGTGGGCACCGGCTCGGTCAACCTACTGGACGCGTACATGGAGGGCGACGTGGTGAAGGTCATGCAGCGCATCGTTCCGGAGGCGACGCTGCCCGACCAGGTGGACGTTGCGCTGGAAGGCTGGGCTCCCTGGGCCGTTGATGCGGTGAACGGGAAATCGAGCTTCTCCATGGCGGTTGGCATGGATCTGAGCACGGTCGCCCATCCGCGCGAGCTGGGCTCGCAGGAGCTCGTGTTCTCCACGAGCGAGGGCGAGAAAACCATGGGCATTCAACGATTCACAGCGTCCGAGTTGGGCTGCGTCATGGTGGTGCGCAACGACAACGCGTGGACGGGCGAGCCTGGGACCGAAGGATCGTCCTACGGGCCGCCCAGCAACGTGTTGAGCCCCTATGCGCTCAAGGTAACCGACGACCAAGGCAACGTGCTCACCCCGGTGGGCGCTGGCGACGGGTCGGGAGGCGCGAGCATGGACGGGCCCCAGGTGATCGAGTTCGCGAACCTCTCTCCCGATGCGAAGGCCGTCACGTTCACGCCCATGACCAATGCCTTCGACTGGGAGTCGCTTTCGGTCGACGAGCGCAAAGCGCGCAACGAGGCGAACGTGCAGCACGTCGACGTGTCGCAGGTGGGCGCGCAGCTCCCCACGAGCGAGTTCGGCGGCTACGAGCTTACGGGCTGGGACGTGAGCGACGGTACCGTGAGTATTTCGCTCAAGCCTTACGGTTGGCAGGCGAACGGCAGCTACATGGAGCTTGTGCCCGAGCAGGACGTCACCATGCTGGAAAGCACATGGACGGACCCCGACACCGGCGAGTCGGGCACGGGCTACCATTCGGGCATCATGTACCGCAAACGCGACTACCTGACGGGTGCGTTTGTGCAGATGGTTTCGTACTACGCGGCGCAGGACGAAGAGCTGCGCGGGCTCACGCAGTACTCCTACCTGTCCGCGTTCGACACCTATCGCGAGGATACGGACGCGGCGGTCGCGCTGCCGTTCGCGTAGCCAGGTCGGTTCGCGTCGTCTGACAACGAAAAGCGGGGCCCGCCATAGCGGGCCCCGCTCGGGTTCGGTGCGCTGTCGTGCGTCGGCGACGCCTTATTTCCCCCGCAGCTTCTTCACGCCTCCGGCCGCGATGGCGGCGCCCCCGCCAATGGCGAGCAGGCCCGGGCCGGGCAGGATGAGCATGGGCACGCCCGCGAGCATGACGACGCCGCCCACGGCCGTTTGGACCGCGCCGGCCAGGCGGCTCGGCTTCTTCGCCGCGCCGTTGCCGTCGATCACCGTCGCTTTCGCCACATCGCGCGCCGCATCGGCGGCCTTTGACGCGGCCTTTCCGGCCGCCTTGCGTCCGTAGGAGGGGGCTTTGAAGGCGGTCTCGGCAGCGGACTTCGCGGCGCTCGCCGCCTTGTCACGAACGCTCGCCACCGGATCGACGTCGATGATGGGGTCGTGCTTGCTCATGGGGCACCTCGCTCGTTCGCGCTCGCGTTCTGTCTCCCCGATTATACCGCCTTGCGCTCAGGCGGACTCGCCTCCGCACCCGTTCGTCACCTCGCGGCGACGAATTCTACGCAGGTTCTTCAAGCGATCCCCAGTGCTGTAGTTCGACCCCTCGCCCGCATTGAAAACTTCGATACCCGCCCGCTCGCGGACGGGGCCGTCGGCATGCATACGACCCGATCCTCCGGCGCCGGACCGCCCGGTCCCTTGGCAGGCACCGCGTTTCGGCGAGGAGTCCAAAACCCGTCCACGGCACCTCGTCTGTGGTCCGCGCTGCGCGCACCTCTCGTCCATGGGCAGGTCAATGCCCGCGCGTGCCGTCTTCCGTTCCGAACATTCTAAAAACACGTTTCTGGAGAGGTTTCTGCTAAAAAATCACGTTTGTGAACGAGTTTTCAAGTCGATTTATTTATATGTAGTAGCATCATTAAAAGAAACCCCAGATGAGAGAGGAGCACTTCTGACTATTCTCAATAAAGATCATGCACAAACGTAATTTTTCAGCAAAAAACTCGTTCGAGCGAGATTTTCAAGTGACACGGCTGCGAGACGTGCGATCCCGAGCACGCGACCCCGAGCACGTGATCCCGGATCGCCCTTCGCCGCCGTCCGCCAAGGCGCGGGGACGCATGCCCGCGTGGTCGCCGTTAATCCAAGATCAACGTGAACCCGTTCGGGGCCGCACGGCACCAAATCGCCATCGGCCGCTACGCAGAGGCGTGCCGATCTTGGCTTAACAGCGCCTCGTCCGACGCATCCGCGCTTAGCCGGGCGTGTGCGAAAGGGGCCCCGAATTCCCTCATTTCCGACATCCCGGCCGCTCACATGCGATACACTACGAACCAACGGTATTCGCGGCGCGTTCGCGCGTTCGCGAGACTTGCAACGCGAGGGTTGGAACGGGTAAGGCTCGACTGTGGTTCGCGCCTTGGAGACAACGACAACGGCGTGGCCCACGCAACCGGAAAGTTGGTGGTCAACATGGCAGCTCCTGCTACCGAACACGTACGAAACATTGTGCTGGTGGGCCAAGACGGCGCCGGCAAGACGTCGCTCGCCGAAGCGATGCTGCACGTCTCGGGCCGCACGCCCCGCATGGGCACGACCCACGACGGGAAGTCCTACCTCGATTACGACGAGGAGGAAATCCGGCGCAAGTTCACCATCGGCACGTCCATCGCACCCATTCCGTACAAGGATTACAAGATCAACCTGCTGGACACGTCCGGCCATCCCGACTTCATCGGCGACACGCTGGCCACCATGCAGGCGGCCGAGATGGCGCTGTTCGTGGTCGACGCCGTAGCCGGCCCGCAGGTCATGACCACCAAGCTGTGGCGCGAGGCCGAGGACATGCGCCTGTCGCGCGCCGTGTTCATCAACCACATCGACCGCGAGAACGCCGACTTCGACACCGCCATGGCCCTCTTGCACGCGCGCTTCGGCTCTCGCCTGGGTCCCGTGACCATCCCCATCGGCGTGGACGCGGACTTCAAGGGCGTCATCGACATCATCCGCATGAAGGCCCGCTACTTCGATCCCGGCAGCGACGCCGAGCGCATCGAGGACATCCCCGCCGACTACGTGGAAACGGCGCAGGCCGCCCGCGACAAGCTGTGCGACCTCGTGGCCGAGGCCGACGACGACCTCATGATGAAGTACCTGGACGGCGAGGAGCAGCTCACGCAGGAGGAGCTGGAGCAGCTGCTCGACAAGGCCATCGCGCAGGAGTTGTTCATCCCCGTGTTCGTGGGGTCCACCATCATCGAGCAGGGCATCCAAGGCGTCATGGAGGACATCGCCACCTACTTCCCGCATCCGCGCCACCACGGCCGCTTCCGCCTGGCCAACGGCGAGGAGACGCTCGTCGACGAGACGGGCGAGCCCGCGGGCTTCGTGTTCAAGACCGTGTCCGACCCGTTCGTGGGGCGCCTGAGCTTCATGAAGGTCATCTCCGGCGTGCTGGAGCCGGGCATGGAGCTGGTGAACGCCCGCACGGGCAAGAAGGACCGCCTGGGCCACCTCTACGTCATGATGGGCAAGGAGACGAACGACGTGAAGAGCGCGAAGGCCGGCGACATCATCGTCGTGCCCAAGCTCACGGAAACGCGCACGGGCGACACGCTGTCGAAGTCGGGCACCGTGGCCATCGACCCGCTTCCGCTGCCCGAACCGCAGTACCCCGTGGCCATCGAGGCCGTGAACAAGAAGGACGAGGACAAGCTGGGCACGTTCCTGGCCCGTGCGATAGAGACCGACTCCACCATCCGCGTCAGCCGCAGCGAGGAAACGCACCAGACCGTCGTCACCGCTATGGGCGACGCCCAGGTGGAGACGCTGCTCGCGCGTTTGAAGGAGCAGACGGGCGTCGAGGCGAAGCTCGTGGACGTGCGCATTCCGTACCGCGAGACCATTCGCAAGACGGCCGAGGCGCAGGGCCGCCACAAGAAGCAGACGGGCGGCTCCGGCCAGTTCGGCGACTGCTGGCTGCGTCTGGAACCCAACCCGGGCGGCGGCTACGAGTTCCTCGACGAGATCGTGGGCGGCAAGATCCCGCGCGGCTTCATCCCCGCCGTGGACAAGGGCGTGCAGGACGCCATGGCCGAGGGCTTCCTGGCGGGCTACCCCATGGTGGACGTCAAGTGCGCCGTGTACGACGGCTCGTACCACTCGGTCGACTCCAACGAGATGGCGTTCAAGACCGCCGCGCGCATCGGCTTCCGCGCCGCGTGCGAGAAGGCCGACCCCATCCTGCTGGAGCCCATGGCCAACCTCAACGTAACGGTGGGTGAGGAATACGCCGGCGCCGTGATGGGGGACATCTCCACGCGCCGCGGCCGCATCGTGGGCACCGACTCCAACGACGCGGGGGAGACGGTCATCATGATGCGCGTGCCCTACGCCGAGGTGGTCACGTACACGAAGGACCTGCGTTCCATCACGCGCGGCTCCGGCTCGTACACCCTCGAGCTCGAGGGCTACGACCCGGCTCCCGCTGACGTGACGAAGAAGCTCGTGGAGGCGTACCAGGCGGCAAGGGCCGCGGGGAACTAGCACCTAACGCCCAGCCGGCCTTGGCACCGTGCAAGAGAAGCGCCGCCCCTTGAGGCGGCGCTTCTCTTGCGATAGGGGTCGCTCATGTTTCGGGATGCGCTGCCAGCCACTCGTCGCTGGGCGGGGTGTTGCGGCGGCACACCTGGAAGCCGTGCTCGGGATGCGAGGTCGTGCCCTTGCCGCAGGGGTAGGCGCACACCAATCCGCTGAAGTTGCAGCGCACAGGTTCAGGGCGCACTAGCGGTGCCAGATCCTCCCCGCACTTCTTGCACAGAAGCGGCGCGCCGGCTATGACGTCGAGCCGGTCGAAGATGGTGCAGGTTCCGCAGACGGGGCATTTTCCCGACTTTTTGGGCGCGGGCTGGCATTTGCCGCACAGCGGATTGCACACCCAGCATCCTCCCGGCATGACGGTCCTTCCTTTCTGTCGGCGACGATAAACTTATCTGCTTGGTTACGTTATACTTTGTGATAAAGTGGTTGCCCGCTCGGGCGACGACGAGAACGCTTGAACGGAAGCGGAGACGCACGAGCCGCGTGCGCGGAGAAGTCCCATGCGCGCATGCACAAAGATCAACCTAGCACGAGGCTTGGCAGGCTTCGTACCTATCGCGGTATGAAAATGAGTGGCTCTGGTACCGTGGGCTATAGGCCCTTCTGAACAAAACGAGTAAGGTTTGAAAAGAACGAGCATGTGCTTCTCGGTTCTTTTCATCAGGGGGAAAGGGGCGGCCGGATGACGCTGACAGTGCCGGAACGATTGGAGGAGCGCGTTTCGAGCGCGAAGACCTTGACCATGCTCGGATTCAAGGTTCTCCTTAGCTGGCACTACCTCGTTCTGTTCTCTCCCATTTTCATCGGCATGACCGACAATCCGTCTTTCTCGTTTTTCCTCGAGCGCCAATTCACCTTGTACATCTCACTGGCCGGGGCGTTCGCCGTGCTCGTGTGGGTGGGCCGTTTCTTCCTGAAGCGCAACAAAACGGCGCCGTCGACGCTGCTCTTGGCTTCGGCGGGCGTGCTCGCCACGGTGGCCACGGCGCTGTCGGTGGCCACGTTCTCGGCTCCCATGCCGTGGCGCATCGCGTCGGTCGTCCTGTTGGGCATTTCCGAGGCCTTCCTCATGTTCCTGTGGCTCCATTATTATATGGAGGCGGCGGCGGGGCACCTGTTCCGCTCGTTCGCGGTGGACATGATGGCCGGCGGCGTCATCGCCTTCCTCACGTGCAGCCTGGTGCCGCCCCTCAGCCTGATCATCGCCCTATGCATGCCCGCGGTGGCCACGGTTTCGCTCATTGCGAACTGGCGCACCATCGAACCGGCGGACGTGGTGGTCCAGGAGCCCGCCGTGCAGCCGTCGCGCAAGAGCATCCTGCGCCATTCGATGAAGACGCTGCTGCCCACCACGGTGTACGCGTTCGTGTTCGGCCTGCTGCAGGGCGGGTTCATCAACAGCGGCGTCGCGCTGCTCATGGCGGGCAACGCCGTGGTGCTCGTCGGCGTCGTCGTGGCGGGCATCGTCATCTTCTTCATACCCGAGGCCCCCGAGACGAATGCCGATATCGACACGATCCACCGCTTCTCGTTGCTGTTTTTCGTCCTCGGCATCGTGGGTCTTTCGTTTTTGGGCGGGGGGGGGGGGTTCTCCTCGCATCAGAAACGGTTATTTTGGCGGGATTCAACCTGTTCGACTTCGGCGGCCTGATACTCGGCGTCGGATTGGCGCGGCGGCTTAAGCCCGGGTCGCTGCTGCTCGTCGATGGCGGGCGCGTGCTCGTGTACGTCAGCCTGGCGCTCGGGCTCGTGGTGGGCAAGGGCGTGGTGACGGGGCTCGGCGCGGCCGACTCGTCGCTCGTCCTCTATTCCCTCTGCGGCGTGGCCATCACCATGCTCGTGGCCACGGTGCTCACGCCGTTCCGCGAGCAGGAGCCCTTCGAGGCGCAGCTCGCCCGCATGACGGGCGCGTCCGACGAGGCTTCGCCGGCACCCGAAGCGTCGTCCGCCACGGCATCCAAGGACGCCGCTCCGTCCGATCCCGTCGCGGCTGCCAAGAAAGCTGCGGCCGATGCCTCTGCGGCCGAGGGCGAGGGATCGCCCGCTCAGGCCAAACCGGGCATGATGGTGAAACCCAACGCGGAGTCCAAACGCGCCGACACGCCATGGCGGCGCACCTGCCGCAACATCGCCGAGCTGTACAAGCTCTCTCCGCGCGAGACGGAGATATTCTTCCTCATAGCCAAGGGCCGCAACGCAGAGTACGTCCAGCAGAAGCTGGTCATCTCCATGCACACGGCCAAAACCCACATAGCGAACATCTACCACAAACTCGGGGTGCATTCATCGCAGGAGATGCTCAGCTTGATAGAGACGTTCCGCGAGGAGGATATAAAGTCTCACGAGCAGGACTGAGAACTTGCCCATCGCGACGCGCCCTGGCGCGCCGTTTGCAAACATCGAGGGGCGCCGCCCCGCAACCGTAAGGAGAACTTCATGGAAGACACCTCGACCGCACCGCAGCTCGATTTGGACGCGTTCACGCTCGCCTCTCAGGACAGCGTGCACGTTGCCATGCCGCCCGAGCCCGCCGCCTCGGAAACCGACGTCGACGCTCAGCTGTTCGCGTACGTGGCCGCTGCCGAAAAAGGCTCGGGCATCAAGTCGATCGCCGATTTGGACGACGCTTGGGTGCAGAGCTCGTTCGACGGCATCGGCACCATCGAAGAGCTGCGCGCGGGCATCAAGCGCGACCTCGAGCGCCAGGAAAGGCGCATCTGGGACAACCTGAAGTTCCAGAAATGCTCCGACGCGCTCGTGGCGCGCCTTCAGGGCGATCTGCCCGACGACGTCGTCGCCGCCAACATCGAGGCGTCGCAGGCGCAGTACGAGGCGCGTCTGCGCCTGATGGGTTCGACGAAGGAGCGCTATCTGCGCGAAGAGCACCTCACCGAATCCCAGTTCGACGAGAAGCTGCGCGACGACGTGCTGTTCCAACTCAAGCTCAACGTGGTGCTGGACAAGATGATCGCGGCCGAGGGCATCAAGGTCGAGAAGTCCGAGTTGACCGAGTACCTGTCGACGGACGACCCCGACGCGTTCCTGGCCGAGATCGAGGCCAACGGCCGCGTCGAGGACGCGTGCCAGGCAGCCGCCCGCGTCAAGGTCATGCGCCGCGTTGTGGAGACGGCCGTCGTGGAGACCGAGGAGGACCCCGCTGTCTGATCCGTCTTCAACGCTCATGAGCGCTGCGGTCCGACGACGACGCGACCGTTTCGGAGGGACCCGCTACGCGGGTCCCTCCGCCTGTTTGGGCCCGGAAGCGCCGCATCGTCCCTTCTGCATGAACGATTTGCGTTTTGCCTGATAAAAGCCTCGACACTAGCGAACTAGTGAGTATGACTGCCAGTACTAGATCGCCCTTTTTCATACCCGCGAAGGTACTTTCGTCGAATCGGCGCATGGTAGCTTATGCGCTGTGAATGCACCCCAATGTATTTGCAATCGATCTGTTAACCCAGTTTCACAAAATGGAAGAGGAGGATCACGATATGTGCTTCAGACCACCTTCGTTCGACGAGATGATGAAGAAGTGCCCGAACTGCGGCGCCTTCAACCCGCCCGAGAACGATAAATGCAAGAAGTGCGGCACCGAGCTTCCCGCTGCGGATGCCGCCGGCACGGGCGCCAACGCGCCCGCCCCTGGTGCCCCCAAGGCTCCCGGCGCCGCCCCGGCCGCTCCCGGTGCCCCCAAGGCCCCTGGCGCGCCGAAGCCGCCGACGGCGTAAGCGCCGCGCGGACCCGATCCTTCCGGCGCAGCGGCCTCAGAGAGAACCGCGCGGACGCCGGGGCAAGGATCATGCAGGTCTTTAAGAAACCCCGATACTTCGTCTGGAAGAGGAGACCGGGCGGACACGGGGATGCGGGATGCGCGGTTTGAGGAGGCTGCGCATCCCGAGCAAGCGTGCTTCGGGGTTTCTGAAGAATAAGAGTTCATCTTATCGGTATCTCTTTTATGAAAGGGGGGCTTTTCATGATCAACGAATACAACCATGATCTGTACAAAACAGACTGGCGTTGGTACGAGGATGGTTATGAAGTGACCCGCACCTCGGTCTGGACCGGACCTGGGTGTCACAACGGCTGCGGCGTGCTCACGTACGTCAAAGACGGCAAGCTCGAGAAGATCGAGGGCGACCCCAACTTCGGGTACAACCAGGGACGTCTGTGCCTGCGCTGCCTGAACATGGTCGAGAACATCTACAACAACGACCGCCTCAAGTGGCCTCTCCTCCGCGACGGCGAAAAGGGCGAGAACAAGTGGAAGCGCATCACGTGGGAAGAGGCCTTCGACTGGCTCGAGGACACCTACAAGAAGATCTGCAAGACCATTCATGACGACTACAACGGCATCGGGCCCGAGGGCATCGTCGCCCTGTCCGGCACCGGCCGTAACGCCATGTGGCACGGCGCCATGTGCCTCCGCGCGGTCTTCGGCAGCCCGAACATGTCGTTCGGCTTCCTCTCTGCCGACTCCTGCTACCAGCCCCGCATGACCGCCAACCTCATGAAGGACGGCGACTGCTGGATCCTGGACGCCTCCCAGCTGCACCCCGACCGTTACGACAACCCGGAGTGGAAGTGCCCCGAAGTCGTTATCGTGTGGGGCAACGAGCCTCTCGCCTCCAACGGCGACGGTTTCGTCGGCCACTGGCTGGTCGACCTCATGCGCATGGGCACGAAGCTCATCGTGATCGACCCCGCCCTCACGTGGCTCGCCTCTAAGGCCGAGGTCTGGATTCAGGTTCGTCCCGGCACCGACTGCGCGCTCGCCATGGGCATGCTGCGCGTCATCGTCGACGAGGATCTGTACGATCACGACTTCGTCGAGAACTGGTGCTACGGCTTCGACGAGCTCGTCGAGCGCCTGCAGGAGTACCCGACCGACAAGGTCGCGGAAATCTGCTGGATCCCCGAGCAGCAGATCTACGACGCCGCTCGCCTGTTCGCGGCCGCCAAGCCCGGCGCCATCCAGTGGGGTCTCGCTATCGACATGCAGATCTCCGCTATGGAGGCTTCGTTCGCCATCTCCGACATCACGGCCCTCTGCGGCAACCTCGACGTCCCCGGTGGCAACGTGCTCGTCCGCTACGCGTACAACAGCTCCAAGAAGTACGGCTGCGGCCTCGAGTTCATCTCCCCCGAGATGCTCGACCGCCGTATCGGCACCGAGCAGTCGCCCATCCACAAGGCCGGCTACACGCCGTTCATTCCGCCCGACCTGCTGCTCGAGGCCATGGAGACGGGCGTGCCCTATCCGGTCCAGATGCTCTGGGTCCACGGCACGAACCCCATCGCCAACATGGCCGGCGACGCTCCCCGCGTGTACCGCGCGTGGAAGAACGTCCCCTACACGGTCGTCGTCGACTACTACCTGACCCCGACCGCGGTCGCCTTCGCCGACCTGGTGCTTCCGGTGGCCATGTCCGTCGAGCGCGACTCCTTCCGCTCCTGGTGGCAGCCGCTGCGTACGCTGACCGCGTCCGCCGGCCGTTACTACGAGTGCATGATGGACGAAGAGCTGGTGTTCTACCTGGGCAAGCGCTTCAACCCGGACTTCTTCAACCAGTTCGAGACCGTGCGCGACTTCCTTACGTGGATGATCCAGGACGAGGGCAACGGCGTTCCCTACACGTTCGAGGACCTCACCCACAAGGTGTACGACTACTGGGATTGGAACGAGACGTACCACAAGTACGAGAAGGGCCTGCTCCGCGAAGACGGTCAGCCCGGCTTCGTCACCGCGACCGGCATGTACGAGATTTCCTCGCCGCTGTTCGACGTGTGGGGCTTCGATCCTCTGCCGCACCACATGGAGCCGTTCGAGAGCCCGGTCCGCACGCCTGAGCTGTACAAGGAGTATCCGTACATCTACACGTCCGGTCACCGCCACATCGGCCTGTTCCACTCCGAGCATCGCCAGTTGCCCACCATGCGCGAAGTGCACCCCACGGCTATCGCCGACATCTCGCCCGAGATCGCCAAAGAGCAGGGGATCAAGGAAGGCGACTGGGTTTGGTTCGAGAACAAGCGCGGCAAGTGCAAGCAGCAGGCGCACATCGCTCCGGGCCTTATGCCGAACCTCGTCCGTGCCCGCCACGGCTGGTGGTTCCCCGAGCAGGAGGCCGCCGAGCCCAGCCTGTACGGCGTGTTCGACAGCAATGGCAACAACCTGACCACGATGGGCGTGTACGGCCCGACGCACTACGGCGCCCCGTACAAGAGCACGCTCTGCAAGTGCTACAAGGTGACGCCTGAAAATGATTGCTCGCCCAGCGAGATTGTGACTAAGGGAGGTGGCTTCGGTGGCTATGACTACACCCGGTTCGAAGGCGACTAACGGTCTGCTGATCGACTACGAATTCTGCACCAACTGCCATACGTGCGAAGTTGCTTGCAAGAAGGTACATGATCTTCCGATCGGCCAGTACGGCATCAAGACGCTCGAGTACGGCCCCGTGAAGAACGTCAACGGCAATTGGGAGTGGACCTACCTGCCCCTGCCCACGGATCTGTGCGATCTCTGCGCCGACCGCGTGGCCGAGGGCCGACTTCCGAGCTGCGTGCATCACTGCCAGTCCGGCATCATGTACTACGGCACGCTCGAGGAGCTGTCCGCTAAGTTGGCTGAGAAGCCCAATCAGGTGCTTTTCGCAAAGTAATGTTGGAACGAAGGAGGTAGAGCTATGGCTCGTCAGGAGAAAGGCGGATTCCGTCCGCCTCCACTGGGGAAGATTCTGTGGAAGTGCACCGAGTGCGGTACTTTCAACGCGGCCGATGCCACGTCGTGCAAGAAGTGCGGCGCTGAGAAGGAGAAGGTTGCCGACAAGTCCATCGAGAGCGCGACGTTCAAGCCGATCGATGACTCCGAGCGCCTGAACCAGGACAAGAAGGCCGTCGAGAAGATTCTCGGCGAAGAGTAGCAGTTCCAACGGCGAGGGGATCTCTTTCTCGAGATTGGGGTCCCCTCCGTCTTTACATGGCCGCCTGGCAGGGTTGAAACGTTTTCACGGGGAAATGCTGAAAGAGCAAAAGAAGACGATGCCTCGATCCGAGTCTACAAATCCAGGGCTAGCGCACGAAGCGGGAACGCCTTCTTTTGCGCGGGATCCGCACTGCCCGACGGCCGCCTATCAGATTCTCCGACTTGAAAGAACAGCTCATAAGGGTCGGGGAACGTCCCAAGGAGCGGATTATGAGTGCAGCTGCTAAGTCGCCCGGGAAGTTCACCATTTCCCAGGCGATCGACTCCCTCGGAGTCAGCAAGTTTACCATCTCCATTTTCTTCCTCGTTGGCATAGCGATGATGTTCGACGGTTACGACTACATGATCATCTCCTACACCAACACGCAGATCATGCAGGAGTTCTTCGGTCCTGCGGGCAACGACGCCCTCAAGGGCGCCCTGTCGTCCTGGTCGACCATCGGCATCGTGGTGGGCTCGTTCGCAGCCGGCCCGCTGTCCGACAAGTTCGGCCGCCGCAAGATCCTCACCATCGGCACGTTCATGTACGGCCTGCTCACCATCCCGTGCATCTTCGCACCGAGCTACGAGATCTTCGCGGTTTTCCGCGTGCTCGCCGGCCTGTTCCTGGGTGTGTGCACGCCTATCGTCACCACGCTGTTCACGGAGTTCACCCCCACGAAGCAGCGTTCGTTCTTCATCACGTTCGGCATGGCGTGGATGATCGTGGGCTGGGTTGTGGCCGCCCTGGTGGGCACCGTCATGGTCCAGGTCGCCACGTGGCACTGGTGCTACGCCATCGGCGCTTTGCCGGTGATCTACGCGTTCATCTTCGGCAAGTTCACGCCGGAATCGGCTCACTGGTGCGCCGTGCACGGCAAGCTCGACGGTGCGGTGAAAACCCTCGAGCGCATTGAGAAGCGCGCGGGCAAGGAGATCCCCTACGAGCTCAAGCCCGAGAACCTTCTCGTTCCGCCGGTGTCCGCCAAGTCGAGCCCGGCCGAGGTGTGGAAGGGCAAGTACCTGAAGACCACCATCGCTCTGGTTATCATCTACTTCGCCGGCAACTTCAGCATCTACGGTGTGAACGCCTGGCTGCCGGCCCTGATGCTCGAGGCCACGGGCGGCGCCGTCACCGCGTCGTACATGCTGGCCATGGCGCAGAACGCCGCGTCCGTCGTGGCCAACTGCACCACCGGTTTCGTGTCGGAGGCCATGGGCCGCAAGCGCAACCTCATCTTCGGCTACGGCCTGTCGGTGGTTGCCTGCCTCATCGTGTCCCAGGTGGTCAAGCTTCCCGCCGAGACGAGCTTCTGGCCGTACCTCATCGCGTTCGTGTTCATGGGCTTCGCTCTGAACTACGCCATCACCGCTGCTCAGCCGATGATGTCCGAGTCGTACCCCACCGAGTTCCGCAACTCCGGCGTTGCGACGATCGTTGCTCTGGGCAAGTCCGCCGGTATCTTGTCGCCCATCATCCTGGGCGGTTTGAAGGCTGCCGGTTGGGCGTTCTCTCCGCTCATCATGCTGTTGGCCGCTCCCATGGCGTTCGGCTTCTTGGCTGGCTTCCTGCTTCCCAAGGGCGCTAAGGGCATGAACATCGACGATATCGCCGATGAGGCTGCCGACGCGAAGGCGTAAGGTTTAAGGTTTCGACGCGCGTCCTGCCGATCATGCGGGAGCGCAAGGATTGACGTTCGACCGACGGGGTTCCCAAGTTGTTCGGGGGCCTCGTCGGTCGGGTTTGCCAGGGCGGATCGACGATCCGCCCTGGCAAACCCGACCGATCCGCACGTCGGGGCGCCGTTCGCGGCGACGCGGCGTGCCCGGTGCCGGATGGCCGAATCGATACAAGGGGGTTCGCGATGAGCGCTATCATCTGTCCGTTCTGCGGCAAGGAATCGGCCGCCGAGGATCACTGCACGAAGTGCCGCACGCGCTTTACCAAGGAGATTCGCGCCGCCGCTTTCACGGTTGACAACGACCCGCGCAGCGATCGCATAGGGCCGGTGTCGACGAAAACCGCGAAGATCTTTTGCTGGGTGGTTTTGGGGCTTCTCCTGGTCGCCTTCGTGCTGGCCACCGAGCTCACCGGCAACGGCGTCACGGGGCACTGAGCCTTTCAACCTGTCCGGAGCCGGAGGGTGCTCGCCTCGGCGCAGCTCGGGCAGTCCTGGGCTCGCACGAAGGCCCCGCTGGGGCCTTCGGCTCGTGCGGAACTCGCTGCGCCGAGGCGAGCACCCTCCGGCTCCTGCAAAAACGACAGAGACGCGGTTCGTTCTTGCCACATGAAGCGGGTTTGCCGTGGAGGGGGGCGACCGATCGCAGTAGGTGAGAGGGGTCGGTGTTGGACGTTTTCGGCGTTCGGCGATCCCGTAGGGGCGGGCTGCTGTCCGGTGCCGAAATGTTCGAAGCGGATAAACGACGAGGCGAACGCATCGTGCGCTCGCCTCGTCGTTTCGTTCGGTCGTAGCCAGTCGTGCCGGGCGGGCAGCAGCCCGCCCCTACGGGAGCCATCACGATGCGAAGCGTTTACCCCTCGCGCTTCGCCTGCTCGTAGGCTTTGAGATCCTCTTTCGTGATGCCCACGCTGGCTTGGATGCCCCTGATCTCGTTGCCCGAGCGGGTGAAGTCGACGCTCGAGGTGCCTCCCAAGATGGCCAGGCCGATGCCGGCCATCATCATGGCGGCGCCGACGGCCATGTTGCCCACTTCCAAAACGCCGCTCGTCTCCAGTGCCAGCTTGACCGTCACCAGCACCACGATGGCGGCGAGGGCGGCGGCGCATTTTATGATGTCCTTGCGACGGTTCGCTTTGAGGCGCTCGATGTCTTCGTACGCCTTCGCCTTGCGTTGGCTCATGCTTCTGCCCATAACGTGTTCCTTTCCCCTGAATAGGATCGCGTGATCCCCGTCGGCACGGCCTCTTGCGTTCGAGGGGCCGTGCCGACGGGGATCGGTGGGCTTGGGGAGGTGCCAAGCCCACCGATCCCGCGAGGGCGACTTGCTTACGAGGCGGCTGCGGCCGTCTCGGTTGCGTCGGCGCCGGTTGCGGAGCCTTCGGTCGCCGCCTTGGCCTTGCGGCCTTCGAGCATCTTCATGTCGCCGTTCCACTTCTTGGAGAACGGCAGCACGTCCAGCGCGGCCACGAGCGACAGCACGCCCATGACCATGAACACGGCCAAGCGGTTGTCGCCGCCCACGGCGCCTTGCACCACGATGTTCAGAATGGAGCCGAACACGATAGCGAAGTTCGCCAGCGACAGGTTGAGCGGGTACTTCTTGGCGCCGTAGCGCTGGCGGGCGAACGCCGAGGCCACCACGGGCACGCCGCCGTAGCAGAAGCCGCAGCAGAACGCGCCCACCACGTAGAGCGCCGAGATGCCGGTGGTGAACGCGCCGATGATGCATGCGCAGGCGGCCACGGCGATGAGGCCGTCGACCAGCATGGTCACCTTCACGTTCGTCTTGTCGTAGATGAGGCCGATGACCACGCGCGCCAAGCCGTTGCAGGTGGACACCAAGCCCACGAGCAGCGTGGCGAAGCCCACGTCGAAGCCCACGGCCTGCGCGTCGGAGGCGCAGTTGCCGATGGTGGCCAAGCCGATGGCGATGACGATGATAGCCCAGACCCAGTACACGTAGAACGTGGACGACTTGAGCGGCGTGTCCTGCTCGCCCGGGTCGTAGCCGCTGGCGGTGGCCTTCTCGGGCGCCATGAGCGCCACGATGTTCGCCGGCGGGCGGCGCAGCGTGCAGGCCAGTACGACCACGACGAGCGCGGTGATGACGCCGATGGCCACGAACACGGTGCCCAGGCCGAGCGTCGGCGCCAGGTTCACCGAGAGCGTGCCCAAGATGAGCGAGCCCAAGCCGAAGCCCATCATGAGCACGCCCGACGAGAAGCCCACCTTGTCGGGGAACCACACGTTGGTGGTGGCGATGACGGAGTTGTAGCCCACGCCCACGCCCAGGCCGCCCAGCACGCCGTAGCACAGGTACACCACGGTGATGCTTCCCTGGCCGAACAGGCCGGTGCCGGCGAAGCCGCAGAAGAACAGCGCGGCGGCCACGAACAGCGTGTTGCGCACGCCGATCTTGCCCTCGATCTGCGAGCCGATGACGGCGCCGACGCAGAACGTGATCATCATGATGTTGAACGTGAGGCCCACGGCGCTCTTCTCGAGGCCGAACGTGGTGCATATGGGCGCCGCGAACATGGAGAACGCGTAGATGAGCCCCAGAAACAGCAACGTGAGCGTGGATAAGGCCAGGTAGAGCACTCGCTTGCTCTTGATCTGGCCGACGGTCATACCAGGCATGGATCCCCTCTCTTTCAATGGTTACACGAATGCACGAACAGCGCGGGGCATGCCGTGCGACATCTTCCATTGTGCCTTGGGCGCGCGAGCGCGCGTATAGTCGTGCGTACTAGATGCTCTCGTTTTCATACTCCTTATGGTAGGGGTCCGCCGCGCGCCGGTGGTAGGTTTGCAGACAGGACAAGATCGCGCGCGGGTTGCCCGCGCGGTTTTCGATGCGAGGGCGGCGACGCCCTCGCAGAGCGCTTTCAGGGGAGGCGAGGGGCGTGGCCGACATACGCAAGAACCGCTACGCCATCCTCGTATGCGGCGTCCTGACCATGCTCATGTTCGGCACGATCTACGCGTGGTCCATCTTCATCCCTCCGCTCGAGGCCGAGTTCGGTTGGTCGCGCAGCCAGACGTCGCTCGTGTTCTCCGTGGCCATGATAGGGCTGTCGCTCGGCATGCTGTCCATCGGGCCCCTCTCGAAGGCGATCTCGCTGCGCACGTGCTTCGTGATCTCCACGTCGCTCATCGTGGCGGGGCTGTTCTCGTGCCAGTTCATCACCGAGCTGTGGCAGCTTTACGTGTTCTACGGCGTATGCTGCGGGTTCGGATCGGGCATGAGCTACACCGTGTGGACCACGAACACGCTCGCTTGGTTCGGGGACAAGGTGGGCTTCTCGTCCGGCGTCTTGGTCATGGGGTTCGGCATGGGCGCGCTGGTGCTGGGGTCCTTGGCCTCGGCGCTCATCTACTCGCCGCTGGGCTGGCGGCTTGCGTTTGTCGTCATCGCGGCGCTGGCGCTCGTGGAGGCGCTCGTCGCCGTCAACTTCATCCAGGAGCCGCCCGCGCGCATCGCCGCGCTCAAACCGAAGCGCGACAACGTGGGCGTGAGCCTGCCCGGCTCCAAGACGGTGCGCGAGCCGTCGTTTTGGCTGTTCTGCATCTGGCGCAGCGTGGTCATGGGCGCGGGCGGCGCCGTGATAGCCGAGGCGTCCGTCATGATGACGGGCATCGGGTCGTCCATCGCGTTCGCCACGGCGGCCGTGGGCGCGCTCGGCTTGGGCAACGGGTTCGGCCGGCCGCTCGGCGGCATCCTGTACGACCGCATCGGGCAGAACCGCACGCTCGTGGTGCTGCCGGCGCTGGCGTTGGCCGTGTCGGTGGGCATGGCGGCGGCGTACTGGTTCGAGGTGCCCTGGATGTTCGCGCCGTTTTTGCTCATTGAGGGGCTTTTGTACGGCATGTACGCGGCCATAAACACCTCGTACATGCGCACGACGTTCGGGCAGCGCGACCTGGCCATGAACACCGGCATCAGCGCCGTCGTGCTGGCGCCGTTCAACCTGGTGTTCCCGCTCGTGGCGGCGGCGCTGTACGAGTGGACGGGCGGCTACGAGTCGTTCTTCGTGCTCGTTCCCGCCTTCGCGCTGCTGTCGCTGGTGTGCGGCGCGCTGTGCAAGCCCGCGAACGCGCGGCTGCAGGCGAAATACGGCGCGCTCGAGGGAGACGCGAGGGAAGGAGGCGGCCGTGTCGTGGGGCAAAGCGCAGATCACGAAGCAGGCGTACCGCACCGCGCCTGAGGACTACGCCGCGTTCGAGGCGGTGAACCTGGCCGGAAGGGACGGCGTGCGCGTGCTGGACGTAGGATGCTTCGACGGGTTCAACACGCGGCTCAAGTTCGCGCCCTACGCCGGCGTGTCGCGCGTGGTGGGCATCGACCCCATGGCCGACGCCGTGGCCGACGCCGCCGCGCTCGCGGCCGACGATCCCCGCTTCTCGTTCTCGTGCGCGACGTTCGAGGAATACGAGCCGGGCGACGAGGAGCGCTTCGACCTCGTGTACTTCTCGCATGTGCTGCAGCATCTTCCCGATCCGCAGGCGGCGCTCGACAAGGCGTTCCGGCTGCTCGATCCGGGCGGCTTCGTGGTGGTGAAGACCGTCGACGACGCCGCGAAGCTGTCCTATCCCGATCCTGACGACGTCATGCGCCGGCTGTTCGAGCTGTACGAGCGGCACGTGCTGCCGAACACCCCGCACACGTCCCGCACCGACCGTTACAACGGCGAGAAATGCTACACGCTCATGAAGCGCGCGGGCTTGGAGAACGTGCGCGTGCGCACGTTCTCCACCGACACGGCCGGCAAGGGGCTCGACGAGCGGCGGGAGCTGTTCGAGCGCTGCGTGTACTTCCGGCGCAACGTGCCGCCTTGCGTGGACGAGGCCGCGGCGGCGGAGATACGATCCCTCGTCGACGCGTGGGGCGCGCTGTTCGAACGCGACGATTACTACTTCGCCAGCCAATCGTTCGTGGCGATAGGGCAGAAGCCGCAAGAGGGCGTGCGGTCGTGGACGTACGCGGGCCCGGTGTTCGGCGACGGAGCGGCGGCGTCGGCGCCCCGCCCTGCGGCGACGGGCGGTGCGCGCGCCGCGGAAGGGGAGGGCGCGGCGGCCGAGACGCTCGTGCTGCGCCCCATGACGGAAAGCGACCTGGGAAGCGTCATGGGCATCGAGGTGGCGTCGTTCCGCGACCCGTGGACGCCGCTCGCCTTCGCGCTCGAACTTCGCCACAATCCGTGCGCGCGTTATACCGTCGCCGTGGTGGACGGCGACGTGGCGGGCTATCTGGGCTGGTGGGGAACGCCGGAGGGAGCCGCCATCGTGCGCGTGGCCGTGGACCCCGCCTTCCGCAAGGCCGGCGTGGGCCGCGCGCTCGTGGAACAGGCGGCGCGGTGCGCCTGCGATGAGGGCCATGCCGCGCTCAAGCTCGAAGTGCGCGCCGGAAACGCCGTGGCCTGCGCGTTCTACGCGCGTCTGGGCTTTCTGGTGGTGGCCGTGCGCGCGGGCTACTACGACGATCCTCCCGAAGACGCCCTGGTCATGGCCCTTACCTTGGCGTAGCTCCCTCTCGTCAGCTTCCGTCGGCCTCCTCCAGCGTGGCGTCCGACATGCCCACGGCCCACAGCATGTAGGCGTTCATGATGCGCGGGGACTTGTCGGCCAGGGTCTCGACGTCGGCTGCGCTGGCCTGGTCGCTGGCGGCGCGGAGGTGCAGAGGACGGTAGAGCGGCCGCGCCGTATGCCGGGCGCGTTTTGCCACGAGCAGGGCGGGGAAGGTCACGCCGGCGTTGTTGTACGTCGTTGCCGCGTTGTTGTACAGGCGTTCGCGCAAAGGCAGGCGCTTGTCGGCCTCGTTCAGCCGCTCGATCGCCTCGTGCGCGCGGTCGAGCGCGGTTGCGCGGCGCATATCGGTTGCAGCGGAGAAGGCGCGCCAGGCTTGAGCGAGCGCGCTGTCGGCCTCGGCGGCCGCTTCGATCCCGTCCGCCTTTCGGCAGGCGTCCAGCGCTCGGCGGACGTCGTCCGTGGGCGCGTCGGCGAACTCGGCGCTTGCGGCCAAGGTGTCGATCAGCTGTCGGGAGGCGTCCAAACGCTCGATGCGCTGCTCCTGAACCCGGTTCCAGGCTTCGGCGGCCTCTTCGTCGAGCCTTTGCAGGTTGCGGTAGAGCAGGATCATGATGATGGCGAAGCCGGTGGCGAGTGCGACGAACGGCACGAGAACGGACATGATAGACATGTGGGCCCCCTTCGGAGTCGGCTGACGCCGCTATTATACGAAGGGGGCCGTCGCGAACCATACCACGGCTGGTATGGTTCTAGAGTATGAATGCGGTGCTTTCGGCGGGGCTCACAGGCCGAACCGCGTGCGGGTTTCCTTGATGCTGCGTCCGCACTTCGAGAAGTCCCTTCCCGCAGCTCCCGCGAAGATGGCCAGGATGAACGCCGATATCCACATCGCGCCGCTCACCACCATGTTGCCCTCTTGCAGGATACCGGCGACTTCCAGCATCGGCTTGCCCAGCAGTATCAGCATCATCACGGCGAGCGCCGCCAGGATCTTGATGATGTCGAGGCGCTGCTTCGCCTTGAGCCGCTCTATTTCGGCCTGCGCCTTCGCAGCGCTGCCCTTCTTGCCCATGAGGCCTCCTATTTCCGAATCCGGTCCGCCTTCTGCGGCGGGGCGCGCCGTCGGCGAGCGTCTTATCCGATCGATCGGTCCACGGCCTCTTCGGCCACGGCCATGGGCACCGCTTCGGCCGATGCTGTGACGGACGCGCCGGTCGCGTTCGGGTGTATCTCGTCGAGCTCGTCCATGAGATGCTGCGCCTTCGCGCGATGGACCTCGTGGATGGGCGTGCGGCCGAACTTGGCGTTGTAGATGAGGAACGTGGCCAAGCCGGTGAAGAACAGGCCGGCCACGGCCAGGAAGAACGATCCCAAGTGCACGATCCCCTCGCCGAACTCGCCCATCGCGAACGACACGCCCACATTGTACATGTTGTAGCCGCCCACGGGAATCATCACGCTGAAACCCTGTCCGGCGAAGTTCGCCAGCACGCCCGACACGCCGATCGGTGCGAACACGGCGCCGCAGAACCAGGCCGTGAGCAGGATCCACACGGGCTGGCACTTCGGCGTGATGCTCTTAACCACCAAATAGACCACCTGGAAAAGCGCGCACAGCAGACCGCCCACGAGGAAGGCCAGGGGGAACACGAGCGCGGTCGTGTTCTTCTCCGCGGCCACGAGCGGCTCGACTCCCATGGCGCCGCATGCGTAGCCGAACAGGATGCTTATGCCGGCGGCCACGGCGTTGAACCATATGACCAGCCACAGTCCCTGCCAAACCGCCTTGCCCGCCGTGGCGTTCTGCTTCGTCCAGGGCCCCACCATCTTCATGCCCACGGCCATGGCGAAGCCGGAGAACGGCAGCAGCGCGCCGAACGTGCCCCACTCCTCCACCAACTGGTAGGTGGCGAACCCGCCCAGCACGCAGCCGATGACGCCCATGCTGACGAGCGTCGCCCCGCCGATGAAGAACTGCATGGGCGTGCCGGTGAGCACCTGGGTCCATACCGTGACGATCGCTTGGGCGACGAGCGCGAGCACGCCGCCTATCAGGAAGCTGTAGATAACCGTCTTGTAGGCTTTCATCGATTCATCCCCTCTGTGTGTTCGTATGACATGCGCGAAAGCGCGAGACGCCGTCATTGTACCGGTGCGAGGAGAGGCGGTATCGATCCGTGCGTACTAGCCCCTGTTGATTTTCGTCCACACGGGAGGATGAATCGTGCGGAAAGGCCGCGTCTGCGGGAAGCGCGCCGAAGGCGCCGAGGGGCGAAAGCAGGAGAGCCGGGAGCGCTCCCGCGCTTCCGGCTCCTGTGTTTCAGACCTTCTCGATTATAAGACGATATCTACTAGTTGGCAATACCGTCCGGCAGGGAATTTTTCTTTGACCGAGAATTCACGTCGATTCGCGGAATTGTGCCCTGCGGGCCGAGCGGCTACTCGCCTTTGTCGGCAAGCACGCTCGGAACGAGGGAGCTTGCCGCCGCGCGCGCCTCGCCGATCTTCTCGCGCAGCCGGGCGAGACCGGGCCCGACGGCGTACGCGTAGGCGATTTTCACGAAGGGTCCCACGGCCAGCAGGTTCACGGCGAACGCCAACACGAGGGACACGGGCAGGCCTTCGGCGTAGGCGAGCCAGGTGAATCCGGCGGGCCCGTTGGAGATGAGCACGCCGAAGAAGGTCATGAACGTCACCATGGAAACCACGTTCACCAGCGTCATGGCCACCGTGCGCTTGAACCCGACGATGCCGGACGGCACGACGACGGGAGCCACCCGTGCCACGATGGGGTTGGCGACGAGCAGGCGAACGCAGAAGGCGGCCGCGAACGTGAGGGGGTACTCGTAGAGCGCCTGCGAGTACGCGGCCCAGGTGATGTCCGACGCGTGCAGCAGCCAGTTGATGGTCACCATGCTCGTGACCATGCAGAACACCATGAGCGTTTGGAACGCGAGCTTGTCCTTTCCGCCGGTGGGCACGGGCACGGCGCCTCGCAGGGCGCGGGTGTAGGCGTTGTCGGGCAAAGAGCGTGCAACATGCAAAGACATGAGGTCCTTTCGGTCGAAGTGCGTATTCCGTTGTCGTTTCTTTCATGCGCCGTGTGCGGCCGAACCGAGCGGCTCGGGCGCTTTGGCGCGAACGCGGCGGAAAGCATCCGCCGACGCAAGACGACGAGCGGCCGACGCCAGCGAGGCGGGTCGCATCGAAAATGTCGTCGATGATGAAAAAACGGGCAGCGCTCGAAGCGCTAGCGAATCCGAATGCCATCGGATGAGCCCAGTATACGGCAGCCCCGTCTCCCCACCCTGTCGAAAAGTTCATCACCAGAAACTCTTCACCATCGAGCGCCCCGAACCCCGTTCGCCGCTCGAAAAAGCCCGCCTGCTCGCCTCGGGGCCCGTCGAGAGGTCGGAGGCGAGGCTAGCCAAAACACGATAATGGTGATAATCTAGTATAAGACATAATCTATCATTGCTCGATGGATCACCGAACGAGCAGGCGGCAGCGAAAGGGATGAAAGCCATGGAAACCTATTACAACCCGGAGGACCTGGACAAGTTCTCGACCATGGGAGAGGAGGCCCCCGAGCTCTGGGACCTCTACATGGCCTACTACGGCAAGGTGTTCGCCGAAGGCGCGCTCACGGCGCGCGAGAAGGCCATCGTCGCGCTGGCGGTGGCGGCGGCCGTGCAGTGCCCGTACTGCATCGACTCCTACACCCAGTCGTGCCTGGAGAAGGGCGTGACCGAGGAGCAGATGACCGAGGCCATCCACGTGGCGAACGCCATCCGCGGCGGGGCCGCGCTCGTGCACGGCGTGCAGATGAAGAACGTGGTCAAGCAGCTGGAAATGTAAGCCATGCCCGCGACCGACGAGGCGGCCCAAGCCGTCATGGACTCGTTCCCGCCGTTCTTCGAGCGGACGGATGAAAGCACGCGCCGCACGCGCGACGGCCTCGACGTGCTGCAGGTGAACGTGGGCCGCCTGTGCAACCTGGCGTGTCGCCACTGCCACATGGACGCCGGTCCGAACCGCACCGAGGTCATGTCCCGCGACACGCTTCAGGCGTGCCTGGACGTGGCGTCGGGCCGCAGGTTCGAGACGCTCGACGTCACGGGAGGCGCGCCCGAGATGAACCCCGACTTCGAGTGGTTCGTCCGCGAAGCCGTTGCGCGCGGGTTGCACGTCATCGTGCGCTCGAATCTCGTCGTGATGCTGGACGAGCCGTACCGCCACGTGCCCGAAGTGCTGGCCGAGCTGGGCGCGACGGTGTTCGCCTCGCTGCCGCATTACACGGCGAAGCCCGTCGAGAAGCAGCGCGGCGCGCACACGTTCGACGGGGTCATAGCCATGCTGCAGAAGCTGAACGCGCTGGGCTACGGGCGCGCCGAGGGCGCGAGCGAGGACGGGCTCGTGCTCAACCTGGTGTTCAACCCGAGCGGCGCGTTCCTTCCGCCCGACCAGGACGCCCTCGAGAAGGAGTACCGGCAGAAGCTCGCCGAGGACTACGGCATCGTGTTCGACCACGTGTTCGCCATCGCGAACAACCCGCTCGGGCGTTTCGGGAACCTGCTCCACAAGACGGGGAACCTGAAACGCTACATGGGCAGGCTCGTGGACGCGTTCAACCCCGACACCGTGCCCGCCATGATGTGCCGCAGCCAGCTGTCGGTGGGATGGGACGGCGTGCTGTACGATTGCGACTTCAACCAAGCGGCCGGCCTTCCGTGCAAGAACGGCCTTACCGTCGCCGAGCTGGCGGCCGACCCAACGCTGCCGCTCCAACGCGACATCGCGTTCGGCAACCACTGCTACGCCTGCACCGCCGGCGCCGGCAGCAGTTGAGGCGGCTCCACGGCGTAGTTTGCGCCACAGGAAGAAACAGCGTGCAGGTCGACCTGTCGAACCCGAAGAACGAAGATGCTGGCAGGTTGACCGTAGGGGCGATCTCCTGATCGCCCGTTCCGGCGAAGCCGGAAAAGCAACCGGGTCCCGCGTTCTCGCGCTGCGCGCGAGCGGGCGCTCTGGAGAGCGCCCCTACGGGGTTTTCGATGCGCGCTTTCTCAAAACGCGAACGACAGGCCGTCGGCGGCGGGCTTCACGCGGCCGTCGTACTGCCGCAGGTAGTCTTCCAGCTCGGCGAGCGTGACGGGCTCGTCGTAGTGCATGGCCAGGTGCGTGAGATAGAGCGTCTTCGCGCCCAGCCCCAGGCCCTCTTCGATGCACTCCTGCACGCTGTGGTGCGCGTCGGGGGACCAGTTGCGCTTCCAGAACGTGGCGTCCATCGCCATGACGTCCACATCGCGCACGCGCTCGGCCGTTTCGGGGGGCAGCTTGCCGGTGTCCGACGCGTAGAACAGGCGCGTCTCGGGCGTCTCGATGAGGTAGCCGTACGTGCCCGGCGCGTGCGTGACGGGCAACGCCGTGTAGCGGGCGCCGTCCAGCTCCAGCTGCTGATAAGGCGCGAGCTCGTGCATGTCCAGGCAATAGGTCATGTAATGGAACTCGATGCTCGCCCCCTCCAGCGCCTCGGCGCTGCCGTACGTGGGCAACGGCGCCTTGCGCACGAGCTGCACCAGGTATTCCAATTCGCCCAAGCCTCCCAGGTGGTCGAAATGCGCGTGCGTGTACAGAAGCTCGTCGATGTTGCGCACGTCCTCGCGGATAAGCTGGTGGCGCACGTCGGGCGGCGTGTCGATGAGCACGGTCTTCTCGCCGCGCACCATGACGCCGCAGTCGCCTCGTCGCGCCCGCGGGTCTCGGCGCGCCTCGTCGCACGCCGGGCAGTCGCAGAAGAACGCCGGCACGCCGCATCCGGCGGCCGTTCCCATGAAAGTGAAAGTATGCGTTGCGCGTTCCATCGCCATCTCCTCGCTCTTCGGTGCCTCGCTTTCATGATAGCGCTTTTCGCGGCCTGTTTTTCGCGCGCTTTGGAGGATCGGCGCGCGCGTCCTTCGGGTCGAACCGCGTTCGCGGGCGGCCAAGCTGCGGAAACATCCCCAGGGCGATTTCGCCGCCTTTCCGTTCGATCGTGCTACTATAGGCACCGTTCTATCCGAGGGCCCTGGGTTGGAGGAGGCCCTGCGTTCTCGGAAGGCTGTTTCCGACGGGGGGAAGAGGCTGTCATGCGACAGGGCTTTTTGGCGGGAAACCAGCGTACGCTTCGGCCGGCGTCGTTTCGGCCGCGGCGTTCGGCGCGCTTCGGCCGCGCCGGGGCGCACCGGGGCGCGGTGCCGGGCGCATTCCCGGGCGTGCGCCCGTTCGATTGGGAAGGGGCGGCCGCGTGAACATCGACCAGAGGCCCGACCTTTCCCTCCAGCAGCACCTTCATCTGACCACCGAGCTCAAGCAGGGCATCGCCATCCTGCGCATGTCGGCGCTGGAGCTGTCCGAGTTCGCGCGGAAATGCGTCGAGGAGAACCCGTTTTTCGACGACGACGACTGGGTCGAGCCGCGCCATCCCCTGACCCCCGATCGGTACGTGCCGGACGTGAGCGCCGACGCGCTCTTTGAAAAACGGGGCCACGGCAGCCCGGAGACGTTCGACGCCGAGCGCAGCGACATGTCCCAGCGCTCGTTCTCCTTCGATCGGTACCTGGCCGAAGGGGACACGCTCGACGAGTTCCTGCTCGACCAGCTGCGCATGCAGGTTGATTCTCCGCGCGCAAAGGATATCGGCGAGTACCTCATCGGCAACATCGACGGCAGCGGCTACCTGAGAACGTCCGTCGACCAGGTTGCCGTGGCGCTCGGCGCGCCCGAGCGGGAGGTGGCCCGCGTTCTCGAGCTCGTCCAGCAGTTCGAGCCCACGGGCGTGGGAGCCCGCAACCTCGCCGAATGCCTTGAGCTGCAGCTGCGGAGAAGCGGCAAGCTCACCCCCACGCTCGAGCGGCTCGTCAAGAGCCATCTCGCCGAATTCGAGACGCGCACCCCCGCCTCCATCGCGCGCGACATGGGGCTCTCGCTCGCCGAGCTCAACGAGGCGCTCGACGTCATCCGCACGTGCAACCCCCGACCGGCCAGCCAGTTCGGCAGCCCGTCGCGCCCCATCTGGCCGGAGGTCGTGGTGGAATCGTGCGGCAACGGCGAGTACGAGGTCAGCCTTCAAGACTTCTACCTGCCCCATTTGAAGATCAACCCCACGTACCGGGCGATGGCCTCGAACGTGAAGGAGCGCGACGCCGAAACGTATTTGAAGGAGAAGCTCAAGGAGGCGGAGAGCCTCATCGACGGCATCAACTTCCGCCACGCGACGCTCCACAAGATCGCGTGCTGCATCGTGGAGATGCAGGTGGAGTTTTTCGAGAAGGGCTACGACTGCCTGCGCCCCCTCACCATGGTCCAGGTGGCCGAGGCGACGGGCGTGTCGGAATCCACGGTGAGCCGCATCGCGAGCGGAAACTACATGCAAACGCCGCGCGGCGTGTTCGAGCTCCGCTTCTTCTTCCATTCGTCCGCCTACCGCGCGGCCGACCGCGTGGTGTCGTCCATCAGCGTCAAGCACCGCATAAGCGAGCTCGTGGAGAAGGAGGATCCGTCGAACCCGCTCAGCGACCAGGCCCTTTCCGAGGCCTTGGCGCGCGAAGGCGTGTCCGTGTCCCGCAGAACGGTGAACAAGTACCGCGAAGAACTCGGCATTCCCGCGCGCGCCGCGCGCCGGCGCAGCTAGGTTCGAAGGCTGGGTCCGCAACAGGCGCCATTCGCTCTCTGCGATGGCGCTTTCTTATTTTGGAACGATTCTCATATTGTGACGAATCCTTCGAAGCCTCATTTTGGGTCGTCTCGATATCGCTGCGCCTTGACCTGCCCCGTCGTCCAAGTTGAAAAGTGGCACGGTTCTTGCATCGATGAATACGAGGCGTCTTTGGCTTTGGCTGTTGGGATCAGCCAGGTGAACGGGCGTGCAGTTCGTCGGGGGGAATTTCGACGGGCTGTCATCCCTGCGGCCGTTCGAGTCCGAGAGCGTTTCCGAAGCCGGTTTCGTATGTAAACGGGGACTGTCGGAATAAGGAGGAGTTGGATTGACTAAAAAGCAAAAGACTGCGGCGGCGTGGACCGTCGTCATCATCGCCTTTTTCGGGGGCTTTGCCCTAGCCAACGTCCAGAACAAGGTACCGCCCGTAATCGATGTCATCATGCTTTACTTCAACATTGGCGAAACGGATGCCGGTTGGCTGACGTCGGTGTTCACCATCATGGGCATGATCACGGCCATCCCGGCCTCCATGCTCATGCACAAGATGGGCCCGAAGAAGATCGGCGTCATCTCGCTGGCCTGCGCGGCCGTGGGCGGCATCATCGGCGCCTTCGCGACCGATCTTTGGGTGCTCATGGCCACCCGCGTGCTGGAAGGCGTGGGCGTGGGCATGATCGCCGTGGTTGGACCGTCGGTCATCTCCATGTGGTTCCCGGCTGAGAAGCGCGGCCTGCCCATGGGCCTCTGGGGCTCCTGGATGATGTGCTCCCAAACGCTGCTGTTCTTCATCGGCGGCGGCCTGAGCACGGCGTTCGGCTGGCAGGGCGTCTGGTGGTTCTGCGTGGCGTTCTGCGTGGTCGTGCTCATTCTCTACATGTGGAAGGTCGACGCTCCCCCCGAGGGCACGCCGAACTACGCCGAGGGCGAGGACGAGGAAGAGTTCAAGCTCGGTGACGGCTTCAAGTCCGCTTCGACGTGGATTCTCACCATCGCCGGCACCATCTTCACGTTCTGCTGCTTCGGCTTCGCCACGTACATCTCGCTGTACTGGGCGCAGACGCTTTTCGGCGGCGACATGAACCAGTCGAACTGGTGGGTTTCCGTCATGTACGCCATCGAGATCCCGGTGGTCATCTTCATCGGCTGGCTGTTGAACCACATCAAGCTTAAGAATCGCCGTTACGTGGGCGTTATCGGCTTTTTG
This sequence comes from Gordonibacter sp. 28C, assembly GCF_003339845.1. Classification (GTDB taxonomy): domain Bacteria; phylum Actinomycetota; class Coriobacteriia; order Coriobacteriales; family Eggerthellaceae; genus Gordonibacter. Next base: position 55,972 of record NZ_PPTR01000015.1, read on the forward strand.
CTGTACACGTTCATCCTGTTCGTCTGCTTCCGGATGGAGGAACCTGGTCTTATCCTGCCCTTCATCCTCGTCTATCCGTTCCTCGAGGGCTCCATTCCGACCGTGTATTGGACGCTGTGCCCCTCGACGGCCAAGAGCCCGGAGTATTCCGGAACGGCTATTGGCATTCTAAACGTGGGCCTGAACATCGGCACGCTGCTCGGCCCCCCGGTGACCGGTTTCTTCATCGAGAACTACGGATGGGCAACCGCCACCATTCCGCTGGCTGTGGCCTCGGTCCTTGGCGCGATCGCGTTCTTCTTCGTGAAGACGTACGATCACGACTCCGACAAGGCGACGGCTCGCGCAGCGGGTGCCGACGGCGATTTGACCCAAGCATCTGTGTGATCGGAGGATTGGTTTTATGAAGACGAAACGAGCCTGGATCGTCGCGTTCGCGACCATCTTGGCCGGCATTTCGCTGGCGCTCGTACAGAACAAAGTGGCACCCTGCATGACCACCCTCATGGGTGCGTTCAACATCGATATGGCCACGGCCGGCTGGCTGAGCTCGCTGTTTTCGCTGGTGGGCATCATCATGGCCATCCCGGCTTCCATCGTGCTGAACAAGCTCGGCCCGAAGAGGGGCGGCATCGTAGCCTTGATATGCGCCATCCTGGGCTCGCTGATCGGTGTGTTCACCGACAGCGTGGCCGTGCTCATGGCAAGCCGTATCGTCGAGGGCGTGGGCGTGGGCCTCATGTCGGTCATCGGACCGTCGCTCATCGCCATGTGGTTTCCCGAGGCGAAGCGCGGCCTGCCCATGAGCATTTGGGCGGCGTACCAGATGGGCGCTCAGGCTGTCATGTTCTTTTTGGGCGCGCTGCTCACGACTAGCTTCGGCTGGCAAGGCGTGTGGTGGTTCGGGCTCGTTGCGTGCGTCGTTGCGTTCGTGCTCTACGTCCTGTGCGTGAAAAGTCCCCGTCCCGAGGACAGCTATGCCGACGTGGAGAGCGAGGACGTGTCCATCGTCGAGGGCATCAAGTCGCCTTCGGCCTGGGTGCTCTCGTTGTCCACGATGCTGTTCTGCATCGGCTGCTTCGGCTTTGTCAACTGGATCGCCACGTGCTGGGCGCAGACGTTCACGTGGGACGAGGGTCAGGCCAACATGTGGGTGGGGTACTTCTCCATCTTCGGCGTGATCGCCGCGGTGGTCATCGGCGCACTGCTGAACCGCGTCAAGAACCGCAAGATGTTCGGCGTTGCGGCGCTGGTCGCCTACGGCATCGCGTCGCTCGTGGGCATGTTCATGGACAACCCGTCGTTCCTCATCGGCTTCGTGGTCGTGTACGGCTTCGTCGATGCAGGGTTCCCCTGCGTGCTGTGGACGATGGCTGCCCAGACGGTCAAGAAGCCCGAGCTTGCGGGCGTGGCCTTGGGCGTGGTGTCCATCGGGTTCAACGTGGGCATCCTCCTCGGCCCGCCGATCATCGGCGCCGTCGTCGAAGCGGCCGGTTGGCATGTGGGCGCCATCGCCATCTGCGCATCCTGCGTGCTGGCTGCCGTCGTGCTGTCGTTCACGAAGCTTTACAGCGTTGACGACGCTCCTTCTTCGGAAACGCCGGAGGCGGTCCTCTCGCCTGCCGGCGAGACGCGGTAGCTTTCGACGCGTTTCATGTTGCTCGGTCGGACGTGGACGGACTCCCCGTTCGCGCGACCGCGATGCGGACACTTCCCCGAGAGGTGTCCGCATCGCTTTTTCGGTCCGATAGCGGTTTGGACGGCGGAGGCATCGGTCGCGACCGCTTGTTTTTTCAAAAATTGCAACAGCGGACGAGCGCGTTCTCAATATGCGAGCCGTTGCCGCCGGAAGGCGTTCGAATTCGAGAAGCAAATTGAGACAATCCCGGCGATCTTCGAGAGCGACTGGGTTGGCTAAAAGGTCGTGTAAACATTTTTTTGCCTTTCTATCAGGCATTTTACAAATTGAACGGCATGATTTCGCCCGATTGGCACGGAGCATGCAACTACCTATATCAGAAGGCGCAACCGGCAAGGAAGCAACGCCGAGGGCCTTTTTGATTCACGTTGTAAGGCCATGTTCGACCATGGCGGAGGTTTGTCGGAGAGGAGGACATGCAAATGGCAGAGGAGAAGAAGAGGCTGGACCTGGATCGGGAGCTCCAAGAGAAGCGCATCAAGCAGCACCTGGCTGACCCGAACAAGAACAAGGAAGCGTGGCAGCAGAAGGCGCAGGATGCTTCGGGACGCGACTGGACGAAGCCTCGTCGTCCGACGTTGAAAGACGGGGAAGTCTAGGCACCACTCGCACGACGAGAATCGTAAGAGAGAGAGGGATAGCAAGTATGCTTACCAACGAACTCGAAGGCGTCAACAAGGACGTCTACAAAACAGATTGGCAGTGGCAAGAGGGTGAGTACACGGTCACGCGTACGAACATGTGGACCGCCCCCGGCTGCCACAACGGCTGCTCTGTTCTGTACTACACCAAGGACGGCAAGGTCGAGAAGATCGAAGGCGACCCGCTGAGCCCCTACAACCAGGGTCGTCTTTGCATGCGCTGCCTGGACGTCGTGGAGACGTTCTACCATCCCGACCGCTTGAAGTACCCCCTGAAGCGCGTCGGCGAGCGCGGCGAGAACAAGTGGGAGCGCATCACGTGGGACGAGGCGTACGACGACATCGCCGAGCACGTTCGCGCCATCTGGGAAGACTACGGCCCCGAGTCCATCGTGTCCATGCAGGGCACCGGCCGTAACATCTGCTGGCAGACCCCGTACCTGAGCTACGCCGCCTTCGGCAGCCCGAACTTCGTGCTCGGCTTCCTGTCCGGCGACGCCTGCTACCTGCCCCGTACGACCATCGGTCACTGCTTCATGGGCGACTTCTTCGTGGCCGACTGCTCGCAGCACCTCGAGAAGCGCTTCGCCGACCCGGAGTACGTCTTCCCGGACTACATGCTCATCTGCGGCAACAACGCCCTCGTGTCCAACGGCGACGGCTTCTTCGGCCACTGGATCGTCGACGTCATGAAGGAAGGCGGCACGAAGCTCATCGTGCTCGACCCCTCTTGCACCTGGCTCGCCTCGAAGGCCGAGCACTGGCTGCAGGTTCGTCCCGGCACCGACGCCGCGGTCGTCATCTCCATGCTGGGCGTCATCATCGAAGAGGATCTCTACGATCACGACTTCGTTGAGAACTGGACCTACGGCTTCGACGAGCTGGCCGAGCGCTGCAAGGACTACCCGCCCGAGAAGGCTGCGGAGATCGCCGGCATCGACGCCGAGGCCATCCGCGCCGCTGCTCGCGCCTACGCTTCCGGCAACCCCTCCACGATTCAGTGGGGCCTCAAGGTCGACCAGACCGTCTGCGGCATTCCTCTGGCCCAGGCTCTGCTCTCCCTCGGCGCCATCTGCGGCGACATCGACGTGCCCGGCGGCATGATGATCCCGCGTTGCGCCTACGACATTCCCGACTCCTACGGCTGCGGCATGTGGAACCTCTCCGACGAGATGCTCGGCAAGATGCTCGGCGTCGACACCTCCCCGCTGCACGCCCTCGGCTTCGACCCGACGGCCAACGGCGACACGGTGCTCCTGGCCATCGAGACCGGCGAGCCGTACCCGATCCGCATGCTGTTCATCCAGTCCACGAACCCCATCGCCAACATGGCTGCCGATGCCCCGCGCGTGTACAACGCCATGCGCTCGGTGGACTACAACGTCGTGGTCGACGTGTTCATGACTCCGACGGCCGTTGCTTGCGCCGACATCGTGCTGCCCTGCGGCATGAGCTGCGAGCGTAACTCCGCTCGCGTGTGGTGGTGGCCGCTGCGCTCCATCGTCAAGGTCGCCGACTACTACGAGGCCAAGTCCGACGAGCAGATCATCCTCGAGCTGGGCAAGCGCCTCAATCCCAGGCTGTTCCCGTGGGAGACGGACGTCGAGCTCATGACGTGGTGGATCCAGTCCGGCAACCGCTTCCATGCCGGTTGGCCGCACAAGACCGACCAGACGTTCCTCGACCTCACCGAGAAGGTCATCGACTGGCCGGACGACTGGGCGTACCGCAAGCACGAGCTCGGTTGGCTGCGCGACGACGGCCAGCCCGGCTTCAACACGAACACGGGCAAGTGCGAGCTGTACAACACCCTGTTCGACGCGTGGGGCTTCGATCCGCTGCCGTACTACGAGGAGCCGCCTGAGTCCCCGATCTCCACGCCCGACCTGTTCGAGGAGTATCCGTACGTGCTCACCACCGGTGCCCGTACGTGGGAGTACTTCCACTCGGAGGAGCGTCAGGTTCCGCGTCTGCGCGAGTCGCATCCCGACCCGCTGACCGATCTGCATCCCGACACCGCCGCGAAGATCGGCGTGTGCGAGGGCGACTGGATCTGGGTCGAGAACATGCGCGGCAAGTGCAAGCAGCGCGTGCGCTTCAACGCGTCCCTCAAGCCCGACACCGTGCGCTCCGAGCACGGCTGGTGGTTCCCCGAGACGGACGGCGCCGAGCCCAACCTGTTCGGCGTGTTCGACTCCAACATCAACAACCTCACGGTTCAGGGTGTTACCGGTCCTACGCTGTACGGCGCCCCGTACGCGAACCAAATTTGCAAGATATATCCGGTCACGAAGGAGAATGACTGCTCGCCCAGCGAGATCGTGACCCGCAAGGGAGGTTTCTAAGATGGCGGAAAAATACGGACTTCTGATCGACTACACGTGGTGCACCGGCTGCCACTCCTGCGAGATGGCCTGCAAGGTCGAGCACGGCTGGGCGGCTGGCGAAGCGAACGGCATCCAGCTGTTCGAGGACGGCCCGCGCAAGATGCCCAACGGCAAGTTCGAGTACAATTACCTGCCCGTGATGACGTCGCTGTGCGACCTGTGCGCCGATCGCGTGGCCATGGGCAAGCTTCCGACCTGCGTGCATCACTGCCAGGCGGCTTGCATGAAGTACGGCACGGTGGACGAGCTGGCCGAGAAGGCCAAGGAAATGCCCCGTACCTGGATCTACGTACCTGAGCAGTAAGACGCATCGTCTCGCTGGCGCCCCGGCTTGCCGCCGGGGCGCCAGCCTCGGCAAGACGTGAACGTAAGGAGAGAAAGCCATGTGTTACAGACCAGCTAATACCGTTACCATTGTGAAGTGCCTCGAGTGCGGTGCGTTCAACAAGCCCACGAACGAGACGTGCCAGAAGTGCGGCGCCGATCTGAACGAGTCCCGCAAGGCTGCGGACCAGGCTGCGGCTCCTGCTTCTGCCGCTCCCAAGGAAATCTCGCTCAAGCCCCAGGGCCTCGACGGCGCCCCCAAAGCTCCCGGAGCCCCTACGGCCCCAAAAGCGCCCGGTGCCCCGAAGCCGCCGACGAACTAACCATGCCATGTCCGGCGGCATTCAGCGCGTGTTTTAGGATGAGGCGAAACGCTCATGCCCAACTGTAGAACATGTAGCCCGTGGTGTCGCCGTTGCCATAAGAAGGCGGATTACAAATTCCCTATCGAGTGTCCCGAGTGCGGGTGGTACAACCCCTACGAGCGGGAAACGTGCAAGAAGTGCGGGGCACCGGTCGTCCATGACGAGGAGAAGGCGGTCGACCACCTCAACGCCGAGGTGAAGAAGGCCTGCTTTTTCTGCTCGCCGTTCGAGCGGCCGCTCTGCAACGAATGCGTCGAGACGGGACGTACGAAGATATGTCCGGAATGCGGCAGCTACGTGTTGGGGACGCGTACCGCTTGCAAGAAGTGCGGATATGTCTTCTAGGCACGCTGCCGGGCGCCTGCCAGCAGGTATCCTAGGCGCAGCCTGAGAACGAGGGGGCGAGGGCATGGCGAACAGAACCGTGCCTGTGTTGATTGATCGGGCTGGAGAAGGTGCTTAACGCTCATCTCCAGCCCGATTGGTTTTTAAGCCCCGCGGCGTTTTGCCCGAAACGGAAAGCTACTGGTTTTCCTTGAGTTTGCGGTACAGCGTCGCCTTGCTGATGTCGAGGATGGCGGCGGCGGTGGCGATGTTTCCATCCGCCTGCAGGATGGCCTCGTTGATGGCGATGCTCTCGAGTTCTTTGAGCGAGAGCGTGGGCAGCGGAGCCTTTGCGGCGGAGGAGGGTTCGCCGCTTTCGGTGCTCGATGCGGAAGCGGGGGCGCTTTGCACCTTGAAAGATGAAGACGATTCGTTTTGAGGCGCCGAATCCGCCGGGGGAAGCGCGGCCCCGGCGCTCTCGCCGATGGAGGCTCCGGACGCGTTGACGATGTAGCTGGGGAAGTCCTCGACGGAGATCGTTCCGTCCTCGCAGGTGTAGTACGCGGAGTAGATCGCATGCTTGAGCTGGCGCACGTTTCCCGGCCACGTGTACGTCTCGATGAGGCGGGCGGCCTTGTCCGAAAGCGTCACCAGGCCGTTGCCGGTTTTGATCTGGCATTCGTTCAAGAAGTAGCGCGCGAAGTACAGCGCGTCGCCTTGGCGCTCGCGCAGCGGCGGCAGGTCGACGGCGAGCACCGAGATGCGGTAGAGAAGGTCTTCCCTGAACAGATGCTGCTCGACCAGCTGGGGCAGGTTCTGGTTCGTGGCGGCCACCAGGCGGAAGTCTATCTGCTTGTAGGACTTGCCGCCCACGCGGATGACGCGCTTGTTTTCCAGGACGCGCAGAAGCGTGGCCTGGAGCTCGAGCGGCATGTCGCCTATCTCGTCGAGGAACAGCGTTCCTCCGTCGGAAAGCTCGATCTTGCCCGGCTTCCCTCCGCGTTCCGCGCCGGTGAAGCTGCCGCTCTCGTAGCCGAACAGCTCGCTTTCGATCAGGCGTGGCGGGATGGCGGCGCAGTTGATGGACATGAAGGGCCCGTTCGGGCAAGCCTTGTTGTGGATGGCTTGGGCGAACAGCTCCTTGCCCGTTCCGCTCTCGCCTGCGAGGAGGATGTTCTCGTTCGACTTCGCGAAGCGCGCCGCCAGGCTTTTCGCCTTGGATATCTGCAGGCTCTTTCCCAGGATGTCGTCGAACGTGACGGTGGCCACGTCGCCGGCCTTGTCGCGGGAGGCCCCCATCGAGACAAGGGGCTTCGCCTCCTTGAGCGACACGATGTAGCCTTCGAAATCCCGCTCGCTGCCGTAAATGCGCGAGATCTTGGCTTCGTAGGGCACGCCGTCCACCGCGAAGGACGAGCTGCCGCCCTGCTCGATGACCTCCTCGAAGCTGCGATCGTCGTTGATGAGGGTGTTCACGTTCATGCCGAGCAGCTCGTCGGGTGCCGTTTTGAAGATGTGCGCCGCCTCCGGCGTGGCGAGGGTTATCGTGTCCTGGGCGTCGCAGATGAGGATGCCGTCCTTGACGGTGCCGATGATGTTGCGCGAGATGACCTCGAACCGCTGGGCTTCGAGCGAGGCCTTGCTGTACTTCGACTCGGTCTCGGCGAGTTGGATGTCGTACTCGTGGAGCTTCATCTGCCCGTTTATGGTGGTGGCGAGCGACGACACGAGGCTCATCGCGTGCGCGAGCAGTTTCTTGTTGGCCGACGTGAGCGAGTTGTCCGATATGGGCTGGGTGAGCGTGAGGGCGCCGATGCTGGTGCCGGACTGGTCGATGAGGGGCGCCGCGCAGGCGATGAGGCCCTGGAGCTTGAAGCAGTAGTGCTCGGGGCCGATGATGACGAAGGGCTTCTTGTAGCGCATGCACAGGGAGTGGGCGTTCGTGCCCATGTTCCGCTCGTTGCAGCGGTAGTTCAGCCCCACGAACCGGTGCAGCCTCAGGTTCCCTATCAGCACCAAGGGCGTCCCGTTCGCGTCGAGGAACTCGAAGATGTAGTCGTTTTGCAGGTTCAGCGACTCGACGCTTCTCAAGAGCGACTTCACCGTGGCGATGAGCTCGGCGTTCTTCGTCAAGGTTTCCTCGTACGCCTCCTCGGATATGTACTCTCCGAGGTTCTCCTCGTCGGGGCGGAGGCCGTTTTCGTACGAGCGTATCCACGAGTCGGCTATCTCCGGCCGGACGCAGGGTGCGAGATTGGGGTCGGTGCCGTTGTTGAGGAAGTCGAGCTTGGCGTCGAGGATGCTGTCCCAGAACGAATCGTCTTCATGCATGGATCTGATAAGCTGGAGATCGCTCGCGTAGTTGATGTCCAGGCTGTCTGCCGCGTCGTCCATGAAGAACCCCCCGTAACGATATGTTGGTACTGTATTATAGGATTAAAATGACGCAATTGCGGGAAGAAGATCATTTTGAGAACAGCTCCGATGCCCGGAGCCTTTCCTCGTCCGCCGAGCCCTCGACCGGCTTCAACGGCCGCAAGCCGTGGGGCCTTGACGCGAAGGGCGCGCATCTCGAGGACGATCCGTGGGCCTTCGATCACGGGATCCGCCGCTCGCCGGCGGAGAAGCCGGGCTTCGAGGGAGAGGACGTCCGCCGCTCGCCGGCGGAGGAGCTGGTCTCGAAAGGATACTTTCTCCCGTACACCAGGCGCGATGATGCGCCTGGGGAAGAGTTCCGACAGGGGGATTACCGCTATCGCCGCCGCGCCGGAGACGGCACGGTGCGCCTGGTGGCGTACGAGGGGCGCGAGGCCTGCGTGGATATCCCGGCGGCCATCGAAGGGTCCCCGGTCACCTCCCTTGCCACGAACCTGTTCAGGGACCATGACGAGCTGCAAAGCGTCTCGATGCCCGATTCGATCGAGTACGCGGGGAACCATGTGTTCGACGGCTGTGTCAATTTGAGACGCGTGCGCCTGTCCGCGGCGCTCGCGCAGGTTGATCCCACCATGTTCCTGCAATGCGGCTCTCTCGAGGAGGTCACGCTTTCGACTCCCGTGGTGCGGCTCGAAGGGAACTCGTTTTCGGACGCGCCCGTCGCCTGCGTCAACTTCGGCCCGCTCGTGGAGGCCGTCGACGCGCGACCACTGGGCCTGCCGAACCTGGATCGTGTGACCGTCGACCCCGAGAACGCGCGCTTCGTCACCGACGGGAAGGCGCTGCTCTCCGCCGATCGGACCCATCTGTACCGGCTCGTCGTTCCCTGCGCATCCTACGAGGTTCCCGCAGGGTGCGTCGCCATCGACGAGCGCGCCTTCGACTCCCTGACCATGCTGGAAGACGTGGACCTGCCCGACTCCCTGAGGAACATCGGGCGGATGGCGTTCGCGAAGACGGGCCTGTCCTCGATGCGCTTGCCCGATTCGGTGGAGTTCGTGGGCGAAAAGGCCTTCTACCACTGCGCCAAGCTGGAGCGGGTGCAGCTGCCGAGGTGTTTGAGGGAAATCGGGCCCGAAGCGTTCGCCTTCTCCGCCGTCCGGCGCGTCGAGCTGCCGGCGGCGCTCGAGCGGCTGGGCTTCCGCGCGTTCGACCATACGCCCGCGCAGGCGCGCATCGGCGACGGGGGCCTGAGCGTGGCGTCGGCAAACCGGCACCTCGAGCTCGACGCCGAGGGCGGGCTGTACCGCCACGACGTGTTCGTGGAGTTGGTGGGCCGGGCGACGAGCTACCGGGTTCGGCGCGGCACGCACGCGGTGGGCGACGAGGCGTTCAAGCGCCACGCGAGCGTGCGCGTCGTGGAGCTGCCCGAGGGCGTGTTCTCCGTGGGCCGCGAGGCGTTCCGGGGGAACCGGCAGCTCGTGCGCGTCGATTTGCCCGAGAGCCTCGAGCGCATCGGCGAGCGCGCCTTTCTGGACACCTCGCTCGAAACGTTGCGCCTTTCGAAGAACGTGCGTTTCATCGGCGAGGACGCGTTGCTGGTGCAGGGCGACAACCAGCTGATGCCGCGCACGCCCCTCCGGTCGATCTCGCTCGACGCGGACAATCCCGCGTTCTATCTGGAGAACGGGCTTCTGTGCCAGCGCGACGGCAGCAAGATGGGCGGCGACACGTGCCTTCTGTACGTGGGGCCCGACGACGTGGTGAGGATACCGCGCCAGGTGACCCACGTCGCGAGCCTGGCCTTCTGCGGCGCGCCGGGTGTGAACGAGCTCTATGTGCACGGGCATCTGCACAGCATCTGCAACGGCGCGTTCTCCACGGCGCGCACCATACCGCTCGTGCACGTGGAGTTTCCCGAGCCCGTCGACGGCTACGGCGAGGGCGACTTCCGGGTGCCCGAGCTCTCATCGCGGTACCGCTCCCCGTCGTACCTGTTCGACGCCGGGCCGGCGGGAACCGCGTTCGACTTCGAGTACTACGACTCGTGGGTGACGCACGCCGCCACCATGCGCGAGTTCGCGCCGGCGGCCTTGTACCGCCTGACGCATCCGATGCGCCTCGACGAGCGCACCCGGGAGCTGTACGAGGGCATTTTCCAGCGCAAAAGCGCGGCCGCATGCCGTTACTTCGCGGAGCAGGGCGACCTGGACGCGCTGGCGTGGCTGGTCGACCGGGGCCTGTTGGACGGGAGCACCGTAGAAGCGGAACTGAGCACCACGTCGCGCGAGGGGAGGACGCAAGCCACCGCCTGCCTGCTCGAGCTGCAGCATCGCACGATGCCGAGCGCGGGCGTGGATTTCAGCTTGTAAACGCCTATGAAAGACTTGACGCCCATAGCAGAGGGGGACGTGGTCCTCGAAGAACGGGAGCGCACGCGCGCCCAAGGCACCGCCACGGTCAAGGTTGGCTTGACCACCGAGGATCGCATGGCCGAGAAGCGCGAGCGCTACGAGCGGTGCCTGCCCGTGGCCAACGACATACTGGAGGACGCGCGCACGTCGCTCGCGGTGCGGTTCCGCTTCCTCGATCGGGCGCTCTGGCGCATGCCGCTCGTGCCGAGCTTCGACATCTACGGCATAGCCAGCGACGGCGTGAAGCTGTACTTCGACCCCGAGTACGTGGTGGCCCGCTTCAAGCTCTCGCCCAACGAGGTGGTGCGCGACGTCATCCACTGCCTGTTCCACTGCATCTTCCGCCATCCGTTCATGCTGTACTCGGTGCTGCGCCAGCCGTGGGACGTCGCGTGCGACATCGCCATCGAGTCGCTGCTGCTCGATCTGGTGGGCGAGGCGTTCCCCAGCAACTTCGACCGGCGCGCTCGCGAATCGCTCAAGGTCATCCGCGCCCAGGTGGGCGGCGTGGTGACGGCCGAACGGCTGTACCGCTTCTTCTCGAACGAGGGCAGCCAGGTGGATTTGCGCTCCCTCGCGCCGATGTTCTATCGCGACACCCACGGCCTTTGGTACGGCGACGACGCCGAGGGGGCGTCCCGCGGCTCCCTGGGCGCGGCGCGTCAGGAGTCGGAGGACTGCGAGGGCGGCGAGCTGCCCACGTCGGGAGGGAGCGAGTCGCTCGACGACACGCGCGGCGCATCCGAGATGCCCTCGCAGAGCGGCGGCGAGGACGACGAAGATCGGGAGTCGTCCGACGACCAGGACGAGCGCGACGCCTCGGAGGGCGACGATTCCCAAGACGACGCGTCGGGGCGCGAGGACGAGCAGGGTATGACCGACGAGGTGGCCGAGGAGTGGGAGGACGTGAGCCGGCACATCCAGATCGAGCTCGAAGCCCATATGCTGCGCCAAGGCGAGGGGGCGGGCAACTTCGCCGCCGCGCTTGAGGCCGTGAACCGGGAGAAGCACGACTACGCGGAGTTCCTCAAGCGCTTCGCCACGCTGCACGAGCGCATGCGCGTGAACCCCGACGAGTTCGACTACATCTACTACACCTACGGCCTGAACCAGTACGGCAACATGCCGCTCATCGAGCCGCTCGAGTACAAGGAGACCCGCGCGGTGCACGACTTCGCCATCGCCATCGACACGTCGGAGTCGGTGTCGGGCGATTTGGTGCAGGCGTTCATGCGCAAGACGTACAACATACTGAAGCAGGCCGAGAACTTCACCGACCGCGTGAACATCCACGTCATCCAGTGCGACGCGCGCGTGCAGGAGGACACGAAGATCACTTCGCTCGAAGAGCTCGACCTCTATTTGGAGAATCTGGAGCTCAAGGGGTTCGGCGGCACGGACTTCCGGCCGGTGTTCGACTACGTGAACCTTTTGGTGGAGAAGGGCGAGTTCGCCGATTTGCGGGGCCTCGTCTACTTCACGGACGGGCAGGGCACGTTCCCGCGCAGGCAGCCGGCCTACGACGCGGTGTTCGTGTTCCTCGACGACGGATACTCGGACCCGACGGTGCCCCCGTGGGCGCTCAAGGTCATTTTGGACGAGAGGGGGCTGACATGACGGACGACGGGCTGGGCCTGCGAGGCGAAGGGCGGCAAACGGTGGACTCAAGGAGCGAACAATGAACATTGCGGAAGCGAAACAGCAGGTGAAAGATACTATCGAGGCGTACCTGGCGGTCGATGGGCGGGGACGCCCCCTTCTGGACACCGCACGACAGCGCCCCGTGTTCCTGGTGGGCGCGCCCGGCATCGGCAAGACGGCCATCATGGCGCAGATAGCACAGGAACTGGGCATGGGACTGGTGTCCTACTCCATGACGCACCATACGCGCCAAAGCGCGCTCGGCCTGCCGTTCATCGTGCACGAGGATTTCGAGGGCCTGGAGTACGAGGCGTCCGAGTACACCATGAGCGAGATCATCGCATCCGTGTACACCTACATGAAGAAGACCAAGGTGAAGCGCGGCATCCTGTTCCTCGACGAGATCAACTGCGTGTCCGAGACGCTCTATCCCTCCATGCTGCAGTTCCTGCAGTTCAAAACGTTCGGGCGCCATGCCGTGCCCGAGGGGTGGATCATCGTCACGGCGGGCAACCCGCCCGAGTACAACAAGTCGGTGCACGAGTTCGACATCGTCACGCTCGACCGCGTGAAGAAGATCAGCGTCGAGCCCGACTTCCAGGCGTGGAAGGCCTATGCGGTGTCGAAGGGGACGCACCCGGCCATCCTCACGTTCTTGGAGATCAAGAAGAACCGCTTCTACTCCATCGAGGCGTCGCTCGAGGGCAAGTCGTTCGTCACGGCGCGCGGATGGGACGACCTGTCCGATATGATCGGGATATTCGAGCGGTTGGGCAAGACGGTCGACTACGACCTTGTGGTCCAGTACGTGCAGAACGAGACGATAGCCCGCGAATTCGCCGCGTATTACGACCTGTTCAACAAGTACCGCGACGATTACCGCATCGACGAGATCCTGGCGGGCGGCGACGTTGCCGGTATAATCGACCGGGCGAGCGCGGCCGAGTTCGACGAGCGCCTGTCGCTCGTGGGGCTTTTGCTGGACGCCGTGTGCGGCGACATGAAAGACATCGTCGACGACACCGACGTGCTCGTCGCCCTGCGCGACGACCTGCGCGGCATGAAGCCCGCCGTGGAGGAGGGCGGCGACGCTCGGGAGCTTCTGGAGGACCTCGGGCGTGCCCGCACCTCGCAGCTGGAGCTGGGAGTGGCCGCAGGCAACCTGTCGAAGGGCAGGCGCGCGACGGCCGAGCGCGAGCTGGACGAGATAGCCGCCTTGACGAGGGTCGCCGAGGAAGGCGTCGACCCGGCCGAGGGTTACGAGCTTGTGTCCCAGGCGTTCGCCGGCAAGGCGGAGGCCCTGCAGGCTCGGGTGGCCGGCGTGGAGGAGCGGCTTTCCCGCGCGTTCTCCTTCGTGGAGCAGGCGTTCGGCGACGCGCAGGAAATGACGGTGTTCACGACGGAGCTCACGTCGCGCACCAGCTCGGCGCGCTACATCGCCCAGTACGGGAGCGAATCCTACTTCGCCCACAACGCGGATATGATACTGTCGGATCGTCAGCGCGAGCTGCGCCGCCGTGTCGAAGACCTCAACGTGTAATGCAAGCAAAATGCAGCGCAAAACAAGCAATGCAAACAGCTAAGGAGAAGAACGCTATGAAGAAGTACACGCTCACCTCGTACGATCCGATCGAGCTCGACCTGCCGAAGCCCCAGGTGCCCGCAAGCCTGGTGGACGCCCAGATCGAGAAGCTGCTCGAACCCCTGGCGGAGTACCACGAGATCGCCGAGGAACGCGGGGTGGCCATGGGCGACCATGTGGTCGTGACCACCGTGGACGCCCGCATCGACGGCAATCCGGCCTCCAACTTCGTCCTCGAGCATTCCCTGTACCACGTGGGCGGCGGCGAGATGCCCCGCACGTTCGACGACGAGCTGGTCGGCATGGCGGCCGGCGACACGAAGGAGGCCGAGGCGAAGATCAAGCTTCCGCTGGCCAAGGACGGCGACGCCTCCCGCCTGACCATGCAGGTGACGGTGGAGAAGATCCTGAGCTGCCGCACGCCGGAGCTGACCGATGCGCTCGTCGCCGAGCACTTCGAGCCCGCCACGACGGTTGCCGAGTTCCGCGAGGGCGTGGCCAAGCAGTTCGGCCTGCCCGACATGGCGAAGAACGACGCGCAGTTCCCCGACCTCGTGCTGGACGAGCTGTCCAAGCGCCTGGTGGAGGATCCCGATCCGGCCGACTTGCAGCCCGGCCAGCCCCTGGAGGCGCTGCGCGCCACGTGCGCCATCGACGCGCTCGCCGACCATCTGGACATCCAGCTGACCGATGCGGACATCACGGCCCAGATGCCGGGCAACGACGCCGAGCAGCGCGAGAAGATCCGCAAGCAGCTGGAGGAGCAGGGCCTGGGCGACGAGGCGCGGGTGTTCGCGCGCCGCGAGGCCGCCTTGTCATGGCTGGTGAACAACTCGCGCGTTTCGTACAAGTAGCCAGCGCGGCGGAGCGGAGGCGACCATGACGGATGCAAAGCGGCCGATTGCCGTGGAGGATCTGAAGGCGCACTACGAGCAGCTTCCCGCCGAGTACGGGTTCGCGAGCCAGTGCAAGATGACGCTTCTCGGCGACCTGCGGGGCAAGCGCGTGCTCGACATCGACTGCCGACGGGGAAAGGGGGTCGTCAAGCTTTCCGACTACGTCGGCCCGAAGGGCCGCGTGGTCGGGGTCGACCCCACGCCCGAATGGATCGACGTCGCCGTCTCCTTCATGGACGATGCTTGGCGTCGCAACGGGCTGCCTGAGAACAACATGGAGTTCCGCGTGGCCTATCCGGAGGACCTCGCCGCGGCCGGCTTGCAGGACGGCGCGTTCGACCTGGTGTTCGCCAACAGCAGCGTCAACGTCGATTATTGCCCCGAAACGGTGTTCCGCGAGGTGTTCCGCGTGCTCCGTCCCGGCGGGGTGCTGGTGTTCGACGGGGTCGTGGCCGCTTCGGCGCGCGACGAGGGCGTCGTGGCACGGGCGCGCGCCATGGGCAACGCGGTGCAGGCGGCTTTGGCTCGCGAAGAGCTCGAGGCCATGATGGCGCGCATCGGCTTCGAGCCGCCGGAGTACTACGAGGAGTCGGACGTACGACCCGAGACGGGTTACCTTGACGGGTTCGAGGTGCCGATCGCCGAAGCGGACGAGGACGTGCGGTTCGTGAAGACCACGGCGCGCATCTACAAGCCGCGCCGCTAGGGTTCGGGGCGCGGGTGCCGCACAGGCCGCGCACGGGAGAGCAAGTGCCGCCGAGATTTCGATCCCAGCGGCGTGAAGGAGTGAGAGCCATGAAGTACGAGGAACTGAAGGAGCAGGTCAAGGCGGTGCCCGCCTCGCAGGCGAAAGACTACCGCGAGCTGCTTTCCCTGGCGAGCATCGCCGGCGACGTGTGGCCCCAATTCAAGAAGCACCTCGAGCAGGCACAGGACTGCCGATGCTTCTTCAAGTCCATCTACGACGATGACGCATGTCGTTTCGAGAACGCCTGGGCGTACTGGGCGAAGATGAACAAGGAGCTGTGGGCCGACCGCTTCGAGGCGGAGCGCGCGCTGAGGAACGTGACGCTGGACAACAAGGGCGTTTTCCTCAAGGGGGGCGGCAACGAGCTGCTCATTCCGCTTTCCGGCCGCAGCCATGCGGCGAGCATCTACCTGTTCCGCGAGAACGGCTTCAACGAGAAGGCCGCGGAGTTCTACGGCGCCATCAACGGCTCGTTCACGTGCGCGGGCATCGAGCTCGAGGGCGCGTTCGACGTGTACCGCGCGCACCGTGCGCTCATCTTCGAGCGTTGGGAGATCGACCAGCTGAAGCGCCGCGCCGACGGCAAGGGCCAGATCCGCACGGGATGCGACTGCTCGACTCCCTGGTAGGGGCGGTTGTCGCGTCGGGCGGACTCGGGCGTCGACCGTAGGGGCGGGTTGTTGCCCGCCCGGCGCGATACGATGCGGCGCAGGCGAACATGCGGCGAGCGCACGCGGGCGGTTTGGAGCCGTATCGTGCGCTCGCCGCATTGTTTTCGGCGTGGAGCGTCGCCGCCCCTACGGCGGCTAGCTCGTTTTCGTGGGTTTCTTTTCCGATTTTGCCTTTTTCGGGCGCCCCGCCTTCGGCTTCTCGCGCAGGCGCGCGTCCACGCTGTAGCGCGTGATGAACGAGTCGCGCCCCTTGCGAAAGCCTTTGAGCAGGCCGGCTTTGAGCATTTGGGACACGCGCGCTCGCGACACGCCCAAGAGCTCCGCCGCCTCCGATGCCGTCACGGCGGGGACGGTGTCGAGGCTTGCCTCGATGGCCACGAGCAGAATGCGGCCGCCTTCGCGTAGCGGCTCGTGGCCGAGCGTCGCTTCGGGGATATCCTCGCCGTTCATGAGGCGATGCTCGATTTCAAGTTTGAGCCAATCGGCTGCCATCTCCGTGGCTTCCGCCACGTCGGCCCCTTGGGTTCCCCCGTTGAAATCGAACGGGAACGCGAGAATCCAGCCGTCCTCTTCTTTGAATAGCTCGAATTCGTACACGTACAGCATGCCTGATTCCTTTCACCCGCACGAAGGGGAGGTTAGCGTCGCCTTTCGATCCCCGCTTGTCTTCTGATCGCCCTTGCCATTCCCTCGCCAATTTCCCTGTGGCGCGGAATCGACGTCCGAAAGCCGGGTTTCTCAAACACCTCGTGGCCTGTGCCGCCGATGCTTCTCAATCCTTGGGCTTCGACCTCCCTGACGAGGTCGCGTCGCTTGACCATGGCCGTCCTTTCAGTAAATTATAAACTGTAATTAAGAATTAATCAAGTCGATCGGCACTTGAGGTATGCGGTTTGCCGCAGCGTGGAAAACCGTTTGCCCCCCGGGGGCATAGCGTATAAGGCGGCCGCTTGCCGTGCGGGGGAGTTGCGCTTGTCCTTACGGGCGACGGCCGCGCTTCGCGGCCGCTGCGGCGAGCGTGACGCCGATTGCGGCTGCGAGCGCTGCCCAGCGAGGCAGCGTGCCGAGGGCGTCGCCCGTCTCGGCAAGAGCCGGCTCTTCGGGTCCGTCTACGCTTGTCGGCGTTTCGGGCGAGCGCACGAGCTCGTTTTCCACTTCGTAGAAATAGGTGCGGCCGTTCTCGTCCACTTCGACGAAGAAGGGCTCGGCGGCGCGGTAGCCCGGCGGGGTGGTGGCCGGGTCCTCGCGCACCTCGTAGGTTCCGTAGGGCAGGGCGCCGCATGCGGCCGCGTCATGCAGGTCGGCGGTGGAGGCCCGGCCGTTCTCGTCGGTGACGATGCGGGCGACTACCTCGCCGGTCGAGACCAGCACCACGTCGAACGCCACGTCCGCCAGCGGCTTTCCCGGGGCGTCGGCGTTCTCGTCGCCGCCTGCGGGCGCGCCCCCGCTCGAGGAGCCGCCGCCCGTCCCGTCTGCGGAGCCGAACTTGAACAGCGCCACGTCGCCGCGCACCACCTGCTCGGCAACGACAGGCGCGTGGAACACGGCCGCGCCCGCCGCGTCGGGCACGGCCTCGACGGGGCAAACGAACACCGAGGGATCGGGCGGCAGGTAGCCTGCGGGCGGCCGCACCTCGCGCACGACCACGGTGCCGAGCGGTAGGCCGCGCCCGCCGCGCCCGTCGGAAAAGAGGTTCTCTTCTCCGACCGTGGCGCGGCCCTGCTCGTCGGTGACGACGGTCCAAGAGCGGGTGGGGCGCACGCCCGCCGCGGACACCTCCGCGAGCGAGCCGAAGCGGTCCGCGTAGTGCTCGACGGCGAACACCGCACCTGCCAGGCTCGCGTCGCCGAGGGGCACGGCGACGCCCGTTTCGCGATCGACTTTCGCCGCCATCACGTCGGCGGGGGCGAGCAGGGGCGCGTCCTCGACGGTCAAGACGGGCACCGCGCCCGTGCGGCAGTGCTCGCGGGTCAGCTCGACGGGAAAGGCTCGCTCGTCGAGGACGAAGCCCGCGGGCGCCGCCTTCTCGCGCACCCAGTAGCGGCCGGGCGCCAGGGTCGCGGCCGAACGGGCGCGTCCCGTCTCATCGGTCGTCGCGTCGAGCACCTCGATCGTGCACGCCTCGTCGGCGTACACGCCGTACACTGCGCCGTCCAGGCGGTAGCAGCCGTTCTTTTCCGTGACGTCGGGCGCCGTGGATGTTTTGACCACCTCCACGGTGCCGGTCAGGTAGATCTTGAACCCGCCGACGTTCTGCGCGCCGAAGGGCGAATAGTGGTTCTCGTACATGCCGGCGCCCCGGCAGTCCACCGTGACGAGGTATCCTCCGTCGTCGGTCGGCTCGCCGACGAACGGGTAGGTTCCCGGCAGCGGCGTGCCGTAGATCGAGCCGGAGATACAGTAGCCCGTGGTTGTGATGCCGTACTGCGGGAACGACACGTCGAACACGTTGCCGCCCTCCGCTCCGTCGATATGCGCGTTGACGCACGCCACATAGCACGTGCCGGAGATGCTCTCGTCGGCCTCGGCGCGCGCGGTCCCGCACAGCGCAAGCGCCAGCGCGAGGGCGCACGCCGCGGCCAGCGCGCAAAGGGCACGCGCCGCGATCGGCGGGGAAGGGGAGCGGCGGTGGCATACGGCTTCGACAGCACCGGTTTCTCGTTGTTTGCGCGGCTGTACGTGCGACGGTTCCACGACGGCCCCCTTTCCGCTGGTCGTGCCGGGCCTGTCCCGGCCCCTCTATCCTAGCGCCGCGACCTTGCATGCCGACCGTAATCCGACCGTGTCCGCGTCGCTCGAACCTTGCACGAACCTTGCACGGACGCCGTCCGAACCTTGCGCGTTTGGCGGCCTTCTGTCGCCTCGACCTTGCACCGCTCCATCACGGACGCGCCGCATGCCCCGTTTACGTGTTATTCGCCGCAAAAACACGCCACTAGGGTGGCACATGCTATTCAGCATAGCTATAATCAAATAGCCGATTCTATCTACTACTGGTTGGCATCGAACAACGGTTCAGATCGTGCGCGGTTCGATGACAACCAGCAGTCGATCGGAGCGGTCGGAGGAGCTGCAACGTCATTTCGCGCAGGGGGTGCGAACGTTTGTGCCGATGCTCGCGCAGGGGGTGGCGAACCGCCGAACGGCAGGATGCCCAGACGAGCGGTCGGCGCGGAAATCGCGATCCGATCAATTAATACCATCGGGCTTACCCGCTCGCGGAATTTAGAACTTCCGGTGTGATGTGGACGGAACGGGCGTTTTATACACTGGCGTGCATGATCCGCACGAGTGAGAGCGTTCGGGCCAAGCGGAGCTTCCGCGCATAATCATGCGAACGGTACGACGGGTTCAAAGTAAGGTAAACGGACGAGAAGAAGAGGGGAAGGTAGATGACGGAGATTTCCAAGACGTCGAGTGGTCTCAAGGGCCTTGTGTGCCCGGACACCGAGTCAACCGAGGTCGACATCCATCAAGACGGCGTCACGATGGTCAAGTCGCTCTGCTATTTCTGCCATGCTAACTGCGGCGTGCTCGCCTACGTCAAGGATGGCGACGTGATCAAGATCGAGGGCGATCCTGATTACTCGAACCATGGCGGGCTGTGCTGCCGCGGCACCAGCGCGCTGCTGCATGTCAACCACCCCGCCCGCATCAACCATGCGCTGAAGCGCGTGGGCGCCAAGGGCGAGGGCAAATGGGAGAAGGTGCCGTACGACCAGGCGATCCAAGAGGTCGCCGACCGGCTCAACCAGATCAAAGAGGAAAGCGGTGCCGAGGCCGTGGCCTCCGCGGGCGGTACGACGCGCACCGACGACTGGGCGCGCCGCCGCTTCCTGAACCAGTTCGGCACGCCGAACGGCTTCCACAACGCGCTTCTGTGCTGGATCCCCACGTTCATGGCCGAGACCTGCGTGGCCGGCTGGTCGCCGTTCGAGACCGACCTTGCCTCGGCACGGTGCCTGATCCTTTGGGGCATGAACCCGGGCGCCTCCACCTTGGGCGGCATGGACGGCTATACCGACCTGCAGAAGAACGGCCTCAAGATCGTGGTCGTGGACCCGCGTTACTCCGAAACGGCCTCCAAGGCCGACCTGTGGCTGCCCCTGCGTCCCGGCACCGACGCCGCGCTCGCGCTGGCCATGCTGCACACCATCATCTACGAGGGCCTGGTCAACTGGGAGTTCGTGGGCGAGTGGTGCGACGGTTTCGAGGAGCTGCAAGAGCACGTGGCCGAGTACACGCCCGAGTGGGCCGCGCCCATCACGTGGCTCGATGCCGACCAGATCCGCCAGGCCGCCCGTCTGTACGCCATGAACACGCCCGGCTGCATCCAGTGGGGCTGCACGTGGGACCAGATCGGCCGCGCCTCCACCACCGGCAGCCACGCCATCGCCCTCATGCGCGCCGTCTGCGGCAACCTGGACGTTCCCGGCGGCGACGGCATGCCCGGCCCGGCTCTGAACTACCTCACCGACGAGGAGATGGAGCTCAACGAGTGCCTGCCCGAGGAGCAGAAGGCGAAGCAGATCGGCTCCAACAAGTTCAAGCTCACCTCCTGGCCCGGCTACCAGCTCATCTCCGACAACGCGAAGCGCACGTGGGGCAAGACCCTGCCCACCGAGTGGTTCTGCGAGGCTCACGGCCCCAGCGTGTTCAAGGCCATCCTCACGGGCGACCCGTACCAGGTGCGCGCGCTCATCGTGAACGCCACGAACCCCATCAACTCCTACGGCGACGCCAAGATGACGCTCGCTGCGTTGAAGAAGTGCGAGTTCTTGGTGGTCGTCGATTATTGGATGACCCCCACGGCGCTGTTCGCGGACTACGTGTTCCCGGCCGCCGGCGCCCTCGAGCGTCCCACCATCGTCACCCACTACGGCGCCACCGACTCCATCATGGGCGGTCGACGCGCCATGCAGCCCAAGTACGATCGCCACACCGACATGACGTTCTGGCGCAAGCTGGGTTTGGCGTGCGGGCAGGATCCTGCCAACTGGCCGTGGGAGACCGAGGAAGAAGCCTATTTCCACATCCTGCAGCCCTTGGGCCTTCCCGGCGTGGAGAGCTACAACGACTTCGTCGACTTCTACCGCATGTACTATCCGCCGCTGCACCAGAACAAGTTCAAGACCAACGGCGGCTTCTGGACGCCTTCGGGCAAGGTGGAGTGCAACTCCACCATCCTGCGCGAGCTCGGCTACCCCGGCATGCCCACCTACATCGGCTGCATCGAGAACGAGATCGACACGCCGGAGATCGCTGAAGAGTATCCCATCGTGCTCACCACGGGCGGCGGCTTCATGCCGTACCACCACTCCGAGCACTTCCAGATGCAGGGCATCCGCTACCTGTATCCCGATCCGTACTTCTCCATCAACCCGGAGTTGGCCGAGAAGCTGAACATCGCCTATGGCGACTGGTGCTGGATCGAGACGCGTCGCGGCCGCATCAAGATGCGCGCCAACGTGGAGCCCGAGGTGCATCCCAACGTGGTGTTCGCGCCGCGCGGTTGGTGGTTCCCCGAGCGCGACGGCTCGGCCGACCTGGACAACCCCTTCGGCTGCCTCGAGTCCAACGTCAACGTGCTGACCTCTGTCGACGACGAGCACTGCGATCCGATGGGCGGCTCGTGGGCCAACCGCGGCCTCATGTGCAAGGTGTACAAGTGCGGCGAGTACGACAAGGAGTACAAGAAGGAGGACACCCAGTTCTCCATTCCGGGCTCCTCGTCCGAGCCGGGCGTCACGGTCATGCCGAGCGACCAGAAGCTCGCTCGCGAGCCCATCCCGTTCGAGAAGCCGCAGCCGACCGAGGCCGTGCCGGAGGGCTACGAGTGGGTGTGGCAGAACAACGCGCTGTACCAGAAGGACACGCACTTCCGTCTGGACGAGTCGGGCTGGCTTATCAACCCGCGCACGAAGGGTTACTACGACGCCCACACCGGCTGGCGCTACGATGCCGCCAACGAGTGCCTGGTGGACGACGAAACCGGCAAGATGTACACGATGGATCGCGAGGAGATCGTGTTCGTGGCCGGCGTGCGCTGCTACCCCGGCGAGGCCGCCGCTCCGTTCGAGGTTCCCGAGAACCTTACTTGGAACAGCGACAAGGGCTACGTGACCTTGGGCGACCTTCCCTATGTGTACGATCCGAACAGCGGTTGGCTGCTGGATCCCGAGACCGGCGCGTTCCACGATGCCAACTACGGTTGGTTGTACGACGCGGCCACCGGCCACTTGGTCGACGAATCAACGGGCAAGCATTACGACATGTCGTATGCTCCCGTCGAAGAATAGCCACCGAGTAGGAAGAAAGGATAGATAAATGACTCGTTACGTCATGGTCATCGATCAGCGTCGTTGCATCGGCTGTCACTCCTGCACGGTTGCTTGTCGCACGTGGAACAAGCTTCCACTTGACATCGTTTACAACCCCGTGGTCACCGAGGGTGCCCAGGGCACGTGGCCGAACGTCCACAAGAGCTGGCAGCCGTTGCTGTGCATGCACTGCGAGAACCCCGAGTGCGTTCCCTGCTGCCCGTCCGGCGCGAGCCAGCAGGACGAGGACGGCACCGTATGGGTTGACCCCCAGAAGTGCCTGTCGTGCAAGGTGTGCGTGAACGCCTGCCCGTACGGCATGCGCGATGCCTCCCATCTGGAGGACCGCATGCACCGCTTTGTGCGCAAGTGCACGTTCTGCCGCGACAAGCGCCAGCTGGACCCCTCCGCTCAGCCGTACTGCGTGCTGACCTGCCATCAGAAGGCCCGTATCTTCGGCGATCTGGACGATCCGGACAGCGAAGTGTCCAAGCTCATCGGCTCCGTGAAGACCGAGCGCCTCTTCGAGGAATTCGGCACCGATCCGCAGATCTACTATATTCCTGAGTTGGGAGGTAAGGCATAATGAAGCATCATTACTGGGAGCCGCCTATCGCCCTGTACCTGTTCCTGGGCGGTTTGGCGGGCGGCATTCTGTTCTTGGCCGCTATCTTCAACAGCTTCGTGGTTCCGGGCTATGCCGAGGTGTTCGCGCTTCCCGTGCTCGTGTCGCTGGCCTGCGTGGCCGTGGGCTGCGTGTTCCTCGTCATCGACCTCGGTCAGCCGGGCGTGTTCTGGCGCGTGTGGACCACGTCGAAGTCCATCATCAAGTGGGGCGCGACGTTCCTGGTCATCGCCGCGGTGTTCGCCCTGCTGTTCTTCCTGGCGTTCATCGGCGACGCGTGGCCCGTATTCGCCGGCATGTCCGACTTCCTGAAGCCCGCCGCCGACTTCTTCCTGATTGTGGCTGGGTTCTTCGGCCTGTGCATCATGATGTACACCGGCATCATGCTGTCCACCCTGAAGGCGCATGCGTTCTGGGCCACCCCGGCGCTGCCCGTGCTGTTCACCATCTCGGCCATCTCGACGGGCTGCGCGGCCATCGTGCTGTCCATCGGCGGCTGGCCGGCCGTCATCTCGCTGGAGAGCCTGGTCGTGTCCGAGATCGTGCTGGAGATCCTGCACGTGGTGGACATCGTCCTGGTCGTGGCCGAGCTCATCGTGCTGCTGACGATGGTTCTGTCCTTCGCGGGCGCCGGCAACGTGACCGCCAAGGCGGCCGCCCGCCGCTGGGTGCGCGGTTCCTACGCGGGCCTGTTCTGGGTCGGCATGGTGGGCCTGGGCCTGGTCGTTCCGCTGGTCATGTACATCGGCGGTGGCCATTCCGCCGCGGCCACGCTCGTGGCTCCCATCCTGGTTCTGTGCGGCGGCTGCCTGCTGCGCTTCATGGTGGTCAACACCGACGATCGCGCCGAGATCCCGGGCGAGAACCGCTACTACAACCGCGTTGCGAAGAACGACGCGGAGTTCATCACCAAGTGGACGTACGGCGACAACCAGTTCTAAGGTTCGAGGTTCGACGGGCTGCGGGCTTCGAATGAGACTCGCAGCTCATGCGACGGAGCCCGGCGTTCGCGCCGGGCTCTCGCCGCTTGTACGGCGCACCGCCCGCGGGCAGGCGCTTCGACAAGGAAGCGCCTGCCCGCGCGTGATGCGCGCGACGATCGCGCGCGGCTGGAGAAGCCGCGCGATCCAGGGAAGGCAAGAGGACTCTCATGGAGCAGTACCAGTTCGAGGATGCCCTGACCGGCACTACCGTCACCTGCGGGTTCCCGCAGCTCGAAGCCGTCGTGACGCCCGGTTCGGGAGAGCCGCGCCGCTGCGCGTCGCTGTTCTTCCCCGGCTGCTCGCTCATCAACTACGGGCTGCCGCTCGTGCAGGCCGTTCACAACACGCTCGCCGACGCCGGGTGCGTCGACGGCGTTTCGCTGCTGTGCTGCGGCAAGATCCTGTCCTACGAGCCCGACGGCGACGTCGTGCGCGCCTCGTTCGAGGACCAGCTGCGGGACAGCCTGGTCGCCGCGCAGGTGGAGCGCGTGGTGGCCGCCTGCCCGAACTGCGTCATGGCGCTGCGTGCCGCGCTCGCCGCCGACGAGCGCACGGCGCACGTCGAGGTCGTGGCGCTTCCGGCCGTGCTGGCCGATCTGGGCTATCGCATCGACGAGGACGTGGCGCGGCGGATGGTGGCGCGGGAGGCGGGTATCGACCCTGCCGAGGTGAAGGTGTGTGTGCACGATTCGTGTCCCGACCGCGACACCGGCGAGTTCGCCGACGGGTTGCGCGCTCTCTTGCCCGACGGGTTAGTGGTGGAGACGGATCATATCCGCAAGCGCTCGTATTGCTGCGGATCGCTTCTGCGCGCGGCCGGCAAGCCGTTCGTGGCCGACGCCATGGCCCAACGGCACGGCGAGGAGGCGCAGTCGGTTGAGGCGACGGCCATCGTGACGGCGTGCATGAGCTGCTCGTTCCAGCTCACGGTTTCGCAATCGGCCGTGCCGGTGTTCCACTACCTGGAGCTCCTGTACGACTGGCGCATCAACTGGGAAGGGGCTGACCTGTACATGAAGCTGCGTTTCCTGTTCGACGACGCGCTCGGTGCCGTGGAAGGCACGGGGGGATCGCGCACGTTCGCCGCCCTCGACGCCCCGACGGAGGGGGAGGATTCGTGATGGCCGAGGTCAAACGCACGAACTGCCATTACTGCGGCTACTGCTGCGCCTTTCTGGCCACGGTGGAGGATGGCCGCGTGACCGAGCTGGCGCCCGACCCCACGCGCTACCCTTATGACGAGCGCATCCTGGCCGGCTGCCGCCGATGGCGCATGAACCTGGACGCGCTCGACGGTGCCGACCGCGTGAACCATCCGCTGCGCCGCGTCGGCGCGCGCGGCGCGAACGAGTGGGAGCGCGTGAGCTGGGACGAGGCGCTCGACGACATCGCCGCCCGGCTGCGGGCGCTGGCCGCCGAGCACGGGCCCGAGACGCTCGCCAGCGCCATCGGCGGACCGCACGCGTCGTTCTGGCCGCTGCACCGCTTCATGAACCTGTTCGGCTCGCCGAACAACATGGGCATCGGGCAGATATGCTGGAATCCGCGCATCTGGATGGACGCGCTCACGTTCGGCTGGACCGTGGAGGCCGACATCGTGCCGGGAACCACGGAATGCCTGTTCATCTGGGGCACGAACCCGGCGCAGTCCGACAACTCGGCGTTCTGGCGCTCGCTTCTGGCGTTCGCGCGCTCCGACGCCCCGCTCGTGTGCATCGACCCGCGCCGCACGCAGATGGCGGCCGTGGCCGATCTGTGGCTGCCGGTGCGTCCGGGCACCGACTGCACGCTGGCGCTGGGCCTCCTGCACGTGATCATCGAGGAGGACCTGGTGGACCACGCGTTCGTGGACGCGTGGTGCCACGGCTTCGACGAGCTGGCCGAGCACGTGAGGCCCTACACGCCCGAGCACGTGGCGGCCGTGTGCGGTTTGCCGGCGGACGACATCGTGCGGGCGGCGCGCCTGTTCGCGCAGGCGGGGGCCGCGGCGCTCGTGTCGGGCCGCGGTGTGGACCAGGTGGGCGCGAACGTGGCGCCCACGCATCGCGCCATCTGCTGCCTGCGCGCCGTCACGGGCAACGTGGACAAGCCCGGCGCATGCGTGCTGGCCGAAGGACCCGACTTCATTTCCGAGATGGAGTTGGAGATGACCGACGCGCTGGCGCCCGAGCATCGCGTCCGCTGCCTGAACACGCCCTACACGCCGCTGCAGTGCTACGACGGCTACGACCGGGCCCGCGCCCTCACGGAGAAGCTGGGTCGCACGCTGCCGGAGCGCTATCTGACCTCGGCGCATCCGCACCTCGTGCTGCGCGCAATGGAGACGGGCGAGCCGTACCCCGTGCGCGCCCTCGTGGTGAACGCCACGAACCCGCTTCTGACCTACGCCGACACGCGCCGCGTGTTCAACGCGCTCATGGGCCTGGATTTGCTGGTGGTGCTGGACTACTATATGACGCCCACGGCGAGCATCGCCGACTACGTGCTGCCGGCCGCCGGCGCTGTCGAGCGCCCCGTGCTGCAGGTGCACGGCGGGGTGGCGAACATGGGCTACGGCGGGCCTGCCGCCGTCGAGCCGTACTACGAGCGCCGCACCGACTACGACGTGTTCCGCGGTTTGGGAATGCGCTTGGGGCAGGAGGACGCCTGGCCCGAGGAGACGCTCTCCGACGCGTTCGCCGCGCAGCTCGAGCGCGCTGGCATGGATTGGGACGTGTTCTGCGAGCTGGGCATCTACTGGCAGCCGCCGGCGTTCGCCAAGCACGAGCTGCCCGGCCCCGACGGGCGGCCGCAGGGCTTCGCCACCACCACGGGCAAGATCGAGCTGGCGAGCGAGTTTCTGCCCGCGCTGGGCGGGCCGCGCCTGCCCGAGCCGGCGGATCAGGTGTCGCTCTGCTCGCCCGAGCTCGTGGCGGCCGCCGAGGCCGAAGGGGCGGCGCACCTGCCCCTGATAACCGGGTCGCGCAAGCAACCCTACAACGCGTCCATGTACTTCAACAACCCCGCCTTCCGCGCGAAGTCGCCGCATCCGGTGGCGGAGGTGAGCGAGGCCACGGCCGCGCGGCTGGGTTTGAAGCCGGGCGACCGCGTGGAGGTCGCCACCGACAACGGCTCGGCGCGCTTTATACTGGAGACCGCGCGCATGCGCGACGATCTGGTGAACGTGGACTACGGCTGGTGGCATCCCGAATGGGAGCCGGGGGCGCCGGACTTCGGCGGCATGTGGGAGTCGAACGTGAACTGCCTCACGTCGTGTACGCCGGGCGAACCGATGATAGGCACCTGGTCGTACAACGCCATCGACTGCGTTCTGCGCAAGGTCGAGGAGCCTCTTTCGTGGGAATGAACCTGCGGGGCGCGGAGGGAACGGGCGGGGGCGCCGTGCTCGGGCAGTCCTGAGCTCGCTCGAACAGCCCGCTGGGCTGTTCGGCTCGTGCGGAATCTGCGCGCGGCGCCCCCGCCCGTTCCCTCCGCTGGCTGCGGTTGAGGCGCGAAGGATCTGCGGGGCGTAGAACGCCGTTGCGTGATCGGTTGATGTGGGAGGGTTTTTGTTGGGAGTCTTCCTTTTTGGTGAGGGGTTCCGGCGACGGTGGTTCCCGTAGGGGCGATCTCCGGATCACCCGGCGCGATGGCTGTGGGGGAAGGCGTGTCGTGCGGCGAGCGCACGGTGCGGCTGGTAGGCGGAAAGGCTCTCCGTAGGGACAGCGCAAGTCGTGTCCGGAGCGGTGGTTGAAAAACGAGATACACCCGTGCGGCGGACGCGCGAATGCGATACGATGAATTGGCAACGACGAGAAGGAGATCGTTACTATGGCGGAAAAGAAGCAAGCGCTGCTGTTGTTTAGCAAGCCTCCGGTGGCGGGGATGGTGAAGACGCGGCTGACGACCGAGCACGACGGGTTTTTGAGCCCTACGCAGGCGGCGGAGTTCTTCAAGCGCAGCCTGTACGACGTGAGCGAGCTGTCCATGCACGCGCTGCTGGAGCTGCAGATGCTGAACGACGCGGCCGTCGAGGCCGATCCGAGCGTCGACAAGATCACGTACGACTTCTTCGTGTCCACGACGCCGGCCGAGAACGTGCAGCTCATGAAGGAGACGTACGAGGCCATCGGCCCGTGGCCTATGGAGATCCACTACCTCACGGACAAGGGCGCCACGTTCGACGACCACTTCGACTACGCGTTCAAGGAGATATTCTCGCAGGGCTACGAGCACATCGTGTCCGTGGGCGGCGACATCCCCACCATGCCGAAGTCGCACATCGTGCAGGCGTTCCAGTGGCTCGACTACTTCCAGTCCATCGGCAAGCCCGGCTTCGTGCAGGCGCCGTGCCAGGAGTGCGGCACGTCGCTCGTGGGCTTCAGCCACAACACGCCCATGGACCATCAGGGCGTCTACTACAACATGGACGGGCGCCCGGCGCTCGACGGCTACATGCAGAAGCTCGAGGAGAACGACGTTCCCTCGGCGTTCCTCTCGCCCGTGGCCGACATCGACGAGGCCACCGATCTCGCGCACGCCATCTCGTGCATGCGCGCCATCAAGCAGGCCGCCGCGTACCAAACCGAGTTGTTCGTGCCGCAGCGCGTGCTCGACTGGATCGACTACATGGGCATCCAGGTGACCACGCCGCCGAACGACGAGCACGATCCGCGCCAATACATCGACCAGGAGTAACGCCATGGACGCGAACGAGAACGCCGCAGCCGCGCCGCCTGAGGCGCGCACGTCGCTGCACAAGACCACCGCGCTCTGCCCGGACTGCCTGCAGGAGCTTCCGGCCGACGTGTACGCCGACGCCGAGGGCGTCGTGTGGATGGAGCGCACCTGTCCCGACCACGGCCGTCTGGCCACGCGCATGTGGCCCGACGCCGAGCACTACCAGTGGCTGCGCTCGCTCGCGTTCCCCAAGACGGCGCCGCAGGGAACGATTCCCGCCTCGAAGCCGTGCCCGTTCGGCTGCGGCACGTGCTCGCGGCACCAGCGGCGCGGCACGTTGCTGGAGATCGAGGTCACGCGCAACTGCAACCTGCACTGTCCCGTGTGCTTCATGAGCGCCGAGACGGGCGAGGGCGATCCCACGCTGGACGAGATAAGCGACATGTACGACGTCATCGCGAACGCGGTGGGCACGGACGGCGCGGTGCAGATCACGGGCGGCGAGCCCACGTGCCGCAAGGACCTGCCCGAGATCATCCGCATGGGTCGCGAGAAGGGCTTCTGGGGCATCGAGGTCAACACGAACGGCCTGGTCATCGCCGCGCGCGACGGGTATCTGGAAGAGCTTGTGTGGGCGGGGCTCACCGGCGTGTACCTGTCGTTCGACGGGTTGACGGGCGACGTGTACGAGGGCACGTGCGGGCGCGATATCCTGGACGTGAAGATGAAGGTGATCGAGCGCTGCCGCGAGGTGGGCATCCAAGTGGTGCTGTCCGTGGCCGTGGTGGCCGGTTTGAACGACGGCCAGCTGGGCGATCTCTTGCGCTTCTGCCTGGACAACGCCGACGTGGTGGCCGGCCTGGCCCTGCAGCCGGCGTTCACGTCCGGACGCTTCGACGCCGAACGGGCCCTGCCCATGAGCTCGGGCGACGTGATCTTCCAGCTGGCCGAGCAGTCGGACGGGCTCATCGAGCCGCGCGACGTCTGGCCGCTGGGATGCTCGAACCCGCTGTGCGACACCGGCGTGTTCTTCGTGCACGGCGAGCCGCCCGAGGGCGTGCCGGCGCATCCGTCGGGCTTCTACCCGGCCACGCGCGCCATGACGATGGAGGAGTACCACGAGGGCTACTCGCCCGACAGCCCGCAGGGGTCGGTGTTCCTGGACATCCTGGCGCACAAGGGCGTGGAAGTGGAGAGCGGGCTGTCCGTGGTCATCATGAACTACATGGACGCGGTTTCCATGGACACGCAGCGGCTGCGGGAGTGCTCGATGATGGTGACGGTGCCTGACGGGCGCGCCATCCCGTTCTGTTCGTACCACTTGACGGATTCTGGCGGGCGGAGGGTGTATCCGCCTTGGTGTAAGGAAGAGTTGCGGTAGCTTTTCGACCTGCGGGGCGCGGGGGCGTCGGGCGTGCGGGTCGTGCTCGGTCAAGTCCTGAGCTCGCACGAGCAGCCCACTGGGCTGTTCGGCTCGTGCGGAATCTACACGACCCGCACGCCCGACGCCCCCGCTGGATGCGCGAACGGGATTGCCTCTGAGAGAGAGGGTGTTCGCGCTTCGCGCGAATTGGGCTGCCCCTCGGTTGGGAGCGGGTCGGCAGGGCCGCATAGAGGACGTTGTGGGGACTGTTTTGCCGCTCAACTGGGGATGTTTCCGTAGGGGCGATCTCCAGATCGCCCGGCGCGGTGACGCACGACGAAGCAACCCATGCGGCGAGCGCACCAAAAAACGCCGGCGTGCCGCACACGCGAACGCGAATGACGGCTCGAACGGCTTTGCGTGTGGCCGACAAGAACGAAGCTACTTGTTCGAAGAAGAGGATATTATGGCTGACTACCGAATCGTGAACGACCCGGACCGGTGCGTGAAGTGCGGGCTTTGCATCGCCTTCTGCCCGTGCGAGGTGCTCGAGGCTGACGCGGACGGGCACCCGTTTGCCGCCCGCATCGAGGACTGCGTGGGGTGCACCACGTGTTCGGGCAACTGCCCGCAGCGGGCGCTGCTGGTGGAGGCGACGGGCGACGCCGTGTACGACCCCTTCTCCGACGAGCCGCGCGCCGAGCCTATCGCGCGCGAGCTGCGCAATCAGTACGCCGAGTGGCAGCGCGTCATCATGGAGAAGCTGGGCCTGCGCTGGCAGCCGGTGGCCGTGAGCCTTATCGACAAGGACGAGCTTTTGCCCGACGTGACCATGCCGCCCGAGAACCAGCGCTTCTGCCAGGCCATGATGGCGGCGCGGCGCGGCGCGAGCATCCTCATGCCGCCGCATCGGCATTCGTGCCCCGACGGCACGTCCATCTTCGGCATGACCGGCGTGCCCGAGAAGCTGGCGACGGGCGAGATCTACGTGCTGTTCCACAAGGTGGTGAACGCCGAAGCCGCCGCCCGCATGGTGGCGGAGCGCCCCACGCTGCCGCCGAAGAGCCGACGGGCCACCTACGTGGCCCCGCTGGCCAAGACGGTGCGCGAGCCCGAGGTGGTCGTGATCACCGGCACGCCCGAGCAGATGATGTGGCTGTGCATGTCCATGAGCTACTACTCGGGCCACCGCTTCGACTTCCATGCGAGCGGTTTCAACTCCATGTGCGTGGAGGCGGTGCTGTACCCGCTGACGGAGCAGGAGCCCAACATCACGTTCGGCTGCTACGGCTGCCGGGCGGCGACCGACTTGGGCGAGGACATGATGTTCATGGGCCTGCCTGTCGACAAGCTGCCCATCGTGGCGCAGGGCCTGACGGAGCTGGCCAAGAAGGCCATCCCCGATTCCCGCATGAAGATCTACGTGCCGCCCATCATGTAGCGTCGCCTCGCCTGGCGCCCAGCCGGCCCTTTCGTAGTAAGAAAAAGAAAAGTCTCCAAAAACCTCGTACCGGCCGATGTTCTGTTCGGACCGCAACGCGTACGCTGATTGGATTTAACGTCCTGGAATGCTGGGGTGTTGATCGGCTGGAATCGCGTCTTTGACGGGAACCGAAATAGAGAAAGGTCGCACGAGCGGAAGGGCTCAGGTATCCTCGGGTGTGCGCCTTGGCGCCGAAAAGGGGTACCCCTTTTGTGTTGCCTGCTTTTTGCAGGCAACACAACGCGTCTTCACGGCTCGTCGGCGGACGGCGGAGGAGGAGACGATATGGAGAGGGCTTCTATCGGCAGGAGGCTGGCGACGGCGGCGCTGTGCGCTTGCCTGGCCGTGCTGGGGGTTCCGGCAACGGCGATGGCGCAGGACGACCCTGCGCCCGACGCGACGGCCGATGCCCAGAGCTCTGAAGCGGGCGAGGGGGCGCAGTTGGAACCCGCCTCTGTTGCGTCCGTACCGCTCGAGGCATCCGATCCGGAGCCGACGATGCCGCAACCCCAGGCGGCCGCGCCTCGGGTTGCCGACGACGTCCTTCAGGTCGAGTTCAACGGCGGCGGCGCGAGCATGGCGGACGCCATCGTTGCCGCGCTCTCCGGCAGGAGCAAGGCCGACTTCGCCAGCATCATCGTGACGGGTCGGGCTACGGAGATCGGCGGCGGTGACTGGGAGGCGCTCAGGGGCTGCTACGCAGCCAACAGCGACTGGGCCAACCTGTCCAGCCTGGATCTATCCGGTTTGAGCGACATGAAGGGGATAGGGGCGAGCAGTCAACCCAGCCAACCTATCCAGCGGCTGAAAAGCATAGAATTCCCGCCCAACACCTTGTCCAACTTCCAGTTCATTGGCGACAACGCGTTCTACGGTTGCACCGAGATGGAAGTACCGAACAAGAGGCTTCCCAAGGACGTTTCCTCCATCGGCGAAGCCGCATTCGCCTACTGCTCCGAGCTGGTGCTTGAATACCTCCCGTCCTCTGTCGCCACCATCGGCCCCTCTGCGTTTCGCGACTGCTCCAAGTTAGAGTTTGTTGGAGCAAGTTCCACTCCGTATACGAAGCTCCCCTCCGCCGTCACGTCCATCGGCGACTACGCGTTTCTCAATTGTCCGAAGCTGGTGCTTACGGCGTTACCCGGGAAGATCACGTCCATCGGCAACGGCGTGTTCCAGGGATGCTCCAGCCTGGCGCTCAAGGAACTCCCCGCCGGAGTCAAGGCCGTCGGCGAATACGCGTTCGAAGGGTGCACCGGTTTGGCCAAGATGACCTTCCCTTCGGGCTTCGAATCCGTCGGCGAGAAAGCGTTCTCGGGTTGCACCGATCTTCTGAAGCTTTCGTTCCACGGCGAGGTGCCGCCCTCGCTGAGCGCGAACGCCTTCGCCGGCGTCGGCCAAGGTGGCACGGTGTATTGCCCGGATGCGGACAGGTTCCGGAGCGTCTTCGGCGTCAACGGGCCGAGCGGTTGGACGTATGCCTCATCCTTCACGCTCGAGGTCGAGTTCAACGGCGACGGTACGAGCATGTCCGACGCCCTCGCTGCCGCGCTTGCCGGCAGGGACGAGGTCGGCGCGACGGACATCAAGGTCTTCGGCGACGCGACGGACATACCGCAAGTCGATTGGGTGATGCTCAAGGAATGTTATAGAGAGGACAGCGCATGGACCAGCCTGTCAGGTCTGAACCTGGCAGGCATGAACGCTCTAAAAAAGATGACCGGTGAGGATGTGGGGTCTCCCGGCTTCACCAGGTTGGAAAACCTGGTGAAGCCGGACAGCCTCGAGACTGTCGGCTCCTTCGCGTTCGCCCTCTGCGAGAACATGGTGCTTGCAAAGCTCCCGGACGGCCTCTTCTCCATCGAGCCCGGCGGCTTCCGCGGCTGCGAGAGCCTGGATCTCGCGAAGCTCCCGGACGGCATCAAGACCATCGACGACTGGGCATTCGCCGAATGCAAGCAGCTGAAGCTTTCGGAACTGCCTGCCGACATCACATCCATCGGGGACTATGCGTTCGCCTACTGCGACAACCTGCCGCTCGCGAAGCTGCCCGCTGGAGTGGAGTCTATCGGCACGTACGCGTTCCTGAAATGCTACAAGCTGGCGTTATCGGAGCTTCCCGTGAGCCTTGAAACCATCAGCCGGCACGCGTTCTTCGGCTGCACCGAGCTTGGGAAGATGACCTTTCCGCGCGGTCTGGCGTACATCGGCGAGTACGCGTTTTTGGATTGCGCCAACTTGACCGAGCTCTCGTTCCTCGGCGACACGCCGCCCGTGCTCGGAACGGATACCACCACCGGCGTCACCGCCGCTTTCTACGGCGTCCCCGCCCAAGGCGCGCTCTACTATTCGGAGGGCGCCGCCTACGCCAAGGGCGCCTTCGGCGGCACCGATCTGAAGGATTGGGGCTTCTTCGCCATGACGCAGCGCACGCTGGTCGACCCGGCCACGGGCGTGAGGGTGTCCGGCGTGCTCTCATCCAACGCCGCCCTGCTCGTGGAGGAGGGCGGCCTGCACGCGGTGGGAACCTGCGCGGCCTGCGATGCGATGCGCGCCCGCGAGTCCGAGGGCGTGACGCTGGCCGAGCTCTGCGTGTCGCTGGCGGCCGGCTGCCTTTGGGGTGGCGTGGAGGCGTCCTTCCCGGTGGGGGCCGCCTACGACGATCGGGAGGTCGCCGTGC
This sequence comes from Gordonibacter sp. 28C, assembly GCF_003339845.1. GTDB lineage: Bacteria > Actinomycetota > Coriobacteriia > Coriobacteriales > Eggerthellaceae > Gordonibacter. The sequence continues at coordinate 90,153 of NZ_PPTR01000015.1, forward strand.
TGCACTGCGCCGGGGGCACGCTGGAGGAGGCGAGCGCGAAGGTTGCCGGCGGCTTCGCAACGGGCGCGTTCTCGGGCCTGTCGCCCTTCGCGGTGGTCGCGCCCGCTCCGGCTCCGGCACCCGACCCGGCCCCCAAGGGCGGCGCCATCGCCAAGACCGGCGACGGCCCCGGCGCGGCTCCATGGCTCGCGCTGGCGTCGGTCGCGGTGCTCGCCGCCGCCGGCGCGTCGGTCTGCCGGAAGCGCAGGCGGCGGTAGGCGTCGCGACCGCGAGATCGGGCGGGCTGGTGTTTGCGAGAGCCTCCCGCAGGGGCGGAGGCCCATTCCTGCGGGGTCAACCTGAGCTGTATCGAAAGTATTCGAGACCGCAAAAGCTTGCATCGAAATGAACGTCGGCGACCGTATGGCCGCCGACGTTCATTTTCTCATGCTATATTCACTTATTAGGGTCTTCGGCACGGTTCCTCCGGGTTAACCCACCTGAAGGAGGGGCGGGAGGCGAAACGGCTCAGCGGCCCGAGGGTTCGCATCGAAAAGCCATCGAATCGAGCGCCCCCAGCGACCTTTCTGGAGGCAAGGATCCTGTCCGTGTCGGCTACCTGCGAAAGCGCTGTTTGTTGGGCGACAAGGACAAAGCCCTTGTCCAAAGGGACCGGCGAAGCGGCGTTTTGTCACAGTCCCTTGCAATGATTTCCGTCTTCCGCTGTTAGACCACCATCGACACGCCCCTGCATGGCGCCTGATGGCGATCCGTCGCCATGCAGCCTCGAACGGGCCTATGTCGATTTTGGTTTGACAGCGGATTCCGGCTTTCGCGGCCGTTTTTGACGGTTGTTCGTCGCCGCGCGGCCTCGCGAGGACGCTCGGCGACGCCTTGATCCGCGTTTTCCCTGCTCGCGAGATCGTCGGGAATCGG